>NZ_BBQH01000019.1 GCF_018397995.1 Rhizomonospora bruguierae
ACGCCTGGACCGAACCAACGGACCTTGCATAGCCATCGTTTCTTCCTCACAGGGTGTTTCGGCACCGCCACGGAATAAGAGCAAAGCGACGGGACAAGACACTGCCCGCTCCGCGTGCCGGAGCCAGACAGCCACGCGCGGGATCGAGCCGGGTGACTGTGGCAGCCGGGGTGGGTGTGAAGGACGTGAATGCCGGGTACCTCTGCGTAAAGCCTTCGCGCGGCCAACCCCCGCCGTTCGCGCGGAGTACCGGAGGTGACCACAGTGGTGAGGATTCCGACGTTCACGCGCCGCGCGGATGCCACGCGCGACGAAAGCGCCATCGAGCCGGCGGCGGACCGGCGCGACCAGGTGGATGACCGCACCGTCTACCGCAGCCGCGCCGCGGTGGCAGCCGACGCCACGGCCACCGGCCGCACCGCCCGCACAGCCGACACCGCCGCCGACCGCACCACGCACACAGCCGACACCGAGCCGGTCAAGGCGGAGCGGGCCGGGCCGGTGCGGCGGCCCCGGACCAGCCTCATGGCGAACCTCGGGTTGGCCCTCGGTGTGGTTGCCGCGCTGGGCGTGCTCTCCGGCCGGCTGGCGGCGTACGGCCTGGCGGTCGGCGTGGTGGCCCTGCTGCTGAGCCTCGCCGGGATGTCCGCGACCCGGCGCCGGCACGTGGCCGGCAAGGCTGACGCGCTGCTGGGCCTGCTGCTGTCGCTTGCCGCGATCGTGGTCGGCATCCTGGCGCTCGCCGGCGCCCTGCCGTGGCTGGGCACCGGCGCGGACACCGTGACCCGGGTCCGGGACTGGCTGGACGCCCACTGGAACGCGTGGTTCTGACCCGGTCGCGGAGGCCAGCGGGGGCGGCGGCGCACAAGCGCCCGCCGCCCCCCTACGCAACGGATCACTGTTATCCGATCGGACAACGCAACGAACAACCAGCTCAAGCAAGCTTCGACGGTGGTTACCTGCGCCGCGTCCGGCATAGCGTGGTGCCATACCTGATCACCGGGAGTGACGCATGCCGTTGCGGGCCAGCGCCCGGCACTACCTCATGTGCCGGCCGACGTACTTCGCCGTCGAGTACGCCATCAACCCCTGGATGGACCCGACCGCGCCGGTCGACGCCGACCTGGCCGTCCGGCAGTGGGCGGCGCTGCGGCGCACCTACCTCGACCTCGGTCACACCGTCGACCTGATCGACCCGCTGCCCGGGCTGCCGGACATGGTCTTCGCCGCCAACGGCGCCACCGTCGTCGACGGGCGGGTGCTCGCGGTGGAGTTCCGGGACCCGCAGCGCGCCGACGAGGCGCCCGCGTACGCGGGGTGGTTCGCGCGCGCCGGCTTCGAGGTGCACGAGGCGAAGCTGGTCAACGAGGGCGAGGGCGACATCCTCCTCGCCGGCGACCACATCCTCGCCGGCACCGGCTTCCGGACCACGCACGCGGCGCACGCCCGGGTCCAGGAGGTGTTCGGCCGGCCCGTGGTGACGCTCCACCTCGTCGACCCCCGGTTCTACCACCTGGACACGGCGCTGTGCGTGCTCGGCGGCGAGGCGGGGGTGGCGTACCTGCCGGAGGCGTTCTCCCCCGGCAGCCGGGCGGTCCTGCGGCGGCTGTTCCCCGACGCCGTGCTGGCCGACCCGCGGGACGCCGCCGTGCTGGGCCTGAACGCGGTGTGCGACGGGGCCCGGGTGGTCCTGCCGGCGCAGGCGACCCGGCTGTCCGCCGCCCTTCGGGAGCGCGGATACGAGACAATTGGCGTTGATTTGTCGGAACTACGCAAGGCCGGTGGCGGCCCGAAGTGCTGCACTCTGGAGGTACGGCGATGACGACCGTGGAAAGCCTGCGAACCCCCGGCGCGGTCGAGGCCGCCGAGCGGTGGACGGCGCACAACTACCACCCCCTGCCGGTGGTGATCGCCGGTGCGGACGGCGCCTGGGTCAACGACGTGGACGGCCGCCGCTACCTGGACTGCCTGGCCGGGTACTCCGCGCTGAACTTCGGCCACCGCCACCCCAGCCTGATCGCCGCCGCCCACGCCCAACTGGACCGGCTCACACTCACCAGCCGGGCGTTCGTCCACGACCAGTTCGCCGAGTTCTGCCGGTCCCTGGCGGAGCTGTGCGGCAAGGACATGGTCCTGCCGATGAACACCGGCGCGGAGGCGGTGGAGACCGCGATCAAGGTCTCCCGCGCCTGGGGCTACCGGGTCAAGGGCGTCCCGGCCGAGCGGGCCAGCATCGTGGTCGCCGCCGGGAACTTCCACGGCCGCACCACCACGATCATCAGCTTCTCCACCGACCCGGACGCCCGCGCCGACTTCGGCCCGTACACCCCGGGCTTCCGGGTCGTGGCGTACGGCGACCTGGACGCGCTCGACGCGGCGATCGACGACACGACCGTGGCGGTGCTGATCGAACCGATCCAGGGCGAGGCCGGAGTGGTCGTGCCGCCCGCCGGCTACCTGACCGGCATCCGGCGGCTCTGCACCGAACGGAACGTGCTGTTCGTCGCCGACGAGATCCAGTCCGGCCTGGGCCGCACCGGGCGCACCTTCGCCTGCGACCACGAGAACGTCGTCCCGGAGATGTACGTGCTGGGCAAGGCGCTCGGCGGCGGCGTCGTGCCCGTCTCCGCGGTGGTCGCCGGGCACGAGGTGCTCGGCGTGCTCAAGCCGGGCGAGCACGGCTCCACGTTCGGCGGCAACCCGCTCGCCTGCGCGGTCGGCACCGAGGTCGTCCGGCTGCTGGCCACCGGGGAGTTCCAGCGCCGCTCCGCCGAACTCGGCGAGCGACTGCACGCCCGGCTGACGGCGCTGACCGGGCAGGGCGTCGTCGCGGTGCGCGGCCGCGGCCTGTGGGCCGGCGTGGACCTGGACCCGGCGCTGATCAGCGGCCGGGCGGCCAGCGAGCGGCTGGCCGCCAAGGGCGTGCTGGCCAAGGACACCCACGGCTCGACGCTGCGGCTCGCGCCGCCGCTGGTGGTCACCGCGGAGGAGATCGACTGGGCGGTCGCCCAGCTCGGCGCCGTCCTCACCGAGGCCCGCTAGCCGCGACCGGGGCGTCAGCGGGGGACGATCTTCATGGCCATGGTGGGCGCCTCGGCCATGACCGAGGAGGGGTTCACCGCGCCGCCGCTGGCCCACTGGCCCGGCCGGGCGATCTCCACCCCGGGGTGCGGTTCGACGACGTCCCGGGGGCCGAGGCGGTGGGTGTCATCGCGGTTCAGCGAGATCTCGTCGTCCTCGTCGTCGGAGCCGTTGCGCAGCACCGACGTGCCGTTGGTACTCACGTCGGTGACCGTCAGCTGGCCGCCGCGCAGGTCGAACCGGACGTGGCTGCGGCTGACCCAGCGCCGCGCCTCGCCGGACAGCCACGGGCCGAGCATCACGCCGCCCTGCTCGGTCGGCGCCCGGCCGACCACGACCGGCCCGTCCGCGCCGACCACGAAGCGGGTGCGGACCACCCCGTCGACCCGCACGACCAGCGCCTCGGCCGGCGGGCGCGGCCCCGCGTCCTTGAGCCGGCTGTCGTGCCGGGGACAGGTCGGTACGCCCTGGCGCATCCGGGGCGGCGGCTGGGCGCCCGGCCGGCGGGTGACGTCCCCAAACAGCCCACCCGGTTCGCCGAACGCGGGGCAGTTGCCCTCGGAGCAGTGCCACAGGCGGGCCAGCACACCCGTGTAGCGGGGGCCGGTCGCCGGCTTCACCGGCCCCTTCACCCGGGGTACCAGCGCGATGCCCCCCGGACCGGGTACCGGGGCGAGGAGGCGACCCGGCTCGTTGAGCAGCCACGGGTGCTGCGCCGCGGGGAGCCGCTCGACCGGGACCCGGGTGACCACGGGCAGCCCGGTCAGCCCGGCCACCTCGAGCAGCCGGTCGCCGAGTTTCTGCACCACCTCGACCTGGCCGTCGTCGGCCCAGCGGCGGACCACCATCCGCTCGTTGGAGGTCAGGTCGGCGTCCGACAGCACCCGGCGGTCGACCACCGCGTAGACCTGGATGTTCTCCTCGGCCAGGTACCGGGCCAGGGCGTCGACCACCAGGCCGAGCCGCAGGACGCTGGCCGGGCGGCCGTTGTCCAGGTCGGCGTACCGGATGATCTCGGCGAGGTCGACGACGCCGCGGGCCAGGGCCGGGTCCGTGCTCAGGCGGCGCTCGATCGCGTCGAGCACCTTGCTGACTTCGAACCTCACCCCTCGTCCTCCAGGCCCCGCGGCTCGCCCTGGTTGCTGACGATCTCGTCGATGCGCCGGGCCAGTTCGGTGTCCCGGCCGGTCACGCCGCCCGCCGAGTGGGTGCTGCACCGGAAGGTGAGCGTGCGCCAGCGGATGTCGATGTCGGGATGGTGGTCCATGGACTCGGCGACCACCGCGACCCGGTCCACGACGGCGATGGCGTCGGCGAAGGTGGGCAGCTGGACCGTCCGGGTGAGCGCGGCCGGGTCGCCGGACCAGCCGTCCAGCTCCCGCAGCGCGGTGGTCACGGCTTCGGGATCGAGCAGCTCAGCCATGGCGCACACCCTACCGCCGGGCCGCCCGCCCCCGGGGGCGCCCGGCGGGCCGCCCGGGGCTGCGGTAGGCGCGCGGGCCAACTGGGTATTGAAGGGGTTGAAGTTGCCGACCTGGGAGGGACGAGGACGTGCGCATCCGACGATTCACCACAGCGGGGATCGGGCTGCTCGCGGCGGCCGCCTTCGGGCTGGCCGGCTGCGAGGGCTCGGGCGCGCCGAGCGGCGCCGCCAGCCCCTCGGCCACCGCCTCCTCCGCGGCCGACCCCGCGGCCGCCGCCGAGTTGGCCACCGCGGTCAACAAGCTCGGCTCCGAAAGCTTCTCCTTCACCACGGTGTCCGGGGACCAGGACAACGTCAGCGGCACCCTCGACCCGGTGGCCGGCGTGGGCCGGGTCACCGTCAAGGTCGCCAGCGCCACCCCGTCCCCGGGGATCTCCGCCGACCTGGAGATGCGCCTGGTGGACAAGGACATGTACCTGATGCTCGGCCAGGGCGTGCTACCCGGCGTCGGCGGCGGCTGGCTGCACCTCGACGGCGCCCGGCTGCCGAACGGCAACCAGTTCGGCCTGCGCCCGGGCGGCAAGGACCCGGCCGGCACCGCGCGGGTCCTACAGACCGCGACCGACGTGCGGCGCGGTCACACCGGCATCTATACCGGCACCCTGGACCTCTCCAGACTGGACCGGACCGACGGCGCGCTCGGCACCCAGGTGCTGGACCAGCTCGGCGACGGCGCCGATCGGGTCCCGTTCCAGGCCACGCTGGACGACCAGGGCCGGCTCACCGAGCTGAAACTGACCCTCACGGCGCAGACCGGCGGCCGGGATTTCGTCACCCGGTACTCGGACTACGGAGCGCCGGTCGACGTGTCGCGCCCGGACGGCGACGTCACCGAGGCGCCAGCGGCCGTTTACACCCTCCTGGGCGGCAACTGACGCGCCCGCCCGGCGGGGCCCGGCGGCGCACACCGCCGGGCCCCGCTCCCCCCTTTGCGGTGTCAGGTCATCCGCCCGACGGCGGCGCGCAGCCGGCGCAGTTCCCGCCGCTGCCGCTCGTAGGTGATCGCCAGGGCGACCAGGAGCAGGCCGCCGAGGGCCAGCGGGATCCAGGCGGCCAGCCGCTGCCACACCAGGATCAGTTCGTGCAGCGCCACCGCGAGCACCACACCGCCGCCGATCAGGACCGGCGCCTGCCGCCGCCGCACCGCGCCCGCCACGGTCACCGCCACGGCGGCGGCGCCCAGCACGAGCCGGCGCGGCGGTGCGGCGTCCGGGTCCAGCACGAGCGCCAGGCTCGGCAGGAGCCCGACCGCCAGCCCCGGCCCGTACGCCACCCAACTGCGCAGGTCCGGCCGGCGCCGCAGCGCCAACCACCCGGCTGCCAGCGCGACGGCCGCCGCCGGCACCGTGTACGCCTCCACCACCTCGACGCCGGACGCGTCCAGCAGCAGCCACCACGCCACCACCTCGCACGCCCCCGCCGCGGCGACCCAGCCCGTGCGCGCCCTGGCCGGCTTCGCGGGCCACGCGGCGCGCAGTCCCAGCGCGGCACCCCACAGCGCGAACAGCAACGCCGTGTCCCGCGCGCCGCCGCCCGTGACGACCACCGCGATGAACGCGCCCGCGTGCGCGAGGACGCTCAGCGCCACCCGGTACCGAAGCGCCGCTGGCGCGTTCGGCGCCGCCTCCGGGGCAGGGCCCGCTTGTGGGGTAGGCGCCGGCTCCGGGCGCGGCAGCGCTTGCCGGCGTGCCGCCGCTTGCGGGCGCGGCAGCGCGCCGGCCGCGAGTGCCAGCGCCGAAGCCAGCAGCACCCACCGGCCCGCGACCGGCCACGTCACCGCCGCCGCACGGGCGGCCACCACGAACACCACCGCCGCGGCCAGCGCCACCGCCGCGCCGGTCACTCTTGCCCTGCGGGTACCGGCGGCAGCGCCCACAGCCGCGGCGGCCACCGTCACGAGCGCCAGGGCGGCGAGCGTCGTCTCCCTGGTCGCCGCCGCACCGGCCAGCGCGGCGGGGACGAGCAACGCACCCGCCGGTACCGCTGGTGGGGCGGGAAGCCGGTCGAAGGCGGCGCCGGCAAGCGCGGCGATCCCGAGCAGCAGGGCGGCCGCGGGCAGCACGGGCCAGGGCACGCGCGCCGCCGCGAGGGCGGTGAGCAGGGCGGCCGGCCCACCGAGCAGCGCCGCGGGCAGCGTGCCGCGCCAGGACCCGGCACGGTCGCGGCCGAGCGCCGCCCATCCGGCGCAGGCGAGCGCCAAGGCGACCACCGCCGTCGCCGGCACGGTCGGTGCGGCGGGCACGCCGTCCCAGACCCGCCCGAGTTGACCGAACGGCCGGACGAGCACGGCGCTCCACGCGGCCGCCGTGTGGACCGCGAGCACCCCGCCAAGCACCGGCATGGCGACCACAGTGGACACCGACCACCCGGCGAGCCCGAGGACGAGGATGCCGACCGCCGGGTAGAGGGCGGCCGGTTCGGGCGCCGGCGGCCAGCACACCGCGAGGGCGGCCAGCGCGAGCGCCGGCACGGCGTACCCGGTCAGGTCGGTCCACAGCCGGCGTACCGCCCGCACGGCGAACAGAAGCACGACGGTCGCCGCCAGAGCCGCGCGCGCGGCGGGCAACCCGAGAACCTGGGCGCCGGCCGCCGCGCCGGCCGGTAGGGCCAGCATCCCCACCGCCAGAGCCACCCCGGCGACCGGCGCGGACGCCGGGCGCGCGGCGGCGGCCACCACCAGGCCGAGCACGACCAGTGCGCCGGCCACCGCCGCCGTGCTGCCCGGCCGGGCGAGGCCGGCGAGCGCGGCGTGCCCCGCCAGGGCGAGCGCGACCACGCCGGCCGGCAGGCGCCCCGGCGTACCCGTGCGGGCGGAGCGAACCGCGAGCAGCGAGAGGAGCGCCACCCCGGTCAGGTCGAGGGCGGGCGGCGCCCACCAGGGCAGGGCGAGCCCGCCGGGCAGGGCCAGGGCCAGCAGCGCCGCCGCCCCGGCCACGAGCCAACCGCGGGCCGCGCGCGGGGCGAGGATGCCCGCCGCCAGCGCCAGTACCGCCACCGCCGCCGGAAGCTGACCGTCGAACGGCGGTTCGGGCGTTCCCAGCGCGGCGTGCCAGGCGGGCAGTGCCCGGTACGCCGTGGTGGCGCCGGCAACGAGGGCTTGCATGCCGGTGACGGCACCCGCGAGGACCAGTACCGCCCAGCCGGCGAACCGCGCCCCGACGCCCAGCCGCTGCACCGCCGCGGCGATGGCCAGCGCGAGGGTCGCGCTCAGGATCAGCAGGTACCCCGGGGCCGCGAACGCCACCACCCGGGCGGTGGCCACGGCGGCGGCGAGGACGAGCACGGCGTCCACCGGCGGGTGCAGTTCGGGCCGGCCGGCGATGCGCGGCGCCGCCCACAGCGCGCCGGCGAAGGCGACCAGCGCGCTGCCCGCGCGGATCGCGGCGCCGGTCCCGTCGGCGGAGCTGATGCCACCGGCGGCGAACACGAACGCGAGCAGGAGCAGCGGCGCGGCGGGCAGCCAGGCGCGGGCCAGGCGCCCCCGGGCGACCAACGCCAGGTCGGCGGCGGCGACCAGGGTGAACACGAGGCTCCACCCGGCGTAGCCGAGCCCGGCCCGGGCCAGCAGCACCGGCGCGACCGGTTGGGCCAGCACCAGGGCCACCCAGCCGGGTCCACGCAGCCGGGTCGCGGCGCCGTAGGCGAGGGCGAGCAGCGCGGTCGCGCCCAGGACCGCCCCCGCGTACCGGTGACCCGGGATCGACGCGATGCCGAGCAGGTCGACGTAGCGCGCCGCGTACCCGTCGAGCAGCAGCAGGAGCAGGCCGAACACGGCGAACGTCTCGGCGGTGGCGCGCAGCCGCCGGTGCAGGGCGATGGGCGGGACGGCGAGGGCGGCGACGGTCACCGTGGCGAGGATCGCGGCGCGCCCGCCCACGCCGTAGGTCGCCCAGGCCACCGCGGTGAAGACGATCGCCGCGATGCCCAGCAGCGCGCCGCCGAGGACGAACAGGACGTTCTGCACGGTACGCGTGGAGGTCTCCGGTCCGGCCGCGCGGGCCTCCGCCGGCACGGCCGCCACGGGTGCCACGGGCGGCGCGGGAACCGGCGCCGGTACCGGGGTGGCGGCCGCGCGGGCCGCCACGCGGGCGCGGACGCCGGCCGCCAGCGCGTCCCGCCGGCGCTGCGCCTCGTTCAGCCGGGCCCAGTGGTCGTGGATCACCGCGCCGAGCCGGATGACCTCCGCGGCCTCGGGGTCCGGCGGCCACCCGCAGCGGCGGCAGCCGCCGACCAGGTCGGCCGGGGCGCGGCAGGCGGGGCAGGGGTACGACGTCACGCGGACAGTGTGCCGGCGGCGGGGCCGGTCCGGGCATCGTGCGGATACTCAACCGGCCCGGCGACATACTCAGGCCGGGTGGTTCTCGGCGATCCAGCGGTCGATGCGCGCCCACCAGTCGAACAGCCAGTCGATGCGCTCCTGGCGCCCGGCCGGGATGTGCTCCGGAGCCACCGACCACCAGCGCATGACCAGCCGCTTGTCCATGGGCAGTTCGTGCCAGACGTCGGCGATGGTGAGCATGCGGTCCAGGCCGGTGTGCGCGACGAAGCTGACGCCCACGCCGGGGGCGGCGTCCAGCGCGGCGAGCAGGCCGCCCGGGCGCGGCGCGAGGACGTGGTGCATCCGCTCGGCGCGCCGCGCCATGCTCTCCAGGCCGAGCGACCGCAGCCGGTCGATGCCGCGCTGGCGGCGACGCGGGGTGAAGTTGCCGCCCTCCGGGAAGATCACGAAGGCGTCGTCCCCGGCCAGCCCCCGGGCGAGCGCGCCCACCTCGTGCTCGATCTGCCCCTCGGGGCGCTCCCCGGTCACCGGCGAGGGGGCGATGAACCGGCTCGGCAGCCGGTTCATCAGCACGTCCACCGCCGGGTCCCACTGGAGCGTGTTCTTCAGGACGATCCGCGGCTCCCGGTCGTACCAGTTGACCAGCGCGTGGATCAGGATGAACGAGTCGCCGGGACCGGCGTGCCGGCACACGACCAGTTCGGGGCGGCCCGGCTGGACGGCGCCTGGGTCGGGCCCGTCGATCTCGATGGACAGCCGCAGCGTCCACCGGGCCTGCCGGTAGAGCACCCGCAGGAACCACCCGCACAGCACGTAGTGCGCCCGCTGGAACGAGGGCGCCCGGACCTTCCAGCCGAACCCCGAGCCGACCCACAGCGCGAACATCACGACCAGCGCCGCCGCGTCCACGACCAGGTACACCACCACGATCCAGAGCACCCGCAACGGGCGCAGCCGGCCGGCGACCAGCGGGGAGGCGGCGGCCGCCAGCAGCAGCCAGGCGGGAAGCGTGGCCAGCACGGCGACGGCGAGCAGCACGACGGCGGGGGCGAGCAGCAGGCGGCGCAGCCAGCGGGGTGGCAGCGGCATCAGGCGTCGCCGCCGAGTTCGTGCTTGGCCAGGTAGAGCCGGGAGGCGGTGTAGGCGCGACTGATCCGCCGGCCCACGGCCGCCAGGTTCCGGTACGCCCAGGGCGAATCGTCGCGCGGGCTGCCGCCGCCGGTGGGGAGCACGTGGACGGCCACGCCGGGCGGCAGGTCGGCCATCTCGCGGGCGAACCGGTGCCGGCGGGCGATCTCGAAGGCGACCTGGGCGATCTCCCACGGGCGCCGGGGCGGGCTGAGCGGCCGCTCGATCCGCCCCACCTGGAGCACGAACACCGTCCGGGCGCCCAACCCGATCGCCCGCCCGACCGGTACCGAGTTCACGATGCCGCCGTCCACGAAGTGCTCGCCGCCGATCTGGGCGGGCGGCAGCAGCCCCGGTACCGCGGACGAGGCGAGCACCGCGTCCACCAGCGGACCGGAGTCGAACCAGTGCTCGGCGGCCCGCTCGATGCTGGCCGCGCAGCACTGGAACGGCACCGGCAGGTCCGCGAACCCGGTGTCCTCGCCGAGTTCCCGCTCGAGCAGGCGGCGCAGCGGCAGCGGCGAGTGCAGGTGCGTGCGGGCGGCGAACCGGCGCAACTGGCGCGCGACGGAGTCGCCGTAGACCGCGCCCGCCTCGGCGGACGACCACAGCCGGACCAGCCGGGCGGTGACCGACTCGGCCGGCTCGGCGGCGACCAGGGCGCCGTTGACCGCGCCGATGGAGGTGCCGACCACCAGGTCGGGGCGGATGCCGGCGCGCAGCAGGGCGCGCAGCATGCCGACCTCGACCGCGCCCAGCACGCCGCCGCCACCCAGCACGAACGCCACCGGCTTGTCGACCATGGCGCCATCGTGGCACGGCGCCCCGCCGGGCCCACCGGCCGGCCGTGAACCGGGCCGGCGCAGCGGTCCGCGGCTGCCGAAACCCGACCGGGACGGCATTGACATCCGTGGTGGACGTCCCGCAGCCTTAGTCGGTTGCTGCCCCGCGGGCCCCGTCGACGACAGGTCAGAACAGCATGGCTACGCTCCACGCCGGCGACCTCCTCGCCCGCCGGTACCGGTTGATCGACCGGATCGGCGCGGGCGGCATGTCCGTGATCTGGCGGGCCCGGGACGAGGTGCTGGACCGGGTGGTCGCGGTGAAGGTGCTGGCCGCCTCGCTCGCGGCCGACCAACGCTTCCGCGACCTGGTCCGGGAGGAGGCCCGCTCCGCGGCGCAGTTGATCCATCCGCACGTGACCTCGGTGCACGACTACGGCGAGACGGTCGCCCAGGACGGCACGGTCACCGCCTTCGTGGTGATGGAACTGCTCACCGGCGAGTCGCTGGAGTCCCGGCTGACCGAGGGCCCGCTGCCCTGGCGGATCGCCGTGCACCTCGGCGCGGAGGTGGCGGAGGCGCTGGCCGCCGCGCACCGCCTGGGCATCGTGCACCGGGACGTGACGCCGGCGAACATCATGCTCACCCGGTCCGGCGCGAAGGTGATGGACTTCGGGATCGCCACCCACATCGGTGCGCCGGACGAGGACGAGGAGGGCGAGACGTTCGGCACCCCGGCGTACGTGGCGCCGGAGCGTTTGGACGGGACCCCGGCGCAGCCGGCCACCGACGCGTACGCGCTCGGCGTGCTGCTGTACGAGATGCTCGCCGGCCACCCACCCTTCCCGGTGGAGACGTGGGACGACCTGGCGCGGCTGCCACAGCCGCCCCGGATGCCGCCGCTGCGCGGCGTGCCGGACCTGCCCCCGCAGGTCTCCGACCTGTGCCGCCGCTGTCTGGACCGGCACCCCGGGGACCGCCCCACCGCGTACCAGGTGGCGGACGAGTTGCGGGCGCTGCTGGTCGAGCAGGCGCCCGGGCCCGCCCCGGCGGTCGCGGCCCCGATGCCCGCCCCGCCGGAGCCGGTGAACGGGCTGGCGCCCACCGTGGCGCTGCCCGTTCTGGGCCGGCAACCCGGCGGCTGGTCTCCCCGCAACCGGGTGGCCGTGGTGGTCACCGCCGCGCTGACCGCGATGATCACCGCCCTGGTCGTGGGCAGCGCGCTGAACCGCCCCTCGACGTCGCAGGGGCAGCCCTCCGCCCCCACGACCAGCCCGCCGGCCCCGGCGACCGTCGAGCCGCCGGCCGCCCCGACCACCACGCCGCCGCACACCCCCGCGCCGACCATCGCCGCCCCGCTGGGCAGCCCGGTGGTGCCACCGAGCCAGCCGACCTTCAACCAGGTGCTCGCCGAGGTGCGCGCCCTGATCGACGAGGGCGTCTCGGCCGGCGCCATCAACCCGGACGCCGGCCTGGACCTGCGCCAACTGGTCGGCAACCTCCAGGCGGACGCGAGGTCCGCGCCGAGCCAGACCGCGGAGCAGATCCGGGCCCTGCGCAACAAGGTGAGCACCCGTGCCAACGAGGGCCGGATCAGCGATCAGTACGCCAGCGTGCTGGACGCCAAGCTCCAGCAACTGGGGACGCTGAACGCCTGAGGGTCAGGTGAACCGGATCCGGTTGCCGGCCCGGTCGAACAGCATCACCTGGTCCATGTCCACGGCCAGGTTCAGCCGCTCGCCGACCCGGGGCAGGCGCGCGACCGGCGCCCGCAGCACCACGTCACCGTGCGCCGCGGGCGGCCCCGGCAGTTCCGGGTCGTACACGGGGTAGAAGCCGTACTCGGTACGCGCGGTCGGCGGTGGTCCGGCCGGGCGGTGGTGCGGCAGCATCCGCCCCAGCGTGCCGAGCAGCGGGCGCCCGGGCGGCGGGTCGTCGGCGACGACCTCGGCCAGGTGCTGGCCGGTGTCCGGGATCTCCAACCGGCTCGTCTCCCGCGAGGTGGGCACCGACCCGGTCGCCACGTGGATCAGCGCCTCGTGCCCCAGGTTCTCGACCAGCCGTACGGTCCCGCCGAGGTCCCCGATCCCCCCGGCCGGCGCCGGGGCCAGCGCGTCCGCCCGGATCGCCACGGTCACCCGCTCGGTGTCGTGCTCGGCCAGCACCCGGCCGGCCGGGTGCCCGGCCGGGTAGACGAGCCGCTGGTCGCCCAGGTCCAGCAGGATCCGGCCGGCCTCGTCCCGGTACACGGCGCCCTGGAGCAGGTTCGTGCGCGGGTTGCCGAGGAACGCGGCGACGAACACCGTGGCCGGGTCCGCGTAGACCTGCTCCGGCGTGCCGACCTGCTGGAGGACCCCGCGGCGCAGCACCGCCACCCGGTCCGCCATGGTCATCGCCTCGGTCTGGTCGTGGGTGACGTAGAGGGTCGTGACCCGCAGGCGGCGGGCCACGGCGGCGATCTCGGCGCGCAACTCGGCGCGCAGCCCGGCGTCCAGATTGGACAGGGGCTCGTCGAGCAGGAACACCCGCGGCTTGCGGACGATCGCCCGGGCCATCGCGACCCGCTGCCGCTGCCCGCCGGACAGGTGGGTGGGCGACCGGTCGAGCAGGTGGGTGAGGCCGAGCGTGGCGGCCACCTCGGCGACCCGGGCCGCGATGTCCACCTGGTGGACGCCGGCCCGCAGCGGGAAGCCGATGTTGTCGGCGACGCTCAGGTGCGGGTACAGGGCGTAGTCCTGGAACACCATGGCGGCGCGGCGCTCCCCGGCGGGCAGCCCGTCCACCAGCCGCCCGTCGATGCGGATGTGCCCGCTCGTCTGCGTCTCCAGGCCGGCGACCAGGCGCAGGAGCGTCGACTTGCCGCAGCCGGTGGGCCCGAGCAGGACCAGGAACTCGCCCTGCGCCACCGACAGCGTAAGGTCATCGACGGCGACCGTGCCGTCGGCGAAGACCTTGCGCAGCCGTTCGGTGGCCACGGCGACCACCCGGATCACCTCCCCAGCGTCACCGATCTCGATCCATCCTCGACGTTGACCGGCGGGATCGCCACCTCGCGTCGCCCACCGGCGCCCGCGCCGCGCCGAACGGCCGCCGCCGCGTCAACGGGCGGGGCCGAGCGCGTCCCCCACGCCGCCGCCGGGCGGGCGGTGCCGGACGGTGCGGTCCAGCCAGCCGTCACCGGTGTCGTCGTACATGGTCTTCTCGAAGAAGCCATCGCCGTCCTTGTCGTAGTCGGCGGACTCGACCAGCCCGTCCGCGTCGGCGTCGTGGCCGATGAAGTCGATGCGGCCGTCCCGGTCGGCGTCCACCAGGATATCCACGCCGCCGTCCGGCCGGGCGCGCAGCATGTGCCGGTCCCAGGTGCCGTCGCCGTCCGCGTCCACCCGGATGTGGTAGCCCGGCGGCGGCTGTCGCTCCGGGACGCCGAGGGCGTCGGAACCGGGCTGCGCGGCGCCGAAGCCGGCCGTCCCGGGAACGTCGGCCGCGCCGAAGCCGGCTGACCCCGGCGCCTCGGCCACGCCGAAGCCCGCCGCCCCGCGAGCGTCAGCCGCGCCGAAACCGGCTGACCCCGGCGCCTCGGCCACGCCGAAGCCCGCCGCCCCGCGAGCGTCAGCCGCGCCGAAACCGGCTGACCCGGGGGCGTCGGCGGCGCTGATTTCCCCGGCCAGGTCCGCCAGCGGCGCCAGCATCCCGAACACGCCGGACTGGTTGGCCCGCGTCTCCACCGCGGTCTGCCCGCCCCGGTCCCCCGTCACCTGGCTGCGCAGCAGCGCGTGCTCCTCCTCGGTGAGCCGGTAGCCGGCCAGCGCCGCCGTCGGGTCCGCCGCCAGCGCGCGGGCGAACGCCGGATCGGTCAGCAGCCGCTCCAACGCCTCATCGAAGCCGTTCATCGGCGCACCCCCTCGATCGCCGCGCGTGCCGCACGCAGTTTCCCCCACGCGCGGTCGCACACGGTAGTGCCGGACGGCAAACCCGCCCGGGCGAGGCAAACTGTTCGGCGTGACCCCGCACACCTACATCGCCGCCATCGACCAGGGCACCACCTCCACCCGCTGCATCGTGTTCGACGCCGAGGGCCGGATCGTCTCCCTCGACCAGCGCGAACACGAACAGATCTACCCCCGGCCCGGCTGGGTCGAGCACGATGCCCGGGAGATCTGGCACAACGTGCAGGCGGTCACCCAGGGCGCGCTGGACCGGGCCGGCCTGGCCCGCGCCGACCTGTCCGCCATCGGCATCACCAACCAGCGCGAGACCACGCTGCTGTGGGACGCCAAGACCCTCGAACCGGTCGGCAACGCGATCGTCTGGCAGGACACCCGCACCGACGGGCTGATCCGGGAGCTGGCCGGCGAGATCGGGCAGGACCGGTTCCGGGGGGTCTCCGGGCTGCCGCTGGCCACGTACTTCGCGGGTCCCAAAATCCGCTGGCTGCTGGACGCGGACCCGGATCTGCGCGCCCGGGCCGAGAACGGCGAGGTCCACTTCGGAACGATGGACACCTGGCTGATCGCGAACCTCACCGGCCGGCACGCCACCGACGTCACCAACGCCAGCCGGACCATGCTGATGAACCTGCAAACCCTCGACTGGGACGACGACCTGCTCGCCGCCATGGGCGTACCCCGGGCGATCCTGCCGGAGATCCTGCCCTCCTCACACGTCTACGGCGAGGCGCGGCAACTCAACGGGGTGCCGGTGGCCGGCGCGCTGGGTGACCAGCAGGCGGCCCTGTTCGGCCAGACCTGCTTCGCCCCCGGCGAGGCGAAGTGCACCTACGGCACCGGCTCGTTCCTGCTGCTCAATACCGGCAGCACGGCGATACCGAGCGAGCACGGACTGATCTCCACGGTGGGGTACCGGATCGGCGACGAGCCCGCGGTGTACGCGCTGGAGGGCTCGATCGCCGTGACCGGCGCCCTGGTCCAGTGGCTACGGGACAACCTGGGCATCATCGGCTCCGCCCCCGAGGTGAATGACCTCGCGGCCACCGTGACCGACAACGGCGGCTGCTACGTGGTACCGGCGTTCTCCGGCCTCTACGCCCCGCACTGGCGCCCGGACGCCCGTGGCGTCATCGCCGGGCTGACCGGGTACGTGACCAAGGGGCACCTGGCCCGGGCCACGCTGGAGGCGACCGCCTGGCAGGTCAAGGACGTGGTGGACGCGATGAACGCGGAGTCCACCGTGGACCTGACCACGCTCAAGGCGGACGGCGGGATGACCGCCAGCGAACTGCTCATGCAGTTCCAGGCGGACGTGCTGGAGGTGCCGGTGGTGCGCCCGACGGTCGCGGAGACCACCTGCCTCGGCGCCGCCTACGCCGCCGGCCTCGCGGTGGGCTTCTGGCCGGACCTGGACACGCTGCGCGCCAACTGGCGGGCCGACCGGGAGTGGACGCCCGGCATGGCGACGGCGGACCGGGACGAGGCGCACCGGCTCTGGCAAAAGGCCGTGGACCGGAGCCTGAACTGGCTCGACTGAGCCGGCCGGCAGCGGTCCACGGCCCTTGCCAGAGCGGCGGGCGGCGCGGACAACCCCCGAGGCCACGCCGCCCGCCGTCTTTTCTGGGGAGGAGGAGAGTCTGCTGTTGTTAGGGAGCTTTGCTTGTTATGACGCTTCGCCCAGCGTCACGGTTGCCGTCTGTTCGGATCCGTTTCGGGTGTAGGTGATCGTGAGCCGGTCGCCCACCTTGCCGCGCTGAACCGCGGCGACCACGTCATCGGCGCCGTTGACCGGCTTGTCGCCGATCTTCGTGAGCACGTCGCCCTCCTGGAGGCCGGCCTTCTCGGCGGGGCCGCCGCTGCTCACCGCGGCGATCAGCGCGCCGCCGTTCTGGCCGTTGTTGACCTGCACACCCAGGAACGGGTGGCTGACCTTCTTCCCCGCCAGCAGCGCGTCCGCGACGGCCTTGGCCTTGTTGCTGGGGATGGCGAAGCCGATACCGATGTTGCCGGACGAGCCCTGGCCCGAGGTGGCGATGGCGCTGTTGATGCCGACCAGTTCGGCGTTCGTGTTGACCAGCGCGCCGCCGGAGTTGCCCGGGTTGATCGCCGCGTCGGTCTGGAGCAGGCCGGACAGCGAGCTCACCGAGGACTGCCCCGGCAACTGACCCTGCTGGTCCCCGCCGACCTGGATGGTCCGGTCCTTGGCGCTGATGATCCCGGCGGTGACCGAGCCCTGCAGGTCCAGCGGGCTGCCCAGGGCGAGCACGGTGTCGCCGATCTGGGTGGCGTCGCTGTCGCCGAACTTGATCGCCACCAGCCCGCTGACGCCCTGCGCCTTGATCACCGCGAGGTCGGTCTTCGGGTCGGTGCCCACCACGCTGGCGTCCGCCTTGCGACCATCGTTGAAGATCACTTGGACCCGGTCGCCGCGGGCCGAGGCGACCACGTGGTTGTTGGTGACGATCGCGCCATCGGCGCTGATCACCACGCCCGAGCCCTCGCCGCTGCCGGTCTGGATCTTCACGACCGTCGGCTGTACCTTCGCCGCAATCTCGGCGAGCGAGGACCGGTTGATCACCGGCGCGGCGGCGGCGCGGCTGGCGTCCGCGGCGACCGACCCGGGGGCACGGTGGTCGATGCTGGTGGCGATCACGCCGCCGAGCAGGCCGGAGCCGACCGCGAGCACGACGGCGGCGGCGCCGGTGGCGAGCATCCTGCCGGCCCGGCTGGTCTGCCCGGGTCGCTGCTCCAGGGTCGCGGTCTGCCCCCACGCGCCGTACGGCTGCTGGTGCTGCGCCTGCGGCGCCGGGTACGCCGGCTGGCTCGGCCACCCGGGCTGCCCGTACGCCGCGCCACCCGGCTGCCAGTGCCCCCCACCGACCGGCTGCCCGGGCTGGGTGGGGTGCCCCGCCTGAGCCGGCTGCCCCGCCTGCGTGGGGTGCCCGGCCTGGGTGGGGTGCGTGGGGTGCGCCCCGCTGACCGGCTGCCCGGGGTGCGACCCGGCGATCGGCTGCGGCGCGGGCGACTGCCACGACTGCTCCGACTGCTCCGGCTCCGTAGCCGCGGGCTGCTCGCCCCGGGGCTCCTGGTCCCCCAGCCGGCCGGGGGTGCTGTCGTCGTACTCGCTCATGTCACAAAGATTCCCGCATACGCCTTCACCGCACCTGTAACCGTGCTGCGAGTTGTCTGTGAGTCACGCCGCGGGCTCCACGTCGCGCGCCAGCGGCAGCCGGACCCGGAACGTCGCACCCCGGCCCGGTTCGCTGTCCACCTCGACCGTGCCCCGGTGCGCGGCCACCAGGGCGGCCACGATCGCCAGCCCCAGCCCCGTTCCGGGTGTGGTGGCACCGCGCCGGCTGCGCGCGGCGTCCGCCCGGTAGAACCGCTCGAACACCCGGTCCATCTGCTCCGGGGTCAGCCCGGGACCGCGGTCGATCACCTCGATGACCGCGAAGCCCGCCGGGTCCGCTCGCACCTTCAGGGTGACCGGCACGTCCGGCGGGGTGTGGGTCAGCGCGTTCGTCATCAGGTTGCCGATCACCTGGCGCAGCCGGGCGTCGTCGCCGAGCACCACCAGCGGACCGGCGGCCTCCAGGTCCAGCTCGATCGGCCGGTCCGGCGCGACCGCGCGGGCCGCCTGCACGGCCTCGTTCGCCAGCACCGGCAACTCCACCGGCGTCGCCTGCAACGGCCGCTGCAGGTCCAGCCGGGCCAGCAGCAGCAGGTCCTCCACCAGCAGCCCCATCCGGGCCGCCTCGTCCTCGATCCGGCGCAGCAGCCGGGCGACCTCCTCCGGCTCGCGGGCCGCGCCCTGCCGGTACAGCTCGGCGAAGCCCCGGATCGTGGTCAGCGGGGTGCGCAACTCGTGCGAGGCGTCCGCGACGAACTGCCGCATCCGCTCCTCGGACCGGCGCGCCCGGGTCTCCGACGCCTGCGCCGCCATCGCCGCGTTCCGCGCCGCCGACTCCGCGCTGCGGGCCGCCATCTCCGACGCCGACCGCGCGGTGAACGCCGCCTCGATCTGGGTCAGCATGGCGTTCAGCGCCCGCGACAGCCGCCCCAGTTCGGTGGCCGGTCGGTCGGTACCCGGCTCCGGGTCCGGCACCCGCCGGGTGAGGTCGCCGGCGGCGATCGCCGCCGCGGTCTGCTCGATCTGCACCAGCGGGCGCAGGCTGGTCCGCACGATGCCGGCGCCGACCGAGGCGAGCAGGATCAGCACCACCCCGCCGACCAGCACGTCGATCCACGCGAGCTGGCGCATCGCCATGTCCACGTCGGCCAGGCTCTGCGCCACCACCAGGTAGTTGCCGTCCGGGAAGCTGGTGACCAGGGCCCGCCACCGGTCCCGGCCGGAGACCGAGAGCACCGTGATCGGCCGGTTCAGGTTCCGCTGCGCCTCCGGCACGTCGGCCGGCAGCGGCGGCAGGTCGTCCGCGGCGTAGGTGGGGCTGTGCCGGGGGTTCTGCGACAGGTTCCGCGCCGCCGGGCCGACCAGGCCGACCGAGTAGTCGCTGGGCAGCAGCATCGTGATCTGCGTGTCCGGGTCCTGGAACATCAGCAGCGCGTTCTGGGTCACCTGGGTGGAGGTGGCGGCCAACTGCTGGTCGATCCGGTGCGTCAGGTAGTACCGCAGCGCGAACGCGCTGGTCACGCCGATCACCAGGAGCGCCGCCGCGACCAGGGCCAGCACGGCGGCCACCAGCTTGACGCGCAGCGGGATGCCGCTCAGCGTGGCCATCAGCCGGCGGGTTTGCGCAGCACGTACCCGACGCCGCGCAGCGTGTGGATCAGGCGCGGCTCCACCGTGTCGACCTTGCGCCGCAGGTAGGAGATGTACGACTCGACGATGTTGTCGTCGCCCCGGAAGTCGTAGTTCCAGACGTGGTCCAGGATCTGCGCCTTGGACAGCACCCGGTTCGGGTTCAGCATCAGGTACCGCAGCAGCTTGAACTCGGTCGGCGACAGCTGCACCCGGCGGCCCGCCCGGTGCACCTCGTGCGTCTCCTCGTCCAGTTCCAGGTCCGCGAAGACCAGCCGCGACGGCGAGTGCTCACCGGTCGTGCGCCGCAGCACCGCCCGGATCCGCGCGGTCAGCTCCTCGAGGCTGAACGGCTTGGTGACGTAGTCGTCCCCGCCCAGGGTCAGCCCACGGATCTTGTCCTCGGTGGCGTCCCGCGCGGTCAGGAACACGACCGGGGTGCGGGTGCCGCCCTCGCGCAGCAGCCGGATCACCTCGAACCCGTCCAGGTCCGGCAGCATCACGTCGAGGACCACCAGGTCCGGCCGCCGGTTCTTGGCCGCCGAGACCGCGGCGCTGCCGCTGGTGGCGGTCGCCACGTCGAACCCGGCGAAGCGCAGGCTGGCGGACAGCAGTTCGAGGATGTTCGGATCGTCCTCGACCACCAGGAGCTTCGCCTCAGCCGTTGCCATGCCCCCATGGTGGCGCGAAACTCTGCGGGCCGCCTGTACCGTTCCTGAAAGTAATCTGTGAGGAACCCTCGCCCTCCGACTCGCCGATCTCGGACCCGTGGTGCCCGGGTTGCGGCGGTTACGGCGGCTTCGCGCCCACCACGAGCCCAAGATCGGCAGTGGGTCCGGGCTAACGGGACGGCGGGCGGCCCTCGATGAGGCGGCGGATCTCCACGGCGGCCACCTCGACGGCCTCCATCGCCGCGCGCAGCGCCTCCGGCATCACGCCCTGCCGGCGCACCAACCGTCGCACGTCACCGGCCAGCTCCGCGGCCCGGCGTTCCAACCGGAGGCCCGCCTCCGCCTCCGGCGGCAGCGACGGCACCGGCTCCCGTCGCTGCTGCCACGGCGGCACCGGCGGCTGCCACCGCTGCCGCGCGTTGCGGGCCGCCTCGCGCAGCTCGCGCTTGACGTCCCGCGCCGAGCCGCGCACCTCGTCCTGGATCTCCATCGCCAGCCCCGCCAGGTCCTGCACCGAGGCGTGGATGTCCGACTCCAGCGCCGCCAGCTCACCGGCGCGCTCCGCCAGCTCCGCGCGCCCCGCGTCCGTGATCTCGTACGTCTTGCGCCCGCCCGCCGCCGTGTGCGTGACCAGGCCCTCCGCCTCCATCCGCTGGAGCCGGGGGTAGATTGTCCCGGCGCTCGGCACGTACAACCCCAGGAACCGGTCCTCCAGCAGCCGGATCAGCTCGTACCCGTGCCGGGGCCCCTCGGCCAGCAGCTTCAACAGGTACAGGCGCAGCCGGCCGTGGCTGAACACCGCCGTCACGGCCGGCCCCCTTCCCCCTCGTGCGCCCCCTCCCGCTCCGGGTCGTCCCCGTCCTTCCCGGAGGAGTCGCGCTGCCGCGCACCCGTCTCGGCGGTGTCGCCGCGCGGCTCCTCGGCGCCCGCGTACGCGCCCTGGCGCTCCTCGTCATCCACCTGCCGGGCCAGCAGCGACACATGCCCGGACGTCGCCTGCGCCCGCAGCCGCCCGGTGCCGGCGCCGAGCCGCCCGCCCAGCCTTTTGTCCCCGTGCGATCCGCGCGCCCACAGCTCCTCGAAGTCGCTGCTCACCCGCCCGCTGACCGTGTGCAGCTCGACATCCAGGTCGCTGTCCTCCCGCACCCGCGCCGTGATCTGGCCGGACACCGTCTCCAGGTCGATGCGGCTGTGGTACGGCGGGTTGTTCAGGTCCGCCGTGATCGGACCGGACGTGGTCCGCGCCCGCAGCCGGCTGGCCGACGAGTCCGCGATGATCAACTCGCCGGACACCGTCTCGACCTCCAGGTCGCCGCCCACCCCCAGCGCCTCCACCGGACCGGAGACCACCTTCGCCACGGTCTGCCCGGCCAGCCCCAGCAGCGTGATCCGCCCGCTGCTCACCGTGATCGAGGCGCCTGCGCGCAGCGCCGACACCACCGCCGACCCGGAGATCAACTCCAGCTCCGCCACCGCCTCCGGCGGCACCGCCACCGAGACCTCCGCCCGGTACCGCTTGCGCCCGACCAGGAACCACCCCAGCGGCCCGGTCCACACCGGCCAGAACCGCGGCCGCTCGTACCTGATGACCAGCGCGCCATCCTCGCAGCTCACCACGAGCGGCCGGGTACCGATCGAGGTCACCTCGATCCGCGGCGGCCCGTCCGCGCCGACGACGTTCAGCTTCCCCGAAATCAACCGCACGTCGAGCCGCCGCACGGGCCGATCCACCGCCAGCCGCTGCGGCTTGTCCACCAGCCAGGTCGTCATACCGCTCTCCCGCTTCCCGATCCGACGCGGGCGAGCATATCGCGATGTATCTCGTTCGCGCAACGCGATACATCGCGTTTGTCACACAGCTTGCCGTGAATGCGTGGGGGCCGGACGTCGGCTCCGTGCGCGGGTCAGCACGCCTTCGCGGGGCCGTGCCTCCGCGACGCTTCGCCTCCGGTGGGGCTCCGGTCGCCCCTTGAGAACCTGGCCCTCGCACCGTTCGTCTCCGGCCCGCTCGCCCACCATCCGGTACCTGGTCCGGTGCCTGGCCCCGCTCTCCCGTCCGGCGCCGGGCGGAGGCCGGCAGATTGAGCCGCCGTCGCGGACCCCGTGTCCAGTGTGGTGGGCGGCTATGCGGCGTGGAGGGCGATGGGGGTGGCGGCCGCGACGGGGGTTTGGGGGAAATCCTCGACGGGGCGTGGGGCGACCAGCGCGACGCCGGGGTTGTCGGTGCGGACGGCGGCCTCGGCCATGCGGGCAAGGGTGCGGCGGGTGGCCGCGGTGTCGGGGTGGAGGGCCGGGGAGGCGGCCAGGGAGACGGTCAGCGCGGGAGCGGCCAGGACCCGGCGCAGCGACGCCCACAGGGTGTCGGCGCCCAGGAAGGCGGGGACGACGGTGGCGGCGTCGTCGCCAGCGGGGCCGGTGCCGGTGTACCGGATGGAGATCGGCACGACGGGGACGCCGGCGTCCAGGGCCGCCTGGAACATGGCGGGGCGGAACGGGCCGCCGGAGGGGGCGCCGCACCAGGTGGTGCCCTCGGGGAACAGCGCGACCACCGCTCCCGCGCGCAGGGCGGAGGCGACGTCCGCGACCGTGGCGGGGAGGGTGCGCGGGCGGCGGCGGTCCAGGAAGAGGGTGCCGGAAGCCGTGGCGAGGGTGCCGATCAGCGGCCAGTCGCGGACCTCGCGCTTGGCCAGCAGTCGGGCGGGTGCCACGGCGAGCAGGGCGACGACGTCCAGCCAGGAGATGTGGTTGGCGACCAGCAGTGCGTGCCGGCGGGGGAGGCGTCCCCGGGCGGCGAGGCGGACGCCGAGGGCACCAAGGACGCCACGCGCCAGGGTGCGGAACAGGGCCGAGCGCCGGGCCGGTGGCAGTACCGGCAGGACCGGGAGGGCGGCGGCACCGGCGAGGAGGACCCCGGCCAGGGCGGCGAGGCGGCCGGCCTGGCGGATCGGGGAGAGGCGGGTGGCCGGGGGCGGGATGCAGCCGGCGTCGCAGGGGGACTCCGGCTGCCACAGGCTCACGGCAGCCTCCCGGCACCGCCACCGCCACCGGCCCCGCCACGAGCGTCCAGTGCCGCGTCGCCGAGGAAGTGGCGCAGGTAGCGGGGGTCGACGCGGTCCAGGGAGAGCAGGACGTAGAAATCGGCCACGTCGAAGTCCCGGTCATGCGCCGGCTCGCCACACACCCAGGCGCCGAGCCGCAGGTACCCGCGCAGCAGCGGCGGGACGGCGACCCGCACGGGGGCTTCGACGCCGTCCGCCGGCAGCCACGGCTGGTGGGGGCGGACCCGGAGCCGGGGCGGGGACATGTGCTTCGCGCGGGCCAACGCCCGGACCCCGGCCGCGGTCGCGCCGCCGTCGGCCAGCGGCACGCTGGCGCAGCCGCCGAGCCAGCGCAGCCCGTGCAGGTGCAGGTAGCGGGCGATGCCGGCCCACATGAGGTTGATGACGGCGCCGGAGCGGTGGGCGGGGTCCACGCAGGAGCGGCCCGTCTCGACGAGGTGGTCGCGCAGCGGGGCGAGCGCGGACGTGTCGAACTCGCCGTCGGCGTACCGGCGGCCGGTCGCGGCGGCGCCGCGCGGGGGCAGCATGCGGTACGTCCCGACGACCTCGCCGGTGGCGTCGGCGCGGACGATGAGGTGGTCGCAGTGCGCGTCGAACTCATCGACGTCGGTGCCGGGGACAAGGCTGTGCAGGGTGGCGCCCAGTTCCTCGCCGAAGACCCGGTGCCGGAGCCGCTGTGCGGCGGCGATCTGGTCCGGGGCGTCCGCGATGAGCAGCGTGTAACCGCTGGTACCGGTGGTTGCCGGGGCGGTCAGCAGAACGGCCATGTGATGTGTGTAAGCGCGCCACCCTCCGGTCGAGTGTCGGCCGACGGAGGGCGAGGTGTCGATCCCGTAAACGTCTTACGGTGGCTGCGTTGGCGGGTTACTCGGGCAGCCCACCGGGGCGCGAGTTGAGCGTCGCGGTTCACGGGCACCGCTGGAACCTGATCAGACCGGCGGGCCGGCGGCCACCCGGGTGAACGCCTCGGCGAGCGGTCCACGCCGCCAGGTGAACGCCTCCAGCCACCAGGTGAGGCCGGCCGCCGCGTAGGGCGCCACCACGGAGCCGTCCCGCGAGGCGCCCTCCATCGCCACGTCCTTGCCGGGGCCGACCAGGTCCACGACGGCGCGCAGGAGGTCGGGTGGCGGCGGGTTGGCCTGGTCGTAGCCGGCGAAGGTGGGCACCACGCCGTCCCAGCGGGCGGCCCGCCGGAAGCCGGCCCGGCGCGGCCAGCGGCCCGCGCACCAGATCGGGATGCGGGCCGCCGGCAGCATCGGGCCGCCGTCGACGGGCCGGCCCGACCAGGCGCCGGAGAGGAAGGCCAGCCCCTCGTCCAGCCGCGTGGCGCGGGCGCGCAGGTCCGGGTCCTCGCCGAAGGCGGCGTACTCGGCGTCCATCGAGCCCAGGCCGGCGCCGAAGATCACCCGGTCCGCGCCGGCCAGCGCCGCCAGGGTGGCGACCTCGCGGGCGACCACCTGGGGCCGGCGCCGGGGCAGCGCGGTCATCAGGGTGCCCAGCCGGATCCGGGAGGTGCGGGCGGCCAGTGCGCCGAGGACCACGGTCGGGTTGGCGACCGGCCAGTCCCGGTGGTGGTAGAGGACGTGGTCGTTGATGAAGAATGCGTCCCAGCCGGCCCGCTCGGCAGCCTCACCCAGCGCGACGAGGGCGCGCGGGTCGCCGAATTCGCCGGCGTTGGCCGCGCAGATACCGTAACGAACAGTCACGGTGGGAGCCTACGACCGGGCTTTGACCCGGCTGCGATCATTGGGCCGCTACTACGGAAAGGGGAGCGATGTCCGGGGGACGGATCGTCGTGGCCGGGCTCACGAAACAGTACAAAGAGCTACGGGCGGTCGACAACCTGTCGTTCAACGTGGAACCGGGCCGGATCACCGGCTTCCTGGGGCCGAACGGCGCCGGGAAGACCACCACGCTGCGCATGCTGCTGGGTTTGGTCAAGCCGACGGCCGGCACGGCCACGCTTGACGGCCAGCGGTACGCGGATCTGAAGGATCCGCTGCGGCACGTGGGGGCGGTGCTGGAGGCGTCCAGCGCGCACAAGGGGCGCAGCGGCATCAACCAGCTGCGCGTCATCTGCGCCGCGGCGGGGCTGCCGCGCGGCCGCGCCGACGAGGTGCTGGCGCTGGTCGGTCTCACACCGGCCGCGAAGCGCAAGTTCAAGGGGTATTCGCTGGGCATGCGCCAGCGGCTGGGGATCGCCGCGGCGATGCTCGGCGACCCGCGGGTGCTGATCCTGGACGAGCCGGCGAACGGCCTGGACCCGGAGGGCATCCGCTGGATGCGGGACCTGCTCAAGGGGCTGGCCGCCGAGGGGCGCACCGTCCTGGTCTCCAGTCACCTGCTGTCCGAGATGGAACTGCTCGCCGACGACCTGGTGATCATCGCCGCCGGCAAGCTGATCCGGCAGGGCCCGCTGGCCGAGGTGATGGACTCGATGGGCGACATCGGCACCGTCCGGGTCCGCACGCCGCAGGCGGAGGCGTTCGCCAAGCAGCTGACCGAGCAGGGCGCGACCGTGACGCCCGCCGAGGGCGGGCTGCTGCGGGTCTCCGGCCTGGACGCGCCGGCCGTCGGCCGGGCCGCCCTCGCCGGTCAGGTGGAGCTGCACGAGCTGACCACCGAGCGACCCGACCTGGAGCGGGTCTTCCTGGAGCTGACGGCGGGGAAGGCGGGCATCCGATGAGGCTGGTACGGGCCGAGCTGGTCAAGATCCGCACGACCAACGCCTGGTGGTTGTTCACGCTCACCGCGGTGGTGCTGGCGGCGCTGACCTTCCTGCTGAACCTGGTGAACACGAACTACCTGCTGGACCACACCGATGCGCTGACCGAGGGTCTCGGCCCCGAGCAGCAGCAGGCCATCCTGGCGCAGCTCAAGCCGGATGTCATCGCCGCCAACCTGGGCACGTCCGGCCAGTTCTTCGGGCTGCTCATCGTGCTGGTGATGGGCGTCATGGTGGCGACCACCGAGTTCTTCCACCAGACCGTGACCACCACGTTCATGACCACGCCGCACCGGTCCACGGTGATCGGGGCGAAGCTGGTCGCGTCGGCCCTGCTCGGCGCGTTGATCTGGCTGGTCACGTCGGCGCTCACCATACCGGCGACGCTGATCTACCTGGCCAGCCGGCACCTGGACGCCGGCCTCGGTGACGCGTCGGTGCTGCGGGCGTACGGGCTGAACCTGCTCGCGTACGTGCTGTGGGCGATCTTCGGGGTCGGGTTCGGCGTGCTGCTGCGCAGCCAGATCGCCGCGACGGTCACCGCGATCATCCTGTACCTGGCCGGCTACATCGGCGCGTTGATCATCTTCTCCGTGCTGGAGAACTGGCTGGGCTGGGAGTGGATCCAGAAGCTCCAGGTGATCGTGCCGTCGCTGGCCTCGCAACTGATGGTCACCAACGCCGAGCTACCCGGTAGTCCACCGCAGTGGCTGGGCGCGGTGGTGCTGATCGCCTACGCGGCCGTCTCCGGTGTGGTCGGCACGCTTATCGTCCGGACCAGGGACGTCTCCTAATCTGGTAAGGGGCGGGCGCCGGATGATCGGATACCGACGCCCGCCCGTCCGGGTGCGTGCCGCGGGCGCACCCGCCCTGGGCTCGGCGTAGCCTAGAAGCCGACTTCTCACCCCAGGACAGCAACCGCGTGGAAGAGGCGATACGGGACGTGTCCACCCAGCAGACGTCGCAGGAGAACCCGCTGGCCGGTTTCGGCCCGAACGAGTGGATCGTCGAGGAGATGTACCAGCGCTACCTCGCCGACCCGGCCAGCGTCGACCCGGCCTGGCACGACTTCTTCGCGGACTACAAGCCGGCGCTGGACAAGCCGGACGGCAAGGCCGCCCCGGTGACCCACACCCAGGCCAGCGCCGCCACCGCGACGGCCAGCGCGGCCCGCGCCGGCACCGACGCGCCCGCCGCGAAGGCGGAGGTGAAGGCGGCGGCACCGGCCAGGGCGGCCGCGCCGGCCGCGCCCGCCAAGGCGGCGCCGAAGCCGGACGCGGCGCCCGCCAAGGCCGCACCCGCGACAGCGCCGGCCGCGGCGAAGCCGGCCGTCGAGCCGAAGGTGCGCACCGAGGGTGGCCGGGCGCCCGCGCCGAAGACCCCGCAGTCCGGGGGCGCCAGGACGATCCCGCTGCGCGGCGTCGCCGCCCGGATCGTGCAGAACATGGACTCCTCGCTCCAGGTGCCCACCGCGACGAGCGTCCGGGCGGTACCGGCCAAGCTGATCTCCGACAACCGCATTGTGATCAACAACCACCTCACCCGGGGGCGCGGCGGCAAGGTCAGCTTCACGCATCTGATCGGGTACGCGCTGGTCAAGGCGCTGGCCGAGTACCCGGAGATGAACAACTCGTACACCGAGGTGGACGGCAAGCCGGCGATGGCCGAGCCGGAGCGGGTGAACCTGGGCATCGCGATCGACCTGCGCAAGCCCGACGGGTCGCGCACGCTCGTGGTCCCGTCGATCAAGGGCTGCGAGCGGATGGACTTCCGGCAGTTCTGGCAGGCGTACGAGGATGTCGTGCGGCGGGCCCGGCGCAACGAACTGACCATGGACGACTACGCCGGCACCACGATCTCGCTGACCAACCCGGGCGGCATCGGCACCGTCCACTCGATGCCGCGGCTGATGGCGGGCCAGGGCACGATCATCGGGGTCGGCGCGATGGAGTACCCGGCGCCGTACGCCGGGATGAGCGACGAGACGCTCGCCGGGATGGCGGTCAGCAAGATCATCACACTGACGTCCACCTACGACCACCGGATCATCCAGGGTGCCCAGTCCGGCGAGTTCCTCAAGGCCGTGCACGAACTGCTGCTCGGCGAGCACGGCTACTACGACGCGATCTTCACGGCGCTGCGCATCCCGTACGAGCCGGTGCGCTGGGTCCGCGACGTGGCGGTCAACTCCGAGAGCCAGATCAACAAGACCGCCCGGGTCATCGAACTGATCCACGCGTACCGGGTGCGTGGTCACCTGATGGCCGACACCGACCCGCTGGAGTTCAAGATCCGCCGGCACCCGGACCTGGACGTGCTGGAGCACGGCCTGACGCTGTGGGACCTGGACCGCACGTTCCCGGTCGGCGGCTTCTCCGGCCAGCAACGGATGAAGCTGCGCGAGGTGCTCGGCGTGCTGCGCGACTCGTACTGCCGCCGGGTCGGCGTCGAGTACATGCACATCCAGGACCCGGAGGAGCGCCGCTGGATCCAGGAGCGAGTCGAGCGCAAGTACACCAAGCCGGACCGGGCCGAGCAGAAGCACATCCTGAACCGGCTCAACTCCGCCGAGGCGTTCGAGACGTTCCTGCAAACCAAGTACGTCGGGCAGAAGCGGTTCTCGCTGGAGGGCGGCGAGTCGCTGATCCCGCTGCTGGACGAGGTGATCCAGGCGTCGGCCACCGGCGGGCTGGACGAGGTCGTCATCGGCATGGCGCACCGGGGCCGACTGAACGTGCTGGCCAACATCGTCGGCAAGCCGTACGAGAAGATCTTCTCCGAGTTCGAGGGGCACCTGGACCCGAAGTCCACCCAGGGCTCCGGCGACGTCAAGTACCACCTGGGCATGACCGGCAAGTTCACCACCCCGGACGGCGAGCACGCGACCACCGTCTCGGTGGTGGCCAACCCGTCCCACCTGGAGGCGGTGGACCCGGTCATGGAGGGCATAGTCCGGGCCAAGCAGGACCGGCTGGACCTGGGCCTGGAGGGGTACACCGTGCTGCCCGTGCTGGTGCACGGCGACGCGGCGTTCGCCGGTCAGGGCGTGGTCGCCGAGACGCTGAACCTCTCCCAGTTGCGCGGGTACCGCACCGGCGGCACGGTGCACGTGGTCGTCAACAACCAGGTGGGCTTCACCACCGCGCCCGAGTACAGCCGCTCGTCGCTGTACTCCACCGACGTGGCCCGGATGATCCAGGCACCGATCTTCCACGTGAACGGCGACGACCCCGAGGCCGTGGTCCGGGTCGCCCGGCTGGCGTTCGAGTACCGCCAGACGTTCACCAAGGACGTGGTGATCGACCTGGTCTGCTACCGGCGGCGCGGGCACAACGAGGGCGACGACCCGTCGATGACCAACCCGCTGATGTACCAGATCATCGACGCCAAGCGCAGCGTCCGGAAGCTGTACACCGAGGAACTGATCGGCCGGGGCGACATCACCGTCGAGGACGCCGAGGAACTGCTGCGCGACTACCAGGCGCAGCTGGAGCAGGTGTTCAAGGCGACCCGGGACGCGGCCACCTCGTCCCGGCCGCGCGGGCGCAGCCGGCAGCCCGAGCCGGAGCCGGTAGTGAAGACCGCGATCGAGCCGGCGGTGCTGGCCGCGGTCGGCGAGGCGCACACCAACCTGCCGGAGGGGTTCACCCCGCACAAGCGGATCGTGCAGCTGCTGGAGCGGCGGGCCAAGATGGTCACCGGGGGCGGCATCGACTGGGCGATGGGTGAGCTGATCGCGTTTGGCTCGCTGCTGAACCAGGGCGTCACGGTGCGGCTGTCCGGTCAGGACTCGCGCCGGGGCACGTTCGTGCAGCGGCACGCCGCCATCTTCGACGCCCGCACCGGCGCCGACTACCTGCCCCTGTCGGCGCTGGTCGAGGCGCCGGCCGGCGGCGGCCAGCCGGCCCGCTTCTTCGCCCAGGACTCGCTGCTGAGCGAGTACGCGGCGATGGGCTTCGAGTACGGCTACTCGGTGGAGAACCCGGACGCGCTGGTCCTCTGGGAGGCCCAGTTCGGCGACTTCGCCAACGGCGCGCAGTCCATCGTGGACGAGTTCATCTCCTCCGGCGAGGTGAAGTGGGGCCAGCAGTCCTCGGTGGTGGTGCTGCTGCCGCACGGTCACGAGGGCCAGGGCCCGGACCACACCTCCGGCCGCCCGGAGCGGTACCTCCAGCTCTGCGCCGAGGACAACATGCGGGTGGCGAACGTGACCACCCCGGCGAACTACTTCCACCTGCTGCGCCGCCAGGCCCTGTCGCCGAAGCACAAGCCGCTGGTGGTGTTCACGCCCAAGTCCCTGCTGCGGCACAAGCTGGCCGTCTCCCAGCCGGCCGACTTCACCACCGGCACGTTCCAGCCGGTCCTGGACAATCCGGGGATCAACGGCACACTCCTGGATCCGGGGAAGGTCAAGCGGGTGCTGCTGTGCACCGGCAAGGTCTTCTACGACCTGCTCCAGGCCCGTGCCGAGCGGGGCATCACCGACACGGCCCTGCTGCGGGTCGAGCAGTTGTACCCGCTGCCGGTCGAGGAGCTGCGCGCGGCGCTGGAGCGGTTCCCGGCGGCGGACGACTTCGCCTGGGTCCAGGAGGAGCCGGCGAACCAGGGTGCCTGGTCGTTCATCGCGCTGAACCTGCTGGAACACCTGTCCGGGGTCCGGCTGCGGCGGATCTCCCGGCCGGCCGCGGCGGCGCCCGCGGTGGGTTCGGCGAAGCTGCACGACGCGGAGCAGGCGGCCCTCATCGAGGCCGCCCTGCCCCGGCCGTAGGCGGGTGCGGCGTGTACTTCACCGACCGTGGTATCGAGGAGCTGGCCAGCCGGCGTGGCGAGGAGACCGTCACGCTGGACTGGCTGGCCGAGCGGCTGCGCGACTTCGTCGACCTGAACCCGGAGTTCGAGACGCCGATCGAGCGCTTCGCCACCTACCTGGCCCGGCTGGACGACGAGGACGACGACTTCTGACCCGCCAGCCGAACGCGACGACCCGTCAGACGAACGCGACGTAGAGGACCAGGGCGAGGGCGGCCAGGGCGACGATCACCGCGCCGACGATCGCCACCTTCTTGACCCCCTCGGCCGGGTCCTTGCGCGGCTCGGGTTGCTCGACGAACGCGCGGAACTGCTGGGTGTTGCCGGCCGGGTCCGGTTGCTGGGAAGACATGCGGTTGACCCTAGGGCATCGGGTAGGGGCTACCCCACCGCCAACACGGGTGTGCGCCGGATCGTGGTAGTCGATCACGCTCCGTAGCGTCGCGGGCATGACAACGGAGACGATTCCGCCGCCGCCGGCGATCCGGCCGGAGCCCGACGACCGGCACCGGCACCGGCGGCCGGGCAATCTGGCCGCCACCGTGGCCCGTTTCAGCGCCCGGCACCGCTTCCTCGCCGTCGGCGGGTGGCTGGCGTTCGTCGCGCTGGCCACCGCCCTGATGGTGACCCTGGGGACCCGCTCCGCCACCGACGCGGACTACGGAAACGGGGAGTCCCGCCGGGCGGACCAGATCATCGCCGGTGCCGGCTTCGCCGACCGGGCCGGCGAGATGGTGATCGTGCACAGCGACGCGCTCACGGTCACCGATCCGGCGTTCCGGGCGGCCGTGACCGAGGCGATCGCCGCGGTGCGTGGTACCGGTGCCGTGGAGAACGTCCGCTCCCCGCTGGAGCCGGAGGGCGCGGCGCTGGTCTCGGCGGACAGGCACTCCGCCCTGGTGGCGTTCGACCTGGCCGGGGACGCGGAGACGGCCGAGGACCGGGTCGGCCCGGTGATGGACGCGGTGGCCGGCGTCCAGGGCGCCCACCCGGACCTGTACGTGGGCGAGTCCGGCGCGGCCAGCCTGGACAAGACGTTCAACGACAAGCTCAGCGGGGACATGCAGCGGCTGTCCATGCTGTCGATCCCGGTGACGCTGGGCATTCTGATCGTGGCCTTCGGGGCGCTGCTGGCGGCGGTCCTGCCGCTGGGGCTGGCGCTGACCGCGTTCCTCGGCTCGCTGGGGCTGCTCGCCGTGGCGAGCCGCTGGGCGCCCGCCGACGACACCGTCACCCACCTGATGCTGCTGATGGGCCTCGCGGTGGGCGTGGACTACTGCCTGTTCTACCTCCGGCGGGAGCGCGAGGAGCGGGCCCGGGGCGCCGGTCCGGAGCGGGCGCTGGAGGTCGCCGCGGCCACCTCCGGGCGCTCGGTGCTGATCTCCGCGATCACGGTGATCATCGCGATGGCCGGGATGCTCCTCACCCGGGACACCACGTTCATCAGCCTCGCCACCGGCACCATCCTGGTCGTGGCCACCGCCGCCGCCGGGTCGATGACCGTGCTGCCGGCGATCCTTTCCAAGCTCGGGGACCGGGTGGATCTGGGCCGCGTCCCGGGCCTGCACCGGCGCCGGGCGGCGAACCCGGAGGCCGGCGGGCGGTTCTGGCGGGCCGTGATGCGGGCCGTGATGCGCCGTCCCGGCCTGTCCGCCACGCTGGCCGGGGGCCTGCTGGTGGTGCTGGCGCTGCCCGCGCTCGGGATGCGCACCGCCCAGCCGGGCATCGCCGACATCCGGCACGACCAGCCGGCGCTGATCGCGTACGACCGGATCGAGGCCGCCTTCCCCGGCGGCGCGGACCCGGCGAAGGTGGTGCTGCGGGCGCCGGACGTCGCCGCCGCGCCGGTCACCGCCGCGATCGACCGGTTCCGCGCCCGCGCCCTGGCCACGGGGCAGGTGCACGAGCCGATCGCGGTCGAGGTGAACCCGGCGGGGACCGTCGCCGTGATCAGCGTCGGGCTCTCCGGCAGCGGGGGCGACCGGGTCTCCGAGCGCGCCGTCGAGGCGCTGCGCACCGACGTCATCCCGCAAACCCTGGCCGGGCTGCCCGGCGCCGAGGTGGCCGTCACCGGCAACGCCGCCGGCTCGGTCGACTTCAACCGGGCCCTGGACCGCAGCGTCCCGCTGGTCTTCGGCTTCGTCCTCGGGCTGGCGTTCCTGCTGTTGCTGGTGTCGTTCCGGTCCCTGGTGGTGGCGGTGACCGCGATCGCGCTGAACCTGCTCTCGGTGGCCGCGGCGTACGGCCTGCTCACCGTGGTGTTCCAGCGCGGCTGGGGCGAGGGCCTGCTGGGCTTCACCCCCACCGGCGCGATCACCAACTGGCTGCCGCTGTTCCTGTTCGTGATCCTGTTCGGCCTGTCGATGGACTACCACGTGTTCGTGCTGAGCCGGATCCGCGAGGGGCACGACCGGGGCTGGCCGACCCGCCTGGCGGTCTCCCGCGGCATTCGGGGCACCGCCGGGGTCATCACCAGCGCCGCGGTCGTGATGGTGGCGGTGTTCGCGCTGTTCGCCACCGGGTCGCTCACCACGATGAAGGCGATGGGCTTCGGCCTCGCCTCGGCGGTGCTGATCGACGCCACGGTGGTGCGGGCCGTCCTGCTGCCCGCCGTGATGGCGCTGCTCGGCGAGCGCAACTGGTACCTGCCGCGCTGGCTGCGCTGGCTGCCCCAGCCCCGTCACCACTGAGCCATACCGGAAGGACGGCGGCCGGTGGTCGATGTCCGCCGCAGCGGGTCAGAATCGCGTGATGCGCCGACTCGCTCTGGCGGGGCCGCTGGCCGCCGCGCTGCTGGCCGGGCTCGTCGCCTGCGGCGACGAGCCACCGGTCTCCACCACCACCGCGCCGCCCACGGCACCCAGCGCGGCCGCCCCGACTCTCAGGCCGATCACCGGGACCGCGCCGAGCCACGCCTTCGACGTGGCACAGCGCAAGCTCCTGGTGCAGCGGGACGGGCGCAGCATCCCGGTGACGGTCTGGTACCCGCAGGGCCCCGGCCCCTTCCCGGTGGTGCTGTTCAGTCACGGGCTCGGCACCTCCCCGGTCGACTACCGGCCGCTGCTGATGCGCTGGGCGCGGGCGGGCTTCACCATCGCGGCACCCACCTACCCGCAGACCAGCTCGGGCAGCCGGCAGATGAACGTGCTGGACGTGCTGAACCAGCCGGCGGACGCCAGCGCCACCCTGGACCAGGTCTTGGCACTGAACCGGAAGGCCGGCGACCCGCTGCGCGGCCGCCTGGCGACCGACCGGGTGGCCGCAGCCGGCCACTCCGCGGGCGGGATCACCACGGTCGGGCTGTTCACCGTCGCCCGGGATGACCGGCTGCGCGCCGGGGTGGTCCTGGCCGGCAGCTCACTCGGCATGGGTCTCACGTACGCCGGGGCGCCCGCACCAATGCTGTTCGTGCACGGGCAGCGGGACACGGTCGTCAAGTACGCCGACGGCAAGGCCGCGTTCGACGCGGTCCCATGGCCCAAGGCGATGCTGACGCTGCCCGCCGCGGGCCACGGCGAGGCCCTGCTCAGCAGCGAAGACGGGGCCTTCACGGCGGTCGCCGACACCACCCTGGACTTCCTGCGCTGGTCCCTCTACGGCGACGCCGCCGCCAAGCGCCGGATGACCCAGGACGCCGGCTCCGGCTCGGTGGCCCGGCTAGACAGCCGCCTCTAGGACGATCTTGCCGAACACGTCGCCCGCGGCGAGCCTCGCGAACGCCTCCCGGGCGGCGTCGAACGGCAGCACCGAGTCCACGATCGGGCGCAGCCGGCCGGCGGCGACCAGGTCGAGCAGCGCGACCAGCTCCTCCCGGCTGCCCATCGAACTGCCCAGGATCTCCAGTTGCATGGCGAACACCCGGCGCAGGTTCACCGCCGCCTCGGCGCCCGTGGTGGCGCCCGAGACGACGATGCGGGCGCCCGGCGCCGCGCACTTCATCGAGTGCTCGAAGGTGGCCGGGCCGACGGTCTCCACCACCACCTGGACCCGCTCCGGCAGGCGCGCGCCCGGCTCCAGCGCCGTCGCGCCCAGCGCCGCCACGCGCTCCCGCTTGGCGGCGTCCCGGCTGGTCGCGTAGACCCGGGCGCCCAGCGCCACGCCGATCGCCACCGCCGCGCTGGCCACGCCGCCGCCGGCGCCCTGCACCAGCACCGCGTCACCCTCGCCCAGCCGCCCCCTGGTCACCAGCATCCGGTACGCGGTGAGCCAGGCGGTCGGCAGGCAGGCCGCGTCGGCGAAGGACACCGTGGCGGGCTTCGGCACCAGGTTCTCCCGGGGCACCGCCACCCGCTCGGCGAGGGTGCCGGGGTGGCGCTCGGACGGCAGCGAGTACCCGCGCGGGTCGCCCGGGTCCGGGATGACCGGGTAGATGACGACCTCGTTGCCGTCCGGGTCCACCCCGGCGGCGTCCGTGCCAAGGATCATCGGCAACTGGTTCTCGCGCAGCCCCACCCCGCGCAGCGACCACAGGTCGTGGTGGTTCAGCGAGGCCGCCCGCACCCGCACGGTCACCCACCCCGGCCCCGACGGCGACGGCTCGGGCGCGTCCCCGACGGTCAGCGCGGCGAGCGGGTCGGCGTCATCGAAGGCGGTGGCGAACGCGGCACGCATGGTTGCCGACGCTAGCAGCCGGCCGCTACCGCCCGGTACGGCAGACGCCGTCGCGCCGGGCGGCGTCGGCCACGGCGGCGGCGACCGCCGGGGCGACGCGCGGGTCCAGCGGGGACGGGACGATCGCGTCCGGGCGCAGCGACTGCGCCACGACGGCGGCGATGGCGTCCGCCGCGGCCAGCTTCATGCCCTCGGTGATCCGGGTGGCCCGCGCGTCCAGGGCGCCCCGGAAGACGCCGGGAAACGCGAGCACGTTGTTGATCTGGTTGGGGAAGTCGCTGCGGCCGGTGGCGACCACCGCCGCGTACCGGGTGGCCACCTCCGGGTGCACCTCCGGGGTGGGGTTCGCCAGCGCGAAGATCACCCCGCCGGGGCTCATCCGGGCCACCGCCTCCTCCTCGATCCGCCCGCCCGACACGCCGACCAGCACGTCCACCCCGGCGAGCGCGTCGGCGATGCCGCCGCCCCGGTGCGCGCCGTTGGTCAGCGCCGCCAGGTCGGCCTTGGCCGAGCCGGGCGGCAGGTCGGTGCGTTCCGGGCCGAGGATGCCGCGCGAGTCGCTGACCACCACCGCGCCGGGGTCCACCCCGCCGGCGATGAGCATCTTCGTGACCGCCACCCCGGCCGCGCCCGCACCGCTCACCGCCACCCGCAGGTCGCCCAGCTTGCGGTCGAGCAGGCGGGCGGCGTTGCGCAGGGCGGCCAGCACCACGATCGCGGTGCCGTGCTGGTCGTCGTGGAAGACCGGGATCGGCAGCGCCTCGTCCAGCCGGCGTTCGATCTCAAAGCAGCGCGGCGCGCTGATGTCCTCCAGGTTGATCCCGCCGAACGAGGGGGCCAGCGCGGTGACCACCCGGATGATCTCGTCGACGTCCCGGGTGTCGAGGCAGACCGGCACCGCGTCGACGCCGCCGAACTGCTTGAACAGCACCGCCTTGCCCTCCATCACGGGCAGGGCGGCGCGGGGCCCGATGTCGCCGAGGCCGAGCACGGCGGTGCCGTCGCTGACCACGGCGACGGTGTGACCGGCCCAGGTGTACTCGTCGGCGAGCGCCGGGGCGGCGGCGATGGCCTGGCAGACCCGGGCCACGCCGGGCGTGTAGGCCAGGGACAGATCCTCGCGGCTGGTCAGCGGGACGGTGGCGGCGACGGCCATCTTGCCGCCGCGGTGCAGGGCGAAAACGGGATCGGCGGTGTCCATCGTGGACGGTGCCATGGGAAGCTCCTGGGTGTTGACGAACGAGGTCGGCCGGCGGCGCGAGGTGAGCGCCCGGCGGCGACGTGTCACGGGGATCACCCGGGCGGCTTCCAGCATAGTGGGACGGCAACCGGCCGGGTCAGCGCACCCGGCCGGGGCGCGGCCAGTACCGCAGCACCACCCGGCCCGCCACGTCCGCCACCCCGTACGCGCGCGAGTCGTCCGCGACCAGCGGGTTGTCTCCCCGTACCCACCAGCCGCCGTCCTGAACGCGCACCGCGCGCTTGACCACGAGCAGATCCGGGCGGGACCGGAAGCGGGCGATCACCACGTCACCCGGGCGCACCGCGCGCCCGGCACGGCGGACCAGCACCGCGTCGCCGTGCCGCAACGTGGGCGCCATCGAGGGTCCGTGCACCAGCACCGCGTACACCGGTGATTTGCCTCCCTAGTCCCTGCCCGGGGTATCCCCTCGGAGTAGGGTCGGACCTGGATCATCGCAAACATCCACGAAGGAGTCTCGATGCGACTTCCGCGCATACTGACGCCGCGCACCGTCGCCAGCGCACACTGCGATCTGCCCTGCGGCGTGTACGACCCGGCGCAGGCCCGGATCGAGGCCGAGTCGATCAAGGCCATCTGCGAGAAGTACCAGGCCAACGAGGACCCGGAGTTCCGCACCCGCGCCCTGATCATCAAGGAGCAGCGGGCCGAACTGGTCAAGCACCACCTGTGGGTGCTGTGGACCGACTACTTCAAGCCGCCGCACTTCGAGAAGTACCCGCAACTGCACGCCCTGTTCAACGAGGCCACCAAGCTGGCGGGCGGGGGCGGCGGCGCCAAGGCGTCGACCGACCCGGCGGTCGCGGACAAGCTGCTCGCCAAGATCGAGGAGATCTCGAAGATCTTCTGGGAGACCAAGCAGGCGTGAGCCCACCCGCCCGCGGCATCATCCGGCCGGCACGTCCCTCGGACGTGCCGGCCGTCGTTCGGATGGTGCACGACCTGGCCGCCTACGAGCGCGCACCGGAGCAGTGCCACCTCACCGAGGAGCGGCTGTCGGCCGCGCTGTTCGCCGAGCGGCCGGCGGTGCACGCGCACCTGGCCCTGCTGGCCGGCGAGCCGGTGGGCTTCGCGCTGTGGTTCCTCAACTTCAGCACCTGGGAGGGCGTGCCCGGCATCTACCTGGAGGACCTCTACGTCAGCCCGGCCGCCCGCGGCACCGGCCTGGGCCGGCGGCTGCTGGCCACGCTCGCGGCGCTGTGCGTCGAGCGCGGTTACCGGCGGCTGGACTGGTGGATGCTGCGGTGGAACCCGGCCGGCGACTTCTACGCCACCATCGGCGCCAAACCGATGGACGAGTGGGTCCCGTACCGGCTCAGCGGGGCGGGGCTCGCCGAGCTTGCCGCGCACGCCGCGCCGGATGGGCGGCCAGCCGGTAGAGTCCCGAGCCGGGAGGAGGCCCCCGGTGACCCAGATCATGCCTGACCCGACGATCCGCGAGGACGTCGTGCTGCTGACCGTGCCCGCCGACGGTGGCTACCTGGCGGTGCTGCGCACCGCCACGGCCGGGCTGGCCGCGCGACTCCAGTTCGCCCTCGACGAGATCGAGGATCTGCGGATCGCGGTCGACGAGGCGTGCGCCATGCTGCTGGCGATCGCCCGCCGCGACGTGGACCTGCGCTGCCGGTTCGTGCTCGCCGACGACACGCTGACCGTCCAGGTGACGGTGCCGATCGTCCCCGGCGCCCACCTTCCGGCCACCACCTCGTTCGCCTGGAAGGTGCTCACCGCGCTGACCACCGAGGCGGGCGCCGAGACGAGCGGGGACGAGGCCACCATCCGGCTGCTCGCCCGCCGGGTCGAGCCGCCATCGCCGGCACCCTGACGGCCACGGACTACCGGGCGGGCACGAGGTCCGCGTCGACGTAGACCGTGCTCAGGTACTCCACGTGGACGCGGGCGACGGCCGCCGCCCCGGCCCGGTCCCCCGCCTCCACACAGCGCAGCAGCTCCCGGTGCTCCCGGTCCACCCGGTACCAGAAGCCGGCCGGCGCCAGCTCGCCGAGCTGCCGCTCGTTCGCCAGGTTGTACAGCGGCGTCGCGATCATCTCGTAGAGCGCGTTGCCGGTCGCCGCGATCATCGCCCCGTGGAACCGGCGGCGCGCGTCCAGCTTGCGCTCCAGGCTGTCGTTGGCCGGGTCGAACATCGCCGCGGAGAGGGCCGCCAGGTGGGGGCGGGTGCGCCGCTGCGCCGCCAGCTCGGCCGCCGGCACCTCCAGCAGCCGGCGCATCTCGAACAGTTCGGCCGCGCCCACCGCGGCGTTGCTGATCATCAACTGCACGCCCGTGGACAGCGCCTCGGCCAACTGGTCCGGCCGGGGGTGCGAGACGAAGCTGCCCCCGGTCACCCCGCGGGTGGTCACGATCAGGTGCTGGCTGGCCAGCAGGCGCAGCGCCTCCCGCACGGTGCTGCGACTCAGCCCGGAGCGCAGGCACAGTTGCGGTTCGGTGGGCAGCCGGTCGCCGGCGCGCAGCCGACCCGAGGTGATCTGTGCCCGTAGGTCGTCGGCGAGGACCTGGTACGCCGGCGCGCGGACCGTATGGTCGATGACCGCCACAGGTGCCTCCCCCACGTTCGCAAGCTCGGTCACGGCGCTCAGCCTAGGGGCACGCGGGCGCCCCGGCTGCCCCCTCACCCGTTCGCGGCACCATCCGCGAGACCGAGCGCCCGCGCCGTGGGTGGCGCCATCAACAGGGCGATCACCGCCAGCGCCGGTACCGCCACCAACACACCCAGCCACACCGCGCCGGTGCTGAGCAGAGAGTAGCCGACCGGGGCCAACATCAACTGGAGCGCGATGGCCAGACCCCGCACGCCGCCCCGCCGCCGCGCGAGCGCCCGGGCGAGCGCGCCGAGCACCACCGCGTACAGGATCGTGAAGCCGGTCAGGAACAGGGCGGCGCGCAGGTCGCCGGCCTCGCCGGTGGCGTCCTTGACGATCAGGACCACGCCGAGCACGCCGAGCGCCACCGCCTCGACCGACAGGCCCGCCACCGCGGCCCGCAAGGTCAGCGGCAGCGCCCCCACCGCCGGCCGCTCCGCGGCCGGGGTCCGGCCGCCCTGCTCCGCCCGGCCTGCCGCGCCGTTGGCGCCCAGACTCTTGCCCGGGCGGGCCTTCCCGCGCTGGGCCTGGGCGCGTCGGCGCTGGTCGGGGCGGGGCGAACGGTCAGCGGGGTCGGTCACAGCCGGGAACTGTACCCGCGCCGCCCGGGAGTACAGTGCCGGCCATGCGCGCGCTCCTGGTGGTTAACCCCAAGGCCACCACCACCAGCCGGCGCAGCCGGGACGTCCTGGTCCGGGCGCTGGGCACCGAGGTCGACCTGAGCGTCGAGTACACCGCCCGGCGCGGCCACGCCACCGACCTGGCCCGGCAGGCCGCCGGCGACGGCCTCGACCTGCTGGTCACCCTGGGCGGTGACGGCACCGTGAACGAGGTCGTGAACGGCATGATGGCCGTCGGCCGCTCGGCCGGCGACCGGCCGGCGCTGGCCGTGGTCCCGGGCGGCTCCACGAACGTGTTCGCCCGGGCGCTGGGCCTGCCTCGGGACTGGGCCGAGGGCACCGGCATCATCCTGGAGGCGCTGCGCTTCGGCCGCCGCCGGGAGATCGGCCTGGGCCGCGCCGACGACCGGTACTTCACGTTCTGCGCCGGCTTCGGCCTCGACGCCGAGGTCATCCGGCGGGTGGAGCAGGCCCGGCGCAAGGGCCGCGTCTCCACGCCCGCCCTGTACCTGCGCGCCACCGTCGCCCAGTACTTCGTCGGGGCGGACCGTCGGCACCCCGCCATCACGCTGGAGCGCCCCTCGGAACCGCCGGCGGGTGAACTCGGAACGGTCGTCGTGCAGAACACCGCGCCCTGGACGTACCTCGGCGACCGGCCCATCAATCCGAATCCCCGGGCGTCGTTCGACCTCGGTTTGGACGTGATGGCGCTACGCGCGCTGCATGTGCCTAGCACAACACGGACCGTGATGCAGATCCTGTCCCGTCGCCCCGACCCGCACGGGCGACAGGTGCTCAGTCTGCACGACTTGTCCGAGTTCACTCTTGGTGCAAGCAAGCCGGTCGCCTTCCAGCTGGACGGGGACTACGTGGGCGAGCGGGAGAAGGTGCAATTCGCTGCCGTTCCGGCCGCGTTGTCGGTAGTCTGCTGAGGTGGCGGCCCTGCTCAAGAGCCACTTCGCGTAACCAGCCCCGGCCTTGGGCGTTGGTACTACCGGGTACTCGAGGGCCCACCGCAGGAGAAACGCCGCTCGTCACCACGGGTCGCGGGCACCCGGCCGGCCGGGTGGAATCGGACAAAAGCCCGGTGAGGTCGCTCACCCACGCCGAGTTTTTGCGCCCAGAGCCCTTGACATCGCGGCAGTTCGTGAAAGTATTCACAAGCGATATCACTACGGAGCGTCGTTCGGCCTGCGGCCAGGGCGGCCCCACACAAGGCCTGCAAACGCGACCGGCCCGCCGAATTATCTCGGCTCAGCCGGACTACGCGGACGCATAAAGGGAACAGCAACACCGCATTTACTCGCACCGATCACAAACAAGGAGTGTTGCCGCCATGGACTGGCGCCACCGTGCTGCCTGCCGCGACGAGGACCCCGAGCTGTTCTTCCCGATTGGGACGTCCGGCCCGGCTCTCCTGCAGGTCGAGCAGGCCAAGGCGGTCTGCCGGCGGTGTTCCGTGACCGACGAGTGCCTCCAGTGGGCCCTCGAGAGCGGCCAGGACGCCGGCGTCTGGGGCGGGATGAGCGAAGAGGAGCGGCGCGCCGTCAAGCGCCGCGGCGGCCTGCGGGTCCGCGCTCACTCCCTCTGACGAGGACCGCACGACTCACCACCACACGAGCATCGACGCCCCGGGGCCAACCCCGGGGCGTTCTGCTTCCCCGCCGATCTTGGATTTGTGGTGGTACACAAAGGCCACATACGCGGCAGTTCGGGTGGGGGTCAGCGGGCGGCGTCGGCGCGGGCGAGCACCAGGGCCGCGAGTTCGCGGGCGTCCGTGAGCGGCTCGGCGCAGGCCAGCGCGCCCGCCGAGCGGGCCGACCCCATCACGGTGGCGTAGAGGCGGCCGGGCGCGAGGAAGTACGCCGCCGCCACGACCCGGCGCGCCCCCCGCGCCCGCAGGGCTTCCACCGCCTCCGCTCCCGTGGGGGCCGAGGCGGAGGCGTACGCCACCTCGCACGGGACGTCGAGGGCCTCTCCCAGAGCCGTAGCGACCTGGGCGACCGTCCGGCGTGCCGCGGCGTCCCGGGTGCCGGCAGCGGCCAGCACAACGGAGTCGTACGGGGTGTTCAGGGCGGCCACCCGCCGGCGCAGGGCGGCGACCAGGTGCGCGGGCACCGCGCCGCCGACCGGGCCGAGCACGTCGGCCAGGTGGACGGGCAGGCGCAGCCCGCCGGCGCGGGCGTCGGCGAGGCTTCTCGGAATGTCCACCCGGCCGTGGAACGCCGACGTCAGCAGCAGTGGCACCAGGGTGGCGCGGGGCGCCCCAGCACGCTCCACGGCGGCCAGCACGGCCTCCGGGCGGGGGACGGTGTGGTCCAGGTAGGACGCCCGCACGTCCAGGCCGGGGCGGGCCGCGGCAACGGCCCGCACCAGCGCCCGGGTGGCCGAGGCGGCAGCCGGGTCCCGACTGCCGTGCGCCACGAGAACCACCGGCGCCGGATGCCCGACGCCGGCGGTTCTCACCCCGGCCACGGAAGCCACCGCCGCGCCGGTCTCGAGCGCCCCATCACGAGCCACCGGTCGTCACGAGGCCGCGTGCAGGCCGCACTCGGTCTTGTCGAACATCCGCCAGCGCCCGGCGCGGGCGTCCTCGCCGGCCTTGGTCCGGCTGGTGCACGGCCAGCAGCCGATCGAGGCGTACCCCTTCTTGAGCAGTTCGTTGACCGGCACGTTGTGCCGGGCGATGTAGGCGTCCACCGCGGCCTGGGTCCAGGCGGCCAGCGGGTTGACCTTGACCTTGCCGCGGCCGGCCTCGAACCCCACGACCGGGGTGTTCGCCCGGGTCGGCGACTCGTCGCGGCGCAGGCCGGCGGCCCAGGCGTCGTAGTCGGCGAGGGCGCGCTCCAGCGGCTCGACCTTGCGCAGCGCGCAGCACTCGTCCGGGGCCCGGTTGAACAGGCGCGGCCCGTACTCGCCGTCCTGCTGGCCGACGGTCAGCCGGGGGCGGACCGAGCGGATCCGGACCGGCAGCGTGCGGGCCACCGTGTCGCGGACCTTCAGCGTCTCGGGGAAGTGCAGCCCGGTGTCCAGGAAGACCACCTCGACGCCGGGCACGACCCGGGAGACGACGTGCATGAGGACGGCGTCCGCCATCGAACTGGTGACGCAGAACCGGTCGCCGAAGGTGTCCGCCGCCCAGCGGACGATCTCCTCGGCGGGTGCCCCCTCCAGGTCGCGGCCCGCCTCGAGGGCAAGCTCGCGCAGTTCCTCCGGCCCGCGCCGGCCGGGCGGCGCCGGCACGGACGGGGTCAGCGTGATCACGTTGGCCACGGGCAGGGCGGTGGTCGTCATCGGGTGACCGCCTTTCCTAGCAATCCGATCAACTTGACCGAGAAGATGCGCACGCACGAGTGGCATTCCCACGCGCCGTGCCCCTCCGGGCTCGGACGCAGGTCCTCCTCCCCGCAGTACGGGCAGTACATCGGGGCCGCGCGTCCACCACTCATCGGAGCCGCCTTTCCTGCGCGGCTACGGTGCTTGCGCCGCAGCCGCCGGCCAACGGCGTCGCGCCGCCGGCCGGCACGCTCCGGACACTCATCGCAGCGCGTCCTCCTCCACGCGGAGAACCCACTCCCCGAACCGCTCCCCCGACGCGCGCGAGTCGAGGTACCGCCGGGCCAGCCGCTCGACGTAGTCGGGCAGCTCCTCGGCGGTCGTCCGGAGGCCGCGCAGCTTGCGGCCGAACCCGGCGCTGCGGTCCGCGGCCACGCCGAGACCCCCGCCGAGGTGCACCTGGAAGCCCTCCACCTGCTGGCCGTCCGGGCCCAGGACGAGCTGGCCCTTGAGGCCGATGTCCGCCGTCTGGGTGCGCGCGCACGCGTTCGGGCAGCCGTTGAGGTGGATGGTGATGTCGGCGTCGAACGAGCGCAGCCGCTCCTCCAGCCGCGCCACCAGGTCCTCGGCGCGCTTCTTGGTCTCGACGATGGCCAGCTTGCAGTACTCGATGCCGGTGCAGGCCAGGGTGCCGCGCCGCCAGGCCGACGGCTCGGCCTCCAGGTCGATCTCGCGCAGCGCCGCCACCAGGCTCGCGGTCCGCTCCCGCTCGACGTCCAGCACCAGCAGCTTCTGGTACGGGGTGAGCCGCACCCGCGCCGACCCGTGCGCCTCGACCACGTCCGCCAGCGACAGCAACTGCGACCCGGAGACGCGCCCCACGATCGGCGTCGCCCCGACGTAGTACCGGCCGTCCACCTGCTCGTGCACGCCCAGGTGGTCGATCGGGCTGGCCGGCAGCTCCGGCGCCGGGCCGTCGATCAGCTTGTAGTGCAGGTACTCGTCCTCGAGGACCTGCCGGAACTTCGCCACGCCCCAGTCGGCGATCAGGAACTTCAGCCGGGCCCGCCCGCGCAGCCGGCGGTACCCGTAGTCGCGGAACGCGCCGGTCACCCCGGCCCACACGTTGACGACCTCGTCCGCCGGGACCCAGACGCCGAGCCGCTGGGCCAGCATCGGGTTGGTGGACAGCCCGCCGCCGACCCACAGGTCGAAGCCGGGGCCGTGCTCGGGGTGCACGACGCCGAGGAAGGTGACGTCGTTGACCTCGTACGGCACGTCGGCCAGCCACGAGATGGAGGTCTTGAACTTGCGGGGCAGGTTCGCGTACTGCGGGTCGCCGATGTACCGCTTGACGATCTCCTGGATCGCCGGGGTGGCGTCCAGCAGCTCGCCCTTGGCCACGCCGGCCACCGGGCTGCCGAGCACCACCCGGGGGCAGTCGCCGCACGCCTCGGTGGTGGTCAGGCCGACCGCCTCCAGCCGCCGCCAGATCGCCGGCACGTCCTCGATGCGCACCCAGTGCAGCTGGATGTTCTGCCGGTCGGTGATGTCGGCGGTGTCCCGCGCGTACCGCCGGGAGAGGTCCCCGATCGTGCGCAGCTGCTCCAGGCTCAGCTGGCCGCTGTCCACCCGGACCCGGAGCATGAAGTACTCGTCCTCGAGCTCCTCGGGCTGGAGCACGGCGGTGCGACCACCGTCGATGCCCGGCTTGCGCTGGGTGTACAGGCCGAACCAGCGGAACCGGCCGCGCAGGTCGGCGGGGTCGATGGAGGCGAAGCCCCCGTGCGCGTAGATGTTCTCGATCCGGGCGCGCACGTTGAGCGGGTTGTCGTCCTTCTTCGAGCGCTCGTTGGGGTTGAGCGGCTCGCGGTGCCCGAGAGCCCACTGCCCCTCGCCGCGCGCCTTGCGCGGCCGGGCTGCCGCGCGGCGGGCCGGGGCCTCGCCGGGCGCGGTGTCGGGCGTGGTGCTGGTGACCGCCATTGCGGCGTCCTCCTGGTGCCGGGGACGCGCACGCACGCCGGCCGCCCCGGTCGACCGGGGCCAGGCGACAGCGGTGTCAGAAAGGCCGGCGCGGATGCGCGCCCAATACGGGATCGGGCGACGTCAACGAGCCGGACACATCGCGCTGCGGACGCGGCAGAAATCGATGTGGCGCCGGGCGGTGAGCCCGTCTCCCACGAATCGATGCCGCGCAGCCGATGTCACGCTGACAGCCTCTCACGCCCACTCACCCATGACCAGGGTTACGGACGTCACCTCCCACATCCCGAAACAGCCCGGTCAACACCCGTTCTCACTTGTCGCGCTTCAGCGGAATGGCGAGCAGCGCCTCGGTACCACCGCCGGCACGGTTACGTAGTTCGATGGAGCCGCGCAGCTCACCGGTGGCGAGGGTGCGGACGATCTGCAGGCCCAGCCGCTTGGTGTCGGCCGGGTCGAAGCCCGCCGGCAGGCCCCGGCCGTCGTCCGCGACCGTGACGTGCAACTGCCGGCGGTACCGGTGCACCGCGATCACGACCTCGCCGGCGACGTCCTCGGCGTCCTCACCGGACGGCGCCGGGAACCCGTGCTCGACGGCGTTGAGCAGCAGTTCGTTGAGGACCATCACGAGCGGGGTGGCGATCTCGGCCGGCAGCACCCCGAACGCGCCGTCCCGCCGCAGGTCGATCCGCCGGCCGGGGGCGGCGCCCTCGGCGGCCGCGGCGGCGACCCGGTCCACGATGCCGTCGAACTCGACCACCTCGTCGCTGGACATCGACAGGGTCTCGTGGACCAGCGCGATCGAGGCGACCCGGCGCACCGACTCGTGCAGGGCGGTGCGCGCCTCCGGTGCGGAGACCCGGCGGGCCTGTAGCCGCAGCAGCGCCGCCACGGTCTGCAGGTTGTTCTTCACCCGATGGTGGATCTCCCGGATCGTGGCGTCCTTGGTGATCAGCGCCCGGTCCCGGCGGCGGACCTCGGTCACGTCCCGGACCAGCACCAGCGCGCCGATCGGCACGCCCGCCGGCATCAGCGGCAGCGCCCGCATCAGCACGGTCGCGCCGCGCGCCTCCACCTCCTTGCGGGCCGGCGCCTCCCCGCGCAGCGCCGCGTGCACCCGGTTGGTGGCATCGGTCCCCTCCAGCGGGTCCTCGGCGAGCCGGCCGGAGAGCGCCGCCAGGTCCTCGCCGACCAGATTCCCCTGGAACCCCAGCCGCCGGTACGCGGACTGGGCGTTGGGGCTCGCGTAGGTCACCTTTCCCGACCCGTCCAGCCGGACCAGCCCGTCGCCCACCCGGGGCGCCGAGGTCGTCTCCCCCGGATGGGGTACCGGCGGGAAGGTGCCGTCCGCGACCATCTGCGCCAGGTCGTCCGCGGTGGTCAGGTAGTTCAGTTCCAACTGGCTGGGCGTGCGGGCGGTCGACAGGTTCGTGTCCCGCCCGACGATCGCGATGACGTCACCGATCTCGCCGTCGGCCGCCCGTCGGCGCACCGGGATCGCCTCGTGCCGGGCCGGTGTGTCGCCGTACCAGACGGGGTCGCCCTCCCGCCAGATCCGCCCCTGGTTGCGGGCCACCGCCAGGTGCGCCACCTCGGTGCCGCCGAACAGCTTCCCCACCTGGTCGTCCGGGTACGCGGTGGGCGCCGTCGTGGGTCGCACGTGCGCCACGCAGAGGAACCCCGGCGCGTGGTACCCGTGGTCGATCGGCACCCAGAGCAGCAGGTCGGCGAAGGACAGGTCGCTCAGCAACTGCCAGTCGGCCGCCAACCGGTGCAGGTGGTCGATGTCGGGGTTGCCGAGGTGGGTGTGCTCCTCAACGAGATCACGCAGGGTGGACACGGCGTCCAGCCTGCCACGCGCGCGTCACAACGTGGCGGTCACCTTGTTGAGCCCGCGGGGCGCGTCCGGGTCCTGACCCCGGGCCAGCGCGACCGCGAGCGCGAGCCGCTGCAGCGGCAGGATGTCCAGCAGCGGCGCGTACCGCTCGTCGACGCGCGGGACGGGGATCCGCGCCGCCGTGCCGGGCACGTCCTCCGGGCCGACCACGACGACGTCGGCCCGCCGCTCGCCCAGGCGCGCCAGCACGTCCCGCATCGACTGGCCGCCCGGTCCCGCGTCGACGACGGCGAGCACCGGCACGTCCGGGTCCGCCATCGCCAGCGGACCGTGCAGCAGGTCGGCGCCGGAGAACGCGAGCGACGGCAGGTACGAGGTCTCCATCAGCTTCAGCGCCGCCTCGCGCGCCGTCGGGTAGGCGTACCCCCGCCCGGTGGTCACCAGCCGCGCGGCGAACCGGTACCGCGCCGCCAGGTGCAGCGGGGTGTCGTCGGCCAGCGCCCGCTCCGCGAGGCCGGGCAGGTCGTCGATGTCCGCCGCCGGCCCGCCGTCGACGGATTCGACCAGTAGCAGCAGCGCCAGCAACTCCGCCGTGTACGTCTTGGTCGCCGCGACCGCCCGCTCGTGCCCCGCCGCCACGTCCACCGCCAGGTCGGCGGCGGCGGCCAGCGGCGACCCGGGGGTGTTGGTGACCGCCAGGGTCAGCGCCCCGGTCTCCCGCGCCGCCTCGAGCACCGCGCACAGGTCCGGCGACCCGCCGCTCTGGCTCACGCCCACGACGAGCGACTCGGACAGGTCCGGCCGGGCGCCGAACACCGTGACCACGCTCGGCGAGGCGAGCCCCGCCGGGATGCCGAGGCGGATCTCGGTGAGGTACGCCCCGTACAGGGCGGCGTGATCGGAGGTGCCCCGGGCGGTGAACACCACGTGCCGGGGTCGGCGGCGGGCGATCCGCTCGGCGACGGCGGCGATCCGCTCCCGCGCCGGACCCGCCAGCAGCCGCGCGAACACCTCCGGCTGCTCGGCGATGTCCGCCGCCATGCCCGCCCCGGCCGTCATCCGAGCCTCCTCCGCGCTTCGCTGCGCACTTTCGTCCCGCTGTTGCGCATTCTTGCACGCAACACGCCTGTATCGCAAAGCTTCGAGCAGCACTCCCGCACCGACGAATTGTGCGCCGCGCCGGCTCGCGGGAGGCGGTACGGCTGGTCCCGACAGGCGCGAACGCCGCCCCGGACAGGTCCGGGGCGGCGTTCGGTCGTGAGCCGGCGCGGGGCTCAGGAGACCGCGGCGGCGGTGCCGAGGGCGGCCTCGGCCTCGGCCTCGCCGCCCTTGGTGGGTGGCGGGGGCTCGTGGCTGCTGCGCAGCGGGATCTCCTTGATGAACCAGGCGAGGATCGGGACCGCCACGGCGAAGCCGATGGCCCACCAGAACACCCCGGAGATCGAGTCCGCCAGCGCCGTGAGGGCCTCCAGCCGCAGGGCGGGCGGCAGCTTGGCGAGTTGGTCGGGGTCGAAGCCACCCCGGCCGCCGCCGGTGCTGGTGAAGCTCTCCGCCCCCGCCGCGCCGAACCGGGCGGTGAGCTGGTCGGTGAGGCGGTGGGCGAACACGGCGCCGAAGAGGCTGACGCCGAACGAGCCACCGATGGAGCGCAGGAACGTGGCGGCGCCGCTGGCCGCGCCCAGGTCCCGCTGCTCGACGCTGTTCTGCGCGATGAGCATCGAGGTCTGCATGAGGAAGCCCATGCCGACGCCGAGCAGGATCACGTACAGGCCGAGCTGGGTCCTGGTGGTGTGCACGTCCAGCAGGGTGAGGATCGCCATGCCCCCGGCCATCATGACGCCGCCGATGATCGGGAAGGCGCGGTACCGGCCGGTCCTGGTGATGGTGCGGCCGACCACGATGGACGTGATCAGGGAGCCGAACATCAGCGGCATCAGGAGCAGGCCGCTGCTCGTGGCGCTGGCGCCCTGCACGGTCTGCTGGAACAGCGGCAGGAAGTTCATCGCGCCGAACATCGCGAAGCCGAGCAGGAAGCCGATCACCGAGATGAGCGCGAAGTTCCGGTTGGCGAACAGGTTCAGCGGCAGGATCGGCTCGGGGACGCGCCGCTCCACGAGCGCGAACGCGACCAGCGTCACGGCGGCCAGCACCGCCAGACCGATGATCTGCGCGGACCGCCACGCGTACTGGTTGCCACCCCAGGTGGTGATCAGCACCAGCGCGGTGATGGCGACCGAGAGCAGGCCGGCGCCGACCCAGTCGATGCGGTGCTCGGTGCGGTACCGGGGCAGGTGCATCCGGGTCACGAGGATCGCCAGGGCGACCGCGCCGAGCGGCAGGTTGATGTAGAAGGCCCAGCGCCACGAGAGGTGGTCGGTGATGAAGCCGCCGACCAGCGGGCCGGCCACCATGGCGATGGACATGATGCCCGCCATCAGGCCCTGGTACTTGCCCCGCTCGCGGGGCGGGACGAGGTCGCCCACGATCGCCATGACGCCGACCATGAGGCCGCCGGCGGCCAGGCCCTGCAGGGCCCGGAAGGCGATCAGTTCGGCCATGCCGTTGTGCGCGCCGCCGAGCAGGCCCGTGCCGGACATGCCGCAGAGCGCGGAGCCGACCAGGAACAGCGCCACCGAACTGAGGAAGACGCTCTTGCGTCCGTACAGGTCGCCGAGCTTCCCCCAGATCGGCGTGGATACGCTGGTGCCCAGCACGTACGCGGTGACCACCCAGGTGAAGTGGTCCAGCCCGCCGAACTCGCGGACGATCCGCGGCAGCGCCGTACTGACGATCATGTTGTCGAGCATCGCCAGCATCATGGCGATCATGAGGCCGGCGAGCACGACCCGGATATTGGGTCGGGCGACGGCCTGGTCGGTCTGGGTCACCGGTTACGTTCCCCCCACGTAATGGCCAGCTTACTTGTCGACCGGTTAGCAACTTACCAGCCGTAAGGTAAGCTCGCCGCGGACCGGTCGTCAAGTTAATTGCATGTGACATACATACCGAGGACGAGGAAGCCGTGGCTGAGCGAACCGGGGAGCGAACCGACACCCGCGCGCGGATCCAGGACGTGGCCCTGGAACTGTTCACCGAGCAGGGGTACGAGGCCACCTCGCTACGGGAGATCGCCGAGCGCCTCGGGGTGACCAAGGCCGCGCTGTACTACCACTTCAAGAGCAAGGAAGAGATCGTCAGCAGCTTCGTCGAGGACGGCATGAAGCGCGTGGAGGCGATCCTGGAGTGGCTGCGCGGGCAGCCGCGAGCGCCGGAGACCTGGCGCGAGTTCCTGCGCCGGTACGCGGCGGAACTGTACGAGAGTAACCACTTCCGCACCATGCGGTTCTTCGAGCAGAACCAGGCGTCGCTGCGCGAGCAGCCGTCCGCGCTGAAGATGCGCGGCCACATGATGGCGATGCTGGAGTTGCTGGCCGGCGCGGACGCCACCGCGACGGACCGGCTGCGCTGCGCGGTGTCGGTGTTCGCCCTGCACACCAGCTCGTTCGTGCTCAGCGAGCCGGGGCTGACCGACGAGGACCGCCGGGAGGCGGCGCTGACGGTGGCCTACGACCTGGTGGACCGGGCCGGCGCCGCCCGGGTCACTCGATGACGGCGATCAGGTCGCCCTCCTGAACGACCTCGCCCTCGTTCACCGCGAGCTGGGCGACCGTGCCGCCGGACTCGGCCAGCACCGGGATCTCCATCTTCATGGACTCGAGGATCACGAGCGTGTCGCCCTCCGCCACGCTGTCGCCCGCGGCCGCGACGACCTTCCACACGTTCGCCACCATCTCGGCGCGGATCTCCTCGGCCATCGCGGCCAACCCCCTTGTCGTCGCGTTCCTGGACGGTATCCAACCACGCGGCGGCCCACCGCACCGGCGGGCCCGGGGCAACGCCTAGGATGATTCGTCCGACGAGAGCGCGACCGGGGGTTACCTCATGGCGAAGAAGGCCCGCAAGAAGAAGGCTCGCAAGAAGAGCGCGGCCAACCACGGCAAGCGCCCCAACAGCTGAGCGAGGCGGCACGGGTGGGCGGCGCACCGAAGCCGGTGCGCCGCCCGCGTGCTATTCGGCCAGCAACTCCCGCGAGCCGGTGTCCCGCACCAGCCCGGCCAGCCTGCTGCGCAGCCGGTCCCGCAGCTCGGCGGGCGCCCGCTCGGCGCCGCAGGAGCGCGCCACCAGGGCCTTGACCTCCTGCTCGATGCCGAACTCGCGCAGGCACGGCGAGCACTCGTCGAGGTGGTCGCGGATCAGCCGCCGGCGCTCCTCAGAGCACTCCAGATCGAGGTAGAGGTAGACCTCCGCCAGCACGTCGTGGCAGTCGGTCTCGTGGGGTTCACCACAGCCCACGACGATCACACCTCCTGCCCGGCCGTGGCCGGGTCGCCCGTGGGGGTCCGGTTGAAGCCCCGCTGGGCAGCGTAACGCTCCAGCAGCCGGCGCAGGTTCCGCCGACCGCGATGCAGCCGCGACATCACGGTACCGATCGGGGTACCCATGATCTCCGCGATCTCCTTGTACGAGAAGCCCTCGACGTCGGCCAGGTAGACCGCCATCCGGAAATCCTCGGGCAGCTGCTGCAGGGCGTCCTTGATGTCGCTGTCCGGCAGCCGGTCCAGCGCCTCGGTCTCGGCCGAGCGCAGGCCGCTGGACGTGTGCGACTCGGCCTCGGCGAGCTGCCAGTCCGTGATCTCCTCGGTGGGGGCCTGGACGGGCTGGCGCTGCCGCCGCCGGTACGAGTTGATGTACGTGTTGGTGAGGATCCGGTACAGCCACGCCTTGAGGTTGGTGCCCTCCTCGAACTGGTGGAAGGCCGCGTACGCCTTGAGGTACGTCTCCTGCACCAGATCCTCGGCGTCGGCCGGGTTACGGGTCATCCGCAGGGCGGCCGCGTAGAGCTGGTCCACGAACGGCATCGCGTCCCGTTCGAAACGCGCGCGCTGCTGATCTGGCCTTTCGGTACGGGTCACCCGGACGTTCACCCCTGGTCGCGAAGCCTCCGGCGGCGCGACGGCGTTCGCCCGCCCTGCTGAGGATACGCCTGGTACCCCGATCGCCGGCGCGCTACGCCCTCTGACGCCCGTCACAGTGCCCGTCGCGCCGCCGGTGCCCGGCGCCACCGGATCGACCGCGGCAGGCTCCACCGCGGCAGGCCAAGCCGGCGCGTCGAGCAGTCTCCGGACCCGCTGCGGGTCGCCCGCGGGCGCCGGGCGCCATTGGGTACCGCTTGCACTCTGCACAGACCGCTCCCTTGCCGAAGTCGCGGCGAAGAGACGCCGCCTTCCTGGCTGTGCAACGTGCCCGGCCCGGCCGCGCATTCCTGCCCGACCCGGCCCCGGTGATCCCTGCACCCCACCGGGGCCGGGTAGGGCCTGGGAGGTTGTTCACCCACACCAACGAGCCCCGGCCGGGGACGGTCACGGCAGCCATCCCTGCCGGGTGAGCCAGGCGAGCACGGCCGCGGCCACGGCGGGCGGGTCCCGGCGCAGGTCGTGCCGCTCGCCCGGGCGGACGACCACCTCCACCGGCGGCGCGGCCCCGGGTACGCCGAACGGGTCACGGTCGCCGTTGACGACCAACGTGGGCACGGTGGTGGGCAACTCGGCGGCGCGGCTCCGCTCCGGCCTGTCGGGCGGGTGCAGCGGGAACGCGAGCGCGATCACACCGGCGGCGCCGAGCGGCGCGGCGGCCCGGCACGCCACCCGGGCACCGCTGGACCGGCCGCCGAACACCATCGGTACGCCCGGGTAGCGGGGTGCGACGGCGGCGGCGACGACGGCCCACGCCTCGTCCAGGTGCGGGGCGGGCGGCGGTGTACGCCGGCCGGCCACCCGGTACGGCTGGGTGACCAGCGCGACGGCGGCGCCGGCGGCGACCGCGGCATCCCGCACCGCGACCAGGTCGGGCGCGGTGACGTCGCCGCCGGCCCCGTGGCCGAGCAGCAGCAGGCAGCGGGCCGGGCGGGCCGGCTGGTCGAGGCTGACCCGGGCCGGCCCGCGCGGCGTGTCGATCTCTATGGACTCCGCCATACCGCCATCCTGGACCACCGGCGGGTGATCGACCGGATGGGGCGGCGCGTCAGCGAACGGCGACCAGGTCCGGCAGGCGGCCGCGCACGGCGGCGCCGAGCAGGTCCTCCTCGATGGCCTCCGCGCGCGCGGCGTCGGCCTGCCAGGCGGTCCGCCAGGCCACCAGCATCGCCCGCCGCTCGCGGGGCGTGGTCGCGCCCCACACGCCGTGGCAGTCGCCGACGTCCAGCGCCCAGGCAAGGCAGGCGCCCTGCACGTCGCAGGTGCGGCAGAGCGAGATGGCCGAGTCGGCCGCCTCGCTCGGTGCCGGGAAGAACGTCTCCGGATCGGTCGTCTGGCAGGCGCCCTTCGTGCGCCAGGCAGGATCCAGATCTCGCTCGCTGAAGGCTCGAAGCAGCCTCGGGTCACGCCTCGCGGCGGCGACCTCGTGCGGGCGGGGCATGCGCGCCCGGGTCATCAACCCACCTCCCCCGTGGGACCGGCATGTGCTCGCGGGGTTCACCGCCCGATGCGGTGACACACCCCGTTGCCGGCGCTGTGTTCTATCGCACGGCATGGTGGCAAGACAAGTACTCCATCGACATTGCCAAAAAGACGCAGCGACGTATGCGTACCACTGGGGCAAAGCGGGCGAGAGTGATCACGGTGCGTGGTCCACCGGAAACGCGAGAGCTGCTCGCACTACCGTCGGTAACATCCATCCGTTCACGCTCCGAAGCGGCCACCCGGGCGCCATCCGACGGTCAGAACAGCGTGAGATTTACCGAAACGTCATCGGCGGCGGCCGGATCGACGGCGCCCAGCGGCGGCGCCGGCACGGCCACGGTCAGATCCGGACCGTCGTTGCGCACGTCACCGACCGCCGGCCCGACCGGGCGCAGTTCGATGCCGGCGAGGTACTCCGCCGGCGGCGGCGCGAGCAGCCCGGTCGGGTCGGCCGGCCCGGCCAGCCACCGCGCCCACCGGTCGCGGGGCAGGAGCAGCGGCATCCGGTGGTGCACCAGCGACAGGTCACCCAACGCCGGCATGGTCACGATCGTGCAGGTGAAGGTCGGCTCCGGCCCCCACGGGCTCCACAGCCCGGCGAAGGCCAGCACGTCGCCGTCGCGGGAGGTCATGAAGTACGGCTGCTTGCGGCCACCCGGCCCGCGCACCCACTCGTACCAGCCGTCGGCCGGGACGAGGCAGCGGCGCCGGCCGAACGAGGTCGCGTACGCCCGGGTGGTGGCGACCGTCTCCGCCCGCGCGTTGATCATGCGGGCCGCACCCCTGGTGTCCCGCGCCCAACTGGGCACCAACCCCCAGCGCGCGGCGGTGACCACCCGGCCATCCAACCGCTGGGACATGCGCACGATGGGTACCGGGTCGGTCGGCGCGACGTTGTAGTCGGGTGCCAGCGGCACCCTGTCCAGCGTGTCGTCCCCCGCCTCGAACAGGGTGGTCAGATCGACCGTGCTTCGGGTCGTCGCGTACCGGCCACACACGGGCATCACCGTACCGTCCCGGTGGGCGGGAGGGGCTGGTCGCGCGGTCCGCGGTGCAGGCGCCGGGCGGCAGACTGGTACCGTGGCGAACCTGATGGCGACCCGGCCGCCCCAACCCTGGCCCGCGCCCACCGCCGGCCGGGCCGTCGAGGCGACGGTACGGCTGCCCGGCTCGAAGTCGATGACGGCGCGGGCGCTGGTGATCAGCGCGCTCGCCGACCGCCCGTCCACGCTCGGCCATCCGCTGCGCGCCCGGGACACGGAACTGATGGCGGCCGGGCTGCGCGCGATGGGCCAGCAGGTGTCCACGCTGGACGACGAGCGCTGGGTGGTCCGGCCGCAGCCGCTGACCGGCCCGGCGCACGTGGACGTGGGCCTGGCCGGCACGGTGATGCGCTTCCTGCCGGCCCTGGCCGCGCAGTCCGGCGGCGCCGTGACCTTCGACGGCGACCCGCACGCCCGCAAGCGCCCACTCGGCACCCTGATCGGCGCGCTGAACGCGCTCGGCGCCCGGATCGAGTCCGCGCCCGGCGGCGGGCTGCCACTGGTCGTGCACGGCGCCGGCGCGCTGCCCGGCGGCGAGGTAACCATCGACGCCTCGGCGTCCAGCCAGTTCGTCTCCGGCCTGCTGCTGGCGGCGCCGAGCTTCACCAACGGTGTGGTCGTGCGGCACCAGGGCCCGCCGGTGCCGTCCGCGCCGCACCTGCGGATGACCGTGGAGATGCTGCGCGCCGCCGGCGCCGCCGTCGACGACGCCACCCCGAACGTCTGGTCCGTGGCGCCCGGCCGGCTCGCCGGTCGCGCCTGGGAAATCGAGCCGGACCTCTCCGGTGCGCTGCCGTTCTTCGCCGCCGCGCTGGTCACCGGCGGCCGGGTCACGCTGCTGGGCTGGCCGCGCGGCAGCGCCCAGCCGGTGGACGCGCTGCGGGAGCTGCTGCACCGGATGGGCGGCGAGGTGAGCCTGGGCACCGGGGGGCTGACCGTGCGCGGCACCGGCAAGATTCACGGCCTGACGGCGGACCTGTCCGAGGTCAGCGAGTCGACCCCGGTGATCGCCGCGCTGTGCGCGCTGGCCGACTCGCCGTCCCGGCTGACCGGGGTGGCGCACATCCGGGGGCACGAGACGGACCGGTTGGCCGCCCTCGCCCGGGAGCTTTCCGCGCTCGGCGCCGAGGTCACCGAACTGCCCGACGGGCTGGAGATCACCCCCCGGCCACTGCGCGGCGCCACCTTCACCACCTACGACGACCACCGGATGGCACACGCCGCCGCGGTCCTCGGCCTCGCGGTCCCCGGCATCGAGGTGACCGACGTGGCGTGTACCGCCAAGACCCTGCCCGAGTTCCCGGCACTATGGTCGAGCATGGTGGGGTCGGGCACGGCGATGGGAGAGTAGGGGGCTCGTTCTGACGGGGAAGCGCCGGGAGTACGACGAGGAGGACGTACGGGTCAGACCGGGCCGGTCCTCGCGCCCGCGCACCCGTACCCGCCCCCGGCACGCCGACGCCGTGGACGGCTTCGTGATCGCCGTGGACCGCGGCCGGTACACCATCGTGGTCGACCCCGGCGAGCCGCCGGTCACCGCCATGCGCGCCCGCGAACTCGGGCGCAGATCCGTGGTCGTGGGCGACCGGGTGGCCCTGGTCGGCGACGTGTCGGGCGCCGAGGGGGCGCTCGCCCGGATCGTCCGGATCACCGAGCGCACCAGCGTGCTGCGCCGCACCGCGGACGACGACGAGACCACCACCGAGGGGCGGATAGAGCGGGTGGTCGTCGCCAACGCCGACCAACTGGTGATCGTCAGTTCGCTCGCCGACCCGCCGCCGCGCACCGGATTCATCGACCGTTGCCTGGTCGCCGCGTACGACGCCGACATCGAGCCGCTGCTCTGCCTCACCAAGGCGGACCTGGGCGACCCCGCCCCGGTGCTCGAGTACTACGCGGAGCTGGACCTGCGTTCGGTGCGGTGCCGGCCGGACCGGCCGCTGGACGACCTGCGCGCCGCGCTCACCCGGCGGATCTCGGTCCTGGTCGGCCACTCCGGCGTGGGCAAATCGACGCTGGTCAACCGACTGGTGCCCGCGGCGGACCGGGCGGTCGGCGCGGTCAGCGCGGTCGGCAAGGGCCGGCACACGTCCACCTCGGCGGTGGCGCTGCGGCTGCCCGGGGCGGCGGGCGGGCGGGACGACCCCGGTTGGATCGTCGACACCCCGGGCGTGCGCAGCTTCGGGCTGGCCCACGTCTGCGCCGACGACCTGCTGCACGGCTTCCCGGACCTGGTCGACGGCACCCTGGACTGCCCGCCGAACTGCGAGCACACCGCGGCGGAACCGTCCTGCGCGCTGGACGCCTGGGTGGCCGAGGGGCACGCCGACCCGCGCCGGCTCGGCTCGTACCGCCGCCTGCTGGCCTCCCGCAGCCGGGACGAGCCGGCGGGTGATCAGACCTCCATGTAGCCGCCGGAGACGTTTCGGGTCGCACGCGGATGACGTTAACCAATCACCCATCCGCTAGGTTTCGCTGCATGGCCCCCCGTAACGACCGGTCGCTCCGGTACGACGACGACCTCTCGCTGGCCCACGTGCTCGCGGACACGGCGGACTCCATCTCCATGTCCCGGTTCCGCGCGCTGGACCTGCACGTGAGCGCCAAGCCGGACCTCACACCGGTCTCGGACGCGGACACGGCGGTGGAGAAGGCGATCCGGGCCACCCTGGCCCGCACCCGCCCGCGGGACGCGGTGCTCGGCGAGGAGTACGGGCAGACCGCCGCCGCGGCCGGGCCGGGCAGCCGGCAGTGGGTGATCGACCCGATCGACGGGACCAAGAACTTCATCCGCGGCGTACCGATCTGGGCCACCCTGATCGCGCTGATGGAGGGTGACGAGCCGGTGGTGGGGCTGGTCTCGGCGCCGGCGCTGGGCCGGCGCTGGTGGGCGGCGGCCGGGCACGGCGCCTACGCCGGTCGGCACACCGCCGCCGCCACCCCGATCCGGGTCTCCGGCGTCGAACGGTTCGCCGACGCGTCGTTCTGCTACTCGTCGCTGACCGGCTGGGAGGAGAACGGCCGGCTGCCGGCGATGCTGGAGATCCTCCGCGAGGTGTGGCGCAGCCGGGCGTACGGCGACTTCTACGGGTACATGCTGGTGGCCGAGGGCGCGCTGGACGCGATGGCGGAACCGGAGCTGTCGCTGTGGGACGTGGCCGCGCTCATCCCGATCGTCACCGAGGCGGGCGGCACGTTCACGGACCTGGCGGGCCGGTCGGGGCCGGGCGGCGGCAGCGCGATCGCGACCAACGGAAAGCTCCACCCCGGCCTGCTGGAGCGGCTGGGCGACCGGGAGGCGACCGGGAGGTAACGGGCGGCCGAGCGGTCCGGCGCCGGACCGCGTTTCGACGCAACCCGTTACGGCTATCCTCGCCACGTGATATCCGCCGGCTGGTGCTTCCTCGCGGCAATGATCGCCGCGTACGGCGTGGCGAACCTGCTCCAGTCGATGGCGGCGACGCGCACCACCGTGCACCACACGTTCGACCCGGGGCTGCTGCTGCGCCTGGCCGGGCACCGGACCTACCTGCTCGGCGTGTTCTGCCAGCTGCTCGGTTTCGTGCTCGCCTTCCTGGCCCGGCGCGAGCTGCCGCTGTTCCTGGTCCAGGCGTCGGTCGCCGCCGGGCTCGGGGTCACGGCGCTGCTCGGCGTCCTGGTCCTGAAGTGGCGGCTGCCGGTCGCGGAGGTGCTGCTGCTGGCGCTGCTGGTGCTGGGCATCGCGGCGCTGGTGATCTCGGCGCAGCCGGGTACCGCCCGCCCGCTCGGCGCGGGCGGCGTGGCCGGGCTCGCGGTGGCGCTGGTCCTGATCGGCACCGCCGGCTTCTTCGCCGTCCGGCTGCATGGGGCGCCCGGCTCGGTCGTCCTGGGCGCGCTCGCCGGCCTGGCCTTCTCGTCCGCCGCGATCGCCGCCCGCCCGCTGGCCGGCGCCCACTCGGTCCAGCAGATCGTCCAGCATCCGCTGCTCTACCTGCTGGTGGCCCACTCGCTGGTCGGCCAACTGCTGCTGGGTTTGGCGATGCAGCGCGGGTCCACGACGGCCGCGGTGGCCGCGATGGACGCCGCCGGCGCGATCCCGGCCGCCGCGATCGGCCTGGCCCTGCTCGGTGACAAGATCGCACCCGGGCGGGAGTGGCTGGCGGCCACCGGCTTCGTCATCACGATCCTGGCGGTCGTCTGCCTCACCAGGTACGCACAGCCGCAGCACCACCACCCGGTGGCGGCGGCACGCCGGGAGCGGGGCCTCGCCGGGGCGGCGGCGTACCCCGCACCGCGCCGGTAACCGGTCAGAGGCGCATGTGCAGGCGGATGGTCGTGCCCGCCTCGCCGGTGTGGATCTCCACCAGGTCGCACAGCTCGTGCACGATCAGCAGGCCGCGCCCGCTGCCGTCGTAGACGTCCACCGGCGTCCGCCCGGCCCGCCGGTCGGCGAGGCGGCCGTGGTCGCGGATCTCGCAGACCAGTTCCCTGGGCTCCCGCCAGATCCGCAGCGTGCCCGGCCCGGAGGTGTGCACGACCGCGTTGGTGGCCACCTCGTTGACCGCCAGTTGGAGGTCGGTGACCCGCTCGCCGACCAGGCCCGCCTCCCGGGCCAGGCGGACCACCGCCCGGCGCACCTCGCCCAGCCGGGCGGCGTCGAACGTGATCAGCTCCTCGGCGGCCGGCCCCTCGGCCAGCGGCACGTTGAACGCGGCCACCACCTGGTCCGGGTCCGCGTAGGCGCGGCTGGACGCCCGGTCGGCGCCCCGGCGGACCAGCGGGTGGGTGCTCGCGGCGTCGGCCAGCGCGGCCGCGGGCAGCCGGAACGCGTCGTACGGGCAGAGCATGAGCGCCTGCCGGTCCGCGAACGCCACGTTCACCATCGCCTCGTGCTGCACGCAGGCGCGGTACTCGGCGTCCGTGCGGCCCACGTAGACCGGCTCGCCCACCACGCGGACCCGCTGGTGCTGCCGCTCGTCCATGAAGGCGTGCATCACCCAGGGCAGGATCCGGCCCGGGTTGCGGCCGACCTCGGCCATGTCCATGAAGGTGATCCCGCCGGCCGCGGCGCCGAGCGCCTCCCGCAGCAGGGTGAGGTTCTCCCCCGGCACGGCCACGAGGACGGGCTCCGCCGCGGCCAGGGCATCGGAGATGAATGGGACCGTGCCGGCGAGGTAATCCTCCGCGTCACGGTAGAGCAACGCCTCGTGTACGAACGGCGTGAGCTCCCCCGTGACGGCTGTCATAGAAGCACCGTACTGCCCGAGCACTCGCACGTGCATCTGCACGCGCTCAGAACCGACGTCACGCGGACCGTCCCGGGGTGCATGAACTCCACCATACGACGGAGGAGCAGGCTCGGCCAACCGGGCCAGTTGTTGCAGGTCAGGACCGCTGTACGGGGCGAGAATCCGACTCGACCCCGATCGATGCCCAAGGTAGCGCTTTGCCCAAATTCACGGATGGAGAGACGCCGAGAAAACGATCTCTCTCCGGCTCGGAGCCGAGTCCGGATCGAAAAAGTCTGGTGTTTTTTCGCCCGAACCTGTTGTCACTTGCGGCAATGTGGGTAACTTTGGGCTCGGTGCCGCTCGGAGGTTTCAGGCCCAGCGATTCGCGTGAACGGCGCCAATTGCCGAGCCGCGGGGGAGGCGGTTCGCCTCCCCCGCGGCGTTTCCCCGGCCGCGGCGCCCAGAGCAGCGCGCAAGCTTCCGGCCGGAGAGCCCGAGCTTCGGACGCTCGCTTCCTTCCCCGGACTTCCCCGGACCCATCGACGGGAGAACGTTTTCTAAGATCGTTCGACACGTTCGAAAGTGAGGGCCGATGAACGTCCGGAGCCTGACCCAGGTCGAGGCCGAGCGGCGCGCCGCGCTGCTCTCGGTCCAGCGGTACGACATCGCCGTCGACCTGACCGCGCTGCCCGACGGCCCGCGGGTGCGGTGCGTGTCGACGGTGACGTTCGACTGCCGCGAGCCGGGCGCCGAGACGTTCGTCGACTGCGCCGCGGAGGTCGTCAGCGCCACGCTCAACGGCCGGCCCCTCCCACCGGCCGAGGCGGGGCGGATCGTCCTGCCCGATCTCGCCGAGCACAACACGCTGCGCGTCGAGACCGTGCAGTCGGACACCACCGCGGGCGAGGGGGTGCACCGCGCCGTCGACCCCGCCGACGGCGAGGTCTACGTGTGGACGAGCTTCGAGCCGGACGAGGCCCGGTTCGTCTGGGCCTGCTTCGACCAGCCCGACCTCAAGGCCCCGCACGCGTTCACCGTCACCGCCCCGCAGGCGTGGACCGTCACGACCAACGCCGCCGACCCGACCATCGAGCGGGTCGGCACGGCCCGCCGGTGGACGTTCCCGGCCACCCCGGCGCTGTCCACGTACAACGTGGTGGTCAACGCCGGGCCGTTCCACGAGATCCGCCGCCGGGCCGGCGGGTACGACCTGGGCCTCTACGCCCGCCGGTCGCTCGCGCCGATCCTCGAGCGGGACGCCGACGAGATCTTCACGGTCACCGCGCAGGGGCTCGCCTTCTTCGCGGAGGCGTTCGGCATGCCGTTCCCGGAGCGCAAGTACGACCAGGTCTTCATGCCGGAGTTCGGCGGCGCGATGGAGAACTACGCCTGCGTCACCTGGTCGGACTGGTCGCTGCAACGCTCCACCCCGACGGTGGCCGAGCGGGCCGGCTTCGCCCGGGTGCTGCTGCACGAGATGGCGCACATGTGGTTCGGCAACATCGTCACGATGCGCTGGTGGGACGACCTGTGGCTGAACGAGGCATTCGCCGAGTTCGCCGCCCACTGGGCCGCCGCGTCCGCCACCGCCTACACCGACGCCTGGTCCTCGCTGCTGGCCATGGGCAAGCTCTCCGCCTACCTGGCCGACCAGGGACCCACCTCGCACCCCATCCGCCAGCCCATCCGGGACGTCGCCGAGGCCGCGGCCATCTTCGACACCATCACGTACCCGAAGGGCGCCTCGGTCCTGCGCCAGCTCATGGCGTACGTGGGCGAAAAGAACTTCCGGACCGGCATGACCGCCTACTTCGCCCGCCACGCCTGGGGCAACACCACCCTCCAGGACCTGGTGGACGCCCTGGCCGCCGCCAGCGGCCGGGACCTGGACGCCTGGCGTGCCGGGTGGCTGGAGCAGGCCGGCACGGACCGCCTCACCCTGGAGCGCGACGGCGGCGCCCTGACGCTCGTGGCCACCGGGCCGGACGGGCCGCCCCGGCCCCAGGTTCTCGCCGTCGGCGCCTACCAGGACGGGGCCCGCACGGCGCTGTCCACGGTGGAGGTCCAGGACGGGCGGACCCTGGTCGACCTGCCCCCGGCCGAGCTGTACCTGGTGAACGACGAGGATCTGACCTTCGCCACCACCAGGACCACCGAGGCCCTGGCGGCCCTGGCGCCGACCCTGCCCACCCCGATCTCGCGCGCCGTCGCCGTGGCGACCGTCTGGGACATGCTGGTGACCGGCGAGGCCACCGCCGCAGAGCTCGTCCGCTGCCTGGCCGGCGTCCTGGCCCGCGAGACCTCCGACTGGGTGATCGAGCCCTACGCCGCCCTCGCCTGCGACATCGCCGAGCTGTGGTCCCCGCCCGCCGAGCGCGCCGGCCTGATCGCCACGGTCGCCGAAGCCTGCCGCCGGTTGGCGGACGCCCCGGACCGCCGCCGGGTCGCCCTGCGCGCCCTCGCCCGGACCGCCGGGAACCTGGACGAGATCGCCTGGCTCCAGTCCCGCTCCGGCGACGACGTGGACCTCCAGTGGCGCACCCTGACCCGCAGGGCCCAACTCGGCGCCGACACGTCGGCGGAGGTTGCCGCCCTGCTGGAGCGCGACCCCGACCCCGACGCCTGGGTCCAGGCCCTCACCGTGCGCGCCGCGATCCCGGACGCCGCCGAGAAGCGGGAGGTCTGGCAGCGCCTCGCCGTGGACCACGCCGTGCCGATCAGTTCGGTCCGGCAGGTCACCGCCGCCTTCTGGTCCCCGGGGCAGGACGACCTGCTGGCCCCGTACGCCGGGAGCTATCTGGAGCTGGTACCCGGGCTGGGCCGCGGCGGGATGATCCCCGCGATGGTCTACACGAACCGCCTGTTCCCGCTGTTCGCCATCGACGAGGCGTACCTGGCCCGCGCGGAGGCCGCGGCCGCCACCGCCGCCCCGGTCGTCCGCAAGACGCTCCTGGAGCGCGCCGACGTGATCCGTCGCATGCTCCGCTCCCGCGGCTTGAGCCGCCAATAGGGGCGGGCCGAGGCTGGGGCATGGATGGCGGCCTGCGGCATTCGGGCAGCCCGACAGCCGAGGTCAGACACGCTCTTCCGGCCGCCAGCCCCGGCGGTGTAGCGCCTGCCGCACCTCCTTCAGCACCCGTGGAAAATGGCGACCGACCCGCGCGAGCGGAGCGTGGATGGCCAGCCAGCCGGCCACCCTCAGCATCGTCAGCCGGTTCGCCGTGTACTCGACCGCCACCCGGCGCTCCGGCCACGCCATGTCGACGTCCAGCGTCAGCGGAGCGCCCTGGGCCTCGCCCAGGCGCAGCGGGTACCGGAGCACCGGTCGCGGCACGCCGGCCAGCCGCAGGCGGGCGCGCACCCACGACTCGGCGGGGCCGCCCGCCGACCCGTCCAGCAGCCCGAAGACGAGGTGGCCCTTCCGGTACCCCCGCCGGCGGTGCCACCGGTCGAGGATGGCCGGGAGATCCTTCGCCGCGAGCAGCCCGCGGTTGAGCATCGCGTCGAGGATCGGCACCGCCCGCAACGGGGGCAGCCAGCCCGCCACGTCCCACGCCGTCCGCTCGACCGTCGTGTGCGGCAACGCGCCCGTCTCGACCAGGTCATCGTGGTCGTACGCCGTCGCGTGGACCCGCAGGCCACGCTGGGCGCTGACCCGCACGTCCGGCGGGGCGAGCACGTGCACGTCGTCCGAGAAGGCGGCCGCGTGCTCGATGCCCAGCAGGGACGCCGCCGACGGTCCGGCGATCACCAGGCCCGACACCGCCCGCAGCGCAACGGCCCGGCAGGCCAGCGGGTGGTCCGGTGCCAGCCTCGCGTCGGCGTACACGTTCTGCCGGATCCGCCGCCACGCCTGGCTGCGAAGCTGATGCCCGGTGAGCAGGCCGCGCTGGACGACCTCGGACCCGAGGAATATCTGGTACTCGAGTTCGCGCGGACGGTGCGGCTCAGGGGGCATCCTCGTCGCCCTCCGGTTCCTCGCCCGTCCGCTGGCCACCGGCCGCGTCGGCGTCCGCGAGCACCCGCGCGCGTAGCCGGCAAACCCCCGCCCCCATAGCGATCAACTCCTAGCGCGATCGTCCCTGCCCCCTGCGCTCCTTCCGAGCCCCCGTCTATTGGGCGCCACCGAGCGAGCCACCGTTACTGACAGTGCCGAGAGTGCCGCAGATGAGTTGATTACCGCTATTCGGAAGGGGTTCTCACCTCGAAACGGGTGCGGAGCGGCCGTTAGCGAATCCGTTAGCAGCGGATACGAAAACGCTCCCGGAGAGAATCTCTCCGGGAGCGTTTCCCGTGGTAGCGGGGACAGGATTTGAACCTGCGACCTCTGGGTTATGAGCCCAGCGAGCTACCGAGCTGCTCCACCCCGCGGCGACTTGTAAAGATTAGCGCACTCCTGCCCGTACGCCAAAACGGGGGTCACCCCCCACTCGACGGACCCGTCGGCGTGGGGCCGGCCGGCGGTGACGCCGGCGGTGACGCCGGGGGCGAGGACGGCGGGGTGCCGCCGCCGGCCGCCTTGCTGGCGGCGTCGAACTCGCTCATCGCCGCCTCCAGGTCGGCGAGCGCGCGGCCGTAGCGGGCGAAGTCCCCCGACGCCTGGGCGGCCTTGACCTCGGCGATCGCCGAGCGGACCTTCGCCGCGGCGGCCGCCATCTGCGGGGTCATGGTGCCGGTGCCGGTCTCGCCGGAGGCCGGTGGCGTTTCGCCGGTGCCGGGCGCCTCCCCGGTCTGGGGCGTCCCGCCCGCCTTGCCGGCGGCGATGAGTTGCTTGAGGCCGGTGTCGATGTCGTCGGCGAGCACCACGTACTGGCCGCCGTCGCCGAAGCTGAGCAGCACCTTCTGCATCGTCGGGTACGCGTCGGCCTGCTTGCTGCGCACGTACACCGGTTCGACGTACAGCATGCCGTCGGTGACCGGCAACGAGAGCAGGTTGCCGTACAGGATGTCGGCCTGGCCGTCGGCGTTGAGCTGGCTGAGCGCGGTCCGGACCGGGCCGATGTTGGTCATCCGCTGGTGTACCTGGACGGGGCCCTGAATGGCCGTGTTGTCCCTCAGCTTGAGGACCTCAAGCTTGGGCTTGCCGTCCTCGTACGAGCCGGAGACCAGGGCGGCCAGGTTCTGCCGGTTGCGCGGGGTGAGCGTCGAGGTGAGCTGGAAGCGCGGGGCGTCCTGCTCGGGCAGCTTCGTGTACAGGTAGTACGGCGGCTGCTTGACCCCGCTGTCCGGGCGGTCCGGGGTGTTCGGGACCTCCCAGAAGTTCTGCCCGGAGAAGAAGTCCTCCGGCTCGGTGACGTGGAACCGGGCGAGCAGGTTCCGCTGCACCTTGAACTGGTCGGCCGGGTAGCGCAGGTGCGCCGCCAGGTCCGGGGAGATCTGGCTCTTGGGGGTGATCAGCTTGCCGCCGAACGCGTTGTTCCAGGCCTTGAGGACCGGGTCGGTCTCGTCGAACCCGTAGAGGGTGACCGTGCCGTTGTACGCGTCGACGGTGGCCTTCACCGAGTTGCGCATGTAGTTGACGTTCTCCCGCTGGAGGCGGAAGGTCCCCACGCCGGTGGTCTCGTCGGTCGTCTCCGCCTGCAGGTTGATGCGCTGCGAGTACGGGTAGGTGGCGGACGTGGTGTAGCCGTCCAGGATCCAGACGATCCGGCCGTCGACCATGGCGGGGTACGGGTCGCCGTCGATGGTGAGGAACGGGGCGACCTTCTGCACCCGCTCCCGCGGGTTACGGATGTAGAGCAGCTTGGAGTTCTTGTTCAGCGCGTCGGAGAGCATGAAGTTGGCCTCCCGCTCCTTGACCGCGTACAGCAGCTTGCGGGTGAAGGAGTCGAGCTTGACGCCACCGGTGCCGGCGTAGGTGTAGTACTGCCCCTCGCCCTCGGCCGGCTGCTGGTTGCCGCCCTCGCGGACGGGGCGGTCGAACTCCGCGTCGCGGCCGGTACCGGTGGAGCCGACGATGGCGTAGTCCCGGCCCGACATCAGCTCGCCGTAGTAGATCCGCGGCTCGCCGACCGACAGCAGTTCGGACTGGGCCGAGCAACTCTTGCGGTTGGCCTCGTCGTCCAGGAACCCGGAGACGAAGTACGGCTGACCGCCGCAGCGCACCTCGTTGGCGGGCGCGGCGACCAGGCCGAAGCCGTGCGTGTACACCGTGTGCCGGTTCAGCCAGTTGCTCTGCTGATCGGTGAGCTTGTCGTAGTTGATCTCACGGACGCCGACCACGTAGTCCTGGGTGCTCTCCCGGCCCTCCGCGTCCTTGGTCGTGTACCGGTCGATGTCCAGCTTCGAGCCGAAGTCGTAGAAGCCGCGGACCTGCTGGAGCGTGGTGTACGTCTCGGAGACCAGTTCCGGGTCGAGCAGCCGGATGGTGGGCACCACCGCCTGGTCGGCCTCCAGGTTGTCCTGCGGTACCAGGTTCGACGCCGGGTAGTCGGTCGAGACGACGTCGGACAGGCCGAAGGCGGCCCGGGTCGCGTCGATGCTGCGCTGGATGTACTGCGCTTCCTTGTTCAGCAGGCTCGGCTTGACCGTGAACGTCTGCACCGCCCACGGGTAGATGCCGCCGATCGCGACCGCCGAGACGCCCAGCAGGGCCAGCGAGACGCCGGGCCAGACCAGGTTGCGCATCATCGCGTTGGAGAACACGATGATCGCCACCGCGACCACGATCGAGATGTAGGCGAGGATCTCCTTCGCCGGCAGCAGCGCCTGGATGTCGGTGTAGCCGCCGCCGTACAGCTTGGTTCCCTCGTTGTACCCGAGCAGCAGCGCCCGCCGGTCCAGGAAGTACGCGACGGCCTTGAGCAGCACGAAGGCGGCGACCAGGGTGGTCAGGTGGGCCCGGGCGGAGGGGGTCATCCGGTCGCCGACACCCTGCAGGCGCACACCGCCGTAGATGTAGTGCATCGCCAGCGCGCCGATCACGGACAGCACGACCGCGGTGAACCCGACGCCGATCAGGTAGCGCCAGAACGGGTACTCGAAGACGTAGAAGCCAATGTCGACGTGGAACTGCGGGTCGGTCTGCCCGAACGGCTGGGAGTTGCGGAACAGCATCCAGTCGCCCCAGTGGGTCTGCGCGGACAGGCCGGCGAAGAAGCCGATGACCGCCGCGAGCACCCCGATCCAGGTGCCGATGCGGGGGCCGAGCACCATCCGGTACCGCTCGAGGGTGGCCTGCTCCGCGGAGTGCGGGCGCAGCATCGGGCGCAGCCGGAACGCCAGGTACAGGTTGAGGCCGACGATCAGGGCGACGGCCAGCCCGACGATGGCGAACAGCAGCAGCCGGGTGCGCAGCACGTGCGTGAACACCTCGGTGTAGCTGACCTCCTGGAACCACAGCCAGTCGGTCCAGGCGTCCACCAGCCAGCCCAGCAGGGTGAAGAGCAGGAACACCCCGATCAGCACGCCGATGGTGACCCGCCCGCGCCGGCTCATTCGCGGCAGGGGACTCGTTCGCATTGCCACGGTCTCAGCTCCGCACCCTCGTGTCGATCCGATCCTCGTCGATCAGGCGTCCAGCGTACGCGGCGCCCCGCTCAACCCGCGGTGCACGGCGTTGGCGTCGTCCCCGCCCGCACCTGCGCCAGCGCGGCCAGCGCGTCCCGCAGCGACGTCACCTTCGCCATCACCAGGTCCGGCTGGGCGTTCGCCAGCGCCTCGGCGCAGTTGTCCGCGGGGACCAGGAAGTACCGGGCGCCCGCGTCCCGGGCGCCGACCAGCTTCTGCCCGATGCCGCCGATCGGGCCGACCGCGCCCCGGCCGTCGATCTCCCCGGTGCCGGCGATGATCTTGCCGCCGGTCAGGTCCTCGGGGGTCAGCTTGTCGACGATGCCCAGCGCGAACATCAGCCCGGCGCTCGGCCCGCCGATCTCGTCCAGCTTGATGGACAGCTGGAACGGGTGGGGCTGCTGGTCCTCCACCCGGACGCCGATCGCGGGCGGGTTGCCGGCGGTGGTGATCCGGGCGGTCACCGTGCGGCCCTCGCGGGTGTAGTCGATGCTCAGCGTGGTGCCGGCCGGCTTGCCCCGGATCAGCTCGACCAGCTTCTCCCCGTCCTCGGCCGGGACGCCGTCCACCCCGGTCAGGATGTCGCCCACGGCCAGCGCGCCGTCCGAGGGGCCGCCCGGATCCACCTTGGTGATCCGCACCTGCACCGGGAACCCCAGCTCGCGCAGCGCCGCGGTCTCCGCGCTGGTCTGCGAGCGCTTGAAGTCCTGCGCGTTCTGCTGGTCCACCTGCTGCTGGGTCTGCCCCGGCGGGTAGATCAGCTCGCGCGGCACCACCGCCTCCTCGCTGTCGAACCAGGAGCGGATCGCGGTGTACAGGTTCGCTCGTGGCTGAACTCCGACGGTGGTCAGCCGCAGCTGCCCGGCGGATGTGCTGGTCGCGTGGCCGGTCACCTGGATCACCTCGGCGCCGTTCGCGGAGCCCAGCGTGTCCACGGTCGGACCCGGTCCGAGCACCACATACGGCACCTGCATGAACATGCCGACGCTCAGCAGGACGACCATGACCGCGCCGAACAGCACCGTGACGCCGCGACGTTTCATGCGGCGAGACTACCGACCTGTTCCCTGAGTTCTCCCTGAGAGCCTCCGCGTACCGGTGACGGCGGTTCGGCCGGCGTACCGTTGACGGGTGCCTGAGATCCCCTTCGGCTTCGCCCTGCCGGGCGGCCAGCCACCCGACCCGAACGACCCGGCGCAGATGCAGCAGTTCATGAACCAGCTCCAGTCGCTGCTCGCCGCACCGGGCAGCGGCCCGGTCAACTGGGACCTGGCCCGCCAGGTCGCGGCCAGCCAGCTCGCCGCCGGCGGTGACCCCGCGGTGAGCCCGTTCGACCGGCACGCCGTCGAGGAGGCCCTGCGCCTGGCCGACCTGTGGCTGGAGCCCGCGGCCGCGCTGCCCTCCGGCATCCGCGCCTCGGTCGCCTGGAACCGCAACGAGTGGATCTACAACACGCTCGACGTGTGGAAGAAGCTGTGCGACCCGGTCGCCGGCCGGATGGTCGCGGCCATGGGCGACCTGGTGCCGGAGGAGGCCCGGGCGCAACTCGGCCCGATGAAGTCGATGGTCGCCACGCTGGGCGGCGCGCTGTTCGGCGGCCAGCTCGGCCAGGCGCTCGGCTCGCTCGCCGCCGAGGTGCTCTCCGCCGGCGACATCGGCCTGCCGCTCGGCCCGGCGGGCACCGCCGCGCTGATCCCGGCCAACATCACCGAGTACGGCCGGGGCCTGGAACTGCCCGACGACGAGGTGCGGCTGTACGTGGCGCTGCGCGAGGCGGCGCACCAGCGGCTGTTCGGGCACGTCCCGTGGCTGCGGTCGCACGTGCTCTCCGCGGTCGAGGCGTACGCCTCCGGCATCCGGGTCAACCGGGAGGCGATCGAGGAGGCGATGGGCCGGATCGACCCGACCGACCCGGAGTCGATGCGCGCGGTCGGCGTCGAGGGCATCTTCACCCCGGAGGACTCGCCGCAGCAGAAGGCGGCGCTGAACCGGCTGGAGGTGGCGCTCGCGCTGGTCGAGGGGTGGGTCTGCCACGTGGTGGACTCCGCCGTGGCGGACCGGCTGCCGGACGCCGGCAAGCTCGCCGAGGCGTTCCGCCGCCGCCGGGCGGCCGGCGGCCCCGCCGAGCAGACGTTCGCCGCCCTGGTGGGGCTGGAACTGCGCCCCCGCCGCCTGCGGGAGGCCGCGGCGCTGTGGTCGGCGCTCGCCGAGCACCGGGGCATCGCCGGCCGGGACGCCCTCTGGGGCCACCCGGACCTGCTCCCCGGCGAGGAGGACTTCGCCGACCCGCAGTCCTTCGCCCGCTCCTCGTTCGACTTCGACATCAGCGACCTGGAGGGGCTCGACCCCAGCCAGGCGCCGAAGGAGGACGGCGGCCCCGAGCCGGAGGGCCCCGGGTCAGCCGCCGAGCAGTAGCCGGGTCGCGTCCCAGCCTTCGACGGCCGGGTCGAGGCCGGCCAGGGCCGCGGCGCCGCGCAGCCGACGCCAGCCGGGGGTCGAGACGACGTCGGTGGGCGCCGGCGCGGCGTGCCTGATCCGCGCCGCGCCGGCCGTGTCCAGGTCGATCTCGGGCAGCCACGCCGGCACCGGCAGCCGGCACGCCACGCCGAGCAGTCCCGCGCCGTCCAGCGCCGGGGCGACCGCGACCGCGCGGGTGGTCAGCGGGCGCAGCAGCTTGCCAACGAGCAGCCCGGGCAGGTCCGGCGCGTCCGCGGCGAGCACGGCCGCCTGGTCGAACCCGTCGGCCGCCGCCGCCCGCAGCGCGCCGGTCACGGTCGCGCCGGGTACCGGGTAGCGGAGGGTGCCGGGCCAGGTGACGGCGGCGGCGAGGGCGCCGTCCCCCGGGGCGTGCGCCACCGCCGGGGTGACCTCGTTGAGGCCGTTGAGCAGGTCGACGGCGTCCTCGGCGAGGGCGTGCCGCCAGCGTTCGGGGTCAACGCCCGGTGGGTGCCACCCGATCGGGTGCAGCAGGGCGACGACGGCGCGCCGCGTCATCCTTCGGTGAGCGGCAGACCCGCCGCGGCGGCGACGCCCTCCAGGTAGCCGCGGGCCCGCTCGGACTTCGGGTACCGGGCCACGATCGCCCAGAAGCGGGCGTTGTGGCTGGGCACGACGAGGTGGGCAATTTCGTGCAGGAGCACGTAGTCGATCACCCAGTCGGGCATCTCCTGGACCCGGTGCGAGATGCGGATGGTGCGGTCGGCCGGGGTGCAGGAGCCCCAGCGGCCGTTCTGGTTCTCCACCCACCGGATGCTGGCCGGGGTGACCAGCGCCGCCAGGTCCGGCAGGTACCGGTCGACCAGGCGACGGGCGCGCAGCGCCAGGTCCGCGTCGGTGCGCTGGACGCGCTGCTCGCGGGCGGCGAGGCGGGCCAGCATGCGGTCGACCCACTCGGTCTCCTCGGCCCGCGAGAACTGGTCCGGGATGAGCACGACGACGCGCTCACCGTCCCGGTACGCGGACACCGTGCGTCGTCGGCGCTGGCTGCGCCGCACCTCCACGACCGGCTTGCGCGTCGCCGCCATCAGCGCACCGCGCAGCCCCGGATTTCGCTCACGAAGGCAAACTAGCCTGCTCCCGGCGGCGGACCCAATAGGCAAACCGATCGAACCCGCCGGGATCGCGGTGGTTCCCGGCCGGTCGTCCGGAATTTTCTTCGGGGGACCCACGCCGGGAGTGTTTTCCGGCGTGTCCCCGCGAGTTTGATGAAATCACGCTATTCGGGCAGGCACACTCTGCTGGTCGCAAACCGGTTCGGTGTCGCCATCGTGACGCTGGTTCCGCGGTACGCCGAGGTGCATCAGCCCCCGCGGGTGGGTAGGGTCCCGCGCGGACCAGTGGCCGCGACCAGCGCGGCTGCCGTGACACCGCTGCGCCGGCCCGCACCCCTGGTCGGGCCGCACGGTCCTGCGCCGGACGCGCGACAAAGCGCCGGTGAGAGAACAAGGAGGGCACCGTGGCCGAGAAGTACAACGGATACTGCGTGAAGTGCAAGGAGAAGCGGGACTTCGAGGGCGACGTCGTCATCTCGAAGACCGGCATGAAGATGGCCAAGGGCAAGTGCCCGGTCTGCGGGACCACGGTCAACCGGATCCTGGGCAAGGCCTGACCGGCGCGATCGCAGGGATGGGGGGACGGCTCCGGCCGTCCCCCTCCGCATGCCGTCACCCGTTGCGACACCAAGCGTTAAGTCAGAGGCGCGACAGTGCGCGCACCCACCTGTGGATAACTGGGCCCCCTCCTGTGGACAACCCAGTGCCCGGCCCTGCCCGCCTGTGGAAAACTCCGCGTGCTGTGTACGTGGTGGTGACAGACTGTCACTCCATGACGCGAACCCGGCCGACGCTGCTACCCGGTCTACGCCGCCTCTGGCGGGACCGGAACACCCTCCAGGTGGGCCTCGATCCCGCCCGGGGGCTGGTCGTCGAACTGGCCGACCCGGGCACCGCGCGACTGCTCGCGCTGCTCGACGGCGCCCGGCCCGAGCGGGCCCTGCTCGCCGACGCCGCGGCCGCCGGCATCGACCCCGCGGACGCCCGTAACCTGCTGGCCGCCCTCCGCGGCGCCGGCCTGGTCGTCGGCGCGCACACCCTGGCGCCCGGCCCCCACCGGCAGGGGCTCGCGGGTGAGATCGCCTCGCTCGCGCTGGACGGGTCGGGCCACCGGGCTGCCCACTCCCCCGCGCAGCTGCTGAGACGGCGCTCCCGCGCCACCGTGGTGGTCACCGGGCGCGGCCGGCTCGGCCCGCCGATCGCGCTGGGGCTCGCCGCCGCCGGCGTGGGGCACGTCACGCCCGACCTGGCGGGCGCCGTCGACCCCGCCGACGCGCTCGTGGGCGGCCTCGTGCCGGCCGGCCTGGGCGCGCCCCGGTCCGCGGCGGTCACCGCCGCCATCGCCCGCCACGCCCCCGGCACCCGGACCGCCCCACCCGCGCACCCGGAGCAGATCACCCTCATCGTGGACGCGGACGCACCCGGTCCGGCCTCCGTGCGCGCCGCCCGGTACGCCCGCCACGGGCACGCGTACCTGGCCGTCACCGTCCAGGAGGGCCGGGCCATGATCGGTCCCCTGGTCCCGGGAACGCGCGCCGAGGCGGCCTGCCTGAACTGCCTCGAACTGCACCGGCGGGACCACGATCCGGCCTGGCCGGCGCTCGCCGCCCAGCTCGCCGCCGCTGACCCGGGCACCGACCCGTGCGCGGTACCCACCCTGTTCGCCGCGGCCGGCCTGGCCGTCGCCGAGACGCTCAACCACCTCGACGGCCGCCCGCCGGTCACCCTCGGCGCCGCCGTGGAGATCGACCACACCGGCCGGCAGCGCCGCCGCAGCTGGCCACCGCACCCCCGCTGTGACTGCCGGAACCCGGTCAGGGAGCCGGCTGGGCGCCGGTCATCGGTCACAATGATCCGGTGAGCGACATCCCGCGCCGGGCCGTTTCCCGGACCGCCAAGCTGGCCTCCCTCCCGCTCGGCTTCGCCGGCCGGGCCGCCCTCGGCTTCGGCAAGCGGGTCACCGGCATGGCCTCCGAGGTCGTCTCCGAGCAGATCCAGCAGCGCACCGCCGAGCAGCTGTTCAGCGTGCTGGGGCAGCTCAAGGGCGGTGCGATGAAGTTCGGCCAGGCCCTGTCGGTGTTCGAGGCGGCGCTGCCCGAGGAACTGGCCGGCCCGTACCGGCAGGCACTGACCCGCCTCCAGGAGGCCGCTCCCCCGCTCCCCGCGGCCAGCGTGCACAAGGTCCTGGCCGAGCAGCTGGGCGAGAACTGGCGGGACAGCTTCGCCGAGTTCGACGACGCCCCGGCCGCCGCCGCCAGCATCGGCCAGGTGCACCGCGGGGTGTGGAAGAAGGGGCGCAAGCGCATCCCGGTCGCCGTCAAGGTCCAGTACCCGGGCGCCGGCGAGGCCCTCGTCTCCGACCTCAACCAGCTTTCCCGGCTGGCCGGGCTCTTCCGCGTCATCCACCCCGGGCTGGACGTCAAGCCGCTGCTCAACGAGCTGAAGGAGCGCCTGTCCGAGGAGCTGGACTACGAGCTGGAGGCCGAGTCCCAGCGGGCCTTCGTCGCCGCCTACGCCGGCGACCCGGACATCTTCGTCCCGCCCGTGATCGCCGCGGCCCCCCGGGCCCTGGTCACCGAGTGGGTGGAGGGCACCCCGCTGGCCCGCGTCATCGCCGTGGGCACCACCGCCGAACGCGACGACGCCGGCCGCCGGATGGCCCTGTTCCACTTCTCCGCCCCGGCGCGCGTCGAACTGCTGCACGCCGACCCGCACCCGGGCAACTTCCGCGTCCTGCCCGACGGCCGCCTCGGCGTCCTCGACTTCGGCGGCATCGCCCGGCTCCCCGGCGGTCACCCGGAGGTCATCGGCCGCATGGTCCGCCACGCCCTCGACGGTGAGGCGGACGCCGTCGTCGCCGGCCTGCGCGAGGAGGGCTTCATCCGCCCCGACCTGGAGATCGACGCCCGGGCGGTCCTGGACTACCTCCTGCCCATGCTCGACCCGATCGCCGAACCAGAGTTCCGCTTCACCCGTGCGTGGCTGCGCGGCGAGGCCAACCGGCTCGCGAACCCGAAGAGCCCCGCCTACCAGCTCGGCAAGCAGCTCACCCTGCCCCCCTCGTACCTGCTCATCCACCGCGTCACGCTGGGCTCGATCGGGGTGCTCTGCCAGCTCGAGGCCCAGGCCCCGTACCGCAAGATCCTCGAACGCTGGCTCCCCGGCTTCGCCCCGACTCCCCGCTGACCCCCGCCCGCGGTGGCGGGAACGGAACGGGGCCCGTCCGGGTGGACGGGCCCCACTGGTCACCATGGGTCTTACAGGTTGCCCAGATCACGGGCCTGCGCGTGGCGGGCCTTCATCGCGATCGAACGGGCCGGTCGGAACGCCTCAGAACGGGACTTCTGAGGCAGAAGCATTCGGGCCCTGGACAACGCTTCGTTGAGAAGTTGCATCTTGTCGGCTCCGTGGTGATTGCTCATGGTCGGGCTGCTCCCTTGTCGTGCCGGCCAGGCCGGCGGGGTGGTTGGCTGAGTCGGTTCGACTGGGTCGTCAGGCTGCCAGCCGCACGGCGGTGCGGGCCGGCTCGGTGTCGTCGGCGAACGACCGCACCACGGCGGCGGTCCGCTGCTCGGCCTCGATCTTCAGGGCGGCGTCGCGCGCGACGTCCTCCTTGCGCGGGCGGCCCCGGGGCCGCTTGCGCGGGACGACCGCGCCGCGCTCGAAGATCTCGCCGCCCCAGACGCCCCACGGCTCGGCGCGCTCCACCGCGCCGGCCAGGCACTCCAGCTTGAGCGGGCAGTCGCCGCACAGCGACTTGGCCAGCTCCAGCTCCGCCGGGGCGTCGGAGAACCACAGGTCGGGGTCGAACTTCCGACACGGCAGTTCGGCACCGAACTCGACGATGTCGAGTGGCGCCAACGCCAGACTCATCCGGTCACCTCTTCCTTCCATCGATCTTGTCGATCTGGTCCGCTACCAGGGTGTGGTGGAAATGAATAAGGCCGCGGATCCCGGTGTGCGGGTTCCGCGGCCTCGAGGTGCGCCGGTCGGTCTAGAGACTAGACCGGTCGTCCTCGAGGTGGAACGCCGCGCGGGGCCCCCTTGAGCTGCTTGCTCATGGCGGCGGTCCGCTGGTGGGCCGTGGACCCATTGGTCCCGTAGGAGATGGCAGTGCCGGTGATCCCACGGGCCGCATCGGCAGTGATCGGACGCACCCGGACAGCCACCCCGCCCGCGATCTCCTCGCGGGCTACGGCGGACACCGAGCGGGACCGGACCGCGGACGCCAGAGCGCGTGCAGCGGGTAGCGCCGACAGTCGCTCGATCGCCATAAAGATCTCCATCAGTGCCACCTCCTCACTCGCTCTCATCCTCGTAGACCGCCGTCGAGCAGGGCAGATGCCGCCGCTCGGCGAGGTGTGTCCTGAGGCTATGCCTGCCCCGGCTGCGAGGGCAAACGGTTTTACGGGTCTGTTGCCGAAGTTTTTTCCGGAGCAAGATCATCTACCCGGGCGCCGGACACCAGGGCCAGCACCGCATCGCCGTAGAAGCCCAGCTTCCGGGGACCGATACCGGCGATGGCCAGCAGTTCCTCGGGCGCACCGGGTCGACGCTCAGCGAGAGCTATCAATGTTGCGTCAGTGAAAACAACGTACGCCGGCACCCGCTGGGCCTCGGCGGTGCGGGCCCGCCACTCGATCAGCCGGGCGTGCAGATCCTCATCCAGGTCGGACGGGCAGGTGGCGCAGCGGCCGAGCTTGCGGTCCGGGCCGGCGAGCAGGGTGGCGCCGCACACGCGGCAGGAGACCACCTGGGCGCGGCGGCGGGCGGCCCGCCGCTCGCCCGGCCGCAGGCCGCTCGCCCGCTCACCGCCACCCGATCGGTCCAACTGGGGCAGGAACCGGGACGGGCGGCGGGGCCGGCCACCCGGCGAGCGGGCGGCACCGTACGACAGCCAGAGCCACTGGCGGGCCCGGGTCACGCCGACGTAGAGCAGGCGGCGCTCCTCCTCCAGCGCCTCCGGCGTCTTCGCGTACGTGGTGGGCAGCGTGCCCTCGACCATGCCGACCAGGAACACGGCCTCCCACTCCAGGCCCTTGGCGGAGTGCAGGCTGGCCAGCGTCACGCCCTCCACCGTGGGGGCGTGCTGCTGCTCGGCGCGGTGGGCCAACTCCTCGTTGAACTCGGCGAGCGTGCCGGCCGGCCGCTCGGCCGCCACCTCCTCGGCGAGCGCGACGAGGGCGGCCAGCGCCTCCCACTGCTCGCGGGCGGCGCCGCCGGGCGGGGGCTGCTCCGGCCGCCAACCGACCGCCGCGAGGGCCTCGGTCACGGCGCGGGGTAGCGGGGTCTCCGGCGGGGTGGACCGGACCGCGGCGCGCAGCGCCACGCGGGCCTGGCGCACCTCGGCACGGTCGAAGAACCGGGCGGCGCCCTGCACCACGTACGCGACACCGGCCTCGGTGAACGCCTTCTCGTACGCCTCGGACTGGGCGTTGGCGCGGAACAGCACGGCGATCTCGCGGGGCGGGGTGCCGGCCCCGATCAGCTCCGCGGCGCGGGCGGCGACCGCGCCGGCCTCCGCCGGCTCGTCCGCGAAGATGCGCAGGTCCGGCTCGGGGCCGGGCGGGCGCTGGCCGACCAGTGCCAGCCGCAGCCGCGCCTCGGTGCCGCGGGCCTGCCGAATGACGGCGTTCGCCAACCCGACCACCTGCGGGGTGGACCGGTAGTCCCGCACCAGCCGCACCACGGTGGCGCCCCGGTACCGGCGCGGGAAGTCAATCAGGTAGCCGGAGGTGGCGCCGGTGAACGAGTAGATGGTCTGGCTGGCGTCGCCGACCACGGTCAGGTCGTCCCGGCCGCCCAGCCAGGCGTCCAGCAGCCGCTGCTGGAGCGGGTTGACGTCCTGGTACTCGTCGACCACGAGGTGCCGGTACTGCGCCCGGATCTGCTCGGCCACGTCCGGGTGCTCCTCGATGCCCCAGACGGCGGCGCGCAGCAGGTCCTCGAAATCGATCACGCCGGAGCCGCGCTTGACCGTCTCGTAGGCGGCGAACACCTCGCCCACCCTGGCCGCCTCGTACGGCGGCTCCCGGCCGGCCTTGGCGGCGGCGATCGCGTACTCGCCGGGCTCGACCAGGGACGACTTGGCCCACTCGATCTCGGTGGCGAGATCCCGGGCGGCGGTGCGGTCGGCGCGCAGACCGGCGCGGTGCGCGGCGAGCGCGACCAGCCGGGCCTTGCTCTCGATCAGTTCGGGCAGCGCCCGGCCGTTGAGCAGCCGGGGCGCGAAGTAGCGCAACTGGCGCAGCGCGGCGGCGTGGAACGTGCGCGCCTGCACCCCGCCGACGCCCAGCCGGGCCAGCCGGGCCCGCAGCTCGCCCGCCGCGCGCGCGGTGAACGTGACGGCGAGCACGTGCCGGGCGGCGATCTCGCCGGTCAGCGCCCGGTAGGCGATCCGGGAGGTGATCGCCCGGGTCTTGCCGGTGCCGGCGCCGGCGAGCACGCAGACCGGCCCCGCGCGCGCGGTCACCGCCGCCCGCTGCTCGGGGTCCAGCCCGGTCAGGGCCGCCCGCACCGAGTCACCCGCCACAGCCGGAAATCATGGCACCCCCCTCTGACGTTGTAACTTCAGCCCGAACTCACCGACACGGAGGTAGGCGCGATGCTCACGATGTACTCGACCAGCTGGTGTGGCTTCTGCCATCGCTTGAAGTCGCAGTTCGAGCGGGAGGGCATCGGGCACGAGGTGATCGACATCGAGCACGACCCGGCGTCGGCGGAGTTCGTGATGAGCGTGAACGGCGGCAACCAGACCGTCCCGACGATCCGCTTCGCGGACGGCTCGACGCTGACCAACCCGACGATCGTGCAGGTCAAGAAGCGCCTGGCGGAGCTGGCCACGCGCGGCGACGCCGTAGCGTAAGGACCCATGCCGAAAGGGGGCACCACGGCGCCCTCTTTCGGCTGACGGGTACCGCGCCGGTACCGATGGAGACGGCATCCGCAGCATCTCACCCATCTCGGTCCTCCCGTTCGGCCCGGTACGGCTGCGCCGGGACGCCCCACGCGACCAGGCGGACGGGGCGGGCGCCTGGTGGCCGGGTGGACGGGTCCTTTCAGAGAAACGCTCGTGATGTCATAGCACAGTGATAAAAGCGGGCCATAATGACCACGTTGTCCGTCCTCAAAGGTCCGTAGGATGTCCACCTTGACCCGCTCGCCCAGCCCCACCATCCGTCGCCGCCGGCTCGGTGCCGAGCTGCGCCGACTGCGCGAGGCCGCCGGGCTGACCGGGGACCAGGTGGTGGAGCGGATCGGCTGGGCCTCGGCGTCCAAGCTGTCCCGACTGGAGAACGGCCGCAGCAAGCCCGACCTCGGCGACGTGCTCGACCTGCTGGACCTCTACCGGGTCGGCGGCGCCACCCGGGACGAGTTGGTCGCCATCGCGCGTGACGCAGGTAACACCAGAGGGTGGTTGCGCGCTTACCCGGTAATGACACCGAGCCAGCGAGGCTACGCCGAAATGGAGTCCGGCTGCGCCCGCATCCGCGAGTTCGCGCCGGTCATGGTCCCCGGGCTGCTCCAGACCGGGCAGTACGCCCGCGTGCGCCTACTCGCCGGTCACGCGCTGTCCGCGGACGGGCCGCCGCCACCGCCGGGCGCTCCGGTCCCCACGGACGACGAGGCGGGCATCGCCAACGAGGTGGCCGCCCGCCTCGGCCGGCAGCGCCTGCTCGCCCGCCCGGCCGACCCGCCGCAGTACGAGGCGGTGCTGGACGAGTCCGCGCTGACCCGCCGGGCCGGTCCCCCGGACGTCCTGATCGGCCAGTTGCGGCACCTGTGCGCGCTGGCCGAACGGCCGAACATCACCATCCGGGTGCTGTCGCACCAGGCGCTGATCGCCGGCTGGTACCTGCCGGAGACGGGCTTCTCCATCTACGACTTCACCGACCCGGCCGACCCCCCGACGGTCGCCGTCGAGGCCCTGTACTCGGACCTGGTCGTCACCGACGAGGCCCGCCTGCGCCGGTACGAGCGGGCCTACGAGTGGCTGTGCCGCGCCGCCCTGCCGCCGGAGGACTCGCTCGCCTGGCTCACCGAGGCCGCCGGCGCCCTCGCCGGACACCTGCATGACACACCAGCGGTCGGGGTACCCCCGGCCCGAACCGAACCGCCCGCGCAGCGCAGGGGAACCCCGGCACTGAAACCGGGTGGGTAACCGGCCACCGGCGAACCCAAGCCGGCCCATCGAATAATCAGGAGTATCGAGATGAACCTCAGCCGCGCGCGCCTGGCCGACGTGCCTTGGCGCATCAGCACTCGCAGCCAGAGCACCAACTGCGTCGAGGTGGGACCGCTCGGAGCGGGCCTCGACGCGTCGGTGGCCATGCGGGACAGCAAGAACCGGCAGGGTCCGGTGCTGGTGTTCTCCCGCGTCCAGTGGCAACGGTTCGTCGCGGCCACCAAGGACGGCGAGTTCGACCTGCACGTCATGTCCTAGCGGGACGGCACCACCCGGGAGGGCCCCCTAGGTATACGCGGGGTGTCGGGGGCCTTTCTCCAGCGTTTCGGTTGCGGCGACGGCACCCGGGGCGCAGCATGAGGACGAGCGTGGAACTTCCATCCTTGGATCATTCGCTACCCCCGGGCGGTGGCGAACCTTGGGGAGCGAGCGCATGCGCTATCTGATCGTCCGCACCGAAGTCCGCACCGTCGCCTCCGACGAACTCGCGAACGCCTGGTCCGACAGCCGCTGGGTCCGGGACGAACGCGAACACCCGGAACCCCGCCGCCTCACCGCCACCGCCGACGACCTCCCCGCGGCGCTCATCCTCGCCCGGGCCCTGACCGCCACGGGCCTCGTGCGCAGCGGGCGCTGCCGGGTCAAGATCCTGCCGTTCGGCCCCCGCGAACACTCCACAGGGGACGGCCGGCACCGGTCACCGTTCACCGCCGGCATCGCCGCCCCGCCGCCGCGCGGCGCGCCATAACCGTCCCGGCCCGTGACCGCCGCGGCAACGACGGCCGCGGGCCAGGGACCGGCGCTCGGCCTCAGCGGGCACCCGCGTGCCAGCGGGTGATGAGGTAGTACGCGATCGATGCGCTCATCGACAGCGTGAACGGCGCCTCCGGCGTGCCGGCCAGCACCTCCGACATCTCGCGCCGGGTGAACCAGCGGGCGTCGGCGATCTCGGCGGGGTCGAGGCGGAGCGGGGTGTCCGGGTCGGCGAGGGCGAAGAAGCCGAGCATCAGCGAACCGGGGAACGGCCACGCCTGGCTGCCGGCGTAGGTGATGGCCCGGACCGGGATGCCCACCTCCTCCTCGACCTCCCGCGCCACCGCCGCCTCCGCCGACTCGCCCGGTTCGACGAAGCCGGCGAGGCAGGAGTAGCGGCGGCGCCAACCGGCCGGCCAGGTGGCGTTGTTGCCGAGCAGGCAGCGCCCCTCGGGCCCCGGCACCCCGTCGTGGACCAGAACGATCATCGCCGGGTCGGTGCGGGGCCAGGTGGTGCCGGCCTCGGGGTCCTGCCGGACCCAGCCGCCGTCCGTCGGCGTGGTGGGCAGGCCGGTCTGCGACGAGAACGGGTGGCGGGCGTGCCAGTGCCCCAGGGCGGCGGCGGTGGTCAGCAGCCCGAGGTCGCGGTCGCTGAGCAGGTGGCCGGCCTGGCGCAGGTCGGCGGGGCGGAGCCCGGACCGCTCGGCCACCTCGCCGACGACGGCGAAGACGGGCGTGTCGCCGTCCACCAGGCCGAGAAACATCCGCTCGGCGGGCGGGACGGCCGGCGCCTGGTCGGCGTCGAGCAGGACCAGGCCGTTGTCGGCCTCGCCGATCAGCGCCCGGCCGCCGGCGGCGATGTCGACGACCAGGACGAGCCCGCGCTTGTACGCCTCGGCCAGCCACGCCTCATCGGTGCGCCGGTGAGCCGCCCGGTTGAGGGTGGTGCGGGCCAGCGGCGGCTGGCCGGGCGCCACGCCGAAGGCCCACGCCGGCTCCGCGTCCGGGTCGGGTCGCGTCACGCCGCGGGTTCCACGGCGGTGAGCGCGGATAGCGGACCGCCGACCTTCTCGGCGTCCCCCAGGACGACCGTCACCGCGCGGGCGGGCGCCAGATACCGGGCCGCCGCGGCGGCCACCTCCGCCCGCGTCGCGGCGGCGAGCCGGGCGGCGTGCTCGGCCAGGAAGTCCAGCCGCAGGCCGAACCCGGCGTACGTGCTGAGCAGCCCGGCCAGCCCCGCCTGCGTGGACGCGCCGAGCAGCAGCGTGCCGAGCGCGTACTGCCGGGCCTGTTCCAGTTCCGCCTCGTCGGGCGGCAGCGCGGCCAGCCGACCCAGTTCGTACTGGGTCTCCAGCAGCGCGGGCGCGGTGACCTCCGTGGCGACGTCCGCGTTGACGGTCAGCACCGAGCCGGCGGACGCGTGCTCGACGAGCGAGTTGGGTCCGTACGTGTAGCCCTTGTCCTCGCGGATGTTCTCCACCCACCGGGAGGAGAAGTAGCCGCCGAAGATGAGGTTGGCCAACTGGAGCGCCGCGTGGTCCGGGTGGGTGCGGGGCACCGCCGGCAGCGCCATGCGCAACGAGGACTGCACCGCGCCGGGGCGGTCGACCAGCAGCAGCGGACCGGGCCGCGGCTCGGGTGCCGGCGGCAGGACGGCCTGCTTGCCGCCGCCGTTCCAGCCGCCGAGCGCCTTCTCCGCCGCGTCCAGCGCCTTCTCCGGGGGCAGGTCGCCGACCAGGACCAGGACCGAGCCGCCCGGGTGCAGGCGCTCGCCGTGCAGGGCGCGCAACTGCGCCGGGCGCACCGCGCGGACCTGCTCCGCCTCGGGGGTCTGTACGCCGTACGGGTGATTTCCGTAGACCCGCTTCAGCAACGCGACCCGGGCCAGGTGCTGCGGCTGGCTCCCGGCGAGCTGGATCTGGTCTGCCAGGCGCTCCCGCTCGGTGGCGACCTCGTCGCCCGGGTAGGCGGCGCCGGTGAGCACCTCCGCCAGCAGTTCGAGCAGCCGGTCCAGGCCGGAGACCAGGCCGTTGCCGGAGATGAGCAGGCGGTCCGGGTCGAGGCCGGCGGACAGGGCGCCGCCGACGGTCTGCAACTCGGCGGCTATCTCCACGGTGGACATGCCGGCGGTGCCGGTGAACAGCGACTGGGACAGCAGGGACGCGCGGGCCAGGTGCGCCCGCGGGAACGGGACCCGCAGCCGCACCTCGACCAGCGGGACCGCCGCGCGGCGCACCGCGACGACGGTCAGCCCGTTCGGCAGGGTGCGCTCGGCCTGCCGGGGCAGCTTCAGCTTGCGGGCCGGGCCGAGGGCCGGCAGTACGTGGGTCATGGGCGTCCTCCCGGCACGACCTCGATGGCCGCCCGGCGGTCCGGCCGCAGCGCCGCGGCGGCCGCCCGGATCTGCTCCTCGGTCACCTCGCCGATCAGGCGGGGCAGGTCGTTGATCAGTTCGGGGGCGCCGCGCTGCTGCTCCAGCACGGCCATCCGCAGCGCCCGGCCCAGCACCGCGTCGGTGTCCCGGAGCAGGTGCGTGGCCATCCGGGCCTGGACGCGGGCCAGTTCGCCGCGGCTCGTGCCGCCGGTGGCGAGGCGGTCCAGTTCCTCGTCCACCGCGCGGAGCACCTTCTCCACGTCGCCGCCGGGCGGCAGGTGGGCCTGGAGCAGCAGGGCGGTCGGGTCGCGCACCTCGAACGGCTCGCCCATGAAGCCGAGGTAGCCGCCGACCGTGGTGACCGTGCGGTCGCGCAGCACCAGGCGCTGCTGGAGGCGGGCGGCGTCGCCGTCGGTGAGCACCTCGGCCAGCACCACGTACGGCAGGTACCCGGCGAAGTCCGTGACCGGGTCGGGTACCCGCCAGGCGGCGGCGACCGCGGGCAGCGGCGCGAGCGGGTCGGGGTAGCTGGCCCGGCGCTCGGCGGTCAGGTCCGGCTCGGCGAAGTCGGGGCGCTTCGGCGCCGGCCGCTTCGGCACGTCGCCGAAGTGCCGCTCGACCAGGCGGCGGCAGTCGTCCACATCGAGATCACCGGCGACCGTGAGCACGGCGTTGCCGCCCGCGTAGTAGCGCTCGAAGAAGCCGGCGGCGTCGGCGACGGTGGCGCTCTCCAGGTCGTCGAACGAGCCGTACCCGTCGTGCGCGTTCGGGAACGTGTCGAACATGACCGGCGGCAGCTTGAGCCACGGGAACCCGCCGTACGGCCGGTTCAGCACGTTGACCCGGATCTCCTCCTTCACCACGTCCACCTGGTTGCGCAGGTTCTCCTCGGTGAGCCGGGGGCCGCGCATCCGGTCCGCCTCCAGGAACAGCGCCCGCTCCAGCGCGTTCGACGGGAGGGTCTCGTAGTAGTCGGTGTAGTCCAGGTGGGTGGAGCCGTTGAAGGTGCCGCCGGCGCCCTGCACGTGCCGGAAGTGGGCGAGCTTCTCCAGGTTCGCCGAGCCCTGGAACATCAGGTGCTCGAACAGGTGCGCGAACCCGGTGCGCCCCTGCGGCTCGGACCGGATGCCGACGTCGTACACGGCGGCCACTCCGACCACCGGCGCGCTGCGGTCCGGTGCCAGCACCACCCGCAGGCCGTTGCCGAGCGTGAACCGCTCCACCGGATACTTCGTCGCGGGGATCCGGATTTTACGCGCCATGAAGGCGACCCTAGCGCGTCCGGCCGGAAAGGATCAGCGGGGCAGCCAGGCGTCCGGCGTGGCGGTGAGCTTGCGTACCCGGGCGGGCAGCCGGCCGCTGACCAACTGGGCCAGCGTCACCTCGTCGACCACTCCCCGCACCGCGGAGCGCACCGCCACCCACAGTTCGGACAGGTGGGCCGCGGTCCCCTCGTACGCGGTCTCCTCCGGGCGCATGCCCCGCACGCCGGCGAGCGGGCCGTCCACGGCGCGCAGGACCGAGCCCACCGTGATCTGGTCCGGCGGCTGCCTGAGCAGGTACCCGCCCTCCGCGCCGCGCACGCCCTGCACGAGCCCGGCCCGGCGCAGGTCGGCGAGGACCGCCTCGAGGAACTTGCGCGGCATGCCCTGCGCGTCGGCGAGCGTCTGCGCGGAGACGGTCGCCGGGTAGGAAGCCGCCAGACCCAGCGCGGCCCGCACCGCGTAGTCCCCTCGTGCCGACACCTGCATGCGCCTATCATGCCCGGCCCGCCGGCCGGCCAGGCGCCCGGCCCCGCACCCGGTCCGGCGCCGGTCACCGCGCGCCGGCTCCCACGATGCGGACAGCCCTTGACGCAGTGGTCCACTTAATCGATCGTTCCTATTGAACAGGTAGGGAATATCAAGAATAGGGAGACCACACCCGTGTACGTGTCGGCCCGCGCGGACTACGCCGTCCGCGCCATGCTCGCCATCGCCGCGGGCGAGCCGGCACTGGTCAAGGCCGCCGCGCTGGCCCGCACGCAGGAGATCCCGCTGAGCTTCCTCCAGGGGATCCTGCTCGACCTGCGCCGGGCCGGCCTGCTGCACAGCCACCGGGGCACCGACGGCGGGTACACGCTCGCCCGGTCGGCCGGCGAGGTGACGGTGGGCGACGTACTGCGGGCGGTGAGCGGCAGCCTGACCACGGTCCGCGGGCTGCCCGCCGACGACGCGACCTACCACGGCGTGGCCACCGGGCTGCGCGACGTGTGGCTCGCGGTGCACGCCGCGATCGAGCAGGTCGTGGACAGCACCAGCCTCGCCGATCTGCTCCCCGGGCGCCGCCCGGGAGCGCTGACCCGAAACCGGCTCCCTTGAGCCCGAACAGCACCGATCCCGAACAGCACCGATTCCTGAACAGCTCTTTCCTGAACAGCCGAGTGCGAAGGAGGACGGGACGCATGACGCCCCGGAGCATCCGCGCGGTCGCCGCGGCGGCCGCATTACTTCTGGCCGGGACCACCCTGGCCGGCTGCGGCGACGACGGCGCCGACACCGGCTCATCCGGCGCCGCCACGGCGCTGCGGCTCGGGTTCTTCCCGAACATCACCCACGCCCCCGCCCTGGTCGGCGTCCAGCAGAAGCTCTTCGAGCAGTCGCTCGGCGGCACCAGGCTGGAGACCAAGACGTTCAACGCCGGACCCGCGGCGATCGAGGCGCTGTTCTCCGGCGCCATCGACGCCACCTACATCGGCCCCAACCCGGCCATCAACGGCTGGGCACAGTCCAAGGGCGAGGCGCTGCGGATCATCGCCGGCACCACGTCCGGCGGCGCCGGGCTGGTGGTCAGGTCCACCATCAACGGCCCGGCCGACCTGAAGGGCAAGAAGATCGCCACGCCGCAGCTCGGCAACACGCAGGACGTCGCGCTGCGCTACTGGCTCAAGGAGAACGGCCTCACGGCGGACCAGCAGGGCGGCGGCGACGTCTCCGTGCTGCCGCAGGACAACGCCACCGCGATCCAGGCGTTCAGCAGCGGCGCGATCGACGGCGCCTGGCTGCCCGAGCCACACCTGAGCCGGCTGCTGCTGGAGCAGAAGGGCAAGCTGCTGGTCGACGAGAAGACGCTCTGGCCGGGCGGGCAGTTCGTCACCACCCACCTGATCGTGCGCACCGAGTTCCTGCGCAAGTACCCGGAGACCGTCAAGGCCCTGCTCCAGGGGCACCTCAAGGCGCTGGACCAGATCGCCAGCGACCCGGCCGGCGCCCAGAAGGCGGCCAACGAGCAGATCGCCGCGCTCACCGGCAAGCCGCTCAACGACCAGATCCTGGCCGCCGCGTTCCAGAACATGACCTTCACCGCCGACCCGGTCGCCGCCTCGCTCGCGGCCAGCGCCCAGCACGCCGAGGAGATCGGCCTGCTCAAGCCGGTGGACCTGAAGGGCATCTACGACCTCGGCCCGCTGAACGAGTTGCTCAAGTCCGCCGGCAAGCCCGAGGTGAGCCCGGGGGGCCTGGCGCCATGACGGTGACGGATCGGCAGCGCGGCGACGCACCGTCGGGGCTGCACATCGACGCAGTGTCCAAGGTGTACGGTCGTGGGCGCGGCGCGCTGCTGGCCCTCGACGACGTCTCGCTGTCGGTCCGGCCGGGCGAGTTCGTCTGCCTGCTCGGCGCGTCCGGGTGCGGCAAGAGCACGCTACTGTCCCTGGTGGCCGGACTGGACGCGGTCACCAGGGGCAGCGTCGACACCGGCGGCGGCCGGGTCTCGCTGATGTTCCAGGAGCCGGCGCTGTTCCCCTGGCTCACCGTGGCCGGCAACGTCGAGATCGCGCTGCGGATGCGCGGCGTGGACCGGGCCGAACGCCGCCGCCGCGCCACGGACCTGCTGGAGACCGTCCGGCTGGACGGCTTCGGCGCCAAGCGCCCGCACGAACTGTCCGGCGGCATGCGGCAGCGGGTCGCGCTGGCCCGCTCGCTGGCGCAGGAGTCCGACCTGCTGCTGATGGACGAGCCGTTCGGCGCGCTGGACGCGATGACCCGGGACATCCTGCACGACGAGGTGGAGCGGATCTGGCGGGAACGTGACCTGACCGTCCTGTTCGTCACCCACAACGTGCGCGAGGCGGTCCGCCTCGGCGACCGGGTGATCCTGCTCTCCAGCCGCCCGGGCCGGGTCATCGAGGACTACCCGGTGCACCTGGACCGCCCCCGGCGCATCGACGCGCCCGAGGTGGCCGAACTCGCCGGCAAGATCACCGAACGGCTCCGCGCGGAGGTGTCCCGCCATGCCCGCTGAGACCCGGCTGCCCGCTGAGACCCAGCCGCCCGGTGAGACGCGACCACCCAGCGAGACCCGACCGCCCGACCAGACCCCGCCGAAGGGGCGGGACGAGGCGGCCGACCAGGTCGCCGGCCTGGACGTGCTGGAGTTGGCGCCACCCGCCGACCGGGACCGCACCCTCGGCCAGTACGCCGCCCGGATCTGGGCCTCGGCCTGGCCGAAGGCCCTGGCGATCGCGCTCGCCCTGGCCGCCTGGCAACTGGTCGTGCTCAGCGGCTGGCGGCCCGAGTTCATCCTGCCGCCGCCGTCCGACGTGGCCGCCGAACTGCGCGACATCGTCCGCTCCGGCGACTTCTACGGGGCGGTGCTGATCACGATGCGCCGCGCCGTGGTCGGCTTCCTGCTGGCGGTCGCGATCGGCACGCTGGTCGGCATCGCCGTGGCCCGGTTCCGGCCGCTGCGCGCCGCGATCGGCTCGCTGATCACCGGGTTGCAGACCATGCCGTCGATCATCTGGTTCCCGCTGGCGATCCTGCTGTTCCAGCTCAGCGAGAGCGCGATCCTGTTCGTGGTGGTGCTCGGCGCCGCCCCCTCGGTGGCGAACGGGCTGATCAGCGGCATCGACTACGTCCCGCCGCTGTGGCTGCGGGTCGGCGACGTGCTCGGCATGCGCGGCCCGGCCCGGTACCGGCACCTGATCCTGCCCGCCGCGCTGCCGTCGTTCGTCTCCGGACTCAAGCAGGGCTGGGCGTTCTCCTGGCGCAGCCTGATGGCCGGCGAACTGCTGGTGATCGTGCCGGGCACGCTGTCCATCGGCGCCCGACTCCAGGCCGCCCGGGACCTCACCGAGGCGCCCCTGCTGATGGCGTACATCGTGGTGGTGCTCGTCATCGGGATCCTCATCGACGTGCTGTTCAACGCCGCCGACACCGCGCTGCGCCGCCGCTGGGGGCTGCTCAGCGGGTAGCTCAGGTCGGCCGGACGCTGGCCAGCACGTCGTCGATGACCCAGTCGAACTGCTTGTGCGTGCCGGGAATGGAGACGTAGAGGATCGCCGCCTCGGGGCGGCCGACGTCGATCGTGGCGACGGCCGCCCGCTCGTCCTTGGCCATCAGGCCCGGGCGGTTGAAGTGCAGGCGGAACTCGGTGACCCAGGCCGGGCGGCCGCCCAGGGTGGTCTTGCCGTCCCGCAGCAACTCCAGCGTGTTCGGCCGCGGGTAGTACGAATTGCGCACGTCGTTGGAGACGGCCCGGCCGACGCACTCCAGGTCCAGCACCATCGCGTCGTTCTCCGCCGCCGGCACCGAGCCGGAGAGGATCGACGCGTGGTACGAGCCACCGTCGTACTCCTCGGTGATGAAGTGCTGCCCCACCCCGTACGCGACCTGGAGGCTGCCCTGCCGCCACACCGTGTTCCACGGCTCCCACGGCGCCGGGTACTTCCGGTACGAGATGCCGGCGCGCTGGTCGACGGTGCGCGGACCGGTGGCCGGGGCGACGGCCGGCGGCGGCGGCTCGTCGCTGGGCGGGGCGCCGGGCGGCGGGCAGGCGCGGGCCAGCGGCGGCCGCACGTCGCTCGGCCCGGACGGCCGCTCCCAGAACGGCTTGGCTCCCCCGCCGAGGGTGAGCCCGAGGACGATCGCCAGCCCGGCCGCGACCACCGCCGCGGCGATGCCGCCGAACCACAGCAGCCGGCGCCGGTCGGCGGCGCCCGGGTCGGCGGGCGGCTCGGCCGGGGGTGCGATCGGCGGCGGTGGCGTGGTCAGCCGCGTCACCGCGCCCGCGCCGTGCCCCTCCTTCACCGGCAGCGGCACGGCCCCCGGCGGTGGCGCCGCTGCCGCCGGTTTCGGGGCAGGCGGCGGCTGCCAGTCCCCCGGCCGGGACCACGGCGACGTCGACTCCTCGGTGGTGCTCATCCCCCACCAGTGAACACCACCGCAGTCGGGGCCGGCACGCTCGTCCCCGACCCCGGCGCCCACACCTGCACGACCGGCACGAACGCCGGCAGCGCGGCGTCCCGGTACCACGGGCCGAACACCGCCACCGCGACCAGCAGCAGTCCCACCGCCGCCAGCAGCAGGACGAGCGCGACTTCCCGAACGCCATCCATCGCAGCCCCGCATACGAAAGTTCGGACCTTCAGGATCCGCCCTGCTCAGCCCCGCCGCAGTCGACCAGCGGACAACCGGACGGGTGCATTCGGTTCGACGGCGCCCGGCGCCCGGGGGACGATGGACGCATGATCCCGGTGACCCTCGCGGTGCGACTGCACCGCGCCGGCCTCCAGTGGCACCCCGCCCCGGGCGACCGCTTCGCGATGCCCGACCGCGACCTGGACGACGACGTGTTCGTGCTCAGCGACATGACGATCCAGGTGTACGACACCCCGGACGAGCAACTGATCGGCTTCAACGGCACGGTCGAGTGGGCGCTGGACGACATCGCCGTGCACGAGGCCATCTGGCTGCCCCGCGAGGACCAGCTCCGCGACCTGCTCCGGGGCACGTTCCGCCGGCTGGAGCGGGAGGCCGGCGCCTACCGCGTCACGCTGGAAACCGTTGACGGCGGGCGGGCGTTCAGCGCGCAAACCGCCGAGGAGGCGTACGGGCACGCGCTGCTGCACCTGATCGAGTCCGCCGTGGCGCCGGTGGCCCCGTGACGCCGCCGCTGCACCGGGTCGACCTGGGCGAGGTCGCGTACGAGGACGCCGCGGCCCGGATGGCGACGTGGGTGAAGGAGCGCCAGGAGGGCCTGGTGGCCGACCGGCTGTTCCTACTCGGCCACCCGCCCGTCATCACCTACGGTCCCCGCACCGCCCCCGGTGACCTGCCGGCCGACCTCGACATCCGCGCCGTGCCCGTGGACCGCGGCGGGTACGCCACGTACCACGGCCCGGGGCAGCTCGTCGGCTACCTGGTGCTGAACGTGCGCGCACGCGGACCCGCCGACATCGTCCGCTGGTTGGAGAACGGGCTGGTGGCGGCGCTCGGCGCGCTGGGCTTCCCCGCCCTGCGCCGGGACACCCCGCCGGGCGCGAGCAGCCTGGTCGGCGTCTGGACCTCGGACCACCACAAGATCGCGTCGATCGGCCTGCGGATCCGCCACGGGGTCACCAGTCACGGCTTCGCCCTCAACATCGACCCGGACATGACCGCCTTCGACCGGTTCACGGTCTGCGGCCTGCACGAGGTGACGATGACCTCGCTGCGCCGGGAGGCCGAACGCCTGGGCGTCCCGCTGCCCACCGAGGCCGCCGTCCGGGACGCGGTCGCCACCGCCCTCGGCGCCACCTAACGATCCGGCTCCGCCGGGGGGATGCCGGTGACGAGGGCGGTCAGGCCCTCGGCGTCCAGCAGGTCGGCCGGGCGCACGGTACGGCCCTCCCGCACGTAGTGGAACGCCGCCCGCACCCGCTCGACCGGGACGCCGGCCAGGGACGCCCACGCCAGCCGGTACGCGGCCAGTTGCACCGCTGCCGCCGCCCCGTCGGCGCCGGTGGGGCGCCGGCCGGTCTTCCAGTCCACGACGTCGAAGTCGCCGCCGGCGTCGGCGAACACGGCGTCCATGCGGCCCCGGACCACGACCCCGCCGATGGAGGTGGCGAACGGCACCTCCACCTCGACCGGTACCCGGCTCGCCCATTCGCTGGCCAGGAAGCGCTCCTGTAGCTCGGTGAGGGCCGAATCGGGGGCCGCGTCCTCGTCGGCGGCGCCGGGCAACTCGTCCACGTCCAGCAGGCGCTCGCCGCCGAAGCGCTGCTCCAGCCAGCGGTGGAACGCGGTGCCCCGGCGGCCGTGGACATCGGGGCGGGCGGGCATCGGGCGGCGCAGCGCGCGGGCCAGGCGCTGCGGGTCGCGGTGCAGGGTGACCAGTTGCGAGACGGTCAGATGCTCCGGCAGCGCCACCGGTATCGGCCCGGGCGGGCGGGCGGCGCGCTCGCGCTCGGCGAGCAGCAGCTTCACCTCGTGCGCCCACCGCCGCGCCTCCTCATCGGGCGCGGATGCCGCCGGCGGCGGGTCGCCGGCCCCCTGCTCACCGGCGAGTTGTTCCCCGCCCGGCTGCTCGACGCCCGGCCGCTCGGCGCCCAGGTGCTCGCGGACCAGGGCGGCGGCGCGTTCCAGCGCGGCCCGGCGCCCGCCGAGCGGGTCGGCCGGCCACCCGGCCCTCGCCACCTCGTCCTCGGTGGGGTTGGTGGCGCCCGGCGGCGGCACCGGCGCCCAGTGGTCCACGACGCCCGCGCCGGCCAGGCAACCCGCCCTCACCTCGGTGAGCAATATGGACGGACCCCGGGCCGTCTTCAGCCCCTCGCCCCACCAGTGGCCGGAGCACAGCAGCAGCCGGCGGGGCCGGGTCACTGCCACGTACGCCAGGCGGCGCTCCTCCCGCTCGTCGTGGTGCTGCCACTCCTGCTTGAACGCCTCCAGCGCGGTGGCGACCTCCTTCTGGTCCACGGCCGGGTCCAGGCGCGGTTCGGGCAGGCCGGCCCGGTCGCCGCGCAGCGGGAACGGCAGCACACCGAGCCCCTGAAGGTAGTGGTCGCTGTTGCGGGCCCGGCCGGGCCACTGGGTGCGGCACAGGCCGGCCACCGCGACCACGTCCCACTCCAGGCCCTTCGCGGCGTGCGCGGTGAGGATCTGGGCCGCGCCGGCCACCACGTCCACCTCGCCGGGCTCCAGGCCGCGCTCCTCCTCCTCGGCCGCCGCCAGGTAGGCCAGGAAGCCGGTCAGCGTCGCGCCCTCCGCCTCGCCCGCGAACCGGGCCGCCACGTCGCCGAGCGCGTCCAGGTGGCCCCGGGCCAGGCCCGCGTCGCCCGCCTCGGCGCCCGCGCCCCGGATACCCAGCGCGCGCACGGCCACCTCGACGTCCAGGCCCAGGGTCCGCTCCACGTCCGCGACCAGGTCCGGCAGCGGCTGGTCCAGCCGCTGCCGCAGGGCGTCCAGCTCCACCGCGTACGCGCGCAGCCGCGCCAGGCCAGCCGGGGAGAACCCGGGCGCCGGCGAGGTCAGCTCGGCGAGCGCCTCGACCAGCGTCACCTCGTCCAACCGATCCGGCAGCGGCTCCTCCACCGGCTCCGGGTCCTCCCGTGGCGGGCTGGTCAGCCGCTCGGTGCGGCGGCGGGACGACAGCCTGCGGGCCAGCCGGTGCAGGGCCACGAGATCCCGGGGACCGATCCGCCAGCGCGCGCCGGTCAGCAGCCGCAGCAGGGCGGCGCCGTCGGCCGGGTCGGCGAGCACCCGCAGGGTGCTGACCACGTCGCGCACCTCGGGCGTGTCCAGCAGGCCGCCGAGGCCCACCACCTCCACCGGGACGCCGCGGGCCCGCAGCGCCGCCTCGATCGCGGGGATCTGGGCGCGCAGCCGCACCAGTACCGCCGTGGTGGGCCGGGCCTCGACGGGGATCTCCTCGGGCGCGGCGCCGGGACGGCCGGCGGCGGCCCGCCAGGCGGCGACCACCCGGTCCGCGACCCACTCGGCCTCCTGCGCCGCCGTCTCCAGCAGGGCGCAGCGGACCGTCGCGCCGCCGGAGAGCGCGCCGGCCACCCGGCGGGACGAGGACAGCTGCGCGACCCGGGCGCCGGCCCGGCGCAGCGGCGCCGACAGCGCGTTCGCCACCGACAGGATCTCGGGCCGGTTGCGCCAGCTCGTGGTGAGCGTCAGCTCCCGGGCCGGCGTGCCGTCCGGCCGGCGGAACTGCTCGCCGAAGCGCTCCAGGGTGCCGGCGCTCGCCCCGCGCCAGCCGTAGATGGACTGGCATGGGTCGCCCACCGCGGTGACCGGGTGCCCCTCGCCGTACAGCGAACGCAGCATCACCACCTGGGCGTGGCTGGTGTCCTGGTACTCGTCGAGCAGCACCACCCGGTACCGCTCCCGCTCGATCCGGCCCACCTCGGGATGGTCGCGGGCGACGACGGCGGCGCGGGCGAGCTGGTCGCTGAAGTCCATCGCCTCCAGCTCGCGCTTGCGCTCCGCGTACGCCCGCACCAGCGGCAGCAGCTTGAGCCGCAGCTGCTGCTGGCCGAGCGCGTCGCTGACCGCCTTCAGCATCCGGCCGGGGCGGGCGGTGACCTCCGCGTAGAAGCGGCCCGTCCAGGCGGACAGCTCCGCCGGGCCGACCAGGTGCTCCGACAGCTCCGCCGCGAGCGCCAACACGGCGTCGGTAACCGTGCTCGGCGCGCTGCTCATCCCCGCCATGTCGCCCGCGTACGCGCGGACCAGCCCGTCCACCACCTGCCAGCGGGACGCCTCGGTCAGCAGCCGGGTCGCCGGCTCGTACCCCGACCGCAGGCCGTGCTCGGTCACCACCCGGCCCGCGTACGAGTGGTAGGTGGCGACCGTGGGTTCGCCGCTCAGCAGGTCCTCGCGCGGGTTGTCGACCTGCCGCCCGAGCCGCCGGACGAGCTGCCCGAGCCGGGTCCGGACCCGGTGCGCCAACTCGCCGGCCGCCTTGCGGGTGAACGTGAGGCCGAGCACCTGCTCCGGTCGCACGTACGCGTTGGCGACCAGCCACACCACCCGGGCCGCCATCGTCTCGGTCTTGCCGGAGCCGGCGCCGGCCACCACCAGCAGCGGCTCCACCGGCGCCGAAATGATCGCCGCCTGCTCCTCGGTCGGGCGGGGCAGCCGCAGCAGCCGGGCCAGTTCCACCGGCGTGTACCGGGGGCCGGCGTCGGCGCGCACCCGCCGGCGGCTGGCGGCGGCGGTCACGGCTGCACCACCTGCCGCCCGTGGCCGGACAGCGGGCAGGCCGTGCGCACCGGGCAGATCCGGCAGCGGCTGTTCGCGACCGCCTGGAAGGTGCCGGCCGCCATCGTCGCCGCGGTCCGCTGGACCAGTTCGCGGGCCCACGCCGGGTCCGGCGCCCCGGCCAGCGGCGGCTGTTCCTGCTCCCGCGCCTGCCGGGTGGTCGTTCCCAACTGCACCAGCGCCGCACCGCCGGAGACCGTGCCGTGCTCGGCGAACGCGCCCGCCTCGACCGCCACCTGGTACCCGGCCAGCTGCGGGTGCTCGGCCAGCTCGGCCCGGGTGCCCGTGCTGCGCCCGGTCTTCAGGTCCACCACCACGAGCCGGCCGTCCGCGTCCCGCTCCAGCCGGTCCACCTTGCCGGAGAGCACCACCGGGCGGTCGCCGTCGCCGGCCAGCCGCACCTCGAACTCCCGCTCGATGGCCAGCAGCCGGCGCGGGTTCGACGACAGCCAGTGCAGCAGCTTGTCCACCATCTGCTCGGCCCGCGCCTGTTCCGGGCCGGCCAGCCAGCGCGCCGCCAGCTCGATCGCCGGGAACCGCTGCGCGACGTACTCCAGCATCGCCTCGCGGTCCGCGGCCGCGTCCGCCGCCCGGGTCGCCGCGGCGTGTACGAGCATGCCGATGTTCTGCGCCGGGCTCGGCGGGGCCCCGCCGCCGTGCCGTTCCAGCAGCCACCGCAGCCCGCAGCGCAGCGCGCTCTCGATCGTGGACGGCGTGACCCGCACCTCGGCGCCCGCCGGCACCAGGGGACGGTCGTCGGAGAGCGGGAGCAGCCCCCACCACTCGTCGGGGTGGGCGCCGGGCACACCGGCCCCGGCGAGGCGGGCGAGCTGGGCCGCGGCCGCCCGCCGCCGCGCCTCGGGCGCCGCCTCGTCGGCGGCGGCGGTTCGCAACTCGGCGACGAGCGCCGGGAGGGTCAGTGCCCGGGGCGGGCGGGTGAGCGGCGGCTCTCCCGCATCATCCGGTTCCCTCTCCGGCCCGGGCTCAGGAGCGCCCGCGCCCGCCTGAGGGCCCTGGGTGGGACCCTCCGGAGGCCGGGGGGACGGCGGCCCGTCACCCCGGCCGGACGGGCGCGTGCCACCCAACTCGTGCAGGAATCGGCTCGGTTGCTCCGCGCCGTCGGCACCGCCGACCGAGGCGGACTCCACGGCGGTGACGAGCAGCCTGCGGCGGGCCCGGGTGGCGGCCACGTAGAACAGCCGGCGCTCCTCGTCCAGCAGCGCCGAGGTCATGCCCGCAGCGGCGGCGCCGGGGCCGGTGGCGCGCCCGGCGGCCACGTCCACCAGCCGCTCGGAGCCGAGCAGGCTGCCACGCAGGCGCAGGTCCGGCCAGATGCCCTCCTGCACGCCCGCCACGGCCACCACGTCCCACTCCTGCCCCTTCGCCGCGTGCGCGGTGAGCAGCCGGACCGCGTCGCCCCGGTCGGCGGTGGGCGCCAGCGAGTCGGCCGGCAGGTCCTGGCCGAGGACGTGCTCCAGGAACAGCTCGAGCCGGGCGCCCGGCAGCCGGTCCGCGAACCGGGCGGCGGCGTCGAACAGCGCGACCACCGCGTCCAGGTCGCGGTCCGCGGCGGAGGCGCGCCAGCGGGCCGCGGCGTCGGTCACGCCGGTCGCCTCGGTGGCCGGGGTGCCGAGGGCGGCCTCGACCCAGCGATCGGCCAGGCCGCTGGCCCGCCACACCGCCCACAGCACATCTTCCACAGTGGACTCCGGTGGCCCGGCCACCTCGCGCGCGGTGGCCAGCAGCCGGGCGACCGCGCGCGCCGGCGCCGCCCAGCGCCGCTCCAGGTCGGCCAGGCCGGCCGGGTCGCGCAGCGCCGCGACGAGCAGGTCGCCCGAGGGGCGCCGGTCGCCGCCCGCCAGCGCGCGGGCGCGCAGGCCGTGCCGCAGCCGGCGCTCGGCCAGCGGATCGGCCCCACCCAGCGGGGAGTGCAGCAGCACGACCGCCGCCGGCTCGTCCAGCAGGTCGGGCTGGATCGCACAGCGCAGCAGCAGGAGCAGCGGGACCACGGCGGGCTGGAGGTGCAGGGGCAGATCCTCGGCCAGCGTGCTGGTCGGCACGCCCGCCGCGTGCAGCGCCCGCCGGATCGGCGCGAGCTGGAGGTGCGTGGAGCGCAGCAGCACCGCCATGCGCGACCAGGGCACCCCGCCCATCAGGTGCGCCTCGCGCAACGCGTACGCCAGGTACGCGGACTCGGCGGTGGCCGACGCGAAGCGGCGCACCTCCACCTCGCCGGGGCCCGCCTCGGGGGCGGGCAGCAGGGCGCGGTGCCGGGCCGGGCCGCGCAGCCGGGACGCCACCCGGCGGGTCGCCGCCACCAGATCGGCCCCGGACCGGTACGACCGGGTCAGCGTGACCGCCGGCGCCGGCGCCCCGGCAACCGTGGTGAACCGGTCGGGGAAGGCGTGCACGCCGCCGGGGTCCGCGCCCCGGAAGGCGAACGTGGACGAATCCGGATCGGCGAAGGCAACCAGGTGACGCCCGCCGCCCGCGACCAGTTCCAACAGGTCGAGCTGGGCGGGATCGGTGTCGTGCAGCTCGTCGGCGTAGACGAACTCGAGCCGGCGGCGCTCGGCCGCCAGCAGCTCCGGGTCGCCGGCGAGCAGCCCCACCGCCGCCCGGACCAGCTCCGCGTAGTCGTACGCGACCGGCTCCCGGCCGGTGCCGGTGCGCAGGGCGAGCACCGCCTGGTACTCGTGCAGGAACCGGGCCGCCGCCGGCCAGTCCTCCCGGCCGACCAGCTCACCCAGCTCGGCGAGCTGCGCCGCGGAGATGCCCCGCTCGTTGGCCCGCAGCAGCAGATCCCGCAGTTGCTCGGCGAACGCCCGGGTGTGCAGCGCCGACCGCAGCGACGCCGGCCAGCCGCCCTCCTCCGCGCTGGCCAGCAGCTCGCGGATGACCAGATCCTGCTCCGGCGCGGTCAACAGCCGGGGAGCCGGCTCGCCGCGCTGCGCCGCCGCCCGCCGCAGGAGCCCGAACGCGTACCCGTGGAAGGTCCGCACCAGCGGCTCGTGCACCACCGAGGCGGTCGGCGGGGCACCGAGCGGGGCACCGGCGCCGGCGATCCGCGCCTCGATCCGGCCGCGCAGCGCCTGCGCGCCCCGCCGGCCGAACGTGAGCACCAGCACCCGCTCCGGGTCGGCGCCCTCCGCCACCCGGGCCGCGACCGCCTCGACCAGGGTTGTGGTCTTCCCCGTGCCGGGGCCGCCGACCACCAGCAGCGGCCCGGCCGTGTGCCCGACGACCCGCCGCTGGAGCGGATCCTCCCGCAGCGCGGGCACGCCCGGCGCCGGCGCCTGCCGCACCAGGCGAAACACCACACCCGCCGCACTCACGCGAGCTATCGAACCACGAACCCCCGACAGCGGATCGGCACACCACGCCACCGCCACGAGCCACCGGGCGGGCGGCACGGCACGCAGACTGAGGAGATTTTGGTACGGACCCGGCCAAAAACCGGCGCATCCATACCAAGATCTCCTCAGCCTGCCGGCACGGTGGCGCCACCGACGTTGAGCGGCCCACCCCGACCGGCCGGGGCGGGCGCGGGCGCGAGCCGGCTCTCGATCGCGTCCAGGGCGGCGGGGACCGTGTCCACGACGATCAGCAGGTCCAGGGCCGCCTGGCGGGCGAAGGCGGCCGACGGCAGGGCACGCAGCCACTCCAGCAGGCCGGTGTAGAAGCCGTCGGCGTTCACCAGGACCACCGGCTTGCGGTGCACGGCCAGCGTCGCGGTCGTCCAGACCTCGAACAACTCGTCCAGGGTGCCGAGGCCGCCCGGGAGGGTGAGGAACGCGTCCGACTTGTCGACCATCAGCGTCTTGCGGGCCGCCATGTCGCCGGTCACCACCAGGTCGTCGGCGTGGGAGTCGGCGACCTCCAGGTCCACCAGGTTCTGCGGGATGACCCCCAGCGTGTGCGCGCCGCCGGCGCGGGCCCCGTCCGCGGCGGCGCCCATCATGCCGACGCAGCCGCCGCCCGAGACCAGCGTGTGCCCGCGCGCGGCGAGCTGGCGGCCGGTGGCGTGGGCGAGTTCGAGCCAGCGCCCGTCGAGGCGCCGGGACGAGGCGCAGAAGACGCAGATGGCCGCCACGTCACTCGCCGTCCGCGCCGCTGTCGACCCGGGTCCGGGCCACCGCGGCCTCCTCGCGGGCCTCCTGCTCGGCGGCGAGCGCCGCGTCCGAGTCGACCAGGTGCTGGACGGCGTTCGCCACGCTGTCGGTGAGGCAGATCAGGTCCAGATCCTCCGGTCCAATCTTGCCTTCGGCGAGCATCCGGGCGCGCAGCCAGTCGATCAACCCGGACCAGTACTCGGTGCCCATCAGCACGACCGGGAACCGGGTCACCTTCCTCGTCTGGACCAGCGTGAGCGCCTCGAACAACTCGTCCAGCGTGCCGAAGCCACCGGGCAGGACCACGAAGCCCTGCGCGTACTTGACGAACATGGTCTTGCGGGCGAAGAAGTACCGGAAGTCGATGCCGAGGTCGACCCACTGGTTGAGGCCCTGCTCGAACGGCAACTCGATGCCGAGCCCGACGGAGATCCCGCCCGCCTCGGCCGCGCCCCGGTTCGCCGCCTCCATCACGCCCGGGCCGCCGCCGGTGATCACCGCGTACCCGGCCTCGGCGAGCGCGGCGCCGAGCCGGCGGGCCAGCTCGCACTCGGGGCTGTCCGGCTTGCTGCGGGCCGAACCGAACACGCTGACCGCGGACGGCAACTCCGCCAGCGACTCGAAGCCCTCGACGAACTCGGCCAGTATCCGCAACGCCCGCCAGGCGTCCCGGGTGCGCCAGTCGGCGCGGCTGCGCGAATCCAGGAGTCGCTGGTCGGCGGTGCTGGGCGGAATCGCGGCACGCCGCAGGGTCAGCGCGCCGCGGTGCCGCACGGGTCCGCGGCCGGTCCGGTTCTGGCTCATGGGCCCACGGTAGTCAGTAACGCGCCGCGGACGTGGTACCCCTGCAACCAAATCGGCTTGCCGCGCGTCTACCAAGGCGCATACTCGGTATGGCTCGAGTCGGGGGGAGGGCCACCATGATGAACCGCATCGAACTGCTCCGCCGTCGGCGGCTCATGCACCGGCGCATCCAGGATCTGGTCGCCGAGCGCCGGCTGGCCGTGCCGCCGGCACGCGCCGACGAGGCCGCGGCGCCGCCCGGGGCCGACGACGCCACGGACGGCGTGGACTAAGCGCGCCCACCGCCGCCGGCGACGCCGCGAAGGCACCGACCAAGCGCGCCGCACCGCACCCCGGTGGACAACGCCGCGTCAGCCAAGCCAGCGCAGCAGGGTGGCGGCGCCCTCGCGGATCTTGCCGATCTCCACGTGCTCGTCCGCGCTGTGCGCCAGGTTCGGATCGCCCGGCCCGAAGTTCAGCGCCGGGATGCCGAGCGCCGCGAACCGGGCCACGTCCGTCCAGCCCAGCTTGCCGACGGGCTGCGCGCCGACGGCGGCCAGGAACTCGCGGGCCGGCTCCGCGGCCAGCCCCGGCAGCGCGCCGGGCGCCAGGTCGACCACGTCCACCACGTAGCCGTCGAACAGGTCTCGGACGTGCGCCTCGGCCTGCTCCGCAGAGCGGTCCGGGGCGAACCGGTAGTTGACGTCGATCTCACACGCGTCCGGTACGACGTTGCCGGCGATGCCTCCGGCGATCCGGACCGCGTTCAGCCCCTCCCGGTAGGTGCAGCCGTCGATGGTCACCATCCGTGGTTGGTACGCCTCCAGGCGGCGCAGCACCTCACCGGCGGCGTGGATGGCGTTCACCCCGCGCCACGAGCGCGCCGAATGGGCCCGCCGACCGGCGGTGCGCACGGTGGCCCGCAGCGTGCCCTGGCAGCCCGCCTCCACCACCCCGTACGTGGGTTCAAGAAGGACCGCGAAGTCGGCGGCCAGCCACTCCGGGTGCGCCTGGGAGACCAGGTTCAGCCCGTTGTGCCGGGAGTCGATCTCCTCGGCCTCGTAGAACAGGTACGTCACGTCGTACCGGGGCTCCGGCAGGTTCACCGCGAGGTGCAGTTGGAACGCGACCCCGGACTTCATGTCGGAGGTGCCGCAGCCGTAGATCAGGTCCCCGTCCACCCGGGACGGGAAGTTGTCCGCGTGCGGCACGGTGTCCAGGTGCCCGGCCAGCACCACCCGCTGCGGCCGGCCCAGGTCGGTACGGGCCATCACGGTGTTCCCGTGCCGCGCGACGGTCAGGTGCGGCAGCCCGTGCAGCACCTGCTCGACGTGGCCGGCGATCGTCGCCTCGTTCAGCGACACGGACTCCACATCGACCAGGGCGCGGGTCAGCACCACCGGATCGGCGAGTACCTCGGGGGTCAGCGGGTTAGCCATGCCCCGCACGGTACCTTTTGACCTCGTGAGCGCATCCACGTCTGGAGCCTGGGGCATCGGCCTCGCCACCATCACCGCGGACGACCAGGTCCTCGACACCTGGTACCCGGCCGGCAAGCTCGCTCTCGGGGTACCCGAGGCGGACGGGCGACCGGCGAACACGCCGCTGCCGCCGGCGGAGGGCGCGGCCCTGCTGGGTGCGCCGCCCGGCGCGCTGGGCGACCGGCCGCTGCCGGGCCTGCGCGCGGTGGCGGTGTTCACCGTGATCGGCTCGCTCGCCGACCCGCCGAAGGACGCGTACGACGCCTACCTGCGGCTGCACCTGCTCTCGCACCGGCTGATCAAGCCGAACGAGGCGAACCTGGAGGGCGTCTTCGGCCTGCTGACCAACGTCGCCTGGACCTCCGCCGGCCCGTGCCCGGCCGACCGGGTGGACGAGTTGCGCCTGCTCGTCCGCGGCACGGGCGGCTACCTGACCGTGTACGGGGTGGACAAGTTCCCCCGCATGACCGACTACGTGACGCCGAGCGGCGTGCGGATCGCGGACGCCGACCGGGTGCGTCTCGGCGCCCACCTGGCCGCCGGGACCACCGTGATGCACGAGGGCTTCTGCAACTTCAACGCCGGCACCCTCGGCACGTCCATGGTCGAGGGGCGGATCACCGCCGGCGTGGTGGTCGGCGACGGGTCGGACATCGGCGCCGGCGCCTCGATCATGGGCACGCTCTCCGGCGGCGGCAAGGAGCGGGTCCGGATCGGCGAGCGCTGCCTGCTCGGCGCGAACGCCGGCATCGGCGTCTCGCTCGGCGACGACTGCGTGGTCGAGGCGGGCTGCTACATCACCGCCGGCTCGAAGCTCACCCTGCCGGACGGCCGGGTGGTCAAGGCGCGCGAGCTGTCCGGCACGTCCGGCCTGCTGTACTGGCGCAACTCGGTGACCGGCGGGCTGGAGGCACGGCCGCGCAAGGGCACGGGCATCGCTCTGAACGCCGCCCTGCACGCCAACGACTGACGCCGCGCACCCTCCCCCGCTCGCACCGCGCGGGCGGGGGACCTCAACCGGACGCGATGATCAGATCGGCGCGCTCCCGCGTGGTCGCGATCACCTCCGCGTTGCGCTGGTCCGTGCCGCGCGCCCGCGCCGCCGCCACCTCCGCCGGCCGCCCGAACGCGATGTGCCGGTCGGTCAGCCGGCGAAGCCGCTCCTCCGCCGGCAACTCGATGAACCACGCCTCGTCCAGCAGCCCCCGCACCGGCGCCCAGCCGCCCGCGTCCAGCAGCAGGTAGTTGCCCTCGGTCACCACCAGCGGCGTCTCCGGCCGCACCGGGATGGCGCCCGCGACCGGCTCCTCGATCTCGCGGCGGAACACCGGCGCGTACACCGTCTCCTCGCCCAGGTACAGACGGCGCAGCAGGGCCACGTAGCCGGCGGCGTCGAACGTATCGACCGCGCCCTTGCGCTCATGCCGATCCAGCCGCCGAAGCTCCGCCTCCGCGAGGTGAAACCCATCCATGGGTACCAGCGCAGCACGCTCCCCCAACGCGGCGACGAGCGCGGCGGCGAGGGTGGACTTCCCGGCACCCGGCGCACCGGCGATGCCGAGAATCCGCCGCTCACCGGCCACGGCCAACCCCGCCGCCCGGTTGATGAGCGCGGCCAGGTCGTACGGCACGGTGCGAGTCACCGCGCCATTCTGCCCTCATTTCAGAGAAACAGCGGCGCCCCCCTGACCAGCGCCTCCGGTAGGCGGGCGCCGTAGGCGCCGGCGTGAGCACCTCGTTAGGACTCGTGCTGACGCAGGGGCAGAGGCAAGGCCAGGGCATCCATGGGCGGTCCCCAGCTCGGGTTCAGACGGCCACACAGCGACCAGCCCGACCGCGCGTACATGCCCCGCGCGGCCGCCCGGGGATTGGATGCGAGAACCGCCCACGGTTCCGGTCGACCGGAGAGTAGGTCCACGATCAGCCGGCGGCCAACAGCCCGACCGCGCATGTCCGGGTGGACCATCCACTCCATGACCGCGAACTTCGGAGCATCGCGGAGGTGCTCCGGTGGGTCGTCTTCAGCGTTGGACCACCAACGGCCGGCCGGCATCGTCCAGCCATACGCCACACCGACTACCCGCTCACCCTCCATGGCATCGACAAGGGTGAAGCCGGGCCGGTTCATCTCCTCCGTCAGGCTCCGTGCGAACTTGTCGACCATTTCCGGTCCCTCTTCGTACGGCGGCTCGGCGTAGACAACGGCGTACAGCCGCACAAAGTTCTCCGTCAGTTCCGCCGCGTGCTGTGCGTCCAGCCGGAAGTACCGCACGTCGCCCACGCCTGTGCAGCCTACTCGGAGGCACTCTCTGCCAGCCGTTCCCGCATCTGTTGAACCTCGACCCGGCGCCGCTCCTCGACCGGCACCGCCGCGACGACCTTCCAGGCGACCTCGTAAAGGATCGCCGTGTGGTGCTCGCGGGGTAGCTCATCGATCAGGGTTGCCGCGTACCGCAGGCCGTCGCCGACGTGACCGTCCTTGATGAGACAGACTGCGCGGTGCAGTTGGACCTGGGTGCGCAACCGGATGTGGCTCTCCGGGTAGAGCGAGAGGGTTTGCTCCTGCGCGGCCATTGCCGCTTGGGTGTTGCCGGTGTGCGTGTAGACGTAGCTCTCGGTATGACGCAGTCTGTGCTCCGGCCAGCCGAAGATCGAGTCCGCGGCTGCCAGTACCGTCGCTGGCATCCGGTCCGTCACCTCCTGGACCCGGCGCACGCTCCGCTCCGCTTCAGCGAAGCGCCCGGCCAGCGCCAGCGCCTGCGCCCGACCGGCATGCACTCCCGCAACCGCCGCTTGATCATGGGTCCGGCCAGCGCCACGGTTTCGTCGGCCCGCCCGATCACTTGCTCTAGCGGTCTGCCCACGTATAGCGCGTTGACCACCTCCCAGGCACCGACCAGGACGGCAGCATCGTTATCGCCGGACCGTTTGGCCGCGAGCCTCGCGGACGCCCACCACCTCGCCGCCAGGTGCCTCTGTCCGGTGTCCGTTAGCGCGAGTGCAACCAGTACAGCATGCGTCGCTGCATCTCCGCCTCCCCGGCCCGTTCCCGGTAAGCCTGGACAAGCAGGCCGCCGGCACCCAACGCCCGATCACAAGCCTCCGCGACCGCAGCGGTCGGCGGTCGGTCGCCTCGCTCTATTTGACCAAGATAGCCGTAGTCGTAAGCCGCCCGCGCCGACAACACCCGCAGCGACAGGCCGCGCCGTCGACGTAGCTGGCGGAGGACGTTCCCGAACGACTCCATGATCGGCTCCTGAGAGATGTGGGCAGAAGTGTGGGCCCTGCGCTCACCACTTCCTCATTGATACCGCACGTACGACGCTACCGGTGACGCCGCAATGACGAAAGCGTCGACTAAATCAAGCGGCGGCGTCATCTCCTAACGCGCCAGAGAGCGGCATTGACGATTCTTCTTGACACTGGAGGCGCCATGGCGCTGCACATAAACGCGAGCGTCGGGCAGCATGAGCAGCCCGTGCGAGCCGGAATCGACGGTCCCGCATTTGATCCACTTCCTTGCTCCGCCGTGGAGCACTTCACCGGGCAGCGGCCAGCGCCGTTCATCATCCAGGTTCCGGTGTCACTCACGACGCGGGACGAGGCTGTGGCCGTAGCGGCAGGGGCACCACGGCCGGTGTGGCTGATGCCGCGATCACCGTGCCGACCGCCGGAGCTGATCAGACGGATCGTTCACGGTTCCGAAGCTGTCCTCCGTCGTTTGCTGACCGAGCATAAGCTGAGTAGCCAATGCCAATGGCCGGATCTCCCTCGCCCAAGGGGGAAGCTCCGGTGATCGGGTCCGAAGTCCACTCTGCCTCTGGTATGCCACCGCTACCGATGCCCAGGCCGGGTGACCTTGTATGGATCGGTCGGGCGGCCAACCGCCGCATCGTCAGCGGAAACCACATCGCGGTGCGAGTCGTTCGCATCGTCCCGCACTCGGTCATATCGGGCGTCGCCTGGATGCACGGATACGAGCTGGGCCGAGGTGGCTATGCGGTCCGCAAGCGAACCATTCCTGTGAGAACCACCGGCCTCATTTTCATCTGGAAGGGTCGTAACGACTGACGCGCACGTCACCGGGCGGCAACGTCGCCGCCCGGGGCCTGGCCCTGCCCGGGCCTCTCGCCACCTGCCCGCGACAGTCCTCCGCGTTCACACGCCACGAGGAAGAGCAGAAACCATGCCCACGGCAGCCTATCGAGCACATGAACTGGAGTGGCAAGTGTTCCGTGGCGCCGACGCAGTCCGTCGGGATCTGCTGACGGAGCACCAGTTGCGCAGCCTGGCCTGGATCCGGCTGCGACAGGATGTCTACGCCGACGCCCGCCTCAACCGCGACCACGCCCTGGTTTGCCGCGCCGTCGCCATGCGCACCCCACCCGGCGTCGTGATCGCCGGACCCTCCGCCGCTTACCTACACGGCATCGACCACGCCGCCACGTTCACCGACGATGTCCACATCCTCGCCCCATCCGGCATCCGCGTCGCCGCCCAACGCGGCGTCCGCATCCATGTCACCCGCATCGCCCCCACGGACACCACCACCATCGCTACACCCAACACCAGAAACCAACCGGCCTTGCCGGTCACCGCGCCTGACCGCACCGCCTGGGACATCGCCGCCCGGCTCCCCACCCCCCGCGCCGTCGCCATCCTCGACGCGATGCTCCGCCACAACCTGCTCACCCCCACCCACCTCACCACCCTCGTCAACCGCTACGCCGGATGCCGCGGCAGCAAACGCGCACACACCGCATTCGACCTCGCTGACGCACACTCCCCCGACCCCACCGCCTCCCACCTACGCACGCGCCTCGTCCAAGCCGGCATCCCCAAACCCCAGCTCGACCACGCCGTCACCCTCACCGCCGGACTCACCATCCTCCCCGACCTCGCCTGGCCTACCTACCGAGTCGCCGTCGAATACACCCCGCACCGCATCGCCCTACTCACCGCAGCAGGATGGCTCGTCATCCACATCCCGCCCCACCGCGGCCGCAAAGACTTCCCCGCCGCCCACCGCGAGCTATGCCAAGCACTCACCCGACGCGGCTGGAAAGAACCCGAATCGACGATCCACGGTTCGTCTCGGCCCTTGTAACCACCGTGGCGCACTACGTCGCCACGTCCCGCCGCGGCAAGGTGCCGAAGGCGGCGAGCGAGGAACTAGCCCCGGTCGGTAAGGCCCTGCGGCCGCTGCCCGGGGTCGGCGACGAGGCGTACCTCTGGGACCGGAACGTGCTGTTCCGAGTGAGCAACCTCGTGGTGGGGATCATCGTCCTTCCCCGGGCACGCAGCACCGACGACCAGGTGCGCACCTTCGCCGCCGACCTGGCGAACCGCCTCCGGAACGGCTAGGAGGCGGTCGGTGGGAGAACCCTCAGATCAGCCCCTGGGCGAGGATCGCCTCGGCGACGCGGCGGAAGCCGTCGATGTTGGCGCCGGTGACGTAGTTGCCGGGCGCGCCGTACTCCTCCGCGGTCGCGTAACAGCGGGCGTGGATGTCAGACATGATCGTCTGGAGCCGCTGTTCGGAGTATTCGAAGGTCCACGAGTCGCGGCTGGCGTTCTGCTGCATCTCCAGGGCGCTGGCGGCGACGCCGCCGGCGTTGGCGGCCTTGCCCGGCGCGAACCGGACCCCGGCCGCGGTGAAGGCCCGGATCGCCTCGGGGCTGGTCGGCATGTTCGCGCCCTCGACCACGATCGTGCACCCGCCCTTGATCAGCGCGTCGGCGTCGACCTCCGAGATCTCGTTCTGGGTCGCGGACGGCACCGCGACCTGGCACGGCACCTCCCACACCGACCGCCCGGGGACGAAGGAGGCGTGCGGGCGGGCCGCGGCGTAGGTGTCGATGCGGGCCCGGCGCACCTCCTTGATGTCCTTGAGCAGGTCGACGTCGATGCCCTTGTCGTCGACGACGTAACCGGAGGAGTCCGAGCAGGCCACCACGACCCCACCCAACTGGTGGACCTTCTCGATCGCGTAGATCGCCACGTTGCCGGAGCCGGAGACCACGACGCGCTTGCCGTCGAAGCTGTCCCCGATGGTGCGCAGCATCTCGTCAGCGAAGAACACCGCGCCGTACCCGGTCGCCTCCCGGCGCACCTGCGCACCGCCGTAACTGAGCCCCTTGCCGGTCAACACGCCCGACTCGTACCGGTTGGTGATGCGCTTGTACTGCCCGAACAGGTAGCCGATCTCCCGCCCGCCCACGCCGGCGTCCCCGGCCGGCACGTCGGTGTACTCGCCGATGTGCCGGTACAACTCGGTCATGAACGACTGGCAGAAGCGCATCACCTCGCGGTCGGAGCGGCCCTTCGGGTCGAAGTCCGACCCGCCCTTGCCGCCGCCGATCGGCATGCCGGTCAGGGCGTTCTTGAACACCTGCTCGAAGCCGAGGAACTTCACGATCCCGAGGTAGACCGACGGGTGGAACCGCAGTCCGCCCTTGTACGGGCCGAGTGCGCTGTTGAACTCGACCCGGAAGCCGCGGTTGATGTGCACCTCGCCGCGGTCGTCCTCCCACGGCACCCGGAAGATGATCTGCCGCTCCGGCTCACAGAGCCGCTCGATGATCTTCGCTTCGGCGTACTCGGGGTGCTTGTCCAGGGCCGGTGCCACGCTGTCGAGCACCTCACGCACCGCCTGGTGGAACTCGCGCTCCCCCGGGTTGCGGGCCACCACGGCACCGAAGATCGATTCGAGTTTCGTAGGTGTCTGCACGCCGCCTCCGGTGGTATGTGGCCGGCTCCGGCCGCCACATCGGGCCGAGCCCACACCGTTGGGGGACGTTCTGACCTAGAGCTTACTAACCCACTCACCTGCAAATCCATGCGGTCGCCCTGATCGGTGCCGCAACGGCCGTGGCGGCGGGTAGATCACCGCTTCAGGCGGTCGGCGGCGGCGGCCACCCGCTCGTCGGTGGCGGTCAGCGCCACCCGCACGTGCCGCTCCCCCGCGGCACCGTAGAACGCGCCAGGCGCCACGAGCACCCCGCGCCGCGCCAGCCAGTCAACCGTGGACCAGCAGTCCTCGCCCCGGGTGGCCCACAGGTACAGGCCCGCCTCGGAGTGGGAGATCTCGAACCCGGCCGCGGTCAGCGCCGAACGCAGGATCTCGCGGCGGGCCGCGTACCGGGAACGCTGCCGGGCGACGTGGTCCTCGTCGCCCAGGGCGGCGACCATCGCGGCCTGGACCGGGGCGGGTACCAGCATGCCGGCGTGCTTGCGGACCGCCAGCAACTCGCCCACGAGCGCCGGGTCGCCGGCGACGAAGCCCGCGCGGTACCCCGCCAGGTTGGAGCGCTTCGAGAGCGAATGGACGGCCAGTACCCCGGTGGTGTCGTCGCCGCAGACCTCGGACGAGAGGGCGGAGACCGGGGTGGCGTCCTCCCACGGCAGCGTGAGGTAGCACTCGTCGCTGGCCACGACGGCGCCCCGCTCGCGGGCCCAGTCGACCACCTTGCGCAGATGCGCCGGGGGCAGGACCCGGCCGGTGGGGTTGGCCGGGGAGTTCACCCAGACGAGCCGGACCCGGCCGGTGGGGCCGAGGGCGGTCAGCGAGTCGGAGCGCATGACCGTGGCGCCGGCCAGCCGGGCGCCGACCTCGTACGTCGGATAGCAGACCGAGGGGATCACCACGACGTCCCCCGGGCCGATGCCGAGCAGCGTCGGCAGCCAGGCCACCAACTCCTTGGACCCGATCGTGGGCAGCACCCCGAAGCCGGGGCGGGCGCCGCAGGCGCGCAGTACCCAGTCGGTGATGGCCTGGCGAAGCACGGCGGTGCCGGCGGTGAGCGGGTAGCCGGGGGCGTCGGCGGCGGCCGCGAGGGCGTCACGGACCAGCGCGGGCACCGGGTCGACGGGGGTGCCGACGGACAGGTCCACGATGCCGCCGGGGTGCGCGGCGGCGATCGCCTTGGCCGGTTCCAGCAGGTCCCACGGGAAGTCGGGCAGCCCGGCCGAGACCGGCCGGGCCGCCGCGGCGGGCAGGGTCGGGTTCAGCGCCGGTACCTCAGTGCTCGGTCTCGCGCGGCGGCAGCCCGGCGACGAACGTGGCGTCCTTCTCCACCTTGCCGATCTTGGAGGCGCCGCCCGGGGAGCCGAGATCCTCGAAGAACTCGTAGTTCGCCGAGACGTAGTCCTTCCACTGCTCCGGGACGTCGTCCTCGTAGAAGATGGCCTCCACCGGGCAGACCGGCTCACACGCCCCGCAGTCCACGCACTCGTCCGGGTGGATGTACAGCATCCGGTTGCCCTCGTAGATGCAGTCGACCGGGCACTCCTCGATGCACGCCTTGTCGAGCAGATCCACGCACGGCTCGGCGATGATGTAGGTCACTGGTCTTCCTTCCGGCAAGCCACGCCGCTCTTCGCCCGCGGCGGTACGAGCCTAGTATCTCGCTGGGGAGGGATCTCTAGGTGCTCGGGCAACACGATGTGGGACACCGGGTGGTCGTCCGCCGGTTCGTCCGGCTGGGCCCCGAGGGGCGCCCGCTGTTCGGCGACCTGATCGGGGAGTTGCTGGAGTTCGGCGAGGAGACCCTGCGCCTGCGCACCCGGGACGGCGCCACGCACCGGGTCGCGCGGGGCGACATCATCGGGGCCAAACGGGTACCCCCGTGGCGGCCGCCGAACCGCCGGGTCGCCGCGCTGGAGCGTGCGGCGGAGGAGGCGTGGCCCGCGCCGGTGCGCGAGGCGCTCGGCGAGTGGGTCCTGCGCTGCGCCGAGGGCTGGACCGGGCGGGGCAACTCCGCCCTGGCGGTGGGCGACCCGGGGCTCCCGCTGCCGGCGGCGGTCGACGCGGTGGAGAACTGGTACGCGGCGCGCGGCCGACCCCCGATGATCAACCTGCCGCTGCCGCTGGCCGCACCCGTCGCCGCGGAACTGGACGCCCGCGGCTGGCGCAGCCGGCCCCCGACCCTGGTGCAGACCGCCGCCGTGAAGCACCTGGTCGCCGCGGCGCCCGGCGAGGGCGTCGAGCTGGCGGCGACGCCCACGCCGGGGTGGTTGAGGTCCGTCGCCGGGCGCACAGGAACCCTCCCGCCGGCCGCGCACCACATCCTCGCCGCCGTGGAGCGGGTCCGCTTCGCGCACGTGTACGGCGACGGCGGCGACCTGCTCGGCACGGCCCGTGGGACGGTGACCGGCGGCGGACGCTGGCTCGGCCTGTTCCTGATCGACGTGCGCCCCGAGGCCCGGCGGCGCGGGGTGGCCCGCCACCTGATCGGCGCGCTCGCCCAGTGGGCCGCGGGCGAGGGCGCGATCGAGGCGTTCCTCCAGGTGGAGGAGCACAACGAACCCGCCAAGGCGCTCTACCGCGACCTCGGCTTCACCACCCACCACACCTACGTCACCCGGATCGCACCCGGGTGAGGGCCACCCGCTATCGGCGGACCGGCCGCGCCGGCTTGACCCGTGCCGCCTTGAGGTGCGCCTCCGCGTACCGCTTGAGCGAGCGGGACCGGTAGTCCCAGCCGAGCAGGGTGGCGATCGAGACGCCCAGTGCCGTACCGAGGATGACCGCCGCGGAGTACTGCCAGATCTGCCCGAAGAAGGCGCCCGCGCCGGCCGCGAACGGGGTGGTGCCGCTGATGAACGGCCCGACGAAGATGGACAGCAGCAGAGCGACCGCCGCCGCGACCGTGAGCTCCAGCAGGAGCGGGTTGAGCGGACGGTTGCGGCACCGCGCGAACGCCACGGCGGCGAACACCAGGCCGATCACCACCAGCGTGACCAGGGTGATCACGTCCTGCCGGTCCAGGTCGTCCTTGGCCGTGAACCGGGTGACCAGGCGGGCCACCACGTTGATCCCGAACAGGGCACCCACCAGAACGCCGGCCGGCAGCCACCGCTGAACCATGCTTGCCTCCGCAGGACACGTGTGTGGGCGCCGCCCGTCCGGCGCCCGGTGTCGCCCATAGTGGCTCCCCCGCTCGACGCGCCGCAAGCTCCCGTTTACCCGGAGAGGGTCATCTGGCGAGGCTGGGGACGATGAGGCGGTAGGCGCCGACGGCCCACCCGATGGTCCCGCCGAAGATGGTGCCGAGCGAAACCCAGTCGCTGATCAGCGCCAGATCGCCCTCGGTGGTCCGCTGCGCGGCCGCCACGATGATCCCGAACCAGACGATCCCCGGCAGCAGGGCCGCGCCCTTGTGCCCGGTCGCCCGGTAGGCGAACCAGACCAGCGCCGCGTTCAGGACGATGGCCAGCGGAATCGAGATCGGCACCGGCCAGCGCCCCGCGTGCAGGGGCGTGTAGGCGATCTCGATGAGCGCGGTGATGACCGCCCCGTACACGGCGACCACACCCCCGGCCACGCGCAGGGCGCGGTCCGCGCCGCGGCTCGGCGGCCGGGGTGGCGAACCGGCCGGCGGCGCGGGGGGCGGGCCGGCCGCGGCGGGTTCGCTCACAGAGCCAACCTTTCGTTCGCGACTGCGGTACTTCCTCCGCAGCCGCCCGCCGGCGCGCTCCGGGCGTTCCTCGCGCTCACGGGGCGGGGCTGAGTTCGCGCGGCTCGGCCGGCAGGCCGGCGAACAGGTCGGACTCCCAGTCGTTCGGCCCGCCGCCCGGGCCACGGGCGCCGGCGGCCAGGGTGTAGTACTCCACGCCCATGAACTCGCGCCCGTACCGCCCGGCGACCACGTACAGCCAGGAGTCGGCCGGGATCTGGGTGGCGTGCGCCCGCAGCGCCGCCTCCTTGCGCCCGCCCACGTCGGTGGCGTCGATCCGGGCGGCGATGTCCCCGTCCGGCGAGCCGAACGGCAACTCGTTCACGTCGTGCACGTCCCCGAACGGGTTGTCGCTGGACCGGGCGAACGCGTCCATGCCGTCCATCAGCACCCGACGCGGGACGGCGGTGAAGTAGATCTTGTCCGGACCGATCCGCTCGCCGTCGGCCAGCGCGGCGGCGCGCATCGCGACCCGGTGCGCCTGGATGTGGTCCGGGTGACCGTAGAAGCCGTTCTCGTCGTACGTGACCAGCACCTGCGGCCGCACCTCGCGGATCACCTCAAGCAGTTCGGCCGCGGCCGCGGCCACGTCGGCGCGCCAGAATGCCCGGGGGTGCTCGTTGGTGGGCGCGCCCATCATGCCCGAGTCGCGGTACCGGCCGGCACCGCCGAGGAACCGGTGGTCGGTCACGCCGAGCGCGGCACAGGCCCGCTCCAACTCCACGATCCGGTACCCGCCGAGCTGGTCCGCCTGGCCGGCGGCGAGCTGGGCCAACTCCGGGCGGTGGATCTCGCCCTCCTCCCCGAGCGTGCAGGTGACCAGCGTGACGTGCGCGCCGGCCGCGGCGTAGTACGCCATCGTGGCGCCGGTGCCGATGGACTCGTCGTCCGGGTGCGCGTGCACGAACAGAATCCGGCGCCCAACCGCGGGGGAAGAGGTCACGCCGACACTCTACGCGCGCGAGGATCGCCGCCAGCCCGGCGCGCGGCCCGGCGATCGCCCGCTCTCGCCCGGGCCGGGCGCAAGAGGGCGGGAATCGCTCGCGCGGCGGCGCCGCTCGGGTCACTATCCGTGGGTGGAGTATCCGGAACTGGCGGCCGCGACCGGCCGATTCACCCGTGGCGCGGCGCGCCGTGTCCGGGTCGGCGCCGACGGCGCGCGGGTGGTGTTCCTGCGCTCCACCGGGCCGGTCGACCCGGTCGAGCGGCTGTGGGTCTTCGACGTGGCGACCGGCACCGAACGCCTGGTCGCCGACCCCACCGACCTCGGCGCCTTACCCGACCGCCCGAACGCCGACCCAGTCGAAGCGGGTGCCGGTGGCCTGGGTGGCGGTGCCGCTTCCATTACCGCGTATGCGACCGACCCGGGCGCCACGGTCGCCGCATTCACCCTGGACGGTGCGCTGTTCCGGGCCGACCTGGTGTCCGGGGAGGTGACCCGGCTGCCCGCGGCCGGCCCGGCGATCGACCCCCGCCCCGACCCGACCGGCCGGCGCATCGGCTACGTCACCGGTGACTCCCTCCACGTCGTCCACCCGGACGGCACCGACGCCCTGCTCGCCGGCGAGACCGGTTCGCCGGGTCGCCCCTCGTACGTGACCTGGGGGCTCAGCGACCCGCAAACCGCCGCCGACTTCGGGCGGCGGCGCGGGTACTGGTGGTCCCCGGACGGGGAGACGATCCTCGCCGCCCGGGTCGACGCGGCCCGGGTCCCCCGGCTGTACCTGGCCGATCCCGCGGACCCGGCGGCCGAGCCGCGCAGCGTGCCTTATCCCGGCGCCGGCGCCACCACCCCGCGCCCCAGCCTGGCCCTGCTGGACCTGGACGGCGGCTGGGTCGACGTGCACTGGGACCGGGAGACGTACCCGTACCTGGCGGCGGTCCGCTGGGCGGACGCCGCCCCGCTGATCACGGTGCTGCGCCGCCCGCAGCAGCACGGGCTGGTCCTGGCCGTGGACCCGCGCACCGGGGAGACCCAGGTGCACGCCGAACTGGCGGACCCGCGCTGGGTCGAGCCGATCCCCGGCACCCCGCGCCACCTGCCCGACGGCCGGGTGCTGGTCGGCGGCGAACTCGCCCACGACGGCTACGACGCGCGCTGCCTGTTCGCCGACGGCACCCTGCTCACCCCGCCCACCCTGTACGTGCGCCGCGTCGTCGGCCGGCTCGGCACCGGCCGGGGCATGGACCTGCTCCTCGAGGGCAGCGAGGGCGAGCCCAGCGAGCAGCACCTCTACCGGGTGCACGGTGCCCTCGGCGGCGGCCACGAGGCCCGGCGGATCACCACGGGCGCCGGCTGGCACCGCGGCGCGGCCGGCGGCGACACCCTGGTCGTCGGCAGCGCCTCGCTGGACGCCCCGGGCACCGAGTGGACCGTCTGGCGCGGCGGCGCCGAGGTCGGCCGGCTCGGCGCCAGGACCGCCACCACCCCGTACGCGCCCCGCCCGGTGCTGGAGCGCGTCACCGACCGCCGCCTGCCCACCGGCGTCCTCTACCCCCGCCAGCACGTCGCCGGCCGCCGGCTGCCGGTCCTGCTGGACATCCACGGTGCGCCCGCCGCGCCGCAGCAGGTGGTGGCCGCCCGGTCCGGCTGGCTGGACCGGCAGTGGTGGGCCGACGCGGGCTTCGCCGTCGTGGTCGTGGACAACCGCGGCACCCGCGGTGTCGCCCCCTCCTTCGAGAAGGTCGTGCACCGCCGCCTCGCCGACGTCATCCTCGCCGACCTGACCGACGCCCTGGCCGCCCTCGCCGACAAGCACGCCGACCTGGACCTGGCCCGGGTCGCCGTGCGCGGCCAGGGCTTCGGCGGCTGGCTCGCCGCGCTCGCCGCGCTGCGCCGCCCCGACCTGTTCCGCTGCGCCGTGGCCCGCTCGCCCATCGCCGACTGGAGTCGCTACCGGGCCGCCTACGCCGAGCGCCACCTCGGTCCCCCGGACGACGCCGGCGAGGTCTACGCCCACCACAACCTGCTCGACCTGGCCGCCGAGCCCCCGGCCAGGCCGGCGGAGGCGCGCCCGCTGCTGCTCGTACACGGCCTGGCGGACGCGGACGTCCTGCCCGAGCACACCCTGCGCCTGAGCGCGGCGCTGCTCGCGGCGGGCCGACCCCACTCGGTCCTGCCGCTGCCCGGGGCGGGGCATACGGAGGTGGCGGAGGCGGCCGGTGGGCTCCTGCGCGCGGAGCTGGCGTTCATCCAGGCGGCGCTGACCCGGGACGCCGACACATAGTGGTTGATGCATTCGTCGCACAGCGAACAGGGCGGACAGGGCGCATCGGCGCCCCTACGGTTCGTCATCGGCACGGCCGGCCCCGCCCCCTGCGGGAGACTGGCGACGGTGCCACGTGCCACCGGAGGTGACGATGACGGCATCCGTCTCCGGCCGCGCCCCGGCCGGATCACCGTTCCCGACCTCGCGATCACGACCAGGATCGAGATGCTCGAGCCGATCGTCGAGGCGTCCTCCGCCCGGCTGGTCTGCGAGATCGTTTCGCCGGTAACGCGGCAACCGACAAGATCCTCAAGATGCACCACTACGCCGCGGCCGGCATCGAGTGGTACCTCCCGGTCGAGCAGCAGACCGGGGCCCTTGACCTCTACCGGCTCGAAGGCGAGCACTACGTGGGGCACGCCGCCGCCCAGCGGGGCGAGAAGCTGGTCATGACCGAGCCGGTCGAGGCGGTCCTGGAACCCGACTCGCTCGCGCCGCAGAGCTGACCTGCCGCCGGCCGCCGGCCGCCCGCCTGAGCGTCCGCCGGGCCGCGGGCGGGTCGCATAGGGTGCGTGGATGAGCGAGTTCGACACGGCCGCCCGGGCAGTGCAGGCGGCCCTGGACGCGGGCGCGCGGTACGCGGACGTCCGGATCATGCACCGGCGGACGGAGTCGATGTCCGCGCGCAACGGGGAGATCGAGGACGTCGGGCAGTACGAGAGCGCCGGCGTCGGGGTACGGGCGCTGGTCGGTTCGGGTTGGGGCTTCTTCGCGGTGCCGGACCTGTCCGAGACGGCGGCGCGGGCGGCCGGGGCGCGGGCGGCGGAAATCGCGGCGGCGAGCGCGCGGGTGCCGGGGCCGGCGGCGGATCTGGTGCCGGTGGCGGCGTCCACGGGGTCGTGGGCCTCGGAGTGCGCGGTCGACCCGCTGGCGGTACCACTGTCCACAAAGGGCGACCTGCTGGTGCACGCCACGAAGGCGATGGTGGACGGTGGCGCGGACGTGGCCGAGGGCTCGTACGCGGTGTGGGACACCGCGAAGTGGTTCGTCTCCAGCGAGGGGCACCGGATCGACCAGCGGATCCGTGAGTGCGGGGCGGACATCGCGGCGACCGCGGTCGGCGAGGGTGAGACGCAGCGCCGCTCGCACGCCCAGTACGGGACGCAGGGCTGGGAGCTGATCGAGGCGCAGAACCTGCTGGAGCGGGCACCGCGGCTGGCGGACGAGGCGCGGGCACTGCTGACCGCCCCGCTGTGCCCGGCGGGCGAGACCTCGCTGATCCTCGGCGGCGAGCAGTTGGCGCTGCAGATCCACGAGTCGGTGGGGCACGCGATCGAGCTGGACCGGATCCTCGGCTGGGAGGCCGCGTTCGCGGGCACGTCCTGGCTGGACCTGAGCCGGCTGGGCGACCTGCGGTACGGGTCCGAGCTGATGAACATCACGATCGACCCCACCATCCCCGGCGCGCTGGGCTCGTTCGGGTTCGACGACGAGGGCACTCCGGCCCGGTCGCGGGACGCGGTGCGCGAGGGCATCTGGGTGGGTGTGCTGGCCGGGCGGGATTCGGCCGCGGTGGCCGGGCTCGACTACGGCGGCAGCGTGCGGTCCGACGGCTGGGCGCGGCTGCCGATGGTGCGGATGACGAATGTGGGGCTGGAACCCGGCCCGCACACGCTCGAGGAGATCATCGCCGGCACCGACGACGGGGTCTACATGGAGACCAACCGGTCCTGGTCGATCGACGACCGGCGGCTCAACTTCCAGTTCGGGTGCGAGATCGGGTACGAGGTGAAGAACGGCAGGCTGGGCCGGATGCTGCGCAACCCCACGTACACGGGGATCGGGCCGCGGTTCTGGCAGTCGATGGACATGCTCTCCAACGAGATCGTGGCGTGGGGGACGCCGAACTGCGGCAAGGGCCAACCGGGGCAGATCGGCCACACCGGACACCCGGCGGCGCCGGCCCGGTTCCGCAACGTCCGCGTGGGGGTACGGGCGTGAGCGCGAGGAGCGCCCGGAGCGCGCCGGACCGAAGGACCGGCGGCCGCGCAGGAAGCACCGCAGTCGCGAACGAAAGGCAGACACCGTGAGCGCGAGGAGCGCCCGGAGCGCGCCGGACCGAAGGACCGGCGGCCGCGCAGGAAGCACCGCAGTCGCGAACGAAAGGCAGACACCGTGAGCGCGAGGAGCGCCCGCAGCGCGCCGGACCGAAGGACCGGCGGCCGCGCAGGAAGCACCGCAGTCGCGAACGAAAGGCAGACACCGTGAGTGAGCTGGATGTCGCCGCCCAGGTGCTGGAGTTGGTCCGCGCGGCGGCGGGCGGCGCGGAGGCCGAGGTGTCGGTGGACCGCAGCGTGTTGGCGCTGACCCGGTTCGCCACCTCCCACATCCACCAGAACGTCGCGGACGACACGACCTCGGTCCGCTTGCGGCTGCACCTGGCGGGGCGCACGGCGAGCGGCACGACCACGGTCACCGACCCGGCGGGGCTGCGCGGCCTGGTCGAGCGGACCGTCGCGGCGGCCCGGCTCTCGCCCGCCGACCCGGGCTGGCCGGGGCTGGCGCCGCCCGCCCCGGTGCGGGAGCAGACCTGGGACGAGGCGACCGCACACGCCACGCCGGCGGAGCGGGCGGAGCGGGTCCGGGACTTCGTGGCGGCGGCGGAGGGCATGCAGACCGCCGGGTACTGCCGCACGGTCCGGTGGACGGGAGCGTTCGCCAACTCGGCCGGGCACTGCGCGACCGGGCGGACCGCGAGCGCGGCGCTGGACGGCATCGCCCGCCGGCCGGGGGCCGACGGGGTGGCGCGGCTGCTCGCCGGGCGCCTGTCGGAGGTGGACGGCGTGGTGTTGGGTGCCCGCGCGGCGGCCAAGGCGGCGGCGGGCGCCGACCCGGTGGAGTTGCCGCCGGGGCACTACGAGGTGGTGATGGAGCCGAACGCGGTCTCCGACCTGCTGAACAACCTGGCCCTGTTCGGCTTCAACGGCCGGCTGGTCACGCAGCGGCGCTCGTTCGCGGAGCCGGGCGCGGACCAGTTCGACCCGTCGCTCACGCTGCTGGACGACCCGGTGCTGACCGCGCCGTACGACTCGGAGGGCACGCCGAAGCGAACGATCCCGCTGGTCGAGGCGGGGCGGACCGTGGCGGTCGCGCACGACCGGCGCAGCGGGGCCGAGGCGGGTTCCGCGTCGACCGGGCACGCGCCGCCGGACGGGCCGAGCAGTTGGGGCGCCATCCCGCTGGACATGGCGCTGGCCCCGGGCGACCCGGATGCCCCGCCGGCCGCCGAGGTCGCCGGCCCGGTGGTGGACAGTTCCGCCGCCGAGTTGGTGGCGAAGGTGAGCCGGGGTCTGCTGGTGACCGACCTCTGGTACACGCGGGTGCTGGACGAGCGGACGCTGGCGGTCACCGGGCTCACCCGCAACGGGGTGTGGCTGATCGAGGACGGTGTTGTCACCCGCCCGGTCCAGAACTTCCGGTTCACCCAGTCGTATCCGCGGGCGCTGGCGCCGGGCGCGGTGCTGGGCGTGGGGGCCACCGCGGCCCGCGTACCGGACAACTGGGCGCTCGGCGGGTACCTCGCGCCCGCCCTGCACCTGGCGTCGTGGCACTTCACGGGCGGTGCCTCCGGCTGACCGGCGGCCGGGGGCGCGGGCGTCGTTTTTCGGTGCGCGGTAGTGAAGTTATGCACAACGACGCCCTAAACGCGCGCTCTGGCTTCCTTACGGCCGTCTTACGGGCGAGACTCTCCCTTCGCACGTTCCCCACACCACGCGGCGTAACGTGTGCACAATGCGGACGCTGGTAGCGCGGCCGGAGGCCGAGGCGTGCCGGACGCGCCGCGCCCGCTGATCACCCGCCCGTCAGGGAGAACAACATGACGACGACGGCAACGAGGCCGGCCGCTGGTGCCCGGCCACGCGCCGCAATCTTGGCGAAGACGCTACGGACCGACCGGTGGTGGGCCAGCCCCCTCGGGATCGCGATCATCCTGGCGATCTTCGTGATCTACTCGACCGTCCGCATCTTCATGGGCAAGCACTACTGGGTGGGCGAGGGGCACTACCTCACCCCGCTGTACTCGCCGTGCGTCAGCAAGTCCTGTGTACCGGGCTCGTCGCACTTCGGTACCCCGCTGCCCAAGTTCCCGTTTTTCATCCCGCTGGGCGCCCTGGTGTTCCCGATCGTGGCTGGCTTCCGGGTGACCTGCTACTACTACCGCAAGGCCGGCTACCGGTCGCTGTGGCTGTCGCCGCAGGCGTGCGCCGTGCGCGAGCCGCACGCCAAGTACACCGGCGAGACCCGCTTCCCGCTGATCTTCATGAACTCGCACCGGTACTTCTTCTACCTGGCGAGCCTCGTGCTGCTGATCAACATCTACGACGCCGTGCTGGCCTTCCACGGCCGGGACGGCGGGTTCGGCCTGGGCGTGGGCACGCTGATCATCTGCGCCAACGTCGCCCTGCTGGCCGGCTACACGCTCTCCTGCCACGCCTGCCGCCACGTGGTCGGGGGGCGGCTCAAGCACTTCTCCAAGCACCCGCTGCGGTACCGGTTCTGGACCTTCGTGTCGAAGCTGAACGGCCGGCACGGCACCTTCGCGATGGCTTCGCTGCTCAGCGTGATGATCACTGACGCGTACATCATGGCGGTCTCCGCGCAGTGGATCACCGACCTGCGGATCTTCAACTAGGGGCCCGGCGATGACGACCAATCGAATCGAACGACACCACTACGACGTGGTCGTGATCGGCGCCGGCGGCGCCGGCCTGCGCGCCGCGATCGAGGCCCGGCTGGCGGGCAAGCGCACCGCGATCATCTCCAAGTCGCTGTTCGGCAAGGCCCACACGGTCATGGCCGAGGGCGGCGCCGCGGCCGCGATGGGCAACGTGAACAGCAACGACAACTGGATGGTCCACTTCCGCGACACCATGCGCGGCGGGAAATTCCTGAACAACTTCCGGATGGCCGAACTGCACGCCAAGGAGGCGCCGGAGCGGATCTGGGAGCTGGAGACCTACGGCGCGCTGTTCGACCGCACCAAGGACGGCAAGATCTCGCAGCGCAACTTCGGCGGCCACGAGTACCCGCGGCTGGCGCACGTCGGCGACCGGACCGGCCTGGAGCTGATCCGCACCCTCCAGCAGAAGATCGTCTCGCTCCAGCAGGAGGACAAGCGGCAGTACGGCGACTACGACGCCCGCATCCGCGTCTTCGCCGAGACCACGATCACCGAGCTGATCCTGGACGGGGACCGGGTCGCCGGCGCGTTCGGGTACCGCCGGGAGGACGGCGAGTTCCTGCTGTTCGAGGCGCCGGCGATCGTGCTGGCGACCGGCGGCGTCGGCCGCTCCTACAAGGTCACCTCGAACTCGTGGGAGTACACCGGCGACGGGCACGCGCTCGCCCTGCGCGCCGGCGCGAACCTGATCAACATGGAGTTCCTCCAGTTCCACCCCACCGGCATGGTCTGGCCGCCCTCGGTGAAGGGCATCCTGGTCACCGAGTCGGTCCGCGGCGACGGCGGGGTGCTGAAGAACTCCGAGGGCAAGCGGTTCATGTTCAACTACGTCCCCGACGTGTTCCGCAAGCAGTACGCGGAGACGGAGGAGGAGGCGGACCGCTGGTACACCGACCCGGACCACAACCGGCGCCCGCCGGAGCTGCTCCCCCGGGACGAGGTGGCCCGCGCGATCAACGCCGAGGTGAAGGCCGGCCGCGGCTCCCCCGCCGGCGGCGTCTACCTGGACGTCTCCACCCGGATGCCGGCCGAGACCATCATCAAGCGGCTGCCGTCGATGCATCACCAATTCAAGGAACTGGCCGACGTCGACATCACCAAGGAGGCCATGGAGGTCGGCCCGACCTGCCACTACGTCATGGGCGGGGTCGAGGTGGACCCCGACACGGGCGCCACGATCGGCCAGGTGCGCGGCCTGTTCGCCGCGGGCGAGGTCTCCGGCGGCATGCACGGCTCCAACCGCCTCGGCGGCAACTCCCTGTCCGACCTGCTGGTCTTCGGCAAGCGGGCCGGCGAGTACGCGGCGGCCTACGCCGACTCGCTGCCCGCCCGCCCGAAGGTGTCGCAGGCCCTGGTCGACACGGCGGTGGACGCGGCGCTGGCGCCGCTGTCCCGGGACGGCGAGAACCCGTACACCCTCCAGCAGGACCTTCAGGCGGTCATGGGCGACCTGGTCGGCATCATCCGCCGCCGGGGCGAACTGCAGGACGCGCTGGTCCGGCTGGCCGAGCTGAAGGAGCGGGTGGCGAAGGTCAGCGCGAGCGGCGGCCGGCGGTACAACCCTGGCTGGCACCTGGCGCTGGACCTGCGCAACATGCTGGTCGTCTCGGAGTGCACGGCGAAGGCCGCGCTGGAGCGGGAGGAGTCCCGCGGCGGGCACACCCGGGAGGACTTCCCGGCGATGGACCCGAACTGGCGCCGCCTGAACCTGGTCACCTCGCTGGAGGGCGACGAGGTGCTGCTCTCCCGCAAGCCGGTGCCCGAGATGCGCCCGGAGCTCATCACCCTGTTCGATCGGGTTGAGCTGTCGAAGTACCTGACCGACGAGGAGCTGGCCGGCTTTGACGCCCTGGCCGAGGAGGCGAGCAACTGATGGGCACCAAGCGCCACTTCCGCGTCTGGCGGGGTGATGAGAACGGCGGCGACCTGCAGGATTACCAGGTCGAGGTGAACGAGGGCGAGGTGGTCCTGGACGTCATCCACCGGCTCCAGGCCACCCAGGCGCCCGACCTGGCCTGCCGCTGGAACTGCAAGGCGGGCAAGTGCGGCTCGTGCTCCATGGAGATCAACGGTCGCCCCCGCCTCGGGTGCATGACCCGGATGTCCACCTTCGAGGAGAACGAGACCGTCACGGTCACCCCGTTGCGCACGTTCCCGATCGTCCGGGACCTGGTCACCGACGTCGAATTCAACTACGTGAAGGCCCGGGAGACCCCGGCGTTCGCGCCGCCCGCGGACCTCGAGCCCGGCGAGTACCGGATGCAGCAGGTCGACGTGGAGCGCTCGCAGGAGTTCCGCAAGTGCATCGAGTGCTTCCTGTGCCAGAACGTCTGCCACGTGGTCCGCGACCACGAGGAGAACAAGCGCGCCTTTTCCGGACCGCGGTACTTCATCCGCGCCGCCGAGCTGGACATGCACCCGCTCGACGCCAAGGGCGACCGCAAGGAGTACGCGCAGGCGCAGCAGGGTCTCGGGTACTGCAACATCACCAAGTGCTGCACCGAGGTATGCCCCGAGCACATCAAGATCACGGACAACGCGATCATCCCGATGAAGGAGCGCGTCGTCGATCGGCGGTACGATCCGATCGTGAAACTTGGGCGCAGGATCTTCCGCCGGGATCAGCTCGAGGAGCAGGGCACGCGGCCCGGTCCGCTGCTCGCGCAGGAGCCGAGCCACCACGCCGAGCCCGGCGCGGACGGGGTCAAGTGGAACCGCCAGGTCGCCCAGGGCCAAGCGGCCGCGGTGGACGAGAACGGCCGCCTCCCGCTGTCGGAGTTCACCTTCGACCGCGCGGCCGCCCCGTCCCCGTTCGGCGACGATGTGACCTTCCCGCTCCCGCCGGACGACCTGAACTACCACCATTCCAATAAGTGGGACACCTGACGGGTCCGATCCGACAATGACCATGAGCGCCGGCTGGGCCCCTCGCGGCCCAGCCGGCGCTCGCGTTTCCACCGCCCGCCCCGGTGACTGCGGGGCCCCTCAGGGGGCAGTCTGAGGGAATGCGGCAACGGATCCGGACGCCCTCCACGCCCCGTCTCCGTACCCCCGGCTCAGCCGTCCCTCGCCCGGCGAGCAGGGGCATCGCTCAGCTGGCGAGCAGGGGGCGGAGGGCGGCGACGATCGGGGCGTCCGCCGGCAGCCAGACCACGCTGTCCAGCTCATCCGCCGCCAGCCAGCGCAGTTCGCCATGCTCCAGCGCCTGCGGCCGGTCACCGTGCACCAGGCGCGCAAGGTACACCTTGAGGACGGCCCGCCCGTGCGCCAACCGCACGTCGTCGCCCACCCGGTCGCCGACGTGCACGCGCGCGCCAAGCTCCTCCACACACTCGCGGACCAGCGCGTCGACCTCGGTCTCGCCCGGCTCCACCTTGCCGCCGGGGAACTCCCACCGCCCGGCCACCTCGGGCGGGGCCGACCGCTCGCAGGCCAGCACGCGCCCGTCCGCCACGATGGCGGCACCCACGATCACCCTCAGTCCGGCCGGCGACACGCCAGAGTCGGGACTGACCCCCCGTTCGGTATGCACGACGGGTAAGCCTGCCAGATCAATCGGGCGTTCGGGTAGGTCATGCCGTCCAGTAGGTGGGAGATGAGGGGTTTGTGGGCGTCGACACATCCGCGGTGCGGCGGCAAACTGGGAGCACCGACCGTAGTGACAATACGGCGACGATTTGGCCACAAGCCGGCAACGACGCCTGGAGGTGAGTCATGCGCGCAACCTGGAACAGGAACCCTCGGCACGACTACCTCAACGACGCACTGGCTCTCCTCACCGGGTGGACGCGCGACGGCCGAGAGATCAAGCGGACCCTCCTGCTGGACGAGCACCAGCACGCCGCCCTGACCGAGCGCATCAAAGTCGTCGCGGACGCGTTACAACTGCGCCCGCGGATCAGCCGCCGCAACGGCCACACCCAGATCCGGGTCGGCGCCCAGGACGGCGACAACCTGACCGCCGGCGAAGTGACCCTGGCGGCCCGCATCGAGGACGCCTACCGCACCGTCACCGGCGACGCGTCGAGCGCCTAGCTCCCGTCCGGGGTCAGACGTTGAAGCGGAACTCGACGACGTCCCCGTCCCGCATGATGTAGTCCTTGCCCTCGATGCGGACCTTGCCGGCCGCCTTCGCCGCCGCCATCGACCCGGCTGCCATCAGGTCGTCGAACGAGACGATCTCCGCCTTGATGAACCCGCGCTGGAAGTCGGTGTGGATGACGCCCGCCGCCTCCGGGGCGGTCGCGCCCACCGGGATCGTCCAGGCGCGCGCCTCCTTCGGCCCGACGGTCAGGTACGTCTGCAGCCCCAGCGTGCGGAACCCGACCCGGATCAGCTGGCTCAGCCCCGGCTCCGGCTGCCCGATCGCTTCCAGCAGCTCCCGCGCCTCGTCCTCCGGCAGGTCGATCAGCTCGCTTTCGACCTTCGCGTCCATGAACACGGCCTCGGCCGGCGCCACCAGCGCCCGCAGCTCGTCGAGGAACTCCGCGTTGGCCAACTCCTCCTCGTCCACGTTGAACACGTAGAGGAACGGCTTCGTGGTGAGCAGGTGCAGCTCCCGCAGCTCCGCCAGGTCGATCCCGGCCGCTGCGGCACCCGCGTACAGCGTGGTACCGGAATCCAGCACCTCGGCGGCCTTCTTCGCGGCGGCCACCATCGGCGCCCGGTCCTTGCGGGTCTTGGCCTCCTTCTCCAGCCGCGGCAGCGCCTTCTCGAGCGTCTGGAGGTCGGCCAGGATCAGCTCGGTGTTGATCGTCTCGATGTCGTCGGCCGGCGAAACCTTGCCCTCCACGTGCACCACGTTCGGGTCCGAGAACGCGCGGACCACCTGGCAGATCGCGGACGCGTCGCGGATGTTCGCCAGGAACGCGTTGCCCCGCCCCTGCCCCTTCGACGCGCCGCGCACCAGCCCGGCGATGTCGACGAACGACACCGGCGCCGGCACGAGCCGCTGCGACGAGTACAGCTCCGCCAGCTTCTCCAGCCGCTCATCCGGCAGCCCCACCACGCCCACGTTCGGCTCGATCGTGGCGAACGGGTAGTTCGCGGCGAGCACGTTCGCCTTGGTCAGCGCGTTGAACAGGGTGCTCTTGCCGACGTTGGGCAGGCCGACGATGCCGATGGTCAGGGAAGACATGCGTACGCAGCCACTCTCTCGATCTGCGCCCGGCGCGGGGCGGGCGTGTGCCGTGGTCCGGCCAACCCGCCAAGTCTACGGGCCGCGTACCGCGCCCACGCCGCCTGTCGCGGCCCGGCGGCCCACCCCATCCGCCAACAGGCCCGCACCCCGCAACAGAAGCACCGCGCGACGACGCAACTCCTGCGCGCAGCTCCCCACGCGCCGCGACACCCTCCCGAACGCGCCTCCGGCGCCCTCTCCCCGCGACCCCACTCCGCGCACCCTCTCGCCGCGACCCTGCTCCCGGCCCCTCTCCGTGCGCCCCGTCCAACGTCGCGCGGAGATCTTTGTATGGATCTGGCCGAAAATCGGCGTGTCTATGCCGGCCGGGGCGCGACGCGGCGCACAAGCCGCCTGGGTATCGGCGACGGTGCCCGTGGTGCGGCGCGAGAACTCCCCGGCACCGGGGCGCTCGTGTCCGTTTTCCGCGAGCGTCCCGGGTGCCGGGCGGGCATGATCGATCGCGTGGAGATGGACTTCGACCGGTGTTACCGCGCCGTGGACAGCCGGGACCAGCGCTTCGACGGCTGGTTCTACACCGCCGTCACCTCCACCGGCATCTACTGCCGCCCGTCCTGCCCGGCCGCCACGCCGAAGCCGGCGAACGTGCGGTTCTTCCCGACCGCCGCCGCGGCGCAGCGGGCCGGTTTCCGCGCCTGCAAGCGCTGTCGCCCGGACGCCGCGCCCGGCTCGCCCGCCTGGGACGTCCGGGCCGATCTGGTTGCCCGGGCGATGCGCCTGATCGCGGACGGCGTGGTCGACCGCGAGGGGGTGCCGGGCCTGGCTCGCCGCCTCGGCTACACCGAGCGCCACCTCAACCGCATGGTCACCGCCGAACTGGGCGCCGGGCCGCTCGCGCTCGCCCGCGCCCAGCGGGCCCAGACCGCCCGGACGCTCATCGAGACGACCGGGCTGGGGCTGGCCGAAATCGCGTTCGCGGCCGGCTTCGGCAGCGTGCGGCAGTTCAACGACACGATCCTTCAGGTGTACGCGGCCACCCCCTCCGCGCTGCGCGAGGCGGCCGTGGGCCGGGCCGGCGCCGGGGGTACCGGCACGGTCAGCCTGCGCCTGGCGTACCGCCCGCCGCTGCACGCCGGCTCGCTGCTGGAGTTCTTCGCGCACCGCGCGATCCCCGGCGTCGAGTCGGTGGAGCACGGCACGTACCGGCGCGCCCTCGCGCTGCCCCACGGCCGGGCGACGGTGGCGCTGACCCCGCAACCGGGGTACGTGGCCGCGACGCTGCACCTCACCGATGTGCGGGACCTGGCCCCGGCCGTCGCCCGCTGCCGGCGGTTGCTGGACCTGGACGCCGACCCGGTCGCCGTGGACGCCACCCTGGCCGCCGATCCCGTGCTCGCCCCCTCCGTGGCGAAGGAGCCGGGGGTCCGGCTGCCGCGCGCCGTCGACGGCTTCGAGATGGCGGTCCGGGCGATCGTCGGCCAGCAGATCTCGGTCTCCGCCGCCCGCACGGTCCTGGCGAAACTCGTCACCGCCGCGTCGGCGGCGCACACCGCTGCCTCGCACCCGACCCTCGTGCCGCACCCGGACGGCTCGCCGCGCACGGGATGTACGGCAGCGGGTGACGCGCCGCGCCCGGCGCTAACGGCGCCGGACGATGCGCCACGCACGGCAAGCACGGCGGCCGGCGATGCCTCGCGCATGACACCCACCGCGAGCGACGATGCCCCACACGTGACACCCACCGCGGCCGACGATGCCCCACCCATGACACCCACCGCGAGCGACGATGCCTCGCACACGGCACCCACCGCCAGCGGCGATGCCCCAGACATGACACCTACGGCGAGCGACGATGCCGGCACCGCGCCCACGGCGGCCGACGGTGCCCCGCGCGCCCGCGCGAACGGGGCGAGCAGGGCCCGCGCGCTCACGGCGAACGGCGACGCCGGCGGTGCGGTGCCCGACCTGGTGCCGTTCCCCACGGCCGCGCAGGTCGCGGAGTTGCCGGACGCCGCCTTCGCGATGCCGGCCGCCCGCCGGGAGACCATCCGCGGGCTGGCGCGCGCCGTCGCGGCGGGCTCCCTCGATCTGGACCCGGGCGCCGACCGGACGGAGACGGAGCACCGGCTGCTGGAGTTGCCCGGGATCGGCGCGTGGACGGCGGGATACCTCGCGATCCGTGCGCTCGGCGACCCGGACGTCTTCCTCCACACCGATCTGGGGGTCCAGCGCGGCGCCCAGGAACTCGATCTGCCGATGACCACCCTCGCCGCGTACGCCCAGCGCTGGAGCCCTTGGCGCTCGTACGCCGTAATCCGCCTATGGAGGCATGCGTGAACAGTATGACCATGACGACTCCCGCCGGCCCGCTGACCATCCTCGCCGGCGATGACGGCGCCGTCCGTGCCGCCGGTTTCACCGTGGACGTGGAGGCGCTGCTGCCCCTCGTCCACCCGGACCTGCGCGCGGCGCCGCGCCCGCGTACCGATCTCGGGCCGGTGACCCGGGCGGTCGCCGCCTACTTCGACGGGGATCTCGGCGCGCTGGACGCGGTGCCCGTCCACCAGCGCACCGGCGGCCCGTTCATGGCCCTGGCCTGGCAGGAGATGCGCACGATCAAGCCGGGCGAACCCATCACGTACACCCGGTTCGCGGAGCTGGCCGGCCGGCCCCGCGCGGTGCGGGCGGCCGCGGCGGCCTGCGCCCGCAACGCCGCCGCGCTGTTCGTCCCGTGTCACCGGGTGCTGCGCACGGACGGCGGCCTCGGCGGGTACCGGTGGGGTCTGGCCGTGAAGAAGTGGCTTCTCGGTCATGAACGACCCTTGACCGAAATGGATTAGTGGTACGCCAGTTCGAACAGTTACGGTCGCAGGGTGCACGATGGGGATGACGGACAACCGGCCCGGCATCCGCTGCACAACCTCTGGCGGGTAAGCCGCTACCTGCGGCCGTACACGGGGAGCATGATCCTGCTGCTCCTCTGCGCCGGTGGTGCCACCGCGGCGGGAATCGCGGTACCGATGGTGGTGCGGCGGGTCATCGACGGTCCGGTCCAGGACGGTGACACGGAGGGCGTGGCCCTGCTCGGCGCGCTGGCCCTGGTGCTCGGAGTCGTCGAGGCGGCGCTCATATTCGTGCGGCGGTGGGTGCAGTCCAGCACCTCCCTCGCGATGGAGACCCAGATCCGGGACGACCTGTACGCGCACATGCAGCGCCTGCCGGTCGCGTTCCACCACCGGTGGCAGTCCGGGCAACTGCTCTCCCGGGTCACCACCGACCTGGGCGTGCTGCGCCGGTTCCTGTCGTTCGGGCTGGTGTTCCTCATCGTCAACAGCGCCACCTACGTCGTCGTGGTCGCGCTGCTGGTCCACCTCCACTGGCCGCTCGGCCTGATCGTCGCGGCCAGCGCGGTGCCGCTGTTCCTGCTCAGCAAGCGGTTCACCCGCGACTACCTGGTCGCCTCCCGCCGGATGCAGGACCAGCTGGGCGACCTCGCGACGCTCATCGAGGAGTCCGCGCAGGGGCTGCGCACCATCAAGGCGTTCGGCCGGCGGTCGTTCATGGCCGAGCAGTTCGCCGCCGCCGCGGGCACCCTGCGCGACACGGCCGTGGGCAAGTCGGTGCTGGTCGCCCGCACGTCGGCCCGGTTCGAACTGGTGCCCAACCTGGCCCTGGCCGTGGTCCTGGTGGCCGGCGCCGTGGTGGTGGCCGACGGCGGCATGACCATCGGCGGACTCGTCGCGTTCGTCTCGCTCCAACTCATGCTGGTCTGGCCGGTCGAGTCGCTGGGCTGGATCATCGCGAACGGCCAGGAGGCGATGACCGCCTCGGACCGCATCTTCGAGGTGCTGGACATTCCTCCATCCATCGTGGACCGGCCCGGCGCCGTCGCCGTCGGGCGGGTGGAGGGCCGGCTGCGGTTCGAGAACGTGGGCTTCACCTACCCGGGTACCGGTCAGCCCGTGCTGTGCGACGTGAACCTGGAGATCGAGCCCGGCGAGACGCTCGCCCTGGTGGGCGTGACCGGCTCGGGGAAGACCACCCTCGCGTCGCTGGTTCCGCGGCTCTATGACGTCACCTCCGGTCGGGTCACCCTCGACGGCACCGACGTGCGGGACCTGCGGCTGGATTCGCTGCGCGCCGCGGTCGCGGTGGCCTTCGAGGATCCGGTGCTGTTTTCCATGTCGGTGCGCGAGAACATCGCCCTGGGCCGCCCGGACGCCACCGACGCCGACATCGGGGAGGCGCTGGCGGTGGCGCAGGCCGAGTTCGTGTACGACCTGCCGTGGGGGCTGAACACCCGCATCGGCGAGCAGGGGCTCTCCCTCTCCGGCGGGCAGCGGCAGCGGTTGGCCCTGGCCCGCGCCGTCCTCGGGCGCCCGCGGGTGCTCGTCCTGGACGACCCGCTCTCGGCGCTGGACGTGCACACCGAGGCGCTCGTGGAGCAGGCGCTCGCGCGGGTGCTCACCGGCAGCACCGCGCTGCTGGTCGTGCACCGACCCTCCACGGTGGCGCTGGCGGACCGGGTCGCGCTGCTGGAGGACGGCCGGATCAGTGCCGTGGGCACCCACTCCGAACTGCTCGCCACCGTGCCCGCGTACCGGGCGGTGCTCTCCGCCGCCGCCGAGCAGGACCCCGACGATCTGGGGCTCGTGGTCGGCTGATGGCGGACGCACCGGTGAACCTGGATGCGTGGCGGGGCCGGGCGGCCGACGCCGACGCCGAGCGCACGGCCGCCGAGGCACCCGACGAGCGGTCGGTGGTCCGGTTGCGCGCCCGCAGCCGCCGGCTGCTCGGCAGCCTGCTCGCCTCGCACAAGCGCCCGCTCGCCTGGGCGGTCGCCCTGCTCCTGCTGCAGAACGCCGCCGCGATGGCCGGCCCCTACCTGGTGATGCTCGGCATCGACCACGGCATCCCGCCGCTGCACGACCACGGCGACGTCACCGTGCTGGTGGCGGTCGCCGTCGCGTTCCTCGGCGCCGCGGCGGCCGAGTATGTCGGCAAGCGCTGGTTCCTCACCCTCTCCGGCCGGATCGGCCAGGCCGTCCTGCTGGACCTGCGCCGCCGCGTCTACGACCACTTCCAGCGCCTGTCGGTCGGCTTCCACGAGCGGTACACCTCGGGGCGGGTGGTGGCCCGGCTCACCAGCGACATGGATTCCATCGCCGAACTGGTGGACGGCGGAATCGACGACCTCGTGCTGGCCGGCCTCTCCGTGCTCAGCGTCGCCGGCATCCTGCTCTGGCTGGACCCGCCGCTGGCGTTTCTGACGCTGCTGTCGTTCCCGTTCCTGATCCTCCTGTCCCGCTGGTTCGCGCTCGCCTCGGCCGTCGCCTACCGACGCACCCGCGAGGCCGTCGCGCTGGTGATCGTCCACTTTGTGGAGTCGCTGGGCGGCATAAGGGCGGTGCAGGCGTTCCGCCGGGAGCCCCGCAACCAGGAGATCTTCCGCGCGGTCAACGACGACTACCGGCGGGCGAACCTCACGGCGTGGCGCCTGATCGCCAAGTACGCGCCCACGCTGAAGCTGATCGGCAACGTCACGATCGCGGTCGTGCTCACCTACGGCGCCTACCGGGTGCTGCACCAGCAGACCGAGATCGGTGTGCTCGCCGCGTTCCTGCTCTACCTGCGCCGGTTCTTCGAGCCGATGCAGGAACTGAGCCAGTTCTACAACGCGCTGCAGTCCGCGACCGCCGCGCTGGAGAAGCTCTCCGGCGTGCTCGACGAGCGCCCCACGGTCGGCGAGCCGGCTCGCCCGACACCGCTGCGCGGCCCCCGCGGCAACCTCGATTTCCGCCGCGTCGGCTTCGCCTACCGCGGCACCGACGCCGTGCTCGACGGCCTCGACCTGCGCATCCCCGCCGGCCAGACGGTGGCCCTGGTCGGCGCGACGGGCGCCGGCAAGTCCACGATCGCCAAGCTGGTGTCGCGCTTCTACGACCCGGTGCACGGAACGGTAACCCTGGACGGGGTGGACCTGCGCGAGATCTCCGACACCGACCTGCGCCGCGCGGTGGTGCTGGTGACCCAGGAGAACTACCTGTTCTCCGGGACGGTGGCCGAGAACATCCGGTTCGGCCGGCCGGACGCGAGCCAGGGCGAGGTGGAGGAGGCGGCCCGGGCGATCGGCGCGCACGAGTTCATCGCGGCGTTGCCGGACGGCTACCAGACCCAGGTGCACAAGCGCGGCGGCCGGCTCTCCGCCGGTCAGCGGCAACTCGTCGCGTTCGCGCGGGCCTTCCTCGCCGACCCGGCGGTGCTGATCCTCGACGAGGCCACGTCCTCGCTGGACCTGCCGAGCGAGCGGCTGGTCCAGCGGGCGCTGCGCACGATCCTGCGTGACCGCACGGCGCTGGTCATCGCGCACCGGTTGTCCACGGTGGAGATCGCGGACCGGGTGCTGGTGATGGAGGCGGGCCGGCTGGTCGAGGACGGGCCACCGGCGCTGCTGATCGACCGGGGCGGCCGCTACGCCACCCTGCACAACCAGTGGCGTGAGTCGCTTGTCTGAGCGTTGCGGGCCACCGGGCCTCCGCCGCCGGCTCGCGGCGCCGCGGGCGGTAACCGTACGGATCGGGGCTCTGCCGACCCAACCCGATGCCATAGACTCACCGAGGTCCATGGGATGGGGGAGGCGGATCTGATGGGCGGCAGGCGGCTGGCCCTTCTGGGCGCGGCGACCGCACTCCTGCTGGTCGCCCCGGCCGCGACCGTGGCCTCCGCGTCCGTCCCCGGCGCCGTACCCCGGGCCGTCTCGTCGGTCGAGCAGGCGCCCGGCTCCGTCGCCTACCTGCGAAACACCTACCGCCTGAGCGAGGGCGAGGCGCTGCGCCGGCTCGACCTCCAGGCCGCCTCGGTGGGCCTGGCCAACGAACTCGCCGGCCGCTTTCCCGCCGACTTCGCGGGCATGTGGCTGGACCAGATCGGTGGCGGCGTTCTCCGGGTGGGCATGGTGCACCCGGAGAAGCTCGGCCCGGCGGTCGCCGCCCTGCCCGAGGCGCGGTACATCAAGCCGGTCCGCGCGACCCGGTCGTTGCGCCAGCTCACGGTCACCGCGCAACGGCTGGCGGCCGCGCTGGGTACCACGGTCGGCACCGACGTGACCGTCGACCAGCCCACCAACTCCGTGATCGTCTACACCGGAGATCGGATCGAGGCGGCCGACCCCGGGCTCGCCGCCGCACTCGGCGCCCCCGAGGAGCGCACCCAGGTGCTCGATCGCGGCGCCGCCGGGATCCGGTACAAGTCGTGCGACCCGCGGTACTGCGCCCAGGCCCCGATGCGCGGGGGCATCCGGCTCGACGTGACCCGCGACGACGGCACCCACGACGGCTGCACCACCGGCTTCAACCTCATCGCCGCGGGCACCGGTACCCGGTATGTGGTGACCGGCGGGCACTGCGTGACCTCGGAGTCGCGCCAGAAGACCGACGCGACGTCCCATCAGCTGTACGGGCCGAACTGGCCGGTCAACGTCGCGGAGGCGGGCCTCGCCGAGAACGCGTTCCCGCTGGACTACGCCGTCCTGCCGTACCAACCGGACGCGGCCGCCCGTTGGCTGCCCGCCCCGAGCGGGCCGATCTTCGCCACCGACAACCTGGTCAACTTCTGGTGCGTGGAGCCGGGCTGCGCCGCCCGTCCGGACGTGCCGATCACCGGCTACCACCTGTACTCCGCGGTGAAGGTGGGGTGGGTGGTCTGCGCGACCGGCTCCGCGTACACGCCCTCGCCGGACGAGCGGTACGTGGACTCCGGGGCCGGCGCCGGCTACCTGCCGGGCACCCGCTGCGGCGAGATCACGGGCCTGAACGGCGGCGTCCAGGTGCGGATCTGCGCCCGGCCGGGCGACAGCGGCGGCCCGCTGTTCGAGGAGGCCACGGGGAAGGCGATCGGGATCCTGTCGTTCGGCGACCCGGGCCAGGGGCCGTGCACCAACCCGGACGAGCACAACAGCTACGCGCCGATCTCGAAGATCCTGGACCGGGTCAACGCGCAGGTGCCGGGGCGCGACTTCCGGCTGGTCACCGAGCCGTACACCACCGAGCCCTACCTGACCGAGCCATACAGCACCGGGCCTTATGCCACCGAGCCGGACACCGCCGAGCCGGACACCGCCCAGTGGCAGCCTGAGCCCTAGCCGGGCGAGCGGAGGGCCCCACCGCCCCGCCGCGCCCATCGGGCTCCGGCGGCCCTCCGGTCGCCGGCAAACCGGTCGCCCGACCCACCTCACCGTCCGTAGCATCGACGCATGACTGATACGGCGAAGACCGCGCGCGCCGGTCTTCCCGAGCGTCCGAGCCTGGACGGTCTCGAGGAGAAGTGGGCGCGCCGCTGGCAGGAGGAGGGCACGTACGCGTTCGACCGCTCGAAGGAGCGGGCGGACGTATACGCGATCGACACTCCCCCGCCGACCGTATCGGGCGAGCTGCACATCGGGCACGTCTTCTCGTACTCGCACACCGACCTCGTGGCCCGCTTCCAGCGGATGCGCGGCAGGGCGGTCTTCTACCCGATGGGCTGGGACGACAACGGGCTGCCCACCGAGCGCCGGGTCCAACTGTTGTACGGCGTGCGGTGCGACCCGTCGCTTCCGCACGACCCGGCGTTCCGGCCGCCTGAGAAGCCCTCCCGGGACCGGCCGGTGCCGGTGGACCGGGAGAACTTCGTCACGCTGTGCAACGAGGTCACCCGCCGGGACGAGCAGGCGTTCGAGGCGCTGTGGCGCCGGCTGGGCCTCTCGGTCGACTGGTCCCACACCTACACCACCATCGGGCGGGCCGCCCGGGCCGCCTCGCAGCGTGCCTCTCTGCGCAACCTGACGCGGGGCGAGGCGTACAGCGCGGAGGCGCCGACCCTGTGGGACGTCGGCTTCCAGACCGCCGTGGCCCAGGCCGAACTGGAGGACCGGGAGATCGCCGGCGCCTACCACCGGCTGCGGTTCGCCGGGCCGGACGGGCGCGAGGCGCTGGTCGACACCACCCGGCCCGAGCTGCTGCCGGCCTGCGTGGCGGTGCTCTGCCACCCCGGCGACGAGCGGTACGCGGACCTGGTGGGGCAGACCCTGCGCACCCCGGTCTTCGGGGTCGAGGTGCCCGTCCACGCGCACCCACTGGCCGACCCGGAGAAGGGCACCGGACTGGTCATGGTCTGCACCTTCGGGGACCTGACCGACGTCACCTGGTGGCGCGAGCTGCGGCTGCCCACCCGGGTGGTCATCGGGCGGGACGGCCGGCTGCTGCCGGAACCACCGGACGGGGTTCCCGCCGAGCCCTACGCCGCGCTGGCCGGGCGCCGGGTGACCGCCGCGCGGCGGGAGATGGTGGCGCTGCTGACCGCCGCCGGTGACCTCGTCGGTGAGCCGCGGCCGATCAGCCACGTGGTGAAGTTCTACGAGCGGGGTGACTCCCCGCTGGAGATCGTGGCGAGCCGGCAGTGGTACATCCGCAACGGCGGGCGGGATCCGAAGCTGCGCGAGCGGCTGCTGGCCCGCGGCCGGGAGCTGCGGTGGGCACCGGAGCACATGCACCGGCGGTACGAGCACTGGGTGAACGGGCTGACCGGCGACTGGCTGATCAGCCGGCAGCGCTTCTTCGGGGTGCCGGTGCCGATCTGGTACCGGCTCGACGACGCTGGCGAGCCGGACCACCTCCACCCTCTCACGCCGGACGAGCACGCGCTGCCGGTTGACCCATCCTCGGACGTGCCGGCGGGGTATACGGCCGGGGACCGGGGCCGCCCCGGCGGCTTCGTCGGCGACCCGGACGTCATGGACACCTGGGCCACCTCGTCGCTGACGCCGCAGATCGCCGGCGGCTGGGAGCGCGACGCGGACCTGTTCGCCCGGGTGTTCCCGATGGACCTGCGGCCACAGGGCTCCGAGATCATCCGGACCTGGCTGTTCAGCACGGTGGTCCGCTCGCACCTGGAGCACGGCGCGCTGCCCTGGGGCGACGCGGTGATCTCGGGATGGATCCTGGACCCCGACCACAAGAAGCTCTCCAAGTCCCGCGGGAACGCGGCGATCACGCCGGTCTCGCTGTTGGAGCGGTACGGCTCCGACGCGGTGCGGTACTGGGCCGCGGGCGGGCGGCCGGGCGCCGACCTCGCCTTCGACCCGAACCAGCTCAAGGTGGGCCGGCGGCTGGCCACCAAGGTGCTCAACGCCGGCCGGTTCATCCTCGGGCTCGGCGCGGCCGACTCCGCGGGGCGGCCGGTCACCGAGCCGCTCGACCGGGCGATGCTCGCCGAGCTCGCCGCCGTGGTGGACCAGGCCACGGCGGCGTTCGAGCGGTACGACCACACCGGCGCGCTGCAGGCGGTCGAGGCGTTCTTCTGGACGTTCTGCGACGACTACATCGAGCTGGTGAAGGAGCGCGCGTATCGCGAGCCGGACGAGGCGACGCACTCCGCGCGGGCGGCGCTGGCGACCGCGCTCGGCGTACACCTGCGACTGCTCGCGCCGTTCCTGCCGTTCGCGGCCGAGGAGGTCTGGTCGTGGTGGCGGCCCGGCTCGGTGCACCGGGCGCCCTGGCCCGGCCGGCACGAGGTGCTCGGCGACCAGACCGCCGGCGACGGCGAACTGCTGCGGCTCACCAGCGCCGCGCTGACCCAGGTGCGGCGGGCGAAGTCCGACCGGAAGCTGTCCATGCGGGCGACGGTGCCGCTGGCCGAGGTGCTCGGCCCGGCGGACGTGCTGCGCCGGCTGGCCGAGGCCGCGGCCGACCTGCGCGCCGCCGGCCGGATCGACCGGCTGGACCTGCTGCCCGACCGCGCCCCGGAGCTCGTGGTGGCCTGCGCGTTCTGAGCGGGGCCACCGTCGTGCGCGCCGGAGCGTCCAGGCGATCCGGCGCGCACCACGCCACCCGGCCCGGTGCCCGCTCACGGCACGCCCGCCGGCTCCGGCAGGGCACGGGCCGTGGCGGCGACGCCCGCCCGCAACCGGTTCACGTAGGCCAGCTCGACGGTGCGCATGACCTCTGCCGGCGACCGGCGGATGCGTACCGGCGTGAAGTGCAGCACCTGGACCCCGTACGCGGCCAGCTCGTTGTGCCGGGCGAGCGTGCGCGCCCACTGCTCGGGCAGGATGTGGTACTCCCGCGAATCCACCTCGATCGCCAGGGCGGCCTCCTCGATCCAGCCGTCGGGCGTGGGCAGTGGGCGACCGGTCAGCGTGGCGAGCCGCGGATTCCACCGGATCCGGGGCAGCACGGCCGAGGCGGCCAACAGCTCCCGCAGCTCGGCCTCGGGCGCCGAGCAGACGCCGGCGGCCACCTCCGCCAACACCAGCCGGAGCAGGGCGCTGTGCTGGCGGGGACCGGAATCCAGCTCCCGCTGGATCGAGGCGGGGGTGGTGATGCCGCGCCGTACCGCCTCGCTCACCATGGCCCGCACGGCGCCCAGATCTCCGCTCCACCGGGCCGCGTCGGCGACGCTCCGGGCCGCCGAGCAGAGGTCGAACGGGCAGATGCGGCAGGGCTCGGGCTCCGCCCGTATGGTGCGGTGGATCCGCACGAAGCCGGCCGGGCGCCGCTGCCGGGCGTGCGGCACCAGCACGCGCACGAACCGGTCCTCCGGCACGTACCGCAGGCCGTGCACGGTCGCCGCGGCGGCGCCGGTGAGCAGCGCACCCGGGCCGCCGTAGAGCTGTGCGGCGAGCAGCCGCTGCCGCCGTGAGAGGCCGCCCAGGCCCGACGCGTACACGCCGGGCAGCACATCGCGGAGCACACCGTCGAGCAGGCGGCGCCGGATCGCTGCGCGGGACAGCCCGAGCCCGATGAGCTGGTCCTCGCGGACCAACCCGTCCTGCCCGCGCAGGACCGCCCTGAGCGGCGCCTCCCCCGTCATGCGGACGACTCTTCCGCCCCGCGACGAGCCCCGGCAACGCCTGTGGAAAACGCTCATGATCGTGGTGGAGACACGCCGCAGACACACGGTGCGCCGTCACCACGATCATGAACGAGGGGTGCGGTGCCCCGCCGCCGAGGCGGGTTCGCCGGGCGGTAGGGGCTCGGCGGGGGAGAAGCCTCCGCGGCCGGCTCCTACCAGCGGTAGACGGCGCGGAGGCCGACGGCGACGGCGGCCAGGCCGAGGCCGATGAGCAGGGTGGCGCTGGAGATGCGGTAGCCGCTGCGATCGGTGCGCAGCCAGATGGCGTTGCCGGCCATGACGACGCCGGCCAGGGCGATGAACCAGCCCCACCAGTGGTACCCGGCCCGCTCGACCGGCTCGCCACCGCCGACGCGCAGTTGGAAGGCGGCGCCGAGGGCCAGGGTGACCGCCGCGACGCCGGCGAAGGCGCCATGGACGGCCCGGCCCGCGGGTTCGGCGGGCCACCAGCGGACGGTGCCGAGCAGCGCGGCGGCCGGGAGCACGATCATCAGCGGCCAGCACCGGCCCATGGCACCGAACATCAGGATCGCGCCGACCGCGAACCCGATCGTCGCGAAACAGAAGAGCGTGTACCCGGCGGCGGCGCGCACGCCGCGACCGGTCATCATCGAGCCGCCCACCGCGGCGATGCCGGCGGTGGGCAGCAGGATGAAGTTGGCCCACCAGTGCCGGCCGGCCTCGCCCGCGATCGTGGCGGTGGTGTTCACCGCCAGCACGGCGGCGGTGCCGAGGGCGGCGCCGATCCAGTAGGCCACCGGGCCGGCGCCGCGCGCTCCCGCGGCCATCCGTGGTCCCGCCTCGACGGTCATCGCGCTTCTCCCCCGGTCCGACTGTGACACCACGAATCATGGTTGTCGGGCCGGTGGGTCACCATCCCGCTAGCCCTACCGCCGGGCCTGCGGCGGGCCCCCGGGCCGTGAGCATGGCGACCGGTCAGAAGTCGCCGCCGCCGAAGTCGCCGCCGAAGTCGCCACCGCCGAAGTCGCCGCCACCGTCCCAGCCACCGCCGCCGTCGCCGGCGTCGCCGAACCCGGCATCACCGCCGCCGAAGTCGTTGGCCGCGTCCTGGAAGCCCTCCTCGTAACCGGCCGCGTACCCGTACCCCGGGTCCGCGAACGACGGCGAGAACAGCGCGTCGAAGATGAGCATGCCGCCGATCGCGCCGGCCGCGCCCGCCAGCGCCGGCTTCCACAGGGGCTGCGAGTACCAGCCGGACGGGACGGGACGGCCCTGTACCCGGCCGCCCGGGTAGTAGTAGGGGGTGTCGCTGCCGGGGTTGGGACCGGCGCGGTAGTGCTGCCCCTGCACCTCGACGTCGCGCTCCTTCGTGAGCTGGCCGGCGCCCTGCGCGGCGGCCAGCGGCGGCACCTCGGGGCCGGGGTCGAGGCCCATGGCCACGCGCGCGGCACGGATGTAGGCCAGGCCCTCCAGGGCCGTCTCCCGCGCCAGCACGAACTGCCGCGCGGTCTGCGCCTGCTGAAGCTGGCTGCCGGCCGCGTTGTACCGCTCCGAGGCGTCGCTCAGCGCTTGGCGGACCGCCGGCTCCTCGCCGCGCAGGTTCATCACCTGGCCGCCGAGCCGCTCGTACCAGCGCTGCGCCTCCGCGCGGGCGTCGGCCAGCTCACGCGCCTGCCGCCCGGCGCTCTCCCGCCGCCACCACGTGAAGAGGCCGATCACGAGAACCACCAGGACAACGAGCCATAACCATGTCATGCGTCGAAGGTACGTCGTCGCGTCGCGGTCGCGTCGTCGTACCCGTTTGGCATGCTCGCGGTGTGGACGCGTCGACAGTGGTCGTGGTGGTGGTCTGCCTGCTCGCCGGCGGTGCCCTGGGCTGGTTGCTGGCCCGGGCGCGCGGCGGCACTGAGCTGGCCCGACTCCAGGCCACGCTGGCCGCCACGCGGGCCGGCGAGGCGCGGCTGGAGCAGGCGATGCGGGCACTGTCGTTCGAGGCGACCGCCCAGTCGCAGGAGGCGGTGGCGCGGGCGGTGGCGCCGCTGCACGAGACGCTGCGCCGGTACGAGCAGCGGGTGGCCGAACTGGAGCGCGAGCGGGTCGACGCGTACGCCGAGCTGCGCGAGCAGGTGCGGGCGATGAGTACGGTCTCCGGCGAGCTGCGCACCGAGACCAAGCAGCTGGTGTCGGCGCTGCGCGCGCCGCAGGTGCGGGGCCGCTGGGGCGAGCACCAGTTACGCCGGATCGTCGAGGCGGCCGGGATGCTGGAGCACTGCGACTTCGCCGAGCAGGTCACCGCGGCCACGGACGACCGGGGCGTGCGCCCGGATCTCGTGGTCCGGTTGCACGGCGGCCGCAGCGTGGTGGTGGACGCGAAGGCGCCGTTCGAGGGGTACCTGGCGGCCATGGAGGCGCGCGACGATCGCGGCCGCGCCACCAGCCTGGACGCGCACGCCAAGCAGCTGCGGGCGCATGTGGACGCGCTGGCCGCCAAGTCCTACTGGTCGGCGTTCGCCCAGGCGCCCGAGTTCGTGGTGCTGTTCATGCCGGCCGACCCGTTCCTCGACGCGGCCCTACAGCGGGACCCGGCGCTGCTGGAGCACGCGTTCAGTCGGAACGTGGTGCTCGCCACACCGGCGACGCTGGTCGCGCTGCTGCGCACGGTCGCGTACTCGTGGCGGCAGGAGGCGCTGGCGCGCAACGCGGTGGCGGTGCACACCCTGGCGCGAGAGCTGTACGGGCGGCTGGGCACGCTCGGGGAGCACGTCGGGCGGCTCGGCGGGGCGCTGGGCGGCGCGGTGACCGCGTACAACCGCGCGGTCGGGTCGCTGGAGGCGCGGGTGCTGGTCAGCGCCCGCAAGCTGGCCGAGCTGGGGGTGTCGGGGGAGGATCTGACCACGCCGGCGCAGGTGGAGGTGGCACCCCGCCAGCCGCAGGCGCCGGAACTGCTCGACGAGGAGCCGGACTGGCCCGCCGACCAGCCGCTCCCCCTCCCGGATCCGCGCTGACCAGCCACCCCAGGGGCCGGAAGCGCGGGACCCGAACCAGCCACGCCGGCTCCGGCGCCGGAAGCGCCAGGCAGCGAGGGTCAGGAGCCGTGGGGGCCGGGCAGGCGGTTGGGGCGGCCGTAGCCGGGGGTGTCGGCGTCCGGCTCCGGGCCGAAGGCGCCGTGGACCGCGGCCGAGAGCTGCATCGCCAGCTTGGCCTGGGCCATGCGGGAGCAGTCCAGGATGGCGCGGGCCAGGTCGCCGGGCGCCAGGCGCATGGCCGCCTCGGTGAGGTGCAGACCGCTGAGCCCTCCGGCGGAATCGACCGTCACCTCCACGGCGCCGTTCACGCCGGCGTGCACCACGCTGACCTGCGCCATCGCATCGCGGAGCTGGTCGGCCTGGCCAAGCTGCTCGTCGATGCGTTCGGCGAACCGGCGCAGGAACTCCTCGTTGGCGTCGTCGTACGCCACTGTGTCCCTCCCCCCAGCCGCCTGCTCCCAGGGGCCCCGGCCGGAGGGGAGCCCACCGCGCGGCGGCGATGTTCACCCACCGTAGCGAGCCGAGCGGGAGAAGCGAAGCACGCGCCCGGCCCGGAACCGGCGGAGCCGTGACTGTTTCGCGACTACTCCTCGGCGCGGGCGGCGCGGGCCTGCTCCAGGCGGGCGCGGGCGCCATCCAGCCAGCGCTGGCAGGTCAGCGCCAGCTCCTCGCCGCGCTCCCAGAGGGCCAGGGACTCCTCCAGGGTGCCGCCGCCCTGCTCCAGGCGCTCGACCACGCTGGCCAGCTCCGCCCGGGCCTGCTCGTAGCTCAGCTCAGCCATGCCGCCCAGTCCACCCCAGACCGCTCGAAGTCCGACTCGCCGGGGCGCCGCCAACGCCACGCGACGGGCCCGGTCACGCGCCCACCACCTTAGCGGCGACCTCGCCCTCGCCGAGCCGCAGCCGCAGCGCGTCGCCGTCGGTGACCTCGCCGGCGGCGCGGACCACGTGCCCGTCCGAGCGCTGCACGATCGCGTACCCCCGCTGGAGGGTCGCCGCCGGGGACAGCGCCCGCAGCCGGGCGAGGGTGTGCGCCAGGTCGTCGGCGGCCCGCGAGACGCGGTGGTCGAGGGTGCGGGCGGCCCGGTCGCGCAGGGCGGCCACCTCGGCGGCGCGCTGCTCGATCATGAGGTGGGGCCGGGAGAGCACCGGTCGGGAGCGCAGCGCGTCGATGCGCTGCCCCTCCCGGTCCAGCAGGACCGCGATGGACCGGTCCAGCCGCTGCCGGGCCACGCGCAGCGACGTCAGCTCCTCGCCCAGGTCGGGGACGATCCGCTTGGCGGCGTCGGTGGGGGTCGAGGCGCGCAGGTCGGCGACGTAGTCCACCAGGGGCGCGTCGGTCTCGTGGCCGATCGCGGTGACCACCGGCGTCCGGCAGGCGAAGACCGCCCGGCACAGCGCCTCGTCCGAGAAGGGCAGCAGGTCCTCGACGCTGCCGCCACCGCGGGCCAGCACGATCACGTCGACCGTCTCGTCCCGGTCCAGCATGCGCAGGGCCTCCACCATCTGCGGTACCGCGGTGGGCCCCTGCACCGGCACGTTGACGACCCGGAAGTCCACGGCCGGCCAGCGGCGCCGGGCGTTGGTGAGCACGTCCCGCTCGGCGGCGCTGGCCCGCCCGGTGATCAGGCCGATCCGGTTCGGCAGGAACGGGGGGCGGCGCTTGCGGGCGCGGTCGAACAGGCCCTCGGCGGCGAGCAGTTTCTTCAGCTTCTCCAGCCGGGCCAGCAGTTCGCCGAGGCCGACCTGGCGGATCTCGTCGGCGCGCAGGCTGAGCGTGCCGCGGGCGGGGTAGAACTCCGGCTTGGCGTGCAGCACCACCCGGGCGCCGTCGGTCAGGTTCGGGGCGCCGGCGTCGAGCACGTCCCGGTGGGCGGTGACCGTGAGGCTGAGGTCGGCGGACGGGTCGCGCAGGGTGAGGAACACCACGCTGGCGCCGGGGCGGCGGCTGATCTGGGCGATCTGCCCGTCCACCCACACCCGGCCCAGCCGGGCGATCCAGGCGCTGAGCTTCTGGCTGACCACGCGCACCGGCCACGGCTCGTCCGCCGTGCTGCGGGGTACCTCCGCGTCGCTCACCCGCTCACCCTACGGCGGCCCGCCCGGCCGTCGCGCCGCGCTCGCCGGGGCGTCCGGTCAGCAGTCCCTGACCTCACCGAGCGGCTCCTGGATCACCATGCACGCGCTCCCCTGGTGCACCGGTGGCCCTGCGCGCTGCCGATGGCACCATCTGCCAGCCGTACCATGGGTGGCGTGACTGACCAGCCGAAGCGTGTTCTGCTCGCCAAGCCCCGCGGCTACTGCGCCGGTGTCGACCGCGCGGTGCAGACCGTGGAGGAGGCACTCAAGCTGTACGGGCCGCCGGTCTACGTGCGCAAGGAGATCGTGCACAACCGGCACGTGGTCGCGACGCTCCAGGAGCGGGGCGCGATCTTCGTGGCGGAGAACGAGGAGGTGCCCGAGGGGTCCATCGTGATCTTCTCGGCGCACGGGGTGGCCCCCGAGGTCTACGAGCAGGCCCGCGAGCGCGACCTCAAGGCGATCGACGCGACGTGCCCGCTGGTGACCAAGGTGCACCAGGAGGCCCGGCGGTTCGCGGCCGACGACTACGACATCCTGCTCATCGGCCACGAGGGCCACGAGGAGGTCATCGGGACCACCGGCGAGGCGCCGGCGCACATCCAGCTCGTGGACGGCCCGGAGGCCGCCGACTCGATCAAGGTGCGGGATCCGGAGAAGGTCGTCTGGCTGTCGCAGACCACGCTGTCGGTGGACGAGACGCTGGAGACGGTGGCCCGGCTGCGCAAGCGGCTGCCGCTGCTGATGTCCCCGCCGAGCGACGACATCTGCTACGCCACCCAGAACCGGCAGCAGGTGGTCAAGCAGATCGCCGCCGACTGCGACGTGATGATCGTGGTGGGGTCGCGGAACTCGTCCAACTCGGTGCGGCTGGTGGAGGTGGCCCTGGACAGCGGCGCCCGCGCCGGCCACCTGGTGGACTACGCGCACGAGATCGACGACGCCTGGCTGACGGGCGCCGGCACGGTCGGCGTGACCTCCGGCGCGAGCGTGCCGGAGGAGTTGGTGGCGCAGGTTCTGGAGTACCTTGCGGCGCGCGGCTTCACCGACGTGTCGGAGGTCACCACGGCGCAGGAGCGGCTGGTCTTCTCGCTCCCGCAGGAACTCAAGCGCGACATGCGCGCCGCCGCGGCGACCCGCGGCGCCTGAGCGAACACAAGCGGGCCACACCCGCGCCTCCGGCGCCCGATCGCCCGCCCCGGCCGGGGCGCTCCGAGTTTCAACCGCCGCCACCGGTGGCACCCTCCTCGTACTGCGGATGGCGGGACGGGCGGAGGAGCGGCGAGAATGCCGAAGGCGGTCATGTTCGACAGGTACGGCGACGTGGACGTGCTGCACGTCGCCGAGGTACCGCGGCCGGTGCCCGGCGCGGGCGAGGTGCTGGTCCGGGTGCGGGCGGCCGGGATCAACCCCGGCGAGATCGCGATCCGGGAGGGCGAGCACGCCGAGCGTTGGCCGGCGACGTTCCCGTCCGGTCAGGGCAGCGACCTGGCCGGCGTGGTCGAGGAGGTCGGGCCGGGGGTCAGCCGGTGGCATCCGGGCGACGAGGTGATCGGCTGGACCGACCGGCGGGCCAGCCAGGCCGAGTACGTGGTCACGAACGAGCACGACCTGGCCGGGAAGCCGCAGCGGCTGCCGTGGGAGGTGGCGGGCGCCCTGTTCGTGGCGGGCACGACGGCGTACGCGGCGGTGCGCGCGGTCGTCCCGCAACAGGGCGAGACGCTAGTCGTTTCGGGCGCGGCCGGCGGTGTGGGATCGCTGGCGGTGCAGCTTGCCCGCAGTATGGGCGCGACCGTGATCGGCCTGGCCGGTCCGGCGAACGCGGAGTGGCTGCGGGCGCACGGCGTGATCCCGGTGGAGTACGGCGAGGGCCAGGCCGACCGGGTGCGCGAGGCCGCCGGCGGGAAGGTGGACGCGTTCATCGACACGTTCGGCACCGGCTACGTGGACCTCGCCGTGGAACTGGGCGTGCCGGCCGGGCGCGTCAACACCATCCGCGACTTCGAGGCGGCGGCGAAGTACGGGACGCACATGAAGGGGAACAGCGACGCGGCCAGCGCGCAGGTCCTGGCCGACCTGGCCGCCCGGCTCGTGGACGGGCGGCTGGAGTTGCCGGTCGCCGCGACCTACCCCCTCGACCGGGTGCGGGACGCCTACCGGGAACTGGCCGAGCGGCACACCCGCGGCAAGATCGTCCTCGTTCCCTGAATCTGGGGTCCGGGTGCCGTTCAGGCGCGGAGCGCGGCGGCCAGGCTGGTCAGCTCGGCCTCCGCGGCGTTGCCCAGCACCACCACCGTCCGGCTCGGCTCCAGCAGGACCAGGCCCGACTCGCCCGGGCGCCCCGCGTACCGCTGCCACGTCCGCCCGGCGATGTCGACCGTACCCAGGGGCCGGGCCGTGTCGGACAGCTCGGCGTGGATCGCCTGGCCCGGGTCGGTCGTACCCGGCCGCTCGACGAGCTGCACACCGCCGCCCTTCGGGGTGCGGTACCCGATCCGCAGCGTCCGGTCGCGGTAGGTGGCGCGGATCGGCTGCCAGCCCGACGGCAGCCCGGCCGGCTCCGCGACCGGGAACGCCTTCGCCGCCCGCGCGTCGGCCACCGCCGGCGCCGGGTCGACCACCACCGGCTGGTCACCGCCCTGGACCACGCGGTAGATCGCCACAACGACGACCACCGGTATCAGCAGCACCAGAAGCGACAGCAGGATGTCGCGGGGACCTCGCGTACTCACCCGGCCATCCTGCCCGAACCGCGATCCGGGCCACTTTTGGGCACCGACCGGCGCGCGACCGGCGGCGGGCATGCCACTATGCGACGCATAGCCGACCGCCCCGCCGTGCCGCGAGGAGGAGCCATGACCGCACCCCGTACCCCCCAGGATCTCGATCGCAACCTGGCCCTGGACCTGGTCCGGGTCACCGAGGCGGCGGCGATGGCCGCCGGCCGCTGGATCGGCCGCGGCGACAAGGAGGGCGGCGACGGCGCCGCGGTCGACGCGATGCGCAAGCTCATCAACGCGATGCCGATGAGCGGCGTGGTGGTGATCGGCGAGGGCGAGAAGGACAACGCGCCGATGCTCTACAACGGCGAGCGGGTGGGCGACGGCACCGGCCCCGAGGTGGACGTGGCCGTGGATCCGATCGACGGCACCACCATGATGAGCAAGGGCATGCCGAACTCGATCGCGGTGCTCGCGGTCGCCGAGCGGCACGCGATGTTCGACCCGAGCGCCGTGTTCTACATGGAGAAGCTCGTGGTGGGCGCGGACTGCGCCGAGGTCATCGACATCGAGGCGGGGGTGGCGGAGAACCTGCGCCGGATCGCGAAGGTCAAGAACAGCAGCGTCAGCGACGTGACCGTCTGCATCCTGGACCGCCCGCGCCACGCCGACCTGGTCCAGCAGGTGCGCCAGGCCGGCGCGCAGATCCGGTTCATCCTCGACGGGGACATCGCCGGCGCCATCTCCGCCGCCCGCGAGACGTCCGATGTGGACGTCCTGATGGGCATCGGCGGTACGCCCGAGGGGATCACCGCGGCGTGCGCCCTCAAGTGCATGGGCGGCGCGATCCAGGCGAAGCTGTGGCCGCGGGACGAGGCCGAGCGGGCGAAGGCGCTGGCCGCCGGGCACGACCTGGACCGGGTGCTCACCACCGACGACCTGGTCACCGGGGACAACTGTTTCTTCGTCGCCACCGGCGTCACCTCGAGCGAACTGCTGCGCGGCGTGCGGTACCGGGCCGGGGGCGCACACACCCAGTCCGTGGTCATGCGCTCCAAGAGCGGCACGATCCGCTGGATCGACTCGTTCCACCGGTTGGAGAAGCTGCGCCGGTACTCGTCGGTCGACTTCGGCGGCAGCCCGCTGATCTCCTAACCGGCGTCCGACGAGTGGCCCGGGAACAGGTGCGCGGCGGGGTCGATGACCACGGCGGCGTTGTTGACCGCGGTGGCCGCCTCCCCGAAGCCGGTCGCGATCAGGCGGACCTTGCCCGGGTACTCGGTGATGTCGCCCGCGGCGAAGACGCGCGGCCGGTTGGTGGCCATGCGGCTGTCCACCCTGATGTGCCGCCGGTCCAGTTCCAGGCCCCACTCGGCGAGCGGGCCGAGGTCGGCGGTGAAGCCGAGCGCGGCGACGACGGTGTCCGCCGGCAGGGTCTCGGTCGCCCCGCCGCGCACCGCGACGTCGCAGCCGGTGATCCGCTCCTCGCCGTGCACCTTCGCCACCTCGGCGTCGGTGATGATCCGCACCGGGAGTGCCCGCACCTTCGCCACGGTGCTCGCGTGCGCGCGGAACCTGTCCCGCCGGTGCACGAGCGTGACCGACCTGGCGACCGGTTGCAGCGACAGCGCCCAGTCGAACGCCGAGTCGCCGCCACCGACGATCACCACGTCGTGCCCGGTCAGCTCGGCGAGCCGGGGCACGAAGTAGACCAGGCCCTCGCCGGTGAACGCGGCGGCGGCGGGCAGCGGGCGCGGTGTGAAGCTACCCATCCCGGCCGTCATGATGATGGATCCGCAGTGCAGCGTCTCGCCGGAGGAGAGCGCGAGCACCGGCTTGTCGTCCAGGTAGGACAGATCGGTGGCCCGCACGCCGAGCAGGTACTCGGGGTTGACCGGCGCGGCCTGCTCCACCAGGTTCGCCACCAGGTCCCGGCCCCGGATGGCCGGGAAGCCGGCCACGTCGTAAATCATCTTCTCCGGGTACATCGCGGTCACCTGGCCGCCCGGCTCGGGCAGCGCGTCGATCACCGCCACGGAGAGCCCACGGAAGCCGGCGTAGTAGGCGGCGAACAGCCCCGTCGGACCCGCACCCACAATGGCGACATCGACCGCGCGCATCCAGGCTCCTCATCCGTCGACTCTCCGGCCGGGCGGATGACGCGAGGCAAGCGGTTTCTCACCCCCGGCCCGACCACTCGCCCGTCGCCAGACGCTACGACGGGGCGCGGGGCGCAGGCAAGGCCCCGACCGAGGGGCGGGCTCAGTCGGAGGTGAGGTAGCGGTCGGCGAGGTAGGTGGGGCCCTTGGGCCGGCGGAAGAGGACCGCGGCCAGCACGCCGCCGATGAAGCCGAACAGGTGGCCCTGCCAGGAGACGCTCGGATCGGCGGGAAGCACGCCGATGATCTGCCAGCCGTAGAGCAGGCCGATGAGGGCGCCCACGCCGAGGTGCCACCAACTGCGGTCCACCACGCCGCGGGCCAGCAGCAGGCCCAGGTACCCGAAGATGACGCCGCTGGCACCGACCACGATGGAGTCGCGGTCGCCGGTGAACCAGACGCCGAGCCCGCTGACCAGCATGATGACCCCGGTCGACCAGAGGAACCGGCGGGTGCCGGCGGCCAGCACGAACGTGCCCAGCAGGATCAGCGGGACGCTGTTGCCGTACAGGTGGGCGAAGCTCGCGTGCAGGAACGGCGCGAAGATGACGCCGTCCAGGCCGGTCAGGTGGCCGGGACGGATGCCGCCGGCCACGTCCAGGGCCTGGCCCATGCCCCGGTCGATGACCTCGATGAGGAACAGCACCGGCACGACGGCGCACATGGCGACGAAGGCGCGGCCCAGCGCGGCGTAGAACGCCTCGGTGCCGAAGCGGTAGGCGGCCTCGTCGTTGTTGTTCACCCAAAGAGTGCTACCAGGTCCGCTCCGGCTGAGCAACGCGGGACGAAGAAGGGGCACGGGCGAACCGCCCGTGCCCCTTGGTTCCACCGAACCCTCGAGGGGGTTCAGTACCAGCCTTCACTCTCCGACTGCGCCCACGCCTTGCAGGGCGTGCCGTACCGGCCCTTGATGTAGCCGAGGCCCCACTTGATCTGGGTCGCCGGGTTGGTCTTCCAGTCGTCGGCGACCGAGGCCATCTTGCTTCCCGGCACCGCCTGGGGGATGCCGTAGGCCCCGGAACCGGCGTTGGCCGCCTTGTAGTTCCAACCGCTCTCCTTGGTCCACAGCTTGTTCAGGCAGGGGAACTCGGAGATCGGGAAGCCGGCGTCGATCATCAACGCGCAGCCGGTCTTGCGGACGCCGCTGAACTCGTTGCACGAGGCCGGAATCGGACCCGTGTACGGCTTGGGGCCGCCCGTGGTGCTCTCGGTCTTCTGCTCGACCGCCTTCTCGGCGCGGCGGCCCTGTTCGGCCGCGTTCTGCGCCGCCACCGCGGCCTTGCGCTCGGCCTCCGCGCGAGCGGACCGCTCGCTGGATTCCCGGCGCTGCTCCTCGAGGGTCGCCAGCAGTTCCTGGTCGGCCGCCTCGGCGGCGGCGGCGCGGGCGGCCTGGACCTGCCGGTCCTGGCGGTTCTGGCCGACGTAGACCCCACCGGCGACGCCGGTGAGCAGGAGGCCGACGGCGAGTGCCCGGAGGCCGAGGCGGGTCCAGGTGGACCTGCTGGTACGGCGACTGGACAAAATCGTCCCTTCGTCGGGGGCTAGGACCGGCGCGGTCCACCCCGGCGCAGCGGGGCTGCGGGGCGATCACGCCGGGACCACCCGACCCTGCCCGGGTCGCGCCGAGGCCGGTGCGCCGCCTGGCTGGCGGCCGTCCGGGGCGCGGGCGGTCCGTCAGACACCCTGACAAACGGCCGCCCCGATGGGAAATCGAGGCGGCCGTTTGTGATTTGCGTCACGGGATTTTTCGGGGCAGAACCGCCCAGAAACGCGTCAGCGCGGGATGTCCTCCAGGAGGTCCGTCACCACTTCGGCGATTGCGGAGCGCTCCGACCGGGTCAACGTGACGTGCGCGAACAGCGGATGCCCCTTCAGGGCCTCGATCACCGCGGTCACCCCGTCGTGCCGGCCGACCCGCAGGTTGTCCCGCTGCGCCACGTCGTGCGTGAGCACCACCCGGGAGCCCTGCCCGATCCGCGACAGCACGGTCAGCAGCACGTTGCGCTCCAGCGACTGCGCCTCGTCCACGATGACGAACGCGTCGTGCAGGCTGCGGCCCCGGATGTGGGTCAGCGGCAGCACCTCGAGCATGCCCCGGGCCAGAACCTCCTCCATCACGTTCTCGTGGATCACCGCGCCGAGCGTGTCGAAGACCGCCTGGGCCCAGGGCGACATCTTCTCCGCCTCGGTGCCCGGCAGGTAGCCCAGTTCCTGCCCACCCACCGCGTACAGCGGGCGGAACACCACGACCTTCCGGTGCCGGCGGCGCTCCATGACCTGCTCCAGGCCGGCGCACAGGGCCAGGGCCGACTTGCCGGTGCCGGCCCGCCCGCCCAGCGACACGATCCCGATCGACTCGTCCAGCAGCAGGTCCAGCGCGATCCGCTGCTCGGCGGAGCGGCCGCGCAGCCCGAACGCCTCCCGGTCGCCGCGGACCAGCCGAACCGTCTTGTCCGCCAGCACCCGGCCCAGGGCGCTCCCGCGCGCCGAGGTCAGCACCAGGCCGGTGTGGATGGGCAGCCCCGCCGCCTCGTCCAGATCCAGCGTCTCCCCCGCGTACAGCCGGTTGACCTGCTCCTCAGCGAGCTCCAGGTCGGCCATGCCGGTCCAGGTGGCGTCCGCGGCCTGGCCGTGCCGGTACTCGTCGGCGACCAGCCCCACCGAGGCGGCCTTGACCCGCAGCGGCATGTCCTTGCTGACCAGCGTGACCGCCCGCCCCTCGGCGGTGAGCCCGAGCGCGACGGACAGGATCCGGGCGTCGTTGGTGTCGGCCCGGAACCCCAGCGGCAGCAGCGCCTGGTCGGCGTGGTTCAGCTCGACCCGCAGCGTGCCGCCGACGTCGTTGACCGGCACGGGCTCGTCCAGCCGCCCGTGCTTGACCCGCAGGTCATCGAGCAGGCGCAGCGACTGCCGGGCGAACCAGCCCAGTTCGGCGTGGTGCCGCTTGCCCTCCAACTCGGAGATGACCACCAGCGGCAGGACCACCTCGTGCTCGCCGAAGCGCAGGAAGCCGGCCGGGTCGGAGAGCAGGACGGAGGTGTCGAGCACGTATACGTGCGTGCGTGGAGCGGGGTCGGCGTCGACCGCCGACCCGGTGGTGCGACGAGCGGCCCGGACCCGCCGGGCGGCGGGGACGGTCGGGGCCTTGGTGGAAGCGGCGGAGTCGGGAGTGCGGCGATCGGTCACAGGCTCGCTCCGGCGGGCGAGCACCCGGGCGCCCGTGGTCCGCTCGACCGGTGCCCGGGGTCGGGGTCGGGTGCGGCCCCGTGCTGTGCTGGCGATCCGGGCCTCCGGCTGGTCCGGGAAGGCCCCGGTCCATGGGGTAGACGCTATCCGGAACAAGCCGCAAACGGCTAGGTTGACACCCATTGTTCAGGGCGGACACCCGTCCGGGCGGGGGAGCCCGGCCGGCGCGCATGCCCCCTGCGCGCACGCCGGCCGGGCTGGAACCGGTCACCCGGTCCCGGGGTGTGCCGGACGCCCGGTCGCATCCGGCACACCGGCTCGTGGCTGCCGCTCACTCCAGATGGGAGTGCCTTCCGCCGTTGGTCGCGGCCGCCACGAACGAGGCACCCGTGTACGTCGTCGACGAGCGAACGGCGGTGCCGTAAACGGTGCGAGTCGTGGGTGGCACCGTCAGCACCGAGGCGATGGCCGCCTGTGCCTCACGGCGCCGGCGGTTCCAGGCCGCGCGGTCGCCGTCGAAATATCCCTGCCGGTACCCGTACCGGTACCCCAGGTGGTAGCTGAGTTGCCCGTGCAGCCGCCCGGCGGCGTAGCTGGACGAGGTGAGCAGGAGGATGAAGAAGACTGCGAAGAACGGGCTCATCCCGGCGGGCCTCCGCGCTCGTCGTCCCGGAACTGGGTCGGGATGATCGGCCGCGCGCCGCTCGGCGGCGGCAGTGGCGGCTCGGCCGCCGGGTCGAGCGGGCGCTCCGGGTCCGGATCGAGTAACCGGTCGGGCGCGCGGTCGAACACCTTGCCGGCGGCGCTGTCGGTGGCACCGTCGGCCGCCCCGCCCAGCATCCCGAGGCCGGTGGCGAGGTCGCCGGTGGAGACGTCCTCCACCAGTTCGACGCTGATCCGGCAGCCGTCGATGACCGCCTCGGCCACGGACGCCCGGCGGATGTCGCCGGCCACGTCGTAGACCCGGACCGTCATCACGGGGCAGCCGAGGTGGGAGCGCCAGGCGTCCCACTCCGCACGCTCGCCGACGGACATGGACAGGTACCGGCACCCGCGCGCCAGGTAGAGCCGCCACGGGGCGCTGAGCCCGGCGGCCACCCCGTCGGCGACCAGACGGAACGCTTCGCCGCGGGTCGCCAGTCCGCTCATCGCTCTCCCCCCGACTCGACAATGAGACACGAACCGGTACGCAATGTCTCAAGCACGGGACATACCGTAGAGCGTCTCGCGTGCGTGACAGCATCGTCCATTCGGCTGATTCGTGAGGTCCATCCGGGCGACCTAGACTTGCGGGATGGAACCGGCCGGGCGGTGGTACCGCGTGTCACGTGGTCAGGACTACGGCGGGTCCCTCCGGGGCATTCCGGGAAACCGGACGTACCGTCGCGGCGTGCCCCCCGACACCGCTCAGCCGCGGAAACTCGCGTTCGCCGCGTTCGTCCGCAAGGCCCTGGACGACGCCCGCGCGATCCGCGCCTGGACCGGCGTCGAGGTGGCCCGGCGCACCGGCGTCTCCCGGCAGACCATCAACCGCTGGCTGCGCGGCGACTGGACCACCGACCCCGAACCGCAGCGCGTGGTCGCGTTCTGCGAGGGCCTGGGCATCTCGCCCACGGTCGCGTTCGGCATCCTCGGCTGGGACCGCTCCGCGCCCGCCCGCCCCGCGCCGCCACCGCCGCCGATGGACCCGGACGTCGAGGCGTTGCTGCGCCGCCTGGTCGACCCCAACGTCTCCGAGGCCGAGAAGTTCCACATCCGCGAGACCATCCGGTACCTCGCCTACCGCCCCCCGCTGCGCATCGAACGGGAGCGGGGCCAGGAGCGCGCCGGCTGACCCGACCGGGGGACGTTGTTCAAATGGCGCCAACCGCAGGCGCATGACCCGCGGGCACCGGGGGTACCGGCCGCCGAACGTACTGCTTGGGCTCGTCGTCGGCGGGGTGACGGGACAAGGCCGGATCAGCACCCTGGATGAGCACTGCGGGACAAGAAGGAGGGGTCATCGACCATGCCCCTGAAGTGGTGCGCCCTACTCGTCGCCGCCGTCGCCTCGACGGCCTGCCTCACCGCGAACCTGGTCGTCGGCGTGTCCGACGGCGGCTCGCCGACCCTGCTGAACCTCATCACGGTCGGCGCGGCCGCCGTGGCGATCGCGGTGGCCGTGGTCGCGGAGGGCTTCGAGCGACTCACCGGCCGGCTCAACCAACTCGCCGAGACGCTGGCGACCAGGCTCGACGAGCTGGACGCCCGGACCGGCGACCGGAACACCGGCTTCGTCGAGGGCTACCTGCTGCGGCACAGCCCGGAGGCGGCGGTCGTGCCGCTCGGCCCGCGCGGCTCCCAGCGACGCGCGACGATGGGCGCCGACGACTGACCCGCGCGCGCGGTCACGCCCGATCGGGCCGGCGGGAACGAACCGCGCGGCGGCAACCGCTTGTACGCTACGGCCATGCTGCCGATCGACGATGCGGACCGGCGTCCGGCCCGGCCGGTCTCCGCCGCCGAGGCGTGGAAGATCACTGCGGACCGGCCCGACCGGTGCGCGCTGTTCTTCGACTTCGACGGGACCCTCGCGCCGGTCCAGGACGATCCCACCGCGGTGTTCCCGGTTCCGGGCGTGACCGAGGCGCTCAGCGCCCTGGCCCGCGTCGTCGGCCGGGTGGCGATCGTCTCCGCCCGGCCGGTGGAGTTCCTCCGCGACCGGTTCCCCGGTATGCCGGACGTCGACCTGTACGGCCTCTACGGCCTTGAACGCAGCCACGGCGGGGGCGTCACCGAGACGGACCCCACCGCGCTGGCCTGGGAGCCGACCATGGCGGAACTGGCCGACCTGGCCCGCGCCGAACTGCCCGAGGGCGCCGGCGTGGAGTACAAGCGGCTCTCCGTCGCCCTGCACTACCGCCGGGCGCCGCACCTGCGCGACGCCGTGGAGCGGTGGGGCCGCGCCCAGGCCGACCGGCTCGGCGCCACCGCGCAGGGCGGCCGGATGGTGGTGGAACTCAAGCCCCCGGTCCGACTGGACAAGGGCACCGTGCTGCACCGCGCGCTGAACGGCTTCGACTGCGCCTGGTACTTCGGCGACGACGTCTCGGACCTACAGGCGTTCGCCGCCGTGCGGGCCCGCGCGGCCGGCGACGCCGGGTTCCTGGGCGTGTGCGTGGCGGTGGCGAACCCGGAGACCGGCCACGAGGTCTCCAGTTCCGCCGACCTGACGCTCGACTCGCCGGTCGCCCTCGCCGGCTTCCTGCGCACCGGGCTCGCCCTCCTGACCGCGCCCACCGGCACCCCCGACGCCACCGCGCACTGACCACGATGCGCGGGGTGGGCCGCGCCCGGTCGGGGCGGGTGCCGGTCAGGCGCCGTAGCGGCGTTGCCGGGAGGCGTACGAGCGCAGGGCGCGCAGGAAGTCGACGTGCCGGAAGTCCGGCCAGTTCACGTCGCAGAAGTAGAACTCGGAGTGCGCCGACTGCCACAGCAGGAAGCCGGACAGGCGCTGCTCGCCGCTGGTGCGGATGACCAGGTCGGGGTCGGGCTGCCCGCGGGTGTAGAGGTGCTCGGCGATGTGCTCGACGTCCAGCACCTCGGCCAGTTCCTCCAGGGTGCCGCCGCTGCGGGCGCGTTCGTAGAGCAGCGACCGGACCGCATCGGCTATCTCGCGCCGGCCCCCGTACCCCACGGCGAGGTTCACCTGGGCGCCACCGGCGCGCTCGGCGGTGCGCTCCTCGGCCGCCTTCAGCGCGGCGGCGGTGGCGGCGGGCAACACATCGAGGGCGCCGACCACGCGCAGGCGCCACGGGTTGCCCTCCTCGGCCAGTTCGGCGGCCAGGTCCTCGATGATGCGCAGCAGCGGTTCCAGTTCGGTCGCGGGGCGGCGCAGGTTGTCCGTGGCGAGCAGGTAGAGGGTGACGTGGCCGATGCCGAACTTGTCGCACCAGCCGAGCACGTGTTTGATCTTGGCTGCGCCGACCCGGTGGCCGTCATTGGGATCGACGTAGCCCATTTCGCGCGCCCACCGGCGGTTGCCGTCGCACATCACGCCGACGTGCTGGGGAACCGGTTTGCCGGCCAGGAGCGTGGTCAGTCGCCACTCGTACACCGGGTAGACGAGGCGGCGGTAGATGAGCTCGCGCACAGTCATCGCCTACAGCCTATCGAGTTCCGGCTAACTCCCGACAGTCGAACGTTCGGCCCTTAGCCCCGCCGCGATGCGCAGCAGGGTGCGCCCGTCGAGCCGGCCGTCGCCGAGCCCGAGGGCGACCAGTGCGCCGAAAACCCGCTGGTCACGGGCGGCGGCGGTGATCGCGGCGTCCACGATGCGGGGGTGCTGGGCCAGCGCGGCGGCGACCCGGCTGTGCGCCAGGTGCCGGCCGAGCCGCTGGCGCAGCGCGCGGCGGTACCGGTCCACCGCACGGTCCGGCGCCGCCCGGGCGAGGGCGGCGGCCCGCCCGGCCAGGGCGCCGGAGAGCACCGCGTAGAAGATGCCCTCGCCGGTGAACGGGTTGATGAGGGACAGCGCGTCGCCGGCCAGCAGGACCGGTCCCCGGCCGGGCGGCGGGCGCCGGGTGGACAGCGGGAGGTGGTGGGCGCGCAGGCCGGTCACGGCGCCGTGGTCCAGGGTGGGCAGCAGGGCGGCCAGTCGCTCGATCAGGTGTGCCCGGCTGGTCGGCCGCCCCTGAAGAACCTCGCCGTAGCCGACGTTGGCGCGGCCGTCCCCGATGGGGAACGCCCAGGCGTACGCGGGCCAGCGCGCCGAGGAGGTGACGATGAGCTGCTCCGCCGGGCCGGGGAGGGCGGGCGCGTAGCCTCGGATGGCGATGGCCACGTGCCCGTCCGGGTTGGGTCCGAAGCCGAGCAGGCGCCGGATGACCGAGCCGGCCCCGTCCGCCCCGATGACCGTGCGGGCCGCGAGCGCGCCGTCCAGTTCGACCCGCCCGCCCCGGCGCCGCAGGGCCCGGACGGCGTGCCGGACCGGTACCGCGCCCGCGGCGACCGCCGCCTCGTGCAGGCGGGCGTCGAACACCTCACGCGGGATCGTGTACGCCGGGTGCGAAAGCCGGCGCGCCACGGCGCACCCGCTGGGCGCGATCAGGCGCAGCGTGTCGATCGGCTCGTAGCCGGCGACCGCCCCGGTGATGCCCAGGTCGACGAGGGCTTCCACGGTCGGCGCGGCGATGCCGTCGCCGCACGCCTTGTCCCGGGGGAAGCCGGCCCGGTCGATCAGCGCGACGCTCGCGCCGGCGGCGCGGGCGGCCAGCGCGGCGGCGGCGCCCGCCGGCCCGCCGCCGACCACGGCCACGTCGAAGACGTCGGGCAGGTGCTCCCCCATGGCGTACTCCGTCATGGCCTGCTCCCTCCTGGCCCGCCCGTCACGGCGTGGCCTGCCGGGGCGCCGGGATCAGCCGGTCGTGGTGCGGGGCACGCCACAGGCCGTACAGCGCCATCAGGGCGGCGACGGCGAGCGGGCCGCCGTCGCGGACCAGGCCGTCCCCGCCGAGCATCGCCCAGCACAGCGGCAGGTCGATCAGCACCACCAGCAGCGTGATGCCGGCCAGCCACCAGCGCGCCCAGCGCCGGCCGCGCAGCAGGAAGAAGCTGGTGAACAGGACCGCGTAGCCGACCCCGAACGCGAGCGCCGCCCAGAGCGCCACGACCGGGATGGCGGCGAGCCGGCCGTCCGCGATCACCCCGACCGAGACCAGGCACGGTACGAGCATCAGCGGGCCGTACGCGAGCGCCGCGACCCGGGCGGTGAGCAGCCAGCCGGGCACCGGAGCGGCGGTCCGGGCGACCGGGCGGCGGGCGAACCCCTGCCGGGTGATGACCAGCCGATTCGGCGGCCGGGTCAGGTAGCCGGTGACGGCGGGCGAGCGGTAGAGCAGCAGCACGGCCGCGAGGGCGAGCAGCGCGATGGCGGCGAAGCCGAGCACGCCGGGCAGCACCGGCAGGCCGCGCCGCGGCACCACCAGGCGGGCCACCGCGAAGACCGTGGTGACGGCGAGGATCAGCCCGAACGGGCGGGCACCGGCCCGGCCCCGGCGCACGTGCCAGACCAGGACGAGGAAGCCGAGCGAGCGCAGCGTCGCCCAGCCGGTCCGCACCGCCAGCCCGTAGCCGCGCTCCGGGGCGTACCACCAGTTCAGCGCCTCCACCGCGACGGTCGCCGCCGCCGTGGCCGCGAGCAGCGCGGTGAGCGCGCGGACCGCGGCCGGCCGGGGCGCCGCCGCGGTGGTTGCCGCCGTCGCCGTCGCCGTCACGCGGCGAGGGTACCCATCCCCCGCCGCCGCCTATCACGACGCGCGGCGGGGAAAACCGCTACCCGGGGTGGCGGATGGCGGTCACCAACCGGCGGGCGAACGACTCGTGCTGGGCGTAGGCGTCCGGGAACGCGGAGATCTGCACGCTCTGCGCCGCCGCGGCGATGCTCATCTGCTCCCAGCCGGATATCTCCTCGAGCGCGTCGAAGAAGGCGTTGGTGGCGTAGGTGGGGTTCATCAGGTTCGCCACGGTGCCCCAACCGCTGCTCGGCCGCTGCTGGAACAGCCCGACCGAGTCGTGGTCCGCGCCCTCCCCCTCGTGGCTGTACCGCTCCGACTCGGGCACCGACGGGTTCGCCAGGTTGCGCAGGTAGCTCTCCTGCAGGACGGTGGCAAGGGCGACGACCATGGCCCGCTCGGGCATGCCCCGGCGCTCGGCCACCCGCACGATCGTCGTCGCGTGGTCCATCTGCCGCTGGTCGAGGTCGCCGATCGGCTTGACGTGCGCCGGGGTGGCCGGTGCGGTCGGCTTGGGCTTGGTCGGGGCCGCCGTCGCGGTCGCGGTCGCGGTCGGGGCGGGGGTCGGGCTCGGGCTCGGCGGGGTGCGGCCCGACCGGGAGGAGCGGTCCTCCTCCCGGAGGCGGTCGCGCAGCGCCGCCGGGTCCACGGCCGCCGCGGCGCCGGCGGCGTCCACCGGCGAGGTCTCGATCATTCCGGCGGCGGTGAGCCCGCCGACGACGAGGGCCCCGGCCAGGGTGAGGCCGGCGAGCCGCTTGTCGATCCGGAGCAGGAGCGCGCGCCGGGTTCCCCGGTGGTGCGCGCTCCGCCGTCCATGCCTGTGTCTCCCCTTACGCACCGCGCAAGGTTAGGCAGGACCGGTCGTCCCGTATCGGGCCGAAGAGGATCATTCGCTCATATGAAAAAGTGGGGAATCTCACAATCGAGGGAATCATCCACCCAAACGGGCCTTCAGAGCGTCAAGTTCCGCCCAGAGCACCCCCGGCAGCTGGTCCCCGAAACCGGTGAACCACTCCGCGACCAGCGGAAGTTCGGCCCGCCACTCGGCCGGGTCCACCCGCAGCGCGGCGGCCACGTCGGCCAGCGGGGTCTCCAGGCCGGTCAGGTCCAGCGCCTCGGGGGCGGGCACCCGGCCGATCGCGGTCTCCTCGGCGGCGCCGGTCCCCTCGATCCGCTCGACGACCCACTTCAGGACCCGCGAGTTCTCGCCGAAGCCCGGCCACAGGAACCGCCCGTCCTCGCCCCGGCGGAACCAGTTCACGTAGAAGATCCTGGGCAGCTTGCCCGGCTCGCCCGCGCCCGCGGCGCCCTTACCCATCTCGATCCAGTGGGCGAAGTAGTCGGCGGCGTTGTACCCGATGAACGGCAGCATCGCCATCGGGTCCCGCCGGACCACGCCCACCTGGCCGGTCGCGGCGGCGGTCGTCTCGGACGAGAGCGTGGCGCCCAGGTACACCCCGTGCGCCCAGTCCCGCGCCTCGGTGACCAGCGGGATCGTGGTGCGCCGCCGACCGCCGAACAGGATCGCGTCGATCGGCACGCCACGCGGGTCCTCGTACTCGTCGGCCAGCACCGGGCACTGCTTGATCGGCGTGCAGAACCGGCTGTTCGGGTGCGACGAGGGGGTCGGGGACTCCGGCGTCCAGTCCCGGCCCCGCCAGTCGACGAGGTGGGCCGGCGGCTCGCCCATCCCCTCCCACCAGATGTCGCCGTCGTCGGTCAGGCCCACGTTGGTGAAGATGGAGTTGCCCCGCTCCAGCGCCCGCATGGCGTTCGGGTTGGTCTTCCAGTCCGTGCCGGGCGCGACGCCGAACAGCCCGAACTCCGGGTTGGTGGCGTACAGCCGGCCGTCCTCGCCAAACCGCATCCAGGCGATGTCGTCGCCCAGGGTCTCGACCTTCCAGCCGGGGATCGTGGGCTCCAGCATCGCCAGGTTCGTCTTCCCACAGGCGGACGGGAAGGCCGCCGCGATGTAGTAGGTCTTCTCCTCGGGCGAGGTGAGCTTCATGATCAGCATGTGCTCGGCCAGCCAGCCCTCGTCCCGGGCCAGGACCGAGGCGATCCGCAGCGCGTAGCACTTCTTGCCCAGCAGCGAGTTGCCGCCATAGCCGGAGCCGTAGGACCAGACCTCGTGGGTCTCGGGGAACTGCGAGATGTACTTCGTCTCGTTGCACGGCCAGGGCACGTCGCGCTGGCCGGGCGCCAGCGGCGCGCCCACCGAGTGCAGGCAGGGCACGAACTCGGCGTCCTCGCCCATCCGGGCGAGCACGTCGGCGCCCATCCGGGTCATGATCCGCATGGACGCGGCCACGTACGCGCTGTCGGTCAGTTCCACCCCGAACATCGGCCGCTCGGCGTCCAGCGAGCCCATGCAGAACGGGACCACGTACATGGTCCGGCCGCGCATGCTGCCCCGGTACAGCGCGGTCATTTCGCGCTTCATGTCGGCCGGGGCCATCCAGTTGTTGGTCGGGCCGGCGCCCGACGGGTCGGGCGAGCAGATGAACGTCCGCTCCTCGACGCGGGCCACGTCGCCGGGGTCGGTGCAGGCCCGGAAGGAGTTGGGCCGGCGGTCGGGGTTGAGCCGGACCAGCGTTCCCGCCGTGACCAGCTCGTCGGTGATTCGGCGCCACTCCGCCTCGGATCCGTCGCACCAGACCACCCGCTCCGGGGTGGTCAGTTCGGCGACCTCGCGGACCCAGGCGAGCAGGCGGGGGTGTGTGGTCGGGGGGTTGTCGAGCCCTTGCACGGCGGCCGGAGCGGTCATCAGCTTTCTCCCTCTGGTCGGCACTGACCGGAAACCCGGGCTGGCCCCGGCGGGGTATACGGGGATACGCCGGGTGACCGGTACGGACACGCCGGGCAAGGGCCATGCGGGATATGTGCTCAGGGTAAACCGGCGGAGCGGTCAGGGCTCCTGGGAAGCTTGTGAAGAACTGCACAAGATGCGGTCCATGTGCAGACTGACGAGCATTTTCGCGCTCCCATGGACATGATCGCGCAAACGTTCCGGTGATCATTCACTTACGCCACCGTCACGCTGCGTAGCCACCACTCCTGTACGACACCCCGGGGAGGGGCGGCGATCGGCGCCCGCTGTCAGAAAGCTGCCACCACGTGGACAGTGCGGGTCGCGGCGCCGCCGCCCCGCGTACCCTCAGACCGTGCAGCAGACCCCGCCCGGCCCGATCCGCCGGCTATGGGACCGGTTCGGGCACCTGGTCCACGAACTGGGCAAGTTCGGCGTGGTGGGCGGTACCGCATTCGCGGTGGACACCCTGATCTTCGGCGCGCTGCTGCGCACCGGGATGGACCGGCTGCTCGCCAAGACGATCGCCACGGTGATCGCGGCGACGCTCGCGTTCCTCGGCAACCGCTTCTGGACCTGGCGGCACCGCGGACGCTCCGGCCTGGCGCGCGAGTACGGGCTGTACTTCTTCTACAACGCGGTCGGCCTGGCCATCACCCTGGTCGTCCTGTTCCTCAGCGGCACCGTGCTGGGTGCCGTCTGGCCGGGCGTGTTCCACACGTTCCTGGCCGACCTCATCGCGGGCAGCATCGTCGGCAACGCGGCCGCGACGGCGTTCCGGTTCTGGGCCTACCGGCGGTTCGTGTTTCTGGCCGGCGCTCCGGGGCACCCCAGCGATAACACACCGGTACCCGGGGTGCCCGCCCCGGCGACAGACTGCAGCTGAGGGCGTGACCTGCGGCGCACCCCCCGATCGCAGGACACGCGACGGTAAACCGACTCGCGTAAGGTGGCCAAGTGCCTGATACCGGAGCCCGCGCCCAGCGGTGGCGGAAGCTGGCCCACGAGGCGGCGAAGTTCGGCATCGTCGGCGGACTGAATACGGTCATCAATTTCCTGGTGTTCAACGCGCTCGTGCTGACCGTGCTGCACCAGGGCCAGCTCAAGGCCAACGTCGTCGCGACCGTGGTGGCCACCACCGCGTCGTACTTCATGAACCGGCACTGGACCTACCGGGACCGGCCCAAGTCGACGATGCGCCGCGAGTACACGCTGTTCTTCCTGTTCAACGGCGCGGGCCTGGTGATCGAGCTGGCGGTGCTCGGCGGCGCGAAGTACGGCCTGGGCCTGACCAGCCTGCTGGCGCTCAACCTGGCGAAGTTCACCGGCCTGGCCCTGGGCACGCTGTTCCGGTTCTGGGCGTACCGCACGTTCGTGTTCCGGCCGGCGCCGGCGCCCACCGCCGTCGCGCCGGAGAAACCCGGCGCGCGGCAGAACTTCGACCAGCTCACCGCCACGCTGGAGGCGGAGCTGGACGGCCCGCTCGATACCGACCTGGCCGCGGAGCTGGCCAAGGCCGACATGGTGACGGGCCGTCGCACCCGGAACCGCTAGCCGGTCACTGGCCGCCGCGCCCCTCCCGCATCGACTCCATGATCTCCCGCATCTCGTCGTCGCCGAGCGAGTGCTTGTCGCGGTCCCCCTCGACCAGTTCGTAGAGCGTGGTCTGTACCCGCTCGACGTGCGGGATGTCGGTGAGCACCGACTGGCCCCGCTCGCCCGCCGACTCGATGGTGAGCGTGCCGCAGCCCAGGATCCGCTCCATCAGCGACTGGTTCATGGAGTGGTCGTTCACCCGGCCGAGCGGGATGTCCCGCCGGCCGCGGGAGAACACCCCGTGCTGGAGCAGCACTCGCTCGTTCGTGAACACGTAGTGCGTGGTCTTCCAGACCAGGAACGGCCACAGGGCGAGCCACGCCACCAGGACCAGCGCGATCGCGCCGATGGCGTACAGCCCGACCATGCCGGCCGTGCCGCTCGGCAGGAAGATCCACCCGGCCACCACCGCGGCCACCGCCAGGACCAGCACGAACACCGGCCGGATCAGGGCCTTCCAGTGCGGGTGCAGGTTCAGCACGACGTGCTCGTCCTTGGTGAGCACGTCATCGGGGAAAGCCACCGTCAACCTCCTCGTGAATCGATCCGCGCCGACGGTAGCGGTTACCGGCCACCCGTGGGGTGCACCGCACGGGTGGCTTTCTACCGCAGATGCCGGATGTCGCCGGCCGCCACGGCCCGGGAGGCCCCGGTGGCGGAGTCGGTGACCAGCAGCCGGCCGTCGGCGTCAAGGCCGGTCGCGGTGCCGGTGAGGTCGGCCTCGGCGGGCAGCAGCACCCGCACCTCGCGGCCGATGGTGGCGCTGTCCCGCAGGTAGGCGGCGCGCAGGCCGCACTTCTCGGCGTCGCCGCCGGCCAGCCGCCACCGGTCGTACCAGTCGGACAGCGCCCGCAGCAGGGCGCGCAGCAGCGGGTCCCGGTCGGTCGCGGTGGCGCCGGCCAGGCGCAGCGACGTGGCGGGGACGGCGCCGGCGGTCTCGGGCAGCTCGTCGGCCCGCAGGGTCACGTTCAGCCCGATGCCGACCACCACCCCCTCGCCGACCGCCTCGGCCAGGATGCCGCCGCACTTACGCTCGGCGATCAGCAGGTCGTTCGGCCACTTCAGGGCGGCCTCCACCTCGGCCAGGCGGCTGACCGCCTCGGCCAGCGCCACCCCGGCCAGCAGCGGCAGCCAGCCGAACCGGGCCGGGTCCACCGCCGGCCAGGCCCGTTCGGGGTGGGCCACCGCCGGGCGCAGCAGCACGCTGACCGCCAGGCCGGCGCGCGGCGGGGAGGTCCACTGCCGGCCCTGCCGGCCACGCCCCGCCGTCTGCTGCTCGGCCACCACCACCAGACCCTCGGGTTCGCCGGCCCGGGCCGCCGCCGCGGCGTCCGCGTTGGTCGAACCGGTCGCCGCGCGCAGGTCCAGCCGGGTCCACAGCCCGCCGGGCACCAGCAGGGCCCGGCGCAGCCCGGCCGGGTGCAGGGGCGGCCGGTCCAGGTCCGTATAGGGGCTCTGCGTCACACCGCCACCCTGCCACACCGCCGTCCTGCGGCGCCGGCCCTGGCGCGTCGTTACGATCCTGCTCGTGACCGACCTCCACACTGATCAGGCGGACCTCCGGGGCACGGCCGGGAAGCTGGCGGACCTGGAGCGGCGGGTCCTCGAGGCGGTGCACGCGGGTTCCGCGCGCGCGGTCGACAAGCAGCACGCCCGGGGCAAGAAGACCGCCCGGGAGCGAATCGAGCTGCTGCTCGACCCCGGTTCGTTCGTCGAACTGGACGAACTGGCCCGGCACCGGTCCACCGCGTTCGGGCAGGAGCGGAACCGCCCGTACGGGGACGGCGTGCTCACCGGGTACGGCACCGTGGACGGCCGGCAGGTGTGCGTGTTCGCGCAGGACTTCACGGTCTTCGGCGGCTCCCTCGGCGAGGTCTTCGGCGAGAAGATCGTCAAGGTGATGGACCTGGCCATGAAGATCGGCTGCCCGGTGGTCGGCATCAACGACTCCGGCGGCGCCCGCATCCAGGAGGGCGTCGTCTCGCTCGGGCGGTACGGCGAGATCTTCTTCCGCAACGTGCGGGCCAGCGGGGTGATCCCGCAGATCTCGCTCGTGCTGGGCCCGTGCGCGGGCGGCGCCGTGTACTCCCCCGCGGTCACCGACTTCACCGTGATGGTCGACCAGACCTCCCACATGTTCATCACCGGGCCGGACGTCATCAAGACGGTCACCGGCGAGGACGTCGGCATGGAGGAGCTGGGCGGGGCCCGCACGCACAACACCCGCAGCGGCAACGCGCACTACCTCGCGGCGGACGAGGAAGACGCGATCGAGTACGTGCAGGCGCTGCTGTCCTACTTGCCGTCGAACAACCTGGACGAGCCGGTCCGGTACGACGCGCCGGCCGAACTGGAGCTCACCGACGCCGACCGGGAATTGGACACCCTCGTCCCGGACTCGGCGAACCAGCCGTACGACATCCGCCAGGTGATCGGGCACGTCCTGGACGACGGCGAGTTCCTCGAGGTCCAGCCGCTGTACGCGCAGAACATCGTCACCGGCTTCGGCCGGGTCGAGGGGCGCCCGGTCGGCGTGGTCGCCAACCAGCCGCTGCACCTGGCCGGCTGCCTGGACATCGCCGCCTCGGAGAAGGCCGCCCGGTTCGTGCGCACCTGCGACGCGTTCAACATCCCGGTGGTCACGTTCGTGGACGTGCCCGGCTTCCTGCCCGGCACCGGCCAGGAGTGGGACGGGATCATCCGGCGCGGCGCCAAGCTGCTCTACGCGTACGCCGAGGCGACCGTCCCGAAGGTCACCGTGATCACCCGTAAGGCGTACGGCGGCGCGTACGACGTGATGGGCTCCAAGCACCTCGGTGCGGACCTGAACTTCGCCTGGCCGACCGCGCAGATCGCGGTGATGGGCGCCCAGGGCGCCGTCAACATCCTGTACCGGGCCCAGCTCGCCGCCGCCGAGGACCCGGCCGCGCTGCGCGCCCAACTGATCACCGAGTACGAGGACGCGCTGGCCAACCCGTACGTGGCGGCCGAGCGCGGCTACGTGGACGCGGTCATCCGCCCGGCGCAGACCCGGGTCCAGCTCGTACGGGCGCTGCGGGTGCTGCGCACCAAGCGGGAGACGCTGCCACCGAAGAAGCACGGCAACATGCCGCTCTAGAACTGGTCGCGAGTGCGCGGCCGTCGCCTCAGCCGAATTCTGGATCGTCGGCGACGTGCTCGCGGCGTTGGAAACGCCCACAGCGGTGGTCGGCGCTGTTGAGGGCGAAGTACCGTACCACGACGAATTCGGGTCTCGATCCAGTTCAGCCGCGACGCATCCGCAGGCAGGAACACCAGGTCGACCCTCTTGGCATAAACCTTTCGGGCGACTGCGCCGTCTAGGAGGTCCACGGGCACGGCAAAGTCGGAGAGTGTGCGACTGGGCACTCTGTGCGGCCATACTGATAGCCCACGTCGGCCATCACACGAGCAACGCTGGCCGGATCGGCTATGTCGAGTTGATGACCGGATGCGGAGAGCCCCTCTGCGCGTAGCTCGTCGGCGGCCCGCGCGGCGGCCTCCTCAGTGCGAGCCGTGACGACCACGTGGGCGCCCGTACCGGCTATGCCTCGGGCGATGGCCTTCCCGAGTCCACGGTTGGAGCCGGTGACGACAGCGACGCGCTTGGCCTCACTCATGCAAGCAGACTACGCACGCGCAGCGCCTGGCTGCGGCGGCTCGGAGGCAGCTCCGACATGGCTGGACGGCCGTAATCGACCCCAGCATCCCGGTCGCCGGCCTTCCATCATCAGCGCCCGGTGCAGTTCAGTGTGCGTTGCAAAGCGGGGTTCGCCGACTGCATCCGTCCGCCGAATCCGGTGCTGCCGTTCCGCGCTGCAGTCGCCTAGGCGGGCGCACAGCATCGATCGGAAGCTCTCCATACGCCATGGCGGTACCGCGAAATCGCTGACCTCCTCATCGGCCGAAGCGACCCGGTTAAAGATTCGCCGCGCTTGCTCGCCGGCGGCGCCGGGATTGCGGCGGATGGCGGCGATTTGGTCGACATAGAGGTATAGCGACGCCAGCAGCGCGCGGGCATGATGGGCGGATGCGACTGTTGATCCTCGGCGGCACCTGGTTTCTCGGTCGGACGCTTGCGGAGACGGCCTTGGCGCGTGGCTGGCGCGTGACGTGCTTCAACCGTGGTCGCAGCGGGCATGACGTTCCGGGCACCGAGTCCATCCGCGGGGATCGCACAAATCTGGCGGATGTGGAGCGGCTGGCCGAGCATGGGGCGTGGGATGCGGTGGTGGACACCAGCGTTTATGAACCACCGGACGCGCTGATGATGGCGCGGGCGTTGCGGCGGGCAGTTGACCGTTACGTACTGGTGTCCACCGTCTCGGCCTATCGGTTCTGGCCTCAGGAACCGGTTGACGAGTCCTCGCCGCTCTGGCCGTCACGCCCAGACGCACGGGATTCGGACGCGGACATCGGTGCGATGCCTGTTCCGTACGCCTACGGCACGCTCAAGGCCGGGTGCGAGCAAGCGGTGCGTGACCTGTACGGCGGTGATGCATTGATCCTGCGGCCGGGAGTAGTCCTCGGCCCTTACGAGTACATCGGTCGACTCCCGGCCCTGCTCGGCCGTGCTGCGCGCGGCGGTCGGGTGCTGGCAGCCGGCGATCCAGGGCAACCAATTCAGCCGGTTGATGTGCGTGATCTGACTGATTTCACGCTACGCATGATCGAGACGGGCTCGGGTGAGGCGTTGAACGTGGCCGCACCGTTCGGGCACGCCACCTACGGCGACTTGATTGGTGCCTGCGTGGACGCAACCGACTCCGGCGCCGAGTTGGTGTGGGCCGATTCAGATTGGCTGGCCAACCAGGGCGTACGCCAGTGGACCGAGGTTCCCCTGTGGCGCACGCCTACTGGTACGTGGGCAGTGGACGCCTCCCGCGCCCGTTCGGCTGGATTGGTTTGCCGGCCTTTGCGTGACACGGTGTTCGACACATGGCGGTGGTTACAGGTTGAGCAACCCGTACCGCACGAACGCCAGGCTGAGCACGGCATGAGCGCACGGCGTGAGGCTGAGTTGCTGGCGGCGTGGGAGGCCGAGCTGGCGTCACCCGGACGGTAGTGCACGGGCCTCCGCCTCGTAGTTAAAGACCTCGATGCGATCTCGAAGCTCTGATGCCTCGTGAACGTCGTACCATCGTGAGTCGCCCAACGAGCGGGCCATTTGCGCTAGCCGGTCGGTGAGTCCGTGGCGGCGCTGCGGCACAGGAACGAGCCACACCGGAACGAGCGCCTCTTGGGCGACGTCCAGATGTCCGAGCGCCAACTCGGCAGCGGCAAGGTCAATGTGTGCGCGCTCGGTCACCAGGCCGCCGGAAGGGTCATCCACTAGCAGGTCGAGAGCTTGACGCGCCCGCTCGACGGCACCGGCCGCGTTCCCGAGCGCAAGCAGCGCCGTTCCCGCACAGGCGGCGTGACGCGATGGTCCCCATCCGAACTCGCCGCCGATCTCGTCGTGGAGATCATCGCCACCTTGATCAGCGGCGTGCGCCGCGTCGGCGGCTTGGAGTGCCGCTGTGGCTCGATCGGGGTCCCCTCCGATGTACGACCATGCCCGAGCCTCAATCGAGCGCAAGCGCGCCCCGGCGGCACCGGCAGGAGTGCGGTCGAGTCCTGCCTCGACGTGGATGATGGCCTGTCTCGGGCGACCGGTCCAGTAAGCGATCAAAGCCTGTGTGCCGAGTGCCCAGGTACGGAGTCCAGGGTGGTCGACCAGTTCGGCGTACACATGGGCCGCGCGAGCCTGTTCGGCGGCGGCGTCCCAGCTCGGCGCCGTCGAAACAATGTGGATCGAGTGGCACCGCATGGAGCAGGCCGGGCTACCGCACGCCCAGGAGGCGATCTGGCCGCTCTACCAACAGACCCGACAGTTCCGCGTCTACACGCCGAGCCTGCTTCCCGGCGTCCTCCAGACGAAGGCGTACACGACCGCGATCCTGACCGCGATCGGGCGTCGCCGCTCCGTCCCAGACGACATCGAGGGCGCCGTAGCCGTCCGCATGGAGCGCAAGACCATCTTCCAGGACCCGCGACATCGCTTCGCCTTCCTGATCGAGGAATCAGTGCTGACCGCCGGAGTTGGCGGGGCCGGCGTCATGATCGGACAGCTCGGCCACCTGATCGAGCTCACGGCCACGCCGACCGTGAGGCGGCACCGCCATTGGCACAACGTGAGGAATCGGCCAGGCTCTTGACCCTTCGCCAGCAACGCAACAAGGATGGCGACAGCGCAACTTTCCGCAACCTTCGCGACAGGGAGTAACGTTGCGCCTAACGTTCATCGGCAAAGACCTGGATTCCAATCCGTAGTTGGGTTGTGCAGGGCTGGGTGGTGGCGGACCAGGACGCGCTTGCACAGATGGACATCCCGGCTGGGGAAACGTGTCGAGATTCCTGACCGGATGCTGCAGTTCTTCAGGGAGGGCCGTGACCTCGATCAGTGAGGCCGATTTCGACCGCCTGCTACGCATCTTCGAGCGCTCGAGCGTGCACCTCGAAACGCGAGACGCCTATGGCACGGCGGTTGAACTTCCGCACATGGCGCAATGGGCGGCGGGTGAGCCGGATGACCTTTCATGGCTGGGCGGTTGGTGCGATACCCTGCGCCAGCACATAACGGATGGCAAAACAGTACAGCGGGCGCGTATCGTCTCCGAGCCTCTCAGCGACTACCAGCGGTGGTCGTACAGCATTGCCCACCCGATGGTCAACGCCGGTGAAGATATCCGCTGGGTGCCGCGGCGGCTGGTGTCGTCCATTGGTGTACCTGGCAACGACTTCTACCTGCTCGATGACCGCTTGGTGGTTTTCTTAATCTACAGCGGCAACGGTCTGAACGCCGCCTACGAGAGCTCGACCGACCCGGCGGACGTCGCCCTGTGCCGCTCGGCGTTCAGCATTGTGTGGAAGTTGGCCGTGCCGCACCGTGACTACCAACCCTTCTAGCGCTGTACGGCAGGCGCAGGAAGCGCTGGGCGTCCGCCTGCGTGAGATTCGCAAAGACGCGGGGCTCACCGGGCGGGCGCTTGCTGCCGCTACCGGCCAGCACTTCACGCGCGTCAGCAAGATCGAGCACGGTGTCCAGCCGCCGACCGATCAGGACATCCGCAACAGGTGCCGGGCGTGCGGCGCGGACGACCAGGTCGCAGACCTGATTGCCACCTTGCGGGCAGTTGAATCGGCGTATCCGCTGCGCCGGTGGGTTCGCCCGCGTCACTCATTGCCATAGGGAATTGTGATTGTTTCACTTGCGGTAGAAAAGTGGTTCCCAGTGACCTGCATCAGTGGGCGTAGCTCGGTAAGTGGTCTTCCATCGTCGCCGAACACGTCGGTGTTGAACTCCACGTGGACGACCTCTCCGACGTAGACGCCGTGGTCGCCGCCGAAGTCAAGGCGTTGAACCGTCCGGCAAGATAGCCAACCAAGTCCCTCCGCCAGTACGGGACCGAACATATCCGGTCGATCGAGAATGGTGAGTCTGGAGGCGCCAAGCTTCGCGGGTCGGTCAGGAAAGTCATACCGCGAGTAGCGCGCTCCCAGCTTCCAAACGCCTTCGAGTTGCGCGGCGGACGGTACCGAGAGAGTGAATCCCGCCGTCGCGTTGAGGTTGTCGTAGGTGAGCCATTGCTTGTATACCGCGAGAAGGATCTGTTGCGGATCAGTGGATATCGAGGTGACGTTCGACACCGGGATGAGGTTAGCCTCGCCGCCTGCGCTTCTTGTCCCGATAAGGTAGGCGATGCGCGGGGCAAGGAGGCGGTGGGCCTTGGCTGGGAGACCAGGTCGCATGCTCATCCGCCCGTCACCGCGAGACGCTTGTCAGGGCGGAAGTTATGAAGCGTGTCGCGGAGTTCCTGAGCGGTGCTGTTCCCACTGAACATCGGGGTCGTTAGTCGCCCATTGATTTGATCGAACACCTGGCCGAGTTGATTGATCCGCTGCGGTTCCGCCAGACTCAGGACCGGCCGAAGGGCCTGAGCGGCGGCCTCCGGGCCCCCGTCGCTGCCACGGTGGTCCAGTCGGGCGAGTGCAAGATAGCAGCGGCTGAGTGCCCAGCTGATGGGCCACGCGCCGTCAGATGATGATGGTGGTTGGTCATCGTGGCCCAGCGCGGCCACAGCCCGCTCGACTGCCGGATAGTTGCCGAGTTCGGTGTGGCTGACCGCCGCATAGTAGCGCTGACGTGTCTCCGGGAACGAGAAGACCGTGCCCAGCTCGGCGAGGGCATCGGTCCTGGTGACGCGGCCGGCTGTTCTTTCAACCCGGGGTAGGAGCGCTTTCGCCTCATCCTTGCGATTGAGTTGTGCCAACGCACGCACGTGCAGGCCCGTCAGGCGCACGCTTCCGCTTCCAGTGATCGACATGGCGCGGCCGCGTTCCGCGTGGCGGAGTGCATCTGCTGGCCTCTGTCGCCACAAGTCGATCATGGCCTGTGTGCACAGTACCCAGGCGGTCAACTCGGGATATTCGGCGAGGTCGGCAAACACCTCGGCCGACTTGGCCTGCATCATGCCGGCGTCGGACTCGCCGAGGTCATGGGATATGGATGCCAGAAGGAGGCAGGTCGCACCCATCATCAGGTACAGCTCGCGCGCCTGCCGTGGGTGCGGCCGCCGCGGATCAACTTGTACCGCCAACCGGTCTCTCAGAAGGATCACGCTACCGATGATGCGCGGCAGGTCGGAGGTATGCACGTAGTCGTTAGCAAGTCGGTGTAGCTCACCGCGAAGGTCGTCAACCGTTCCAGGGGCTATATCGATCGGCATGACCGCCTTGCTCACCTGGGCCGACTCGTAGGCCGCCGTCCACAGCAATGAAGCGGGCACAGCCGCCGCGAGGCCGACACCCACTGCCGCAGTCTTCTTGATCAGGGTGCGACGGTCCATCCCGTTGGAGGATGGGCTTGGCGCATTTCGGCGGTTCAGGGCGCCTTTATAACTTGTTCCGGCGTCTTCGGCGTTTAGTGACCGTGCGGGCCTAGTTGAGTAACACCTGTCGTCGCTCTCATCCTCACGGTGAATGAGGGCGTTGTCGATCGTTACGGGT
>NZ_BBQH01000020.1 GCF_018397995.1 Rhizomonospora bruguierae
GGCCGGCGCCGTTCGGTCGGCGCGGGGCCGCCGTCCCCGGCTCGAAGTCGTGGGTGCCGTGGCGGCCGTCCGGGGTCGCGAGCGATGCCGGGCCGGCCCCCGGGTCGCGGCGCGGCGGGTGCGGCGCGGGGACCCCCGGTTCGGGGTCGGAGCCGTTGGGCCGGCGGGCGCGCCGGCCACCCGGCGCACCGGCACCCGGGCCAGGCTCGCGGCGGAGTGGGCGCATGGCGGCGGCGCCCGGTTCGTGGGCGGCGTCATGGGCGCCGTGGTCGTGGCCGCTGTGGCGACCGTTGGCGGGGCCGAGCGGGGGCCGGGCGGAGTCGCGCAGGTCGTGGATCTCGTAAGGCGGCCGGGCGGGCTCGCTCAGGCGCCGGGGGGCGGCCGGTGCACCCCCGCCGGGCCGCCCGGGCGCCGTCGGGGGCGCTAGCGAACCCTCGGGCGGCGGCGCGGACACGGGACCGGTGCGCCCCACACCGCCGGACACCTGCCCGGCGAAGCGGGCGCCACCGGGGTGACCCGTGGGCGGTGGGGTCGCCTGGTCGCCGTACCGGCCCGGCGGCGGGGTGGCGGTACGGGAACCCGTCGCGCCGGCCCGACCCGCGGGCCCGTCAGGGCGACCCGGCATCGCGTCGGTGGGCTCGGGGCCGAAGCCGCTGGTGGACGCCGGACCGTGGCCGTTGCCGTACGGGGAGGCATCGGACGCCGGCGCGGGCGCGGGACCCCGGGCGCGCCTACGACCCGCCGCGGGCGGGTCGTAGGGCGGTGACGCTGGGCTGGCGGGGCGGCTACTGGGCGGTGGGGCATAGCGCTCCGCGGCCGGCCGACGCGGCGCCGCGGCGGATCGGGGCGAGGCGCCGGGTGGGGGCGCGGCCGGTGGCGGGGCGAATCCGGGCGAGGTGCCGGGTGGGGGCGCGGCCGGCGGCAGGGCCGATCGGGGCGAGGTGCCCGGCCGGGGAGCGGCCGATGGCGGGGGAGTGGCGGCGGGTCGCGGCGGGCTCTCGTACGGGTGGGGGGCGGCGCTCACCCCGCCCGGCGCGTATCCCACCTCGGTGGAGTGCCGCCCGGCCGGCGGCGCCTGCCCCAGCCGGCTGTGCCGCCCACTGCCGGCCGGGCCGGGGTCGCGGGCCGGGCCGGGCTCGGGCGGGTAGTCGGGCCCTCCGGTGGGGCGGATGATCGGTTGGTTGGCGGTGGCGAAGCCGTTCCACGGCTTCGCGCGGGTGGCCGATTCGGCGCGGCGCACGTCGTCGTCCGCCTGGTCGGTGATGGCGTCAGCCCCGGCGCGGCGAGGTGCGGGCTCGCGCCGGGGCGGGGGATTCCACCCGCCCGGACCGGATTCCTGGCCGTACGCCATGTCGCACAGGGTAACCGACTACCGGCCCCCGCCCCACATCCTCGCCCCCGCCAAAATGGACTCCCGCGATCCCGGGCAGAATGCGGTGGGTGACCGGGGAGCACTACTTCACCGCGGTACCGGGGGCACCGGAACGCCGCCGGGAGATCGGGTTCAGTATCGACGGTAGAGAATATCGGCTGGCCGCTGCGGCCGGCGTGTTCTCCGGCGACCGGCTCGATCCGGGGACCGCGGTGCTGTTACGGAAAGTGGCGCAGCCGGCCCCGGACGAGGCGGGGACGCTGCTGGACCTGGGCTGTGGATACGGCCCCATCGCGGTGGTACTGGCGGACCGGGCGCCCAGCGCGACCGTCTACGCGGTCGACGTCAACACCCGGGCGCTGGAGCTGGTGCGGGAGAACGCGGCCGGACGGCGCGTCCGGGCCGCCCGGCCGGACGAGGTACCGGAAGAAGTGACGTTTTCCCAGATCTGGAGCAATCCGCCGATCCGGGTCGGCAAGGCGGACCTGCACGACCTGCTCGGCCGGTGGCTGCCGCGCCTCGCGCCCGGCGGGGTCGCCTGGCTGGTGGTCGCCCGGCACCTCGGCGGCGACTCGCTCCAGCGGTGGCTGACCGACGCCGGGTGGAGCGTCGCCCGGCACGCCAGCCAGAAGGGCTACCGGATCCTGCGGGTGGGCCGCGAGAGCGGCTGAAAAACCCGGCGACGGCGCCCCCGGAGGTCGGGGAGCATGGTGCCCGTGGGTTACGTAGACGTCGCCGGGGTCGGGTTCACGCTGCCGGACGGACGCCGGCTGTTCGGCGACGTGTCGTTCCGGGTCGGCGAGGGCGCCAAGGTGGCGCTGGTGGGTCCGAACGGCGCCGGCAAGACCACGCTCCTGCGGATGGTGGCCGGCGACGCGCCGACGCCCGAGGGTGCGATCGCGCGCTCCGGTGGGCTGGGCGTGATGCGGCAGTTCATCGGCATGATCGGCGACGAGACCACGCTCACCGGCCTGGCGCTGTCGCTCGCACCGCCCCGGCTGCGCGCGGCCGGGGATCGGCTGGCCAGGGCGGAGGCGGCGCTGCACGCCGCCGAGGGCTACGGTTCGCAGTCCGCCGCCGCGCACAAGGCGCAGATCGCGTACGCGGACGCGCTGACCGCCTGGGGCGAGGCCGGCGGGTACGACGCCGAGGTGCAGTTCGACACGGTGTCCACGCTGGTGCTGGAGCTGCCCTGGGAGAAGACCCGGGACCGGCCGGTGCGCACCCTCTCGGGCGGCCAGCAGAAGCGGTTCGCGCTGGAGTTGCTGCTCCAGGGCCCGGACGAGGTGCTGCTGCTCGACGAGCCGGACAACTTCCTGGACGTGCCGGCGAAGCGCTGGCTGGAGAGCCGGCTGCGGGAGTCCCGTAAGTCCGTGCTGTACGTCTCCCACGACCGGGAACTGCTGGCCCGCACCGCCGATCGGGTGGTGGCCGTGGAGGGCGGTTCGGCGTGGGTCCACCCGGGTGGTTTCGCCTCGTGGCACGAGGCGCGGGTGGCCCGGCACGAGCGGCTGGAGGAGAACCGGCGGCGCTGGGACGAGGAGCGCGAGAAGCTGCGCCAGCAGATGCTGATGTACAAGCAGAAGGCGGCGTACAACTCGGACATGGCCTCGCGGTACCAGGCCGCGCTGACCCGGCTGCGCAAGTTCGAGGAGGCCGGGCCGCCGCCGCTGCCGCCCCGCGACCAGGAGATCAAGATGCGGCTGCGCGGCGGCCGCACCGGCAAGCGCGCGGTGATCTGCGAGGGGCTGGAACTTGACGGCCTGACCTACCCGTTCGACCTGGAGATCTGGTACGGGGACCGGGTGGCCGTGCTCGGCGCCAACGGCACCGGCAAGTCGCACTTCCTGCGGCTGATGGCGCGGGGCGGCACCGACCCCGACCCGGCGAGCCTGCCGGTGGACAGCGGCCTGCGGCTGGCCCCGGTGGCGCACGACGGCGTGGCGCGGCTCGGCGCCCGGGTCCGGCCGGGCCACTTCTCGCAGACCCACGACCGGCCGGACCTGCGGGACCGCGCGCTGGTGGAGATCCTCTGGCGGGGCGACGAGCACCGCAGCGGGCTGGACCGGGCCGGCGCGATGAAGGCGCTCAACCGGTACGAACTGGCCGGCCAGGGCGACCAGCGGTTCGGCACGCTCTCCGGCGGGCAGCAGGCGCGCTTCCTGGTCCTGCTGCTGGAGCTGTCCGGGGCGACCCTGCTGCTGCTCGACGAGCCGACCGACAACCTGGACCTGGCCTCGGCGGAGGCGCTCGAGGAGGGGCTGAAGGGGTTCGAGGGCACGGTGCTGGCGGTCACCCACGACCGGTGGTTCACCCGCTCCTTCGACCGGTTCGTGCTGTTCCGGGGCGACGGCGAGGTGGTCGAGACCCCCGAGCCGGTGTGGGACGTCCGCTGACCGGGTCGGTTTCCGGCCGGTTCACCCGCTGGGCCTGCCCGCCTACGCCAACGCGGGTGACGTCGTGGGCGGGTGTCGCCCGGCCCGCGTGTTCCCTTCCGTAACGCCTGCGAAACAACGTACTCATCAGTTGGGAATTGGACTCCGGCCCGGGCCGGGTGGTCGGTAGCCTCGCCTGCATGAGGATCGGCATCGTTGGCGCCACCGGCCAGGTCGGCGGCGTCACACTCCGCGTGCTCGCGGAGCGGGGATTCCCGGTGGAGCGGTTGCGGCTGTTCGCGTCGGCCCGGTCGGCCGGCCGGACGATCGACTGGCAGGGTGCGCCGGTCACGGTGGAGGACGCGGCCACGGCCGATTTCTCCCGGCTGGACATCGTGCTGTTCTCCGCCGGCAAGCAGACCGCCAAGCAGCTCGCGCCGCGGGTCGCCGCGTCCGGCGCCGTGGTGATCGACAACTCGTCCGCGTGGCGGATGGACCCGGACGTGCCGCTGGTGGTGGCCGAGGTCAACCCCGGCGCGCTGGCGCACCGACCGCGCGGGATCGTCGCCAACCCCAACTGCACCACGATGGCGGCCATGCCGGTCCTCAGGCCGCTACACGTCGAGGCCGGGCTGGTCAGCATGGTGACCGCCACGTACCAGGCGGTTTCCGGGGCCGGGCTGTCCGGGGTGGCGGAGCTGGACGACCAGGCCCGCAAGGTGGTGGACCGGGCCCGTGAGCTGGCCTTCGACGGGTCGGCGGTGGAGTTCCCGCCGCATCACAAGTTCGCCCGGCCGATCGCGTTCAACGTGCTGCCGCTGGCCGGCTCGATCGTCGACGACGGCTCGTACGAGACCGACGAGGAGCAGAAGCTCCGGCACGAGAGCCGCAAGATCCTGGGCATTCCGCAGTTGAAGGTCTCCGGTACCTGCGTGCGGGTGCCCGTGTTCACCGGCCACTCGCTGCAGATCAACGCCCGCTTCGCCCGCCCGGTCACCGTGGAGCGGGCCCGCGAACTGCTCGCCGAGGCGCCGGGCGTGGCGCTGTCGGACGTGCCCACGCCGCTGCAGGCGGCCGGGCAGGACCCGACCTACGTCGGCCGCATCCGCCGGGACGAGACCGTGGAGAACGGCCTGGCGTTCTTCTGCTCGAACGACAACCTGCGCAAGGGCGCGGCGCTCAACGCCGTCCAGCTCGCCGAGCTGGTGGCGGCAGAGCTGACCGGGGCGGGCGAGCCGGACGACGAGTGAGGCGGCGGCGACGGCGGACCGCCAGCGCGGCCGCCGTCGCCGCCAGCACCCCCGCGGAGGTGACCAGCCCCAGGTCGCCGTACTGCCGGTAGGCCTGCCCGGCCGCGGCGCCGGCCGCCGTGTAGCAGCAGGCCCACACGGCGGCGCCCACGCCGGACCAGAGGGCGAACCGGCGTGCGGGCATTCGGACCGTGCCGGCGACCAGCGGCGCCACCGCGTGCACCACGGCCACGAACCGGGCCGGCACGAGCGCCCGGGCACCCCGCCCGTGCAGGTACCGCTCGGCCGTGGCCCAGTGCCGGTCACCGACCCGGCGCCCGAGCCGGCCCGTGCGTAGCCGCTCGCCGGCCGCCCGGCCGATCGCGTAGCCGCCCAACTCGCCGAGCCAGGTGCCGACCGCCGCCGCCAGCAGTACCAGGGCCAGGTGGCGGCCGCCGGTCGTGGCCGCCGTCGTGGCGGCCAGCAGCACGACCAGGTCGCCGGGGAGGACCAGGCCGAGCAGGGCCGTCGCCTCCAGTGCCGCCATGCCGCCGGCCGCGGCCGCGAGCACCGGCGGGTCCAGTTCGGCCAGCGTCCGCAGGACGGGCTCCGCCACTCCGGTGATCACGCCATCACCCCCCGAGATCTTCAGCGTCGACCGGGCGGGTCCGGTCCACCATCCCGCTAACCCCCCGAAAGGGTGCCGTCCGGACCTTGATCAGCGGTTGACGATGGACGGCGGGTAGCCGTACGGTGACTGACGCAACCACGGGAGCCCGGGGACCGGGCTGAGAGGGGGGCTGCTGCCCCCGACCGTCGAACCTGATCCGGGTAATGCCGGCGCAGGGAGGAGTCGCCATGCCCGCTCTGGGGCGTCTGCACCTCGTCACCGACGCGCTGCCCGTCGTGCGCGCCGCCCTCTCCGCCGGTACGCCGGTGGTGCAGGTGCGGGTGGACGACGGCACGACCGACCGGGAGGCGTACGGGCTGACCCGCCGGATCCTCGACCTGTGCCGCCGGCACGGCGCCACCTGCCTGGTCAACGACCGGGTGGACGTGGCCCTGGCGGCCGGCGCGGACGGGGTGCACGTCGGCGCCGAGGACCTGCCGGTCGAGGTGGCCCGCCGGCTGCTCGGCCCGGCCGCGGTGCTCGGCGCCACCGCGCGTACCCCCGCGGCGGCCCGCGCGGCGGTCGCGGCCGGCGCCACGTACCTCGGGGTGGGTCCGGCCTACCCCACCTCGACCAAGACCGGCCTGCCGGCGCCGTTGGGGCCGGCGGGGGTGGCCGCGGTGGCCGCCGCGGTCCCGGCGGTACCCGTGATCGCGATCGGCGGGGTGACCGCAGGCCGGGTCGGTGACCTGCTGGCGGCCGGCGCGTACGGGGTGGCCGTGGTCGGCGCGGTGTCCGCCGCCGCCGATCCGGGCCGCGCCGCGGTGGCGCTGCTCGCCGCCCTCCCGCCGCCATCGCCCGAGCCCGCCGCGGCCGGGGCGGGGCCGGCATGACCGGGCGGGGCGACGTCGCGATCGTCGGTGCCGGACCGATCGGCCTGGCCGTCGCCTGGCGCTGCGTCCAGCGTGGCCGGCGGGTGACCGTGCTGGATCCGGCGCCCGGCTCCGGCGCCTCGTCGGTCGCGGCCGGGATGCTGTCGCCGGTCTCCGAGTCGTACTTCGGCGAGCGGGAGCTGACCGCGCTGCTCGTCGACTCCGCCGCCCGGTGGCCCGCCTTCGCGGCGGAACTCGGCGAGGCGGCGGGCGTGGATGTCGGGTACCGCGCCGAGGGCACCCTCGTCGTCGCCCTCACCGCGGACGACCTGGCCGCCGTCGACCGGCTGCGGGGGTACCAGGCGGGCCTGGGGCTGCCGATCGAGCCGCTGGTCGGCAGCGCGCTGCGGGAGCGCGAACCGCTGCTCGCCCCGGGGGTGCGCGGTGGCGCCCACGCGCCGACGGACCACCAGGTGGACCCGCGCCGGCTGGTACCGGCCCTGCGCCGGGCGGCCGTAGCGGCGGGCGTGACGATCCGGGCCGGCGCGGTCACCGATCTGTCCACCGTGGATTCCGAGACGGTCGTGGTCGCCGCGGGCTGCGGTACCGCCGCGCTGACGGGGCTGCCGATCCGGCCGGTCAAGGGGCAGGTGCTCCGGCTGGCGGCGCCGGGCGGCGAGCCCGGGTTCCGGCACGTGATCCGCGGGCACGCCGACGGGTCCAGCGTCTACCTGGTACCCCGGCGCGGCGGCGAGGTGGTGGTCGGCGCCACCGAGGAGGAGCGCGCGGACGCCCAGGTGACCGCCGGCGCGGTTCGGGACCTGCTGCGCGCCGCCACCGACCTGGTCCCGGACCTGGCGGAGTACGCGCTGGTGGAGACCGGCGTGGGGCACCGGCCCGGCACACCGGACAACGCGCCGGTCATCGGCCCGCTGCCCGGGCGCCCCGGCGTGATCGTGGCCGCCGGGCACCACCGGCACGGGATCGTGCTCACCCCGGTCACGGCCGACCTGGTCGTCGACCTGATCGAGGGCGGCGCGGCGCCATCGCCGTTCACGCCCGACCGGTTCGCGGAGGCGGTGCGAGGATGACCATCACGATCAACGGGGTCCGGGCCACGGTGGACGAGGGTGCCCGCGTGACCGACGCGGTCGGCAGGGTGCTCGCCGACCCGGCCCGGCGCGGCGTCGCGGTGGCGGTCAACGGCGAGGTGGTGCCGCGTTCCGCCTGGTCCACCACCGGCCTGTCGCCCGGCGACCGGGTCGAGGTGCTGACCGCCGCGCAGGGTGGCTGAGATGGACCGACTGGTCATCGCGGGGGAGTCCTTCGGCAGCCGGCTCATTCTCGGGACGGGCGGCGCCGCGAGCCTGCACGCGTTGGCGGCGGCGATCGACGCGTCCGGCGCCGAGATGGTGACCGTCGCGCTGCGCCGGGTCGGTACCGAGGGAACCCCGGGCGGCCTGCTGGACCTGCTGGCACGGCGGGGGCTGCGGCTGCTGCCGAACACGGCGGGCTGCTTCACGGCGGCCGAGGCGATCCGCACGGCGCACCTGGCGCGGGAGGCGTTCGGCACCTCGTGGGTCAAGCTGGAGGTGATCGGCGACGAGCGCACCCTGCTGCCGGACGGGGTCGAACTGGTCCGCGCGGCGGAGCGCCTGGTCGCCGACGGCTTCACGGTGCTGCCCTACAGCAGCGACGACCCCGCTCTGGCCCGCCGCCTGGCGCACGCCGGCTGCGCGGCGGTCATGCCGGCGGGCGCCCCGATCGGCTCCGGGCTCGGCATCCTCAACCCGCACCACATCGGACTCATCCAGCAGGCGGTCGCCGTACCGGTCATCCTGGACGCGGGCGTGGGCACCGCGTCGGACGCCGCGCTGGCGATGGAGCTGGGCTGCGACGGGGTCATGCTGGCGACCGCGGTGACCCGCGCAGCGGAGCCGGCCCGGATGGCGGAGGCGATGCGGCACGCCGTGATCGCCGGCCGGCTCGCCGCCCGCGCGGGCCGGATACCCCGCCGCTCGCACGCGCTCGCGTCCACTCCGGACGAGGGGCGGGCGCTGCTGTGACGGCGGGCGGCGCACCGGGGCGCGACCGGGCGGACGACGCCGGGGTGCCGCGGTTTCTCCTGCTCACCGACCGGCGGTCCGCCCGCCGTCCGGTTGAGGACGTGGTCCGCGCGGCGATCGACGGCGGGGCGCGGCACGTGCTGCTCCGCGAGCGCGACCTGCCCCGCCCGCGGCGGCTGGCCCTGGCCGGGCGGCTGCGTGCCCTGCTCGCGGCGGCGGGCGGCCGGCTGATCGTCGCCGGGCCGGACCCGCTGGACGGCGACGCGATCCACCTGCCCGCCGCCGGCCCGTACCCGCCGCCGCGGCTGGGACTGGTCGGCCGCTCCTGCCACGGCACCGCCGAACTGGGCCGGCTCACCACCGAGGACTTCGCGACCCTCTCGCCGGTGTTCCCGACCGCCGCCAAACCCGGGTACGGGCCGCCGCTGGGTACCGCCGGGCTCCGCACGCTGGTAGCGGCCGCGCCGGGGCCCGTCCTGGCGCTGGGCGGCATCACCACCGCCGACGAGGTGGCGGCCTGCCGCGCGGCGGGCGCCGCCGGGGTGGCGGTGATGGGCGCCGTCATGCGGGCGGCCGATCCCGCGGGTCTGGTGGCGGCCCTTGTCTCGGCGGCCGGTGTGCCGGCGGCCGGTGTGACAAAGTCCGTCGTGCGCCGTACCGCGCCTGCTACGGCTGTAGCCAGAGACAGGGAGGACGCATGACACCACCGGTGGTATTGACGATCGCGGGCTCCGACTCGGGTGGCGGCGCCGGGGTCCAGGCGGACCTGAAGGTGTTTGCCGCGCTGCGCGCGTACGGGGCCTCGGTCATCACGGCCGTGACCGCGCAGAACACCCGCGACATACTGGACGTCTACCAGCTTCCGGGCAACGTCGTCGGCACCCAGTTGGCCGCGGTCCTGGAGGATCTGCCCCCGGCCGCGACCAAGGTCGGGATGCTGGGCAGCGCCGAGGTGGCCGGCGTGGTGGCCGCCAAGGCCCGCGCGGGCGCCCTGCCCAACCTCGTCGTGGACCCGGTCCTCACCGCCACGACCGGCAGCCGGCTCGGTGTGACCAGCGCCGTCGAGCGGCTGCTCCCGCTGGCGCTCGTCGCGACACCCAATGTGGACGAGGCGTCGGCGCTGGTCGGCTGGCGCATCGACACCCCGACCGACATGGCCGGCGCCGCCGCGCAACTGGCCTCCAACGGCCCCAAGTACGTGGTGGTGACCGGCGGCGACCTGCCCGGCGAGGAGTCCGTGGACGCCGTCTGGGCCGACCAGGGCGCCCGGTTCCTGCGCGCACCCCGGGTGCGCACCCGCAACGCCCACGGCTCCGGCTGCTCGTTCTCGGCAGCGGTCGCCGTGCGACTGGCCCTCGGCGATCCCGCCCTCGCCGCGATCGACTACGCGAAGGAGTACGTCACCCGGGCGATCACCGGCGCGGCCGACTGGAAGCTCGGCGCCGGCAACGGCCCGCTGGACCACTTCGGCTGGTCCGGCGGGATGACCTGAGAGGAGTGGCTGTGCGACGCAAGGTCTACGTCTCCGACCTGAGGGTGCCGTTCGCCGAGGTGGAGCTGTCCGGGGGGCAGCCGCCGGTACGGCTGTACGACACGTCCGGCCCCGGCGGCGACCCGGCCGCCGGCCTGCCACCCCGCCGGGGCGAGTGGATCGCCGCCCGCGGCGACGTCGCGCCCGCCCGCGGCGCCGGCACCCCGCTGGCCGGGCACCGGCCCACCCAGCTCGCCTACGCCCGCGCCGGGATCATCACCGCGGAGATGGAGTTCGCCGCCATCCGCGAGGGCGTGGCGCCCGACCTGGTCCGCGACGAGGTGGCCGCCGGCCGGGCCGTGCTGCCGGCGAACGTCAACCATCCGGAGTCGGAGCCGATGGTGATCGGCCAGCGCTTCCTGGTGAAGGTGAACGCGAACATCGGCACCTCCGCCGTCTCCTCCTCAGTCGCCGAGGAGGTGGAGAAGCTCACCTGGGCCACCCGCTGGGGCGCCGACACCGTGATGGACCTGTCCACCGGCAAGCGGATCGCCGAGACCCGCGAGGCGGTCATCCGCAACTCCCCGGTACCGGTCGGGACCGTGCCGATCTACGAGGCCCTGGAGCGGGTCGGCGGCGACCCGGTGAAGCTGTCCTGGCCGGTGTACCGGGACACCGTCATCGACCAGGCGGAGCAGGGGGTCGACTACATGACCGTGCACGCCGGCGTGCTCCTGCGGTACGTGCCGATGGCGGTGCGCCGGGTCACCGGGATCGTCTCCCGGGGCGGCTCGATCATGGCCGCCTGGTGTCTGGCGCACCACGAGGAGAACTTCCTCTACACGAACTTCGCCGAACTGGCCGAGATCCTCGCCCGGTACGACGTGACGTTCTCGCTCGGCGACGGCCTGCGTCCCGGCTCCATCGCGGACGCCAACGACGAGGCCCAGTTCGCGGAGTTGCGCACGCTCGGCGAACTGACCCGGATCGCCCGGGAGCGGGGCGCGCAGGTGATGGTCGAGGGCCCCGGCCACGTGCCGATGCACAAGATCAAGGAGAACGTGGACCTTCAGCAGGAGTGGTGCGACGGGGCGCCGTTCTACACCCTCGGCCCGCTGACCACCGACATCGCCCCCGCCTACGACCACATCACCTCGGCGATCGGCGCCGCGATGATCGCCATGCACGGCACCGCGATGCTCTGCTACGTCACCCCGAAGGAGCACCTCGGCCTGCCGGACCGGGACGACGTGAAGGCCGGCGTGGTCGCGTACAAGATCGCGGCGCACGCGGCGGACCTGGCCAAGGGGCACCCGGGCGCCCAGGCGTGGGACGACGCGCTGTCCAGGGCCCGGTTCGAGTTCCGCTGGGCGGACCAGTTCGCCCTGGCCCTGGACCCGGAGACGGCGCGCGCCTACCACGACGAGACCCTGCCCGCGGCGCCCGCCAAGACCGCGCACTTCTGCTCGATGTGCGGCCCCAAGTTCTGCTCGATGAAGATCAGCCAGGACCTGCGGGAGTACGCCGAGCGCGGCATGGGCGAGAAGTCGGCCGAGTTCCTCGCCGCCGGTGGCCAGGTCTACCTGCCGCTGGCGTAGCGGCGGCGGGGTTTGGCCGGTCGGGGTTTGGCCGGTCGAGGGCCTATTTGTTGCCGAGTCCGCTGACCCAGTCCACGTACTCCTCGTCCCGGGCGTGGGCCTTGCCCCCGGCGGTGGCGGGCTTGGGCTGCTTCTTCGGCGGCTTCGCGGCGCCGTCGCGGCCCCGTCGCCGCTTCGGCTCCTCGGCCGGCCCGGCCGACTGCGACGCCGGCCCGGCCGACTGCGACGCCTGCGCGCCGGACCCCGACGCCTGCGCGCCGGACCGCGCGGCCTCCGACCGCGATGCCTCGGGCCGCGAGCCAGCCGCCGGGGTCTCGGACCGTGCGGCCGTCCGGGTGGCGGAACGTGCGGCCGGTGGCGTTACGGGCGGCTGAGCCGTGGCCTGCGGAGCCCGAGCGGGCGAGGTCTGGGCCTGCGGAGCCGGAGCGGGCGGGGTCTGGGCTGGCGGGGTCTGGGCCTTCGGGGTCTGGGCCTTCGGGGTCTGGGCCTTCGGGGTTTGGGCCTTCGGGGTCTGGGTCGACGGGGTCTGGGCATGCCGAGCCTTGGCCCGCCGGCCCTGGGCCTTCGGATCCTGGGCCGACCGGGAGGCCGCCGGGGAGGTGGGTGCCGGCGCGGGCGCGGCGGCCGTGCCCGACTGCGGCGACCACTCGAACGACGGGCCGCTCGCGCTGCCCGGGCCGCGTGCGTCGCCGGGGGTGGCCGGGTGACCGGCGAACGTGTCGGTGAGACCGGACCACCGGTCGCCGGGAGTGTCCACTATGGGCGCGGTCGGGTGGGTCGGCGACGCGCTCGCGGCCAGCGCCGCGCCGAGCGAAACCCGGCCAGGGAGGTCGCCGGTCGAGGGCGCGTCCGCCGTCCCGCGCCCGGACCCGCTTGAGTCGGCGGGCTCGGCCGGCGCCGCTTCACCGTCCACTGAGGAGGCCACGGGGGTCGAGGAGGAGGTTGCGGTCGACGGTTCCGGGGTGGCATCGGCCCGGCGCAGGACGGCGGGCAGGATCGAGCCCAGCACGCCGGCGGCGACCCCGATCAGGGCTCCCCAGTACGGCGCGGCCTGGGTCTTCGCGCCGCCGCCGCCCGGCCCGGCGATCACGTACGCGAGCGCGAGCAGCACCGGGCCGGCCAGCCCGGTGAGCGCGCCCGCGGTGGCGCTTCGACCCCGGGCGCGGGCCGCCGCGCCGACCGCCACCCCCGTGAGCAGGGCGATCACCGGGATGCCGACGAGCGCGAGCCGCTGGGTGGTACCGGCGGGGATGCCGGCGGCGTCGAGGACGCCGAGACGGATGTGCGGCAGCGGGTCGCCGGGGCCGAGCGAGGGCGCCGTGGAGGCCAGCGCGAGCAGCCAGGTGGCCCCGGTGACCAGGCCGGCACCCAACCGGGCCCCGGCCTTGCCGAGCGTCAACGCGACGAACATCGTGCCGGCGGCGGCGCCGCACAGCGCCGTGATGCCGGTGACCAGGACCGGGTCGATGGTGGCGTACAGCTGCGCGCCGCGCGCCGGCAGCATGGTGAGCGGCGCGACCACCGCGGAACCCACGCCCGCCGCGGCCGCGAGCGCGATCCGTAGACCGGAGCCCGCGGTCAGTCCCCGGCCCGTGGCGACCCGCCGCGCGGCGTACCCGCCGATGAGCGCGGCGACCATGGTGATCCAGGCGATCCAGGTGAGTTGGGAGTTCCACTCGTCCGGCGCGGACGCCTCGAACTGCCGCGCGAGTTGGACGATCCCCAGCCCGTAGGCGACGCCCAGTTGGCCGGCGCCGGCGAGGGCCGCCGCACCCAGCGCGGTGAGCAGCGCGCTGCCCCAGGCCGGCAGGGTCGACCGGGGCGGCCCGGACGGGCTGCGTTTAGCCATGCGGGGCAGGTTACGGCCCGGCCCCGGGCGAAGGCCAGATTGCTTAAGAGTCCCCTAAGGCCGATCCCGGCGCTGAGCCTGCCCAGTGCTGAGCCTGCCCAGTGCTGAGCGTGACCCTGGCGGAACTGCCGGCGTCACTCTGGCCCGGGTGGCGACGGCGGCGTAGGCTGCTCAGGATCCGGGAATTCTGTCTCAAAATCTAGGAGGTCGCGATGACCGCGCCGGGCGTGTTCGACGCCGCCGCCGGCACGTACGACCAGGCCCGGCGGCGCCTGGTGCCGTGCTTCGACGACTTCTACGGCACGGCGGTCGACCTCGCGGTCCCGCCGCTGCGCGCGGCCGCCGCGGCGGGGCGCACGCCGCGGGTGCTGGACCTCGGCGCGGGTACCGGGCTCGTCTCCGTCCTGGTGGGCACAGCGGTACCGGGCGCGCGCGTCACCCTGCTGGACGGCGCCCCGGCCATGCTGGCGGTCGCCGTCGGCCACCTGAGCGCCCGCGGGATCGACCACGAGATCCACGTCGCCGACCTCTGCGACCCGCTGCCGCCCGGCCCGTACGACGCGGTCGTCTCCGCCCTGGCGATCCACCACCTCGACGACGCCGGCAAGCGGGATCTGTACCGCCGGGTGCGCGAGGCGCTGGTACCCGGCGGGGTGTTCGTGAACGCCGAGCAGGTGGCCGGGCCGACCCCGGCGCTGGACCGGCGGTACCACGAGGTCTGGCTCGCGCAGATCGGCGCGCGCGGCTCCGACGCCGCGGAGATCGCGGCCGCCCGGGAGCGGATGTCCCACGACCGCCCCGCGCCCGTGCGGGCGCAGTGCGACTGGCTGCGCGACCTCGGGTACGCCGAGGTCGACACCGTGTTCAAGGCGTGGCGGTTCGCCGTCTTCACCGGCACCAACCCGTCGGCATGAGGGCCGGTACCACCCCCGGCGGAATGACGATCAGTCATACCGTCGGTATGGTTGGCGGCATGACCGCCAAGGTGACGCTCTCCTTCTCGGACGAGACGATCGCGGAGGCGCGCAGGTTTGCCCGCCGGGAGGGGCTCTCCCTGTCCGCGTGGATGGACCGCGCGGCCCGGGAGAAGGCGCTGCGCGAACTGTTCGGCGCGCACGCCGACGCGGTCCGCCGGGCGGCCGCCCACGCGAACCTGGACCTGGAGGCCGACGCGCTCGCCGACGAGCGGGAGGCGGCGATGGTGCACCGGGCCATGTTCGGGGAGCACGGTGCTGCGTAGGGGCGAGGTCTGGCGCATCGAGGGCGCCCGCGAACGGCTCGGCCTGATCATCTCATCGGACGTCTACAACGGCACCGCCGTGCCGATCGCCGTGGTCGCCGAGGTCGTGGACGAGCAGTTGCTGCGGGATTCGCCGCTGGCCGTGCCGATGGGCGACTACGTGATCATGCCGGACCGGCTCTCCTCACCGATGAAGAAGTGGTTCACCGAGTGCGTGGACGTGGTCGACTCCACCACCATGGTCAAGGTCTCGCGGGCCCTGCGGATCATCCAGGATCTCGGCTGAGACCCCGTTTTGCCGCCGCCCCGGCGGGCGAGTATCGTTGTCTGCTGTTGTGCGACAGTCGAGGGCGTAGCAAAGCCGCTTGACCGATGCGCGCCCCCAGACCGACGACGAGACAAGGTAGACCTGTGCGTACGTACAGCCCTAAGCCGGGTGAGATCGAGCGGCAGTGGCACGTCATCGACGCTTCCGACGTCGTGCTGGGCCGGCTCGCCACCCACGCCGCCACGCTGCTGCGCGGCAAGCACAAGCCGACGTTCGCCCCGCACGTGGACACCGGTGACTTCGTCATCGTCATCAACGCCGGGAAGGTCGCGCTGACCGGGAACAAGCGGCACACCAAGGTCGCGTACCGGCACTCCGGCTACCCGGGCGGCCTCAAGCAGGTCGGGTACGACGAGCTGCTGACCAAGCGCCCCGAGCGCGCGGTGGAGCTGGCCGTCAAGGGCATGCTCCCGCACAACCGGCTGGGCCGGAAGCTGATCAAGAAGCTCAAGGTCTACCCCGGCGCCGAGCACCCGCACGCGGCGCAGCAGCCGGTGCCGTTCGAGATCAAGCAGATCGCGCAGTGAGCGCGGGCGAAGGAACTAGCAGCATGACCGACACTTCCGTCACTGTGCCCTCGGCTGTCGCCGTCGCCGAGCCGCCCGCGGCGCCCGCCTCGGCGCCGGTCCGGGTGCCCCGCGGGGACCGCCCGATCCAGACCGTCGGCCGCCGCAAGGAGGCCATCGTCCGGGTGCGCATCGTCCCCGGCACCGGCACCGTTACCTGCAACGGGCGCCAGCTGGAGGCGTACTTCCCGAGCAAGGTGCACCAGCAGCTGATCAAGGAGCCGCTGGTCACCGCCGAGAAGGCCGAGTCCTTTGACGTGATCGCAAACCTGCGCGGCGGCGGCATCACCGGCCAGGCCGGCGCGCTCCGCCTGGCCATCGCCCGGGCCCTGGTCGCCAACGACACCGAGGACCGCCCGGCGCTGAAGAAGGCCGGCTTCCTCACCCGGGACGCCCGGGTCAAGGAGAGCAAGAAGTATGGCCTCAAGAAGGCCCGTAAGGCTCCGCAGTACTCCAAGCGCTGAATGTGCCGACGGCCGGGTACGCACCTCCCCATGGGGGTGCGTGGCCCGGCCGGCGCGCGTCGCCCCTCGATACGGCGTCTAGGAGGACAGCCATGGGTCGGCTCTTCGGCACCGACGGGGTGCGCGGTCTGGCGAATGCCGACCTCACGCCGGAGTTGGCGCTCACGGTCGCGGTCGCGGCCGCGCACACGCTCGCTGAACAGGACCACAGCCACCCGCCGGTGGCGATCGTGGGTCGCGACCCGCGGGCCAGCGGCGAGATGCTGGAGGCCGCCGTCGTGGCGGGCCTGGCCAGCGCGGGCGCGACGGTCGTGCGGGTGGGCGTGCTGCCCACCCCCGCCGTGGCGTACCTGGTCGCCGAGACCAAGGCAGACCTGGGCGTGATGCTCTCCGCCTCGCACAACCCGATGCCCGACAACGGCATCAAACTGTTCGCCCCGGGTGGGCACAAGCTCCCCGACGACGTGGAACTGGCCATCGAGGCGGCCGTGGCGGCCGGCGGAGCCGGGTGGCGGCGCCCGACCGGCGCGGCGATCGGCCGGGTGCACGACCTGCTGGACGGCGCGGACCACTACGTGCGCCACCTGGTCGACTCCGCGCCGCACCGGCTCGACGGGCTGAAGGTCGTGGTGGACTGCGCGAACGGTGCCGCGTCCGGGGTCGCCCCCGAGGCGTACCGGCAGGCCGGCGCCGAGGTCATCGCGATCCACGCCGAACCGGACGGGTTGAACATCAACGACGACTGCGGCTCCACCCACCTGGAGAGCCTGCGCGCGGCGGTCCGGGAGCACGGTGCCGCCCTGGGCGTCGCCCACGACGGGGACGCCGACCGCTGCCTGGCGATCGACGCCACCGGCGCGGAGGTGGACGGCGACCAGCTCATGGCGATCCTGGCGGTGGCGATGCGGGAGGCCGGCGCGCTGACCGCGGACACCCTGGTCGCCACGGTGATGAGCAACCTGGGGCTGCGCCTGGCGATGGCCCGGGAGGGCATCCGGCTGGTCGAGACGAAGGTCGGCGACCGGTACGTGCTGGAGGAGTTGCGCGCCTCGGCGCTGGCGCTGGGCGGCGAGCAGAGCGGCCACCTGGTGCTGCCCGCGTACGCGACCACCGGCGACGGCGTCCTCACCGCCCTGCACGTCATGGCCCGGATGGCGGCCACCGGCCGGTCCCTGGCCGACCTGGCCGGGGTGATGACCAAGCTGCCCCAGGTGCTGATCAACGTCCGGGTGGGCGACCGGACCGTCGCCGCCTCGGTCCCGGAGGTGCTGGCCGTCGCCGAGGCGGCCGAGGCCGAACTGGGTGAGAAAGGCCGGGTGCTGCTGCGCCCGTCCGGGACGGAGCCGCTGGTGCGGGTGATGGTGGAGGCGGGCAGCGAGGACGCCGCTCGCGCCGTCGCCGAGCGCCTCGCCGACGCGGTCCGCGCCGCCAGCCCCGCCACCTGACGGGCGCTCCCGCCGGACCGGGTGCACCCAGCCCGGCGGGTCAGTCGCTTGCGGTCCGGCTCCGGGGAGCCGACCGGGACCGCTACGACTTCGCGTAGCCGCGCAGCCGGTCGGCGGCCTCGGCGAGCACCTCCGGCCGCTTGCAGAACGCGAACCGCACCAGCCGGCGGCCGGCGTCCGCGTCGTCGTAGAACACCTGCGTCGGCACCGCCACCACGCCGCACCGCTCCGGCAGCGACCGGCAGAACTCCACCCCGTCCGTGCCGCCGAGCGGGGTGATGTCCGCCGTCACGAAGTAGGTGCCCTCCGGGCGCAGCACCCCGAAGCCGGCGTCCGCGAGGCCGCTCAGGAGCTGGTCCCGCCGCGCCTGGAGGCCGTCGCGGAACGCGGTGTAGTAGTCGTCGCCCAGGCCGAGCGCCACGGCCACCGCCGGCTGCAACGGCGCGCCGTTGACGTAGGTGAGGAACTGCTTGACCCGGGTCACGGCGGAGACCAGCGGCGCCGGCCCGCTCGCCCAGCCGATCTTCCAGCCGGTACAGGAGAAGGTCTTGCCGGCGGACGAGATGCGCACGGTGCGCTCGCGCATGCCGGGCAGCGTGGCCAGCGGCAGGTGCGGCGTGGCCGCGTCGGTGAAGATCAGGTGCTCGTACACCTCGTCGGTCACCGCGTACGCGTCGAACTCCTGACACAACCGCGCGACCAGCGCCAGTTCCTCCCGGGTGAACACCTTGCCGGTCGGGTTGTGGGGCGAGTTGACCAGCACGAGGCGGGTACGCGGGCCGAACGCGGCGCGCAGGGCCGCCGGATCGAACTGGTACCGCCCCTCCGGGCCGGGATACAGGGTCACCGGGCGGCGCACGGCGCCCGCCAGCGCGATCGAGGCGGCGTACGAGTCGTAGTACGGCTCGAAGCAGACCACCTCGTCGCCGGGCTCGCAGAGCGCCAGGATCGCGGCGGCGACCGCCTCGGTCGCGCCGGCCGTGATCAGCACCTCGCCGTCCGGGTCGTACTCCAGCCCCCAGAACCGGCGCTGGTGGGCGGCGACCGCGGCGCGCAGCTCCGGAATGCCCGGACCCGGCGGGTACTGGTTGCGGCCGCCGCGCAGCGCCTCGGCCGCCGCGGCCAGCATCTGCGCCGGCCCGTCCGTGTCCGGGAAGCCCTGCCCCAGGTTCACCGCGCCGGTGCGCACCGCCAGCGCCGACATCTCCGCGAAGATGGTGGTGCCGAACGGGCGCATCCGGCGCACCAGTGGATCGGTCAAGGCGGCTTACTCCACGATCCCGGAGCAGCTCACCACGCCCTGGCTCTCCTTGCTGCGGATCTCCTTGCCGTCCGCCGAGACCTTGCAGCCCAGCGTCTTGTTCTCGCCGAGCTGGAGCACGACCAGGCTGGCGAAGAAGAAGTCGTTCGCCGCGGTGACCTCCTTGCTCCACGGCAGGGTGACCTTCTCCTGCTTGATGTGCCCATCGCTGCCGGCGTAGGTGACGGTGGCCTCGCCGCTGCCGGTCACCTCGTACCGGACGGTCTTGCCGCTGCCCGTGCCGCTGCCGCCGCCGGACTCCGTGCCCGGTCCCCCGGTCGGCAGGTCGAACGTGGGCGGCGCGGTCGGCAGCGACTCGAGCGTGTCCTTGGCCTGTTTGAACCAGAGGTAGCCGGCGCCGACGCAGCCGAGGCAGAGCACCAGCACCACACCGACCACGATCGAGATGATCATCGGGGCCTTGGACTTCTTCGGCGGCTGGACACCCGGCGCCCCCGGCACCGGCGGGTACCCGGGCTGCGCGCCGTACTCGGGTGTGGGCGGGTAGCCCGGCGGTGGGGCGTACGACGGCGCGCCCTGGCCCGGCTGGTACCCGGGCGGTGGCGGCGCGGCCTGCGGGTCGTACGGAGGCGGGGGAGCGGCCTGCGGGTCGTACGGCGGCGGCGCCGGGGGCACCGACTGCGGTGGCTGCCCGTACGGCATCGTCGGCGGCTCCTGCCCCTGGCCGGGCTGCGCCGGCGGCTGGTAGGGCGAGGAGGGCTGGTACGGAGCGGGTGGCTGGTACGGCGCGTTCGGGTCGTTCTGGTTCGGCTGGTTCGGGTCGAACGGGGGCGGCGGCGGGTACGACATGGGTGGTTTCCTCCCCGGAAACAACAGCGGGCCCGTGCTCCGGGCGCGCCGATCAAAGTAGCGCGTGCCGGCCAGGCGGTGGGCTCCCCGTCCAGCCCCCGGACGCCCCACCGGCACCCACTGTCGCGAAGGCGACGCACCGCCCCGGGCGAATCGCGCACCAACTTTGATTGAAAGGGCGGTTTCCGAACACGTGCACTGAGCGAAACTGGGTTAGGCTGCGGGCCATGTGCGGAATAGTGGGCTATGTCGGCGGGCGGCCGGCACTGGGCATCGTGCTGGACGGACTGCGGCGGCTGGAGTACCGCGGCTACGACTCGGCCGGCGTCGCGGTCATCGGCGACGGTGAGCTGCGCACCCTGAAGAAGGCCGGCAAGCTCGGCAACCTGGAGAAGGCCCTCGGCGAGACGGCCGCCGGCGACACCGAGGCGATCCGCACCGGCGCCACCGCCATCGGGCACACCCGGTGGGCCACCCACGGCGGGCCGACCGACCGCAACGCGCACCCCCACCTGTCCGCCGATGGCCGGGTCGCCGTCATCCACAACGGCATCATCGAGAACTTCGCCAAGCTGCGCGCCGAGATCGAGGCGTGCGGTGTGGAGTTCGCCAGCGACACCGACACCGAGTGCGTGGCGCACCTGCTCGCCGCGGCCTGGGCCGACCTGGACGGCGAGCCCGACCCGGGCCGGCGCCTCGCGGCGGCCATGCGGCGCACCGCCAGCCGGCTCGAGGGCGCCTTCACGCTGCTCGCCGTCTCGACCGACGCGCCCGGCGCGGTCGTCGGCGCCCGGCGCAACTCCCCGCTCGTGGTGGGCCGCGGCGCCGGCGAGAACTACCTCGCCAGCGACGTGGCCGCGTTCATCGAGCACACCCGGGACGCGGTCGAACTGGGCCAGGACCAGGTCGTGCTGATCACGCCGGAGGCCATCGAGATCACCGACTTCCGCGGCGCCGAGGCGGCCGGCAAGGACTTCCACATCGACTGGGACGCCTCCGCCGCCGAAAAGGGCGGCTACGACTACTTCATGCTCAAGGAGATCGCCGAGCAGCCGCAGGCGATGGCCGACACGCTGCGCGGCCGGCTCGGCGAGACCGGCGAGATCCTGCTGGACGAGGTCCGCCTCAGCGACCAGGACCTGCGCGACGTCGACAAGGTCTTCATCGTCGCCTGCGGTACCGCGTACCACGCCGGCCTGGTCGCCAAGTACGCCATCGAGCACTGGACCCGCGTCCCGTGCGAGGTCGAGTTGGCCAGCGAGTTCCGCTACCGCGACCCGGTGCTGGACCGGTCCACCCTGGTCGTGGCGATCAGCCAGTCCGGCGAGACGATGGACACCCTGATGGCGCTGCGCCACGCGAAGGAGCAGAAGGCCCGGGTGCTGGCCATCTGCAACACCAACGGGTCGACCATCCCGCGCGAGTCCGACGCGGTGCTCTACACCCACGGCGGGCCCGAGGTGGCGGTCGCGTCCACCAAGGCGTTCATCACCCAACTCGTCGCCTGCTACCTGGTCGGCCTGCACCTGGCCCAGGTGCGCGGCATCAAGTACGCGGACGAGGTGGCGGCGGTGGTCCACCAGTTGCGCGCCACCCCGGCGGCCGTGGAGACGGTCCTGGACCGGATGGAGCCGGTCCGCGAACTCGCCCGCGACCTGGCCGCCAGCCGCACGGTGCTGTTCATCGGCCGGCACGTCGGCTACCCGGTCGCCCTGGAGGGTGCCCTCAAGCTCAAGGAACTGGCCTACATGCACGCCGAGGGCTTCGCCGCCGGCGAGCTGAAGCACGGGCCGATCGCCCTGATCGACCAGGGCTGCCCGGTCGTCTGCATCGTCCCCTCGCCCGCCGGCCGGGGGGTCCTGCACGACAAGATCGTGTCGAACATCCAGGAGGTCCGCGCCCGGGGTGCCCGCACGATCGTCATCGCCGAGGAGGGCGACGCCGCGGTCGAGCGGTACGCCGACCACCTGATCCGGGTGCCCAGGACGCCGACCCTGCTCGCCCCGCTGGTCACCGCCGTGCCGCTCCAGGTGCTCGCCTGCGAGATCGCCGCCGCCCGCGGCCACGACGTGGACCAGCCCCGCAACCTCGCCAAGTCCGTCACGGTCGAGTAGGACGTTCCGGCCGGTACGGTGAGCGGGTGATCGTGGCTGTCGGCATCGATGTCGTGCCGGTCGAGCGGTTCGGCCGGGCGCTGGCGCGCACGCCCCCGCTGGCGGACCGGCTGTTCACCGAGGGCGAGCGGTTCACCCCGTCGGGAAGCCCGCGGTCGGTGGAGTCGCTGGCGGCGCGGTTCGCGGCGAAGGAGGCGGTCGCCAAGTCGCTGGGCGCGCCGGGCGGGCTGCACTGGCACGACTGCGAGATCGTGGCGGACCCGGACGGCCGGCCCTGGCTGGCCGTGTCGGGGACGGTCGCGGCGGCCGCCGCGGAGCGCGGGGTCATCCACTGGCACCTATCGCTGTCCCATGACGGCGGCATCGCCTCCGCTGTGGTCGTCGCCGAGCGGTGACGGGCGCCCAGCGGTACCACAACAACGGGGAGGGTGGGCCTGTGCGCGGCGCTTGGCGGGCGGCGGATGTGCGGGCGGCCGAGGAGGCCCTGATGGCCACCCTGCCGCCGGGAATTCTGATGCAGCGGGCGGCGGCCGGGTTGGCCCGGCGGTGCGCGCTGCTGCTCCAGGACGGCGGCGGCGTCTACGGCGCCACGGTGCTGCTGCTCGTCGGCGCCGGCAACAACGGCGGGGACGCCCTGTACGCGGGCGCCCGGCTCGCTGAACGCGGTGCGTCGGTACTGGCGCACCTGCTGGCCCCCGAGCGGGTCCACCTGGAGGGCCTGGCGGCGTTGCGCCGCGCCGGCGGCCGGGTCGTGCGGGAGGTTCCACCCGCCGCGGACCTGGTGGTCGACGGCATCGTCGGGATCGGCGGCTCCGGTGGCCTGCGCGATCCGGCAGCCGCCGCGGTGGAGCGGGTCGCCGCGCTGGGGGCGCCGGTCGTGGCGGTGGACGTGCCGAGCGGCGTCGCCGTGGACACCGGCGACCTGCCCGGCGTGGCGGTGCGCGCGGACGTGACCGTGACGTTCGGCTGCCTCAAGCCGGCACTGGTGGTGGGCCCGGCGGCGCCGCACGCGGGCCAGGTGGAACTGGTCGACATCGGCCTGGAACCGTGGCTGCGCGGTGCGCCGGCGGTGCGGGTGCCGGAGGCGGCGGACGTCGCGGCGTGGTGGCCGACCCCGGGCGCCGGTTCGGAGAAGTACAGCCGGGGCGTGGTCGGGGTGGCGACCGGCTCCGCGACCTACCCCGGAGCCGGGGTGCTGTCCGTCGGCGGGGCGCTCGCCGGCCCGGCGGGCATGGTCCGGTACGCGGGCGGGGCGAGGGAGCACGTGCTCGCCAGCCACCCGTCCGCGGTCGCCGTCGAGCGGGTCGCCGAGGCCGGACGGGTGCAGGCGTGGGTCTGCGGCTCCGGGATCGGCACCGACGAGCAGGCCGCCGCCGCGGTCCGGACCGTGCTGTCCAGTTCGCTGCCCGTCGTGCTGGACGCGGACGCGATCAGCCTGCTGGTGGACGGGTCGATGGCCGAGGTGCTGCGCCGGCAGGCGCCGATCGTGCTGACCCCGCACGACCGGGAGTTCGCCCGGTTGGCGGGGGAGGCGCCGGGCGCGGACCGGGTCGCGGCCGCGCTGCGCCTCGCCGCCTGGGTCAACGCCGTGGTGCTGCTCAAGGGGGACCGGACCGTCGTGGCGACGCCGGATGGGCGGGCGTGGGCGAACCCGACCGGCACGCCCGCGCTGGCCACCGGCGGCACCGGTGACGTGCTCGCCGGCCTGCTCGGCTCGCTGCTCGCCGCCGGCCTGGAGCCCGAGCGCGCCGCCGTCGCCGCCGCGTACGCGCACGGCCTGGCCGGGCGGGAGGCGGCCCGGTCGGGCCCGGTCTCCGCGGCCGACGTGGCCGCCGCCCTGCGCCCCACGATCGCCGCGCTCGTCGGACCGCGGCGGCTGGGTCGCTAGCCCCACCGGTACTGCGCAAAGGCCGCCAGTACTGTGGAAAGCATGTGGCAGGCCGAGGTCCGCGTCGACCTGGACGCGATCCGCGAGAACGTGACGCGGCTGCGCGCCGGCACCACCGCCGAGGTGATGGCGGTGGTGAAGGCCGACGCGTACGGCCACGGAATGCTGCCCGCCGCCCGGGCCGCCCTGGCGGGCGGGGCCACCTGGCTGGGCGTCTGCACGCTGGACGAGGCGCTGGCCCTGCGCGGGGCGGGGATCACCGCGCCGGTGCTGGCCTGGCTGCTCACCCCGGGCGTGCCGCTCGACCGCGCCGTCGCGGCCGGCGTCGACCTGGGCGTCGGCGGCCCCGAACTGCTGGCCGAGGCGGTCGGCGCGGCGCGGGCCGCCGGGCGCCCCGCACGCCTGCACCTGAAGATCGACACGGGCCTGTCCCGGGGCGGCGCCGCCGGCGGCGACTGGCCGGTCCTGCTGGAGGCGGCCGCGAAGGCGCAGGCGGACGGCGCCGTCGAGGTCGTCGGCGCGTGGAGCCACTTCGCCTACGCGGACGCGCCCGGCCACCCCACGATCGACCGGCAACTGCACCTGTTCCGGGAGGGCCTGGAGCGGGCCGAGCGGCACGGGATCACCCCGCGGCTGCGGCACATCGCCAACTCGGCGGCCACGCTCACCCGCCCGGACACCCACTTCGACCTGGTCCGGGCGGGGATCGCCGTCTACGGGCTCTCCCCGGTGGCCGGCGAGACGTTCGGCCTGCGCCCCGCGATGACCGCCCGGGCCCGGGTGCTGCTCACCAAGCGGGTCCCGCCGGGCACCGGCGTCTCCTACGGCCACACCTACACCACGGAGCGGGAGACCACGCTCGCCGTGGTCCCGCTCGGCTACGGGGACGGGGTGCCCCGGCACGCGTCCAACTCCGGTCCGGTGCTGCTGGGCGGCGAGGTCCACCGGATCGCCGGCCGGGTCTGCATGGACCAGATCGTGGTGGACTGCGGCGACACCCGGGTCCGGCCCGGCGACGTGGCGGTGCTGTTCGGCGACGGCCGCGGCGGCGAGCCGACCGCCGACGACTGGGCGGCGGCCGCCGACACCATCAACTACGAGATCGTCACCCGGTTCGGGGGGGTCCGGGTGCCCCGCGTCTACGCCGGGGACCAGCCGTGACCCACCCCGGCCGCGCCCGCGCGTCGAAGGCCAGGCGCCGCGCCGGCGTCCTCGGCGCGGCCCTCGGCATCGCGGCGGCCGGGGTGGCCGCCGGTATCGCCGCCGAGCGCGCCGTGGTGCGCCGCACCAAGCGCGGCACCGCCGACCCGTACGCGGACGAGCCGTTCGGGAGCCAGCCGTTCGACGAGTCCCGGATGATCGAGGCGCCGGACGGCACGGACCTCTACGTGGAGGTCGTGGCGGGGGAGCCGACCGCCCGCACGCCGGCCGCCCCCACGATCGTCTTCGTGCACGGCTTCTGCCTCGACATGGGCACGTTCTACTTCCAGCGCAAGCTGCTGGCCGCCCGCGGCGGCCGTCGCCTGGTCTTCTACGACCAGCCCGGCCACGGCCGCTCCGGGCGGCTGGAGAGCGGCGAGTACGAACTGCCGGCGCTCGGCGAGTCGCTGCGCGCGGTGCTGGACCAGATCGTCCCGACCGGCAAGGTCATCCTGGTCGGCCACTCCATGGGCGGCATGACCGTCATGGCCTTCGCCGAGTTGTACCCCGAGTACTTCGAGGACCGGGTGGCCGGGGTGGTGCTGATCGCCACCTCGGGCGGCGCGCTGGAGCAGGCCAAGATGGGCCTTCCGGCGCTGATCGCCCGGGCCGGCGGGCCGCTGCTGCCGCTGCTCGGCGGCGCCGCCCGGTTCACCGGCAGCGCCCTGGACCGGGCCCGCCAGGCATCCTCCGACCTGGCCTGGCTGCTCACCCGCCGGTACGGCTTCGGCACGCACCGGCCCAGCCCGGCGCTGGTGACGTTCGTCGAGCAGATGAACGGGCACACCACCACGGACACGGTCGCCCGGTACCTGCGCACCCTCTACACTCACGCGCGGTACCCGGCGCTGGTCGCCCTGCGCGACACGCCCACCCTGGTCATCGTCGGGGACCAGGATCTGATCACGCCGCTCGCCCACTCCCAGGAGATCGTCAAGTACCTCCCGGAAGCGGAGTTCGTGGTGGTCCCGAACAGCGGGCACGTGGTGATGCTGGAGCACGCCGGCGAGGTGAACGCGGCGCTGGCCGACTTCCTGGAGAAGGTCGAGGGATGACGAGACTGTCCACGGTGGAGGAGACCCGGGCGTACGGGCGGCGCCTCGCCCAGGTGCTGCGCCCCGGCGACCTGGTGCTGCTCACCGGCCCGCTGGGCGCCGGCAAGACCGCCCTCACCCAGGGCATCGGCGCCGGGTTGAAGGTCACCGGCGACGTCACGTCGCCCACCTTCGTCATCGCCCGGGTGCACCGCCCGGACACCGCCCACGGCGGCGGCATCCCGCTGGTCCACGTGGACGCGTACCGGCTGGGCGCCGTCTCGGACCCGCGCGCCGAGGTGGACGACCTGGACCTGGACGCCTCCCTGGACGACTCGGTCACCGTGGTCGAGTGGGGCGAGGGCATGGTGGAGCAGCTCGCCGACGCCCACCTCCAGGTCCGCATCGACCGCCGCCCGGACGACTCCCGCGTCGTCGAACTCGTGCCCTGCGGCGGCGACTGGGCCGGCCGGATCGGCGCCCTCACCCCGGCGGCCCGCCGGTGACCCCCGACCTCGCCGGCCGGGTCCCGCCCGCGTGGTGGGGGCTGATCGAGCCCCGGCTCGCCCCGGCCGCGCTGGCCGACCTGTCCGCCTTCGTCGCCGCCGAGTACGCCGACCACACCGTGTACCCGCCGGTCGAGGACCTGTTCGCCGCGTACCGCCGGTGCGCGCCGGCGGAGACCCGGGTGCTCATCCTTGGCCAGGACCCGTACCACCGCGCCGGGCAGGCGCACGGGTTGAGCTTCAGCGTCCGCCCCGGTGTGCCGGTACCGCCGAGCCTGCGCAACATATTCAAGGAGCTGGTCGCCGACGTCGGCTGCCCGCCGCCCCGCCACGGCGACCTCACGGGTTGGACCACCCAGGGGGTGCTGCTGCTCAACGCGGTCCTGACCGTCCGTGCGGGCGCCGCCGGCTCGCACGCCGGCCGTGGCTGGGAGGAGTTCACCGACGCCACGATCGCCGCCCTCAACGACCGCGACCGCCGCGTCGTCTTCCTGCTCTGGGGCGCCTTCGCCCGCCGCAAGGCCGCCCTGATCACCAACCCGGCGCACGTGGTCCTGGAAGCGGGGCACCCCAGTCCGCTGAACCCGCGCGGGTTCCTCGGCTGCCGGCCGTTCAGCGCCGCCAACAAGGCCCTGGCCGACGCCGGCCTGCCGCCGGTCGACTGGGATCTCAGCGCCCCGGACCGCCTCCTCTAGCCGCCCTGCCGCTCCCGGTAGCGCCGGAGCATCCGGGCGCAGTGCGGGTCGGCGAGTTCCACCTCCGCCAGCGGCAGCACGCGGATCACCGCGTCCGCCACGCCGCGCCGGGGCGGCACCCGGACCTCCAGCGCCTCCGGCAGTCGCTCGCACAGCCGCACCCGCAGCTCGACGAACCCGATCCGGTACCGCGGCGGCAGCGGCGCCAGCGGATCGAACGGCAGCAGCCGGAACTCCCGCCAGCGGGGATGCCAGCGCTGCGCGCCCCGCCGCTTGAGCCACTCGGCCAGCGCGGCGGCGCTGCCGTGCTCGATCACCAGGTCGAGCCCGGCGACGGGCAGCGGAACGCCCTGGATCAGCGCGGCGAGCGGCCCCTCCACGACGGCGGGGAGGAGTACCGCCAGGTCGTGGTAGACGCCCGGTTCTAGCAGCGGTGCGAGCCGGTCCGCCAGACTGAGCGAGGCCACGGCGTCGAACTCGGCGTCCAGGTCGGCGCCCAGCGGCTCGGTCGCCAGCACGAGCTGGCGGTTCAGCGCCGCGAGCAGGCGCTCGGCCTGGGCGATCGTGGGCCGCACCCGACCGGACTCGATCCGCGAGACCAGCGACGCCGACACCCCCGCCCGGCGGGCCAGCCGCACCTGGCTCAACCCCGTGCGCTCGCGCTCGCTGCGCAGCACGGCCCGCATCTCGTCGCTCAGCCGCCCCACGCCCCGAGGCTGCCACCGCTCGGCGGCCGACGTCATCCACAGCTTCCGTCCTGTGGATGGAGCTGTGGATAAAGTCGGTGCGGCGAGGCGGATCCTCGCGGCCGGTCACCGCCCGATCTCCTGGCACCGCCGGCCGCTCCGCCGGGGATGACATGTGTCTGCTGGGGACTGTGCGTCCCGCGCAGTTCTTGTGCGTGCGACGCACAGGGTTTGAGAACAGAATGTCCACCGGAAGCGGGCCGGTCGCGGGCGTGGGGACGCGGGCCGGTCGGGCGTAGGGGGCGGGCTCCGGCGAGGGGGCGGGCGGGGCGGGCGCTAGGGTGGATAGCTGTGCTCGTACTGGTGCTGGATTCGGCGACCCCGGCGGTGACCGCGGCGGTGGTCGAGGTCGGGGAGCCCGGTGTGGGGGACCCCGGCGTTGTGGTGCGGGCCGGGCGCAGCGCGGTGGACGCGCGCGCACACGGGGAACTGCTGGCGCCCCAGGTGGATTCGGTCCTCCGGGAGATCGGCGCGCGGCCGCGGGACCTGGCGGCGATCGTCGCCGGGCTGGGGCCGGGGCCGTTCACCGGGCTGCGGGTGGGTCTGGTCACCGCGGCCGGGATGGGCCAGGCGTTGGACATTCCCACCTACGGCGTGTGCTCGCTGGACGCGCTCGGGTGGTCCGCGGCGCGGGTCAACGGCCCGGGGAGAGCGGCCCCGGGGAAGGTGCTCGCGGCGACCGACGCACGGCGACGGGAGATCTACTGGGCCGTGTACGCGGACCGGGTGCGGGTGACCGAGCCGCAGGTGGGGCGGCCCGTCGACGTGGCGGCGGCGGTGGCCCGGATGGGCGTGCTGAGCGCGATCGGGGAGGGCGCCCACAAGTACGCCGCGGTGCTGCCGCTCGCGCTGCTGGACGAGCCGCGGTACCCGACGGCGGAGGCGCTCGCCGCGCTGGCGGCGGAGCGGGTGCGTGCGGGGCGGCCCGGCGAGCGGTTGACGCCGCTGTACCTGCGGCGGCCGGACGCGGTGGCGGCGGCGGGGCGGAAACCCGTCCTCCAGGCATGAGGATCCAGCGGTTCCGCTGGTGGCACATCTCGGACGTGCTGCCCATCGAGGCGGACCTGTTCGGCCAGGAGCGGTGGTCGGCGGCGATGTTCTGGAGCGAGTTGGCCAACGGGCACCACTACGTGGCCGCCGTCGATGAGGACGAGAGCCTGCTGGGGTACGCGGGGCTGGCGGTGAGCCCGCCGGACGAGGCGTGGGTGCAGAACCTCGCGGTGCGCCGGAACGCGCAGCGGGGCGGGATCGGGCGGGCGCTGCTTGGCGAGTTGCTGGCCGAGGCGGAGCGGCGCGACACGCGCCGGGTCCTGCTGGAGGTGGCCGTGACCAACGCCCCGGCGCAGAAGTTGTACGCCGCGCACGGCTTCGAGCCGGTGGGCGTGCGCAGGGGCTACTACCAGCCGAGTAATACGGATGCTCTGGTGATGATGCGTGATGGCTGACGAACCGTTGGTGCTGGGAATCGAGACGTCCTGCGACGAGACGGGCGTGGGCGTGGTGCGCGGGCACACCCTGCTCGCCGACGCGCTCGCGTCCAGCGTGGACGAACACGCCAGGTTCGGCGGGGTGGTGCCCGAGGTGGCCAGCCGCGCGCACCTGGAGGCGATCGTCCCGACGATGCGGCGGGCGCTGGACGAGGCCGGGGTGACCCTCGCCGACGTGGACGCGATCGCCGTGACCGCCGGGCCGGGGCTGGCCGGGGCGCTGCTGGTCGGGGTGGCGGCGGCCAAGGGGTACGCGGTGGCCGCCGAGAAGCCGATCTACGGCGTGAACCATCTCGCCGCGCACGTGGCCGTGGACAGGCTGGAGCATGGCCCGCTGCCGGAGCCGGCGATCGCGTTGCTGGTTTCCGGCGGGCACTCGTCGCTGCTGCTGGTGGACGACCTGGCCGGCGGTGTCCAGCCGCTCGGCGCCACCATCGACGACGCGGCCGGCGAGGCGTTCGACAAGGTGGCCCGCCTGCTCGGGCTGCCGTTCCCGGGCGGCCCGCCGATCGACCGGGCGGCCCGGGAGGGCGAGCCGGACGCGATCGGGTTCCCGCGCGGGCTCACCGCGCCGAAGGATCTCGCGGCGCACCGGTTCGACTTCTCGTTCTCCGGGCTGAAGACCGCGGTCGCCCGCTGGGTGGAGGCGCGCGAGCGGGCCGGCGAGCCGGTGCCGGTGCCGGACGTGGCGGCCAGCTTCCAGGAGGCGGTCTGCGACGTGCTGACCGCGAAGGCGATCGACGCCTGCCGCGCGCACGGGATCGGGACGCTGGTGATCGGCGGTGGGGTGGCGGCGAACTCGCGGCTGCGGGCGCTGGCCGAGGATCGCTGCGCGAAGCACGGGATCACCGTGCGGGTGCCGCGGCCCAAGCTGTGCACGGACAACGGGGCGATGGTGGCGGCGCTCGGGTCGCATCTGGTCGCCGCCGGGGTGGCGCCCAGCCGGCTGGACCTGCCCGCCGATTCGGCCATGCCGCTGACCGTGGTGAGCGTGTAATGTCGCGCGACGTGATCGCGCGCATGTGGGAGGTCCGGGCGCGGCCGGAGCGCTTCAACGAACTGCTGTCGTGGGTGTGCGACACCGCGCTGCCCGGGGTGGAGGTGCTGCCGCAGCACGTGGCCAGCGAGGTGTTCTCGTCCACCGACCACCGGATCGTGGTGGTCTCCCGGTGGCGCATGCAGCCGGTCGAGCTGGCCGCGCCGCCGGCCGGCCTGGTCGCCCGCGAGCCCCGTTCCTGGGACTTCACCCCCGTCGACCGCTGACAACCGTTCGCGGTCACGGGGTCGGCCGCGCCGTCGATGGCAAAGAACCCATTGCAAAGACATCTTGGTGCTGGTCACCACCGACAGCGCGGCGCGGACCGGCCTGGTGGCCCGCCGCCGAGGCGCTGCCGTACGAGGACGACCAGCAGCGGCGCCGCCCCGGCGATGGCGAGGGTGACGAGCAACTCGTCGCCGTGACCGGCGGCGGTTCCGATGCCGCCGGCCGGCTCGGCGGGTAGGTTTCCCGGGTCAGGCGGCCGGGCTCGGGCGTAGCTCCCGGGTCACGGGCTCGGGTAGCGCCCGGGTCAGGCGGCCGGCTCACCCTCGCTGGCCAGCGGATCGGCGAGGAACTGCTCGAACGCCAGCTCGGCGGCGCCCAGCAGCGGCGCGTCGTCGCCGAGCCCGGGCGTGCGCAGCCGGACGTGCTCCCGGCAGGCGGGCAGCGCCATCGAGTTCAGCCGGCTGCGCACCTGGGCGGCCGCGGCGAGGTACACGTCCCGCAGGGTGCCGCCGAAGATGACCATCTCCGGGTTGAAGATGTTGACCAGGTTCGCCACGCCGAAGCCCAGCCAGTCGCCGACGTGGCGGACCCCGGTCTGCGCCTGGGCGTCGCCGCGGGCGGCCGCGTCCAGCACCGCCAGCACCGCCTCCCGGCCGCTGCCGCCCTGCCGCCCCGTCGCCTGGAGCAGCCCGTACTCGCCGATCTCCGTCTCCCAGCAGCCGCGGGACCCGCAGCCGCACGGCCACCCGCCGGGGTGGACCACCATGTGGCCCACCTCGCCGCCGTACCCGCCGTGCCCGGTCACCCGCCGGCCCCCGGCCAGGATGCCGGCGCCGATGCCCACGTCCCCGTACAGGTAGATGAAGTTCTCGCAGCCGGCGGCGGCACCCCGGGTGTACTCGGCCAGCGCCGCCACGTCCGCCGCGTTGCCGACCGTGATCGTCCCGTCCCCGTCCAGCTCGGCGGCGAGAGCGGCGCCCAGCGGCCGGTCCACCCAGCCGCCGCCCGGGGTGAGCAGGACCATCCCGTCGGCCCGGCGGACCAACCCGCAGACGGCCACGCCGGCGCCCACGTACCGGGAGCCGGGCGGCACCGCGTGGTGCATCTCCTTGACGAAGGCGGCCAGCGGGGCGACCGCGTCGCCCGGTGCGCTGCCCCGGGGGCGGTCGGCCTGGCGCTGGTCCAGGATCCGCCCGCCCAGCCCGACCCGGGCCGCCAGCAGCCGGTCCACCTCGATGCTCAGCGCGTACGCGTAGACCCGCTCCGATTCGGGCCGGACGACCAGCGACGGTCGCCCGGCCCGGCCGGTCTGGTTCGGCAGGCCCTCGCCGACCAGGCCGGCCGCGGCCAGGTCGGCGGTGAGCGCGCCGATCGTGCTGCGGTTGAGCCGGAGCATGGTGGTCAGCTCACTGCGCGCCGTGGCACCGTGCACGTGCACGTACCGCAGCAGCGCCCCGAGGTTCTGCCGCCGGATCTCTTCCTGGCTGGGGCCGGCACGCATCGCCGTCCTACCGCCTATCGCCGCGCCCGCCACGCTGCGGAGCGCGCGTTCATCGGTTACCGGTGGCCGCGGCCCTGCGGCGGGACAGCGCATCCACGCCGGCGTACGCGAGCAGCACGACGCCCGTGGTGCAGAACTTGACGCCGGAGCTGAAGTCCAGCAGGCCCATGCCGTTGTCGATGACCGCCACGACCGCGCCGCCGAGCACCGCGTCCCGGATCTTGCCCTTGCCGCCGAACAGGCTGGTACCGCCGATGACGGCCGCGCCCACCGCGTACAGCAGGGTGTTGCTGCCGCCGGTGTTCGGGTCGACCGAGCCGCCCTTGCTGGCCAGCACGATGCCGCCGATGGACGCCAGGCTCGAGCCGACGACGAACGCCGAGATGCGGATGCGGTCCACGTTGATGCCGGCGCGGCGGGCCGCCTCGGCGTTGCCGCCGACCGCGTACACGTGCCGGCCGTAGGTGGTCCGGGACAGCACGAACGTGCCGAGCACCAGCAGCAGTCCGACCAGCACGATGACGATGGGTGCGCCCTTCACCGAGGTGATGATCGTATTGATGCTGCGCTCGAGGTTGAGCACGTACATCGCGAACAGCAGCAGCCCGCCCAGCACCGCCACCCGGAACAGCACGACCGGTAGCGGTTCGGTGGTCAGCCCGCGCTTGGCCCGGTTGCCGTACCGCACGAGCTGCACGGCGGCGAAGCCGGCGATGGCCAACACGGTCAGCGCCCAGCCCAGCCACGGCGGCAGGTTGTTGTTCTCGATCGCCCGGATCACCGGGTCCGCGACGCTGACGTTGGTGCCGCCGCGGATCAGCAGCAGCAGGACGCCCTGGAAGCCCAGGAATGCCGCCAGCGTGACGACGAACGACGGCACGCCCACCTTGGACACCAGGAAGCCCAGCACGAAGCCGATCACGACGCCGGTGAGGATCGCGGCCAGCACCGCGCCGTACCAGGGCCAGCCGTGGTACGTCAGCAGGACCGCCAGCACGGCGGCGCAGACGCCGCTGGTGAACCCCGCGGACAGGTCGATCTCGCCGAGCAGCAGCACGAAGATCAGCCCCATCGCGATGATCGCGACCGGGGCGCCCTGGGTGAACAGGTTGGCGAAGTTGCGCGGGGTCAGGAACGCCGGCCGCACGATCGAGAAGAACGTGCACAGCACCAGCAGGCCGATGATGGCCGGCAGGGGGCCGATGTCCCCGCCGCGCACGCGGCCGATGTAGTCCCGGACGTGGCCGCCGACCGTCGCCTGCGGCGCGGCGATCGGGGCCGGGTCCTTCTCGGCGAGGGCGGTCATGCGTCGGCTCCCGGGGTGGTGAGGTCCGCGTACTCGGTGCCGTTCTCGTCGCGCAGGCCGAGCTGGCCGCTGCGCCCCGCCGTGATCAGCTCCACCACCTGCGCGTGGGTGATCTCGTTGGTCTTGACCTGCGCGGCCATCCGGCCCAGGTAGAGCGCGGCGATCCGGTCCGAGACGGCGAACACGTCGTTCATGTTGTGCGAGATCAGGATGACCGCCAGCCCCCGGTCGGCGAGCCGGCGGACCAGTTCGAGGACCTGCGCGGTCTGCGCCACGCCGAGCGCCGCCGTGGGCTCGTCGAGGATGACCAGCTTGCTGTTCCACAGCACGGCCTTGGCGATCGCCACGGTCTGCCGCTGGCCGCCGGAGAGGCTGGACACGTGCTGGCGCAGCGACTTGACCGTACGCACCGACAGCCCGGCCAGGGTCTGCCCGGCCAGCTGCTCCATCGTGGCCTCGTCCAGGACCAGGCCGGAGCGCTTCTCCCGGCCCAGGAACATGTTCTGCACGATGTCGAGGTTGTCGCAGAGCGCGAGGTCCTGGTAGACGACCTCGATGCCCAGCGCCGACGCGTCCCGCGGGCTGTTGATCTGCACGGGCTGGCCCTCGAAGAAGAACTCGCCGGCGTCGGTGGCGTAGATCCCGCTGATGCACTTGACGAGCGTGGACTTGCCGGCGCCGTTGTCGCCGACGAGCGCGGTCACCTCGCCCGGGTAGGCGGACAGGGCGACGTCGCGCAGAACCTGGACCGGGCCGAAGCTCTTGTCGATCCCGCGCAGTTCCAACAGGGGTGTCGCGGACACGTCGGTGCTCTCCTTCGCTGGTGTCCTTCTCCCGGCGGCGGCTGGCGCGGTACCGGCGCCGGCACCGGGCCCGGCGCCGCCCGGCACGGTCGACGTGCCCGGGCGGCGCCGGATCGCAGGGTTACCGGGTCAGCTGATGCCGGCCGCGGTGCAGGCCGCCGCGTAGGCCGCGGTGCACAGCTCCTCCTTGGTGACGAAGCCGTCGGCCACCACGTCCTTGACGTTTTCCTTGGTGATGGCGACCGGGGTCAGCAGCACCGACGGGACGTCACGGTTGCCGTCCGGGTCGTGCACCTTGCCGTCGACCTGCTTCGGCGTGCCCTTGGCCAGCGAGATCGCCAGCTCGGACGCCGCGTCCGCCTCCTTCTTGATCGCCTTGTAGACGGTCATGCACTGGTCGCCGGCGAGGATGTTCTGCAGGCCCTGCACGGTGGCGTCCTGGCCGGTCACCGGGACCCGGCCGTTCAGCTTGTTCTTCTTCAGCACCGAGATGACCGCGTTGCCGAGGCCGTCGTTGGCCGCCAGCACGCCGTCGATCTTGCCGCCGGTCTGGGTCAGCATCTGCTCGAACAGCGTGCCCGCCTGGGCGTTGTCCCACTTCGGGACCCACTGGTCCGGGCCCTTCGTGAACTCGCCGGAGTCGTACTTGGGCTGCAGCACGCCGTCGTAGCCGTTCTTGAACAGGGTGGCGTTGTTGTCGGTCTGCGCGCCGTTCAGCTCGGCCACCGTCGGGGTCTTGACGCCCGCGTCGGTCAGGCACTTCACCAGGCCCTCGCCCTGCAGTTGGCCGACCGCCTCGTTGTCGAAGCTGACGTAGTACTGCGCGGAGCCACCCAGCGTGAGCCGGTCGTAGTCGATGGTGGCCACGCCCTGCGACTTGGCCTTGTCGAGCACGGTCTTGCCGGTGCCGGAGTCCAGGTTGGTGATCATCAGGACGGTCGCGCCGTTGGTGATCATCTGGTCGGCCAGGCGCTGGAACGCCTCCACGTCGCCCTGCGCGTTCTGGATCTCGTACTTGACGCCGGCGGCCTTGAATGCCTCCTCCAGGTACTTGCGGTCGGCGGTCTCCCAGCGGTCCGACGAGGCGCTGTCGGGGAGGATGACGCCGATCTTGGGCTCCTTGGCGTTGTCGCCGGAGCCGCTGCCGTCCGACCCGCTGTCGCCACAGGCGGCAAGCGTGCCCGTGACCAGCAGGCCGGCGGCGGCGAGGGCAAACATCCCTCTGCGCATTGCTGGATCCTTTCGGTGGGTGGGGTGGTGTGCTGTGCTGCCGGGGGCGGCGGCGGGTGGCGCTCGGGTTGCCTTGCTCTGGTCGCGCGGCCGCGATCCGTCGCTTCCGGGTGTGCCGGCCCGGGTGGCGCCGCTCGGGATCGAAGCGTTTTGTTGTGTCCGGCAACGTATTCCGCGGGACCGATGCCCCGCAAGACGCGCTCAGGCGCGAATTTGTTGCCCGGCATAACAATTCAGCAACGTAGCTCCCATCCCGTCCCCACCCCGCCGAGCTTGGAGTTGTGGCGCCTAGTTCGGCCGGATTCAGGGCGTTTTCGCCCAGCGCAAGTCCACGATCGACGATCAGGAAGGGCGGGGTGGGGGTTAGCGGGCGGTGGCGATGGGGGCGACGGCGGCGGAAGTCAGCCGGATGAGATCCGCGGGCGCGACCTCCACCTGGAGCCCGCGGCGGCCGCCCGACACGTAGATCGTGGGCCACTCGTTCGCCGACGCGTCCAGGGCGCTGGGCAGGCGGGTGCGCTGGCCGAACGGGGAGATGCCGCCGGTGACGTAGCCGGTGGCCCGCTCGGCGGCGGCCGGCTCGGCCATGGCCGCGCGCTTGCCGCCGAGCGCGGTGGCCAGCGCCTTGAGGTTCAGGGTGGCGGCGACCGGGACGATGCCCACGCACAGCCGGCCGTCCACGGTGGCGACCAGGGTCTTGAACAGGCGGCCCGGGTGCACGCCGAGGGCCTCGGCGGCGGCCTCGCCGTACGACGCGGCGCGCGGGTCGACCCGGTAGGTGTGCGCGGTGAACGACACCTTCTGCTTGGTCAGCAGCGCGGTCGCCGGGGTGCCCTTGGATGCCACGGGACGTCAGGGTACCGGCGAGCCGATCAGCGCGACCGGAGCGCCGGCCACCCGGGTCAGCACGACGGAGGCGGCGGCGGGGCCGGACAGGCGCAGGTCGCGGCGCAGCCGCTGCACGTCCACCGCCGAGCCGCGCTTGAGGATCTCCACCCGGCCGACCCCGCGCTCGCGCAGGGCCGCGCGCAGTCGCTTCAGCGAGAAGGGCAGCCGCTCGGCGATCTCCAGGCAGCGGGCGTACGGGGTGGCCGCCGGTTCGTCGGTGTACACGTACGCGATGGACGGGTCGGCGAGGGTCCCGCCGATCGTCGCGGCGAACTCGGCCACCAGGTGGGACCGCACCACGGCCCCGTCGGGGTCGTGCAGGTACCGGCGCGGGGGTCCGACCGGCGCCCCGGCGGTGCCGCTGCCGGTCAGTTCGGCGCGGCCGAGCAGCGTGGCGCGGCGCGGTACCCGGGCGAGCGGGCCGCACCAGGCGGCGGCCTCCACCACGTCCCCGTTGACGCTGACCCACTCCGCCTCGGCGCCGGCCGGGATCAGCGCGTGGTCGATGCCGGGCGCCAGTTTCAGCACCGTCCGGGGGACCCGGCGGGGCAGGTCGGCGACGAACGCCCAGGGTGGGGAGTACGCGGCCGGGTCGAAGACGCGGGTGGTGCCGGTGCGGCGGGCCGGGTCGCAGAAGACCGCGTCGGCGCCGGCCAGGTCGACCTCCGTGGCATCCGCGCACCGGACCGTGACCCGGTCCGCGAGGCCCAGTGCGGCCGCGTTGGCCGCCGCGACCGCGGCCGTGAGCGGGTCGGCCTCGACGGCGGTGACGGCGATGCCGGCGCGGGCGGCGGCGAGGGTGTCCGCGCCGATGCCGCAGCCGAGGTCCACCAGCGTGCCCACGCCCGCCGCGGCCAGGCGGGCGGCGTGCCGGGCCGCGACCGGCCCCCGGGTGGCCTGTTCGAGGCCGGCGCGGGTGAAGAACATGCGCGCCGCGTCGGCGCCGAACTTGGCCCCGGCGCGGGACCGCAGCTCCACCTGGGTGAGGGCGGCGGCGCCCAGGTCCGCGGGTACCCCGCGGGCGCGCAGCGCCTGGGCGGCGGCGAGCGGGTCGCCCCGGCTCACGTGGGTGGCCGCGGCCAGGACCGGCTCGCCCTCCGGGGCGGCGAGCCGGGCGAACAGTTCGGGGCGCACGACCACGACACTAGGGGATGACGGCTGGCACTCTCCTTGACGGAGTGCTAGCGGGCGGCATAACCTTCGGTTAGCACTCTCCCTTCGAGGGTGCCAGCGTGTCCGGCGCTCGCCGGTGCGCTGAGCGCCAGGCGGACCGGCACCCGCGACGACGGCACCGCCCGGTGGCATGAGGCAGTGTGAATTCGCCGGGCGGCGCCCGGCGGGACGAACCAAGTACCCCAGGAGGGTATGCCCGTGACTACCGCGACCAAGGTTGCGATCAAGCCGCTCGAGGACCGGATTCTGGTCCAGGCGAACGAGGCTGAGACGACCACGGCGTCGGGCATCGTGATCCCCGACACCGCCAAGGAGAAGCCGCAGGAGGGCACCGTCCTCGCTGTCGGCCCCGGCCGGGTCGACGACCACGGCAACCGGATCCCGGTTGACGTCAAGGTCGGCGACACGGTCATCTACTCGAAGTACGGCGGCACCGAGGTCAAGTACGCCGGCGAGGAGTACCTGGTGCTCTCCGCCCGCGACGTCCTCGCGGTCATCGAGAAGTGACCAACTGACAGTGCGCAACGCCCCGGACCCCATCGCGGGGCTCCGGGGCGTTGGTACGTGAAGGGACATAGATGGCGAAGATCCTGAGCTTCTCGGATGACGCCCGCCACCTGCTCGAGCACGGCGTGAACGCGCTCGCCGACGCGGTCAAGGTGACCCTTGGCCCGCGCGGGCGCAACGTGGTGCTGGACAAGAAGTTCGGCGCCCCGACGATCACCAACGACGGCGTGACCATCGCCAAGGAGATCGAGCTCACCAACCCGTACGAGAACCTCGGCGCGCAGCTGGTCAAGGAGGTGGCGACCAAGACCAACGACGTCGCCGGCGACGGGACCACCACCGCGACCGTGCTGGCCCAGGCGATGGTCCGCGAGGGCCTGCGCAACGTGGCCGCGGGCGCCAGCCCGACCGGCCTCAAGCGGGGCATGGACGCGGCCGTCGAGGCCGTCTCCCAGGCCCTGCTGGACAGGGCGGTCGCGGTCACCGGCAAGGAGTCCGTCGCCCATGTGGCGACCGTCTCCGCGCAGGATGCCACGATCGGCGAGCTGATCGGCGAGGCGATGGAGCGGGTCGGCCAGGACGGTGTGATCACCGTCGAGGAGGGCTCGACGCTCGGCACCGAGCTGGAGGTCACCGAGGGCCTGCAGTTCGACAAGGGCTTCATCTCCCCGCACTTCGTGACCGACGCGGAGGGGCAGGAGGCGGTGCTCGAGGACGCCCACGTCCTCATCACCACCCAGAAGATCTCCTCCGTCGAGGAGCTGCTGCCGCTGCTGGAGAAGATCACCCAGACCGGCAAGCCGCTGCTGATCATCGCCGAGGACGTCGAGGGTCAGGCCCTGGCGACCCTGGTGGTGAACGCGATCCGCAAGACCTTCAAGGTCGTCGCGGTCAAGGCGCCGGGCTTCGGTGACCGGCGCAAGGCCATGCTCCAGGACATCGCGCTGCTGACCGGCGGCGCCGTGGTCGCCGCCGAGCTGGGCTACAAGCTGGACAGCGTCGGCCTGGAGGTGCTCGGCACCGCCCGCCGGGTGGTGGTCGACAACGCCAACACCACCATCGTGGACGGTGGCGGCGAGGAGAGCGAGATCGCCGACCGGGTCGCGCAGATCCGCAAGGAGATCGAGGCATCCGACTCCGACTGGGACCGGGAGAAGTTGCAGGAGCGGCTGGCGAAGCTCTCCGGCGGCATCGCCGTGGTCAAGGTCGGCGCGGCCACCGAGGTCGAGATGAAGGAGCGCAAGCACCGCATCGAGGACGCCATCGCGGCGACCAAGGCGGCCGTGGAGGAGGGCACCGTCCCCGGCGGCGGCGCCGCGCTCGTCCAGGTCGGCTCGGTGCTGGCGGAGGGCCTCGGCCGGACCGGCGACGAGGCGGTCGGCGTGTCGATCGTCCGCAAGGCGCTGGCCGAGCCGCTGCGCTGGATCGCCGAGAACGCGGGCCACGACGGCCGCGTCGTGGTGAACCGGGTGGCCGACGGCGACTGGGGCTACGGCCTCAACGCCGCCACCGGCGACTTCGGCGACCTGGCCAAGGCCGGCGTGCTGGACCCGGTGAAGGTGACCCGCAACGCGGTCGCCAACGCCGCGTCGATCGCCGGGCTGCTGCTGACCACCGAGAGCCTGGTGGTCGAGAAGCCCGAGGCGCCGGCCCCGGCGCCCGCGGGTGGCCACGGCCACGGTCACGGCCACCAGCACGGCCCGGGCTTCTGACCCGCACCACGGCCCGCAGCACCACGGCCCGCAGCACCACAGCAGCACGAGGGCCCCGCACGAGAAGGGCCCACACACGAAGGACCGCACCACGAGGGGCCCGCGCCACGGCTGGCGCGGGCCCTTTCGCGTCCAGGCGCAATCGTTGCGGACGATTCCGCGCCCGGCGACGCAGACTGTGAGCCATGCGGATGTGGGCGCGGGGCGCGCTGACGGGTATCGCGGCGGCCGCCGCGGCGCTGGGTGCGGCGGAGGCGGTCGCCGTGGCGACCGGACCCCGGTCGGCGCCGCTGGTCGCGGTCGGCGGAGTGGTGGTCGACCACGTGCCGGAGCCGGTCAAGAGCTTCGCGATCGACCTGTTCGGCGTGCACGACAAGCAGGCCCTGATCGCCGGAACGGCGGTGCTGCTGGCCGCCTACGCCGCCGCCGTCGGCGTCCTCGCGGTGCGCCACTTCTGGTCCGGGATGGCCGGGCTGGCCCTGTTCACGGCGATCGGCGTGCTGGCCGCGGCGAGCCGGCCCAACGCCGGACCGGCGGCGGCGCTGCCGTCGCTGGCGGGCGGGCTGGTCGCCGGCGCCGTGCTGGCGCTGGGGTACCTGGGCCCCCGCCCGGTGATCCGGGACGAACCCGGCCGGCGCCGGTTCCTCTGGCTGGTCGGCGGCACGCTGGCCGGGGCGGCGGTGGTCGGCTACGTGGGCCGGCAGCTGGCGGCCCGGCGGGAGGTGATCGCCGCCCGCGAAGGGATCCGGCTGCCCGCCCCGGTGAGCCCGGCCCCGGCGCCGCCGCCGGGCGCCGACCTCGGGATCCGGCAGCTCGCCCCCTACGCCACCTCGAACGCGACCTTCTACCGCATCGACACGGCGCTCGTCGTGCCGCAGGTGCCGCCGGCGCGGTGGACGCTGCGGGTGCACGGACGGGTGCGCCACCCGTTCACGCTCACCTTCGACCAGCTCATGGCCCGGCCGATGGTGGAGCGCTGGGTGACGCTGGCGTGCGTGTCCAACGAGGTGGGTGGCGACCTGATCGGCAACGCGCGCTGGCTGGGTGTCCCGCTCGGGGAACTGCTCGACGAGGCCGACCCGCTGCCGGGCGCCGACCAGGTCGTCGGCCGCTCGGTGGACGGGTTCACCTGCGGCGCGCCGACCGCCCTGCTGCGGGACGGGCGGGACGCGCTGCTCGCGATCGGCATGAACGGGGAGCCGTTGCCGCTGGAGCATGGCTTCCCGGCCCGGATGGTGGTACCGGGGCTGTACGGCTACGTCTCCGCGTGCAAGTGGGTGACGGAGCTGGAGCTGACCAGCTTCGCCGACTTCGACGCGTACTGGGTGCCGCGCGGCTGGTCCGCCCAGGCGCCGGTCAAGACCGGGTCCAGGATCGACACGCCGCGCCCGGGGGGCCCGGTGCGGGCCGGGCAGGTGATGGTCGCCGGGGTCGCGTGGGCCCAACACCGGGGGGTTTCCAGGGTGGAGGTCCGGGTGGACGGTGGACCGTGGAATGAGGCGCGACCGGCGGGCACCGTCTCGACCGACACGTGGCGGCAGTGGTCCTGGCGGTGGGAGGCCACCCCGGGCGAGCACCAACTCCAGGTGCGCGCGACCGACGGGACCGGCGAGGTCCAGACGGAGGCGCGGGCGGATCCGGCGCCCAACGGGGCCACCGGATGGCACACCGTGCGGGTGACGGTGACAGCATGACGGCCGGCTCCGGAGGGGGAATCCGGAGCCGGCCTCGCTCTGCGTATGGGGGATCTACGCCGCTTCGGTGCGGCGCTGCGCGGGTACTGCCTTGTGCGGCTTGCCCAGGCGTGCCTCAAGCCGGGCCAGGTCGACCCGGTGCTGCCACCGGTCGGCCAGGTCCTCCCAGCCGATCGCCAGCAGCCGCAGCCGCTCTGCCTCGGAAAACCCGCCCCACACCCCATATGGTTCCCGTACCGAAAGGGCGTGCGCCGCGCACTCCGAGCGGACCGGGCAGGCCCCGCAGACCGTCTTGGCCTTGGCCTCCCGCCGGTTCCGGGAGGAGCCGCGCTCCCCGTCGGGGTGGAAGAACTGGGCGCTGTCCCGCCCGCGGCACGCACCCAGGCGCTGCCAGTCCCACTTGTCCGAAATAGGGCCCGGCAGTCTCCGTACGTTTGACATTGAGCACCCTCCTCCCACGCGGCGCACCGTGCTGTCGGGCAGTCGCGAGCCGCGCGGGACGCGTCGGTCCGACGTGCGCCCCTCCTGTTACCCCCGGGATCTCGTGCTCACACGTACCGATTTTGTAGTCAAACTGATACTCCAAGTAATGTTTGAACTCGTGCACTGTTTTCCGACCCCCGTCAACCCGCCGCGCAATGATCCGACCTCTCGTTGGTCCTTCTGAATGAGAGGATTCGCTCCGGAGATGAGGGATCACAGTGCGTACGGTCCTGGTGTGCGTTCGAACGGCGATGGCGGCTCAGACGGTGCTCAGTTGCGCCGCCCGGCTGGGGGTCAGTGCCGGTGTCAGAACCGCCCTGTCTGAGACGGAGGCGATGGCGCGGCTGGCCGAGCGGTCGGTGGATGTCGTGCTCGCCGACACGGCGGTCAGCCGCCCCGACACGATCGGGTTCACCCGGCGGGTGTTGGCGCGGGCGCCGCGGGCGCTGGTCGTCCTGTTCGGCTCGGAGGACCCGCGGGTCGCCGCCGGCGCGGTCGCCGCCGGTGCCCGAGGGGTCATCCGCGGCGGCGAGCACGAGTTGGTCAGCGTGGTGGCCCGGGCGCTGCTGCTGCTCTGCCCGCCGCAGCGCGCCACCGCCGTGCCGATCACCCCGCTGCCCGCCGCCGCCGGCTCCACCGCCGGCACCCGCGGCCTGACCCCGCCGGTCCTGCCCGGCGGGCCGATGAAGCTGGACGACGCGGAGCCGGGCCCGTCGGTCACCGGTCGGCTCAGCTCGCCGGTCGTCCCGGCCCAGCGCGGCGACGCCGTGGGCGCCACGGCCCGCCGGGTGGCGCTGACCGAGCGGGAACTACAGGTGCTCCACGGCATGGCGGACGGCAAGAGCAACGCCGAGATCGGCCGGGAGCTGTACGTCTCGGAGGACACCGTCAAGACCCACGCGCGGCGGCTGTTCCGCAAGCTCGGCGCGCGGGACCGGGCGCATGCGGTGGCGGCGGGCTTCCGCGCCGGGCTGGTCTCCTAGCGCCCGCCCACCCCTCGTACCCCCTCTCGCATCACCCCTCACGCCCCGCTGGAGACGCGGGGCGTTCGCGTGGGTGCGGCGTGCGTGGGGTGGGAGTGGTCAGGCGCGATCGCCGTCGGCCGGGTCGCCGTCGCCGGAATCGTCGTCGGAGTCGTCGCTGAGGGCGTCGTGCACGCCGTCGGCGTACCCCCGCGCGTACTCCCACGTCACGTAGTGCTCCGGGTCGGGGTCGTAGGCCGGCTCGTGCACCCGCGGGCGGCCGGAGTCGAGCAGGTGGCGCAGGTTGCCGCGCAGCAGGTCCCAGTCGAAGTAGTGCGGCTCGTGGCAGTCCTCGCACTCGATCATGAGGCCGCGGATGCCGATCGGGGACAGCAGCGCCTGGTAGATCTCCAGGTCCGCCAGATCCTCCAGGACGTCCTGCCGCTCCGCCGAGGTCAGCGGATCCGGGCGCGCGTCATCGCCCGGGTCGGCCAGTTCCGCGGCGGGATCGGCGGGATCTCCGGTGAAGGGATCGATCGGCTCATCGTGCACGACTCCACGTTAGCCCCGCCAGCCGCCCCGTGCCGGCCCGCCACGGGGCGCATGGGACGCGAGGCCGCCCAGGTCAGTGGGTACGATGAACGCTACGCCGCCGAGGGGACAGAATAGTGGAGTTTTCGCCCGATCACCGCACTGCCGACCTCGCCGCCCGGACCGCCGACCAGACCGCGGACCTGCCGCCCGGCGGTGCCGTGGCCGGCCTCGCCGACGGGCTGCCGATGGGCCTGACGTTCGACGACGTGCTGCTGCTGCCGGCGGAGAGCGACCTGATCCCGAGCCAGGTGACCACGGCGACCCGACTGACCCGCGAGGTCCGGCTGAACATCCCGCTGGCCTCCAGCGCGATGGACACGGTGACCGAGGCGCGCATGGCGATCGCCATGGCCCGGCAGGGCGGCATCGGCGTGCTGCACCGGAACCTGTCCGTCGAGGACCAGGCCGCCCAGGTCGACCTGGTGAAGCGCTCCGAATCCGGCATGATCACCCACCCGGTGACCTGCTCGCCCGAGCACTCGCTGCGGGACGTGGACGCGCTGTGCGGCCGGTACCGCATCTCCGGCCTGCCGGTGACCGACGCGGAGGGGTACCTGGTCGGCATCGTCACCAACCGGGACATGCGCTTCGTCGCCGACCACCAGTCCACCCTGGTCCGGGACGTGATGACCCCGATGCCGCTGGTGACCGCGCCGGTCGGGGTCGCCAAGGACGAGGCGCTGGCCCTGCTCCAGCGGCACAAGGTGGAGAAGCTGCCGCTGGTGGACGAGGCCGGCCGGCTGCGCGGCCTGATCACGGTCAAGGACTTCGCCAAGAGCGAGCAGTTCCCCCTCGCCGCCAAGGACGACGCCGGCCGGCTGCGGGTCGCGGCCGCCGTGGGCGTGGGCGAGGACGGGTACAAGCGGGCCCGCGTGCTGGTCGACGCCGGCGTGGACGTGATCATGGTGGACACCGCGCACGGCCACAACCGCGCGGTGCCGGAGCTGATCCGGCGCCTGAAGAAGGACACCGGCGTGCAGCTCGTCGGCGGCAACGTGGCCACCTACGCGGGCGCGAAGGTGCTCGTCGAGGCCGGCGTCGACGCGGTGAAGGTGGGCGTGGGTCCGGGCGCCATCTGCACCACCCGGGTGGTCGCCGGGGTGGGCGTCCCGCAGATCACCGCGATCATGGAGGCCGCCAGCGCCTGCCGCCCGGCTGGCGTGCCGGTCATCGCCGACGGCGGGATCCAGTACTCGGGCGACATCGCCAAGGCGATCGTCGCGGGCGCCGACACCGTCATGGTCGGCCAGCTACTCGCCGGCTGCGAGGAGAGCCCCGGCGAGCTGATCTTCATGAACGGCAAGCAGTACAAGTCGTACCGGGGGATGGGTTCGCTGGGCGCCATGCTGGCCCGCGGCTCGGCGGCCCAGTCGTACTCGAAGGACCGCTACTTCCAGGCGGACGTGCACCAGGCCGACAAGCTGATCCCGGAGGGGATCGAGGGCCAGGTGCCGTACCGGGGACCGCTCGCCTCCGTGGCCCACCAGCTGGTCGGTGGCCTGCGCCAGGCGCAGTTCTACGTGGGCGCGGAGTCGATCGTCGAGCTGCAGCGCCGCGGCCGGCTGATCCGGATCACCGCGGCGGGGCTCAAGGAGAGCCATCCGCACGACATCCAGATGACCGTCGAGGCGCCCAACTACCACTCCCGCTAAGAGGAGAACCGATGCGAGACGTGGTCGAGATCGGCCTCGGCAAGACCGCACAGCGCGGGTACCACCTGGACGACGTCGCGATCGTCCCGAGCCGGCGCACCCGGGACGTGGACGACGTCTCCACCGCCTGGCAGCTCGACGCGTACCCGTTCCGGATCCCGTGCGTGGCGCACCCGTCGGACGCCACGATGAGCCCGGAGACGGCGGTCATGCTCGGCCGGCTCGGCGGTCTCGGCGTGCTCAACGTCGAGGGGCTGTGGACCCGGTACGAGGACCCAACCAAGCTCCTGGAGGAGTTGGCCGCCCTGGACGAGGACGCGCCGGCGACCCGGCGGCTCCAGGAGGTCTACGCCGAGCCGATCAAGCCGGAGCTGATCGGCGAGCGGGTCCGGCAGATCCGTGCGGGCGGCGTGACCGTGGCGGTGCGGGTCTCCCCGCAGCACACCCTCGCGCTGGCCCCGGTGATCCTGGACGCCGGGGTGGACATCCTGGTCATCCAGGGCACGCTGGTCTCCGCGGAGCACGTGTCGACCACGGACGAGCCGCTGAACCTCAAGGAGTTCATCGCGGACCTGGACCTGCCGGTGGTCGCCGGCGGCTGCACGGACTACAAGACCGCCCTGCACCTGATGCGCACCGGCGCGGCCGGCGTGATCGTCGGCATCGGCGGCGACGAGTGGTCCACGACCGAGACGGTGCTCGGCATCCGGGTGCCGATGGCGACGGCGATCGCCGACGCGGCCGCCGCCCGGCGGGACTACCTGGACGAGACCGGCGGCCGGTACGTGCACCTGATCGCGGACGGCGACGTGCAGACCTCCGGCGACATCGCGAAGGCGCTGGGCTGTGGCGCGGACGCGGTGATGCTGGGCGAGCCGCTGTCGCTGGCCGCGGAGGCCCCGGCCGGCGGCGCGTGGTGGCATTCGGCGGCCAGCCACCCGCAGCTGCCGCGCGGGGCGTTCGGCGTGGCGGGCGAGGCGCTGGGCCCGATGGAGAAGCTGCTGTACGGGCCGGCCGACGAGCCGGACGGTCAGCTCAACCTGTTCGGCGGCCTGCGCCGGGCGATGGCTAAGACCGGCTACCGGGACCTGAAGGAGTTCCAGCGGGTGGGCCTCGTCCTTGACCGTTGATCGGGGCGCCCGGGCGGCCCTGCCGGCCGCCCGGCGGGGCGCCCTCGCGGCGCTGGTCGCGGTGGTCGTGCTCGTCGCCGGCTGCACGGAGGCGCCCGCCAGCACGCCCGGCGGCGGGCCCTCGTCCGCCGCCGGCGACGGGCGGGAGTTCAAGCCCGGGGCGGCCGGCATCGGCGACCCGTACTTCCCCACCTACGGCAACGGCGGGTACGACGTCCTCAGCTACCTGCTGAAGGTGCGGTACGACCCGGCGCGGGACACCCTCGCCGGGGACGCCACGATCACCGCCACGGCGACACAGAACCTGTCCCGCTTCAACCTGGACCTGTCCAACCAGCCGGTGTCCGCGGTGACGGTGGACGGCGCGGCGGCGGCGCACCGGTCCGAGGCCGGCGAACTGATCATCACGCCGGCGGCGGGCATCCCCACCGGCGCCACCTTTACCACCGAGGTCAGGTACGGCGGCCGGCCCCGCCCCTTCACCAACCCCAGCCTCGGCACGGGCGGCTTCCAGCGCACCGCGGACGGCGCGATCGCGCTCGGCCAGCCCGAGTCGGCGAGCACCTGGTTCCCGGTGAATGACCACCCGCTGGACAAGGCCACGTACCGGCTGGAACTCACCGTCCCGGACGGACTGGCCGCGCTCAGCAACGGCGTGCTGACCGGCACCAGCAGGTCCGGTGGCTGGACCACGTGGCGGTGGTCGGAGTCCGCGCCGATGGCCAGCTACCTGGTCACGGCGGTCATCGGGAGGTACCGGGTGACGACCGGGGAGCACGCCGGCAAGCCGATGGTGACCGCGGTGGCCGAGTCGCTGCCCGAGGGCGGCGTGGCGGACCGGGCGATGGCCCGGACCGGGCTGGTCGTGGACTACCTGAGCAGCCAGTTCGGCCCGTACCCGTTCGACGCGTACGGCGGCATCGTGATCAACGACGATCGGATCCGGTACGCGCTGGAGACGCAGTCCCGGCCGGTCTACGCGGCGTCGTTCTTCGACGGTGGCGGCGACGGGCTCGGGGTGGTGGCGCATGAACTGGCCCACCAGTGGTTCGGCGACAGCGTGTCGATCCACGGCTGGCGGGACATCTGGCTGAACGAGGGCTTCGCCACCTACGCCGAGTGGTTGTGGTCCGAGCACACCGGCGGCCCGACCGTGCAGCAGATGTTCGACCGCGCGTACGACGGGGCCGGTTGGGCCGTGCCGCCCGGCGACCCGGGCCCGGAGCGACTCTTCGACCGGGCCGTGTACCAGCGCGGCGCGATGACCGTGCACGCCCTGCGGAGGGCCGTCGGCGACGCGGCGTTCTCCGGCATCGTGCGGGCCTGGCTGGAGCAGCGGCGGGACGGCAACGGCGCCACCCAGGAGTTCGTCGCCCTGGCCGAGCGGGTGTCCGGCAAGAAACTCGGCCCGCTGTTCGACGCCTGGCTGTACCGGCCCGCCCGGCCGCCGCGCCCCTAACGCTTTACCACCAGCTTCGGGTGGGTGGCGACGAAGCCGGCCACCGCATCGCCGCGTACCGCCTTGAAGTAGTCCTTGGCCACCGGTTCGAGCCGTTCGCCCCGGTAGCCGCCGCCCGAGCCGACGCCGCCGCCGGGCAGCGCCACCATGGTCAGGTTCTCCGGTCGCAGGTTCCGCAGCGCGTACGCCCAGTCCGCGACGGTGTAGCCGCGCCCGTCGAAGGTGAACCCGGCCTTGATCGCGTGCAGCACGGCGTCCAGCTTGACCGGGTTGGCCACCACGTCGAACGAGAAGATCTTGCGGATCAGCGCGGCGATGACCTGCTGGTGGTGGCGCTGCCGGGTGTAGTCGCCGCCGGGCAGGTACCGCTGCCGCGCGAAGTCCAGCGCCTGCCAGCCGACCAGGTGCCGGTTGCCCTTCTCGTACACCATCTTCGGGCCGCTGTACCCGTGGTCGCCGCCCGGCGGCCGGCCCTTGCCGTTCGGCTGCAGGTGGATCGACGGGGTGCGCTGGTCCACGTACAGGTCGATGCCGTCGACCGCGTCGACGAGGGTGCGCAGCCCGCGGAAGGTGAGCACGGCGCCGGCGTTGAAGGTCTTGATCCCGGTGTACGCGCTGACGGTCTTGGCCAGCAGCTGGAAGCCCTGCGCGGTGTTCGGGTGCTGGCGGTCGCCGGGCACCCGGCTGCCGTAGCTCATCGCGTGCGTCAGCTTGGTGCGTTCGCCGGGGAAGTTGGCCTTCGGGAACGCCGGGATGTCGACGACCAGGTCGCGGGGGAGCGAGGTGAGGTACGCGCTGCCCAGGGTCTCGTCGACGTGCATGACGACGACGGAGTCCGAGTGTGGCTCCCACCCGGGGACGCTCTCCCGGGTGTCCACCCCGACGAGCAGGATGTTCAGCGGACCCGTGATCCGCGCGCCGGGCGGTGGGGTCGGGCTGGGGGTGGGGCTCGCCGTGGTGGCCGCCGGGGTCGCGCCGGCCTCGCCGAGCAGGTCCTCCTGCGGCACGCCGTACCGGTGCACGGCCACCGCCACCGCCGTGCCGCCGATCGCCACCGCGGCGACCAGCGTCGCGGCCAGGAGGATGGCTCGCCGGTGCGTCCACGTCATGCTGAACCCCTCTCGCGTGGCGCCGAATGTAACGGACGCCGATGGCGCGAGGGGGACACGCCCTCTCCATCGGGTGGTGGCCGGGGGGCTACCGGTCGGTAATGATGCGGTCATGGAGTTCGACGTCGTGGTCGTCGGTTCCGGGTTCGGCGGCGCGGTCACCGCGCTGCGACTGGTGGAGAAGGGCTACTCGGTCGCGGTGCTGGAGGCGGGCCGGCGGTACGCGGACGGGGAGTTTCCGCGAACCTCGTGGCGGCTGCCCCGGTTCCTCTGGGCGCCCCGGCTGGGCTGGTACGGCATCCAGCGCATCGACCTGCTCCGCTCCGCGGGGCGGCGGGCCGGCGGGCGCGGCGCCGGGGTGCTGGTGCTCTCCGGCGCGGGCGTCGGCGGCGGCTCGCTGGTCTACGCCAACACGCTCTACGAGCCGCTGCCCGAGTTCTACGCCGACCCGCAGTGGCGGGACATCACGGACTGGTGCGCCGAACTGGCCCCGCACTACGACCGGGCGAAGCGGACGCTCGGCGTCACCACGTACCCGGTGGAGACCGAGGCGGACCGGGCGATGCGCGCGGTCGCCGAGCGGATGGGCCTGGGACACACGGTCCACCGCGCCCCGGTCGGAGCCCACATCGGACGAGGCGAGGTCGTGCCCGACCCGTACTTCGGCGGCGCGGGCCCCGAGCGCGCCGGCTGGCCATCCTCGGCGCCGCCGTGCCGCGCCCGGACGCCCGCCGGCGCGGTCTCGACTTCACCGGCGGCGTCGCCATCACCAGTTCCTTCCACCCCGACCCGCAGACCCACATCGAGCCGGTCCGGTACGGGCGCGGCGCCAACGCGATGGGCCTGCTCCAGTCCGCGCTCACCGACGGCGGGCCGCACCGGGTCCTGCGGTGGCTCGGCACCCTCGCCGGGCGCCCGCTGACCTCCCTGCGGCTGCTGTCGGTGCGGGACTGGTCCCGCCGCACCGTGATCGCCCTGGTCATGCAGTCCGCCGACAACTCGCTCACCACCCGGTACCGGCGCGGTTGGCTGGGCCGGCGGCGGCTGGTGGCGACCCGGGGGCACGGCGCACCCAACCCCACCTGGATCCCCGCCGGCAACCGGGCGGTGCGCCTGCTCGCCGAGGAGATCGGCGGCGTGCCGGGCGGCGCGGTGACCCGGAGACCGGCGTGGTCGACCCGCACCACCGGGTGTACGGGTACCCGGGCCTGCACGTGGTGGACGGTGCCGCCGTCTCGGCCAACCTCGGCGTCAACCCGTCGCTCACCATCACCGCCCAGGCGGAACGCGTGATGTCGATGTGGCCCAACCGGGGCGAGCCCGACCCGCGCCCCGCCCAGGGCGAGCCGTACCGCCGGGTCGCCCCGGTGCCGCCGCGACACCCCGCCGTCCCGGCCGGCGCCCCGGCGGCCCTGCGAATCGGTGACGCACCGGATCGGTAGGCTTGGCGGACATGAGCCTGCCCCGTCCCGTCCTGGTGGTCGACTTCGGTGCCCAGTACGCCCAGCTGATCGCCCGGCGGGTGCGCGAGGCGCGGGTCTACTCGGAGATCGTGCCGCACACCATGCCGGTCGCCGACATGCTGGCGAAGAACCCGGCCGCGATCATCCTCTCCGGCGGCCCCTCCAGCGTGTACGAGCCGGGGGCGCCCCGGGTGGACGTGGGCCTGTTCGAGACCGGCGTGCCCGTGTTCGGCATCTGCTACGGGTTCCAGGCGATGGCGCTGGCGCTGGGCGGGACGGTGGCGCACACCGGGCAGCGGGAGTTCGGCGGTACCCGGTTGACCGCCCGCCCGGAGGCGGGCGTGCTCCTGCGCGACCTGCCCGGCGAGCTGCCGGTCTGGATGAGCCACGGGGACTGCGTCACGGAGGCGCCGACCGGCTTCGCCGTCACGGCGGGCTCCGCGGGCGCGCCGGTGGCCGCCTTCGAGGACACGGCCGGGCGCCGCGCGGGGGTGCAGTTCCACCCCGAGGTGGCGCACACCGAGCACGGCCAGACCGTGCTCACCCGGTTCCTGTACGACATCGCCGGGATCGAGCCGACCTGGACCACCGGCAACATGATCGAGGAGCAGGTCGCCGCGGTCCGCGCCCGGGTGGGCGACAAGCAGGTGATCTGCGGGCTCTCCGGCGGTGTGGACTCCGCGGTCGCCGCCGCCCTGGTGCACCGGGCCGTCGGCGACCAGCTCACCTGCGTGTTCGTCGACCACGGGCTGCTGCGCGCCGGCGAGGCCGAGCAGGTCGAGAAGGACTACGTCGCCGCCACCGGCATCCGGCTGAAGGTGGTGGACGCGTCCGAGACGTTCCTCGCCGCCCTGGCGGGCGTGACCGACCCGGAGGCCAAGCGGAAGATCATCGGTCGGGAGTTCATCCGCGCCTTCGAGGGCGCCGCCCGCGAGCTGGCCGCGCACGGCGACGTGGAGTTCCTGGTCCAGGGGACGCTCTACCCGGACGTGGTGGAGAGCGGCGGCGGGTCGGGCACCGCGAACATCAAGTCCCACCACAATGTGGGCGGGCTCCCGGAGGATCTCCAGTTCCACCTGGTCGAGCCGCTGCGGACGCTGTTCAAGGACGAGGTGCGGGCGGTCGGCGCCCAGCTCGGGCTGCCCGAAGCGATGGTCTGGCGGCATCCGTTCCCCGGGCCCGGCCTGGCCATCCGGATCATCGGCGAGGTGACCCGGGAGCGGCTGGCGCTGCTGCGCGCCGCCGACCTGATCGCCCGCACCGAGCTGACCGCCGCCGGGCTGGACCGGGAGGTCTGGCAGTTCCCGGTGGTGCTGCTGGCGGACGTGCGCTCGGTCGGGGTGCAGGGCGACGGGCGCACCTACGGCCACCCGGTGGTGCTGCGCCCGGTCGCCAGCGAGGACGCGATGACGGCCGACTGGTCCCGGCTGCCGTACGACCTGATCGCCCGGATCTCCACCCGGATCACGAACGAGGTGCCGGAGGTGAACCGGGTGGTCCTGGACGTGACGAGCAAGCCACCGGGCACCATCGAGTGGGAGTGAGCACCACGGAGGGCGTTCACGAGCCGGCCGGCGGCGGGTCCTCCGGCATCAGCAGCCAGGCGATGGGGTAGGCGAGCGCCAGCGTGCCCCAGGTGAGCAGGACGCCGACGGCGAAAATGACGCGGATCGCGGTGACGTCCGCGCCGACGTAGCGGGCGACGCCGGCCAGCACGCCGGCGAGCATCCGGTCGGTGTGCGGGCGGGCGAGGCGGCGGTAGGTCTCGGTCATGGCTCCAACGGTCCCCGCCGGGTACCCCGGTGGCCTCGGTGACCGCCCCGAGTGGGGCCCTGATTTCCGCCGGACGGCACACGGTGATCACCGGACCGGTTTCGGTGATCATGTCTTGTCAGGAATCCGACAATCGACGGAAAGATGTCACATATGTCGGGCAGACTCCGGGCCGTGACCCCCGCGCTGGAGCCGCTGCGTCGCATCGCGGCCTACGCCGTCTGCACCGACCCCGAGGGCCGGTACCTCCTGGTCCGGGCATCCCCCCGGTCGGGGACCCCGGGCGTCTGGTCGCTGCCCGGCGGCGCCGTGGCGCACGGCGAGAACCCGAACGACACGGTGGTCCGCGAGACGGCCGCCGAGACGGGGCTCTCGGTGGCGGTCCGGGGGCTGCGGGACGTGTTGGCCGACATGCGGTCCATGCCGCACCGCGGCGTCACCATCCACACCGACCGCCTGCTGTACGAGGTGACCGTGCGCGGCGGCACACTCTGCGACCGGGTCGGGCAGCCCACGGACCTGGCCCGCTGGCTGAACCCGGCGGAGATGGCCCGCCTGTCGCTGCGCCCGTTCACCGCGGCCGCGCTCGGCCTGCCGCCCGCCCCGATCGACCTGCGGCCGGAGGAGCCGCCCGAGTTCCCGTCGTTCTACGCCGTTCCGGGGCCGGACGGGCTGCACCGGGCCCAGCGGTTCGCCGCGTACGCGGTCGCCAGCGATCCGGCGAACCGGGTGCTGCTGACCCGGATCGCGCCGGGGTACCCGGGCGCCGGGCGCTGGCACCTGCCCGGCGGCGGCACCGACTACGGCGAGCAGCCCGGCGCCGCGCTGATCCGCGAACTGCTGGAGGAGACCGGCCAGCGTGGCCGGCTGGTCGAGCTGCTCGGGGTGGCCAGCCACCGGGACGCGGCCTCGCTCGGCCCCGAGGGCTACCCGATCGACTGGCACGGCGTGCGCGCGTTCTACCGGGTCGCGGTGGACGAGCCGACCGCGCCGCGGGTGCACGACGAGGGCGGCTCGACCAGCGAGGCGCACTGGTTCGGCACCGCCGAGCTGGCCACCCTCGGCGAGGACGAGCTGACCGAGGTGACCGCCGAGGCGACCCGCGCCGCCCGCCTGCGCTGAACCCGCTGGCGCCGTCCGCTGGTGCCGCGGGGCCGGTGGCGTCGCTCGCCTGTGCTGAACCCGCTTCCGTTGGGCCGCGGCTGGTGCCGCGGGGCCGGTGGCGCGGGCCGCTTGTGCTGAGCCCGCTTGTGCTGGGTGCCGGCCGGCCGCTGGTGTGCCGTCGGGCGGGTGGTGCCGGCCGCCTGCGGCCGAACCCGCGCCCGCTAGATTGGCGCGGTGCTACGGCTGCGCCGGATCGGCGCTTACGGGATCATCCGCGACGGCGACCGGGTGCTGCTCACCCGCGGCTCGCCGCAGTGCGAGTTCCCCGGCGTGTGGCAGTTGCCCGGCGGCGGCGTCGGCCAGGGCGAGCACCCGGCCGACGCGGTGGTCCGGGAGGTCGGAGAGGAGACCGGCCTGGCGGTGACGGTCGCGGCGGTGCACGACGTGGTGGCGGACGTCACCCACCGCACCGGCGACGCCCGGACCGACGAGGTGGCGCTGCACCACGACCGGGTCATCTACCGGCTGACGGTGACCGGCGGCACGCTGCGGGACGAGGCGGCGGGCACCATCGACCGGGCGGCCTGGTTCGCCCCGGAGCAGTTGCCGGGGCTGCGGCTGATGCCGATGACCGCCGAGATCCTCGGGCTGCCCGTCACGCCGCTGCCGGCCAGCCCGCTGGCGCCGCCCACCTCCGACGCCGGGCCGGCCCCCGGGCCCCCGCCCCCAAGGCCGTCCACCTCCGACGCCGGGCCGGCCCCCGAGGCGCCGTCCCCGGAGCCGCCGGCCTCCGACGCCGAGCCGCCGGCGTTCGGCCAGCGCTTCGGTGCGTACGCGCTCGCCACCGACCCGCAGGGCCGGGTCCTGCTGTCGCTGATCTCGCCCGGGTACCCCGGTGGCGGGCAGTGGCACCTGCCCGGTGGCGGCACCGACCACGGCGAGCAGCCGCGGGCCGCCCTGCTGCGGGAGCTGGCGGAGGAGACCGACCAGGTCGGCCGGGTCGCCGACCTGCTGGGCGTCGACTCCCGGCACAACCCGGCCGAGCTGTGGCGGGGCCGGTTCTGGGACTGGCACGTCGTCCGCGTGGTCTACCGGGTGTTCGTGGCGGTGCCCACACCGCCGCGCGTGACCGAGGTGGGCGGCTCCACCGCCGACGCCCGGTGGCTCACCCCGGAGGGTGCCGCCGACCTCCCGCTCACCGGGCTGGCCGCCCAGTGGGTGCGGACGCTCGACCGGGCGGCCTGAAATGATCGACCCGGTATAATGGGAAGGTCGTCCGTAAACCATTAAATCCGAATTTCGGACCCACTCGACCGGTTGATGCCCGTCGGTCCGTAAGGTTGCACAGTCGGCTATCGCCAAGGCACCGACTCCTATGCGATGGTGTATGCCGCATCACGCCCCTCGCCGACAAACGGCCCCCGCGGACGGGCCGCCCGACCCCTGATGGAGGGATCACGTGCCGAGAGCCCTATGGCGTCGGCCCCGCACAACTGACAGCCCCCGCCCCGGCGCTCGTCCGTGGGGTCGGCTGCGTCGCGGCGGATCGCTCGCCCGGGATGTGCTGCTGATCCGCGTCGGTCGGCGGCGCGCGCCCGGTCGCGGCTCGGCCCTGGCCCTGTCCGGCAGCTACCCCGGCTACGACCACATCCCGGGCCGTGACGGCCGCGGAGCGCCCGTGTCCCTGATCGCACCGATCAGCCCGCCGCTGCCCGCGCAGCTTCCGGTCCCCGGCCCGGCGCCGGTCGCCGAGGCCGAGGCCCCGCCGGCACCGATCCCGCTGCTACCCGGTCCGCACACGCTGGCCCGCCGGGTCAAGTTCGCCCTGGTCAACGCCTGCACCCTGAGCAGTCTCGGGCTGGGCCTGGCGGCGATCCTGCTCGCCATGCGGGGCGACACCCAGACCGCCGCCGGCTGCCTCATCGCCTGCGTGGCGTTCGACGGGATGGACGGCGCGCTCGCCCGCCGGTTCGGCGTCTCCAGCCCGTTCGGCGCCCAGATGGACTCGCTGGCGGACATGTGCTCGTTCGGCCTGGCCGCGCCGATCGTCGTGTACGCCTCGCTGGCCGGCACGGTGCCCACCGCCGCCGCGGCCGTCGCCTGCGCCCTGGTCGCCGGCTGCGCCGCGATCCGGCTGGCCCGGTTCAACGTCTCGCCGAAGGACGGGCGCTTCTTCTGCGGCGTGCCCACCACGATGGCCGCCGCCGTGCTCGCCCTCACCGTGCTGATCGGCATGCCGGTCCCCGGCGTCGTCCTGCTGGCCGGCGTGGTGCTGCTGGCGTTCGCGATGGTCTCCAGCTTCCCGTACGCGAAGCTGGCCCGGCTGGCCCGGCTGCCGCGCTGGCTGTACCTGGCGCCGCTGCTCGGCGGCCTGCTGGACGTGCGGATCACGTTCGCGGTGGTGGTCGCCGGCTACCTGGCCAGCGGGCCGGTGCTCTGGCTGCGCCAACGCCGCACCGCCTGAGACGGATACGCAAAGGGGGCGCCCCGCCCGGGGCGCCCCCTTTCGTATTTGCCCAGTCAGCGCCAGTGGGCGATGACCGTGCTGCCGCCGACCACCCGGTCGCCGGCCCCCACGGTCGCGTCCGCCGCGTCGGCGGGCAGGTACACGTCGGTGCGCGAGCCGAACCGGATCAACCCCATCCGCTCGCCCTTGGCCAGCACCGCGCCGGCCGGCGCCCGCTGCACGATCCGGCGCGCGATCAACCCGGTCCGCTGCGCCACCACGACCCGCCCGCGGGCGGTGTCCAGCACCGTGTACGCGGCGACGTTGTGCTCCGCGGCCGGCTTCATCGCCGCGGCGAAGCCGCCGTCCTCGACGAAGAAGTCGACCACCCGGCCGGCCACCGGCGCCCGGTTCACGTGCACGTCGAGCACGGACAGGAAGACCGCGATCCGCAGGTACTCGCCCGGCTCGCCGAACCGGTCGTCGCGCAGGCGCTCCACCGACAGGACCTTGCCGTCGCTGGCCGCGACCACGGCGCGCGGCTCCTCGGGGATGTCGCGCTGCGGGTCCCGGAAGAACGCGGCGACCGGCGCGGCGGCCAGCGCCGGCACCAGCCAGGCCCGGGACTTCGGGCGGACCAGCCTGGTCAGCGCCGCCAACCCGAGCGCGATGCCGGCGGCGGCGACGCCGTTCGAGTCGATGTTCATCGACCGGGTCAGCGGCACGCTGGACGGGCGGTACGCCGGGGCCAGCGTCTCGGCGAGCGTCGCGGGCGGCGGGCCGAACCGCAGCCGGTACACCCGCAGCGGCGGGGAGTTGCGCAGGACGAGGTCCGTTCCGACGCCGAACAGGGCGCCCTGCCGCTCCAACTCGACCCCGGCGCCGCCCGCGGTACCCGGCACCGCCGCGACGGCGACGCTCAGCACGCCGCCCTCGGTCAGGTACTTGGCGAGTCCGTCCAGGGTGGCCCGGACCTCCTCGGCGGCGCCGGTCACCGGCGCGCCCACGATCAGGATGTCCGCCGGGTCCGCCTCGGCGACCGACTCGACCACGGTCACCCGGTCGGCCACCCAGCGGCCCAGCCCGGTCAGGTGCTGGCGCAGCGCCGTCGCGAGGGCGGGCCGGTCGGGCACGGCGGTCAGCCGGTCGCCGGGCAGCAGCGCGTCGATCGCCGCCCGGAGCACCGGTGACTCCGGGTGGGCATCGACGAGCAACGCGGTCTTGGCCGCGTTGTGCCGGGCGAGTTCCGCGGTGAGCGTGCGCGCCGCGCGCAGTCCGACCCGAACCGGCCCGACCGGGCCCGCGGCCACGGGAAACTGGGTCATCGGGCCAGCATAGGCCGACGCGCCGCTGCAGCGATCTCAGCGGTCACGGCGGTCCTCGTCGTTCGGGTCGTCGACCGGCGGCTGGACCAGCGTCGGCTCATCGTCGGTCACGGTCTCCGGCGACTGCGATCCCGCGTACGGCGCGGCGGACGCGCCACCCGCGAAGCCGCTCACCGGCGTCGCGCTGCTGACCGGCGTGGCGCTGGCGGGCGTGGCGCTCACGGGCACGGCGTGGTCGTGGCCGGAGCGGTTGGCGCGTAGCGCGCCCATCAGGCCGAGCAGGCCGAACAGGATCAGCGCGCCGGCCACCAGCCAGCCCAGCGCCGGCAGCCGGACATCCACCCGGCCCTGGAACAGCCACCACGCGACGAACGCCGCGAACAGCAGCCCGAAGGTCAGCGAGATGCCGTCGGTACGGTGCGCCTTCATCGGTGGACCTCCAAGCTGCCGATGTTGACGTGCAGGACCAGGGTCAGCGTGCCGCCGCCCGGGCCGTCCGGGCCGTCATCGCTGATCTGGCCGGTGTTGCCGATCCCGTTGTAGTGCCGCCCGAAGACGACGGCCTCCCCCACGTTGACCTCCAGCGAGACCCGGGTGTCCACGGTCGGCGGCAGCGTCACCCGCAGCGTGCCGGCGTTGACGTCGACGGTGACCCGCTGGTCCCGGCCGGTGAAGTCCAGCCGGGTCAGGTCCAGGGTGGCGTCGCCCACCCGCTGCTCGTACCGGTCGCCGAGGTCCGCGAAGGTGGCCGGCTGCCACACCACGCTGCCGCTGCCGGACCGCACCCGGTCGTACTGCTCGACCGCGGTGGAGATGCCCAGCGCGAGCGCGAGCGGCAGGCCCAGCGCGATCAGCCAGCGGGCCCGGCCCAGCCAGGCGCCGACCAGCAGGCCGAGGGCCACCGTGCCGAGTGCGGCCGCGAAGTATGTGGACGGGCGCGAGGAGATCACGTCGGTGAGGTCCAGCACGGCCATCAGGCCCAGCGCCACGAAGATCAGCGAGAACGTCGCGGCCCCGAGGGCGGAGCGCTCCCGCGGCGGCTTCGGTGGCTTCGGCGGTGCCGGCGGCGCGGGCGGCGGGTAGCCGCGCGAGGCGTACGGGCCGTGCGGCGCGAACGGCGGCCGGTAGCCGGACGGTGGCCGGTACCCGGGCGGTGGCACCCCGGGAGCGGGCCGCATCGGCGGCAGCGGCGCGGTGACCGGCGCCCCCGGTGCCGGTGACCGGTACGGGGCCGTGCCGCCCGTCGGGGCCGGCGGCGTGTCGACCGGTTCGGTCGCGGCCGCCCCGGCACCGACCCCGCCCGCGGTGCCCCACGGACCGGCCCCCGCACCGGTCACGTCCGCGGGCGAGGTCGAGCCGGCCGGCCCCGACCCGGGTGACGGGTAGCCACCCGGCGGGACCGACCCGGCGCCGGCCGCTCCGGGCGCGGCTGCCGGCTGGCCGGGGCCCCCGTACCCGGGCCCCCCGTAGCCCGCCCCCGGGTAGCCGGGCCCCCCATAGCCAGGCCCCCCGTAACCCGGCGTGCCGTAACCCGGCCCCCCGTAGCCGGGTTCGGCGCCGGCGGCCGGGGTCCCCCCGAACCCCGGTGCGCCGCCGGCCGTGGCGGCCCCCCCACCGCCCGTACGGCTCAGCACCAGCGCGCCGACGATCAGCGCCCCGGCGCCGAGCAGGGCGGCCCGGAAGCCGTCCGTCACGATGAAGCCGAAGATCACCACGGTCGCCACCGCCAGCACGATCACCAGCGCGGGCGAGGTGTTCGAGCGGCCCTTGCCCAACAGCGCCTCGATCGGCGAGGCGGTGTCCGTGTCCGCCGGGATGGCCAGCCAGCACACCAGGTACGCCAGCACGCCGACCCCGCCGAACAGGCCCAGGACCGCGAACAGCACCCGCCACAGCACCGGGTCGGTGTTGGTGGCCCGCCCGATTGCCGCGCAGACGCCGGCGACATACCGCCCGTGACTCGGGCGCACCAGCCCGTACCGGCTGGCGAAGCCGCTGCCCGGCGCGGGCGGTGGGTACGTGCCCGGCGGTGGCGGCGGTGGCGCGGTGGCCTGCTCGCCGGCCGGCGGGGCGGTGGTGGGCTCCTCCGGCGGCTGCCGGCGGGCGTCATCCTCGGTCATGCTCCGATACTCGCCCCGCCGCCGCCCGAGTTCCCTCCGGAGCGGACCCTGAGCCCACCCTGAGAAATCGCGCCCCAAAGGTCCGGGAGGCATCCCGTGGTAGCTGCCCGCCCCGACGTGTGACGATCGGTGTGCACCGGACCGTATCGAGGAGCCCGCCATCACCGCCCCCAGAACGCCCGCCGCGCCGGCACCGCCGGCCGCGTCCGCCGCGCACCGGCTGTTCCGCGCCCGCGACCGCCGCCTGGTCGCCGGCGTCGCCGCCGGCATCGCGCGGCACGTCGGCGTGCCGGTCCTGGGAGTGCGGATCGCGTTCGTGGTGCTGCTCGGCTTCAACGGCGTCGGGCTGCTGCTGTACGCGGCGTTCTGGGCGGTGCTGCCGGTCCAGCCGGACCCGACCCGCGCCCCCCGCCCCCGCGACCTGGCCCAGTTGCTGCCGTTCGTGGCGATAGCCGCCGGCGTCATCCTGCTCCAGGCGCTGTTCGGGCTCGGCGGGGTCACCGCCACCGCCGGCTGGCTGTTCGCCGTCATCGGCGTCGGCGCGGGCATCATCTGGCACCAGGCCGACCCGGCCCGCCGCTGGAAGTGGGAGGAGACGCTCCCGCAGGTACCGTGGCTGGGGGCCGTGCTCGAGGAGAGCGACCGGCGGATGTTCCTGCTGCGCTTCATCGGCGGCGGGGTGCTGGTCGCGGTCGGCATCATCGGCATCGCGGTGGTGTACTCGCCGCTGGCCGACGGGAGCTTCTCCGACCTGCTCAACGGCGTCCTGTTCGCGCTGATCGGGCTGGCCGGCGTGGCCCTGGTCGCGGCGCCGGTGCTGTGGCGCACCTACGGCCAGTTGCGCGCCGAGCGCGAGGGCCGGATCCGGGAGACCGAGCGGGCCGAACTGGCCGCGATGGTGCACGACCAGGTGCTGCACACGCTGGCCCTGATCCAGCGCAACGCCGCCGACACCAAGACCGTGCAGCGGCTGGCCCGCGGCCAGGAGCGCTCCCTGCGCAACTGGCTGTACAAGCCCAGCGGCTCGCCGAACGAACTGTTCGCCGCCGCCGTCGAGCAGATCGCCGCCGAGGTGGAGGACACCTACGCGATCACGGTGGAGACCGTGGTGGTCGGCGACCGCCAGGTGGACGAGCGGATCGGCGCGCTGGTCGCCGCCGCCCGGGAGGCGGTGGTGAACGCCGCCCGGCACGCGAAGGTGCAGACGGTCTCGCTGTACGCCGAGGTGGAGCCGGAGCAACTGTCCGTCTTCGTTCGGGACCGGGGCGCCGGCTTCGACCCGGGCAAGGTGGAGGACGATCGGCACGGCGTGCGCGGCTCGATCATCGGGCGGATGCGCCGGCACGGCGGCTGGGCGGAGATCCGCAGCGAGCCCGGCGAGGGCACCGAGGTACGGCTGATCATGCCCGCGCCCGCCACGGCGCGGGACGCGGGAGAAGGAAAGGTGTCGTGATGGACGAGACGGCCGCCGCGCTGGCTGACCAGCGCCGGCTTCGGGTGTTCCTGGTGGACGACCACGCGATGTTCCGGGCCGGGGTGCGCGCCGAGTTGGGCGTGCACGTCGATGTGGTGGGCGAGGCCAGCACGGTCGCCGACGCGGTGTCCCGGATCGCCGCCCTGGAGCCCGACGTGGTGCTGCTGGACGTGCACATGCCCGACGGCGGCGGGCGGGCGGTGCTGGAGGCGCTGCGCCGCTCGCACCCGAACGTGCGGTTCCTGGCGCTGTCCGTCTCCGACGCCGCCGAGGACGTGATCGGCCTGATCCGGGCGGGCGCCCGCGGGTACGTGACGAAGACGATCTCGCCGGAGGAGTTGACGGCGGCGATCCGCCGGGTCGCCGACGGAGACGCCGTGTTCAGCCCGCGCCTGGCCGGCTTCGTGCTGGACGCGTTCGCGGCCCGCCCCGACACGCCGGTCGCCGACCCGGAACTGGACCAGCTCACCAACCGGGAGCGCGAGGTGCTGCGCCTGCTGGCCCGCGGCTACGCGTACAAGGAGATCGCGAAGGAGCTGTTCATCTCCATCAAGACGGTGGAGACGCACGTGTCCAACGTGCTGCGCAAGCTCCAGATGTCCAACCGGTACGAGCTCTCCCGCTGGGCCGCCGATCGCCGTCTGGTCTAGTCGTCCGGCCGGCACCGCCCCTCGGGCGGGCCGGCCGGGGCGGCGGCCCCGGCCATCCGCTCGGCCAGGATTCGACGGCTGGTCAGAGGGGGCCGCGGCCGGCGCGGAGGATCAGCAGGGCGAGCTGGGTGCCGTCGGCGCCCAGGGCGTCGCGGAAGCGGTCCAGGATCTCCCGCTCCCGGGACAGCACCAGCCGGGTGCCGCCGGACGCGACCCGGGTGGCGCCGACCTGGTGGGACAGCGAGGCCCGCTCCTGCCACAGCCGGATCAGCTCGGCGTCGATCTCGTCGATCCGCTCCCGCATGCCGCGGATCGCGGTGGCCGCCTCGGCCTCCTCGGTACCGGTGGAGGTGGGCTGGGCGTCGGCGAGCTTGGCGGTCATCGTGGTCTCCTAGGGTCGTGCCCAGGTCCCAGGCCCGGATGCGGAAAGCCCCGGGCTCCAGGAGCCCGGGGCTTTCGTGAGGTCTGTGTGATTCAGGCGCGACCCACGGCTGCCGGACTCCCGGAGCCGTAAAAGTAGAACCGCACCTTCTCGATCACACGGGAAGTATGCCACGCGCCGTAACGGGTTCTCAACAGGCTCTCAAGATGCGGTCCGGCCGTGCCCGGCGGCCGCACCGGGGTGCGCGTGGCGGGTGATGACAGGGTGGTGGCGGTGGAGCGGCGGGACGGGGGATGTCGGGGGGCGGGCATAGACTCGCGGGTGCGATGCATGCTCTCTTCGAACCCCCACCCGTGTCGGCGCCGGAGTCGGACTCCAGGCCCCGCCCCGGCCGCGACCCGCAGGCCCTGCTCGACGGGCTGAACGGCCCCCAGCGGGAGGCGGTCACCCACGCCGGCGCGCCGCTGCTGATCGTCGCCGGCGCCGGCTCCGGCAAGACCCGCGTGCTCACCCACCGGATCGCCTACCTGCTGGCCGCCCGTGACGTGCACCCCGGTGAGATCATCGCGATCACCTTCACCAACAAGGCCGCCGGCGAGATGAAGGAGCGGGTGGCCGCGCTGGTCGGTGGGCGCGCCCGGCTGATGTGGGTGTCCACGTTCCACTCCGCGTGCGTGCGGATCCTGCGCGCCGAGCACGAGCACGCCGGCCTCAAGTCCACCTTCTCGATCTACGACGCGGACGACTCCCGCCGGCTGATGCAGCTCGTCGTCCGCGAGCTGGATCTCGACCCCAAGCGCTATCCGGCCCGCTCGCTGGCCGCGCAGGTGTCGAACCTGAAGAACGAACTGGTCGACCCGGAGGACTTCGCCACCCGGGCCCAGGGCCCGAACGAGCGCGCCCTGGCCGAGGCGTACCAGCTCTACCAGCGCCGCCTGAAGGAGGCGCACGCGCTGGACTTCGACGACCTCATCATGGCCACCGTGCACCTGTTGCAGGCGCACCCGGACGTGGCCGAGAAGTACCGGCGCCGGTTCCGGCACGTGCTGGTGGACGAGTACCAGGACACCAACCAGGCGCAGTACATGCTCATCAAGGAACTCGTCTCGGGCACGGCCGGGCTGGAGCCGGCGGAGCTGTGCGTGGTGGGCGACGCGGACCAGTCCATCTACGCCTTCCGCGGCGCCACCATCCGCAACATCCTCGAGTTCGAGCGGGACTTCGCCGACGCCCGCACGATCCTGCTGGAGCAGAACTACCGCTCCACCCAGACCATCCTCAACGCCGCCAACGCGGTCATCGAGCGCAACCCGTCCCGCAAGCCGAAGCGGCTCTGGAGCGACCAGGGCGCCGGCGAATCCATCGTCGGGTACGTCGCGGACACCGAGCATGCCGAGGCGGACTGGGTCGCCCGGGAGATTGACAAGCTCTGCGACGCCGGCGACACCCGCCCCGGCGACGTGGCCGTCTTCTACCGCACCAACGCGCAGTCCCGGGTGTTCGAGGAGGTGTTCATCCGGGTCGGCCTGCCGTACAAGGTGGTCGGCGGGGTGCGCTTCTACGAGCGCAAGGAGGTCCGCGACGCCCTGGCGTACCTGCGCGCCGTGGTCAACGCCGACGACACGGTCAGCGTCCGGCGGATCCTGAACACGCCCCGCCGGGGGATCGGCGACCGGGCCGAGGCGTGCGTCGAGGCGCTCGCCGCCCGGGAACGCGTCTCCTTCGGCGCCGCGCTGTCCCGCGCCGCCGAGGCGCCCGGCATCAACACCCGCTCCGCCAACGCCATCGCGGATTTCGTCGCCATGCTCGACGAGGTGCGCCAGTCGGCCGCGGCGGCGCCGCCCGAGGAGATCCTGGAGGCGCTGCTCCAGCGCTCCGGGTACCTCGTCGAACTGGAGGACAGCCGCGACCCGCAGGACGCCGGCCGGGTCGAGAACCTCCAGGAACTGGTCAGCGTGGCCCGCGAGTACACCGAACGGGCCGCCGCGCAGGAGGAGGACGCCACGGTGGCGGGCTTCCTGGAGCAGGTGGCCCTCGTCGCGGACGCCGACCAGGTCCCCTCCGACGACCCGGAACACCAGGGCGTGGTCACGCTGATGACCCTGCACACCGCGAAGGGGCTGGAGTTCCCGGTGGTCTTCCTCACCGGGCTGGAGGATGGCGTGTTTCCGCACCTGCGGGCGCTCGGCGACACCCGCGAACTGGAGGAGGAGCGGCGCCTGGCCTATGTGGGCATCACCCGTTCCCGGCGGCGGCTCTACCTCTCCCGTTCGGTGACCCGGGCCGCCTGGGGCCAGCCGCAGTACAACCCGCCGTCGCGGTTCCTCGACGAACTGCCGGCCGAGTTGGTCCGCTGGGAGCGCACGCAGGGGTCGTACACGTCCTGGTCCGGCACCGGCGGCGGCGTCGGCGGGCGCGGGGAGCGCGGCACCAACCTGCGCGGCGGCGGCTTCGCCGGCAACACCCCGAGGGCGGCGCGCCTGGCCGAGCGCCTCGGCGTCGACCCGGCCCGCCTGGCGACCGCCAGCGACCTGCCGCAGGTGCCCAGCGTTGCCGTCGGCGACCGGATCAACCACCAGCGCTACGGGCTGGGCCGGGTGGTGGAGGTGGAGGGGTACGGCGCCCGTGCCCAGGCGAAGGTCGACTTCGGCGACCAGACCCTGTGGATCGTCCTGCGCCACGCCCCGATCGAGAAGCTGTAGAGCCGGCAGCCCGGGGGCGAGATCTTGGTAAGACACGCCGCTTTTCTGGCCAGATCGGTACCAAGATCTCCCACCCGCGGCCGCCGCCCAGGAAGCGGGGCTCGACTGGAGCTTGCACACGGCCCGACAAACGTGGAGCGGCGAAATACTCGCCGACCGACCCCGCTGATCTTGACGTCCCGGGGCTGATCTGCCCCGATCTCATAGCGGCCGGTTAATAGGTAGGACCAGGAATCAAAGTCCGAGACGCAAGGTACCGGGGATCGGTCGCATGTGCCCGCTTTTGGGTCCGCCACAACCCCAAGATTGGCGAAGGAGGGGAATGCGTCAGTCGCCGGGGGAGTAGAGGGTGTCGGTCTCGAGCTGGATGTCCATGCCGCGGGCCCGCAGGTACGGCACCGGGTCCTTGGCGACGCCGTTGACGTGCAGCTCGAAGTGCAGGTGTGCCCCGAACGAGTGGCCGGTGTTGCCGACCAGGCCGATCACGTCGCCCGCCTGGACCGTCTGGCCGACCCGAACCAGGATCTTGGACGAGTGCCCGTAGATCGTCTCGATGCCGTCGCCGTGGTCGATGATGATCGCGTTTCCGTACCCGCCGTACCAGCCGGCCAGCTTCACCGTGCCGGCGTGCGAGGCGCTGTACGGGGTGCCCTCGGGCGCGGACAGGTCGACGCCGGCGTGGAGCTTGCCCCAGCGGACCCCGTACGGCGAGGTGAAGCGGTAGTCGTGCAGGGGGAGCAGCCAGACGTCCGGCGCGGTCTGGCTGAGCGTGGTGGCGCCGCCGCGGTCGGTGTCACGGGACGAGCGGTCGGCCGCGGCGTCGCGCTCGGCGAGCTGGGCCGCGGCCTTCGTGTCGAGGTCCGGCAGCGTGCTCGGGTTGACCGTCTTGGCGTCGGAGAGACCCGCGCCCGCGCTGATGGCCACCACGCCGGCACCGACGACGGCGGTCGTCACGACCGCGGCGTACCGGCTGCGCGGCGGGGTGGGTACGCGGCGTCGCCCGCGATATCTGTCGGGCTCTGACGACAGGCGCTGACGCACGCACACCCTCCGTTGTCGGGTTCCGGCGACCGGGCGGGGCGGGTGAACGGGGGATATCGCTCGCCGGTCGGGCCGCCGTCCGGTGGGTGATTCTGGATGGCAACCGTGGGCCACGGTAGCCAACCCCTACGGCGTGTCACAAGCGGGCGCGCCAAATTGCCGACAGGCTGTGCGACGTCCGGTCCTATTTGGTCCTGCTACGTCACTATCTGCCGGCCGATTCGTTGAATACTCTCCGCTATTCGTGTGACTACCTTTAGTAGTGTGACCGGTTGTACCCCTAGGGGTGGCCGGTCGGCTTTTCCGCGCGGCCGGGCCCGGATAACGTTCGTTAAGGTAGGCGTGCCGTGCGAGAACCAGTCCGGAGAGAGCCGGGAGTGCCACAGATGAGCTCACGCATTCGGGTCGTCGTCGCCAAGCCCGGGCTGGACGGGCACGACCGGGGCGCCAAGGTGGTCGCGCGGGCGCTGCGGGACGCCGGCATGGAGGTCATCTACACCGGCCTGCACCAGACCCCGGAGCAGATCGTGGAGACCGCGATCCAGGAGGACGCGGACGCCGTGGGGCTGTCGGTGCTCTCGGGGGCGCACATGACGCTGTTCAAGCGGGTGCTCGAACTGCTCACCGGGCGGGACGCGGCCGACATCGTGGTGTTCGGCGGGGGCATCATCCCGGACGCGGACATCCCGGAACTCGAGCGGATGGGCGTCGCCAAGATTTTCACTCCCGGCGCGACCACCTCGGCGATCGTCGACTGGGTGCGCGCCAACGTGGGGCAACCTGTCTCCTGAGGCCGAGCGGCGCCGCCGGCCGGCAGATCGAGGGCGGCAGAACCGGCGCGCGCGAGGGCCGGGACGAAGAGCCAAGGGCGGGGAAGGCATAGGGAGAGGCCGGACGCACCCCTCACACGTCCGGCCTCTCTATGCACGACGCCCCGCCGCCACCCCTCGACCGACAGGGCATCGGCCGTCTCACCGGAGGCCGCGAACCGCTCGGCGCTCCGACATCTGACTCAACGACGCCGGCTGAGGCGGGTAACGCCCCCGCGGAAGAACTTTTCCGGCGCAATCCGCGCCAGTGGAACCGACCACCTCCGCGTACCCGCGCGATCCCGCTGCGTCGCGCTGTGGTTAGGCTGCGGCCGAAGGCCCGGCCACGCGCGGTACGGGCGCGACACGAGACGGAACGGGACGCGTAGCTGTGGACCTGTACGAGTACCAGGGGCGCGAGCTGTTCGAGCGGCACGGGCTTCCCGTGCTGTCCGGCGGCGTGGCGGAGACCCCCGACGAGGCCCGCGCGATCGCCGAGCGGCTCGGCGACCGGGTGGTGGTCAAGGCCCAGGTGAAGGTGGGCGGGCGCGGGAAGGCCGGCGGCGTGAAGCTGGCCGGCGACGCGGACGAGGCGGTCGCCCGGACGGCCGACATCCTCGGCATGGACATCAAGGGGCACCCGGTCCACCGGGTCATGGTCACGGTGACCGTGGACATCGTCGAGGAGTACTACCTGTCGTACCTGCTGGACCGGGCGAACCGCACGTTCCTGTGCATCGCCAGCGTGGCCGGCGGGATGGACATCGAGCAGGTGGCGGCCGAGACCCCGGAGCGGGTCGCGAAGATCGCCATCGACGCGAACGCCGGGGTCGACGAGGCCAAGGCGCGCGAGATCGTCGAGGCCGCGAAGTTCCCGGCGGACGTCGCCGACCAGATCGCCGACATCGCGGTGAAGCTGTGGCGGGCGTTCGTCGCCGAGGACGCCACGCTGGTCGAGGTGAACCCGCTCGCCAAGACCGCCGGGGGCCGGGTGCTCTGCCTGGACGCGAAGGTCACCCTGGACGACAACGCCGACTTCCGGCACCCGGACCACGAGGCGATGGTCGACGCCGGCCCGGTGGACCCGCTGGAGCGGGCCGCCAAGGAGAAGGACCTCAACTACGTCAAGCTGGACGGCGAGGTCGGCATCATCGGCAACGGCGCCGGCCTGGTGATGTCCACGTTGGACGTGGTGGCGTACGCCGGCGAGCGGCACGGCGGGGTGAAGCCGGCCAACTTCCTGGACATCGGCGGCGGCGCGAGCGCGGCGGTGATGGCCAACGGCCTGGAGATCGTGCTCTCCGACCCGTCGGTCAGGAGCGTCTTCGTGAACGTGTTCGGCGGCATCACCGCCTGCGACGAGGTCGCCAACGGCATCGTCCAGGCGCTCGCCCTGCTCGCCGACCGGGGCGAGACGGTCACCAAGCCGCTGGTCGTCCGGCTGGACGGCAACAACGCGGAGGCCGGCCGGGCCATCCTGGACGGCGCGAACAACCCGCTCGTCCAGCGGGTCGACACGATGGACGGAGCGGCCGAGCGCGCCGCCGAGCTGGCCGCGGCGGGGGAGTGAGCTGAGAACATGGCGATCTGGCTGACGAAGGACTCCAAGGTCATCGTGCAGGGGATGACCGGCTCCGAGGGCTCCAAGCACACCCGCCGGATGCTCGCCGCCGGCACGAACGTGGTCGGCGGCACCAACCCGCGCAAGGCCGGGCAGACCGTCGACTTCGACGGCCGGGCGCTGCCGGTGTTCGCCACCGTCGGTGACGCGATGAAGGAGACCGGCGCGGACGTGACGGTCATCTTCGTCCCGCCGGCGTTCTGCCGGAGCGCGGTGATGGAGGCGATCGACGCCGAGATCCCGCTGGCCGTGGTCATCACCGAGGGCATCCCGGTGCACGACACGGCCGCGTTCTGGGCGTACAACGCCGGCAAGGGCGGGCGTACCCGGATCATCGGCCCGAACTGCCCCGGCGTCGCCTCGCCGGGGGCCAGCAACGCCGGCATCATCCCCGCCGACATCACCGGGGTGGGCCGGATCGGCCTGGTCAGCAAGTCCGGCACCCTGACCTACCAGATGATGTACGAGCTGCGCGACATCGGCTTCTCCACCTGCGTCGGCATCGGTGGTGACCCGGTCATCGGCACCACCCACATCGACGCGCTGGCCGCCTTCCAGGACGACCCGGAGACGGACGCGATCGTGATGATCGGCGAGATCGGCGGCGACGCCGAGGAGCGTGCCGCCGAGTTCATCGGGGCGAACGTCACCAAGCCGGTGGTCGGCTACATCGCCGGCTTCACCGCGCCGCCCGGCAAGACGATGGGCCACGCGGGCGCCATCATCTCCGGCTCGGCCGGTACGGCGGACGCGAAGAAGCAGGCCCTCGAGGCCGCGGGCGTCAAGGTCGGCAAGACGCCGACGGAGACCGCCAACCTGATGCGGGAGATCATGCGCGGCGCCTGATCGGGTATCCGAAGGGCCGGTCGCCCCGCGCGAGCGAAGGGCGGCCGGCTCTTTCGCATGTGTCGGGGCGGCCGCGACCGGCGAAGCGTGGAAAAGTAGGCGCTGATGGCAGGCACCGGGCAGGACCCTGGCCGCGGCGAGGCGGCGCGACCGACCCTGCCCGCCGACCACCGGGAGACCGTGCCGCCGGCCGAGGAGGTCTACCGGGAGGGCGTCCGGCTGCCCGACCAGCGTGGCGGGGCCCCGCGCCGCCCGGCCCGCCGCCGGCACGCGCCGCTGCCCGTGGCCGCCGCCGTCGCCTCGGTGTGGGCGGCGCTCGCCTCGTACCTGCCGGTCGCGGCCGGGCTGGTGCTGGTCGCCACGGCCGGCGGCGAGTCGTCGGCGCCCGGGGCGCTCCGGGTCGCCGCGGCCGGCTGGCTGCTCGCCCACGGGGTCGCGCTGGAGACCGCCGCCGGCCCGCTCGGCCTCGTCCCGCTCGCGGTCGCGGTGCTCGCCGCCTGGCGGGTGTCGCACGCCGGGGTGCACGTCACCCGCGCGATGGGTGCCCGCCGCTCGGGCTCCGTCCCGGCCGCGTTCGCCGCCGGGGTCGCCGTCGCCATCGGGTACGGGGGGATCGGCGCGCTGGCCGCGGCGCTGGCCGCCGGGCCGGGGATGGCCGTGGCGCCGTGGCGCGCCGGGCTCACCCTGGCCGTGTTCGCCTTCCTCGCCGGGAGCCTGGGCGCGTTGCGCTGCACGGGTTCGCTGCTGGTGCTGGGCCTGCGCACCCCGCGCGTCCTGCGGGACGGCATGCGCACCGGGCTGGTCGCCGTGCTCGTGCTCCTCGGGGCCGGCGCCGCGCTGGCCGGGGTCGCGCTGGCGCTGAGCGGGGGGCCCGCCAGCGATGTCCTGGCCGCCTACCGCACCGGCGTCGCGGGCCAGGCGGGCATCGCGCTGATCTGCGCGGCGTACGCGCCGAACCTGGCCGCGTGGGCCGCCGCCTACCTGGTCGGCCCCGGCTTCGCCGTGGGCGCCGGCACGGGCGTCAGCGCCACCTCGGTCACCCTCGGTGCCCTGCCGGCCATCCCGCTGTTCGCGGCGCTGCCGTCCGGGCCGCTGCCGATGGGTGGGACGCTCCTGCTGGGCGCCCCGCTCGTCGCCGGCATGGTCGCGGGCTGGCTGCTGGCCAGCCGCAGGCGCGGGCGGGGCGTGACCGACTGGGGCGGCCTCGTCGGTGCCGCGCTCGTCACCGGCCCGGTGGCCGGCGTGCTGCTGGGCTTGGCGGCGGTCGCCTCCTCGGGCGCCCTGGGCGGTGGCCGGCTCGCCTCGATCGGCCCCGCCCCGCTGCCGGTGGCCCTGGTCGGCGCCGGCGTGATCGCGGTCGGTGCCCTGCTCGGTGGCGTCGTCGCCCAGTCCTTCGCCCCCGCCGCCGCTGACCGGGCCCGTGGACGCGAACGGACCTGACCGAGGCGTTCCGCCGGCCCTTCGCCGCCCTGAGCGGCCCGTAGACGCGAACGGACCCGGCCGGAGCACTCCGGCCGGGTCCGCGAGGCAGGGCTCAGCTGGCGGCTATCAGGACCAAATAGCCGATGCAGCAGACGATCCACAGGCCGTACCAGACCAGGCCGATGATGAGCGCGAGCTTCGACCACTTGCGCGACTCGGTGGCGGCCTGCTGGGCGCCGGCGTAGTCGCCCTGCTGGAGCAGCGGGTTGACCTTCGACGCGTTGATGATGGCCGGGATCGCCAGCGGCCAGAACAGGAAGATGGAGACGATCGACATCGTCATGTTGTTGTCGACCGGCGGCGGGCTGCCAGGCTGCATGGCGGACTGACTCCTTGCTAATGGCTTGTCATGGTTTGTTCCGAGGGGGTGCGCTCCCGGGCGCGCGGCCCAGGGAACCGGCAGCGTACATGGTCATTTCGAATCCGTGGGGTACGGTCGGCTTCCCGACACCCCTTGTGAGCTGGGTGATCCCGGTTCGGGCGGGCGGAACCCGGCGCGCGGGCGGCCGAGCGGCCTCGTTTAGAGTGCGGGGGTGACGGACCCCGCCCGCCTCGTCGTTCTCGTCTCCGGAGGCGGCTCGAACCTACAGGCCATCCTCGACGCCTGCGCCGACCCCGGGTACGGCGCGGCGGTGGTGGCGGTGGGCGCCGATCGTTACGGAACCGTCGCCGTCGAGCGGGCCGCCGAACGGGGCATACCCACCTTTGTGGACGTTGTGAAGGAGTACCCGGACCGGGCCGGGTGGGACGCCGCGCTCACCCGGCACGTCGCCGGGCACGAGCCCGACCTGGTCATCTCCGCGGGCTTCCTGAAGCTGGTCGGTCCGGCGTTTCTCGCCGAGTTCGGCGATCGTTACATCAATACACACAACGCCCTGCTGCCGGCGTTCCCCGGGATGCACGGACCCCGGGACGCGCTCGCGTACGGCGTGAAGCTCGCCGGCGCCACGCTGTTCTTCGTGGACGCGGGGGTGGACACCGGGCCGATCATCGCCCAGGTGGCCGTCCCGGTGCTGGCGGACGACACCGAGGACAGCCTCACCGAACGGATCAAGCAGGCCGAGCGCGCGCAACTGGTCGAGTACGTGGGCCGGCTGGTGCGGGAGGGCTGGACCATCACCGGAAGGAAGGTCACCATCCCATGACGGACCCGGGCGAGGGGCGCCGGCCGATCCGACGCGCGCTGGTCAGCGTGTACGACAAGACCGGCCTGCCCGAACTGGCCCGGGCGCTGCACGGGGCCGGGGTGCGCATCGTCTCGACCGGGAGCACCGCGAAGGCGATCGAGGCGGCCGGCGCGCCGGTGACCCGGGTGGAGGAGCTGACCGGCTTCCCGGAGTGCCTGGACGGGCGGGTCAAGACGCTGCACCCGAGGGTGCACGCCGGCCTGCTGGCGGACCTGCGCCTGCCGGCGCACGCCGAGCAGCTCGCCGAGCTGGGGATCGAGCCGTTCGACCTGCTGGTGTCCAACCTGTACCCGTTCACCGAGACGGTCGCCTCCGGCGCGGGCGTGGACGAGTGTGTGGAGCAGATCGACATCGGCGGCCCGGCGATGGTGCGGGCGGCGGCGAAGAACCACCCGTCCGTCGCCGTGGTGACCGATCCCGCCGACTACCCGCTGGTCGAGCAGGCGCTCGCCGAGGGCGGCTTCGACCTGGCGCAGCGCCGGGTCCTCGCCGCGCGGGCGTTCGCGACGATCGCGGAGTACGACGTGGCGGTGGCCGAGTGGACGGCGCGGGAGCTGGCCCCGTCGGACGAGCGGTGGCCGGCGTTCGCCGGGCTGGCGCTGCGGCGCCAGGCGGTGCTGCGCTATGGGGAGAACCCGCACCAGCGGGCGGCGATCTACACCGACCCGGCGGCACCGGCCGGTCTGGCGCAGGCGGAGCAGCTGCACGGCAAGGAGATGTCCTACAACAACTACGTGGACGCCGACGCGGCGTGGCGGTCGGCGCACGACTTCGCCGACCCGTGCGTCGCGATCATCAAGCACGCCAACCCGTGCGGCATCGCCGTCGGCATGGACGTGGCGGAGGCGCACCGCAAGGCGCACGCCTGCGATCCGGTCTCCGCGTTCGGCGGCGTGATCGCGGTCAACCGCCCGGTGACCGTCGCGCTGGCCGAGCAGATCGCGGAGGTGTTCACCGAGGTCGTCGTCGCTCCGTCCTACGAGGACGGCGCGGTGGCCGTGCTGGCCAGCCGGAAGAACGTGCGGCTGCTGGTCGCCCCGTCGTGGCGGCCGGCCGGCTCGGAGTTCCGGCAGGTCAGCGGCGGCGTGCTGGTCCAGGCGGCGGACCGGGTGGACGCGCCCGGCGACGACCCCGCCGCCTGGCGGCTGGTCACCGGCTCGCCGGTGGACGCGGAGGCGCTGCGGGATCTGGCGTTCGCCTGGCGCGCGGTGCGCTCGGTGAAGTCCAACGCGATCCTGCTGGCCAGCGGCGAGGCCACGGTCGGCGTCGGTATGGGCCAGGTCAACCGGGTCGACTCGGCGCGCCTGGCCGTCGCCCGTGCGGGCGAGCGGGTCGCCGGATCGGTGGCCGCCTCGGACGCCTTCTTCCCGTTCCCGGACGGCCTCCAGGTGCTGATCGACGCGGGCGTGCGCGCGGTGGTCCAGCCCGGCGGCTCGATGCGTGACGACCTGGTCATCGCCGCGGCGGCCGAGGCGGGCATCCCGATGTACGTCACCGGGACCCGCCACTTCTACCACTGACCTCAGGGCGCCACCCGCACCACGAGGCTCGCCGTTCCGGTCGTCGCGCGCCTGGCGGTGATCGTCCAGCAGCCGGCGGCCGGGAACGTCCATCCGGTGCCCCATTCGTCGCCGGGGCGCTTCCAGGTGCTGCCGCCGTGGCTCTCCGGCCCCCAGGCCGGCCCGGTGACCGCGCCGTTCGGCCCGGTCGCGGTCATCGTCAGGTCGCCGGCGCCGGTCATCCGCCAGACGACCTTGATCTCGGCGTCGCGGCGCAGCGGCCCCTCCCCCTCCCGGAAGAAGAACAGCGCCCACAGGTCCGTGCCCGGACCGCCGCCGTGCGCCTCCGGGGCCGCCTGCGGGGTGGTCGGACACTCCTGGCCCGGCACGGGACCCGCGATGGTGGGGCTTGGCGCTTCGGTGGTGCTGGGCGGCGGCGCCTCGGGCGGGCCCGCCGCGTCGCAGCCGGTGAGCACCGTCACAAGACCCACCGTCACAAGACCTGCCGGGATCCGCCTCATGCGGTGGCAGAGCCTCGGGGCCCGTCGCCGGTTCCCGATGGCCGGATGCGCCCAGGTCACCACCTCGTACGGTGCCGTCATGGCGGCCGGGGGCGAGTGGAAGGATGGGGGCGTGACGGCCATGGTTCTGGACGGCAAGGCGACCGCTACGGCGATCAAAGAGGAGCTGCGGGCGCGGGTGAAGGCGCTCACCGAGCGGGGGGTGGTGCCCGGGCTGGGCACGATCCTGGTCGGCGAGGACCCGGGGTCGCAGGCGTACGTGGCCGGCAAGCACCGGGACTGCGCCGAGGTGGGCATCGCCTCGATCCGGCGGGACCTGCCGGGCACCGCCACGCAGGCGGAGGTCGAGGCCGCGGTCACCGAGCTGAACGCCGACCCGGCCTGCCACGGGTACATCGTGCAGTTGCCGCTGCCGGCGCAGGTGGACACCCAGCGGATCCTGGAACTGATCGACCCGGACAAGGACGCGGACGGCCTGCACCCGGTGAACCTCGGCCGGCTGGTGCTGGGCTACCCCGGCCCGCTGCCGTGCACGCCGCGCGGCATCGTGGAACTGCTCCGCCGGTACGGCGTGCCGCTCAAGGGCGCCGAGGTGACCGTGGTCGGCCGGGGTACCACCGTGGGGCGTCCGCTCGGGCTGCTGCTCACCCGGCGGTCGGAGAACGCCACGGTGACCCTCTGCCACACGGGTACCAGGGAGCTGGCCGCGCACACCCGTACCGCGGACGTGGTGATCGTCGCCGCGGGTATGCCCGGCCTGCTGACCGCGGAGATGGTGCGCCCGGGCGCGGTCGTCGTGGACGTCGGGATCACCCGCGTCGTGGGCGCCGACGGCAAGGGCCGGTACACCGGCGACGTGTCGCCGGGCGTGGTGGAGGTGGCCGGCGCGGTGGCGCCGATGCCGGGCGGCGTGGGCCCGATGACCAGGGCGATGCTGCTCACCAACGTCGTCGAACGTGCCGAACGAGACAGGGCCATGGCACGGGCCAACTGATACGGTCCGGACATAATCACGCCCCGAACAGGAGTCACACCACCATGGGCAAGAAGGTCACCGTCGTCGGCGCCGGCTTCTACGGGTCGACCACCGCGCAGCGGCTCGCCGAGTACGACGTGTTCGACACCGTGGTCCTCACGGACATCATCGAGGGCAAGCCCGAGGGCCTGGCGCTGGACCTCAACCAGTCGCGGCCGATCGAGGGCTTCGAGACGAAGGTCATCGGGCAGACCACCGGGCGCAACGGCGAGGGCTACGAGGTCATCGAGGGCTCGGACGTGGTGGTCATCACCGCCGGGCTGCCCCGCAAGCCGGGGATGAGCCGGATGGACCTGCTCGGCGTGAACGCCAAGATCGTCCGGCAGGTGGCGGAGAACGTCGCGAAGTACGCGCCGAACGCCGTGGTGATCGTGGTGTCCAACCCGCTGGACGAGATGACCGCGCTGGCCCAGATCGCCACCGGGTTCCCGAAGAACCGGGTGCTCGGCCAGGCCGGCATGCTGGACACCGCCCGCTTCAGCCACTTCGTCGCCGAGGCGCTGGCGGTGCCGGTGGCGTCGGTGAAGACCCTGACGCTCGGCTCGCACGGCGACACGATGGTGCCGGTGCCCTCGCGCTGCACGGTGCACGGCAAGCCGCTGTCCGAGCTGCTCCCGGCCGACAAGATCGAGGAGTTGGTGGTCCGGACCCGCAACGGCGGCGCCGAGGTGGTCGCGCTGCTGAAGACGGGCTCGGCGTACTTCGCCCCGTCCGCGGCCGCGGCCCGGATGGCCAGGGCGGTCGCCGAGGACTCCGGCGCGGTGATGCCGGTGTGCGCCTGGGTGGACGGGCAGTACGGCATCTCCGGCGTGTACCTGGGCGTCGAGGCGAAGCTCGGCGCGACCGGCGTCACCGAGGTCGTGGCGACCGACCTCACCGACGCGGAACTGGCCTCGCTGAAGGAGGCCGCCGAGGCGGTCCGCGCGAAGCAGGCGGATGTCGCGTCGATGTGACCGTCAGCCGGCGGGCTCGACGGCCCGATGAGGACGCCGAGCCCGTCGAGCACCCGCTCCAGCCCGAACGCGTAGGCGCGCGTCGGGTCGTACGCCGCGTTCATGGCGGCGCCGGCCGCCTCGCCCACCCGGACCGCGGTGGCTTCTCGCGTTCGTGGTCACCGACATCGACGCCCGAGCGGCTGTGTGCCGCCGGTGTCACCGTTCCGTGGGTGTCGTAAACGGTTCGGTCAGGTGCGGGGTGGCGAGCAGCGTCTCGCCGCCCCGCCCGGCCAGGTCGCGCAGCATGCCGAGGCGGGAGTCGCGGGCCGCGGCCGGGTCCGTTTCGCCGCCGTACGCCAGCTCCGGGTCGATGACCTGGATGGCGTGCACGAGCAGGTCGCCGGTGAACAGGATGGCGTCCTCGCCGTGTTCCAGCAGCACGCACTGGTGCCCCGGCGTGTGCCCGGGGGTGGCCACGACGCTGATGCCCGGCGCCAAGCGCTCCCTCCCGTCCACTGTGGAGAGCTGCGCGCCGAGGGGCGCGAGGAGGCGGCGCGTCAGGTGCTCGCTGCCCGCCCGGATCGCCCCCACCTCGACGGCCTGCATCAGGTACCGGGCGTTGCGGAAGTAGGGCACGCCAGGCTCCCCGATCACCGCCCAGCCGATGTGGTCGGTGTGCAGGTGGGTGAGCACGACCGTGTCCACGTCCGCCGGGTCGATGCCGGCGGCCATGAGTTCGGCGGGCAGCCGGCCGGGCACGGGCGCCCAGGTCGCGGCGGGGGAGTCGGCCGGGCCGATGCCGGCGTCAACGAGGATGATCCGGCCGCTCTCCAGGCGCAGCGCGAAGCACCGGTACCGCAGGTACCACTCGCCCCCCGGCGTGACGGCACCCGGGTCCAGCGCGTCCGCCGCCGCCCACAATTCCGGTGTGGCCTCGGGAAACATCGCCGTGCGGGGATCGGGGAAGGTGCCCTCGCCGTCCGGTAGGGGTATCACGGTGACCGGGCCGAGGGCGCGCGTGGTGGGCACCCGCCGATCCTGCCACGCGCCGCCACGACCATATGCAGTACGCTCGTACTGCTTGAGCATGTCCGCGAGAGGAGCGCCGGCCGATGGCCAAGATCAAGGTGGAGAACCCGGTCGTCGAGCTCGACGGCGACGAGATGACCCGGATCATCTGGAAGCAGATCCGGGAGCAGCTGATCCTGCCGTACCTCGACGTCGAGCTGGAGTACTACGACCTGTCCGTCCAGTACCGGGACGAGACCGACGACCAGGTGACGGTCGACGCGGCCAACGCGATCCAGCGGCACGGCGTCGGCGTCAAGTGCGCCACCATCACCCCCGACGAGGCGCGGGTGGCCGAGTTCGACCTGAAGAAGATGTGGCGCTCGCCGAACGGCACCATCCGCAACATCCTCGGCGGCGTGGTGTTCCGCGAGCCGATCATCATGTCGAACGTGCCGCGGCTCGTCCCCGGCTGGACCAAGCCGATCATCATCGGCCGGCACGCCCACGGCGACCAGTACAAGGCCACCGACTTCGTGGTGCCCGGCCCGGGCACCGTCACCCTCACCTACACCCCGGACGACGGCTCCGCGCCGATGGAGTTCGAGGTCGCCAAGTTCCCCGGCGGCGGCGTCACCATGGGCATGTACAACTTCGACGAGTCGATCCGCGACTTCGCGCGGGCGTCGTTCCGGTACGGCCTGGACCGCAAGTACCCGGTGTACCTGTCCACCAAGAACACCATCCTCAAGGCGTACGACGGGCGGTTCAAGGACCTGTTCGCCGAGGTCTTCGAGAACGAGTTCAAGGCCGAGTTCGAGGCCGCCGGGCTGACCTACGAGCACCGGCTGATCGACGACATGGTCGCCGCCGCGCTGAAGTGGGAGGGCGGCTTCGTCTGGGCCGCCAAGAACTACGACGGCGACGTGCAGTCCGACACCGTCGCCCAGGGCTTCGGCTCGCTCGGCCTGATGACCTCGGTCCTGATGACCCCGGACGGGCGCACCGTCGAGGCCGAGGCCGCGCACGGCACGGTCACCCGGCACTACCGGCAGTGGCAGAAGGGCGAGAAGACCTCGACCAACCCGATCGCGTCCATCTTCGCCTGGACCCGGGGCCTGGCCCACCGCGGCAAGCTGGACGGCACCCCGGCGGTGACCGAGTTCGCGAACACGCTGGAGCGGGTCTGCGTCGAGACCGTCGAGGGCGGCCAGATGACCAAGGACCTGGCGCTGCTCATCTCGCGCGACGCCCCGTGGCTGACCACCGACGAGTTCATGGCGGCCCTGGACGCCAACCTGGCCAAGAAGCTGGGCTGACCCCGGCGCACGAACGCCCGGCGGCGCCACCCGGTCAGCGACCGGTGGGCACCGCCGGGCGTGTCGTCGGTGCCGGTAGCCCACTTACGAGCGGGCCAGCTCCAGCAGGTCCGCCGCGACCCGCTTCGGGTGCCGGGCGTGCAGGTCGTGGTCGCCGCCCGGGTACGGCTTGATGATGACCGCCGCGAGGCCGGTGGTGGCCGCCAGGACCGCGGGCACGGCGGTCGGGTCGTCGGCGGGTACCGCCGGCAGCGCCAGCACCGGGACCTTGACCGCCGGGTGGTAGCCGCGCGGCGGGTCGTCGAACATGCCGCGGACGATCACCATGTGCGCGTCGATCGGCAGCGGCCGTTCGAGGAAGCCGTCCGGGCGCTGCCGCAGGTTCGCCACGGTGGCCGCGACCGCCGCCGCGGACCAGTCCGGGTTGCGGGCGCGCAACCGCACCGCCAACTGTTCGGCGCGCAGGCCGCGGACCTGCGGCGGCCGCAGCGCGGCGAAGCACTCCTCCCAGGTGCCGAAGCGGGCGCGCAGGTCCAGCCAGCCGCCGTCGAGCAGACCGACGGCGGCGACCAGGTCCGGGCGGGCCGCGGCGAGCCGGACCACCACGTCGCCGCCCCAGGAGTGGCCGACCGCGACCACGCCGTGCAGGCCCGTCGCGTCGCAGAACGCGGCCACCTCCGCGGCGGCCGCCCCCGTTTCGTACCCCGGCGGCGCGGGCGGCGACTGGCCGTGCCCGCGCAGGTCCACCGCGTACGTGGCGTGGCCGGCGGCCGCCAACTCGGCGGCCACCTCGTCCCAGAGCCTGGCGTTGGACCCGAGCCCGTGGACCAGGAGGAACGCCGGCGCCCGCTCGCCCTCCCGGCGGCGGACCGCCAGGTCGCACCCCGCCCCGTCGCCCCCGCGGTCGTCCATGGAGCAGAATCTAGCCCGCGTCGCGCAGCATCCGCGCCGCCGACTCCGGCGGCACGTCGTTGATGAACACCCCCATCGCGGACTCCGAGCCGGCCAGGTACTTCAGCTTGCCGGCCGCCCGCCGGATGCTGACCACCTGTAGGTGCAAATAGGACAGTTCGCGAGCCGAGTGTCCGGGGCCGGCGGAGCCGGCAGATCCCGAGGAAGACCGGTGGGGGCGGACCGGCGCCTGGTGCCACGCCGAGATGTACGGCATCGGCGTGCCGAACAGGCGGTCGAAGCGGCGCAGCACGTCCAGGTAGAGCGGGCCGAACGCGTCCCGCTCGGCGTCGCTGAGCGCGGGGATGTCCGGCAGTTGCCGGTGCGGGGCCAGGTGCACCTCGAACGGCCAGCGGCTGGCCGCCGGCACGAACGCGGTCCAGTGCTCGTTCGCGCCCACCACCCGCTCGCCGGCCGCCCGCTCCGCGGCCAGCACGTCCGCGTACAGGTTCCGGCCGGTGCGCTCCGCGTGCCGGCGCGCGGCGTCGAGCATCGCGCGGGTCCGGGGCGCCACGAAGGGGTACCCGTAGATCTGGCCGTGCGGGTGGTGCAGGGTCACGCCGATCTCGACGCCCCGGTTCTCGAAGCAGAACACCTGCGCGACCGAGGGCAATGTGGACAGTTCGGCCGTGCGGTCGGCGAGCACGTCCACCACGGTGCGGACCCGCCGCGGGCCCAGCGTGGCGAACGACGCGTCGTGGTCGGCGGTGAAGCAGACCACCTCGCACCGCCCGCCGCCGGACCCCGTCGGCACCAGGGGCGTGATCTCACCGGCGTCGCTGTCGACGGTCCGGTCGCTGAACGAGGGGAAGCGGTTCTCGAAGACCACCACGTCGTAGTCGCTGGCCGGGATCTCGCCACGGTGCCGCGGCGTGGACGGGCACAGCGGGCACTCGTCGCTCGGCGGCAGGAACGTGCGGCTCTGCCGGTGCCCGGCGACCGCCACCCACTCGTCCGTCAGCGGGTCGTACCGCAGTTGGGAGGCGGGCGGCGGCGGGGGCAGGTCGCGGCGGTCCACGGTTTCCCGGACGGCGTCGTCGCGCTCGTCGAAGTAGATCAGCGGACGCCCGTCGGCGAGCGTGATGGGGGTGCGCTTCATGGGCGGTGCCGCCTTTCCGGCTCGGCGATGTCGGCGAGGAGCAACCGGGTGCCCAGTTCGGCGATCTGGGCCCGCACCGGCCCGGCCAGCCCGGCGTCGGTGACCAGCACGTGCGCGGCGGCCAGCGGCGCGATGGACGCGATGCCGACCGTGCCCCATTTGGTGGCGTCGGCGACCACCACCAGCCGCTCCGCCGCCGCCACCAGGGCGCGGTCGGTCTCCGCCTCCAGCAGGTTGGGAGTGGTGAAGCCGGCCCGCGCGGTCATCCCGTGCACCCCGAGGAAGACCTGGTCGACGTGCAGCGCCCGGAGCGCGGCCACGGCGACCGGACCGACCAGGGCGTCGGACGGGGTGCGCACGCCGCCGGTCAGGATCACCGCCCGGTCGGGACGGTCGGCGCGGTGGAACACGTCCGCCACCGGCACCGAGTTGGTGACCACGGTCAGCCCCGGCACGTCCACCAGCCGGCGGGCCAGTTCGGCGGTGGTCGTCCCGGCGGAGAGCGCGATCGCCGTCCCGGGCGCCACCAGCCGGGCCGCCCGGGCCGCGATGGCCGCCTTCTCCGCCCGCTGCCGGGCCGACTTGGCGGCGAAGCCGGGCTCGTCCGTGGCGCCGGCCGGCACCCGCGTCGCGCCGCCGTGCACCTTGGCGAGCAGGCCCCGGTCGGCGAGCGCCTCGAGGTCCCGCCGGATGGTCATGTCGGAGACGCCGAACTCCGCCACCAGGTCGCTGACCCGCACGCCGCCGGTCGCGCGCACCCGCGCCAGGATCGCGTCCTGCCGCTGCTGGGCGAGCATGTGCGGCCCCGTCGACCGAACACCATTCAACACATACGAACATTACCGCACGGATTCCGGCGGCCTTCCGCGGGTCAGATGCCGCGGCCGCGACGGTGCAGGGCGTCCAGGACGGTCTCCATCCGGACCGCGCCGCTCATCGCCGCCAGGGCGATGGCCGCGCGGGGTTCGCGCCAGTTGTTGCGGACCGCCTCGCGGGTCCAGCGCCACGCGTCCGCGCGGTTGCCGGTCGCCGCCGACCAGCAGGCGAGCTGCCCGTAGACGCGGGCGGCGCCGGGCGCGCAGCCGGCGATCTCCGGGTGCCGGTCGATCATCCAGCGCAGCGAGCTGATCTTCGTGCCGTACTCGTACGCGTAGTGCGAGCCGCCGCCCCACAGGACCCGGACCAGCGGCTCGTCCAGGTGCGCGACCGGGTGCCGGCGGGCGGCCCGCAGCAGCAGGTCCCAGTCCTCGTTCTGGCTGCCCGGGGCGTCCTCGGCCACCAGGCCCAGCCGGGTGGGGTCGACCAGGGCCGCCCGGCGCAGCAGGAACGTCGACGAGTGCAGCATCGCCATCCGGGACCGGGCCAGCGCGTCCACCGGCACCGAATCCACCCCGGCCAGGCGCGGCGTCGTGGCGCCCCGGTAGGTCACCTCGATCGCGCACGTCGCCATCTCGGCCGTGGGCTCCGCGACCAGCCGGCCCACCTGCCGGCGCAGCTTCCCGGGCGCCCACGCGTCATCGTCGTCGCAGAACGCCACCAGGTCCGTGGCCAGCGCCACGATGCCGGTGTTCCGCGCGCCCGCCAGCCCCGGTACCCGGGCGTTGGCCGTCACGCCGACCGGGCGGTCGCCGTCGACGGCCAGGCTGGTGTCGGGTTCGCTCCGGTCGTACACCACCAGGGTGCGCAGGACGCCGGGATAGTCCTGGGCCCGGACCGAGTCCAGCGCCCGGCGCAGCAGCTCCGGGCGGTTCCGGGTCGGGATGACCACGCCGACCGAGGGCCACCGCGCGATGGTGGGACTCATGCCGGTACCCGCCGGGCGAGCGCCCCCGCGCGCAGCGGGTACCCGTACGCGGTGAGCATCGGCGCGCAGACGGCGCCCACCAGGCGGCGCTGTTTCGCCGGCAGCCCGGCCAGCCAGGCATCGTCGCGGCGCAGCGGCACCCGTCCCACGGCGAACCGCATCGGGTTGCCCGCCGCGCTGTGCCCCGGGCGCAGGTCGGCGTGCTCGTCGCCGAGGAACGCCAGGTCCGCGTCGGTGACGGTCAGGCCGGCGAACGCGGCCAGGTCCCGCACCGTGCCGCGCGGGTCCGCGAGGAACTGCTCGTACCGGACCCGCCGCAGCGGCACGCCCCGCCGCTCAAGCAGCTCGAACGCGGCGTTGTGCGCGGTCCACAGCAGAGCGGAGCGGCCCGGGGTGTAGCGGGTCATCTGGTCCCCGTCCGCCTCCGGGCGGGCCACGGTCCTGGTCCACGAGTACGCGACCCCGCGCGGGTCCCGGACCGCGTGCACCACCCGCAGGTCCAGCCCGGCCGGCGCCGACCACCGCAGGCAGTGCGCCAGGGCGCTGTGCTTGGACGAGTCGATGACCACCTCGGCGCCGCCCACCTTGGCGGCGGCGGCGTAGACCGAGGCGTACCAGCCGGCGTACTCCTCGATCAGGTGCCGGCGCCGCTCGGCCAGGCGCTGGCGGGCCATCCGCGGGATGTGCCGGGTCCGCTCGACCGCCGCCTGGAGCGCGGCGATCCGGTCCACGTCGACCCGGTGCCAGCCGCCGAACGCCTCCTGGCCGATCGCCCGCCAGAACGCGCACCCCGAGAACCGGGAGCCGCACCCGCAGCGCTCGTCCGCCCGCAGGTCCCGCTGCCAGAGATGGACCACCTCGCCGAGTGCGTGGGCGCCGGGCAACTGGCCCAGGATCCGCTCCATCAGGGTGGTACCGCTGCGGCCCAGGCCGCCGACGAACAGCACGCGTGTCACCGGTTTGCTGACCTTTCCCCGGATTGGCTCGTTTCATGCGTATAACGACCGAATTATCCCGAGGGAATGCCATGGCTGATCTCTACGAACCCGCGCTCGGACTACCGTCGCGGCCGGCCGGCGGCGGCGGCGCGATCGACGCGGTGACCGGGGCGGCGACCGGACGTTCGGCGCGGGTGATCCTGGACGGGATCGCGCTCGACGCGGTGACCGAGGCCGAGGTGGTCGCGCTCGTCCGCGGCGCCCTCGTCCGCGGCACCGGCGGCCGCATCGTCACGCCGAACGTCGACATCCTGCGCCAGGCCCGCACCGACCCGGCGGTCCGCGCGCTGCTGGCCGGCGCCGACCTCGTGGTCGCCGACGGCCGGCCGCTGCTGTGGGCCGCCCGACTCGCCGGCCGCCGGCTCCCCGAACGGGTCACCGGAGCCAGCCTCGTCCGGACCCTCTCCGCCGGACTCGCCCGGGACGGGCGCTCCGTCTACCTGCTCGGCGGCGAACCCGCCGACCCCGGTTGGCGCGACGGCGCCGGCCGAGCCGCCGGCGAACTCGCCGCCGCCTGCCCGGGACTACGCATCGCCGGCGCGCACAGCCCCGAGTACGGCTTCCACGCCAGCCCCCGCTCCCTGGCCGCCGCCCTCGCCCCAGTGATCGAGGCCAAGCCGGACCTCGTCCTCGTGGGGCTGGGCTTCCCCCGCCAGGAGGGGATCATCGACCGGCTGCGCGGCCACCTGCCCGCCGCCTGGTTTCTCGGCTGCGGGGCCGCCATCGCCTTCGCCGCGGGCGACCGCCGCCGCGCGCCGGGCTGGATGCAGCGCGCCGGCCTGGAATGGACCCACCGCCTCGCCGCCGAACCGCGCCGCCTGGCCGCGCGCTACCTGCTCCACGACGTCCCGTATGCCGCCCGGCTCCTGGCCCGCTCCACCCTCCGCCGCTGACCGGGCCGGCGGACCCAGCGCGCGCAGGAGCGCGGCGTATGGCTACCAGGTGGCCGCGTCCGGATGCGTGGCGGTCGAGGCGGGGTGGGTGCGGCGGGCGACGTAGAGCACGTCGACCGCGAAACCGCTGAGCAACGGCAACCGGACCCCCACCCCGTCGACGAGCCGGGCGAGGGGGCGTAGCCAGCGGCGGGAGTACCAGCCCTGGGGGACCATCGCGCAGCCGCGCCGCTCGACGACGGTGAACCCGTGCCGGGCCAGCAGCGTGGTGACCTCGTCGTGGGAGAGTTCGGCGAACCAGGAGTCGCCGCGGCGCCGCCGGCCGCGCAGGTGCCGCAGCGAGGCGCGGTTGCCGTGGTTTTCCACCACCAGCAGGCCGGCCCGGTGGTGGGGCAGCGCCCGGGCGGCGAACCCCAGCGCCCGGTGACGGGTGGCGTCGTCCACGTTGAGCAGCAGCCGGAAGATCGTCACGATCGCCGGGGTGCCGGCGGTGACGGGCGCCGGCACCGGTCCGGTGGCGGGCACCTCGTGCAGGGCGGCGGGCGCGCCCACCTCGGCGGCCTTGGCGAGCATGGCGGCGCTGGTGTCGTACCCGTGCGCCGCCCGGACCAGCCCGTGCAGGGTCCGGATCGCCCGGCCGGTGCCGCAGGCGAAGTCGTGCTGCACCGGCCGGCGGTCGGGGAACGAGCGCAGCACCAGGGCGCGCAGGTACCGGCGCTGCCGCTCGTTCACGGCCGACGCGTAGCTGTCCGGGGCGTAGACCACGGTCTCGTACTTCTCGGCGGCGGCGGGGTCCTGGAAGATCTCGGTGTAGTCGGTACGCAAGAAACTCCCCCATGGGCTAAAGGGACAGGGCGAGGACCCGGCGCAGCCGGAGCGCGCCGAGCAGGTATGCGGCGCCACCGGCGGCCAGGGTCGCGACCAGCGCGGCCCCGCCCCGGCCGAGCACCAGCGGCGGTACGCCGAAGCAGGCGACCGCGAGTCCGGCGGCGGCGAGCGTGCCGGCGCCGAACGGGTGCACGCGCAGCGCGCGGTACACCTGGGCGAGCGGGAGTAGGTTGTTGACCAGGATGGCGGCGGCCAGCCCGATCGCGGCGCCGAGCGCGCCGAGCGGGGGGATCAGCGCGAGGTCGAGGGCGACCATGACGGCCAGGGCGAGCGCCACGTTGCCGAGGTTCCACAGGGTGCGCCCGCCCATCGACAGAACCATGTCGACCATGCCGCAGCCGCTGGCGACCAGCACCGCGACGCCCAGCACCGCGACGATCGGGCCACCGGCGGCGTACCCGTCGCCGAACAGCCGCAGGTACCCCGGCGCGCACGCGATGACCAGCAGGTACAGCGGCCAGGTGGCGAGGACCAGCCAGCCGGTGGCGGCCCGGTAGAGGCGGTTGGCGGTGGCCGTGTCCCCGGTGGCCAGCGCCTCCGCGAGCCGGGGCTGGACCGCCTGGGAGACGCCCTGGTTGACGAGTTGGCCGAGGACGACGAACCGGCCGGCGACGGCGTACAGGGCGGCGGCGGGCAGCCCGCCGAGCGCGGCGACCAGCAGCACGTCCACCCGCTGGAGGGCGGTCTGCGCGGCCTGGGCGGCGGCGCGCGGCGCGGTGAACGCCCAGAACCGGCGGGCCAGCGCCCGGCGTGCGGCCGACGCCACCACGGACTCCACCCGGGCGCCGCCCGGCGGGGGTGCGACGCCCGCGTGCGCGCGGCTCAGGGCGTACGCGGCGAGCGCGGCGACCGGCGCGTACGGCGCGGCCCAGGCGACGGCGTACGGGCCCGGCGGCAGGGCGGTGGTGGCGAGCGCGCCGATCCCGGCCAGTTGCAGGCCGGGGCGGGCGAGCTTGTCCAGCAGGACGGTCGGGCGCATGGCGCGGTACCCGCGGGTGGCGGCCAGCAGCGCATCGCCGAGCGCGGCGAGCGGCAGGAAGGCCGCGAGCAGGCGCAACTCGGCGGCGTACCCGTGGGCGAACCGGGGCGCCGCGAGCCACACCCCGGCGGCCAGCGGCACCGAGACGGCGGCGACCGGCAGCAACCCGGCGCGCAGGCAGGTGCCGAGCAGCCGGGTCTCGCCGCGGGCGCGCAGCCGGGCCGGCCAGTACACCAGGCCGGTCGGCGTGCCGAGCCGGGCGACGCCGCCGACCAGCGTGAACGCGGCGGTGGCGGCGAAGAACGCGCCCGCGTGCGCCGGGCCGAGCGCCCGCGCGACCAGCCAGGTGACCGCCACCCCGGCGGCGCCCGCGAAGCCGGCGCCGGCCAGGTTCGCCAACCCGCCCCGGGCAACCGCCGCGACCGCCCTGGGTGGGGCGTCCACAAGGGTCATAGGTGCCACACCGGGGTACGGCCCAGCCAGGCGGCCAGGCGCTCGTCGTGCGGGGCGTAGTGGCGGGTCAGTTCGGCGCGCACCGCCGCGTCCATCGGTGCGGAGCGGGGGCGGGCGTTGTGCCGGTCGAACTCGGGGTAGCCCAGTGCCGGCAGGCCGAGGAACGCCAGCACCCGGTCGTACACGGCGCGGGGCTGGGCGAAGAGGCGTTCGCTCTCCAGCACCAGCACCCGTTCGCGGCCGACCGCCGCGGCGAGCGTCGCCAGGTGTGTGGCGTACTCGCCGCGGGCCCGGTACGCGTGGTGCTGGTGGGCGAAGCTGCGGTACGCCGGGTCGGCGGCCAGCCGCTCGTGCTCCCCGCGCAGCCGTGCCGGCTCCTTCGCCAGCGCGCGGGCGAACGACGGCTCGTCCTCGAAGCCGCGCGCCAGTTCGTGGGCGTGCTGCGAGTACGCCCGCTCGACCGGGTCGCGGACCAGCGCGATCAGCCTGACCCCGGGCAGGTCGGCGGCGATCCGGCCGGCGGCGAGCGGGTGGTACAGGTAGTACGGGCTGGACTCGAACGCCTGCGGGCGCACGCCCAGGTCGCTGCCGATCCGCCGGGCCGTCCGCGCCAGCGGGAAGTGCCCCCGGTACCAGCGCATGCCCCGGTGGTACGAGGTGTCGAAGTAGTGCACGCCCTTGTGCAGCACGGCCTTGAGCACGGCCGGGTGGGCGGCGAGCGCCCGGTACAGGGACGTGGTGCCGCAGCGCTGGCCCCCGCAGATGAGGAACGACGGCAGCACCCGCCGCCCGGCGGTGACCCTCCCGTACGAGCGGGAACCGGCGTGCACCACCGCCTTCACGGGCGCGGGCACCCTGGTGGCGTCCATGGTGGTTACAACTCCTCGACGCGGCGGATCAGGACGGGCAGCAGCCAGGTGCCGAGCACGCCGAGGCGGGCGCCGGCCTCGGCCTGGCGGTCGGCCAGGTAGCGCACGGCGAGGTCGACCAGGTAGAGCAGGGCGGTCGCCGGGCGGGTGGCGGCCGGCACGTCGAACGGGGCGAGCAGCGCGCCGGCGGCCCGCACGGTCCGCTCGACGGCGTCGACCGGGTCGGTGCTGGCCTGGATCCGCCGCTGTAGCTCGTGGTGCAGGGCGTCGAAGCCCATCGGGACGCCGGTGGTGAACCGCTCCCAGTCCCAGACGAGGATCGTGTCCGAAAGGACGGCCATGTTCCACGGCGCCCAGTCGCCGTGCCAGGCGCCGTACCGCAGCGTCATCGTTCCGGCCCGCTGGAACAGCCGCTCGGCGGCGGCGCCGAGCGCCCGCCCCTCGGCGGTGGTGACCACCGCGTCCAGCCGGGCGCGCAGGATGCTCCGGTACGGGCTGCGGTCCAGCCGGCCGTGCGTGGTGCGGGCGGCGCCGGCGACCTCCACCATCGCGGTCGCGAGCCGCCGCGGGTCGGCCGCCGCGCGCGGCCGCCAGACCGGCAGCGCCGACTGCACCATGACCTGGTTCCGGTGGAACCGGCCGGCGTGCAGCAGGGCCGGGACGGTCAGGTGGCGAAGGTCCACATCGGCCAGTGCGGTGAGTGCCGCCATCTCCGTCCGGACCAGTCGGCGGGTCAGTGGCCCGGTGCCGAGCTTGGCGAAGCCGACCGTGTCGCCGGCCGGGGTGAGCAGTTGCAGCACCGGCTTGCGGTTGGCCCGCACCGGTCCGATGTGGACGCTGAGCAGCAGGTCGGTGCCGAGCGCTTCGCGCAGGTACCCGTCGATGCCGTGACCGAGGGCGGGCGCGGCCACCCGTACCCGCTGCCGCAACAGCACCCGGCCAGCGCCGCTGCGCAGGGCGAGCGCCGCGGCATCCCGCTTCAGTCGGCCCAGCCGGGACTGCGGCTCCGCGTACCGCTCCACGGCGGCGGCGGCCACCCGCCCCGAGCGGGCCGGTACGAGCAGCCGGGGCCGGCGCTTGTCCGGCAGCACCACGTATTCGGCGACCCGGGCCGAACCGCTGGGTGGCCGGCGCTCGCGGGTGCACGGCGACGGGTACAGCACGTCCAGCACCTCGTGCAGGTACCGCGCCCGCAGCGCGGCGTCGCGGCCGGTCAGGGCGGCCGGCGCGGTCTTGACCGTCATGCCACCGCCTCGTCCCGCCACAGCAGGGCGTAGGCCAGGAACGCGAAGGCCAGGGGGGTGACCAGCGCGTTGTACCAGAGCGTCGCGGCGAACGAGCCGGCGATGGCGGCGCCGCCGGCCAGCCCGACCGGGGTGCGGTCGCGGCGGAACCGCCACAGCCCGTACCCGAAGAAGCCGAGGTAGGCGACGGTGCCGAGCAGGCCGTGCGCGTACAGCACCTGCCAGAGTTGCCCGGTGCCGCCGATGGTGAAGTTGCCGCAGTGGGCACAGTCCGGGCTCTGCCCGATGGCGATCGAGTTCCGCCCGCCCGCCGTGGTCCGGGTGGACCCGTAGCCGATCACCGGCGAGCCGGCCACCCCGTCCAGGACCTTCCCCATCAGGTACGACCGGACGCCGTTGGACTTGCCGTTGTCCAGCCGCGCGCCGACCACCCCGCCGAGCGGGGTGACCGCGAGCGCGGTGCCGAGCGCGAGCGCGGCCGCGACCAGGGCGCCGATCGCCCAGACCCGGCCGGCGAGGGCCAGCCGGGCGACCGCGTACAGCGCCGCCACGCCGAGGCCGATCCACAGCCCCCGGTTCAGCGAGAACACCACGGGGACCACGGAGACCGCCAGGCAGGCCAGCGCCAGCAGCCGGGTCCGGGTGCGGGTGGCCTCGCCCCAGACCGCCGCCACGAACCACACCACCAGCAGGCAGAAGTTGTTGCCCCAGGTGTTCGTGTACCCCCAGGGCGCCGCCGGCCGGGGGGTGGCCTGGCCGATGAGGTCCATGATCTGCGCGGCGTACGGGTGGACCAGCGACTGCACGAAGCCCATGTCCCGCACGTGCGGGGGCAGCAGCAGTTCCACCGGGGAGGTGAACTCGAAGCGCCCGGCGGCCAGGCCGAGCAGCCCGCCGGCCACGGTCACCACGAACAGCCAGCCGAGCAGCCGGACCAGCCGGCGCCGGGGCAGTTCCGCCTCGCGCAGGTTGCCCGCGTAGAGCAGCAGGACCGTCAGCGACAGGTACCCGCCGAGCCGGAACAGCACGCCCAGCAGCCGGCTCGCCGCCGTCCCCGGCACGGTGCCCGGCGGGTCCACGCCCAGCGCGCCCATGCTGATGACCACCGCCGCGAGGAACAGCGCCCAGAGCGCGAACCCCGGGGGCAGCCGCAGCGGGCGCCCGCGCCCGTGCGCGCGGAGCAGCGCGAACGCCATCGGCACCGCCATCAGCGGAAAGATCAGCACGCCCAGCCCGAGGGCCCACCACAGCGGGTACAGCAGCAGCGTGCCGGCGAGCGGCCAGGCCGGCAGGCGCACCGACCCCGTCCCGCCGGGCGGCTCCGGCTCGGGCACCCGGGTCCGCGCCGGCGCCGCCGCGGTCATCGCGCCGACCCGGTACCCGGGACCCGATTGAGCACCATCGTGGACTCCTCGCCGTCCAGGTCCGCCTGGTCGCGGGGCGCGGACCCGGTGGCCGGCGCCGGCTCCCCGCCACCCGGCGCCGGCGGGACGGCCTCGTCGCTGTGCGGCAGCCTCGGCAGAATCACGGCGCCCAGCACCGGGGTACCCACCCGGCGCAGTTGCTCCGCGGCGTCCACCACCTCCGGGCGCCGGGTGCGGCGCACCTCCACGGCCAGAATCGCCGCGTCGGCGAGGCTGGCGAGGCTCTGCGCGTCCGCGCCGGTGGCGGTGGACGGCGCCTCCACCACGATCCAGTCCGCCCGGCCGCGCAGCGTGTCCAGGGTGTCCCGCAGCCGCTGCGACTGGAGCAGCCCGGCCGCGCTGGCGGTGCCGCCCGCCGTGATCACCCGCAGCCACGGGTGCCGGGGTGCCCGCCGCACCGCCTCGGCCAACCCGACCCGGCCCGCCAGCACGTCCGACAGGCCCGGCGCGGGCGCCACCCCGAAGATCCGGGCGAGCGGGTTGGTGTCCAGCAGGCTCTCCGGCAACTGGGCGCCGACCAGCACGACCTCCCGCCCGGTGCGGGCCAGCGAGGCGGCCAGGTTCGCCGCGACCAGCGTGGCCGCGCAACCCGGGCTGGCGCCGGTCACCAGCACCACCCGGTCGTGCGGTGCGAGGCTGGCCAGCACCTCGTTGCGCAGCCGCTGGAAGATCCGCCCGCCGGTCCCGTGCGGCGCCAGCACGTCGTCGAACCGGGGCGCGCCGTGCCGGTCGAGCGCGGCCAGCACGGTCACCCCGGTACCGCGGGAGGCGTCGGCGGCCCGCCGGACCCGCCGGTCCAGCCGCTGCCGCAGGACCGCCAGGCCGACGCCGAGCAGCAGCCCGAGTGCCCCGCCGGTGGCGAGGTTCAGCAGCGGCTCCGGCCGGACCGGCCGGCGCGGCAGCGGCGCGTCGCTGATGATCCGTCCGGCGCTGACGGTCGCCGTGGACAGCTCGTTCAGCCGGTCGGTCAGCGAGTTGATCTGCTTGACCGCGGTGTCCCGCTGGCTGGCCAGGATCGCCCGCTGCGAGCTGTTCGGCGCGGCGCCCGCCAGCCGGGCGTTGACCCGGCTCAGCTCCCCGTTGACCTGCTTCAGCTTGGCTTCCAGGGCGGTGGCCTGCGCGGTCAGCTCGGCGCGGGCGCTGTCCTCGCGGTTGCGCAGGTACGCCTCGGCGAACGCGTGCGAGCCCGCCCGCGCCCCGGCCGGCGTGGCGGCGGTGTACGAGATGGCCAGCACCGCGGTGTTCGCCGGCACCTCGACGGCCACCGACCGGGCCAACTCGTTCGGCGGCGCCGTGCTGCCCAGCAACGCGCCGGCCCCGGCCGCCACCGCGGTCGACCGCACCAGCTGGGCCTCGGTGTCCAGGTTGATCGTCCCCTTGGTCCGGCCGTTCACCAGCGTGGTGTCCGGGCCGGCCGGCTGCACCAGGACCGACGTGCTGGCCGCGTACACCGGGGGCTGGGCGCGGGTGACGGCGGCGGCCGCGCCGAGCCCGGCGGCGGTGAGCAGCAGCATGACCCACCAGTGCCGCCGGAACATGCCGAGGTAGTCCGACAGGTCGTACGACGGGCGCGTGGAGTCCATGGGAGCGGAGGAACCCTTCGTGGCGGCGATGGGGGCGGCGGCCCCTGAGGGGGTAAACGCCGGTCCGCCACGGACGTAACTGTCGGGATGATCCGCATCGATGACGCGTGGTGGTAGAACGACGACGCCAGCCCCGCTTCGCCCCGCCGGACCGGCAGCCGCCCGCCCCTACCGGGGAGACAACCGGGGCTCGACCCAGCCCGTCTCGGTCAGGTGCGTGAGTACCGTCCGGACCGCCTCCTCGACGCTCAGCTCCGTCGTGTCCACCGTCAGCTCCGCGTCGGTGGGCTCCTCGTACGGGTCGTCCACCCCGGTCATGCCGGTGAGCAGGCCGGCCCGCGCCTTGGCGTACAGGCCCTTGCGGTCGCGCAGCTCGCAGACCTCCAGCGAGGTGGCCACATGCACCAGCACGAAACCCGCCCCGGCCACCTCGGCCATCGCCCGCGCGGTCGCCCGGGCCGGCGCGTACGGGGCGATCGGGCAGCAGATGGCCACGCCGTGGTGGCGGGCGATCTCCGCCGCCACCCAGCCGATGCGGCGCACGTTGGTGTCCCGGTCCGCCCGGCTGAAACCCAGGCCGGCGGTCAGCTCGCGGCGCACCACGTCCCCGTCCAGCAGCGTGACCGTGCGCTCGCCGGTCTCCCGCAGCGCGTCCGTGACGCCCCGGGCGATCGTGGACTTGCCGGAGCCGGAGAGCCCCGTGAAGAACAGCACGAAGCCCCGGTGCCGCCGCGGCGGGCGGGCCCGGGCCAACTCCTTGGCGACCGCGGGCGGGGTGTGCCACTCGGGCAGCGGGAAGCCTCGGTCCAGCAGGTCGTCGATCTCCTCCGGGCGCAGCGCCAGCTTCCGGTTGCGCGGCGGGATGTCGTCCCGCCAGCGCCACTGGCCGTCCCGGTTGTCGTAGGCCAGCTCCCGGGGGACCAGGACCCGGGGTCCGCCCCCGGAGAGCATCTCCCCGGTGGACAGCAGGTGCGTCACCCCGTACGCGGCGGCCACCCGGGCCCGCAGCAGGGCGTCGCGGATCTCGTCGCCGCGCCGGGTCAGCGGGACCGCCACGAAGGTGACCGGGGGCATCCGGTCCCGGGCGGCGAACACGGCCCGGACCAGCACCTCCGGCGCCAGGCCGCCCGGCCCCGGTTCGGTCACCGGGATCAGCACCAGCAGGTGGGCGCCGAGCGTGCGGGCGGCGTGCGCGATCTGGGCCAGTTGCGGGCGGTGCAGCGGGCGGTCCGCCACCACGCCGAGCACCCGGCCCGGTGGCAGCAGCGCCCTCACCTCCGCCGGGGTGCGGCGCAGCCGCTGGAACGGCCCGTGCCCGCCGTCGCCCAGCCGGCGGACCGCGCCGCCGACGCCGTGCCGGCCCTCGCGGGTGGGCCACAGATCCGTGACGTCCACCGCCGCGACCGGGGCGCCCTCCGGGTCCGTGATGACCAGGGCGCGCTGGAGCGGGTTGTTCAGGTCCAGCCGGTCCACCAGGGCGGCGGGCACCTCGAGGGTGATCGGCACGTTCCAACTCGTACCGTCCGCCAACCGGCCCCGGCGGGCGATGGCGGCCAGGTCGGCGCGGCCGAGGAAGCGGGTCAGCGGTGCGTACGCCCCGGACAGCAGCAGCTCCAGGTCGGCCAGCTCGTACGCCCGCGGCGTGTACGAGGGTGCGTCCCGCAGCACCTCGTCCGGCAGCACCCACCCGCTCATCGATCTCCCCTCGGCCGCCGGGCCCGTCCCCCCGGCGGACACACAGTTTCGCAGCCGGGCGCCGTCCGGTCGAGCCTGCCCCGCCTGCCCGGCCCCTAAGGTGACGGTGCGTCGATAAGTCAGGGGAGGGCGGGGGTGTCGACGGATCACGGAGGGAGACGAATGTCCCTACCCTGGCACCGTGGCACTCATCGCGACCCAGTCGCTGACGAAGCAGTACAACGGCAGGGTCACCGCCCTGTCGGACCTCACACTGCGGGTCGAGCCGGGCATCATCGGGCTGGTCGGCGCCAACGGCGCCGGCAAGTCCACGCTCATCAAGATCCTACTCGGCCTGCTGCCGCCCACGTCGGGTCAGGCGCGGGTCCTGGAACTCGACCCCACCACCCAGGCGGAGCAGGTGCGGGCCCGGGTCGGCTACATGCCGGAGCACGAGGCGCTCCCGCCGGACATGGCAGCCGCCGAGTTCGTCACCCACATGGGCCGCATCAGCGGCCTGCCCCGGGCCACCGCCCGGGAGCGCGCCTCCGAGGCGCTGCGCCACGTGGGCCTGTACGAGGAGCGGTACCGGCAGATCGGCGGGTACTCGACCGGCATGAAGCAGCGGGTCAAGCTGGCCCAGGCGCTGGTGCACGACCCCGACCTGCTCCTGCTCGACGAGCCCACCAACGGCCTGGACCCGGCCGGCCGGGACGCCATGCTGAACCTGGTCCAGCGGATCGGCACCGAGTTCGGCATCGCCGTCCTGGTCTGTTCGCACCTGCTCGGCGAGGTGGAGCGGATCTGCGATCACCTCGTCGCGATCGACGGCGGCCGACTGCTGCGCTCCGACGCCGTCTCCGCCATGACCACCAGCCGGGACGTGCTGGCCGTCGAGGTCAGCGAGGGCACCGACGAGCTCGTCACCCAGCTCGACAAGCTCGGGCTCGCCCCGCAGCGGGACGGCCGGCTGGTGCTGGTCCCGCTGGCCGACGAGACCACCTACGACCGCATCCTCACCGCCGTGGCCGAGCTGGACCTGCCACTGCACCGCCTGGACCGGCGCCGCCACCGCGTCGCCGAGCTGTTCACCACGAAGGAGGCCGTCGGTGGCCGCGCCTGAGCAGGCGACGCCAACGGGCGTCATCCACGACATTGGCTACCAGCGTTACTCGGGGCCCCGGCTGGGCCGCGGGTACGCCACCCGCTCGCTGTACGAGCACGGCCTGCGCTCCTCCTTCGGGCTGGGCCGCAGCGCCAAGGCGAAGATCTTCCCGTGGCTGGTGGTCGGCATCGCCGGGCTGGTCGCCGCGGTGCTGGTCGCCATCCGGGCGCAGACCGGCGCCGTGCCGCTCACCTACGACCAGTTTCCCCAGCAGCTCAGCCTGCTGACCATCTTCTTCTGCGCGATCGTCGCCCCCGAACTGGTCTCCCGGGACCTCAAGAGCGGCGTCCTGCCGCTGTACTTCTCCCGGCCGATCAGCCGCACCGACTACGCGCTGGCCAAGCTCGGCGCGCTCGGGTCCGCCGTGTTCCTGCTGCTCGCCGGCCCGCTGCTGCTGATGTTCATCGGCGCCGCGTTCACCCTGAAGGGCGGCCCGGGCAAGATCTGGGACGAGTTCGTCGACTTTCTCGGCGGCGCCGCCTACTGCGCCATCTACGCGATCCTCTTCTCGGCGATCGCCATCCTCGTCGCGTCCCTGATCGGCCGCCGCGCGGTCGCCGCCGGCGCCGTGGTGGCGGTCTTCCTGCTCACCACGCCGGTCGTCGGTGTGCTGTCCGTGCTGCCCTCCGAGACCTCCCGCCAACTGGCCGGACTGGCCAGCCCGCTCACGCTGGTCGGCGGCGTCGGCGACTGGCTGTTCGGCCAGGGCGCCGCGGGTGAGGACAACTTCGGCATTGGCACCTACGGCCCGCTCTACGGCCTGGTCACCGTGCTGCTCGCCGCCGCCTGCGTCCTCGGCCTGCTGGCCCGCTACCGGAAGGTCGCCCGATGACCGACATCACCCTGGCCGGGGTCTCCCGCTGGTACGGCAACGTGGTCGCCGTCAACGACGTCAGCATGACCCTCGGCCCCGGCGTCACCGGCCTGCTCGGCCCGAACGGCGCCGGCAAGACGACGCTGCTGCACATGATGGCCGGCTTCCTCGCCCCCTCCCGGGGGACCGTCACCCTGGACGGGGAGTCCACCTGGCGCAATCCGGCCGTCTACCGGCGGCTCGGCCTGGTCAGCGAGAAGGAGGCCGTGCACGGGTTCCTCACCGCCCGCGAGTTCGTCGAGGCATCGGCCCGGCTGCACAAGCTGCCGGATCCGGTCGCCGCCGCGCGGCGGGCCATCGAACAGGTCGAGATGACCGACGCCCAGGACCGGCGCATCGACACGTACTCCAAGGGCATGCGCCAGCGCACCCGGGTCGCCGCCGCCCTGGTCCACGAGCCGGGGGTGCTGCTGCTGGACGAGCCGTTCAACGGCATGGACCCGCGCCAGCGCCTGCACATGATGGACCTGCTGCACACCCTCGGCGACGCCGGCCGGACCATCCTGTTCAGCTCGCACATCCTCGAGGAGGTGGAGCAGGTCTCCGGCACGGTCCAGGTGATCGTCGCCGGCCGGCTCGCCGCCTCCGGCGACTACCGCACCATCCGCCGGCTGATGACTAACCGCCCGCACGTCTTCGCCATCCAGTCCAGCGACGACCGCCGGCTCGCGGTCGCGCTGATCGGTCAGCCGTCGGTCGCCGGCGTCGAGATCGACAAGACCGGCCTGACCGTCCGGGCCGGCGACTACGGCAGCTTCACCCGGGCGTTCGCCAAGATCGCGCTCGCCGAGGGTGTGCGCGTGCAGAAACTGCTCCCCTCGGACGAGTCCCTGGAGAGCGTCTTCTCCTACCTGGTGGAGGCCTGAGTGAACACCACCGTCGCCTGGATCACCGCGCGGGGGCTGTTCGGCCGCCGCCGCTTCCTGCTGCTGTTTCCGCTCCCGGTCATCCTCGTCGGCCTGGCCGCCATCGCCCGCTACGCCGGCGTCTCCGCCGTGCAGTGGGCCACCCCGGTCATCGAGGGGCTGGGCCTGTCCGTGCTCATCCCGATCACCGCGCTGATCGTCGGCACCGGCGTCCTCGGCTCCGAGATCGATGACGGGACCATCGTCCACATCCTCACCAAGCCGCTGCCCCGCAGCCAGATCATCCTCGCCAAGCTCGCCGTCGCGGTCGGCGTCACGACCGTGGCGGTGGCGGTCCCGCTGTACCTTGCCGGCGCGCTCACCGGCTCCGTCCGGCTGGGACTCTCCCTGATCGTCGGTGCCGCGGTGGGGTCCCTGGTCTACACGGCCATCTTCCTGCTGCTCAGCCTCGTCACCCGCCGGCCGGTGCTGCTCGGCCTGCTGTACGTGCTGGTCTGGGAGGGCCTGCTCAGCAACCTGGTGTCCGGGACCCGGGTGCTCAGCGTCCAGCAGTACACGCTCTCGATCACCGACGCGGTGGCCCGGTCCGAACTGCTGACCGGGCGGGTGTCGCTGACCGTGGCGCTCATCATGTCCGCGGTCCTGACGGTGGTGAGCACGGTGCTGGCCATCGACCGCCTGCGCTCCTTCTCGGTCGCCGGCGAAACCTCCTGACCCGGACCGCCCCGGCCGGCGGCGTGTTCGCTGCCCGGCCGGGGCGGCCCGGCACCTGCCGGATCTGGTTGAGCGACAGGTACAGAGGCTCCCCGGGGGCGCCTGACCGTCAGCCGGTGTTGCGCATGCCGGCGGCGATGCCGTTCACGGTGGTGAGCAGCGCGCGTTCCAGCGTCGGGTCCGCGCCGCCGTTGCGGTGGCCGCCCGGCGCGGTCGCGATGGCCCGCCCCGAGGCGCCGGAATCCCGGTACTGGGCCAGCAGCGCCACCTGGAGGTGGTGCAGCGGCTCCAGGTACGTGTCCCGGACCGCGAGCGTGCGTTGCAGCACCGGGGACGCGTCCAGCGGCGTCGACTCGCCGCTGATGCGCAGCAACTCCGCCACCGTCTTCTCGTACTCGCGCTCGATCTTGCCGAAGATCGGGTGGAGCGGCTCGGGTACCAGGGTCTCGACGTAGCGGCGGGCGATCGACAGGTCGGTCTTGGCCAGCATCATCTCGACGTTGGACAGGAACGTACGGAAGAAGTGCCAGCTGCCGTGCATCTCGGCGAGCACGCCGGACAGGCCCGCCTCGCGGGCGGCGGCGAGGCCGGAACCGACGCCGTACCAGCCGGGGACGATCTGGCGGGACTGGGTCCAGCCGAAGACCCACGGGATGGCGCGCAGGCCGCCGAGCCCGGCGCCGGTGTTGGGGCGCTTGGCGGGCCGGGAGCCGATGTTCAGCGCGCCGAGCAGCTCGGTCGGGGTGGCGGCCCAGAAGTACTCGGGGAGGTCCTTGTCCTCCACCAGGTCCCGGTACGTGCGGTAGGCGGCGTCGGAGACGAGGTTCATCGCCGAGTCCCAGCGCTCCAGTTGCTCGGCCGGCTGGCGCGGGGCGGTGTGCAGCAGCGTGGCCTGGAGGACGGCCGCGACGGTCAGTTCGAGGTTCTCCCGGGCGAGCGCCGGCAGCGTGTACTTGTCGGAGATGACCTCGCCCTGCTCGGTCACCTTGATCGCGCCGTCGAGGGTGCCGTACGGCTGGGCGAGGATCGCCTCGTGGGTGGGGCCGCCGCCGCGGCCGACGGTGCCGCCGCGGCCGTGGAACAGGCGCAGCGTGACCCCGTGCCGGGCGGCCACGTCGCGCAGCGCGCGCTGGGCGCGGTGGATGGCCCACTGCGAGGTGGTGATGCCGGCCTCCTTGTTGGAGTCGCTGTAGCCGAGCATCACCTCCTGCACGTCGCCCCGGGCACGCACGATCGCCCGGTACGCGGGCAGGGAGAGCATCTGGTCCAGCAGGGCGCCGCCGGCGTCCAGTTCGGCGGGGGTCTCCAGCAGGGGGACGAAGCCGACGCGGGCGCGGCCGCTGTGCACGTCGACGAGGCCGGCCTCGCGCGCCAGGACGGCGGCGGCGAGCACGTCGTCCACCCCGAGGGTCATCGAGATGATGTAGGACTCGATGACCTCGGCGCCGAATCGGTCCTGCACCTCGCGGATGGTGCCGAACACGTCGAACGTCTTGCGGGCGGTGTCGGTGAGCGCGATGTCCACACCGGCCAGCGGGCGGCGGCCGGACAGCTCGCGGGCGAGCAGGTCGGTGCGTTGCTCGCGGGTCAGCCCGGTGTACTCGGGCGTCTCACCGACCCGGGCGTACATCTGCGCCAGGACCGCGTGGTGCGCCTCGGCGTGTTCGCGGACGTCCAGGGTGGCCAGGTGCAGCCCGAACGCGGCGATGGTGCGGATCACCGAGGCGAGCCGGCCGACCGCGGTGAGCTGGCCGGCGTTGCGGGCCAGGGAGCCGCGGATCAGCTCCAGGTCGGCGATCAGTTCGGCCGAGCCGCGGTAGTCCCGCCCCGGCACGTGCGGGGTGTTGCGGGCCAGCCGCAGCCGGGTGTTGTTGAGCTTCGTCAACACGCAGCGCGCCTTGAGCCGGTACGGCTCTTCGGCGTTGACCCGGCGGAAGCGCTCGGCGACCTCCGGCAGGGCGTCCAGATCCCGGGCGAGGCTGGCGGACAGGTCGAGGGAGACGCCGCGCAGCCGGCGGGAGACCGACACCTCGTTGATCAGCCCCTCGAGCGCCGCCTCGGTGGCCTGCAGCCCGTGCTCGTGCTGGATCAGCAGGACGTCCCGGGTGACGGCCGGGGTGACGAACGGGTTGCCGTCCCGGTCGCCGCCGATCCACGTGCCGAAGGTGAGCGGCCGGGCGGTCGGCGCCGTCTCCACGCCGAGGCTGCGCAGCGTGTCGGCCAGGTCCTCCAGCACCCGGGGCGCCGCGTCGGCGTACAGGTCCCGCAGGTAGTAGACGGCGTTGCGGGCCTCGTCGGTGGGGTCGGGGCGGCTGAGCCGAAGCTCGTCGGTCTGCCAGAGCAGGTCCAGGATCTCGGCGAGCCGGCGGTCGGCGCGGGCGGTGTCGTGCGCGCCGAAGAGCACGGCGGCGGCGGACTCGGCGTCCAGTTCGTCGGCGATCGCGCGCAGCTTGGACAGGATCGACCGGCGGGCGGCCTCGGTCGGGTGGGCGGTGAAGACCGGGCGGACCGCGAGGCGGCGGGCGGCGGCGGCGATCTCGTCGGCCGGCACGCCGCGCTCGGCGATCAGCTTGGCCGCCTGGTCCAGCCAGCCGCCGTGCCGGGCGCGCCGGCGTTGCAGGTCCCGGGCGCGGTGCACCTGCTCGGTGACGTTGGCCAGGTGGAAGTAGGTGGAGAAGGCACGGGCCAGCTTGGTGCCGGTGGTCACGTCGAGCGCGGCGAGCCGGCCGGCCGCGGTCCCGGCGTCCGCGCGGACCAGGGCGCGGACCTCCTCCACGAGGTCCAGCAGGGCCCGGCCCTCCTGCCGGGTGAGGGTCTCACCGAGCAGGGTGCCGAGCCGGCGGATGTCGGCCCGCAGCGCCGCGTCGCGGTCCGCGGCCTCGCTCAACGACTCCGGTGTCAGGACGGTCAAGGCGCCTCCCTAGGTGGACCCGATCCGGACGGCGCTGTCCCGCAGCGGGCATCGTATCGAGGGCGGGTGACCGGCGGGCCACGGCTGTGCGCCATCTCTCAGCGCACGCCGATGGTGACGCGCCGTGGCTCCCGCCAAGGCGAGCCTCGCTCATCAGTTGGCAGCCTATGTCGGTTCCGGTCCGGGTGGTGGCGAACCGGAATCTGTCGGCTGGCCGGGATACGCTGGGGACCCAACCCCCCGTCTCCGCCTGGATCGGGGGCTCCTTGCGTGCGCCCACGCCCCGTGCCGCGGCCGCCGTGCGTGGAGCCTGCCCGGCCGGCGCAGCGGGCACAATCGCCTGCAATACCGAAGGGCCAGCCATGAGACTCGCCGGGCTCCTGCCGGCCGCCCTCGCCGATCCCGCGTTCGCCCGCACCCGAGAGCGGGCCCGCCCCGGCTCGGTCGTCGACCAGCTCGACCTGACCGCGCCGCCGGCGCTGCGCCCGTTCGTGGCCGCGGCGATCGCGGCGCAGCCCGACGCGGGCGGCGCCGGGCGCCCGCTGCTGGCGGTGACCGCGACCAGCCGGGAGGCGGACGACCTGGCGGCAGCGCTGGGCAGCCTGCTGCCGCCGGCGGAGATCGCCGTCTACCCGTCCTGGGAGACGCTGCCCCACGAGCGGCTCTCCCCGCGGTCGGACACGGTCGGCCGCCGGCTGGCCGTGCTGCGCCGGCTGGCCCACCCGCAGGAGGCCGCCGGGCCGCTGCGGGTGGTCGTCGCGCCGGTCCGCTCGGTGCTCCAGCCCCAGCTCAAGGGCCTCGGCGACCTGGAGCCGGTGGAGCTGCGCCCGGGCGCGGAGGCGGACCTGGCGGGCGTGGCCCGCCGCCTGTCCGACATGGCGTACGCGCGGGTCGACCTGGTCACCAAGCGCGGCGAGTTCGCCGTGCGCGGCGGCATCCTGGACGTCTTCCCGCCGACCAGCGAGCACCCGCTGCGGGTCGAGTTCTGGGGCGACGAGGTCGAGGAGATCCGCACCTTCGCGGTGGCCGACCAGCGCACGATCGAGGCGGTAACGCGGCTCTGGGCGCCGCCCTGCCGGGAACTGCTGCTGACCGGGCCGGTCCGGGCCCGCGCCGCCGAGCTGAGCGAGCGCCACCCGGAGCTGGCCGAGATCCTGGACAAGCTGGCCGAGGGCATCCCGGTCGAGGGCATGGAGTCGTTCGCGCCCGCCCTGCTGGACGGCACCGACTCCATGGAGCTGCTGTCGCACTGCATGCCGAAGGACACCCTGGTGCTGCTGTGCGACCCGGAGCGCATCCGCACCCGGGCGCACGACCTGGTGCGCACCTCGGCGGAGTTCCTGGCGGCGAGCTGGGCCGCCGCGGCGACCGGCGGCAGGGCCCCGATCGACCTGGGCGCCGCCGCCTTCCGCACCCTCGCCGACGTGCGCACCGCCGCCCGCGAGCTGGGCCAGCCGTGGTGGTCGCTGGCCCCCTTCGGGCTCGCCGACGACCCGCCCGCCCGGCCGCTGCCCGAGCCGGCGCCGTGGGAGGACCCGGTCGAGGACGCCGACGTGCCGGTCGACGAGGGTGAGTCGGCGACGCTGTCCGCCCAGCCGGTCCCGCTGTACCACGGCGAGACCGCCCGGCTGCTGAAGGATCTCGAGCAGTGGCGCTCCGACAAGTGGTCGGTGGTGCTGGTGTTCGAGGGGCAGGGGCCGGCGCAGCGGGCGGTCGAGGTGCTGCGGGACGCCGGCCACGGCGCCGCGATGACCGAGGAACTGCCCGAGCCGCCCGGCGCCGGCGACCTGGTCGTCACCCGCGGCTCGCTCAACCACGGCTTCCTGGACCCGGCGGCCCGGCTGGCCGTCGTCACCGGCAACGACATCACCGGCGGGCGCGGCTCGTCCACCCGGGACATGCGCAAGCTGCCCAGCCGGCGGCGCAACACCATCGACCCGCTGGAGCTGCGCGCCGGCGACTTCGTGGTGCACGAGCAGCACGGCATCGGCCGGTACGTGGAACTCGTGCAGCGCACCGTCAACGGCGCGTCCCGCGAGTACATGGTGATCGAGTACGCGCCGAGCAAGCGGGGCCAGCCGGGCGACCGGCTGTTCGTCCCGACCGACCAGCTCGACCAGCTCTCCCGGTACGTGGGCGGGGAGGCGCCGACCCTGCACAAGATGGGCGGCGCCGAGTGGCAGAAGGCCAAGGCGCGCGCCCGCAGGGCGGTCCGCGAGATTGCCGCGCAGCTCGTCCAGCTGTACGCCGCCCGCAAGGCGGCCGAGGGGCACGCCTTCGGCCCGGACACCCCGTGGCAGCGCGAGCTGGAGGACGCCTTCCCGTACACCGAGACGCCGGACCAGCTCGCCGCGATCGAAGAGGTCAAGCGGGACATGGAGCAGCGCTCCCCGATGGACCGGCTGATCTGCGGCGACGTCGGGTACGGCAAGACCGAGATCGCGGTGCGGGCGGCGTTCAAGGCGGTGCAGGACGGCAAGCAGGTGGCCGTGCTGGTGCCCACCACCCTGCTCGCGCAGCAGCACCACACGACGTTCTCCGAGCGGATGAGCCAGTTCCCGATCGAGATCCGTCAGCTCTCCCGGTTCGCCACCCCGAAGGAGAGCGAGCGGACCCTGGAGATGGTCGGCGACGGCACCGTCGACGTGGTGATCGGCACCCACCGGCTGCTCCAGAGCGCCACCCGGTTCAAGCGGCTCGGCCTGGTCGTCGTCGATGAGGAGCAGCGCTTCGGGGTGGAGCACAAGGAGTTCCTCAAGCAGTTGCGCACCTCGGTGGACGTGCTGACCATGTCCGCCACCCCGATTCCGCGCACCCTGGAAATGGCGATCACGGGCATCCGGGAGATGTCCACCATCGCCACCCCGCCGGAGGAGCGGCACCCGGTCCTGACGTTCGTCGGCGGGTACGACGACAAGCAGGTCGCCGCGGCCATCCACCGCGAGCTGCTCCGCGACGGGCAGGTCTTCTACCTGCACAACCGGGTGGAGTCGATCGAGAAGGCGGCCCGGCGGATCCGCGAGCTGGTGCCCGAGGCGCGGGTCGCGGTGGCGCACGGCCAGATGGGCGAGGACGCCCTCGAACGGATCATGGTCGGCTTCTGGGAGAAGGAGTACGACGTCCTGGTCTGCACCACGATCGTCGAGTCGGGCATCGACATCCCGAACGCGAACACGCTGATCGTGGAGCGGGCCGACCTGCTCGGCCTGGCCCAGCTGCACCAGATCCGCGGCCGGGTCGGCCGGGGCCGCGAGCGGGCGTACGCGTACTTCCTGTACCCGCGGGAGAAGCCGCTCACCGAGCACGCCCACGAGCGGCTGGCCACCATCGCCCAGCACACCGAACTGGGCGCCGGTATGTACGTGGCGATGAAGGACCTGGAGATCCGCGGCGCCGGCAACCTGCTCGGCGGCGAGCAGTCCGGGCACATCGAGGGCGTCGGCTTCGACCTGTACGTGCGGATGGTCGGCGAGGCGGTGCAGGCGTTCAAGGGCGAGCGGCAGGAGGAGCTGCCCGAGGTCAAGATCGACCTGCCGGTCGACGCGCACCTGCCGCACGACTACATCGCGGTCGAGCGGCTGCGCCTGGAGATGTACCGCAAGCTCGCCGAGGCGCGGGACGGCACGGCCCTGGCCGAGACCGTGGCCGAGCTGACCGACCGGTACGGCGAGCCGCCGGCCCCGGTGCAGAACCTGGTGGCGGTGGCCCGGTTCCGGCTGCTGGCCAGGGCGTACGGGCTCACCGACGTCTCCGTGCAGGGCAGGCACGTGCGGTTCGCCCCGCTCGTCCTGCTGGACTCCAAGCAGTTGCGGCTCAAGCGGTACCACCCGGACGCGGTCTACAAGTCCGCGACGGACCAGGTCAGCGTGCCGCGCCCGAGCACCCGGCGGGTCGGCGGGGAGCCGCTGCGCGACCAGGCACTGCTGGAGTGGTGCGCGCAGTTGCTGCGCGACGTGCTCGGGGAGCCGGTCGCGGCCACCACCGCGTGACGTGAGACAGTGACCTGCGCAGTTCGATGATTGACGGAGGATGACACCGTGGCCCTGCGTCCCGCCGCACGCCTGCTCGCCGTCGTGGCGAGCGCCGCCGTCGCCCTCGCGGGCCTGACCGCCTGCCGCTCCGACCCGCAGGTCGCCGCCTACGTGGGGGACCGGGTGTACTCGGTCGCCGAGGTGCAGCGGATCTACGACCAGGCCGGCCGGGCGCTGGCGGAGGCGCTCCAGGCGAGCGGCCGCACGGACGAGGTGCCGCTGTCGATCACCCGGGTGCACGTGGTGCAGACCCTCGTCGGCCGGGACGTGCTGAGGGCGGTGGCGCAGGAGCGCCAGCTCAGCCCGGTGGAGGTGCCGGTGGAGCAGGCGGCCCAGGCGCTGAACCTGCCCAGCCAGGCCGAGTTCGCCGCGGTGTACGCCGAGTACCAGGGGTACCTGCAGGCCGTGGAGACGAGGGTCGAGCCGAAGGCATCCGACGCCGACCTGCGGGACGTGTACGACCGGCTGCGGGCGGCCGGCCTGGAGGAGGCCCAGCAGCCGTTCGCGCAGTGGTCGGCCACGCTCTCGGAGCAGAACCGGGAGATGGTCGGGCGCACGGTCGCCACCCGGGACCTGCTCCGGCCCGAGATCGAGAAGCAGCGGGTGGCGATCAACCCGCGGTACTCGCCGACCGAGATCACCCTGCTGTCGTTCGATTCCAAGCCGCTGGTGGTGGTCCCGCTGCGGGCCGGCGCGACCGGCGACCCGGTCACCGACCTGGGCGAGCCCGCGGCCTGAGATGGCCGCCCGGGTCGTCCTGCTCGTCACCTCGCCCCGCCTGCCTGCCGGCCTGCTCACCGCCGCCGCGTGGGACCTGGTCCGGCGACATCCGGTGCTGACCGCGGCGGAGACACCCCAGGCGGCGGCCGTGCGCGCGGCCGGCGCGGCGGTGACGCTCGCGGCGGGGCCGCCGGCCGACGCGCTGCTCGCCGCCGCGGGCACGCAGGGCACCGCCGTCTGGCTGGCCGGCCCCACCGGTGACGAGGACGTCGCCCGGGCCCTCGGCCACCGCCTGGCCCGCGAGCCCGGCCGGGCCGAACTGGAGCTGGTGTACGGCTCGTGGGACCCGCCCGGCGCCCGCCTCCTGGACGCGGTGACCGTCATGGACCGCCTCCTGTCCCCGGGCGGCGACCCGTGGAAGCGCCAGCAGACCCACCGGACGCTGGCCCAGTTCCTGCTTGAGGAGTGCTACGAGGCGTACGACGCGATCGAGGCCGGCGACCTCGGCGCGCTGCGCGAGGAACTGGGCGACATCCTGCTCCAGGTGGTGCTGCACGCCCGGATCGCGCAGGACCGGCCGGAGGAGTCCCGCTGGACCGTGGACGACGTGGCCGGCGACCTGGTCGCCAAGCTGATCCGCCGCAACCCGCACGTCTTCGCCGGCACCGCCGTGGCGGACGTGGACGAGATCGTCGAGAACTGGGAGCAGATCAAGCGGGCCGAGAAGTCGCGGGCCTCCGCCATGGACGGGATCGCGCTGGCCCAGCCCGCGCTGTCGCTGGCGGGAAAGGTGCTGCAACGCGCGCGGCGGGCCGGCGTCGAGGTTCCCGTCCCGCCGGCGCCGGCCGGCGTGGACGTGGCCGACGCCGAGGCGCTGGGGCGGGCCCTGCTCGGGCTGGTCGCCGCGGCCCGGGAGGTGGGCGTGGACGCCGAGGCCGCCCTGCGCCGGGCCGCCCTCCGCCAGGCCGCCGCCGTCCGCGCGGCCGAGACCGCACCCTAGCCCCTGCCGCAAGCGGCAGCCGCCTTCCCGTCCACCTGGCCGGGCTGCCGCACCACGGCCTGCCCGCCCGGGCCGCACCCCGCTTTGCTCGGCTTCCCCGGCGGTAGCGGCGGGTTCTCTGGCGGTAGCCGCGGGGCGAAGCCTCAACCCTCCGGCACCCGGGCCGCGGGCACCGGCCGCCTCGCGGGGCGGTGAGGGGCCGACCGGGCCAGGGCGAAGGCGAGGCCGGCGCCCACGATGGCGACGCCGGCGACCTGCGGGAGGGTCGGGGCGCTGGCGTGCAGGATGGTGGCGGTGGCCAGGGTCGCGACCGGCATCAGCCCGGCGAACAGGCCGGCCCGCTCCACCCCCAGCCGGCCCAGCCCGTTGTACCAGGCCAGGAACGCCCCGACCGTGAGCACCAGCACCAGGTACGCGTAGGTGAGGGCCTCCGCGGTGGACGGTGGCCGCCAGCGGGCCAGCTCGCCGCCCGCCACGGCCCCCGCGAGGAGCAGCGGAACGGCGGCGGCGCACGCGTAGGCCGACGTGCGCACCACGCCGATGCGGGCGAGCAGGGGCACCGCGATCAGCGAGAACGACACCTCCCCGGCGAGGGCGCCGACCGCCAGCAGGACCCCGGTGGTGTCCGCGTGGCCGCCGCCGCGCACGATCGCGGCACCGAGCACCACGACCAGGGCCGCCGCGACGGCCCGGGTGGCGGGGCGCTCGCGGCGCAGCAGGGGGCCGCAGATCGCCAGCGCGATCGGGGTGGCGCCGATGACGGTACCGATGATGGCGGCGTCGGCGTGGCGCAGCGCGAGCAGGATGCAGACGTTGAAGCCGGCCAGCCCGGTGGCGGCCAGGGCGACCAGCCGGGCCAGGTCCCGCCGGCGCAGCGCGGTGGGGCGCCCGCGCGCGATCGCGCCGAGGATGGCGGCCGCGAGGGCGTACCGGACGGCCTGGCCGGTGAGGGTGGGGTAGTCGACGATGAGTTCGTTCAGGGCGACGGAGCCGCCGACGGCGAGCATGGCGGCCGTGCAGAGCAGGGCACCCGGAATCTTCACGGCGCCGACGGTAGGCCGGCTTCTGGCCCTGTCGACAGAGCCAAACCAGAAGCATCGGACGGGGCCAAAAGGCGCGGGCGGTAGGTTCTGCCCATGCCTCAAGAGTTCGCACCGCTCGCCGAGCGCATCGTCGACGCGCTGCTGGAGTCCGACCCGTCCGTCGCCCTGTACGCGGGCGACCACCGGTTCGACGACCTGCTGCCGGACCTGTCCCGGGACGCCGTCGCCGCCGACACCGCCATGCTGCGGGACGCCGCGGACGCGCTCGCGCAGATCGACGACACCGGGCTGGACCCGCAGGAGCGGGTCGACCACGCGGTGCTCAGCGCGTGGGTGGACCGGCGGCTGTTCGAGAACACCGAGATCCGCGAGCACGAGTGGAACCCGCTGGAGCACAACCCGGGCCCGCTGCTCTACGCCCTGATCGCGCGCCCCTTCGCGCCGGTGGACCAGCGGCTGTCCAGCCTCGCCGGCCGGCTGGCCGCGGTGCCGGACGCGCTGGCCACCGCCCGCGCGGTGCTCGCGGACTGCCCGCGTACCCACCTGGAGACGGCGGTCGGGCAGTTCGCCGGGGTCGCGGCGCTGGTCCGGGACGAGGTGCCGCCGATGCTGGCGCAGGCGCCGCAGGTGGGCGCGGCGGTCCGGCCGGCGGCCGAGGCGGCGGCGGCCGCGCTGGACGAGTTCGGCGGCTGGCTGCGGGAGCGGGTGAGCCGCGCCGAGGACGGCGACGAGGGCGGCCGGGACGAGCGGCTGGGGCGCCGGCTGTTCGAGGCCCGGTTGTGGCACACCCTGGACACCGACCTGAGCGCCGCCGAGGTGCTCCGCCGCGCCGAGAAGAACCTCGATCGGGTCACCGAGCGGATCCGGGCCGCGGCGGCGGAACTGACCGGCGGCCCGGCCACCGACGCGACCGTGCGGGCGGCGCTGGACCGGCTCGCCGCCGAGCACCCCGACGACGACACGATCGTGGACCTGGCCCGGGTGACCCTGGACGAGACCACCGGGTTCGTCCGCGCCAACGACCTGGTCGGCCTCGTGGACGACCCGTGCGTGATCCTGGAGATGCCGGAGTTCGCCCGGGGAGTGGCGGTCGCCTACTGCGACCCTCCCGGTCCGATGGAGACGGTCCCCGTTCCGACGTTCTACTGCATCTCGCCCACGCCGGCGGACTGGTCGCCGGAGCGGGTCGCCTCGTTCTACCGCGAGTACAACTCGCACATGGTGCGGAATCTGACCGTCCACGAGGCGATGCCCGGGCACTTCCTCCAACTCGCGCACGCCCGCCGGTTCCGCGGCAGCACCCGGGTGCGCCAGCTCGGCTGGTCCGGCCCGTTCGTGGAGGGCTGGGCGGTGTACGCGGAGGAGATGATGGCCGACGCCGGCTTCGGCGGCCTGCCGGTCCGGCTCCAGCAGCTCAAAATGCAGCTGCGCATGAGCATCAACGCGATCCTGGACCAGCTCGTCCACTGCGAGGGGATGACCGAGGCGGAGGGGATGGCCCTGATGGTGGAGCGCGGCTTCCAGGAGGAGGGCGAGGCGGCCGGCAAGTGGCGGCGGGCGCTGCTCACCTCGACCCAGCTCTCCACGTACTTCGTCGGCTACACCGAGGTGGCCGGGATCGCGGCGGCCCGGCCGGCGGGCACCGCGCCGCGTGCCTGGCACGACGCGATGCTCGCGCACGGCTCGCCGCCGCCGCGCCACCTGCGGACCCTGCTCGGGGTCTGACCTCAAGGTCTGACCCCGGGGTCTGACCCCGAGGGCTGACCTCAGCGTCGGCTGACCGTCGCGCCCGGCGGGAGGTCGAACGCGTCCGCGTCCACGATGTCCCGGTAGCGGGTCAGCGAGGCGTCCACCTCGATCCCGCCGACCCGGCCGGTGAAGCTGCCGAGGATGCCGTCCGTGGTGACGCAGGCGTCGAACGCGCCCGCCGGTCGGGTCACCTGCACGCAGCCGGCGTGCTGGCCGGCGATCGTCGTGTCGTACTGCCGCGTCACCGCGTCCGGGTCGGCCGCGGCGGCGGTGAGCAGCCGCACGACCGTCTCGGGTGGAACGATCCCGCGCGGGCGGCTGTCGGCGAACTGGTCGACGTCGCCGGCGAGCCCGGTGCTGCGCGCCGGGGCCCGCCGGGTGCAGGCGGTGCGCCGCGCCCGGGTGGTGCAGTCGGTGAGGCCGGCCGGGGTCAGCGTGAGCATCCCGCCGGGGAAGCGCAGCGCCATCCGGCGGGGCTGCTGCGCCTGGGCGATGTGCGCCTCGGCGCCGCCGGTGAGCTGGTACTCCGCCGAATACGTGAGCTTCTCCGCGGTGGACAGCAGCGCCGCCAGGTCGCCGACCACGGCGGCCGGCTGGTTCGCGGCGGCCGGCTCGCCGGGCAGCGGCGAGCAGGCGGCGAGCAGCGCGGTGCAGCCGGCGGCCGCGAGCGTCGGCCCGAGCCTCGGTACCCCCATGGCCCTTCAGCCTGCCGACCGCGGGCGGCGCGCGCAAACGGGTTGCGGAAGGGATACCCGCTCGGGCGGAAACCCGGGGCGGTTACGCTGTGGCACCGGAGCTTTCCGGCCGCAGCGTGGCGGCCCGCGGATCGACGTGAGGAGCGACACTGTGGCCACCATCGAGGGAATCGTCGCCAGGGAGATCCTGGACTCGCGGGGCAACCCGACGGTCGAGGTGGAGGTCGGGCTGGACGACGGCACCATCGCCCGGGCCGCCGTGCCGTCGGGCGCCTCCACCGGAGCTTTCGAGGCGCTGGAACTGCGCGACGGCGACAAGGGCCGGTACCTGGGCAAGGGCGTCGAGAACGCGGTCACCAACATCGAGGACCGCGTGGTGGACCAGTTGCTCGGCTACGAGGCCAGCGAGCAGCGGCTGATCGACGCGAAGATGCTGGACATCGACGGCACCCCGGACAAGTCCACCCTGGGCGCGAACGCGATCCTCGGCGTCTCCCTGGCGGTCGCCAAGGCCGCCGCCGGCAGCGCCGAGCTGAGCCTGTTCCGGTATCTGGGCGGGCCGAACGCGCACCTGCTGCCGGTGCCGATGATGAACATCATCAACGGCGGCGCGCACGCGGACTCCAACGTGGACGTGCAGGAGTTCATGATCGCGCCGATCGGCGCGCCGACGTTCCGCGAGGCGCTGCGCTCGGGCGCCGAGGTGTACCACGCGCTCAAGTCCGTGCTGAAGAAGAAGGGCCTGAGCACCGGCCTGGGCGACGAGGGCGGCTTCGCCCCGAACCTGCCCGGCACCACGGCGGCGCTGGACCTGATCGGCGAGGCGGTCGAGGCCGCCGGGTACACGCTGGGCACCGACATCGCCCTGGCCCTGGACGTGGCCGCGACGGAGCTCTACAAGGACGGGTCCTACGTCTTCGAGGGCGGCGCCAAGTCCAGCGAGGAAATGATCAACTTCTACGCCAAGCTGGTCGAGGCGTACCCGATCGTGTCGATCGAGGACCCGCTGGCGGAGGAGGACTGGGCCGGCTGGAGCGCGATGACCGCGGCGCTCGGCGAGAGGATCCAGATCGTCGGCGACGACCTGTTCGTCACCAACCCGCAGCGCATCGCCCGCGGCATCGCCGAGAGGGCCGCCAACGCGGTGCTGGTCAAGGTGAACCAGATCGGCTCGCTGACCGAGACGCTGGACGCCGTTGACCTGGCGCACCGGGCCGGGCTCAGGTGCATGATGAGCCACCGCTCCGGCGAGACCGAGGACACCACCATCGCCGACCTGGCCGTCGCGCTCGGCTGCGGCCAGATCAAGACCGGCGCGCCGGCCCGCTCGGACCGGGTGGCCAAGTACAACCAGCTGCTGCGGATCGAGGAAGAGTTGGCGGACGCGGCGCGGTACGCCGGCGCCGGGGCCTTCCCCCGGTACCGTTCGGCCTAGCGGCGATCTGGCCGGGGCGCCGCGCGTGGCGCCCCGGCCGCCCACGCCTGGAGGGAGGGCGGCGCGCGATGAGCCAGCGCCGGATGCCGAGCGGGCAGCGACCCGCCCGGCGGACGGGCAGCGCCGGCCGGGCGGAGCCGCGCTCCCGGGCCGGCCGGGGGAGCGAGGCACCCCGGCAGACGGAGCGCCGCAAGCCGGCCGCCGCCCGCCGCGGGTCCGCCGCCGGCGGCCGTCCCGGGGGAGCCCGCCCGACCGCGGGCGCCCGCCACACCGGCAACGCCAAGCGGACCCGGGCGCCCCAGCCCCGCCAGCTCACCGGCCGGGCCACGATCCTGCTGATCGTGTTGATCTCGCTGGCGCTCGGCTACACGTACCCCATCCGTGTGTACCTGTCGCAGCAGTCCGACATCGCCGAGGCCCGCGCCTCCCTCGACGAGCAGGAGACCCGCATCGCGGAGTTGCGCGAGAAGGCAGCCAAGTGGCAGGACGACGAGTACATCCGCATCCAGGCACGCAAGCGGCTGTACTACGGCCGCCCCGGCGAGCTGCTGCTCATCCCGTGGTGGGACGCGGAGGGCGCCGCCCGGGACGCCGGCAAGGAGCCGCCGAAGCCCACCGCGCCACCGAGCCCCTGGTACGACACCCTGTGGTCCAGCGTCCAAGCGGCGAACCGGTGAGCGCGAGGAGCACCCGGAGCGCGCCGGCCGGCGCGAAGCGCCACGAGGCCGGTGGCCGTGCAGGAAGCACCGCAGCCGCGAACGAAAGGCGGGCACGGTGAGCGCCCGGAGCGCGCCGGCCGGCAACGGCGGAGGGGGCGCGGCCGAAGAGGTACCCCCGCCGGTGCGGGAACCGGCGACGGAGGCCGACCTCGCCGCGGTGGCCGCCCAGCTCGGGCGCCCGCCGCGGGGTACCCGCGCGGTGGCGCACCGGTGCCCCTGCGGCCTGCCGGACGCCGTCGAGACCACGCCCCGGCTGCCCGACGGCACCCCCTTCCCGACCCTCTACTACCTCACCTGCCCCCGGGCGACCGCGGCGTGCAGCCGGCTGGAGTCCGGCGGCGTGATGAAGGAGATGGCCGCCCGGCTCGCGGAGGATCCGGAGCTGGCGGCGGCCTACCGCGCCGCGCACGAGAGCTACCTGGCCCGGCGCGAGGAGATCGGCCACGTTTCCGAGATCGCGGGGGTGTCGGCCGGCGGGATGCCCGGCCGGGTCAAGTGCCTGCACGTGCTGCTCGCCCACGCGCTGGCCGCCGGGCCGGGCGTCAATCCGCTCGGCGACGAGGTGCTCGGCATGATCGAGCCGTGGTGGCCGGCGGGGCCCTGCGTGGCCCCGTAGTCTGGATTCTCGTGGAGGTCAACATCCGGCGGGCCCGCACCGCCGACGTGCGGGCGATCCGGCGGCTGGTGGACACGTACACCGACGACCGGCGGCTGCTGTCCAAGGCCACCGTCACCCTGTACGAGGATCTCCAGGAGTTCTGGGTGGCCACCCGGATGCCCGGGGGCGAGGTGGTCGGCTGCGGCGCCCTGCACGTCATGTGGGAGGACCTCGCCGAGATCCGCACCGTCGCCGTTGACCCGGCCTGCCGGGGCCAGAAGATCGGCTACGGGATCGTCGCCGCCCTGCTGGACTCCGCCCGCGAACTCGGCGTCCGCAAGGTGTTCTGCCTGACGTTCGAGACCGGGTTCTTCGGCTCGTTCGGCTTCCAGCCCATCGACGGCGCGCCGGTCCCGCCCGCGGTGTACGAGCAGTTGCTGCGCTCGTACGACGAGGGCGTCGCCGAGTTTCTCGGTCTGGAGCGGGTCAAGCCCAACACCCTGGGCAACACCCGCATGCTGCTGGTGATGGAGGCGTAGATGACCCGGGTCGCGGCGATCGACTGCGGCACCAACTCGATCCGGCTGCTCGTCGCGGAGTTGCCCACCAACGGCGGCCCCCTGGTCGACCTGGTCCGCCGGATGGAGATCGTCCGCCTCGGTCAGGGCGTGGACCGTACCGGCCGCCTGGCGCCCGAGGCGATCGAGCGCACCCGCGCGGCGCTGGCCCGGTACGCCGACGAGATCCGGGGCCTGGCGGCCGTCCGGGTCCGCATGGTCGCCACCTCGGCCACCCGTGACGCCGCCAACGCGGACGAGTTCCGGGCCATGGTCCGCGACACGCTCGGCGCGTCGCCGGAGGTCATCACCGGCCACGAGGAGGCCACCCTCTCCTTCACCGGCGCGGTCCACGGCCTCGACGCCGAGCCCCCGTACCTGGTCGTCGACATCGGTGGCGGGTCCACCGAGTTCGTCGTCGGCGGCCACGGCGCCCCGCACACCGAGTCCGGCGGCGCTGGCCTGTCCGGCGTCATCTCCATCGACGTCGGCTGCGTCCGCATGACCGAACGCCACTTCGCCGCCGACCCGCCCACCCCCGCCCAGGTCGCCGCCGCCGAAGCCGACATCACCGCCGCCGTCGACACCGCCCTCCGGGCCGTGCCGGGCCGCTCCGCCCGCACGCTGGTCGGCCTCGCCGGCTCGGTCACCACGGTCACCGCCATTGCGCTGGGGCTGGACCACTACGAACCCGACCGCATCCATCACACCCGCGTCCCGTACGACGAGGTCGCGAAGGTCACCGCCGACCTGCTCGCGATGCCGGTCGCCCGGCGCCGCGAGATCCCGGTCATGCACCCCGGGCGGGCGGACGTGATCGGCGCCGGCGCCCTGGTGCTGCGCATCGTCATGGAGCGCGCCGGCGCACCGGCCGTCATCGCCAGCGAGCACGACATCCTCGACGGCATCGCCTGGTCCCTCGCCTAGGCCACTGTGGCGTTCGGCCAGGAGGTTTACACCGATCTTTGGAGCAAGGCAGCCGCGCTGCTGCACTCGGTCTGCATGAACCATGCCCTGATCGATGGGAACAAGCGTCTCGCCTGGGTGGCGGCGCGGGTGTTTCTGGCCCTCAATGAGGTGCGGATCCGGGACGTCGACGTCGATCAGGCCGAGGCGCTCGTGATGTCGGTGGCCGGCGGCACCCGCACCGAGGTCTCTGACATCGCCCGCGAGCTTCGCAAGCTCTACATCTGAGTCATCGCTCGAATTCTGCCGGGACGGCCTGATCCCGTTCAGGCATCACGGGAAGTCGGCCAAGCCTAAGAGATCGACAGAGGGCACTCCTGTCGTTGACGGTACTGTGTAGTGCGTAGTACCTTGCGATGCGTGGATACCACCCAGCTCCTGAAGGGCGTCCTCGACCTGGCGGTACTCGCCGTCCTGCGGCACGAGGACGGCTACGGGTACGACATCCTGCGCCGGCTGCGCACCGCCGGCCTGGCCGAGATCGGGGACGCGTCGGTCTACGGCACGCTGCGGCGGCTGTTCCAGGCCGGCTATCTGACGACCTACGTGGTGCCCTCGGAGGAGGGGCCGCACCGCAAGTACTACGCGATCAACGCGGCCGGGCGGGACCAGCTCGGCCGGTCCGCGAAGGTGTGGCGGGCCTTCGCCAGCACGATGGACGAACTGCTCGGTGATGAGGGAGTGGCGGCGTGAGCGCGATCGTGTCCAGCGAGGCGGAGGGGTACCTGGGCCGGGTGCGCGCGGCGCTGGCGGACCTGCCGCCGGTGGCCCGGGAGGAGCTGCTGGAGGACCTGGCGCAGCACCTGGCGGAGGTCTCGGCGGAGGGCGAGGGGTCGCTGGCGGACCGGCTGGGCTCGCCGGAGGCGTACGCGGCGGAGTTGCGCGCCGTGGCCGGCATCGCGGCCGGCGGCCGACGGGTGGCCTGGGAGGCGACCGAGGTGGTGCGCCGGGGGCGGGCCGGGCTGCGGGCCGCGGACCTGCGGCTGGGCCGGCTGCTCGGGTGCGGGCGGGCCAGCGACTTCGGGCGGCTGCTGCACCCGGGGTGGTGGGTGCTGCGCGGGTACGTGTTGGCCGCGATCCTGCTCAACGCGTTCGCCGCGCAGTCGACCGGCCTGTTGCCGCCGAATTCGGAGAGCTTCTGGGTCTGGCTCGCGGTGGTGGTCGCCTGCGTGGTCGTCTCGGTGCGGTTCGGTGTGGTCTCGACCGGGTGGCGCCGGCCGGAGGCCCGCCTGGTGGTCGCCGGCGCGAACGCCGGGCTGGCGGTGCTCCTGGTGTTCGGCATGTTCACCTTCGCCGACCGGACCATGTTCACCGAGCCGACGCACGCGTATGAGGATCCGTACGGCAACACCGCGGTGTTCCCCTACGACGAGCAGGGCCGACCGCTGACCGGGGTGCGCCTGCTGGATCAGAACGGCGTCGAACTGCGCATCGGAGGGGCGCAGGAGTGCGTCTACGCGTCGCCGCGGTACGCCGAGGACGGGTGGCCCGGATCGGGGCCGCTCGCCCACCCGCTGTGCGACCGGCCACACCCCCTGCCCACACTCGCCCCGCTTCCCGGCGTGAGCGCGTCGCCACCGCCCGCCACGACCGAGCCCACCGGCGGCTCGCCGACCGCAACACTGACCGTTGCGCCGACCCGGTGATCGGCTGTTCGGCCAAGGGGCAGGGGGCAGCGGGAAGGACCACGGGTCGATACATTGTCGGCCGCACATACTCCTGAGAGAAAGCTGAGTGTCTTGACCCAGCAAGCCCCTCCGCCCCAGTACCAAGGTGGCGACATCCCGCCGCAGCAACCCGCGCCGTCCGGGGTGCCCGCCGCCACGCCGACCCCGACTCCGACCCCGACGTCCGGTGGTAAGGCCAAGGGCTTCCTGTTCAGGATCATCGGCCTCGTCGTGGTGGCCGTCGTCCTGGTCGTTGGCGGCGCCATCTGGCGCAACGTGACCGGTGACCCGTCGACGGCGAGCGTCGGCGACTGCGTCTCCGGCTCGGAGAAGGACCCCAACAACATCAAGGTCGCGGACTGCACCAGCGCCGACGCGACCGGCAAGGTCGTCGGCAAGGTCGACGGCAAGACCGAGTCCGACTTCAACGCCAACTACGAGGCGATCTGCGAGCCGTTCCCGAGCGCCGAGACGGCGTTCTGGAGCGGCAAGTCGGGGCGCAAGGGCTACGTGCTCTGCCTGGAGCCCGTGACGAAGTAGGCGTTTACGGCGGTGACGTGGTGTACGTCCGGCAAATCAGGGACGAACACCACGTCGCCGACTCCTTCCCCGCGACCCCCGGTCATGATTGGCTACCCGAACCACGCGGCGTGCCATCGCACGGCGGCGACTGGTCGACCAGCCAATGATGACTGACCGACGGGAGACGGGCCATGGGCGAGATGGTGAGCTACCCCAGCAACGGTGGCGAGAGCGAAGGCTACCTCGCGATACCGGACGAGGGCACCGGGCCCGCGGTCGTGGTGATCCAGGAGTACTGGGGGCTGGTGCCGCACATCCGTTCGCTGGCGGACCGCTTCGCCGAGGCGGGGTTCGTGGTCCTCGCCCCGGACCTGTACCACGGCGTGCAGGCCACCGAGCCGGACGAGGCCGGCAAGCTGATCATGGGGCTGGCGATGGACCAGGCGGCCCGGGACATCGCCGGCGCGGCGAGCTACCTGCGGAGCCGGCCGGAGACCGCCGGCGGCGTGGGCAGCGTCGGCTTCAGCGCGGGCGGCAGCCTGGCGCTGTGGTCCGCCACGCTCTCCGCGGACATCGTGGTGGCGGTGGGCTTCTACCCCGTCCTGCCGTGGGAGCGGATGAGTCCCGAGTGGAGCAACTACGCCGGCAAGGCCGCGATGATCCATTGCTCGGAGGAGGACGGGGCGTCGACGGCGGCCGGCGTGCGGGCGGCCGGCAAGGCGATCGAGGCGGCCGGCGGGGAACTGACCATCCACGACTACCCCGGCACCCGGCACGCGTTCTTCAACGACGACCGCCCGGAAACCTTCGATGGGGAAGCGACCCGCACCTCGTGGGCGCGCACGCTGGAGCTGCTGCGCGCGAGGCTGACCTGAGGGTGCGCGGATGAGGACGCAGACCCCCGCGCAGGTCCGGGCGCACGCCGCGGCGGCGCCCGAGCTGGCCACGCTGGACGCTGCGGTCTCCGACTGCTTCGCCTGCCCCCGCCTGGTCGCCTGGCGAGAGGAGGTGGCGGCGACCCGCCGCGCGGCGTTCCGCGACCAGGAGTACTGGGGCCGCCCCGTCCCCGGTTTCGGCCCGCCGGACGCCCGCATCGGCATCCTGGGCCTGGCGCCGGCCGCGCACGGCGGCAACCGCACCGGCCGGATCTTCACCGGCGACCGCTCCGGCGACGTGCTGTTCGCCGCGCTGCACCGGGTGGGGCTGGCGAACCAGCCGACCAGCGTGTCCCGGGACGACGGCCTGGAGCTGACCGACACCCGCATCTTCGCCTCGGTCCGCTGCGCGCCGCCAGTGAACAAGCCGACCCCGGCCGAGCGGGACGCGTGCGCGCCGTGGCTGCACCGCGAGGTGGCGCTGATCCGGCCCACGCTGCGGGTGGTGGTCGCGCTGGGCGCCTTCGCCTGGGCGGCCTGGTGGCCGACCCTCACCGCGGTGTACGGGGTGCGGCCGCCGGTGCCCCGCCCGGCGTTCGGCCACGGCGCGGTCTGGCGCGGCGACGGGGTGCCGGCCCTGCTCGGCTGCTACCACGTCAGCCAGCAGAACACGTTCACCGGCCGGCTCACCCCGTCGATGCTGGACGAGGTTCTGACCGCCGCCCGGGAGGTGGCCGGGTTCGCCGGGCCCGGCGATGTCGGGTTGAATCGGTAGCCATGAAGGCTGGGGCGCCGACGGCGCTGGACGCGCTGCGCCGCTGGTGGCCGCTGGCGGCGGCGGCGCTGCTGCTGGCCGCGGTGGCCGCCGCCGCCGCGTTCAGCACGCCCCGGCTCGGCCGGGTGGCGACGCCCGAGATCAGCTACCAGGCGCCGCGGCACGCTGGCGAGGTCACCGCGGCGCCACCGCCGACCGCGCCCGTGGACGTGCCGCCCGCCGAGCGGGGGCAGCCGCTCGTTCCCCGCTGGGTGACCGTGCTGGTCGGGGTGCTGTGCGTCGCGCTGGTCGTGGCGGTGGTGGTGGCGATCCTGGTCATGCTGCTGCGGGACCGGTTCCGGTCGCGACGGGGGGTGGACGCCGCGCAGCGCCCGCGGGTCAGCCAGGAACGAACGGCGCAGGAGGTTGTCGCCGCGGTCGACGCCGGGCTGGTGGACCTTTCCGCCGAGGACGCCGACCCGCGCCGGGCGGTGATCGCCTGCTGGGTGCGGCTGGAGCAGGCGGCCGCGGCGGCCGGCGTGCCGCGCGAGCCGGGCGACACCTCCACCGACCTGGTGACCCGGCTGCTGTCGGGCCACGACCTCACGCCGCAGGTGCTGGCCGGCTTCGCGGCGGTCTACCGGGAGGCCCGGTACGCCACGCACGCGGTGGACGACCAGACGCGCCAGCAGGCCATCGCGGCCCTGCGCCGGCTGCGCGCCGAACTGGCGCACGGAGGAAGCACCGCAGTCGCGAGCGAAAGGCAGGCACTGTGAGCGCGAGGAGCGCCCGGAGCGTGCCGGCTCGCGACCGCGCAGGAAGCACCGCAGTCGCGAGCGAAAGGCAGGCACTGTGAGCGCGAGGAGCGCCCGGAGCGTGCCGGCTCGCGACCGCGCAGGAAGCACCGCAGTCGCGAGCGAAAGGCAGGCACCGTGAGTGGCGGGCTGGCCAGCATCGACGACCTGCTCGAAGACCCGGAGGAGGGCGAGCAGCGGCCCGGGCGGGCGGGCAGCGCCGCCGGCTGGATTGCCAAGTCGGCGTTCGCCGCGGCGATCGGGGCCCTGATCGTCTTGCTGGTGCTGCGCGCCGGCGGCGTCACGCTGCCGTTCGCGCTGCTGTTCGCGGCCGCATACGCCCTGCTGGTGCTGCGCCGGGTGCTGCGCGAGGTGCAGCCGGCGCCGGTGCCGCGGGCCCGCCGCCGCGCCACGCGGGACGAGAGCGAGTACATGTTCGGCACCGGCGACGCGCTACGCTCCGCGCTGAGCAGGTGGGAGAACCGCCTGGCGTGGGTGCGGGACGACGCGCCGCGGTTCACCAGCAAGGTGCGGGACCAGATCGCGGAGACCGTCGACGAGCGGCTGCGCCAGCGGCACGGGATCTCCCGCGCGGCCGACCCGGTGCGCGCCCGGCAGATGCTCGGGGAGCGGCTCTGGCGGTTCCTCACCGAGCCGGTGGTCCGCCCGCAGTCGTCCCGGGCACTGGCCGAGCTGATCGGCGACGTGGAGCGGATCTGACCGCCGTGGAAGGTGAGGAGAACCGATGACCGAGCAGCACGCACCCCTGCCGAACGGCGAGGTGGGGCGCCTGGCCCGGGCGGTCCTGGACGCCGTCGGCACGGTGGTGGTCGGCAAGCGGGATTCCCTCGAGCTGGTCCTGGCCGGCATCCTGGCCGGCGGGCACGTGCTGTTGGAGGACCTGCCGGGCCTGGGCAAGACGCTCACCGCCCGCTCCTTCGCGCAGGCGCTCGGGCTGGACTTCCGCCGCCTCCAGTTCACCCCGGACCTGCTCCCCGCCGACGTGACCGGCTCGTTCCTGTACGACCAGCGGCAGCACGACTTCAGCTTCCGCGCCGGCCCGGTGTTCACGAACCTGCTGCTCGCCGACGAGATCAACCGGACGCCGCCGAAGACGCAGGCGGCCCTGCTGGAGGCGATGCAGGAGAAGCAGGTCTCGGTGGAGGGCGTCACCTACCGGCTGGACGCCCCGTTCCACGTGCTCGCCACCGCCAACCCCATCGAGCACGAGGGCACCTACCCGCTGCCCGAGGCCCAGCTCGACCGGTTCCTGCTGCGCGTGTCGTTCGGGTACCCCAGCCGGGAGGAGGAGTGGGACGTGCTGCGGCGCCGGATGGGCCGCCGGCGCGAGGAGGCGGTGCTGGAGCCGGTCGTGGACGCCCCGACCCTGCTGCGGATGCAGGCCGCGCTGGAGGACGTGGTCGTCGAGGACTCCATCGGCCGGTACATCGTGGACCTCGCCGCGGCCACCCGCGAGCACCCGTCGGTGCTGGTCGGGGCGTCGCCGCGCGGGTCGCTGGCGCTGCTGCTGCTGGCCCGGGCCGGTGCCGTGCTCGCCGGCCGGGACTACGTGATCCCCGAGGACGTGAAGCAGGTCGCCGAGCCGGCCCTGGCGCACCGGATCACGCTGCGGCCGGAGATGTGGCTGCGCCGGGTGAACCCGTCCTTCGTGGTCAGTGAGGTGCTGGCCGGCACGCCCGCCCCCGCGAGCGGGGCGCTGCCGTCCTACGCCACGGAACAGGGCGGCCTGGCCGTGACGCAGCGGCGTGCCGAGCCGGTCCCCGGCGGGCCGCGGGAGGACCAGCCCGACCCGTACCGCTATACGGCGCCGCCGCGGGGCGAACGGTGACCGAGGGGCCGCCGCTGCGGTCGGCCGCGCCGCCACGGCAGCCGGGCCCGGTTGCGGACGCCGGCGGCCCCGAGCTGACGCCGACCCGGGCGCTGGGCCGGGCGGTCCTGCTGGTCGGCCTGCTCCTGATCGGCGCGGTCGCGCTCGGCCGGGTGGACCTGGTCGTGCTGGCCGCGCCGTTCGCCCTCGGTACCGTGTTCGGCCTGCGCCGCCGCCCCCGCCGGGCTCCCCGGCTGCGCCTGATCACCCGGGACGAGCTGCTCGCCGAGGGCAGCGAGGTGGGCACCACGGTCAGCCTCGGCAACGCCGACGACGTCGGGCACGACCTGGTGATCGCCCGCACGCTCGTCTCGTCCTGGCTGCGGGTGCCGGACGGCGACCGGCCGCACGCCACCTCCGTGCCCCGCGGCGGCACCGTCGACATCGAGCTGACCGGCACGGCGCTGCGCTGGGGCCGGCACACGTTCGGGCCCGCCGCCGCCCAGCTCGTCGCCGCGGACGGGCTGCTCGTCAGCCGCCCGGTGGTCACCGGCGCGCACGGCGTGAAGGTGTACCCGCTCACCGAACCGTTCGACGCGGTGGAGGCGATGCCGAGGGCCGCCGGCCTGGTGGGCGGGCACCGCTCCCGGCGGCCGGGGGAGGGCGGCGAGCTGGCCGGCGTCCGGATCTTCGGCCCGGGGGACCGGCTGCGCCGGATCGACTGGCGGGTCTCGCTGCGCACCGAACGCCTGCACGTCGCGGCCACCCTCTCCGACCGGGACGCCGAGGTGGTCCTGGCGCTTGACGTGCTCGCCGAGGCGGGGCGCTCCGGCGGCATCCGGGGCGAGGCGTCGGTGCTGGACACCACGGTCCGCGCCGCCGCCGCCATCGCAGAGCACTACCTGCAGCGGGGGGACCGGGTCTCGCTGCTGGAGTACGGGGGCGAGAATCGCCGGCTGCGCCCGGCGAGCGGCCGGCGACAGTACCTGACCGTGCTGGAGTGGCTGCTCGACGTCAAGGCGGAGGCGACCCCGTTCGACCCGTACGAGCGGGTCTTCGCGTTCCAACCGCTCTCCGCGAACGCGCTGCTGGTCGTGTTCACCCCGCTGATCGACGAGCGCTCCGGGCCGATGCTGGCCCGGCTGGCCCGCTCCGGCCGGTTCGTGGTCGCCGTGGACACCATGCCGGCCGGGGTCGAGCCGCCGGTCCGGGGGGCGTGGACCCGCGTCGCGTACCGGCTGTGGAAGCTGGAGCGGGAGAACGTGGTCGGCCAGTTGCGCGAGCACGGGGTGCCGGTGGTGCCGTGGGCCGGCGCCGGCAGCCTCGACCTGGTCCTGCGGGACGTGTCCCGGCTCGCCTGGCGCACCGCGGGCGGTGCTGCGATGAGCGGGCCGGCGGTGCCGCGATGAGCCTGCTCCAGGACGTCGCGTACGGGGTCGGCGAGCGGGCCCGCGCCGTGCACCGGGTGTTCACCCGCAGCACGCCCGGCCCGCTGTTGATCCGCGCCGCGGTCGCGCTGACCGGCGCGGCGGCGCTGGTCACCGCGTACCCGGCGAAGCTGGTCTTCGGGCCCGGGGCCGCCCTGATGCTGGTGATTGCCGCGCTGCCGGCGCTGCTGCCGCGCGGGCGCATGGCCACGGTCGTGGTGGTGCTGGCCGTCCTCGGTTGGCTGATGTCCACCACCGTCTTCGCCGAGGGGGTCAATCCCGGGCGGCTGGTCGCCCTCTCCGCGCTGCTGTACCTGGCGCACACGCTCACCGCGCTGGCCGCGGTGCTCCCGTACGACGCGATCGTGGCCCCGGAGGCGCTGGGCGGATGGATCATCCGGGCGCTGGCGGTGGCCGCCGGCTCGGGGGTCGTCTCGATGGGCCTGCTGATCGTCACCGGCGCCGCCCGCGGGCCGGGCTTCCTCGCCGCCACCCTCGCCGGGCTGGCGCTGGCCATCGCCCTGGTGGCGCTGCTGCCGTGGCTGAACCGGCGGGAGCCGGGGGCGTCCTGAGTCACATCAGGCGCCGAGAACGCGCATGCCCCGCGCGGACGGGGAATGATTGATGACGTGAAGCGGCAGCGGATCCTCGTGGTGGGGGCCGGCCATGTCGGCCTGTACGCCGCCCTGCACCTGTCCAGGAAGTTGCGGTCACGCGAGGCCGAGGTCATCGTCGTCGACCCGCAGCCACACATGACCTACCAGCCGTTCCTGCCCGAGGCGGCCGCCGGCAACATCTCCCCCCGGCACTCGGTGGTGCCGCTGCGGCGCGAGCTGCGCCGGTGCACGATCGTCACCGGCGAGGTGACCCGCATCGACCACGCCCGCCGGGTCGCCATGGTGCAGCCGGTCATCGGGCCGGCGCGGGAGGAACCCTACGACCAGATCATCGTGGCGCCCGGGTCGGTCTCCCGCACCCTGCCGATCCCCGGGCTGAAGGAGAACGCGGTCGGCTTCAAGACCATCGGCGAGGCGATCTGGCTGCGCAACCACGTGCTGGAGCAGCTCGACATCGCCGCCGCCACCGCCGACCCGCACACCCGCCGGTGCGCGCTCACGTTCGTGTTCGTCGGCGGCGGCTACGCCGGCATCGAGGCGCTCGCCGAGATGGAGGACATGGCCCGGGACGCGCTGAGGTACTACCCCGAACTGCACCCGGAGGACATGCGCTGGGTGCTGGTCGAGGCGACCAGGCGCATCCTGCCCGAGGTGGGGCCGGACATGGGCGCGTACACCGTCCGGCAGCTGGTCCGGCGGGGGCTGGACATCCGGCTGGACACCCGCCTGGAGTCCTGCGCGGACGGGCTGGTCAAGCTCTCCGACGGCGACTCGTTCGCCGCCGACACGATCGTGTGGACCGCGGGCGTGAAGGCGCACCCGATGCTGGAGCGCACGGACCTGCCGCGCGACGATCGCGGCCGGGTCACCTGCCGGGCGACGCTCCAGGTGGTCGACGGCGACCGGGTCGTCGAGGGCGCGTGGAGCGCGGGTGACTGCGCCGCGGTGCCCGACCTCACCGGCCCGCCCGGCGCGTTCTGCTCGCCCAGCGCGCAGCACGCCGTCCGGCAGGCGCGGCGGATGGCGGACAACATCCGCGCCGTCATCCGCGGGCGGGAGCCCGTCGAGTACCGGCACCGGTACGCGGGCAGCGTGGCCAGCCTCGGCCTGCACAAGGGCGTCGCCCAGGTGTACGGGATCAAGCTCAGGGGCTGGCCGGCCTGGTTCATGCACCGCACCTACCACATGAGCCGGATCCCGTCCCTGAACCGGAAGGTCCGGGTGGTCGTGGACTGGACCCTGGCGCTGTTCCTCAAGCGCGAGGTGGTCTCGCTCGGCCAGCTGCACGAGCCGCGCGAGTCCTTCTCGGAGGTGACCCCGGCGGTGCCGGCCCGCTCCGGCCGCCCGGGCTAACCCACCTTCCAGTACCAGGCGTCGGCGAGCCGCTGACCCGGTCCGAACAGGCCCTCCAGGGCCGTCTTCAGGTCCGGGCCGTACGGTTCGCCGTCGGCCAGCACCAGGCAGGACGCGCGCCAGAACCGGACGTCTGCCAGCGCCTGGTCCCGCTGCTCCGGGACGATCTCCGGCACGCCCTTGCCGGCCGCCACGTCGGCCAGCAACTGCGACGTGGGCTGCTTGTAGGTGCCCATCGAGGCGTTTCCGTCCGCCCCGTACGGCGCGATGAAGAATCCCTCGGGCAGCCCGAACCGGCCCTCGGCCGCCGCCGCCCAGCGCATCGGCCACGGCTCGGGCGGCGTGGGCAGCGGCACCGGGACCAGCACGCCCTTCTCCGCGACGCACTGCCGCCAATGCCCCTGCGAGATGAACTGCGGCACGGGTGCCCGGTCGATGCCGTCCAGCGGGCGCGGGACCACCGGGAGCAGCGCGACCAGCACGAGTACGGGTACCCCCGACCGGACCAGCACCGACGGGTGGGCCAGCGCCCGGTGCAGGGCCAGCGCCAGCAGCGTGCCCAGCAGCGGGATCAGCGCCAGCGCGAACCGCTGCGGCAGGGCGGCCGAGACCACGGGCGCGTCCACGATCAGTGAGAACGGCGCCCACTGCTCGGTGCGCCGGCCGTCGATCACCACCCGGGGTCCGAGCGAGAACGCCGCCATCACCACCGAGGCGAAGACGATCGCCGCCACGACCGGCCGGGTCGCCCGCCGCGACAGGAGCCAGATCGCCAGCCCGGCCGCGAGCACCAGCAGCGGCCAGCCCAGGAACGTGTTGTACTCGGCCGCCCCGGTCGCCAGGCGGGCGTCCTGCGCCGAGCCGAACAGCGCCAGCGGCGAACTGGTCACGTAGCTGACGATGTCCGCCGAGTAGTACTCCGCCGAGAACGGCGCGTTCGGCACGCTCTGCGGCCCGGCGAACTGGAACCACAGCGGGTACGCCAGCAGCGCCAGCGCGGTCAGCACGGCGATCGCGCCGCCCAGCAGGAACCGGGGCGCCGCCCGGAGCGCCTCGCCCGGCGCGGCCGCGGCGTACCCGACCGCCACCAGTAGCAGCGTGATCGCGGTGAGGAACAGAACCTCCTCACCGATGAACACCTGCGCCGACACCAGCAACCCGAGCAGGAGACCCACCCACGGCCGGCCGCCGCGGTACAGCTTGAGCACGCACCAGACCATCGCCGGTACCAGCCACTGCGCCGTCATGTGCAGGTGGCTGTTGTTCTGCGAGACCATGCCCGGCGCGAACCCGCAGAACGCGCCGCCGGCCAGCGCCGCGGCCCGGTGCAGCCGCAGCGACCGGGCCAGCAGCAGGTACCACGCGGCGGCCGTGCCGGCCAGGCTCGCCACCGCGATCACCGCGAACGTGACCGGCGCCCCGAACAGCAGCGTCACGGGCGTGAACAGCGCGCCCAGGGCGATCACCGAGGTGTTGGCGAGCAGGTTCACCCCGTCCGGCGAGTTCAGCCGGTGGGTCAGAAACCCGAAGTCCCCGGTGAACAGGCGGGTATCGTGGGCGAGGAACCACTCGTAGAGGGTCTGGTCGGCGGCGTTGTCCGCGAGCGCGCGGCTGTGCGGGTCCGGCCACAGGGCACTCGCGAGCCAGAATGCGATCGCCAGATATGCCAGACAGACGGCTGCGTCCAGGGCCCACGGTCGGCGCCAGGGCGCCCCGGCCGGTGCCGCGGGCGGCCCGCCGGGCTCCGCTGGACGGTCAGCGTCAGCCACCCGGTCGGCCTCAGTGCTCATCACGACATCGACCCTATGGCATACCCCGGCACCGGCCGGTCGGCCGGTGTGTGTTCGCGATCTACCGGTTACCGTGACATGGCGCGACTGCCCAGGTCGCGAGCTTGCCCGGGTGGTGGAACGGCAGACACGGCCGCCTTAAAAGCGGCTGCCGAGAGGCGTGCGGGTTCGATCCCCGCCCCGGGCACCGATCCAGTTCGTCGCTTTTCAGTGGATACCACCGACGGCCTCCGGCGTCTACCCTGGGTCTCACCATCTGCGAGGGAGGCCTTAGTGAGAACGTCCAACCCGGTCCTCACCCGACTGGGTCAGGCGGCCGCGCGGGAGCGCGTCGCCGGGTCCGGCTACCCGGCCGCGGGCGGGTACGCGGCGCCACCCACCGTGCGCACCATGACCGTGGACGACGTTGTCGTCCGCACCGTCGCCATGCTCGCCATCATCGGCGTCGTCGGCGCCGCCACCTGGGCGGTCGTCCCCGTCGAACTCAGCCTCGCCGCCGCCGTCGTGGGTAGCGTGCCGGGCCTCATCCTCGGGCTGGTCATCGCGTTCTCGCGGATCACCAACCCGTTCGTGATCGGCGCCTACGCCGTCGCCGAGGGCGTCTTCATGGGCGCGTGGAGCCAACTGTTCGAGAGCCGGTACCCCGGCATCGTGCTCCAGGCCGTGGGCGGCACCTTCGGCGTGTTCTTCGTGATGGCCGCCCTCTACAAGGTCCGCGCCATCCGGGCCACGCCGCGCTTCGTCCGAGGCGTCATCGCCGCGATGATCGGCTGCGCCGCCCTCATGCTGGTCAACCTGGTGCTCTGGTTCTTCCACATCGACAGCGGCCTGCGCAGCGGCGGCCCGCTCGCGATCGGGTTCAGCCTGGTCTGCATCGTCGTCGCCTCGCTCAGCTTCGTGCTCAGCTTCGCCGAGGTGGAGCAGGCCGTCCGCTACGGCATGCCAGAGCGCTACGCCTGGTACGTCTCGTTCGGCATCGTGCTCAGCCTCGTCTGGCTCTACCTGGAGATCCTCCGCCTCCTCGGCTACCTGCGCGAATAGCGCCGCGAGGCACCGGAACCGCACCGGATCGCCCGTCACCGCGCACCGCGGTGGCGGGCGTCGCCGTCTCCGGCGCGCACCGGGCCGCCCGGGGGTACCCTCCCCGGCGTGGTATCCATGGCCGACCTGACCCGTGCCGTCGACCGCCTCGTGCGCCGCGTCGGCCACTGGGAGCCGCCCCGATGGTCCGGCCCCGTGCCCGCCCGCGACGGCGGGTCCGCCTCGCGCGCCGACCTCATGCACGCGCTCGTCCAGCGGATCGCCGACCACGCCGCCGACGCGGAAGGCATCGACCGCCGCCCGGTACCCCGCCTCGATAACGACCGCGTCCTGCCGGACCAGTTCCGGGTGGTCTCCGCGGACCTCGCCGCGGCGAACCCCGCGCCGCCGCTGCTGTCCGAGGCGGTCGCCGCCATCACCGAAACCGCCCACCACCTCTGACCGTTCCGGGCCCCCGCGATCTCGGACTGGTGGCGGGGATAAGGCGGGTTGATCGGCGCGCGGGGCGGCCGGTCAGGACAGCCGCTCGACGATCATGGCCATGCCCTGGCCGCCGCCGACGCACATGGTCTCCAGGCCGACGGTCGAGTCGCGCCGGTCCAGGCCGTTGAGCAGGGTGCCGGTGATGCGGGCGCCGGTCATGCCGAACGGGTGCCCGACGGCGATCGCGCCGCCGTGCACGTTGAGCTTCCCGATCGGGATGCCGAGGTGGCGGTACGACGGGATGACCTGGGCCGCGAACGCCTCGTTGATCTCGACGAGGTCGACGTCGTCGATGGTCATGCCGGCGCGGCGCAGGGCCTGCCGGGACGCCTCGACCGGACCGAGTCCCATGATCTCCGGGGAGAGGGCCGTCACGCCGGTAGAGACGATCCGGGCCAGCGGGGTGATGCCGAGGTCCCGGGCCTTGGTGTCGCTCATGATGACGACCGCGGCGGCACCGTCGTTGAGCGGGCAGCAGTTGCCGGCGGTGACCCGGCCGTCGGGGCGGAAGACGGGCTTGAGGGCGGCCACCGCCTCGCGGGTGACGCCGGGGCGGGGGCCGTCGTCGGTGCTGACCACGGTGCCGTCGGGCAGCGTGACCGGGGTGATCTCGCGGGCCCAGAAGCCGTCCGCGATGGCCTTCTCGGCGAGGTTCTGGCTGCGCACGCCGAACTCGTCCATCTCCGCGCGGGTGACGTTCTCGGCCTGGGCGAGGTTCTCGGCGGTCTGGCCCATGGCCAGGTAGATGTTGGGCAGGTCGCCGTCCGCGCGGGGGTCGTGCCAGGCGGGCCCGCCGCCCTGCGCCGCGGTCGCGGTGCGCTCGCGGGCCTCGGCGAAGCGGGGGTTCTCCCAGCCGCCGCCGAGCAGGGCGGCCGCCTCCTTGGGCAGGCCGTCGGAGTTGCCGCGGAAGTAGCGGGAGACCGTCTCGACGCCGGCGGAGACGAACACGTCGCCCTCGCCGGCCTTGATGGCGTGGAAGGCCATCCGGGTGGTCTGCAGCGACGAGGCGCAGTACCGGGTGACGGTGGCGGCCGGGAGTTTGTCCAGGCCGAGCAGGGTGGCGACCACCCGGCCCATGTTGAAGCCCTGCTCACCGCCGGGCAGGCCGCAGCCGAGGTACAGGTCGTCGATCAGGGTGGGGTCGAGTTGGGGGACCTTGTCCAGGGCGGCCCGGACGATGGTGGCGGCGAGGTCGTCGGGGCGCAGGTCGCGCAGCGAACCCTTGACCGCGCGGCCGATGGGGGAGCGGGCGGTGGCGACGATGACGGCTTCCGGCATTACCGAACAGTATCCCCACTCGCGTCCGGGGTAACGCGACTCATCGCGCGTGACGGCAGCAAGTCCTTAACGAGTACCCCTAGGGCGTCAGCGATGCGCGACAACTCGTCCAGGTCGATCGGGGTGTTTCCCCGCAGCCTCATTGAGAGCCACTGATCAGTCTCGCCCAGCCGCCTGGCGAGCTCGGATTGCCTCACGGAGAGGCGGCCCATCCATGCCCTGATCTCGGCTGCGGTGTCGGCCGAGAGGCTCGCGGCCCGGTCGGTGCGTATCACTGCCATAAGGACAGTGTTATGGCCTGAGCCTATACCGTCAACCCCTATCCATGTCCTTCCTCCCCTACTTGACAGTCTCATCCTCAGAATGAGACAGTCCCATCCATGAGCAACCCGTCCCCTGCCGACATAGCGGCTGAGCTTCGGGCTGAGATGGGGCGTCAGCGAGTGACACAGGCCAAGCTGGCCGACGTCCTGGGCGTCTCACAGCCGCAGGTGTCCGACCGGATGCTCGGCACGGTCGACTGGCGCGTGACCGAGCTGATCCAGGTCGCCGAGTTCTTGGGCGTGCCGGTGACCCGCTTCCTGGCCGGCCCCGAGGCGAGCAAGACGCATCCGACCCCTACCCGGCCGACCCCCACGCGGCCAGTCACGCCCCCGCCGCCTCCCCCTCCGCCGCCGCCGACCAAGCGGGCGCTCTCTGAGAGCGAAGCCGCGTGATGGCCGCCGACGTCAAAGATGGCGCGGCATGACCGCCCTTGACCGCTTTTTGGCCTACGCCCGTGGTGTGGCCCTGGCTGGGCTGCTCGCGGTCGGTCTGGCTGGTGCGATCGCGGACCTGCCCGCCCCACCGACCGGGCCGCACACCACGTGGCACCGCGACGCGACCCCGCAGGAGTCCCTCTTGCACGACCTGATCGCGGAGCGGGACCGGCTCGCGTGGGAGCGGGAGGCGGCGCAGTGACGGCCGCGTTTTTCCTGCTCGTCGTTGTGGCCCTGCTCGTGGCGTGGTCCAGCAGCGACCGCGACTGACCCCTAGACAGCGCCGCGGGTCGCCACCCCCGGCGACCCGCGACCCCGGACCCATCAATCGGAGAGGACTGGTCCGAGATGACCAAGATTACCGTCACCAACCAGAGCGAGCTGGACGCCGAGCGGGCATACAAGCTCGTCTCTGAGCTGCGTCCCGGCGACCACATCCTGACCGACCGGTTCGGCGGGATGTGGCGGGATCAGGTGCACGAGGTGCGGCACGTCAAGCCGACCGGCAGCGGCGACACGGTGGTCACCGTGGTCGCGGGCGGCAAGATCCTCCGCGTCGCCAGCGCCACCCCGGTCGGCCTGGCCGGCGACGCGGAGATCGAGGCGCGGGCCCGGTCGCGGATCGTCGACGGCCTCCGGACGCTGGCGGACAAGATCGCGGTCGACGGGTTGCCGATCGACCGGCGCGTGACGCCGAGCGTCACCTTCGTCATGGACCGGCGCGCGACGGTCGCGGCGTGGGCGGAGGCGTTCGGCACCGTCGTCTCCGGCGGCGGCGTCGCCGGAGACATCCCAACTATCGGCCCCCGCCCCGGAGGGTTCGTGTTCGGCGGCGTCGAGGTGTGTGTGCAGGCGATGGAGTCGATGCCCGAGCCGGCGCCGGTCGATGACGAGGCCGACATGGTGTCCGACCCGCGCCCGGACAGCCAGGCCCTGGAGGCCGAGGCGTGGATGGTGCTCCAGCGGGAGCGCGAGAGCGGCGGTGCGCGGTGACTCCCATCATCATCGCCGTCGCGTGGCTCGCCCTCGGGCTGCTGGCCTTGGGGTTCGGGGTCGGGGCGACCGCCGGGCGGCGCCGCGCTGACGCCGCGGCTGCCCGGACCGAGGCGCGGCAGCGGGTGGCGGCCGCGATCCTCGTCCCCGACCACGACCTGGTCACCGGCGGTGAGCCGGTGGACATGGAGGCGTGCGGCTGCCACGGCTGCCTGACCGAGCTGGCGCTGATCGCGGACGCCGGCCGGGCACTCGCCCGGGAAACCGAGGGTTGGCTGCGCGACCAGACCACCCCACCCGACACCACTCAGGAGGCGCAGTCCCGATGACCATTGACCTCAACGCGATCACCCTCGCCAAGGGCGGCCACACCGACCGCGACCAGGGCACATGCCTCATGGAAGCCGTCGCCTGGTGGGCTGGTGAGCATCACACCGACAGCCCCAAGTGCGCATCCCCCGTCCTGACCAATTTTGGGCAGCGTCTCAATGACGTGCTGCCCCACGACAAGCGGCAGCAGCTGGTGCCGCTGATCCCCTCCCTGGTCGGCACCCGCGACGACGGCCACGACGAGGCCCGCGGCTACTTGGCCCTGGACTGGCTGATCCGCACCTACGCGCCGGCGTGGCTGGACCTGGCCGGGCTGGCCGATGAGGCCCGGGCGCTGCGGGATCTGCGCCGCATCGTGGACCTGACCGCCGCGCAGGCCGCCGGCCCGATCGTCCGCGAGGCACGCACGAAGGCGGCCGCCGCCGGGGCCGCCGCCGGGGCCGCCGCCAGGGACGCCGCCTGGGCCGCCGCCTGGGCCGCCGCCTGGGCCGCCGCCAGGGCCGTGCTGCGACCGACCGTCGAGCAGCTCCAGACCTCCGCGATCGAACTGTTCCACACCATGATCAACCCGACGGATGTGCCCCGATGACCACACTGTTCCCGCCGCTGCTCGCCACCGTCTTCCCCGCCGCCCTGCTGCTCGCTGGCGCCTACCCGCTCCGCCCGCAGGGTGGCCGGATGCGCCACCACCCGCGCCCCGCCAGCCAGGTCCTAGCCAGCTGCGACCACGACCGCACACTCGGGATCATCCCCGCCGACGCGTGGGGTGGAGTCGACCGCCCATCCGAGTGGACGGTGCGTCCCGTGCATGAGGCCGACGCGCTGATGCGGGAGCTGGGCGACACGCAGCAGATGGCGGCCGTGTCATGACGCCCAGCGCCCCGGCCAGTCCCGAGGAGATCCCCGTGAGCACCTTGACCCGCGACATCACCACCGAGCCCACCGACGGCGGCAACCTGCTCAAGCGGTGGACCGTCGGCGACAGCCGGGGCTCGATCGTCCTCACCGTCCTGCACATGGCCAGCGAGCCGCTGGTGCACATGTCCGTGCCCGATGGCGATGGGGGTCACTGGATGCTGTGTGGGTTCGCCGCCCACGAGTCCGTCGCCGAGCCTCCGGCGTGGGGCTGCCCGGCGCATGCCGGCTGCGATCTCGACGCGATCGTGGGCCGCATCAGCCGGCCGGCGTGGGAGCGGATCGTGGCCGCCGACCTGGCCGACGACGCGGTGTGGGCGGAGCTGGAGGCCATGCATGCCGCGTGGTGGCCGGCTGGCGGTGAGGCGGCGTGACAGCCGTCGAACTGCTGCCGCCGACCGGGGCCCGGCCGGATAACCCGCGCTGGCACGAGCTGCGCCGCGCCGGACTGTCCGCGTCGGAGATCGCCGCCGTCGTCGGACTGTCCCCATGGGAGTCCGCGTTCAGCCTGCACTGGCGCAAGACGAACGGGTGGAAGGTCGAACAGACCGAGGACATGACCAACGGGCACCGCCTCGAAGCCGCCGTCGCGGACTGGTGGGCGGAGACGCAGGACCCGCTGGAGAACCTCGCCGTCGCGTACGCCGGGCTGTACGCCCACCCGGAGCGGCCGTGGCAGCTCGCCACCCCCGACCGGCTGGTGCACCCCACCTGCGCGTGCTGCGCCGCCGGGTGCGTCTGCGGCCTGTACGGCAACTGCGCCGACTGCCTCAACGCCGGGCACGGCGGCCCGCCGTGCGCCGTGCTGGAGTGCAAGTGGACCGGGCGGTGGGACGGCTGGGGCGACGACGGCACCGACGACATCCCCGTCTACTACCGCTGCCAGGTCCTCTGGCAGATCGACGTCCTCGGCGTCGACGAGGGCCACGTCGCCGTCCTCGGCCCCGGCGGGTTCCGCGCCTACGTCGTGCGCCGTGACGAGCGGGACCTGCGCCTCCTGCGCGCCGCCGGGGAGCGATTCATGGCCCGGCTCGCCTCCGGTGAGGCGCCGGACGTGGACGACCACCCGGCCACCGGGCAGGCGCTGAAGGCGCTGCACCCGTCGCTGGAGGCCGGCGACGTCGAGGTGCCCGTCGCCCTGGCCGAGGGCTACCGTCGCGCCCGCGCCCTCCGCGCCCGCGTCGAGGCGGTGGCCGACGGCTACGAGACGCGCATCCGCGCCGCCCTCGGCGCCAAGACCCGCGCGGTCTGCAACGGCAAGCTCGTCGCCTCCCGGTCGGTCTACGACCAGTCGGGCGACGCCGCCGAGCTGACCGCGATCGAGACCGACTGGCCGGTCGTGGACCGGCTCAACCCAGGGAGATCGAAGACCTATGCCGGCTGAGACCGTGAGCAACGCCGTCGCCCAGCGTGACAACACCCCCGCCGGGCTCATCAAGCAGTACTCGGCCAGCTTCGCCCAGGTGCTCCCGTCGCACGTCAAGGCGGAGACCTGGGTTCGGCTCGCCCAGGGCGCCCTGCGGCGCGGCAAGAAGCAGGGCGACCGGTTCGAGCTGGAGATCGCCGCCGCGAACAACCCCGGCGTGTTCCTCGCCGCCCTGCTCGACGCTGCCCGGCTCGGACTGGAGCCGGGGACGGAGCAGTACTACCTCACTCCGCGCAAGGTCACCGGCCGGCTGGAAATCCTCGGCATCACCGGCTACCAGGGCCACATCGAGCTGATGTACCGGGCCGGCGCCGTCCAGTCCGTCATAGCCGAAGTGGTGCACCGGGGTGACGCGTTCAGCTACCAGCCCGGCCGGGACGAGGTGCCCTACCACGAGATCGACTGGGACGCCGAGGACCGCGGACCGCTGCGCCTGGTCTACGCCTACGCGCGGATGAAGGAGGGCGGCACGTCCAAGGTGGTCGTGCTGAACGCGGCGGACATCGAGCGGATCAAGAAGTCATCGCAGGGCGCGAAGTCCGAGTACTCGCCGTGGGTCAATCACGAGGCGGCGATGTGGCTCAAGTCGGCGGTGCGGCAGCTCCAGAAGTGGGTTCCCACCAGCGCGGAGTTCCGGCGGGAGCAGCTACGCGCGGCGGCGGAGGCGCAGCGGGTGGCGTCCGCGCCGTCGGCGCCGGCCGGGGCTGCGACCGCGCAGACGGACTACGTCGACGGGGATGTGGTCGACGTTGAAGACCCACCGGTGGGCGAGGGGGACTGGCCCGAGACGGCCCAGCCGGGCGGCGGCCAGCCGTGACCGCGACCCTCCTTCAGATCCACGTCCCCGGCACGCCCAAGCCGAAGGGGTCGCTGCGGCACGTCGGCCACGGACGGATGGTTGAGCAGCTCGCCGGCTCGCCGGACTGGCGGGCGTCGGTGGTCGCCGCCGCGCACGCCGCGTGGGGTGGGGGCGCCCCGCACCTGGGTGCTGTGCGGGTGGCGATCGTGCTGGAGCTGCCGAAGCCGGCCCGGCCGAAGGACCTGCGTTACCCGTCCGGCGGCAACACCGGCGACGTCGACAAGCACGCCCGCAACGTCCTCGACGCGCTCCAGGACGCCGGGGTCGTCCGCAACGACAGCCAGGTGGTCGACCTGGCTGTCGCGAAGCGGTGGACGCTGCTCGCCCCCGGCGCGCACATCACCGTGTCCCCCGCTGGCCTGCCCAGCCCCATGTCGGGCCAGCCCATCCTGATCGGAGACCAGCAGCAGTGACCGTCATCAAGCTCGACACGAAACCCGCCACGAACGCGGCGCTGGCCCTGGAGCGGCACGCCCAGAGGCTCTACGCGCGGCCCGGGGTCCGGATCGTCGGCGTCTGCGAACTGGCGCACGTGGAGCGCACCCAGCCGGCGCCGGACGAGGACAAGGAGCCCACGGTCAAGCTGCGCGTCGTCCACCTGGAGGTCGCCAACCCCGAGCAGGAGGACTCGCTCCGGCAGGCGATGGAGGCGCTCTACCTGCACCGCTCCGCCCAAGGCACCCTCGGCGAGGACGGCGACATCGAGCTGTCCGAGCGGACCATCAAGCTCACCAGCGGTCTCCTGCACGCCGTCGAGGCGGCGCGGCGGCGGACCGCCGTCGCACACTGGGCGTCCTACGCCCGCCGTGCCCTGGGCGTGCCGAACCTGGCCACGTCGGAGATCCGGCACGAGCTGGACGCGGTCGCGACCGGCCTGGAGATGGTGCTCAGCCCCGACGGCGGCGAGTCGGGCGAGGGCTGACCGGTGACCCGACAGCCCATGTGGGACTCCCCGACCGGCGGCGCTGAGGGCGCTCCGCCGCCGGTCGGGGCCCCGGGCGGTGACGCCCGATGAGCGCCGCCGTCAGCGCGATCGAGCACAGCCCGGAGACGCTACGGGTGCCGGTGCCGACCACCGACGCGGAGCGGCGGGCCCGCGCCGAGCGGGACGCCGACGCCGCCCGGTGGTTGACCCGGCGTGGGCACACGGACCTGCTGCCGATGTTGGGCCTCGGCCCGTTGCCGTGCGAGGTGTGCGGGGCGCAGATCCGCAACCCGGCCAAGAGTCAGGGCATGTGCCTCGACTGCCGGCGTGAGGCGGGTCTTGTTCCGCCGACTGGCCGGCCCCGGAAGGGCGGTGCCCGGTGACCAGGCAGCACCAGCCCAACGTCACCGCGCACTACCGCGACACACCACCCGTCGCCGCCGACCCGACCCGGGCCTGCCGCGACAGCGACCCGGGGATCTTCTTCCCACCGGACGGTAGCGGCGCCGGACCGGCTTGGGACGCCCGCGCGAAGGCCATCTGCGCCGCCTGCCCCGTCTGGCGACCCTGCCTCGACTGGGCGTTGCGGACCGGACAGGAGTGGGGCGTGTGGGGTGGTCTCAATCCGCAGCAGCGTCGCAACATCCGTCGCCGGGGTGCGCGATGACCACCGTCACGGAGCTGGAGCGCGTCGCCCAGCAACTCGCCGGCCGGGTCCGCGACGACGACCCGGACGCCAACGCCCGCTGGCTCGCCGCCCAGCTGCCCGACGCGGCGGATTGGTGGCGGCTGCTGTTCGTGCTCGCCGCCGCCGTCCCCACCGACCGGTCGTGGCGTCAGCTGACCGCCTGGGCCCGCGGCATCCCGCCGCTGCGGCATCAGCACTGCGACCGGACCCCGTGCGCGGACTGCCAGCAGGCGGCCACGCCCGGTGCCGCATGAAGCCGTCCCGCACGCCGCGGTGGCGGTGCGGCGACCCGGGCTGCTGGGCGCACACCTGGCAGCCCGTTACCGCCACCGGCGAGTACGGCCCTGTCGACGTCGCGACTGGGGAGCTGGAGGCCCACTGGGTCACGGAGCACGGCGGTTGGGGCGTGACCACCAAGCCGACGCCGGGGTCCGGACGGTGGCTGATCGCTGGCACCAGCACCGCCCGCCGGTACCCGTGCGTGTGCGTCCTCGGCCAGGCGTGCCGGGGCACGTATCGGTGGCGGGGGCGGCCGGACGCCGCGGACATGCCCACACGGTGCTGCGCGAGACGCGCGCACGACACAGAGCAGCGAGGCAAGGAGCGACCCGCCCGATGACGTGGTTCAAGGTCGACGATTCGTTCTACGACCATCCCAAGGTTTTCGACGCACCTGACGCCGCCGTGGCGTTGTGGACGCGCGCCGGCACCTGGTCCGCACGCAACCTCACTGACGGGTTCGTGCCGGCCGGGCTGCCCGCCCGCCTCTGCGACGACCACGAGACGGCGGTCAGGGAGTTGGTGCGCCGCGGGTTGTGGAGGCGAACGAATGGCGGCTACCAGTTCCACGACTGGCGGGAGTACCAACCAACCGCCGATGACGTGCGGAATCTCCGCGCGAAGCGGGCCGAAGCCGGCCGTCGGGGGGGTCTGGCGAGAGCCAAGCAAAACGCTAGCAAGCGTCAAGCAAGTGTTAGCGGTGTTGCTAAGCAAAACGCTGCCCCGACCCGTCCCGACCCGTCCCGACCTGATGGTCCTACGGACCATCAGAAACCTCCCCCTGTAGCCCCCTCCGAATCCTCGCCGCCGTCGTCCGACGGTCGCCGCGGAACGCGGCTCCCCGAGGAATTCGCCATCACCGACGCCATGAAGGCGTGGGCAAGGGAGAACGCCCCACTGGCCGGCATAACCGACCACGAGATGTTCATCGACCACTGGCGCGCCCAGACCGGGCAGCGAGCCGTCAAGCGGGACTGGGAGGCGACCTGGCGCAACTGGATGCGCCGCGTTCAGGAGAACCGCTCCCGCATCCGGCCCGCCGCCGGGCCGGCCCGATCCACAACCGACGAACGCGTCGCTCAGGCCCTCGACGCTGGCGCCCGCCTCCAAGCCATCCACGACCAGCAGCAGCGAAGGGAGCTGGCATGAACGTCGCCGAGGCCGCCGCCGTGCTCGCCAAGGCCGCCGCGTTCGACCGGCGCACCGTCGGCGACGCCGACATCCTTGCCTGGCACGAGATCCTCGCGGATGTCGCCGTTGACGACGCGCTCGCCGCCGTCGCCGCGCACTACCGCGACACCCGTGACTGGCTGATGCCGTCTGACGTGATCCGCCTGGCGCGGAAGGTGCGCGCCGAACGCCGCGAGCGAAGCGAGGCACTGGCGCTGCCGAGCCGGTTCGAGGCTGACCCCGCGCGTGCCGTGCGGATCAGCGCCGGGCTGGCCCGCTGCCGTGACGTGCTCCGACCGCTGGCGAAGGCATCAGGGCTGCGCCGGACATCACCCACCCAACCCGAGGAGTCCCCGTGACCCGCACCCTGACCCGCGTCGTCGTGGCGCTCGCCAGCAACGGCGGGCCCAGAGGCCGGTACTGGACCTGATCCGAGCCTGACTCGAAGGAGCCCCATGACCACCGAGCACACTGCGACCGCTGAGAGCGATTCTGAGGCGTTGGGGGGCGCTCACGGCGGGCGGGAGTGGCACCCCCTGGTGCTCGACGCCCTCACCGACCTCGACGAGAAGCGCGACCGGGCGATGACCCGCTACGCCACTCGGGTCCGCGCGCAGGATGCCGCCCAGCCCTCCCAGACGGCCGCCAGCGACCCGGGACGGGCGGGCGAGGGTGACGGGAGCCCGGACACGGCAGAGGCCGTTGTGGCCGCCGCTATCGCCTGGCGCAAGCGGATCACGTCGCACCCGAACCTGTGGGCCGACGACGAGGACTTCGCGCTGATCGCCGCCGTGGACGCGCTGCCGGCCGAGCAGGTGGCGTGATGCGCATCGCCACCTGCTCGGCCCCGCTCCGCCGCATCGCCGTGTTGGCCCACCTCTTCGGCGGAGCCGGCCGATTCCGTGCCATCGCCGCCGGGCGGGGTTGGGCCATCGTCCTGATCTGCCGCGACCGCAACATGCCCGCCGTTCCCGCCGCTGAGCGAATCTCCCTCACTGAGGCCATCCGCCAGGCCGACGGGCCCGACGCCGGTGCGGTCGCGGGGACCGCACCAACCCAACCCACCCGAAAGGACTGACGCCATGCATGACCCGATGGCCGTTGCCTTCGAGATCCGCCAACCCTGGCCGCAACGCTCCACGATGCACGACGCGAAGCCCGGCAAGCCCCGCTGGCAGATCCGCTACCACCACACCTGCGGCGACCACTGCGGCAGCGACCGCGCCAAACACGAAGCGTCCAACCCGTTCCCGTGGTGGCGTCCCGGCTCCTACTCCGCGTTCTGGGTTCTCGCCGGCCGGGGCTGGTACTGGCCGTCGCTCATCACGATCTGGCACGTCGAGCCCGGCGGCCACGACTCCGGCGAGGTCTGCAAACACTACGAGCGCATCCGACAGCCTGATGGCACCTGGACGTCCCGGGTGCTACGCGGCTGGCGCTGGCACGCGTGGCACTGGCGCTTTCAGATCCACCCCTTCCAGCACTGGCGCCGGCGGCTGCTGACCCGCTGTGAGTGGTGCGGCGGTCGGTCCCGCAAGGGCGACGCGGTCAACGTCTCCAATGGCGGCAGCCGGGAGCGCGGACGGTGGTGGCGGGGCGAGCCCGGTCTGCTGCACATCGACTGCTCGGCGATCCAGCGCGCCCACCGGATGTGCCTGTGCGCCGACCCGATCTGCGGCGATGCCGACTCCAAGGGTCAGCCGTACGGGCTGTGCATCCGCTGCGGCTCGTACCGGCGGTTCCAGGCCACCGCCGCGCTGCTCGACCGGATGCGGCTACTCGCCGCGATCTTGAAGGGCCAGCGCGACCGGGCAACCTACGCCCGGGTGTGCGAGATGGCCCAGGCCGAACGGGAAGCATCCAAGCCCGCCTGACCGCCCACCACCCGCACCACCAACCCGCCGCTCGCACCACATCCGAGGGAGAGCCGATGTCCGACCCGACCTGCGCCGCCTGCCAGCGGCCCGACCCCACCGGCGGAGTCTGCTGCCACGACTGCGCGGGGCGGGCCAGGCGCAGCCTCCACATCGTCGCCGACCTCACCGGCGACGCCCGGGACGTGGCGCACGGGCAGGCACGGCGCGGGACGGGACGGGTCGGCGGTGGTGGTGGTGAGGTGCGGCTGCCGCTCAACCTCGCCGCTACCGCGAGGCTTGACGCCGCCCAGAACGAGCTGACCGGCTGGGCCCGGCACGTCGCCGGAGAGCGTGGGCTGCCGACGCCGGCCGGAGCCGACCCGCTGGAGGTGGCGGCGCGGTGGCTGACCGGACACGTCGAGTGGCTGCGTTTCCGCGAGGAGGCGTTCGAGGCGTTCGAGGCGTTCGGGGACGCCGAGCGCACCGTCACCACCATCGCCGACCGGCCACCCGAGCGGGTCATCGTCGGCGCCTGCGACTGCGGCGCCCGGCTCTACGCGCCCCGCGGCGCCGCCGTGGCCACCTGCCGCGACTGCGGCCAGCGGTGGGACGTCGACAAAAGTCGAGACATCCTGCGTCGGCACCTGGCCAAGATGCTCGCCACCCCCGCCGAGATCGCCACCATGGCGCTGTACCTGGACCCGGACGCTGACCGTCGCCGGGTCCGGCACCTCATCACGGTGTGGGCCACCCGCCGCAGGGGTGGTGTCCCGCTGATCACCATGCGCGGACGTGACGCGGCGGGCGCCCCGCTCTACCGCGTCGGTGAGGTGCTCGACCGGCTCAGCCGACCCGCCGAGGAGGGGCCCGTCCGACGCGCTTCGTGACCATGATCTGCTACTGTGACCGCTGTCTGGGACAGATTGACCGTGCCCGGCGACAGGCCCGCCACGAGCGGGCCTTCGTCGTCTGCCCGACATTTCGGGGTGCACGCACCTGCCACAGTGGCCCGCGACCACCATGATTCGGGGTCGCGCGAGGGGCGCGATCTGGGCCCTGACCTGGTAAGATGGATATCGATAAGCCCCGGCGACCGCTGCAACGGCCCCGGGGTGCGGCCGACCCACTAAGGAGATCGACATGGCCCAGTCTACCCGTCGCGCGCAGTCGCACACGCGCAAGGCGTCGACGCGGCGCCCCCGACTGTCGAAGGTCAGCAACGCGCGTGACGCGCTGGCCGATTTCAGCCGCGGCACGGAAACCTACTGCCTCACATTCGGACAATTCTCGCTCTTCGACGCGGTTGAGGCGGTGCTGGATAAGACCGGCCCGGCCGACGTGGTCGTGTCGACGTGGACCGCAGCCTCCGCCGACCTGTCCCGGTCGGCGGAGTTCCTCCGCGACCAGCGCATCCGCGCGATGCGGTGGCTGATCGACGGGTCGTTCCTGACCCGCAAACCCGACTATGCATCCACCATCGTCGACCTCTTCGGTGCGGGTGCGATCCGCACGCTGGGCACGCACGCTAAATTCGTTCTGATCACTAACGAGACGTGGCACGTCGTCATCCGCACATCGATGAACTTGAACGAAAACAGGCGGTTGGAGAACATCGAGGTGACGGACGATCCCGACTTCGCCGCGTTCATGCTCGGCATCGTCGACGAGCTGTTCGCCGAGCTGCCCGCCGCCGACCTGCGCTCCCAAGCGCTTCCCACCCTCGACGGCGTCGACCAGATCCTCCCCGTCGCCCAGCTCGCCATGGGGCACGGCGTGAAGATGGGTGCCCGCTGATGGCCGCGCCCGCGCACCTGTCCGACGCAGCCAAGGCCGTCTGGGCCGAGATCACCCAGGCCCACGCCGACCCGGCAGTCATCGAAGGCCCCGACCTTGAGGCGTTCTGCGTCCAGGTCGCCCGCATGCGCGACGCACAGGCCCGCATCGACGCCGAAGGGCTCGTCGTCGCCGACGCGAAAGGCCAACCGATCCCGCATCCCGCCATCGCCTTGGAGAAGCAGGCGCACGCCGAGGTCCGGGCGTGGGGTGACCGATTCCGGCCCTGACCCCGCGGGGCGGCTCAAGCGGGCGCCTTCGTCGTTCACCCGACACTCCGACGTGCGCCCGGATGCCACAGTGGTCTGCGACCGAACCGCACAGACCACCAGGAGCGGACCCATGTCCATATCCGACCGACTCGCCGCCAAGCTCGCTGAGACGCAGCGGAAACAGGCCGAGGCCCGGGAGCAGATGCAGCAGGTCAAGGCTGACTACCGTGAGCGCGCCGACCAGATCAACGCCCGCCGCGACGAACGCCTTGCCGAGATCCGCGCCCAGCACGCCGAGGCCCGACGGGACCTTGATGCCCGACGTGACGCCATCCGCACCCAGCCTGCCGAAGCGAAGCCCGAGGCGGAGCCGGCCAGCGGGCCGATGACCTTCGGCAAGTTCATCCTCGACGAGGGGCACATCCAGCGCGGGCTGTTCGACCGCCGACCCGTCGCCGGAGTCACCGCCGAGCTCGGCGACCTCCAGCGGGGCAAGGCGAAGAAAGGCATCACCGCGGCCCGGGTCCTCACTGGATCGGTGACCGCCGCCGCCGGAGCGCTCGGCCGCATCGGCGCCCAGACCCTCACCATCACGGGCCCCGACTGGGAGTGGACCGCCGAGGTCCCCGCCCACAAGATCGACAAGGCACGGGCGTTCGCCGACGCCGTCAACACAGCGGCCCGGGGGTAGCGGGGGGTGGTGCTGTGGCAGTCAGGCGCAGCACCACCATCCGCGACAGGCACCGCGCCGTCATCGCCCGAGCCAAGCCCCCATGTGCACTGTGCGGGGGGCCCATCGACTTCACCCTGACGGTGCTGCCCGAGCACGGCAGGCGCTGCAAGAGGGCCGGCTGTGAGGGTTGTGTGCCACACCCGATGAGTTTCGTCGTCGACCACATCGTGCCGCTCAACCGCGGCGGCACAGACACGCTCGACAACACGCAGCCAGCACATTGGCGATGCAATAGGCAGAAAAGCGACAGCGCTGACGGCGGACCGATCCTGCGACGCAGCGGCAGCCTCAAACGCAAGACATAGACCAGGGGGAATGCCCCCCCGCCCCGGTCCTGGCCTTCCTTCCCGGCATAGGCGGCATCTCTCTCCGGGTTTTTCCCACGCGGGGTCCCTAGCGGGCTGTGGTCGTCCAGTGCCGGCCGTTCTCGGCGTTTCGGTGCTCGGCAGTGGCGGACGAGAAGGCCGCGCAGGCGGAAATCTATGCGTGGGGTGGGGCCGATTCCGGCCCTGAGGGGGTGATTCGAGTGGCCCGGACGCTGCGGGTGGTCACCGCCGATGAGCCGGCGGCGCCGATGAAGCCGAAAACGGTGACGGAGGCCGCCGACGCTGGCACCACCCGGGAGCTGCTGGTGGCGATGCGGGCCCGGATCGCGAAGGCGGTTGAGGACCGCAACACGCCGCCGCGTGACCTGGCCGCACTGACGAAGCGACTGGTTGAGGTGGTGCGCGACATCGAGGCGATCGACGCCCGGGAACAGCAGGAGGTCGAGCGTGACGGCCCGGTCTCCGACGAAGCGTTCGACGCGAAGGCTATCTGAGGTAGCCCGCCACGTCGTTCTGCCGTCCGGCATCGTGTCAACGGGCTGGCCGGCTGTGCGGGAGAAGTGCCGCGAGTTCGGGGACGTCTTCGACGAGTGGCAGGAGGGCGCCGGCCGGGCGATCCTCGGCAAGCGCGCCGACGGCATCTACGCGGCCACGGTCGGCGGGGTGGTCCTCTCCATCCCCCGACAGGTTGCGAAAACGTTCCTCGTTGGCCGGATCATCTTCGCCTTGTGCGTGCTGTTTCCCGGCCTGAAGGTTGCGTGGACGGCGCACCGGACGCGCACGTCAACGATGACGTTCAGGAACTTGCAGGCGTTCGCCCGCCGGAAGCGGGTGCGTCCGTACCTGGCGTCGGGCAGGAACGATGGGATTCGCACCGCCAACGGCGAGCAGGAGATCGCGTTCCGCAACGGGTCGATCATCATGTTCGGCGCCCGCGAGGCCGGGTTCGGTCGCGGCTTCGACGAGATCGATGTCGAAGTTTTCGACGAGGCGCAGATCCTGACGGAGAAGGCCCTCGAGGACATGGTTGCCGCGACGAACCAGTCCCGGCACCCGCACGGCGCGCTCCTGTTCTACATGGGCACCCCGCCCAGGCCGATCGACCCGGGCGAAGCGTTCAGCCTGAAGCGGGCCAAGGCCCTGTCGGGCGACTCGCGCGACATGGTCTACATCGAGTGCTCCGCCGACGAGGACGCGGACCCGGACGATCGGGAGCAGTGGGAGAAGGCGAACCCTTCGTTCCCGGACCGCACGCCGCTTGTGTCGATGCTTCGGCTGCGGGAGAACCTCGCGTCGGATGAGGCGTGGCTTCGTGAGGGGCTGGGCATCTGGGACGCGACCAAGTCTTCCGGCGTGATCCCGAAGCAGTCGTGGAAGGACCAGCTCGACGAGCATTCGGTCGCCGCGGACCGGTTCGCCCTGGGCGTGGAGTGCGGCCCGGATCTCGCCTGGGCATCGGTGGTCCTGGCCGGCCAGCGCACCGATGGCGGCTGGCACATGGAGCTGGACGAGGATCAGCACACGAAGGGCCGCGGGGTTGCGTGGGTGGTGCCGCATCTCGAGGCGGTGTTGAAGCTGAATCCGCAGATCCGCGCTGTGGTCGCGGATGTGGCGGGGCCGATTGCGGCGCTGCTGGAGCAGTACTCGCCGGGCCGGTGGCGATTCAAGGGCACGCGCATCGAGGTGACGCCGGTGAAGGTGGCCGAGCTGGGCGCCGGATGCGCCCGGGTGCTCGACGGGATCGTGACCGGGTGGCTCTGGCATATCGGGCAGCCGCAGTTCACCTCGGCGGCGCTCCCTGCAGGGAAGCGGGCGCTCGGGGACACGGGCATGTGGGTGTGGTCCCGCAAGACGGCCGAGTCGGATATCACGCCGATTCAGGCGGGCACCCTGGCGCTGGTTGGGGCGCAGATGAGCAAGCCGAAGAAGCCCATGCGCAGCGCGGGGCGTAGCAACAGCGCAGGCAGGAAGGCGGTGCTGCTCTGATGGACGCGATCACCCTGCCGGCCGTCTCTGACGACGACAACCGCACCCTGAATCTGCTGCTGGAGCAGCTCGACGCGAAGGCCCGGCGGAACAAGCTCCGGTCGGCGTACTACGACATGAAGCACATGACGAAGCTGGTCGGGTCGGTGATTCCGCCGACGTACTGGAAGCTCGGCACCGTGCTCGGCTGGTCGGGTAAGGCCGTGGACATCCTGGCCCGCCGCACCAACCTTGACGGTTTCGTGTGGCCCGACGGCGACCTGAACAGCCTTGGGTGGCGTGAGGTGTGGGAGGGCAACAACCTTCGCTCCGAGGTGTCGCAGGGCACGACCTCGGCGCTGATCCACTCGACGGCGTTCATCGTGAACACGCAGGGCGGCGAGGGCGAGCCGGATGCGCTGATCCATTTTCGGGACGCGAAGAACGCCACCGGCGAGTGGAACGGCCGCACCAGACGGCTGGACAGCCTGCTGTCGATCATCGCCCGCGACGGCGAGGACCAGCCGACGGAGCTCGCGCTGTACCTGGATGGCCGGACCATCACCGCCAAGAAAGACTCCTCCGGCTGGTCGGTGGACGTGCAGGAACACGACTGGCGTGTGCCGGCTGAGCCGCTGCCGTACAAGCCGCGGTTGGACCGGCCGTTCGGGTCGTCGCGGATCTGCCGCGAGGCCATGAAGCTGCAAGATCAGGCGACCCGGGCGCTGATCCGACTGGAGGCGCACTCCGACATCTACGCCATCCCGGACCTGTGGCTGCTCGGCGCCGACCAGTCGATTTTCAAGAACGCCGACGGGTCGCTGAAGGCCGCGTGGCAGGTCGTGATGGGCCGCATCAAGGGCGTCCCTGACCGTGAGGGCGATGACGCACGCGACGACCAGCTCGACCGGGCGGACGTGAAGCAGTTCCCGGCAGCATCGCCGGCGCCGCATCTGGAAGCCTTGAACGCGTTCGCGAAGATGTTCGCCCGGGCGAAGTCGCTGCCGGACACGGCGGTGGCGATCACCGATATGGCGAACCCGACGAGCGCGGAATCCTACGACGCGTCTCAGCATGAACTGATCGCGGAGGCGGAGGGCGCGACCGACGACTGGTCGCCGTATCTGCGCCGCGCCGGGATACGGGCTCTGGCGATGGCGAACGGCATCGCGGCCAAGGACATCCCCGCCAAGTGGGCGACGATTGACACGAAGTGGCGTGACCCGCGGTACCTGAGCAGGGCAGCCCAGGCGGACGCTGGCACGAAGCAGCTTTCTGCGATCCCGTGGCTGGCCGACACGGAGGTCGGCCTGGAGCTGTTGGGCTTGGATCGGCAGCAGATTGAGCGGGCGATGGCGGAGCAGCAGCGGGCGCAGGCCGGGCAGCGGCTGCGTGAGCAGCTGGCTGCGGCGGCGCAGGCGGCCCGCCAGGATCCGGCGGTGGCGGCTCTCGAGGCGGGCACCGGTGGCAACGGCGGCTGACGTCGCCGCGCATCGTGCGGCGCAGCAGGACATCGTCACGCTGGCAACCGCGGATCTGAACCGCTGGTGGTTGCAGGTGTCCGGCTGGGCGCCCGACGCGCTCACGGTGGCCATGGAGCAGTACGTCGCGGATCTGGTCGTCGCGTACGGGGATATGGCTTCGGTGATCGCCGCGGACTGGTATGACGAGCTGCGCGCCGAGGCGCAGGCGCCGGGCCGGTTCCGGGCGTCGATGGCGGCGCCGGCCCCGGCCGAGCAGGCATCGGCGGTCGCACGGTGGGCTGCCGGTCCGCTGTACGCCGAGCAGGCCGATCCGGCACAGGTGCTGCGGCTGCTTGCTGGTGGCGTGCAGCGCCTCGTCTTGCAGCCGGCCCGGGCGACGATCGCGACCAGCGCCGGACGGGATCCGGCCGGCGTGCGGTGGGCGCGAGTGCCCGGGCGGGCGAACGCCTGCGCCTTCTGCCGCCTGACCGCAAGTCGGGGGGCGGTGTACCACTCGCAGGCGAAAGCCGGCGGGTCGCTGATGACCCGCTACCACACCAAGTGCGGCTGCGTGGCGACGCCGATCTGGCCGGGCCAGTCGGAGCCGTACGACGTGGACGCGCTGTTGCAGGAGTACAACGCGGCCCGGGCGAAGGCCGGCGGGGATCCCCGCGCCATCGCCGCCCAGATGCGCGAAGACCTGGGCATCAACTGACTCCCCGCCCAGGTGGCGGGTTGGCATCACCAAGCACGGACCCCAGGAGGGCCGCCATGCCGGAAGGCACCGAAACCGAACCGCAGGTCACCGAGCCGACGCCCCCGGAGGGTGGCGAGCCGAAGACCTTCGACGCCGAGTACGTCGAGAAGCTCCGCAAGGAGAACGCGAGGTACCGCACCGAGGCCAAGGCGAACGCTGAGGCGGCGAAGCGCCTCGGCGAGATCGAAGAGGCCAACAAGACCACCGAGCAGAAGGCGGCCGAGAAGCTCGCTGCCGCGGAGAAGGCCGCAGCCGACGCCCAGGCCGCCGTCCTGCGACGTGACGTCGCCCTGGAGCACAAGCTCGGCAAGGACGACGCGGCGCTGCTCGACACGATCCTCGACGAAACCGCGATGCGCGCCCTGGCCGCGCGGCTGGGCGCGGACGGCAAGAAGAAGGGCAACTACGTGCCCCGTGAGGGCAACAAAACCAAGACTGCCGGGACCGGCGCGAGCGACGAGCGTGAGTTCGTGCGTGAGCTGTTCGGGTCGGGCGGCTGATCCGAGGGGAACCAACCACCATGGCCGTGTTCGGTAGCACCGACGCCAAGGTCCTCATGCCGCGGAGCATCGCCGACGGCATGGTGAAGGACACCAAGACCGGATCCACCGTCGCCGCCCTGTCCGGGCGTGAGCCGATGCGGTTCGGCGACACCGACATCATCACCTTCAACGACTTCCCGAAGGCGGAGTTCGTCACTGAGGGTGCGGAGAAGTCGTCGAGCAAGCACGGCTTCGGCTACGTGACCGCCACGCCGAAGAAGGCGCAGGTCACGATGCGGTTCAACGAGGAGGTTCAGTGGGCTGGCGAGGATTACCAGCTGGGCATCTTCAGCGAGCTGTCGGCGGCCGGCGCGGTGGCGCTGGCTCGGGCCCTGGACCTGGGTCTGTACTACCGGATCAACCCGCTGGCGGGTACCGCGATCTCGGGGTGGACGAACTACCTGAACGCCACCACGATGCGCGTGGAGGCCAGCAGCGACGACCCCGGTCCCGACGTAGATGTCGAGACGGCGGTCGGTCTGGTGATCGGCGCACAGAAGCCGGTGAACGGCATCGCGTTCGACCCGTCGTACGCGTGGCAGCTGGCCACGGCCCGCTACAGCGACGGCCGGAAGAAGTTTCCGGAGTTGGGCTTCGGCGTGAACATCACCAACTTCGGCGGTCTGCCGGCGTCGGTGTCCGACACCGTGTCGGGGCGCCCGGAGGCCACCGACACGAAGGTCCGGGCGGTCGTCGGTGACTTCCGCTCCGGCATCCGCTGGGGTGTGCAGCGGAACCTGCCGGTGGAGCTGATCCGTTTCGGTGACCCGGACGGGCAGGGCGACCTGAAGCGGCAGAACCAGATCGCGCTCCGGCTGGAGATCGTCTACGGCTGGTACGTGTTCGCGAACCGCTTCGCTGTCATCGAGGAGGGCTGACCGGGTGGCGCAGTCGACGAAGCAGGTGCGGGTGGTCGCTAAGGCCACCCCCACCCCGGGTCAGAGTTTCGAGCCGACGGCGTTTTTCGACGCCGACGGCAACCCCATCGACATCGCGGACCTGGCGGCGGCTGTCGCCGACCTGACCGCCCGCGTCGAGGCATTGGAGAGCTGATGCGGCTGCAACGCCTGCGCGGCAAGTCCGGCTCGGTGGTGAACGTCGACGACGTCACCGCGGAGCGGCTGCTCGCCGAGGGGTGGGAGCCGGCGCCGAAGCCGACCGCCGAAGCCGCGGCGGTCGACGGGTACGCCGGGATGAAGGTCGCCGAGCTGCGGGCCGAGATCGAGCGGCGCAACGAGGGCCGCGACGAGGAAGAACGGATCCCCGCCGAGGGGAAGAAGGCCGACCTGGTCGCCGCCCTCGAGGCGGACGACGCCGACAACGAGTGAGGGGGTGGGGCGACTCATGGCTGAGATCATCAAGGTGGCCGACCTGCCCGCGAACCTGCGGTCTGCGGAGCTGGTCGACGTGATGGTCGCTGGCGCCAACGCCAAGGCAGCCAGGGTCGCCCCATGTCTCATCGCCGAGGATCCGGAGCCGACCGAGGATCAGCTGGCCGAGGCGCGGCTGATCCTCATCGGCGCGGTGACGCGGTGGTCGGAGGCCGGCTCGGGCGCTGTGTCCAGCAGGACGGAGCAGGCCGGCCCATATGCCGCGACGACGACGATCGACACCCGGCCGCGGACGGGCTACAACCTGTGGCCGTCGGAGATCCAGCAGTTGCAGGAGTTGTGCCGGTCCGCGGGGAAGTCGGGGGCGTTCACGGTCGACACCGCCCCGGGTGGCGGGTCGCTGCATGTGCCGTGGTGCTCGCTCAACTTCGGCGCCGTGTACTGCTCGTGTGGTGTTGATCTGACCGGCGACCAGCCACTGTACGAGTGAGGAGGGGCCGTGGGGCTCAACACCGCAGGACTCAACGCCCTGCTCGACCAAGGCCGCGCAGCCACGATCTGGGTGGCGGTCGGCTCGGGCACGGGCGCGGGCAACCAGACCAGCAACGAGCGGATCCAGGCGACCTGGAATCCGGCGTCCGGGGCGGTGCTGACCGCGTCGGGGACGCCGTTCCAGTTCACCGGCGACCCGGAGGCCGCCGCAACGCACGTGCTGCTGTTCTCCGCGCAGACGTCCGGAACGTTCCTCGGCTTCGTGCCCCTCGCCGGCGACCAAGCTTTCAATGCCGCGGGCAGCTACGAGGCCACCAGCCTGACGATCACCGGCACCTCGCCGGCCTGACGGGGGGCTCGCCGTGGCCACGATTTTCGGCGGTGCGCCGGGGCCGTCCGCCACCTTTGATGACGGCACCACGATCGAGCTGGGGATGGTGTGGCGGTCCGCGGTTGACACGTCGTGGGTTGGCGTGTGGGTGTGGGGGCCGGACATACCACCCACCTCGGTGACCGTCTCTGGGTGGCAGGTGACCTCGGACATCAGCGGCACGCTGCTGGCCAGCAAGGCGGCTGCCGCGCCGCTCACGTCCGGCGCCTGGAACCTCGTCCAGTTCGACGAGCCGGTGCCGGTGGTGGTGGGTGAGCACTACTGCGCCCAGTACCGCTCCAACGGCCCGTACGCCGCCGAGCCGGGGCGTTTCACCGCCGCCGCGGTCACCAATGGTGACCTCACGGCGATCCGGCACGCGACTGAGCCGCCGGGTGATCCGCTGGCTAACGGCCGCTATTTGGAGGGTGTCGGGTTCGCCGCCGGCAACGGCGGCGGGGCGTGGTACGGCATCGACGTCGAGGTTGGCGGCGGCGCCCCGGAGCCCGCGCAGGGGTCCGCCGCACTGGGCCTTGACCTGGAGGTGGCCGCTGTCGGTGGCCGCCGGTCCGCCGGGACTGCCGGCGCGGCGCTCGCTCTGGCTGTCGCTGCGGTCGGGCGTGCGCCGGTCGTGGCTCCCGCTTCGGGGGCTGCGGACCTTGGGGTCGTGCTGTCGGTGCGGGCGACGGGTTGGGCGCCGGGCGACGGTCAGGACGGCCGCGGGGAGACGGTGACGATCGTGCGCTCCGCGCCGTCAGGCGTGGACCCCTACGGCGATCCGCTGCCGTCCACCGTGGAGCGCATCCCGATTGGGCGTTGCATCGTCGCGGACGGCGCCACGAGCTCGGCGGCCGGTCTGGAGCCGGCCACCTACGGCCGCGACCCGATTGTGACGGACTACCTGGTGCTGCCGCCGGCGGACGCGCCGGCGGTGCTGCACACCGACCAGGTTGAGATCCGCGGGCTGCTGTGCGACGTGGTGGGCCGGCCGTTCTTCTGGCGCAACGCCTTGACCGGGACGGCGTTCGGTAGCCAGTTCCGGGCGAACGCGGCGGAGGGGTGAGCCATGGCAGGACCGAAGGTGACACTCGACCACGGTGGCATCGCCGAGCTGCTCAGGTCTTCCGGCTTCGCTGGCGCAGTGAACGCGGTGGCGAAGCAGGTCGCGGCAGCGTCTGGTGGGGAGATGGAGTCGTACACCACCGACCGGGCTGCCGCGCTGGTGAAGGTGAAGGCTGACCGGCAGGCCCGGGATGGTGCGCTGACCCGTGCCGCCGCCGCAGTGGGGCTCGAAGTCAGGCAGAAGAAGTGAAGCCGCTGCTGGTGCCGCCGGACGCTGAGCGGGCGATCGTCGACTACCTGACCGCTCAACTGCTGGCGCGAGGCGATGACCGCGAGGTGGGCACGGAGCTGCCACGCGGCTGGACGACCGCGTCGCCGGATTTCGTGCAGGTCGCTGATGACGGCGGTCCCGTGTATCAGCGGATCCTCCACCGGAAGACGGTGCGGATCACGACCTGGTCGGGCCACAAGAGTCGCGGCAAGGCGCTGGCTGGCCTGTGCCTGGGGCTGGTGCTGATTCACCCGGGCGACGACCAGGTGGCCAGCGTGCCCGCCGACGGGGTGTCCGGCATTCTGCCGGCGCTGGATCCGGCGACGAAGGGCTGCCTGGCGTCGTTCACGGCCGCCGTGAACCTGCTCGCGCAGCCGCTCTGACCACCACCCCTCTCGCGGGTGGGCGAACCGCGCACACCAATCACCACTACCCGGAGAGGGAGGGATCGCCATGGCCGGCGACCCGAGCAACGCTGCAATCTGGGCCGACGCGGACGTGTACGTCGGCCCTCTCGACGCGCAGGACCCCGCCGACATCGACAGCCCGTTCCCCGCCGCGTGGGCCCTCGTGGGCCTGCTCGACGGCGGCGACGGCTTCGGTGAGACGCCGGAGTGGGGCGAGGACGCCGACCACTTCGCGTGGGGCGGCGGCCTGGTCGCCTCGACGAAGTCGAAGTTCAAGCTGACCCGGAAATTTTCCGTGCTGGAGGACAACCCGACCACCCGGAAGCTGATCTGGCCGGGCTCGGACTCCACGAAGATCGTCGTCCCGAAGCCGGAGCCCGTCAAGCTCGGTTTCGAGCTGCGGAAGTTCGGGCGGAAGAAGCGGCGCATCACGAAGAACTACGCGCTGGTGTCGGTCGACGGGGACATCACCGAGACCGAGACCGACCTGGCGAAGGTCAGCCTCGTGTCGACGATCTTCCCGGACGGCAACGGGGTGCTGTTCGTGCCGCAGGACACCCTCACGTTCGAGGACGAGGACGACGAGCCCGAGGACTGAGCCGTAGACGCCGGGCCGGGGAGTTCTGTGCGGTTCGCCCCGGCCCGGTCCATCGAACCGCACACCTGGAGGGAACCGCACATGAAGTTCCGCAAGAAGCCCGTGGAAATTGCAGCCGTGCAGTGGACCGGCGACAACACGAGCGAGGTCATCGGCTGGGTGCTGGCGACCGGCACCGGCTCGGCGCGCTGGCACGAGTTCGTCGCCGGCGTCGAGCCCGGCGAGGATGGCGACGGCTGCGATCCGATCCCCGAGCACATCGCCGTCGACACGCTCGAAGGCACGATGCGGGCCATCGTCGGCGACTGGATCATCCGGGGCGTCCAGGGCGAGCACTACCCGTGCAAGCCGGACATCTTCGAGGCGACGTACGAGCGGGTCACGCCGTGACCACCCTGCCCACCGAGGACGAGATCCGGGCCGTGGCCGCAGAGCTGGGCCTGGTCGATGAGCGCGGCGACTACCCCCGCGACAAGCGCACCCAGCTGGCGGCGGTCGCCATGAAGATGCGCAACCTGCCCGCCGACGAGCCGGACGAGCCGGAGCCACGGACCACCGCGCAGGCCCTGGACCGCTTCCACACCGAGATGGTTGCCGCGGGCTTCCACGGCCAGGACATCGCCGGCGCCATCTTCGCCACCGTGCTGCCGGCGCTCATCGCCCGAGACGGGCTGATCACCAGCAAGGAGACCGCACACCATGACCACGAGGAAGGTCCCGCAGGACCACCTGCCGAAGAAGAAGACCGCCGCCCAGCGTGAAGCCGAAGGCGAAACCACGGTCACCATCGAATGGGAGGGCCACGAGTTCGTCGTCCCCACCGACCCGGAGGACTGGCCGACCGGCGCGATGCGCGCCTTCGAGGACGGCAAGGCGTTCACCGCGATCCGCGCGCTCATCGGGGCGAAACGCTACGACCGGCTCGGCATCGACAGCTGGCCGAACCGCAAGACCACCGGCCTGTTCGAGAAGTTCGCCGAGGCCGCCGGCCTGGACGACGCGGGAAACTGAGAAGCCTCCTGCGCCTTCTGCGTGAGCATGAGGGCGCGGTGGAGGCCGACCTGTCCCGGCACCACCAGATCGACCTGTGTGATCGGTGGCGGTTCGACGAGCATGGCCGCCGCCGGCTGACGTTGCGGCAGATCTACGTGCGGCTGCGCGATGTCCCCGCGCATGAGTCGGCGGTCGCCGCGGTCGAGAACGGCGGCGCACCTCCGCCGTCGCGTACCGAGGTGCTGCTGATGCAGCTGATCGAGTCGTGGTCCGGCAAGGACCACCCGCTGCGCGACCAACTCCCGAAGCACGACCCGGAGGCTGATCCGGAGCGGCAGAAGGCGCGCGCCCAGGCCAAGCGCCGTGCCCGCGAGCGGCAGCGGCAGATCGAAGCAGGCGAGATCACATAGAATGAAGGGACCCCGGCGGGTGCTGGTAACACCCCCGGGGCATGGCCAACCTGGTGAGAGGTCGACATGGCAGATCGTACCTGCGTCGTTGACGGATGCGACAGCCCCCGGAGTCCGAAGGCCGGCAAGGGCATGTGCCTGCCGCACTATCGCGAGCACCGCGCCGCCGCCGCCCCACGATGCAGCATCGAGGGATGCGGAAAGCCGGCGCACTCGAAGGGCTGGTGCGGGGCGCACGCCCAGCGCGCGAGGACCCTCGGCGATCCACTTGCGCCGCTTCAGCGGCAGCCGAACGTCGGGCCGTGCTCGGTCGACGGCTGCGACCAGCCGATGCGGAAGCGCACTTGGTGTGCCAGCCACTACGCCCAATGGAAGCGGACGGGCGAAGAGCCTAAGCCGTTCCTCTACAAGTGGGGGCAGGCAACGCCTAGGCCGCCATCCCAAACGCCGCCGAAGAAGCGCGAACGCGCAACCTGCTCGGTGGAAGGGTGCGAAACGTCGGCGAAGGCGCAGAAGCTCTGCCTCAAGCACTACACGCGCATGCGCCGTCATGGTGACACGAGTCATGCCGAACGAACATGGCATGAGAACCAGCCCTGCGTCGTCTGCGGGGAGACAGCGAAGGCCATCAAGAGCCGCCGCTTCTGCTCTTCCCGCTGCGAACAGCTTTTCATCAGGCATGACGGCGAAGTGCCAAGCCTTGCGGTATGCGGCCAGTGCTCGGTCCCGATTCAGCTGGTCGTGGGGGAAGGCCGGCGGCGAAAGGCTTCGATCGGGCTGTGCGATAAGTGCAGGCCGTGGAACCGTAAGGCGTACGGGATTCCCTCCATTTCGGAGCTGGCCACGAGAGATGGCACCGACTGTTCCATCTGCGGAGCCGCTATAGACATGGAGCTCCGGCGTACGGACAGCCTCATGTGCCCGTCGGTTGACCATCGCATACCCCGGTCCCGGGGTGGAACAGATGAGCCGGAGAATCTGGCGCTTGCTCATCTCATATGCAATATCCGGAAGTCGAACCGGATATGACGTAAGCGCAATTGCGTACACCGAGAGGTGGTGACTCAAATTTCCTCTGTCGGTTACGCTACGTTGCAAATTATTCCTAGCATGAGGGGCGTCCAGGGCAAGCTCAACGAGCAGTTGGGCGGCCCGTCCGAGAAGGCCGGCAAGTCCGCGGGCGGCAAGATTTCTGGCGCGCTCGGCAAGGTCCTCAAGCGTGGCGTCCTCGCCGTCGGCGCCGCCGCCGGCGGGGCGCTGGCCACCAGCCTGTGGAAGGGCTGGGGCCGGCTCACCCAGATCGAGAACGCCCAGTCCAAGCTCCAAGGTCTCGGCCATGACGCGAAGTCCGTGAAGACCATCATGGACAACGCCCTGGCATCGGTGCGCGGAACAGCTTTCGGGCTCGGCGATGCTGCTGGTCTCGCGGCCACCCTGGTCGCCTCCGGCATCAAGCCTGGCACGCAGCTGGAATCCACGCTGAAGAGGGTCGCTGACTCGGCGAGCATTGCCGGCGTCGACCTCAAGGACATGGGCATGATCTGGTCCAAGGCCGCGGCCAAGGGCAAGATCGACGGCAACATCGTGAATATGATGTTGGAGCGGCAGATCCCCATTTATGACATTCTTGGCAAGAAATACAATAAAAATGCTGCGGAAATCGCCAAGATGGTGTCGAAGGGGAAGGTGTCCTTCAAGGACTTCTCCGACGCGATGAACGGCGACTTCGCGGGTGCCGCGTTGGCCTCCGGAAGCACGACGCAAGGCGCCTTCGATAACATGATGGCGGCGGCTGGCCGCTTCGGTGCTGCCCTGATGATTGGCGTCTTCCCGATCGCGAAGCTGGTGTTCGGGTCGGTGACCAGGTTCGCGGACTGGGCGACCGACGCGATCAAGCCGCTCGGTGAGGCTCTGGGCGGCTTCTTCCTCGGCAGCGAGGGGCCGATACAGCAGTTCATTTCTGGGTTCACGCTCGCGCGGGATGAGGCTAGCGCGATGGCCGGTGACCTTGACGGCCTGGTGAAGGTCGGCTCCCGGGTCAAGGATTTCGTGGTTGCCACCAAGCAGAACGTCATGGACTTCATCGCCGGCTTCACGCTGGGCCGGGATGAGGCACGTGATTTCGGATCCGAATTGGATGGCGTGGTCGCCATCGGGTCGAAGGTCCGCGACGCTTTCGACAGCAGCTGGGACCGCATTCAGGGCATTTTTGAGAAGTTGAAGACGGCGGCGACTGGTCTCGCCCCGGCGGTCGGGGGCATCGGCAAGTCGCTGGGCGAGGCGTCGGCCAAGATCGGCGTGAGCACGTGGCGGCTGCTGTTGACCACAGTCGACGCGCTGGCGAGTGTGCTGAACTCCGTGTTGGTGCCGGCGATCCAGGGCCTGGCTGGGTGGATGTCCGACCACGAGGGCACGGTGACCGTGCTAGTGGGGGCCTACACTGCGTACCGCCTCGCGTCCATCGGCGCGGCGGCGGTGGAGAAGACGAAGGCGACCTGGACGGCGATCAACACCGCCCGGACGAAGGCGCTTTCGACGGCCACGAAGGTGGCCACGGCCAGCCAGAAGGCATGGACGACGGCGGTGAACGCGGCGAAATACACGCAGATCGCCGGTTATCTGGCCGCGCTGAAGGTGAAGACGGTGGCGCTCGGCGCGGCGTCGAAGGCGGCGGCGGTGGGGCAGCGTGCCTTGAATGCGGCGGTCGCTGCGGGGAATTGGGTGGCGCAGGCGGCGAAGCTGGTCGCCTACAAGGCCGTTCAGCTCGCCATTTCGGCAGCTACGAAGGCGTGGGCGGCCGTGCAATGGGTGCTGAATGTCGCCCTCAATGCGAATCCGATCGGGCTGATTGTGCTCGCGATCGCGGCGCTGGTCGGCGCGGTGATTCTGGCCTACAAGAAATCGGACACGTTCCGCAAGATCGTTGACGCTGCTTTCCGGGCCGTTGGCGCGGCGGCGAAGTGGCTGTGGGAGAAGGCGATCAAGCCTGCCTTCCAGAAGATCGCGGATTTCGCGGCCTGGCTGTGGGGCAAGATCAAGCAGTCGCTTGAGGGCTGGAAGCTGATCTTCGACAAGGTCAAGGGCTGGCTTGGCTCGGCGAAGGACTGGATGGTCAATAAGTTCACGTCGCTGGTCGATTTCGTCAAGGGCCTGCCGGGCAAGATCAGCAAGGCGGCGTCGGGCATGTGGGACGGCATCAAGAATGCTTTCCGGTCGGCGCTGAACTGGCTGATCAGCAAGTGGAACGGGCTGTCGCTGAAGATCCCATCCATTGATACGCACATCCCTGGCATCGGCAAGATCGGGGGCTTCACGCTGCGGACCGCGCAGATCCCGAAGCTGGCCGAGGGTGGCATCGTGCCGGCGACGCCAGGAGGCCGAATCGTGCGGGTGGCCGAGGCGGGCAAGGCCGAGGCGATCGCGCCGCTGGACAAGCTGGAGCGGATGCTCGGCGGTCGTGGCGGCGGCCCGGACGTGCTGGAGCTGACGCTCGACCTGGGTGAGGGCATCCGCGAGGTGGTGCGCATCAACCTGCGGGAGAACAACCGGCAGATCAAGCGGCGGGCCGCCGCCCGCGGGGCACTGGCGGGAGCGCGCTGATGGCTGTCACTCTCACCTATGACCCGCGGCTGGCCCGGGTGCGCCTGTCCGCTGGCGGCGTGACCGGTGACACCGCGGTGGTGGAGCGGTCGACGGATCAGATCCGGTGGACGGCGGTGCGCGGCGGCGCCGCCGTTGCCGTCACCTCCGGCAGCGTCGCCGCAGATGACTACGAGTTCGCTCCCGGGGTGGCCAACTGGTATCGGGTGCGCGGTAACAACTCACAGTCCGCGCAGATCACGCCGGTCATCGGCGAGGTGTGGCTGAAGTCCATCGCCCGCCCGTTCCTGAACCGGACGGTGACCGTCTCCGACGTGTCTGACATTGCCCGCCCGGCACGCAGGGGCATCCACGACGTGAAGGGCCGCTCCCTTCCGGTTGCCGTGTCGGATGTGCGCGGCAGCCGACAGTGGACCATGAGCGTGGTCACCCTGACTGATGAGCAGCGGTGGAACCTCGAACTGCTGCTCGCCACAGGCGACACGCTGCTCGTGCAGGTCCCTGCGGGGAGCCGGGTGCCGGCCGGCTATGTGTCAGTTGGCGACACCAGCCAACAGATTCACGCCTTCGATGCGGTGTCGGAGGTGGCTCTGCCGCTGACGGAGGTGGCGGCGCCCGGGCCGGACGTGGTGGGGGCGACGGTCACATGGCAGACCGTGTTGGCTAGGTATGCGACGTGGGCGGATGTGCTCGCCGCGCACCCGACGTGGGTGGACCTCATGACCCTCATCGGTGACCCGTCTGAGGTGATCGTCCCGTGAGGCCGGTCAGCGACCGTTTCCTGCGCACGGTCCGCGGTTCACACACCGCGGTGTTCAGGGCCAAGATCTGCGCGACGTGGCAGACCGGGGTCGGCCCGGTGGGCGTGGAGATCCCCATCGTCGCCGGCGACGTGCAGATGGACGGTGCCGCCGCGATCCGCTCCACCCTGGATCTGACCACCGATGGGCGGGCGATGTGGCCAGAGCGGGCTGATGGGCTGCTCGCCCCGTACGGCAACGAGCTCCACATCGCCCGCGGGATCAGTTTCGGCAACGGAACCACCGAGTGGGTCAGCCTCGGGTACCACCGGATCCAGGCGGCAGAGCAGGAGAATGCGCCGGACGGGCCGATCCGCCTCTCAGCCCGAGACCGCATGGCCGGCATCGTCGACGCGCGGCTGCTGGCCCCGATCCAGTTCGCCGCTACCGACACCTTCGGGGCTGTGACCGAGGCTCTCGTGCGGGAGGTGTGCCCGGAAGCGACGATCGAGTGGGACGACCCTGCGGCCCGGGATCGGCAGATCGGGCGGTCCGTGATCGCCGAGGAGGAGCGGTACGACGTCCTCAAGGAGCTGTGGGACTCAGTGGGCAAGACCGGTCACTGGGACCACCGGGGTGTGTTGGTGATCCGCACCCCACCGGACCCGGCCGCCCCGGTGTGGGAGGTCAACGCCGGCGAGGGCGGGGTGCTGGTTGCCATGGCGCGGGAGCTGAGCCGTGACAGCGTCTACAACGGGGTCGCGGCCTACGGGGAGGCGGCCGACACCGAGACCCCACCGCGGGCTGTGGCCGTGGACGACGATTCTCGGTCGCCGACGTGGTGGTATGGCCGGTTCGGCAAGGTGCCTCGCTACTACAGCTCACCGTTCATCACCACGGTGGCGCAGGCTCGGTCCGCCGCCGTGTCGATGCTGCGTCAACAGCTCGGCCTGCCCTACACCGTTGATTTCGCCGCGGTCCCGAACCCGGCGCTGGAGCCCGGCGATCCGGTCCGGATCACCTACTCCAGCCGGCGCGCCCCGGAAACGCACGTGCTCGAGTCGCTGACCATCCCGCTGACTGTGGAGGAGCCGGTGACCGCGAAGACCCGCGAGCAGGCCCGCATCCTGATCGGAATGCTCTAATGCCCACCGCAGACGACCTGGCTGCCCTACTTGGCCCGGGACAGGCTCCGGGCCCGGGGGTGCGGTTCCGGCAGGGTGTCGTCGTGGAGTGGGATCCGCTCACGGCTCGCAACATGATCATGGTGCGCGGCGCGACTCTGACCGACGTCCCGATCCTCAACACCAACGAGGCGGTCAGCCTCACTCCCGGCGCCGTCGTGGGACTGCTGGCCAGCGGTCGAAACTGGTTCATCCTCGGCCGGGTGACCGTGCCAGGCACCCCGGCGGCGGCCAGTGCGCTGGCGCTCGGCCGCACCGAGGGGCGGGTGGTGCACAACAGTGAGAGCACGAACAGCACCGCCTACGCGGACCTGGCGACAGTCGGCCCCACCATGACGGTGCAGATCGGGCCGAGCGGCCGGGCGCTGGTCATGATCGGCGCGATGGTGATGTGGGGCGACGGCGGCGGTTTCACCGAGTTGGAGGCGTACGTGAGCTACGCCTACTCGGGCGCATCCGCCCGCGGCGCGGGCGACGGTGCCTCGTTCAGCCCCACCGTGTCAGCGTCGATCAACGTCCAGCAAGGTTCCTTTGTGGACTTCATCGGTGGTCTGCCGGCCGGTGACTACACCTTCACCGCGAAATACCGGGTCAGCAACGGATCTGCCTTCTTCAATCACCGCGTCCTCGTCGTGTTGCCGTTCTAGAACCCAGTGAGGGAGTTCTGTCATGCCCACCACCCCGGTCTACGGGTTGCCCTACCAGGGCACGAACGACCCGCCGGACGGACCGATCCTCGGCCAGGCCCTGGCCCTGGCGGTCGAGGCCGAGGTGCAGCGCCTCGACGCCGCGGTCCGCCACTACGAGGGCGCAGCCTCTGCGGACCTGCCGCTGACGCCCACGCTGACCGACGTGCCCGGCGCGTCCGTCACCGTCACCGCGCAGGCCGCCGGCGCCCGCTACATCGCGCTCGCGACCTTCAGGTTCGACCGGTCCACGGCCAACAGCTCGGCGCACGGCATCGGCCGCCTGAACGTCGCCGGCGTCGACCTGCCCCCTCAGGTGCCCGTGCGGCTGAACTCGGCAGTCCTCGCCACCGTTACCTGTGCCCGCGCCTTCTCTGGCACCCTCGCCTCCGCCGGCAACCACACCTTCAAGCTGCGCGGATCGTGCGTCACGGCCGGCGTGTGGTCAGCCACCCTCGCCGACACCAACCTCGTCGTCCTCGTCATCGGCTAGCGGGAGCGCTCATGACACTGGCACTGCGGGAGTTCATCCCGACCCACAACGTCCTGCCCGTCCTGCCCGCCGTTGACCCAGGGGAGTCGGCGTGATGGTCATCATCTCCCGCGCCCAGTGGGGCGCCCGCCCGCCACGCAGCACCGAAACGGTGCCCTGGCCGAAGCGGCAACGCGTCGATGTCCACTACAGCGCCGGGCCGGCCACCCAGACGCCACGGGTCATCCAGGACTTCCACATGGACACCAGGAAGTGGGCCGACATCGGCTACAACTTCTTGGTCAACACCAAGGGCGAAATCTTCGAGGGCCGCGGCTGGACGAACCTCGGAGCGCACATCGCCGGCCACAACACCGCCGGCATCGGGGTGTGCTTCATCGGCCGCGACGCGGACGTGACCGAGGCGGCGAAGAAGGCGATCCGCTGGCTGGCCGACGAGGCGGACCGGCTGGCCGGCCGGCACCTCACCCGCGACGGTCACCGGGACCTGGCCTCCACCGAGTGCCCGGGGAACACGCTGCACCGGTGGGTGCACGCGGGGCTGCCCGTCGACGGGCAGGCACTGCCCGAACCATCGACCGCTACCAGAGGGGTGAGCGACTTGTTCTGCAAGAAGGGCGACAAGGGCGTGAACGTCGAGTGGCTCCAGTGGATGCTCAGGTCTGCCGGCTACGACCCGGGTGACGTGGACAGCGACTACGGCCCGAAGACCGCGGCGGCGCTGCTCGCGCTGCGCCGCAGTGTCGGCACCACGGCCACGTCGGGTGACACGCTGTCCCCGGCGGCGTTGGAGCACCTGTTCCGGGTGCATGCGCAGCGGCAGGCCAGCAGGGGCCCGAAGGGGGACCCGGGCCCGAAGGGCGACAAGGGCGCCCCGGGGGACGTCACCGCGACCGTCGCCCAGGTGGTCGACGAGCTGATCCGGCGTCTGGCCGGCGTCACGTCGTGACCGTGCACGACCCGCTCGGGCCGGTGCAGATCACACCGCGGGACATCTACGACCAAATGGTCGCCGTGCGCGACCAAATGGTCGCCGTGCGCTCCGCCGTCGAGCGGCTCGCGGACCGGGCGGAGTCCACCAGCCGTGACCTGACTGACCACGAGCAGCGGTTGCGGCTAGTGGAGGACGTGCGGCCGGGCCCCCGGATTCGGGACCTGGAGGAGCGGATGCGGTCGGTCGAGGCCCGGTTGTGGCCGCTGCCAACTGTGTCGGTGCTGCTGGCGCTGGCGGCGCTGGCCCTGTCGATCATCACGAGGCTTTGAGGAGGGGGAGCATGTCTGATCACCTGGTATCGCTCATCAGGACGTGGACGCCGATCGCGGTTGGGTCCGCGTTGGCCTGGCTGGCGTCGACGCTCGGCGTCGTGCTCGATGACGGCACGTCGACGGCGCTCACTGCCGGCGCGGTCGGCCTGGCCGCAGCCGCCTACTACGCGCTGGCCCGCGCGCTGGAGTCGCGCTGGCCGGTCCTGGGCGTCCTGCTCGGCACCCGCCGGGAGCCGACGTACGGGCAGCCCGACGAGCAGTAGACTGCGGGTTCCTAGGCGCAGCGGACACCCACGTCCAACGCAACG
>NZ_BBQH01000021.1:0-92320 GCF_018397995.1 Rhizomonospora bruguierae
GGCTGGGGTTGGGGTTGGGGCTCGGGTTGGGGTTGGGGCTCGGGTTGGGGTTGGAGAGGGGGAGGGGGCGTGAGTGGGTTGCGTCCCCGTGTTGACCTGCGACGCCACCGAGCCCGCCTCCGTCCTGGCCGTCCTGGACCACTTCATCACCGCCGAGCAGGACGGCCGCCACCCACACGTGATGCCGCCGGCATCACCCCCGAGCGCGAGGAGCCACCTCATCGCCCCCGAACACGCCGGCCAGCACCGGCGTCCGCTCCCTCAAGCGAACCCATCGACGAAAGGATTCCTGTGACCCCTCAACGACCCGCCCGCCGGCATCGCTGGCGTGCCTGGATTGCCGCCACCGGCGCCGCTGCTCTTCTCGCTGTCTCCGGCTGCACCGGGTCGAGCCTCGGTGGTTCGGACAGCAGTGGCGAGGAGATCCGTATCGGCCTGATCGTGCCGAAGTCCGGCCCTTAAAGGCGATCGGTGACGACCAGGCCGCCGGGTGGCGGCTGGCCCTGGACAAGCTGGGCGGCAAGCTCGGCGGCCGATCGGTGAAGGTGATCGAGGCCGACGAGGGCGACGGCAAGGCCACCGCACTCGCGTCGGCGCGCAAGCTGATCGAGCAGGACAAGGTCCTCGCCCTGGTCGGTGGAGGGTCCGCTGACACTGTGCAGACCCTGTATCCGCTGCTGAAGGAGTCCGGGGTGCCGTTGATCGGCACCGGCGGACGGCCGTCGACCGTGGAGGATCCGACGTACCTGTGGTCGACGTCGTGGTTGAGCCAGGAGACCGGCGCGTCGATCGCCGGATACCTGCGCGAGAAGGTCGGCGACGGCCGGGTGTGGGTGATGGGTCCGGACTACATCGGCGGCCACGACCAGATCGAAGGTTTCGTCGACGCGTTCCGTAAGGCGGGTGGGAAGCTCGCCAATCCTGGTGGGGAGCCGACGTGGACGCCGTGGGCGCCGGCCCCGACCACCGAGTTTTCCCCGTACCTGACGAAGATCAAGGAGTCGGGGGCGGCAGCGGTGTACACCTTCTATGCCGGCGCGTCTGCGATCGAGTTCGTCAAGCAGTACCGGCAGTACGGCGTTGACGTGCCGTTGTACGCCTCGGGTTTCCTCACCGAGGGCGCACCTTTGGCGGCGTTGGGCCAGCAGGCCAAGGGGATCTATACGGCCCTGAACTACTCGACCACCCTGGACAACGCCGCGAACAGGGACTTCGTGCGCCGTTACACGGCGGCCAATGACGGGAAGCTGCCGAATCTGTACCACGTGTGTGCGTGGGATGCGGCGCTCGTGCTGGACAAGGCCATCCCTGAAGCGTTGAACAACCCCGGCGCTTCGCCGGCCGGGGCCGCGGCCGCCGTAACCGGGCCAACGCCCAGCGGTTCCACGGCGACCAGCCCGTCCCCAACGGCCGGCGTGGACGAGGCGAGCGGTGAGCTGACCGGGCGGTCGCTGACGGCGGCGCTGTCGCGGGTCGGGTCGATTGACTCACCCCGGGGCGCCTGGCAGTTCGGATCGCAAAACCACACGCCGGTGCAGGCCTACTACCTGCGCGAGGTCGCCCAGGACGGCCAGGTGTGGGTCAACCGCACCGTGCAGACCCTGACCACCCTCGGCTCCTGAAACGGAGATCAACGCGATGACCACGACCACCGCCGGCGAGCAGGCCGGTTACATGTTCGACAACGCCACCGACGAAGCCGCCAACCAGCTGCGGTTCCTCGGTGAGATCCTCGACCCCGGCACCCGCCGGGCCCTGACCGAGATCGGCTTGGCGCCGGGCTGGACCGTCACCGACGTCGGCGCCGGGGCGGGCACGCTGACCGCCTGGCTGTCCGACCAGGTCGCCCCGGGCGGGCACGTCACCGCCGTGGACCTCGACCCCCGCCACATCCCGACCGCCCCCAACATCACCGTGCGGGCCGGCGACATCCGCCAACTGACGCTGGACGGGTCGCAGCAGGCGGTCGTGGCGCGGCTGGTGCTGATGCACCTGCCCGAACGCCAGCAGGTCCTCGCCCAGCTGATGGAAGCTCTCGCTCCGGGTGGGGTGCTCGTGGTGGCGGACTGGGACTGCACGTGGCGGGACATGGTCCGCCGCAGCCCCAGCCCTCGCGCGACCGCACTGATCGAACGTTTCCACGACGGCCTGCTCGCGTTCGGGGAGTCGCGGGGGGCGGACATGGGCTGGGCCAAGCGGGCGCCGGAGGCCATGCTGCGCGCCGGCCTGGTCGATGTCGTCAGCTACATCGAGTCCCGCTCGTGGCGGGGCGGCACCGGCATCTGTCTGCTGCACCGCTCCAACTCCATCCAGCGCGAAGCCGAACTGCTCGAGGCCGGCATGACCCGCGAGGACCTGACGGAGTTGCGGGAGGTGCTGATGGATCCCGACCTGGTGATGTCGGGCTACCTCATGCACACGACCGTCGGTCGCCGCGCCACCCAGGCCTGACCAACCCTGCGGAAGAGGAGGAGTGCCGTGGGCGGGCTTGTCACCCCCTACACGATCACCGCGCTGGACGGTGTCGCGTACGGGCTGCTGCTGTTCACCATCGCCGCCGGGCTAACGTTGATCGTCGGCGTGGCCGGGGTGTTCTCCATGGCTCACGGCACCCTCTACCTTGCCGGCGCCTACCTCGCCTGGCACCTCGCCGACGGCGGCTGGACCGGCCTCGCCCTCGCCCTGGCCGCCGCAGTGGTGGTCGGCGTCCTTGGAGGCGCGGGTCTCGCCGCCGCCGTGCGACCGCTGACCGACCGGCCGCTGGATCAGGTGCTGGCCACCCTCGGCATCGCCTACATCGCCGCCGACCAGTTCAGCGCCGTGTTCGGCGCGGAACCGCGGTCGGTCGACCCGCCCCGGGCGGTCGCCGGCTCGATCAGCCTGGGCGACTACCAATACCCGATCTACCGGCTGCTGTTCATCGCGATCGGCCTCGCCGTGGTGGCGGCACTGTTCTGGCTCGTCGAACGTTCCCGTGTCGGGGCGGTCGTGCGCGCGGTGGTCGCTGACCCGGGCATGGCCGCGGCCACCGGCCTGCGCATCGGCATCGTCCGCACCAGCGTGCTGGCCGGTGGGGGAGCCCTCGCCGTGACCGCCGGGGTGCTCGGTGCACCGGTCATCGGCCCCGCGCCGGGGGTGGACACCACCATCCTGGTCTACTCGCTGATCGTCTGCGTCGTCGGCGGGCTCGGCAGCATTCGCGGCGCCCTGCTCGCCGCGCTCGGCGTGGGGCAGATCCTCACCCTCGGCGTCGCGATCGTCCCGGGCGCTGCCGCGTTCATCCTCGCCGCCGCCATGCTCGCCGTGCTCACCGTCCGCCACCGCACCGCGCTCCCGGGACGGCCCTCATGACCACCACCCTCACACCGACGCCCGTCCCCACGGGCACCTCGACCCGACGGTGTGGTCGGCTGCCGTCATGGGGCCTGTCTGCGGTCGGGGCCTTGGGCCTGGCGGCTGCGGGGGCGTTGCCGTGGCTGGTCAACGCATACGTGATCTCGCTTGCCGCGACCGCCCTGGTCATGGCCGTCCTCGCGATGAGCGCCCAACTCCTGGTCGGGTGGGCCGGACTGGCGCCGCTGGGACAAGCCGCCTACCTGGTCGTCGGCGCGTACACCGCCGCGAGCATCGCCACGGCGACCAGCCTCGGCCCGCTCCAGTTACTCGCGGCCACCGCCGCCGGGGCCGTCGCGGCAGCCGTGACCGGCCTGCTGGCGGTGCGGGCCCGGGGCACCACCTTCCTCATGGTCACCTTCGGCCTCGGCGAACTCGTGCATGCCGCAGCGAACCAGTGGGCGCCGGGCGGCAGCGAGGGTGTCCACGCCCCGCCGGTCGTGGCGCTGCCCGGCCTGCCACCGATGGTGCGGCCCGGCTGGGTGTACCTGTACGTACTGGCCTGCACCCTGGTCATCGGCGTCGCCGTCGCCATCCTGGTGCGGACCCGTTTCGCCCTGCTCCTGCGGGGTATCGCCGCGCACGAGCCTCGTGTGCAGGCCGCCGGACACCACACCGGCTGGATGCTCCTGGCCGCGTACACCCTTGCCGGCGGGATCGCCGGGGCCGCTGGCGCCCTGGCTATCGCGGTCACCCGCTACGTCTCACCCGCCGACGCCGCCATGGGCATCTCCGCCCTCGCTCTCGCCGCCGCGCTCATCGGCTCCGGCAGCATGACCGGCGCCTGCGCCGGCGCGATCCTCCTCGTCGCCGCCCGGGACTGGGCCAGCGGCCTGCTCGGCGGCCACGGCCCCACCCTGCTCGGCCTGGCATTCCTGCTGCTGGCCTACCTACCCCGGCACCGCCTGGCCGGCCTCACCACCCGATTCCCCAGGAGGCGGACATGAGCAGCCCGCTGCTACGCCTTGAGGCTGTCAGCCGCTCCTACGGCGCCCGCCACGCCGTCGACGAGGTCAGCCTCGACCTGCACTCCGGGGCCCGACACGCGATCATCGGCCCCAACGGCGCCGGCAAATCCACCCTGCTGCACCTCATCGCCGGCAGCCTGCGGCCCACCGGCGGCCGCATCCACTACGCCGGACACGACATCGGCCGCTGGCCGGCACACCGCCGCGCCCGCGCCGGCATCGCCCGCACCTGGCAGCACCCCGCCCTCGCCCGCCCACTCACCGCCGTGCAGAACGTCCTGCTCGCCGTCCCCGGACAGCGCCTCACGGCTATACGGCCCCAGCCCCGCGCCGTGGCCGCCGCCCATACGGCGCTGGCTCAGGTCGGCCTCACCGAGCTGGCCGAGCGGACCGCCGCGCAGCTCGCCTACGGCGACCAGCGCCGCCTGGATATCGCCGTCGCGCTCGCCGCCCAGCCCAGGCTGTTGCTGCTCGACGAACCCTCCGCCGGCCTCGCCACCAGCGAGGTCACCCGCCTCGCCGGCCTGATCCGTACCCTGCCTGCCGACATCGCCGTGCTTCTGGTCGACCACAACCTCGACTTCGTCTCCGCCGTCGCCAACACCGTCACCGTCCTGCACCACGGCCAGCACATCACTACCGGCACCCCCACCGAGATCCGCGACCACCCCGACGTCCGCCGCGTCTACCTCGGCACCGACACCCCCACCAGCCCCACACCCGACAGCCGGGCCACCACTGCGGCGGTCGGGACGCCGGTCCTGCGCGTGCGCAACCTGCAAGCGGGGTACACCGGCGCACCGGTGCTCACCGACATCACCCTCGACGTGCCAGCCGGCCAGGTCACCGCAGTCGTCGGCCGCAACGGCGCCGGCAAAACCACCCTGATCAACACCATCGCCGGCCTGCACCCCGCCCAGCCCGGCACCGAAATCCTCCTACACGGGCAGCCCCTGACCGGGTACGACGCCCGCCGCCGCGCCCGCGCCGGCCTCGGCACGGTCCCGCAAGGACGCCGCCTGTTCGCCGGACTCACCGTCGAGGAACACCTCACCCTGCCCCGACCACACCCCACCCGCTCCAAAACCGTCGACACCCGCCACGTGCTCGACCTGTTCCCCGCACTCGCGCAGCGACGCCATCACCAACCCCACCAGCTCTCCGGAGGAGAGCAGCAGATGCTCGCCCTGGCCCGTGCGCTCCTTGCCGCCCCCGACGCGCTGCTACTCGACGAACCCTCCGAAGGACTCGCCCCCGCCGTCGTCGGCCAACTCGCCACCATCATCACCAGCCTCGCCGCCACCGGCACCGCCGTACTGCTCGCCGAGCAAAACCTCGCCCTGGCCTGCCAAGTCGCACACGACATCGCCGTCCTCGACCGCACCCGCATCGTCCGCCACATCACCACGGCCGACATCCGCGAAGACCCCGCCGAACTCCACGACCCGCTCACCGTCCCAACCACCACACCGACACCGTCATGACTGCGACCCGCGACCCTCACCGACCCCGCGAGGCCACCCCCGCGCCTCGCCACCGTCCACCCGACGCGACGACCCGACCGCGCCCGGTGGACACCGCCACTCGCACGGCACCCCGCGTGACCGTAGCGGGCGGCGGCGGGTGGTTGGCGGCGCTGACCCGAACACCGTCGCCAACCAACCCACCCCTCGACGACGTCCGCCTGGAGGCGGCGTGACCGACGACGACACCAGCCTCTGGCTCCTCACCGACCTCGCCCGCTGCACCACCTGCTGGCAGCTCCTCCAGCCCTACACCTGCGCACGTCGACGCTTCTACGCCTGCTTCTGCTTCACCCTCTACGACGCACCGCATGTCGAGGCCATCGTCGTTGGATACGCCGCCGCCCACGACCGGCGCACCTCCACGGAACGACCTCTCATCACCTACAGCCGGTGGCACCAGTCCACCCGGGCAGACCTACGCCAGCACCTCGTCCGTCTGGTCGGCCAAGCCCTCATCCACACACCCGACACCGTCGAGCTGCACTGGCACCGTCACGCACCCGTAGCCAGCGCGGTCTACCAGCCTTAAGGAAGAGGAGCGTGACGATCACCAGCGCGCCGGAGCAACAAACCCCACCACGATGCCCCCTCAACCTGATGCCGCCGGCATCACCAACCACACCGGCACCCGGAGGAACACCATGACCGCCACCCTGCCGGCCCATCCCTGGCCGAGACACCTACTCAACCCGAGCACTCCCGCAGACCTGGACCGAGCCAACGCCAGACCCGGTCGGCGGACGTGGGAGATCGGCGCCGGTGCCGGCCAGGCCACCGTCCGCCTGGCCCACCTCACCCGATCAACGGAAGCGCCGGGTGGCCCGGCTGAGAGGCAGGACGCCCAGACCTCAGCCAGCGTGATCCTGGCGGTATCACGCTGGCGCTCCATCAATGTGAGGCCGGCATCACCCCGATGGGCGGTCAACCCACGAGACGCCCTGAAGACGGGAATCGCATTGTGATTCAGACACCACCAGCGGCACCTCCTGTCCGTATCCGCGCTGCGCGCTCTGCCCTTCAGCCGTCGCTGGCAGACACGAGGGCCATCGAGCAGGCCCACACCACGCTCATCGTCCACCGGGCCGGCGACGACAGCATGTGCACGGGCTGCGCAGACATGGCGCACTTCGCCGTGGCGCCCTGCCCGCAGGCACGAGCCGCCCGAGACACCCTCGCCACGGCCTCACCAGTTCATCTCCGCAAGGAAGCGCTGGCAGCCGAACCAGCCTTGGCGTAGAGCCCCACCCCGCAGTCGTCACAGCCGGCTGCCAAATCAGCCGCCGGCAGCAGCGTGGCTGCCCCGCCCTTGCGCTGGCCTCGCTCCCACCACTCGATTTTCCGAGAGGAGTACGACATGCCGTCACGGCCGCCACGATGGGGCGCGGCCCCCGGCATCGGCGAACTCATGGCCAAGGCGCACCACCTGGTCGCTGAAGGCGATCTCGGCAAGGCCCAGCATCTGCTCGCCGACGTATTAGCCGGCGCGGACTTGCATCCTGCCACCGCCTCGCCCGAGATGGTCGAGGCCGCTGCCCTGCACGCCAGGGTGCTGGCCACCCTCGGCGAGCCGCACAGCGCGCGCATCTGGGCCGCCTCCGCCCATGCGGCCGCCATCCGCCTGTACGGCCGCTCGGACGAGCGCACCGTCACCGCCGCCGTGACTTTGGCCGCGGTGCTGCACCGGGTCGGCGCCGACGCCCGGGCCACCCGGCTCTATTCCGAGGTCATCCTCGAGTTGACCGCGCGCGACGGCCCGGAGTCGCAGCGGGTGCTGGCCGCTCACGCCGATCTGGCCACGGTGGAATACGCCCGCCGCCAGTGCGATGTCGCACGTGAGCGGCTGCAGAACACCTGGGAGCTGCACCGCAAGGCGTACGGCGACGGCCACCCCAGCGGCATCAAAATGCTGGCCAAGCTCGGCGCGATGGAACGCGACTGCGGCCGGTGGGCCGAGTCCCACGAGCACCTGACGCTCGCCAAACAGCTATGCCGCCAGCATCTGCCCGGCGACAGCCCGCTCGCCAGGCAGGTGACCGGGCTGGCACAGGCGATCGGCGACTTGGAACACATCTGCGGCGCCCCGACACCACCGAACCAGGACACACCGACCATGCCCGTTCCGGTCACCCGGCCCCCTCATGTCGCCGCAGGGCCAGTCGAGCCACGCCTGCCCGAACTACCCGTCTACCAGCCGACGGACCGGGCCGACAGCAGCACCCCGAACAAGCAGGACACCCACACCCGGCCAGAGGCCACCGGCATCCCGCCCGACGACGACAGGCGGCCACCGGACGAGCTGCCCGGCGAGGCGTGGCGACCCGCACAGACCGCATCACCGGGCGCCGTGATTGGGCGCACCGATTACGTGCCAACGGATGTCCCGGACCTCCCGTGCCCCGCTGAAACCGACACGTCCTCGGACCGCCTCCCGGCACCCGCACCCTCGTCACCGGTGGAGACGCGGACGGCCCAATGGCTTCTGCTGACGGCCGGGATCGTGGCGCTACTGCTCGGCACCGTCACGGTAGTCGCCACGATCTCCGCGCCACACCACCCGAACCCCGAGCCCACCGTCCCTGATGCTGTCTCCCGTGCGAGTACACCGGCTGCCGCGCCTACCGCGGCCCTCGCTGGCCCGCCCGATCAGGTCCGGCTGACCGACCGGCGCGACAGCATCGTGTTGCACTGGAGGTACCCGGCCGATGCGGAGGGACCCGTGGTGATCGCCGGGGGCCGCTCGGGGCAGCAGCAACAAACGTTCGCGCAACTGCCTGCCGGCGCCGACAGTTACACCGCCTACGGGCTGAGCCGCAGCAACGACTACTGCTTCACGATCGCGGTGGTCTGGTCCACCGACACCGCGGCCCAGGCTGACCCGGTCTGCACCCACCGAGGACGGCCGTGACCGGGTTGATCTGGCCGCTGCGGCACTCGACGCTGACCACGAGCGCGCGCTGCGCCCCCACGCCCTCCTCGCCGACGCCGCCCACCACCGCGTCGGCGGCGACATCGCGCTGCGAGACCTCGGCACCGCCCACAGCACCGCCGCGTACCTGTACGGCATCGACGTGCCGCAGCCCCGTGCCGCCCCTACGCCTCATCTTCAACCCAGCATCATCAGCTGCCTGGAATGCGGGAACTCCTATGCTGCCCTGGCCACCCACCTGTCACGCATCCACAAGATCAGCGTCGCGGAGTACCGCCGCCAGCACAACCTGCCCCACACCCCCCTAGCCAGCCTCGCCACCAGCCGCATACGCCTAGCCGCGCAGCGGCAGCCCGACAGCCACGAATCCTGGACCGCCCTGCGAATCAGCGAACTTCGACGCGCCCGAGGCGTGAGCCAACAACACTTCGCGGCCTTGTGCAAAGTCACCAGCACCACCGTCAGGAATTGGGAGAAAGGCCGCACCACACCACAGCCGCGTGCCCGCCTGCGCCTCCAACAGCTTGACCCCGGAACAGGCTCGTGATCAGACAGAAGGAAATTCACGCAACGTGCACCGCGCTGCCGCAGGCCGCGACTGCGGCTTCCATCGGACCGGCTCGGCCGGCTCCTCAACCATGGCCCCGAGATCGAGGTCCTTCGGCTACGACTGGCGCGCCAGGACCGAGTCTTCGGCGTGACGCCGCAGCGGGTTCGTGTCGTGCTGGACGAACACGTCTTCACTCCAGGCGGGAACCCGACGTTTTGCGGTGTCAGACCCGCCGGATTCTGGAGCTGGTCCCTGACTCCGTTAAGCGGTTCATTGGGTCTGAGTAGGGAGTCACGTGGCCAACGAACGGAAAGACAATCAGTCACGGGATCGTCACAGGATGGTCATGGACTACCTCAAGGCGGCTCCAGCGCTACTCAAGGGGATTGCCGCTGTGCTGGTGGCGGCTACCCCGCTACTGGCCCTGTTGTTGCGGTAGCTGACAGGAGCGACAAACCGTCCAAACGGGCCCCGCAGTCGGGTCCGCCAAACCTCCATACCCTGCCAGCCGAACGGATGAGGAGGATGCTCGCCCGTTTCGGGCTGCCTGGCCGCACTGTTCTGCACTGCTCTGCGCTGGCCGGCAATTAGGGAGTCTGTCTGTGCGACTCGTGACTTGGTTAACGCGCCGGACGCGGGTGGCCAACTTGACCTCGCCTCGCTGCCCGGGTTGAGATTGATGCCGACCACGGGGAGTTGCACGGGTGCCAGCACCTGAAAAGCGAGCGACGTCCGGGATGGAGTCCGGACGTCGATGGTGACGTACCACCGAAGTGTCGCTAACACAAGAGGGTGTCGTCAATGGGTGACCGTTCGGAGGAGGGGTCATCAGCCGCTCACTGCTGGGGGTTGCGTTCGACTCAGGGACCGGCTCAACATTGACGGCGGCGATGAGGAGTTACGCGGGTGTAGCTCGCCCATAACAGCAAACGCCCGGGGGCCATCCCGGGCGCTGCTTGTGACTCCGCGTCGGAACTTGTTCGGACAGTCCGCACGAAGTTGGAGTCGGTATGAAGGTACCCACACCCCCGGAATGCGTCAACGCTGACACATCCGAGAAGCCAGGGGGTGTCACACCTGACGCCCGGGAGAGCAAGGCGGAGCGGCGTCACAGGCGGCGCGTGGAGCTATTGAAGCTCCTTCCTCCAATCTTGCTGGCGTTCGCTGCGGTGGTCGCTGCCTTCCGGTAGCCGGTTGGGGGCTGGGGTCAGCAGGCCTCCGCCCCTACCGGGGACTACACGGCGATCCACCTTTACACCTGGCAGAGCCCTCTCGGCGTGATCCCATGGGTTTCCATCAAGCGCTCCGTCGCCGAATCCGGCTGAAGGCATCCACCGCAGCATCGTCGGCCTCAGGCAAGCTGCCGAGGTACTTCTGTGTGGTAAGGATGCTGCCGTGTCCGAGGCGCTCCTTGACGATCTGGATATCCGCGCCGCCTGCAAGAAGCCAGGAGGCATGGGCGCTGCGAAGACCCTTTACCTGAACGGTTGAGTCGAGGCCTGCGGCCGAGCGTGCGGGGAGCCAAACGTTTTGGCGGAACCATGAACGAGGGATGTGCCCATCGGTGGTCACCGTGCGCCGCTGGCGCGGCTGGTCCTTACCTACCGCTCGTCGTTCAGCCCGGTAGATCGAGAACGCCGCCCTGCAATACTCACACCTACACTTTGCGGAGATGTATGCTGTCTTAGTGCCGTGCTGGTATTGACGGCCCTTTTGGTTGGGTTCTGTGAGCCCCAGTTCATCGGGGTTAGGGACGACTCGAAGTGGGGGCTCATGTAGGGCCTCGGGACTGCGGATCGCAAAGATCAGATCCTCTGCCTGGAGGCCGTTCTCCCTGATGTGCGCGTCAATCTTCTTGACGATCTGGACACTGAGGCGAAGTTGTCTCTCCTCCTCGTCCTTCGGGTACCCCTTCACGACGAACCGGTTGCCATCCGTCTGGAACTGCTTTGTAAGCTCGACGACTACACGGCTAACTGTAAGTACCCTGGTTGCCCGGTCAAGATCCTTGACTCGTAGTTCTGTTAGCTCTCCATACCGGAGGCCACTCTCGATGTCAGTTTCCACAAATAGCCGCATGTCATTGTTTGGGAGTGCCGCGTACACGTCGTCGAATTGCTCGGGCGTAATAATCCGACGGACCTTCTTGGGTACTGCTGGCGTCTTGACTCCTTTGCAAGGATGCACCGTGATGACCTGGTCTATTAGTGCTGTGGTGAATATTGCGCTGAGGATGACCATGCAGTACTCGATCACGGCGGGACTGTTGCTAATCTTGGCCCTCTGCCCCTTCTGGCGTTGAGGTAGTTCCAAGTTTCCTTTATGGAACTTCGTGACCCATTCCCGGACGTGGGTGGATACAATTTCTCGCATCCTCATCGGCCCGAACTCCGGAATAATGACCCTCTCAAGATAGAGGGTGTAGTTCTCGCGGGTACGGAGTTCCATCACGTGGTTGGGCAGCCAGGTCTCTCGGACGTAGCGCTCGAACGTCTGGCGTCCTCGGCGTGGGTCGCCCGCGCGTCCCTCTGCCACCTTGGCCTCGGCGGCTTGCCATGATTTGTTCGCTTCCTTCTTGTTTGAAAAGGTTCCGGCCGATTGCTCCTTGCCTCGGATATCGAGATACACGGCCGTGTACCGGACCTTGCCGTCCCGCGTCACACGTTCCTTCAGCCAGCCCACGTGGCCGCCTCCAAGATCGCCTGTCCGTCCCTTGTCCGTGGATGAGGCCCCATGGAGCCTCATCGGCCATCACTGAGCGGCACCCAGTGTTGGCCTCTGACCTGCAGATTAGTCCGGATTCCGCGATCTTGCTAACCTCAATGGACTAGCTTCCACCTCGTTCGCATCGAGGGGGTCAGGGGTTCAAATCCCCTCAGCTCCACCCAGCTCAAAGGCCGTTTCGTCTGAGACGGCCTTTTCGATCTTGTGCGGCTGTCAAGCTGCGGGAGCTGCGCGCTGATGATCTAGCTGGACAAGTCACTGACCAAGCCCTGGGGTTCGCTGCCGAGCTATTCGGGGCAGGCCCCGATGCGCCGGGATCTGCAATGGCGGGGAGAGCTGAGGAAGGTATCGGAGATCCTCCTGTCGTTTCGGCCGCCGCTTCTGCTTTGGCTGAGGATTTGCTGGCTTCGGTCGGCTGACTACCGGACAGGGATCGAGTCGTCCACCAAGCCTTCAGGGCGGCTTGGGGTCGCCTTCGACGTGGCTTCGCTGTAGATGTTCATGGTCACGGCAATTCGTGCGTTTTTACGCTGGCCGGGACGCCCATGGTCGCGGTGCTCGGGGCCGGTTGTCGTCGGGCTGGCGCCGAGCTGTCCGAGGATGTGCGAGCTTGCACTGCTGATCTTCACCGTCGACCTGGCGGGCTGGCCTTTCGCCTTCGCCGCGGGCGACCTTACGCACGACAGGTCCACGTGCGGTCCGCGCGGGCGTCGAGAGCGGCTTGCTCGGTGTGCTGCCGGCCCGGCAGTGAAGCTGATCCAAACTGGCGGGATGCAGATAGATGAACGCGGGGCACGAGTCCGGGAGGTTCGTCGCCGGCTTGTGCAGGAGGGTCCGCCGTGGTCGCGACCTCACGAGCGGGACTTCGAAACGGTCACGATGCCGGAGCGGGACTGCGACCTGCTTCGAGACCTGTTGATCTCCGAGGGAGTCGAGACGGTTGTCGAGGTCGGACTTGCATACGCCAGCTCCGCACTCGCGGTCGGGGAGGCGCTGGTGACCCTCAACCCGCCGCACCCTCGGCACGTCGTCATCGACCCCTTCCAGGACCGCGAGTATGCCGATGTCGGCTGGGATCTACTGTGCGTCGCGGGACTGGACTCGATCGCCCGGCTCGTGCGCGCGTGGTCGTCCATCGCGCTCCCGGAACTTGTCACCGAAGGTTTCCGCGCCGACGCGGCGTTTGTGGACGGTAGTCACCGTTTCCACGAGGTCTTCGTGGACCTCTACTATCTGCGTAAGATCGTCCGACCGGGCGGGCTGATCGTGATGGATGACGACTGGACACCCTCGGTGCGCACCGCAGTGCGGTACTACGAGCAGAACCTGGGCTGGACGGCTATTCCCGACGCCTTCGCCGGCGGAACGCTACGGAACATTGGCGGCGACCCCACAGCCGAAACGGTGCCCCGCTGCCGCGCCATCCGGCTTCCCGACTCCCTGGTCGAGCCGCCGTTCGAGCAGTTCCACCCGTTCTGACCCGTTGTCCCGGCTATCGCGGGGGTGGGATCGTTCCCGTCATGATCGGCAGGGCGATGTGGTCGACGATTTCCTCGATGACCTCGTCCGGCACCGCGGCCTGGGTCATCAGGAGTTCGTGCCGGAACAGGTCGAAGGGCAGTGCGGCGACCCGGGGTGTGATCCGGGCGGGGTCGATTTCGCCGCGGTCGATGGCGCGCCGGATGATCGTCAGGTCCGAGGTGACGCGCTCGCCGATCAGCTCGCGTCTCAGCTCGGCCGGCGTGCGCCCGGTCTCGAGAAAATAGCCGCTGAGCTGGGCAAGTACCGGTGTGATCAACTGCATCCGGTGCCGGTTGGCCCCCTTCAGGAGGGCGATCAGGTCGCCGCGCAGTGAGCCGGTGTCCGGAATCGGCGGGCGGTTGCGGTCGTCGTGATGGCGGATCGCGGCGATGACGAGTTCCTCGCGGTTCGGCCAGCGCCGGTACAGCACCGGGCGGCTGGTCTGTGCCCGGGTGGCCACCCTGTCCAGCGTGAACGCGGCCAGCCCGCCCTCGGTCAGCTCGGCATAGGCCGCCTCGAGCAGAGCGTCCTCGAGTTCCTGGCCGCGGCGTCGCATAAGAGTCACTTGTGCATCTTATCGCGGAGGCGTACCTTCGGCACGGAGAGATACGCGCTTGCATCTTATCGTCTGGGGGTCGGCATGATCGACCGCGACGTTCTCCGTACGGCCATCGCGTTGATCGTCGGCGCGCTGGCCGTCATCTTCGACACCACGATCACCAGCATCGCCCTGCCGACGCTGGTCCAGGCGCTGCACTCATCGCTGGTCACGATCCAGTGGGTCAGCACCGGCTACCTGCTCTCGCTCGGCGTCGTCATCCCGCTCGGGGCGTGGGCCCAGGCCCGGGTCGGCGGCAAGCGGCTGTGGGTGATCGCGCTGGCCGTCTTCCTGGTCGGGTCGGTGCTGTGCAGCCTGGCCTGGAACGCGCACAGTCTCATCGCGTTCCGGGTCGTGCAGGGCGTCGGCGGCGGCCTCATGCTGCCGCTGATGTCGACGCTGGTCATGCAGGCGGCTCGCGGCCGCAACCTGGGCCGCACGATGGCCGTGATCGGCCTCCCCGCCGTGCTCGGACCCATCCTCGGACCGGTCCTCGGCGGCGTGATCCTGCACTGGCTCGACTGGCGCTGGCTGTTCTGGGTCAACGTGCCGTTCTGCGTCGTCGGCATCGTCCTCGCGCTGCGGCTGCTGCCCGACGACCCGCCGACCGACCGCGTCCGCCTCGACCTCCCCGGCCTCGCCCTGCTCGGCCCGGGCACGGTAGGTCTGCTGTACGGCCTGTCCAACGTCGGCCGGCACGGCGGGTTCGGCCGCGCCGACACGCTCGTACCGCTGATCGCCGGCGTCGTGCTCACCGCGGCGTTCGCGGGGCGGGCGATCCGGGCGAGGGGCGGCGCGCTGGTCGACGTACGGCTGCTGCGCCATCGGCCGATCGCCTCGTCCTCGGCCATGCTGTTCCTGTCTGGCGCATCCCTCTACGGCGCGATGCTGCTACTGCCGCTGTACTTCCAGGAGTCGCGCGGGGCCAGCGTGCTGACCGCCGGGCTGCTGCTCGTACCGCAAGGCATCGGGTCGCTGCTGAGCCGGGGCCTGACCGGGCGGCTGACGGACTCCCTGGGCGCTCGTCCGGTGGTGACGGCCGGTTTCCTTCTTGTCGGGCTGGCCACGGTACCGTTCGCGCTGGCCGGCCCGCACACCAGCGAAGTGTGGCTGCTGACCGCGTTGCTGGTCCGCGGGTTCGGCCTGAGCGTGGTGACGGTGCCGGTCATGGCGGTCGCGTTCCTCGGGCTGGAGCGCTCGGAGGTCCCGCACGCGAGCATCCTCACGCGCATCGCCCAGCAGGTGGGCGGCTCCTTCGGTACGGCCATCCTGGCCGTCATCCTCGCCGCCACCCACTCGTTCGACAAGGCATTCTGGTGGGCCGTCGGCTTCACCGGGCTGGCCCTGCTCCTGTCGGTCTTTCTTCCCGGGCGCCCCGCCCCGACGCCGGCACCCGCCGCCCCCGCGACCGCTGCGGCCCGGTGACATTCAGGCGCGGCGATCAGCGAAACATCGAGCGTTACAGACCAACTCGCCATCCACACTCAAGCCGCCAGTACCGGCGCGGCAGCGGCTCGTGCCTCCAATAGCTCCCGCGCTTCGCTCAGCGCGACCTCCAGCCGGTCGACATCCGCCAGGCGAACGAACACCGCCACCTTCTGACCGAACTCCCCGATACGGACCACCACGGTGTCCGGCCGTCCCAGCAGCGACATGACCTCCACGCGCGTTGCCTCGCCCATCAGCAGGTCGACGTTTCACCCCGTGCATCAGTTGGCCCTCCTCCTCGATCGCGGCCCGGCCATCGTCTTCGGCGCCCATTGCTCCTCCGCCTCGCTCAGTGACTCCTGCGCCGGGGCAACAGCCGGCCGGAAACACGTCCTCGCACCCGGCCGAGAACCCTCGTCCCGCCGCTCAGAGCCATCCGCGTCATCCCTTCAATCAATCCCCGTGCATATGCACGATAATAACGACGTGACTATGCGTGAAGCAAGGTGAATCCTCCGATGAGGAGTGGCGCCACGCGTCAGGCTTGAAGATCGCGAGAGCGACGCAGCAGGGGTCCCGCGAGCAGCGCCAACGACAGGGCGAGGACGATCGGAGCCAGAACGAGGGGCGCGCGTAGCCCGGCAAGGCCAGCGACTACGCCACCGAGAGTCGCGCCGACCGGGGCTGCCCCGTTGCCGATCAGTCGGAACGCCGAGACGACGCGGCCCAGCAGATGATCGGGCACGATCCTCTGGCGGGCGGAGACGGCAGCCACCGTGACAAGGGTCGTGCTCATGCCGAGGATCATGAAGGCGCCGCCGCCGATCCAGGCTGATGAGCCAACGGCAACGGCCAGCCAGCCGAGCGCCTGGACGACGAGCGCGGCCGCTACGGCGCCCTTGGTGGTCAGCCAGCGAACGACCGGTCTGGCGAACCAGCCGGCGACGGCGGCGCCCACGGCCTGGGCCGTCACGATGAGCCCGTACCCGAGGTCGGTGACGCCCAACGTTTCCTTCGCGAACAGAACGAAGGTGGCTGAGGCGAGGTTGAAGGCGATGTTGAACGCGGCCAAACTGAGCGCCAGGGCGACCAGGTCTCTACTGCGAAACAGGTACCGAAAGCCCTCGCGTACTGCGGCGGCAACGCTCTGGCCGTCCGGGCGGTTCGGCTTCGGGGGCGCGGGCACGCCCCGTAGCAGTGCCGCCGAGCCGGCGAAGGAGGCCGCATCGAGTGCGAACGGCAGCCACGGTGCGAGGCCGAAGGCTGCGCCACCCAAGGGCGGCCCGGCGATGGTCTGACTGACTGTTTCGCCTGCGAAAAGCCGGCCGTTGGCGCGGGTCAGCTCATCCTCCGAGCGTCCGACGACATGCGGCACGAGTGCCTGGCCGGCAGCATCATGGAAGGTCTTGCCGGCGACCACGAGGAACGATGTGATGGCCAAGGCGGTGATGCTCGCGTTTGCCGTTGCCACGAGAAGCGCAAGCAGCACCAGGCCGATAGCCCGAACCACATCTGCCGTGACCATGACGAGGCGTCGTGAGACGCGATCCACGACCGCGCCGGACCAGAACCCGATCAGGAACCAGGGCGCGGCCGCCGCAGCGCTCACGACGGCCACGCCCATCGGATTCTTGGTGAGCACGGCGGCCAGCAAGGGCGCGGCGACCAGGTAGGCGCCGTCGCCCAGGCTGGACACGGCAGACGCGGTCCAGAGGTAGCCGAAGCCGGCGCGCCCACGGCGCCGGGCCCTGTCCGACCCTGAGCCCGCCACCGTCGACTACCTTTCCCGGACTGTTAGACGCCGAACTCGTCGGCCTTTACTCCTGCGACGAACCGGACCCATGACTCCCGTGACACCACGAGCACCGGACTGTTCGCGGTCTTGCTGTCCCTGATTCCGACAGCCGTGGGCGCCATCGCCACCTCGACGCACCCACCGTCGCCGGACGACGAACTCTTGAACCACCGTGCACCAGTGAAGTCGAGGGCTTGTTCCATGTGCTGACCTCCTCGAAGGCTAGGCACGACCGTCCTTATATGACTTCGCGGTCGCTCGGATGAGGGCTAGCGACTGTCGTGACGAGAGGGACGAGGACCAGAGGTGCTCAATGTACTTGCTGAGCTGGGTGACCCCGGCCGGGTCGGTGACCCGCACGTCTTGCGTCAGTGTTTCGACCAGCGCCTCGCGCGAAGCGGTGGCACCGAAGTCGAACACCATGCAGGGGTGCTGGAGATAGGTGACCTGCTCGTGATCGAGCTTGAGGATCCGCAGCCCGACATTGGGGCTGCCGGCCAGTTCGGCGACGAGCGTCAGTTGGTCCGCCATCAACGAGACGGGACCTGGGCGCCAGTGCAGCGCCGTCTCCAGCAACACGATGCGGTATGCGGGTGCGCCTGTGCGGGTTAGCGTCTCTCGGCGGGCGAGCCGCATCTCGACACCGCGGTCAACGCTGCTGGAGCCGGCCATCTCCAGCACACGGCGGGCGTACTCCTCGGTCTGGAGATAGCCCGGAATGAGGAGCGGCTGATAGTGGTGGATCGTGGTGGCGGACCGCTCCAGCGCAATGAAGTCCTGCTGCCGTCGAGTTAGGCCCGCACCGGTGGAGTTGCGCCACGTGCCGGGCTCACCGGCGGCCTCCTCCGCAAGCCGCAGCAGGCGATCGCGCTCCCGCGGGGAGACCCGCAACTCGCTTAACAGAGCGCGGGCGTCACTAACTGTCGGTAGCGTGCGGGCATGCTCGATCCGGCTGACCTTCGACTGCGACCACCCCAGCGCGCCAGCTAGATCCTGACCGCTGCGCAGCGCTTCCTCGCGCAGCCTACGCAGCTCGGCGCCGAGCCGGCGCCGGGCCGCGATCTGGTCAGGGTTGGGCTGCAAAGTGAACCTTCCACGCCGCACTCTGTGATTATGCACGACACTATGCCACCCATCTGGCTCCCGGTCGAGCCGGCCCGCGGCGCAACTCGGGGCCGAACTACCCGCGCCTCCGAATAGGCGCCTGGTGCCACCCACCCTGCGGCCACCCGCGCCCCTTCAGCTCGCTGTCCGGGCTCACCTGCCGGTGCGCGAAGACGGCCGCTGCGGGGTCCTCTGTGGCGAAATCGAAGCGGGTCGCGGGACCTAAGTCCTGCTCTACGGACCGAAGGTCACTCAACATATTGTGTTGGTGCTCCACATGCACCACTAGGTGTAGTGTCCCGGTGGTCGGTCCGGCCGCGCGGCGGTCCGGGGCCGCACACCTGCCGGCGCATCCCGCGCATCCCGCGGGATGCGCTCTTCTCGTACTGCCTCATGGGAGGGCTGACGTGACGCAGATCAACGCGGTGGACTCGGTGACCGAATACCTGGATCGCAGCGACTGGCGGGTTGCCGCCAACGCGAACCAGGGCTACTCGCTCGGGGGACTAATCCTGCACACGGCTGGCAAGGTCGCCGCCAACTACTGGCTCGACCAGGTGTATCCCGACGCGGTCGGTCGCGCCCACCGCGAAGGCGACGTTCACATCCACGACCTGGACATGCTCTCGGGCTACTGCGCCGGCTGGTCCCTGCGTACGCTGCTGAGCGAGGGGTTCAACGGGGTGCCCGGTAAGACCGACTCGGCCCCGCCGAAGCACTTCTCCTCGGCGGTCGGTCAGATCGTCAACTTTCTCGGCACGCTGCAGAACGAGTGGGCGGGCGCCCAGGCGTTCAGCTCGTTCGACACCTACATGGCTCCGTTCGTGCGCAAGGACTCCATGGCGTACGACGAGGTGCATCAGTGCATGCAGGAGTTGGTGCACAACCTCAACGTGCCGTCCCGCTGGGGCACCCAGACGCCGTTCACCAACCTCACGTTCGACTGGACCTGTCCCGAGGATCTGCGCGATCAGGTGCCGGAGATTGGCGGCGTGGAGATGGACTTCACCTACGGGGATCTGCGGGCCGAGATGGACCTCATCAACCGCGCGTACATCGAGGTCATGGGAACGGGCGACGCCACCGGCCGGGTCTTCACGTTCCCGATCCCCACCTACAACATCACCAAGGACTTTCCCTGGGAGAGTGAGAACGCCGAGCGGCTGTTCGCCATGACCGCGAAGTACGGACTCCCGTACTTCCAGAACTTCATCAACTCCGATCTCAGCCCCGACATGATCCGTTCGATGTGCTGCCGCTTGCAGTTGGACCTGACCGAGTTGCTCAAGCGCGGCAACGGTCTGTTCGGCAGCGCGGAGCAGACCGGCTCCCTCGGCGTGGTCACCGTCAACTGCGCCCGCCTTGGACACCGGCACGCGGGCGACGAGAAGGGGCTGTTCGAGGATCTCGATCGGCTGCTGGGGCTGGCCCGCGACAGCCTGGAGATCAAGCGGGTCACGGTCCAGGACCTGATCGACGAGGGGCTCTTCCCCTATACCAAGCGTTGCCTGGGCACCCTGCGCAATCACTTCTCGACCATCGGGGTGAACGGCATCAACGAGATGATCCGCAACTTCACGTTCGACGCGTACGACATCACCGCCCCGCAGGGACACGCGCTCGCCGTTCGGCTTCTCGACCACGTACGCGAGCGGATGGTCGAGTTCCAGGAGCAGACCGGTCACCTCTACAACCTGGAGGCGACCCCGGCCGAGGGTGCCACCTACCGCTTCGCGAAGGAGGACCGACGCCGGTTCCCCGGGATCCTGCATGCGGGCACGGACCAGAACCCGTACTACACCAACTCCTCGCAACTGCCGGTGGGCTGGACCGACGACCCGTTCGAGGCGCTGGAACGGCAGGACGACCTACAAACCAGGTACACCGGCGGCACGGTGCTGCACCTGTACATGTCCGAGCGGATCTCCACCGCCGCCGCTTGCCGCACCCTGGTACGCCGCTCGCTGGAGCGGTTCGCGCTGCCGTACCTGACGGTGACCCCAACCTTCTCGATCTGCCCCGACCATGGCTACCTGGCTGGCGAACACGCCGCCTGCCCGACCTGCGGTGGCGAGTGCGAGGTGTGGACCCGCGTCATGGGATACCACCGCCCCGTTTCGTCCTTCAACCTTGGTAAGCGGGGCGAGCATGCCGAGCGCGTGCACTTCCGGGAGAAGGTGACCGTTCCCGCATGATCAATATCGGTGGCTGGTCCCGGCTGTCCACCTGCGACTGGCCGGGCCGCCTCGTCGCCACCGTCTTCTGCCAGGGCTGCCCCTGGCGGTGCGGGTACTGCCACAACCCGGAACTGCTCGACCCGCGCGCCGAACCCGCCGTGCCATGGGAGTCGGTGACGACCCACCTTGCCCGTCGCCAAGGTCTGTTGGACGCTGTCGTCTTCTCCGGCGGCGAGCCGCTGCTGCAGCCGCGTCTTGCCGAGGCGATGCGGGAGGTGCGGACCCTCGGCTACGCGGTGGGCCTGCACACCGCCGGCAGCTACCCACGCCGGTTCGGACAGATCCTCGACCAGGGTCTGGTGGACTGGGTCGGCTTCGACATCAAGGCATCCCCATCCGGGTACGACGATGTGACCGGGGTACCCAACAGTGCTGGCCCCGCCCTGCGGAGCCTGCGGCTCCTGCTCGACTCCGACGTCGCCCACCAGTTGCGTACCACGGTTGATCCGGCCCTGCTCAACGACGGCGACGTCACCGAGCTGAAGATCTGGCTGACCCGGCAAGGTCTCCCCGATCACGTGTGGCAACGGGCACGGGTCGGGTGAAATCTCGCGGAAAATGGTCGACGCTAGGGAACTGGCGCCGCAGGGTAGCCGCCGGGCCACCGGTTCCAGCGGCCGGTGGCCGCGGATGAAACGGCGGCGGGGAAGCACCCTGGCTCGCGCGGGCGCACCTCGGACCCGGGCCGGCCGCCGATCTGGAGCGGCCGGCCCGGATCGGTCAGCCGGCACCCTCCCCCGTGTCGGGCGCCGGCGGCTGTGCGCCCACACCGTGCTTGACCAGGCGGGACACGATGGCGCGCGGCCCGCGGCCCAGCTCGTCGGCGAGCTGCTTGACGTCGGACCCCGAGCGGTAGCCGGCGAGCAGGCGCTCGTCCTCCTCCGGTGTCCACGCGGTCCACGCCTTGGGGTGGCGCTGGCGGGCCGCCGCGATCCGCACCTTGAAGTTCTCGCCGCCGCCCGCCACGCCGCCGCCGGAGCCGGCGAGCCGGGCCAGGCCGGAGAGGCTGTGCCGGACCACCTCCCCGACCACCGCCAGGTCGCCCGCGGGCATCGAGGCGTGCACCTCCACCGGGCCGGCACCGTCGTCGTCCGCGCGGACGGTCATCTCGTACGCATCCGGGCCGCGACCGCCGATGCCGCTCGGGCCCGCCGAGGTGATCTCGATCCGGAACAGGCGCCCGGACACCGCCAACTCGTCGCTGTACCGCATGTCAACCTCCCCAGGTCGCCCCGCCGTCACGGGACGCCGCCGAGTCTGCCAACACCCACCGACATTTCCGCCGCCGCGCCCGACCGTCGCGGGGTGGTTGACCGGGTCCATCGACTAGCGTACGTTTCTGAAACGTCTCGATTCACAAATCGAAACTTTCCGACTGGACCGCGCCGAAGGAGTCCTCGGATGCGCCGCGCCAGAACACTGCTCGCCGCGGTAACCGCCTTCGCCGCGGCGGTCTCGGCCACCCTGTTGGCCGCGGTGCCCGCGAGTGCCCATCCCAAGACCTTCGTACCCATCGCGAACCTGCCGGCGCCCACCGCGACGCTCACCCAGGTGGCCAACTTCGGGCCGAACCCGACCGGCCTGGAGATGTACCTGTACGTGCCGGAGCGGGTCCGGCCCCGGCCGGCCGTGGTGCTGGCGATCCACTACTGCACCGGTTCGGGGCCGGACATGTTCCGTGCCACCCAGTTCGCCTCGCTGGCCGACCGGTACGGCTTCATCGTGATGTACCCGTCGGCACCGCGCGAGGGGCACTGCTACGACGTGTCGTCGCCCGGTGCGCTGCGCCACGACGGTGACAGCGACCCGGTGGGCCTGGTGTCGATGGTCCGCTACGTGCTGCGGCACCGGCACGCGAACCCGAACCAGGTCTTCGTCACCGGCCTGTCGTCCGGCGCGATGATGACCAACGTTCTGCTCGGCGCCTACCCGGACGTGTTCCAGGCCGGCTCGGCGATGTCCGGCGTGCCGTTCGGCTGCTTCGCCACCACCGACGGTTCGATGTGGAACAGCGCCTGCGCGCAGGGCCAGATCAGCAAGTCCCCGCAGGAGTGGGGCGACCTGGTGCGCAACGCCTTCCCGGGCTACCGGGGGCCGCGCCCGCGCATGCAGTTGTGGCACGGGACCGCGGACACCGTGCTGGCCTACCCGAACTTCGGCGAGGCGGTCAAGCAGTGGACCAACGTGCTGCATACGCGCAAGTCCGTCACCGACCACCCGCGGCCGTCCTGGACGCACAGCGCGTACAGCAGGGGCTGGGGTCAGGTCGAGGTGGACGCCTACAGCATCGAGGGCCAACCGCACGACCTCGGCTTCAACGTCCCCGAGTGGGCACAGTACGCGGTTCACTTCTTCGGCCTGAGTGGCCGGTAGACGCCCGGTAGACCGCCGGTGCCGGGCGGCGCGCGTGTCGGACGGTTGGCTTGCCGGGTAAGACGCCGGCCCGGGAGTGGCGCCCGTCGCTCCCGGGCCGGCGTTGCGGTGTGGGTCGGTCGGCGCCCGCCCGTGCCCGGGCGAGATCTTGGTAAGACACGCCGCTTTCTGGCCAGATCGGTACCAAGATCTCCCACCCGCGGCCACCGCGGGCGCCGCCACGGACAGCGGGTGCCGGCCCGGTAAGGGGACGGCCGCCGGGCGGGCGCACCGCCGGGGGGAGACGGGTTAGGGGCCGGTGTCGAGTTGCCGGACCAGCCGCTTCGGCGCGACCACCCGGTACGCGTCGGCGCAGAGTTCGGCGATCTCGGTCCAGTCGGTGTGCTCGTCGATGCGCACGGCGATCCAGCCGCGTCCGCCGACGTAGGGCGGGCGGAAGAATCGCTCGGGCTCCGCCGCGACCAGCGCCTCCTGGGCGCCCGGCGGCGCGGCGCACCACAGGTGTGGGAAGTCGTGCTGGTGGTGCCCGTCCGTCCAGAACCGGACGAACGTGCTCTTGTCGCGGACGAACCAGGTCGGTGCCCCGTGGCTCGGGCGCTCGGTTACCTCCGGGAGCGCGGTGCAGATGGCCCGCACCCGCGAGAGCGAATCCTCGGACATCGCACCATCGAACCACCTGTCCGGTTTCGTACTGTTCACTGCAAGAAAGAGACGGCTTCTGGTCCTCCTGGCGTAAACTCCCGCCGTGACTCGACGATTGACTGACGTGGCGAAGAAAGCCGGCGTCAGCGAGGCGACCGTCAGCCGGGTGCTGAACGGGCGCGAGGGCGTGTCCGAGGCGACCCGCACGGCCGTGCTGACCGCGCTGGACGTGCTCGGCTACGAGCGCCCCACCAAGCTGCGTGGCGAGCGGGCGCGGCTGGTGGGGCTGGTGCTCCCCGAGCTACAGAACCCGATCTTCCCGGCGCTGGCCGAGGTGGTGACCGGCTCGCTGGCGCAGCGCGGCTTCACGCCCGCGCTGTGCGCCCGCACCCTCGGCGGCGTCTCCGAGGCGGACTACGTCGACATGCTGCTCGACCACCGGGTCTCCGGAGTGATCTTCGCCGGGGGCTCGTACGCGCTCGCGGACGCGCGGCACGACCACTACCGGCGGCTGACCGACCGGGGGCTGCCCGTCGTGCTGGTGAACGCGGGCGTGGGCGACCTCGGGTTCGCCAGCGTCTCCACCGACGACGCGGTCGCCGTCGAGCAGGCGTACGGGCACCTGCGCAGCCTCGGCCACGAGCACGTGGGCATGCTGCTCGGCCCGGCGGACCACGTACCGTCGCAGCGCAAACTGGATGCGGCGCTGGCCTGCCAGCGGGGCGCGAAGGCGCCCGAGACGGCCGTGCAAAGGTCCAGCTTCTCGATGGAGGGTGGCCGGGCGGCGACGGCGAAACTGGTCGAGGCGGGCGCGACCGGCATCATCTGCGCCAGCGACGTGCTGGCGCTGGGCGCGATCCGGGCGGTCCGGCGGCTCGGTCGGCGGGTGCCCGAGGACGTGTCCGTGATCGGCTTCGACGACTCGGCGTTCATGAACTGCACCGATCCGCCGCTGACCACCGTCCGCCAGCCGATCGAGGCGATGGGGCAGGCGGCCGTGGATCTGCTGGTGCACCAGATGGAGGGCGTTGGCGTCGCGACCGACGAGCTGCTCTTCGAGCCCGAACTCGTCGTCCGCGGCTCCACCGGCCCCGCGCCCCGCCGGTAACCCGTTCCGCGTCACCCCCACCCCGGCTCCGAGCGATCTTGGAGTTGCGGTGGGGGTTTCGTGCGCTTAAGCGCCGTTACTCGCGCCGACAACTCCACGATGCGCGACGGGGCCGCGGCGCCGCGAGCGATGCGAAGTCGTGTCCTTTCGCTATCTAGTTGACTTCTTGCGCTCTCGGATTCGACTTCGTATCGTCATCGGTACGAAACACGGCACCGCTGAGAGTCTGGTCACACCCCCTGAAGGGATAGTCAGATGTCCGCACCGCAGAACCGGAGGGTCGCGGCGTTAGCGCTCGTGGCCGGCCTGGGGCTCAGCCTCGCGGCGTGCTCCACGAAGAGCGACAACAGCTCGGACGCGTCCGGCAAGGTGACCATCACCGTCGACTGCCAGCCGGTCGGGGCGCAGCAGGAGTTGCTGCGGGACTGGAACGCCGACGTCGCGGAGTTCCAGAAGCTGCACCCGAACATCACGATCAAGAGCGTGTCGGTGGGCGAGCAGTGCAACAACCCGCCGGACTTCACGGCCCGGCTCCAGGGCGGGACGGTCACCGACGTGTTCTACGGGTACATGACCGACCTGGATCAGGTGCTGGACTCGGGCCAGGCGATGGAGATCACCGAGTACGTCACCAAGGACACCATCCCGACCTGGGACAGCCTCGACGCCGGCGCCAAGGCGGCGTTCAGCGACGGCGGCAAGGTCTACGGCGTACCCACGAAGAACTACTCGATGGGGCTGGTCTACAACAAGAACCTGTTCCAGCAGGCCGGTCTGGACCCGAAGAACCCGCCGAAGACGTGGGCCGAGGTGCGCACGGCCGCCAAGCGGATCGCGGCCCTGGGCAACGGCATCGCCGGGTACTCGGACTACAGCGCGGCGAACACCGGCGGCTGGCACTTCACCGCGGAGCTGTACTCGCAGGGCGGCCGGCTGGTGAGCGAGGACGGCAAGAAGGCCGACTTCAACAACCCGATGGGCAGGCAGGTCCTGCAAAACCTGAAGGACATGCGGTACGGCGACGACAGCATGGGCGCCAAGCAACTGCTCCAGTGGCCGGACCTGCTCACCAACGCCGCGGCCGGCAAGGTGGGCATGTTCATCGGCGCGCCGGACGCGACGACCGCGATCGTGACCCAGTTCCAGGGCAAGTACCAGGACTGGGCGATGGGGCCGATGCCGGGCCAGGACGGCCCGGCGAAGGCGACGCTGGGCGGCGGTGAGGGGTACTTCGTCAAGAAGGGCCTGTCGCCGGAGCAGGTCAGGGCGGGCCTGATGTGGCTGGCGTACGAGAAGCTGACGCCGGGCAAGGGCCAGTTCGACTACGTGCGGGCCAAGCCGGAGAACCAGCCGGTGGGGCTGCCGCAGCCGCAGTTGTTCACGGTCGGCAGCGACGCCTACCGGCAGGATCTGGATCTGCGGAAGGCGAACGCGAACGTGAACGTGGAGGACTTCGCGGCGTTCGAGAACAACCCGGTGCCGGTCAGGTTCGAGCCGCCGAACGCGCAGGCGATCTACGCGGTGCTCGACTCGGCGATGTCGGCGGTGTTGACGGACCCGAACGCGAACGTCGACGCGCTGCTGAAGACCGCCGAGGACAAGGTCAACGGGCTGCTCGCCACCAGGTGATCCCCGGTGCGGGGGCCGCGCCACGGCCCCCGCACACCCCCGCGCCGCGGCCCCCGCACCCACCTCCGACAGGAGCAGCATTGGCGACCATCACCGCCCCGCGCCCGGACGTCCAGAGCGCCCGGCCGCCGATCTCTGCCCGGCGCAGGCGCGGGCGCAACGACCTCACCGGGTACGCGTTCCTGGCCGGCGCCGTCTTCTGCTTCGCGCTCTTCTCCTGGTACCCGATGGTGCGCGGCGTCGTGATGAGCTTCCAGCGCACCCGGCGGGGCGTGACGACCTGGGTCGGCTGGGACAACTACAGCCGGATCGTGCACGACCCGAGCTTCTGGACGGCGTGGAAGAACACCCTGCACTTCACGGTGCTGGCGCTGATCCTCGGGTACGCGGTGCCGTTCTTCGTGGCGATCCTGCTCAACGAGCTGCGCCACGCGAAGGGGTACCTGCGGGCGCTGGTGTACCTGCCGGTGATGCTGCCGCCGGCGTCGGCGCTGTTCCTGTTCAAGTACTACGCGTACGACCCGAGCGACGCGGGCCTGTTCAACGCGGTCCTGAAGCTGCTGCACCTGCCGACGTCGCAGTGGATGCAGTCCAGCACGGCGACGATGCCGGCCATGGTGATCGCGTCCACCTGGATGAACATGGGCGGCGCGGTGCTGATCTACCTGGCGGCCTTGCAGAACATCCCGGGCGAGCTGTACGAGGCGGCCGAACTGGACGGTGCCGGGATCTGGCGGCGGATCGTCACCGTGACGATCCCGCAGACCCGGCTGATCCTCTCGCTGATGGCGATGCTCCAGATCGTCGCGACCATGCAGCTGTTCATCGAGCCGCTGATCCTGGCCAACGGCGCCGGCACGCAGGACTCGGCCACCTCGGTGGCGTACCTGATCTACCAGCACGGTTTCTTCCAGAACGACCTGAACGGCGCCGCCGCGCTCGGCGTGATCATGCTGATCGTGCTGGCCGGGTTCTCCGCGGTCTACGTGCGCCTGTCAGCGAGGCAGGACTGATGACCCGCACCCTCATCGCCGAGTCCCAACTACGCCGCGGCCGCGGCCGGCTCGTCTACGGGCTGCTGCTGGCCGGCGTGCTGGTGGGCTTCACGCTGATCTTCATCGGCCCGCTGTACTGGATGGTGACCGGCGCGCTCAAGTCCGGCACCGAGATCGCACAGACCCCGCCGACGCTGTTCCCGACGGACCCGCAGCCGCAGAACTACGCCGACGCGTGGAGCCGGCTGAACCTGGCGAAGCTGCTGTTCAACACGTTCTACTACGCGCTGGGCGCGCTGCTGTTCCAGCTCGTACTGGACACCGCGGCGGCGTACGCGCTGTCCAAGCTGCGCCCACGGTTCGGCAACGCGATCCTCGGCCTGATGCTCGCCACGCTGATGATCCCGGCGATGGTGCTCATCATCCCGCAGTACGTGACCGTCATCGACCTGCCGCTGGTGCACCTCAGCCTGCTGGACTCCCCGTTCGCGATCTGGCTGCCGGCGGTGGCGAACGCGTTCAACATCTTCCTGCTCAAGCGGTTCTTCGACTCGATCCCCGAGGACCTGATGTCGGCCGCCGTGATGGACGGCGCCACCCCGTTGCGCACGCTGTGGTCGATCGTGCTGCCGATCTCCCGGCCGATCCTGGGCGTGGTGTCGATCTTCGCGGTGACCGCGGTGTGGAAGGACTTCCTCTGGCCGAAGCTGGTCATGCCGTCGCCGGAGACGCGCACGGTCAGCGTCGGCATCTACGCGTTCTCGGGCGGCACCCCGATGAACATCGTCGTCGCCGCGGCGGTCATCGCCGCGGTTCCCACCGTGGTGTTCTTCCTGATCTTCCAGAAGAGCATCGTCTCCGGCCTCACGGCCGGGGGTCTGAAGGAGTAGGGGACCTGTTTTGGGTGTCAACGCGACCGCCTGGTGGCGCTCGGCCGTCATCTACCAGATCTACCCGCGCAGCTTCGCCGACGGCAACGGCGACGGCATCGGGGACCTGGCGGGCGTCCGGGCGCGCCTGGGCCACCTGGCGGCGCTGGGGGTCGACGCGATCTGGTTCAGCCCGTGGTACGCCTCGCCGCAGGCGGACGCCGGCTACGACGTGGCCGACTACCGGGCCATCGACCCCGTCTTCGGCACCCTCGTGGAGGCGGAGGAGCTGATCCGGCAGGCGCACGCGCTGGGCATCCGGGTCGTCGTGGACGTGGTGCCGAACCACTGCTCGTCGGAGCACCCATGGTTCTCCGAGGCCGTGCACAGCGGGCCCGGCTCCACGGCCCGGGACCTGTTCTGGTTCCGGGACGGGCGGGGCGAGGCCGGCGAGCTTCCGCCGAACGACTGGCAGTCCATCTTCGGCGGCCCGGCGTGGACCCGGGTCCGGGACGGCCAGTGGTACCTGCACCTGTTCGACCCGGGGCAGCCGGACCTGAACTGGGAGCACCCGAAGGTCCGCGAGGAGTTCGAGGACGTGCTGCGGTTCTGGCTGGACCGGGGTGCGGACGGCATTCGGATCGACTCGGCCGCGCTGCTCATGAAGGACGGTGAGCTGGGCGACTTCGACCACGCGGAACCGCCGGTGCCGCACCCGTACATGGACCGGGACGAGGTGCACGACGTCTACCGGGCGTGGCGGGCGATCGTCGACGGCTACCCGGAGCCGCGGGCGCTGATCGGTGAGCTGTGGCTGCCGGACCCCGAGCGCTTCGCCGCGTACCTGCGCCCGGACGAACTGCACACCGCGTTCAACTTCGGTTTCCTCGGGTGCGCCTGGCGGGCGAAGGCGCTGCGCGCGGTCGTCGACGCCACGCTCGCGGTGCACGCGCCGGTCGACGCGCCGGCCACCTGGGTACTGTCCAATCACGACGTGCCCCGGCACGTGACCCGGTACGGCCGCGAGGACACCACGTTCACGCTGGAGCACCGGCAGTTGGGGGTTCCCACCGACCGGGCGCTCGGACTGCGCCGGGCCCGCGCCGCCCTGCTGCTCACTCTCGCCCTGCCCGGCTCCGTCTACCTGTACCAGGGTGAGGAACTGGGCCTGGAGGAGGTCGAGGACATCCCGGACGCGCTGCGCCAGGACCCGATGTTCGTCCGCACCAACGGCGCGAACCTGGGCCGCGACGGCTGCCGGGTGCCGCTGCCCTGGTCCGGTGGTGCGCCGCCGTTCGGCTTCAGCCCGCCCGGCGCCGGCCGGGATCCGTGGCTGCCGCAGCCCGCCGCGTGGCGGGACCGCACCGTCGAGGCGCAGACCGGCGACCCCGACTCGATGCTGGAGCTGTACCGGCGGGCGCTGGCCTGCCGCCGGTCGCAGCCGGAGCTGGGCGACGGTCCGTTCGCCTGGCTGCCCGGCGCCGACCCCGACGTGCTCGCGTTCACGCGCGGCGGGCGCGGGGCCCTCGCCTGCGTCCTCAACCTGTCCACCGCCCCGGTGGGCCTGCCGGCGGGCACCGTCCTGCTCGCCAGCGGCCCGCTGGACGGCGCCCACCTGCCGCCGGACACCGCCGTCTGGCTGCGCACCTAAGACGCACGGGGTTCCACGATGCACAGAACCGGTCCCGGGTTGGCGGCGCTCGCCGCCACCGCCGCCCTCGCCGGCTCCGTCCCGGTCGCTGTCGGCGCGATCTGGTTCGACGCCCTGAACGGCGCCACCTCGGGCGCCACCGTCAACGTCACCGACTCCGATGCCCCCGCGCCCACCCGTCCGCAGGCTTAGCGCAGGGCGCGTCGGGTAACACTGGCGGACGTAACCGGATCGTCGAGGCACCGGAACGTCGTCGTGGGCAGCCGCGGGAGGTAGGGCGTTGAGCGAGGTGATCGAGCGCGCGCGACGGGCCAAGCGCGGCTACGCCGGCGGGGAGCAGCGCCCGCTCGGCGGCTACCTCGTGGCGCTGGGCGCCTACGGCGGGGTGGTCGCCGCGCTGGCCGGCCTGGCCCGGCTGACCGGGCGCACCCCGCCGGAGCGGGTCAGCCCGTTCGACGTGGTGCTGCTTGGCGTCGCGACCCACAAGCTCAGCCGGGCCCTGGCCAAGGACTCGGTGACCAGCCCGCTGCGGGCGCCGTTCACCCGGTACCGGGAGCCGGCGGGCGCGAGCGAGTTGAACGAGGACGTGCGGCACCACGACCCGCTCCGGCACGCCGTCGGCGAGCTGATCAGCTGCCCGTTCTGCCTGGCGGTCTGGGTCGGCACGGGGCTCACCTCGGGCCTGGTGTTCGCGCCCCGGCTGACCCGGCTGGTGGCGGTGGCGTTCAGCACGATCGCCGCGTCCGACTTCCTCCAGTTCGCGTACGACGGGGTGAAGCATCGGGCCGGCGAATAAACCCGGCCGGTGGTGCCGCGTCGGCCGGGTTTGGGCAGGGCGGCGGAATGTCCGCTTTTCAGTCGGGGAAAACTCCCCGTTGTCTCGCCGTTCCCCGTGCCCTAAGCTTGCCTCCAGCGCGCCCCTATCGCCCGCTTCCCCCGTGGCAGGCGATCGGGGCGCGCCCCTTTTCGCCTCCGGTTTTCCGCCCCGGGCGGGCCGGCCGGTCGCCTACCGCCACCGGCCGTCGAGCCACAGGTGCTTGGCCCAATCCTCGTACGGGATCGATGTCCCCACGTACAGCGGATGGAAGTACGCGAAACAGATGGCGATCAGCAGCACGTAGGCGCCCACGATCACCCCGCCGATGAGCCGGCGGTCCGCCGTCGGTGGCGTACCCGGGCCGGGTGTGACGATCGTGCCGAGCACATACACCACCGCCATGACCAGGAACGGCTGGGCCGGCGCGATGTAGAAGTAGAACATCGTGCGGTTGTCGTGGAGCGCGTAGTAGCACCACGGCAGGATGGTGGCGGCGACGCTGAGCAGGATGGCCCAGGCGCGCCAGTCGCGGCGGGCGATCGCGAACCAGACCAGCGCCACCAGCGCCGGGATGAACGACCACCACAGCAGCGGCGTGCCGAGCAGCAGCACCTCCGACGAGCACGGCGGCGCGCTGCACGGCAGGTCGCCGGTGTAGGAGAACGCCACCGGCCGGCCCAGCAGCAGCCACTGCCACGGCTCCGACTGGTACGGGTGCGTGGTGCTGAGGCCGGTGTGGAAGTTCAGCGCCTCGGTGTGGTAGTGGATCAGGTTGCGCAGCGCGCCGATGATCGGCGGCTCCGGCTGGCCCGTGTCCCGCAGCCAGTGCCGGAAGTAGCCGTCGTCGGTGAACAGCCAGCCCGACCAGGACGCGACGTACGTCGCGGCGATCACGAAGCCGCTGAGCACCAGCCAGCCGATCTCGTCCAGGAACGTGTCCAGCGCCGGGGTGCGCCGCCCGGCCGAGCGGCGCGCGCCCCACTCCCAGACCAGGACCAGCACGCCGAACAGCACGATGTTGAAGATGGCGCTCCACTTGACGGACAGCGCGCAACCGGCCAGCACCGCCGCGGCGAGCCGCCACCACGGGACGCCGGTGCGCCAGTCCCAGCGGGGGCGAGGACGGCGGCCCGTCCCGGCGGCCTCCGCCATCGCCGCCAGCCACCGGGCGCGGCGCTGCTCCCGGTCCAGGACCAGGGCGGCGAACGCGGCCACCACGAACAGCAGCAGGAAGATGTCCAGCAGCGCCGCCCGGGACAGCACCAGGTGGAAGCCGTCCAGCGCCATCAGCAGGCCGGCCGCGCAGCCCAGCGCCGTCGAGTGGAACATCCGCCGGGTGATCCGGATGACGATCAGGATGGAGACGATGCCGGCGACCGCGGCCGCCACCCGCCAGCCGAACTCGTTGTACCCGAAGACCCGTTCCCCGGCCGCGATCAGCCACTTGCCGAGCGGCGGGTGCACCACGTACGCGGGGCCGTTGGCGTTCTCGTCCCACTCCACCCCGTGGGTCAGCATGTCCCACGCGTCGGTGGCGTAGTACGTCTCGTCGAACATGATGCCCTTGGGGTGGTCCAGCCCGACCAGGCGCAGGATCGCGGCGATCAGCACCACCACGCCGGTGGCCACCCACGAGTACGGGTCGAGCCGGGCATCGAACGGGGCGAGCCGGCGCCGGACGATCTGCGGGATGCTCCCGCCCGCCCGCTCCGCCGGGGGATCGTCGCTCTCACCCGTGCTGGTGCTCGCGCTCACCGTGATGTCTGTCGCCGCCGGGGTCACGACAGTGATCGTAGGCTGCCAAGCTGGTACGCGCGGTTACCGTCCCGCGGGATTGGAGTGTCGAGGTGTCCGATGGACGGCTGGTCCTGTGCGGGGCGCCGCTCGGCAACGTGGCGGACGCCTCCGCCCGGCTACGCGAGACGCTCGCCGCCGCCGACGTCATCGCCGCCGAGGACACGCGTCGCCTGGCCCGCCTGGCCCGCGACCTGGACGTGCCGCTGACCGCCCGGGTGGTCTCCTACTTCGAGGGCAACGAGGAGCGGCGCACGCCCGAGCTGCTGGCCACGCTGCTGGCGGGTGCCCTGGTCGCCCTGGTCACCGACGGCGGCATGCCGAGCGTCTCCGACCCCGGGTACCGACTCGTCACCGCCGCCCTGGACGCGGGGGTCCCGGTCACCGCCGCCCCGGGCCCCAGTGCCGTGACCACCGCGCTCGCGCTCTCCGGCCTGCCGTCGGACCGCTTCTGCTTCGAGGGTTTCCTCCCGCGTACCGGCGGGGCGCGCCGGTCCCGGCTGGCCGTCCTGGCGGCGGAGGAGCGCACCCTGATCTTCTTCGAGGCACCGCACCGGCTGGCCGCCACGCTGGCCGACCTGGCCGCCGCGTTCGACCCGGCCCGGCCCGCGGCGCTGTGCCGGGAGCTGACCAAGACGTACGAGGAGATCCGCCGCGCGCCCCTCGGCGAGCTGGCGGACCTCGCCGGGCGGGAGCCGTTCCGCGGCGAGATCACCCTCGTGGTGGCCGGCGCCCCGGCGGCGCCCGCCGCCGAGGTCTCGGACGAGCGGGTGCGCGCCGCCGTCGCCGAGCGCGAGGCGGCGGGCCTGAGCCGCCGGGACGCCGTCGCCGCCGTCGCCGCCGCCCTCAACCTCCCCCGCCGCCGCGTCTACACCGCCGCCCACTCCTAGCCCCGGCCAAAGCGGGCATACCACCCGGAACCGGGGCGCCACGGGTGTGGGTTCAGAAGGCCAGGGCCAGGAAGGTGGCGGCGAGGGCGAGGGGGGCCGCGAGGCTGAGCAGGACCGCCAGGTGCCGGGCGCGGGCCGGGTCCAGGCGGCGGGCGCCGGTGGCCCAGGCGATGCCGAGGCCGCACAGGAGGGTCAGCGCCAGCCCGACCGCCCAGCGGACGTGCACCCCCGCGGTCACCTCCGCCCCGGCGTAGGCGCGCGAACTACCCGGCGACACCATGAGTGCCGGGACCCGCGAGTCCGCGCCGTGCTCGCCGGGCGGCAGGTTGAGCAGGGCGACGCCCTCGGCGGTGAAGCCGGGTGCGGAGAAGTCGCCGACGCAGCGCTCGGTCACGCCGTCCCCGGCGCAGCGGATGACCGTGGCGGTGCCGCGCTCGGCGTGCCCCAGCGCCAGCCACAGCGGCTCCGCGCTGACCCAGCCGAAGAACGCGGCGAGCAGCGCGAAGACGACCGTCGCGGGCAGCCCGAACACCGGGCGCCGGGGCGGGCGCGGGGCGCGGGACGGCGTCGGCGCGGGTCGGCTGAGCAGCCAGCCGTCGTCGGGGCCGCCGGCGGTCGTCCACAGCGGCCGATCGTGGGCCGCCGAGCCGGTGGCCGCCACGGCCGTCCCGCCCGAATCGTGAAGCTTGCCAGAAACATCCGCCTCCGCCATGTGCTCATTGCACTACTTTCCGTCGCTGCCGGGTGGATTTGACGGCGCGTGTCGGAGGGAAACTACGCTTGGACCACATGAGCCACGTTCTCGCCGCGGTCGCCTGGCCCTACGCCAACGGCCCGCGCCACATCGGCCACGTGTCCGGCTTCGGGGTACCCGCGGATGTGTTCAGCCGGTACATGCGGATGGCCGGGCACGACGTGCTCATGGTCTCCGGCACGGACGAGCACGGCACGCCGATCCAGGTGCAGGCGGACAAGGAGGGCGTGACCCCCCGCGAACTGGCCGACCGGTACAACCGGGTGATCGTCCAGGACCTGCACGGGCTGGGCCTGTCGTACGACCTGTTCACCCGCACCACCACCGGCAACCACTACGCCGTCGTGCAGGAGCTGTTCGAGGGCCTGTACCGCAACGGGTACATCGTGCCGAAGACGACGATGGGCGCGATCTCCCCGTCCACCGGGCGCACCCTGCCCGACCGGTACATCGAGGGAACCTGCCCGATCTGCGGGTACGACAGCGCCCGCGGCGACCAGTGCGACAACTGCGGCAACCAGTTGGACCCGGACCAGCTCATCAACCCCCGGTCGAAGATCAACGGTGAGACGCCCAGGTTCGTCGAGACCGAGCACTTCTTCCTGGACCTGCCGGCGTTCGCGCAGGCCCTCGGCAAGTGGCTGGCCGGGCGGGAGGGCTGGCGCCCCAACGTGCTGCGGTTCAGCCGGAACCTGCTGGACGACCTCCAGCCCCGGGCGATCACCCGGGACCTGGAGTGGGGCGTGCCGATCCCGATCGAGGGCTGGCGGGAGCGGCCGGACAAGCGGATCTACGTCTGGTTCGACGCCGTCATCGGCTACCTGTCCGCGTCCATCGAATGGGCCCGGCGCTCGGGCGACCCGGAGGCGTGGCGGCGCTGGTGGTCGGCGGGCGCCGAGGGCAGCGAGGCCCGCGGCTACTACTTCATGGGCAAGGACAACATCGTCTTCCACTCGGTGATCTGGCCGGCGCTGCTGCTCGGGTACGACGGGGAGGGCGACCGGGGCGGCGAGCCGGGGCAGCTGGGGCTGCTCAACCTGCCCACCGAGGTGGTCTCCAGCGAGTTCCTGACCATGGAGGGGCGCAAGTTCTCCTCGTCCCGCCAGGTGGTCATCTACGTGCGGGACTTCCTGGAGCGGTACGACGCGGACGCGCTGCGGTACTTCATCGCGGTGGCCGGCCCGGAGAGCCAGGACACGGACTTCACCTGGGCCGAGTTCCTGCGCCGCAACAACGACGAGCTGGTGGCCGGCTGGGGCAACCTGGTCAACCGGTCCGTCTCGATGGCGGCGAAGAACTTCGGCGCGGTGCCGCCGGTCGGCGCGGCCGGGCTGACGGTCGAGGATGACGCGCTGCTCGCGGTCGCCCGCGGCGGCTTCCCCGCGGTGGGCGACCTGATCGCCAGGCACCGCCAGAAGCAGGCGATCGGCGAGGCGATGCGGGTGGTCGCGGAGGCGAACAAGTACCTGTCCGAGCAGGCGCCGTGGAAGCTCAAGGAGGACCGGGAGCGGATGGGCACGGTGCTGCACGTCGCCCTCCAGGTGGTCAAGGACGCGAACACGCTGCTCACGCCGTTCCTGCCGCACTCCGCGCAGAAGGTCCACGAGCTGCTGGGCGGCACGGGGGTGCACGCACCGATGCCGCGGATCGTCGAGGTGGAGGATCTCGACACCGACGGGTCGTACCCGATCCTGACCGGCGACTACGCGCAGGGCACGCGGTGGGAGTCGGTGCCGCTGGTGCCGGGGACGCCGCTCGCGCCGCCGAAGCCGGTCTTCCGCAAGCTCGAGCCGTCCATCGTGGACGAGGAGCTGGCGAGGCTGGGCGGGTGAGCTTCACGGTCAACCCGGTCGGGCGGGTCATCGGCGGGCGCGAGGAGTGGTGCGAGGACGGCTGGGGCGACGTGCCCCCGGTGCTGGACATCAAGCCGTACCCGCGGGAGTTCGCGGCGACCGGGCCGGTGGCCCAGCCCGAGTGGGTCGGCGACCTGATGCGCCACCCCTACTGATCGGCCATCGGGTACGGGAAGTCGGCCTCGACCGCGTCGCCGATCTCGGCGGTGGGAGCCCACGCCTCGTACACGCCGCGCTCGTAGCACTGCGCGCCGAGCGCGGCCACCGCGTCCGGTTCGGGGCGACACAGCCGCAGCCGCGACCAGGCGCCCTCGGAGCGGACCACCGTGCAGGCGGTGCCGCGCCAGGTGGCGTACGGGGTGCGCCGGCTCAGCGACTCGACCTGGTAGCGGGCGGCGCGGGTCATCGCCAGCACCCGGAACTCCTCGGGCGGGTCGGCGACCGCCTCGTACTCGGCGCCCTGGTAGCGCCCCACCAGCCGGCTGGGCCCGGCGCCGGCCGGCACGGGCAGGTACTCCTGGTCCGGGGCGACGCCGGGCAGCGCCGCGAGCAGCTGCCGCCACTGTGGACCGGCCATCCGCAGCCAGCCGCGCTGCTCCGGCTGGTACGTGTAGAGCACCACCTCGCTGGCGTCCTCGGTGTACGCCAGCAAGGCGGCGTTGGCCGGCAGCGGCAGGTCGGCGAGGTCGGCGGTGACGAACTCGGGGATGAGCTGGGACCCGCTGGGCGCGAAGCCGGTACCGAGCACCGGTGGGCCCACCCGGTCGTGCGGCGGGAGCGCGGTCAGCCCGGCGTACGCGGCGGCCGGCACGTGGTAGTCGCTGGCGTCCACCGCCCGCCAGCGCAGCGCGAAGGCGACCTCGCCGGGCGGTTCGCCGGTCCCGCTGAGGATCACCAAACCCGCCGGGGTGCGCAGGTGGGCGACGTCGTACTGCCGGTAGCAGAAGCCGTGCGGCTGCCAGCCGCCCAGGTACCCGGCGACCTGCCGCGCCGACAGCGGCTTGACCATGCGGGTGCCGCGCCGCACGGTCGCGCTGGCGCGGACCGCCGCCAGCAGCGGGTTGCGCACCCGCCCCTGGCTCAGCCGCTGGATCTGCTCCCAGCCGACGGCCCGGCTGACCGGCGCGGTCAACGGCTGGTCGGCGGCCAGTTCGACGGTCCCCTCGACCGCGCTGACCTCCGACGCGTGCACGAACCGGCGGTGGCGACCGCCCCGGCCGAGGACGAACCCCTCGGCCGGCCCGTCACTGAAGATCTCGTAGGCCGCGCCGCCGGCCACGGGCTCCGCCGGGTAGGACGTACCGGCGTACAGCACCCGTATTCCGGCCATTGCGGTCGGAGAGCTTACGGTCACGCCCCGCACGCTACGGTCCGCTCATGAACTCCCCGTAAACATGCCGGCCCGGTCGTTGTGTGATGCTGGGCGGCGATGAGCGAGGTCACCGAGTCCCGCCGGGAGCGGGCCCGCCAGCGCCGGGGCGAGTTCCCGCCGGCGCCGCCGCCGCTGCCCGCACCCGTGCTCGACAGCCACACGCACCTGGACATCACCGTCGCGGAGGCGGGCATCCCCGGCACCCCGCCGGGCGGCGACCCGCTCGCCACCGCCATCGAGATCGCCACGGCCGCCGGGGTGGACCGGCTGGTCCAGGTCGGGGTGGACGTCGGATCCTCCCGCTGGGGCGTGGCCGCCGCCCAGCGGCACCCGGCGATCCTGGCCACGGTGGCGCTGCACCCGAACGAGGCGCCCACCCTGGCCGCCGCCGGCACGCTGGACGAGGCGCTGCGCGCGATCGAGGCGCTGGCGGGCCACGAGCGGGTCCGCGGCGTCGGCGAGACCGGCCTGGACACGTTCCGCACCGGGGAGGAGGGCCGGGCCGCGCAGGAGGCGAGCTTCCGGGCCCACATCGCCGTCGCCAAGCGGTACGGCAAGGCGCTGGTGATCCACGACCGGGACGCGCACGCCCGGGTCCTGGAGATCCTGGACGAGGAGGGCGCCCCCGAAACGGTCGTGCTGCACTGCTTCTCCGGCGACGAGGCGTTCGCCGCCGAGTGCGTGCGGCGGGGGTACGTGCTGAGCTTCGCCGGCACGGTCACCTTCACCAGCGCGGGTGACCTGCGCGCCGCCGCGAGGGTGACGCCGCCGGAGCAGCTGTTGGTCGAGACCGACGCCCCCTACCTCACCCCCAGCCCGTACCGGGGTCGCCCCAACGCCTCGTACCTGATCCCGCTGACCGTCCGCGCGCTCGCCGAGGTCACCGGGGCGGACCTGGACGGGCTGTGCGCGGCGATCTCGGCGACCGGCGAGCGGGTGTTCGGCCCGTGGCGCCCGTGAGCGCGAGAAGCGCCCGGAGCGGGCCGGGCGGCGCGCAGTGCCCCGTGAGCGCGCCGGGCGAAAGATTGATTCCGTGACCGGGCTGTTGGGCCCGGCGGAGATCCGCGAACTGGCCGCCCGGCACGGCGTCACCCCCACCAAGCGGCTCGGCCAGAACTTCGTCCACGACCCGAACACCGTCCGCCGGATCGCCGCCGCCGCCGCGCTGGAACCCGACGACGTGGCCGTCGAGGTCGGCCCCGGCCTCGGCTCGCTCACCCTCGCGCTGCTGCCGGCCGCCCGGGTGGTGCACGCCGTCGAACTGGACCCGACCCTGGCCGCCGCCCTGCCGGTCACGGTGGCGGCGCGCGCCCCCGACCTGGCCGGCCGGCTCCGGGTGCACGCCGCCGACGCCCTCCGGGTCACCGCCGCCGACCTGGCGGACCCGCCGCCGACCGCGCTGGTGGCGAACCTGCCGTACAACGTCGCCGTCCCGGTGGTGCTGCACCTGCTGGCGGAGCTGCCCACTATCCGGCACGGGCTGGTCATGGTGCAGAAGGAGGTCGCGGACCGGCTCACCGCCGCGCCCGGCGGCCGCGTCTACGGGGTGCCCAGCGTCAAGCTCGCCTGGTACGCGTCCGCCCGCCCCGCCGGCCGGGTGCCGCCGAACGTCTTCTGGCCGGTCCCGAACGTGGACTCCGGCCTGGTCGCCTTCGCCCGTCGGGAGCCGCCCCGCCCGGACGTCCCGCGGGCCGCCGTGTTCGCCGTCGTCGACGCCGCGTTCGCCCAGCGCCGCAAGACTCTGCGCGCCGCGCTGGCGGGGTGGGCCGGCGGCCCGGACCGCGCGGAGCGGGTGCTGCGCGCCGCCGGCGTGGATCCGGGCGTCCGCGGCGAGCAGCTCACGGTCGGGCAGTTCACCGCCGTGGCCGCCGCCGGCCCCGCCCGCCACACCGCCCCCGAGTAGGCTGGCGGGGTGCCGGCAAGGAGGTGGGCTCCATGAGCGCCGAAGCGGTTCCGCCCGAGCGCCGTGGTTGGGCTGGCCCCGACCTGCACCGTCAGCGGCTGGGCGACCAGAGCTTCGAGCCGGACGTGCTGCTGGCGCGGCGCGAGGGTGTGGCGTTCGACCGGCACGACGTGCCGGTCGAGCACGTCGTGCCGGCGGTCGAGGTGGTGTCGCCCGGCACGTGGCGGCGCGATCGGATCGAAAAGCCGGCGCAGTACGCCGCGGCTGGCATCCGCCACTACTGGCGAATCGAGCAGGACCCGGTGCACGTCTTCGCGGACGAGTTGGTCGGCGGCGCGGACAAGCCGGTCGCGGATTCGACCGTGGAGCTGGTATTGGAGCGGCCGTTCGACATCCGCCTGCCGATCCGGGACGTCACTCCGTGACCGAAGCCTGGTGGCCGCCGGAGGGCGAGGGGGGCGACCGGCCGCGGCCGGCGGGGGCCGGCTCGGTCCGGGTACGGGTCCCCGCGAAGATCAATCTGTACCTCGGGGTCGGCCCGTTGCGGGGGGACGGCTACCACGAGGTCAGCACGGTTTACCACGCCATCTCCCTGTACGACGAGCTGACCGCGCGCCGGGGCGACACCCTCACGCTGACCATGGAGGGGGAGGGCGCCGGCGAGTTGCCGCTCGACGAGAGCAACCTGATCATGCGGGCGGCCCGGGAACTGGCCGACTACGCCGGGGTGCGGGCGCACGCGCGGCTGCACCTGCGCAAGCAGATCCCGCTGGCGGGCGGGCTGGCCGGGGGCAGCGCGGACGCCGCCGCCACGCTGGTGGCCTGCGACGCGCTGTGGGGTACCGGGCTGAGCCGGGAGGAACTGGCGGTGATCGCCGGACGGATCGGCTCGGACGTGCCGTTCCTGGTGCACGGCGGTACCGCGTTGGGCACCGGGCGGGGTGAGGCGGTGAGCCCGGTGCTGGCCCGGGCGGGTTCGTGGCACTGGGTGGTGACGCTGGCCGACGGCGGCCTGGCCACGCCGGAGGTGTACGCCCAGATCGACCGGATGCGGGCGGCGGGGGAGGCGCCCCGATCGGTCGACGCCCCGGACGACCTGCTCGCGGCGCTGCGGCAGCGGGACCCGGCGGTGCTGGGCGCCGCGCTCGGCAACGACCTGCAACCGGCCGCGCTGGCGCTGTGGCCGGCGCTGGGCAAGACCCTCTCGGCGGGCCTGGAGGCGGGCGCCCTGGCGGCGATCGTCTCCGGATCGGGCCCGTCCTGCGTGTTCCTGGCCCGGGACCGGCCGGGCGCCGAGAAGCTTGCCGCGGACCTGGCGGCGGCGGGGGTGTGTCGGGCGGCCCGCACGGCACACGGTCCGGTGGCCGGGGCGCGCATCGTCTGATGGTCAACATCGTCAACCTGGACCGGGTGTCCAAGGGGTACGGCGCGGCCGGGCGGCTGCTGACCGATGTGTCCCTGGGCCTGGACGACGCCGACCGGGTCGGCGTGGTCGGCCTCAACGGCGCTGGCAAGAGCACCCTGCTGCGGCTGATCACGAAGGCGGAGGAGCCGGACGAGGGGCGGGTGACGCACCGGCGGGACCTGCGCGTGGCGAGCCTGCCGCAGGCACTGGAGCTGGCCCCCGAGGCCACCGTGCGGGATGTCGTGCTGGGTACCGCGTGGTTGCCGGAGGGGTTCGGCGCGGAGCACGAGTGGGCTGGCGACGCCGGGGTGCGCACGATCCTGGACGGGCTCGGCATGCCGGGACTGGGCCTGGACCAGCCGGTCGGCCCGATGTCCGGCGGTGAGCGGCGCCGGGTGGCGTTGGCGGCGCTGCTGGTGCGCGCCGCCGACCTGCTGATCCTGGACGAGCCCACCAACCACCTGGACGTGGCCGGCATCAACTGGCTGGCCGGGCACCTCAACGGCCGGCGGGGCGGGCTGGCGGTGGTCACCCACGACCGCTGGTTCCTGGACGCCGTGTGCACCCGCACCTGGGAGGTCGCGGACGAGACGGTCCGGGTGTACGACGGCGGGTACGCCGCCTGGACGCTGGCCCGGGCGGAGCGGGAGCGGCTGGCGGCGGCGGCCGAGGCGCGCCGGCAGAACCTGCTCCGCAAGGAGATCGCCTGGCTGCGCCGGGGCCCGCCGGCGCGCACGTCCAAGCCCCAGTTCCGGATCGACGCGGCCAACGCGCTGATCGCCGACGTGCCGCCGCCGCGGGATTCGGTGTCGCTTCAGCGGCTGGCCGTCTCCCGGCTCGGTAAGCAGGTGTACGAGCTGCGCGACGTCGACCTGGCGGCCGGCCCGAAGCGGATCCTCTCCGGCGTCACGTGGCAGGTGGGGCCGGGGGACCGGGTCGCGCTGCTGGGCGCCAACGGCAGCGGCAAGACCACGCTGCTGCGGGTGCTGGCCGGCGTCCGCGGGGCCGACGGCGGGCGGGTGACCGTCGGGTCGACGGTGCGCCCGGCGTTCCTGTCCCAGGAGCTGGCCGAGCTGTCCGGCGAGCTGCGCCTGCTGGAGTCGGTGGAGGAGGTCGCCCGCCGGGTCCGGCTCGGCGACCGGGAGCTGTCCGCCGCGCAGCTCGCCGAGGTCTTCGGCTTCACCGACCGGCGGCTCTGGACCCACGTCGCGGACCTGTCCGGCGGCGAGCGGCGCCGGTTGCAGCTGCTGCGGCTGCTGGCCGCCGAGCCGAACGTGCTGCTGCTCGACGAGCCCACCAACGACCTGGACACGGACACCCTGGCCAGCCTGGAGGATCTGCTGGACACCTGGCCGGGGACGCTGATCGTGGCCAGCCACGACCGGTACCTGGTCGAGCGGGTCACCGACGCCGCGTACGCGCTGCTGGGCGACGGGCGGCTGACCCACCTGCCGGGCGGCGTGGACGAGTACCTGGAGCGCGTTTCGCAGCGGCCCTCGGCGGCGGTCCCGGCGCCGCCCCGGACCCCGGGTGTCGACAGTCGGGCGGCCCGCAAGGAGCTGGCCCGGCTGGAGCGGCAGGTGGAGCGGCTGGAGCAGCAGGAGGCCCGGCTGCACGGGCAGCTCGCCGAGCACGCCACGGACTACGCCCGCCTGGCCGAACTGGACGCCAGGCTCAAGGAGGTCCAGGCCGAGCGGACCCGGGTCGAGGAGGCGTGGTTGGCGCTGGCGGAGACCGCACCGGAGGCGTGAGCGGGCGCTCGAGCGGCCCCGATAGGGTTGCCGGAGCCGACGTACGCAACAATCTTGGCTAACCGAGCAGCCGACCCGCGCGGGAGATCAGCATGCACACACCCGTCAACCACCCGCTCCGCCCGTTCTACCGGACCCTGGTCGCGCTCACCGGCCTGTACCTGGTGGTCTTCGGCGTGGTGGGCCTGGTCACCACGGGCGACGAGAAGGGGATCGGCCGCAGCGACGCGCGCGTGCTCGGTCAGGGCGCGAACCTCACGCTGGCGGTGATCTTCCTGGTGCTCGGCGTGGTCGTGCTGGCCGGCGTGTTGGTCGGCCGCAACCTGGACGTCCTGCTGAACAACTACCTGGGCTGGTCGTTGATCGGGATCGGCACGCTGTCGATGCTGGTGTCGCACACCGACGCCAACGTCCTCAACTTCACGATCATCACCTGTATCGTCGCGTACGCGGTCGGCCTGATGCTGGTGACCGCCGGCCTGTACGGCAAGGTCGGCCCGGTGCGGCCGGCGTCCGTCCCGCCCGCCGAGGGTGGCGCCGTCCAGGCAGTCGACCGGGAGGCGGAGCGCGCGTCCGTGTGACCCGGCTGCGCGCCCCCGGTATCGGGCGCACAATCCGGATATGGCGCATTACCCGGTCAACCACCCGCTACGGCCGTTCTACCGGGTGTTGACCTTCCTGATCGGCGCGTACGTGCTGGCCTTCGGGATCCTGGGCGCGACCCGTACCTGGGGCCAGCCGGCGTTCGACCGGCACGGCACCTGGGTGCTGCTGCTGCGCACGAACCTGGCGTTCGCGATCCTGTCCATCGTCACGGGCGCGGTCGTGCTGGCCTGCGCGCTGGTCGACGGCCGGCTGCTGCACTTCCCGCTGATGGTCATCGGCTGGATCTTCGTGGGCGCCGGCTTCGCGGCCATGGCGGTCATGCAGACGCGGGCGAACGTCTTCGCGCTCTCCATGGTCAACGCGCTCGCCATGCTGGTGTTCGGCCTGCTGCTGATCGCGGCGGGGCTCTACAGCCAGACGGGCAACCTCGCGGACACGGTACCCATGCACCGCCTGCGCGAGGCCGGCGCGGACGTGAGCCGGTAGCTACCGCCCGCCGCTTCGGGTCGGCATCGTCGGCTTCGCCTCGAGGTGGGACAGGCCGTTCCAGGCCAGGTTCACCAGGTGCGCGGCGACCGTCTCGCGGCGTGGCTTGCGCACCTCCAGCCACCACCGGCCGGTCAGGGCCACCATGCCGACCAGGGCCTGCGAGTACAGTTCGGCGAGCTTCGGGTCGTACCCGCGGGTCTTGAACTCGGCGCCGAGTATGTGCTCGACCTGGTGCGCGATGTCGTTGAGCACGCTGGAGAAATTGCCGGTGGCGGACATCGGCGGCGACTCGCGGACCAGCACCCGGAACCCGTCGGTCTCCTCCTCGATGTACGTGAGCAGCGCGTGGGCGGCCTGCTCCAGCAGTTCGCGGGGGTGCCCGGCGGTGAGGGCGGTGGTGATTCGGGACAGCAGCGAGCGGACCTCCCGGTCCACCACCACCGCGTATAGGCCCTCCTTGCCCCCGAAGTGCTCGTACACGACGGGTTTGGAGACCTTGGCGCGGGAGGCCACCTCCTCTATGGAGGTGGCATCGAAACCGCGCTCGGCGAACAGCTGCCGCCCGATCGCTATCAACTGCTCGCGCCGTTGCGTCGCGGACATCCGCACCCGGGAGCTGTTCTTGGGGGGCGACGCGGGCGGGACGGGCGGGATATCGGTCACCGGACCCATCCTGCCAGGCGGGCCGGCTTGGGACCGGCCCGCGGCGCTCATGCTGCGATCTTGACGCGCTTCGCGTCCAGCCGTTCCGCCTTCGGCCAGCGCACGTCGGACACCGCGCCGACCTTCTCGAACAGCCAGATCACCCGGGCCGAGATGTCGATCTGGCCCCGGTCGACGCCGTGCCGGGCGCAGGTGGGGTCGGAGTGGTGCAGGTTGTGCCAGCTCTCGCCGAACGAGACGATCGCCAGCGGCCAGAAGTTCGTGGCCTTGTCGCCGTTGCGCACCTCGAACGGGCGCTCGCCGTACACATGGCAGACCGAGTTGATCGACCAGGTGATGTGGTGCAGCAGCGCGATCCGGATCAGCCCGGCCCAGAAGAACGCGGTCAGCGCGCCCTGCCACGACCAGGTGACCAGCCCGCCGGCGGCGGCGGGCGCGATCAGCGTGGTGGCGATCAGCAGCGGGAAGCCTTTGTCGACGCGGCGGATGTCCTTGTCGGCGAGCAGGTCCGGGGCGAACCGCGACCGGTTGGACAACTCGCGGTGGAACAGCCAGCCCACGTGCGCGTGCAGCAGGCCCTTGGTCAGGCCCCAGAAGGTGGCGCCGAACCGCCAGGGTGAGTGCGGGTCACCCGCCAGGTCGGAGAAGGCGTGGTGGCGCCGGTGGTCGGCGACCCACTGGGTCACGTTGCCCTCCACGGCGAGGGTGCCGGCGATCGCCAGGGTGATCCGCAGCCAGCGCTTGGCCTTGAATGAGCCGTGGGTGAGGTACCGGTGGAAGCCGACCGTGATGCCCAGCCCGGAGATCACGTACATGACCGCCCCGATGGCCACGTCGGTCCAGCTCAGCCAGCCACCCCAGGCGACCGGCACGGCCGCGATCAGGGCCAGGAACGGGATCACCACGAACGACCACAGGCCGATCAGGATGCCCAGGGACTGGCGGCCCTCGGTCAGCGGCTTGGGGCCGCCCTGACTCGGGGTTGTCTGCTGATCGACCATAGTGGACGGCATTGGCACCTCACCAAAGGGGTCTGGTTACGCTTACGTCACCGTAACCTACGGGACCGTAGTGTGACAGTGCTCCGCGAATGTCGGCTGACTGTGCGTTCCCTGGATGCCGTGGGCTAATCACCACGGTCGGGACCGGTAAGGTGTACCTGCGGCCGACGCCGCCCGTCCCGGGTCGTCTAATGGCAGGACGTCAGGTTTTGGTCCTGATTATAGGGGTTCGAATCCTCTCCCGGGAGCAGTCACATCACTCTCCGTATCGCCTCGCTGTCGCCGTGACGGGAGTCCCATCGTGAGCCAGGCCCGCACCGTGGTCGTCCTCGCCGCCGGCGAGGGCAAGCGGATGAAGTCGGCACTGCCGAAGGTCCTGCACCCGCTGTTGGGCCGGACGCTGCTCGGTCACGTGCTGGCCGCCGCGGCGCCCGCGGCGGCCGACCGCACCGTCGTCGTGGTCGGCTTCGGCGCCGACCAGGCCACCGCGCACCTCGCCGAGATCGCCCCGCAGGCCACCGCGGTGCTCCAGGCCGAGCAGCGGGGCACCGGGCACGCCGTGCGCGTCGCCCTGGCGGCGGTACCGGAGCCGACCGGCACCGTCGTCGTGCTCAACGGCGACGTGCCCCTGCTGCGCTCACGGACCGTGACCGCGCTGGTCGAGGCGCACGAGGCGGGCGGGGCCGCGGCGACCGTGCTCACCGCCCAGGTGCCCGACCCGACCGGCCTCGGCCGCGTCGTGCGCGCCCCCGGCGGCGGGGTGGAGCGGATCGTCGAGCACCGGGATGCCACCGCCGAGGAACTCGCCATCCGGGAGATCAACGCCGGCATCTACGCGTTCGACGCCGCCCTGCTGCGGGCCGCCCTGGGCAAGCTGTCCACCGACAACGACCAGGGCGAGGAGTACCTGACGGACGTGTTCGGCCTGCTCGGCGCGGCCGGTCACCCGATCGCCGCGCACCTGGCCACGGACGTCACCGAGACGCTCGGCTGCAACGACCGGTCCGAGTTCGCCGCCCTGCGCGCGCTGCTGCGCGACCGGGTCAACCGGGAGTGGATGCTCTCCGGGGTCACCATCCTCGACCCCGCAACCACCTGGATCGACGTGACCGTCCGGCTGGAGCGGGACGCGGTGGTGGACCAGAACACCCAGCTGCGCGGCGCCACGGTGGTCGGCGCGGAGGCGGTCGTGGGTCCGGACTGCACGCTGATCGACACCACGATCGGTGCGGGCGCCACGGTGCTGCGCAGCCACACCGAGGAGGCGGTGATCGGGGAGGGCGCCACCGTCGGTCCCTTCTCGTACCTGCGCCCGGGTACCCGGATGGAGGAACGGGCGAAGGTCGGGGCGTTCGTGGAGACCAAGAACGCCACCCTGGGCGCCGGCGCCAAGGTGCCCCACCTCAGCTACGCCGGGGACGCCACGATCGGTCCGAAGGCCAACGTCGGCGCCGGGACGATCTTCGCCAACTACGACGGCGTCAACAAGCACCACACCGAGGTGGGCGAGGCCGCCTTCGTCGGCAGCAACAGCGTGCTCGTGGCGCCCGTCCGGATCGGGGCGGGCGCGTTCACCGCCGCCGGCAGCGCGGTCGCCCAGGACGTCCCTCCCGGGGCGTTGGCGATCACCCGGGCGCCCCAGCACAACTCCGCCGGCTGGACGCCGCGCAAGCGCCCGGGTACCACATACGCCGACGCCGCCGCTCGCGCGGGCGCGCGAGGTGAGACATCGCACCGAGAGTCGGCTGGCGGAGCCGGGGGTCCCGCGGGTGATACTGCAGGTGCGTAATCCGACCACCCCCCACCCGCACGGGAGCCTCGTTCATGGGCAGCATCGTCGCCGAGAACCGCAAGAGCCTGATGCTCTTCTCCGGCCGCGCCTTTCCGGAGTTGACCGCGGAGATCGGTGAGATCCTCGGGATCGCCCCGACGCCCACCACGGCGTACGAGTTCGCCAACGGCGAGATCTTCGTCCGGTACCAGGAGTCGGTCCGCGGCTCGGACGCGTTCGTGGTGCAGTCCATCACCCACGGCGTGAACACCTGGCTGATGGAAACCCTGATCATGGTGGACGCGCTGAAGCGCGGCTCCGCCAAGCGCATCACCGTGGTGCTCCCGTACTACCCGTATTCGCGACAGGACAAGAAGCACCGCGGCCGCGAGCCGATCTCCGCCCGGATGGTGGCCGACCTGCTCAAGACCTGCGGGGCCAACCGGATCCTCACGGTCGACCTGCACACCGCCCAGATCCAGGGCTTCTTCGACGGCCCGGTGGACCACCTGTTCGCCATGGACACGCTGGCCAGCTACATCGAGCGCAAGTACGCCGGCCGGCCGATGACGGTGGTCGCCCCCGATTCCGGCCGGGTCCGGGTCGGCGAGCGCTGGACCGACCGCCTCGGCGGCTGTCCGCTGGCCTTCATCCACAAGACCCGCGACCCGCTCAAGCCCAACCAGGTGGTCGCCAACCGGGTGCTGGGCGAGGTCGAGGACCGGGTCTGCCTGATCGTCGACGACATGATCGACACGGGCGGCACGATCACCAAGGCCGCCGAGATCCTGCGCGCCTCCGGCGCCGCCGAGATCGTGGTCGCCGCCACCCACCCGCTGCTGTCCGACCCGGCCACCGAGCGGCTGAAGAACAGCCAGATCAGCGAGGTGGTGGTCTGCAACACGCTGCCGCTGCCCCCGGAGAAGCGACTCGACAAGATCACCGTGCTGTCGATCGCGCCGCTGCTGGGCCGGGCCATCCGCGAGGTCTTCGACGACGGCTCGGTCACCACCCTCTTCGGCGGGCTGAGCTGACCTCACCCGGCCCTCCCGCCACAGCGCGCGGAGTCGGATTCGCGGACCCGGCGTGAACGGCAGGGGTCTGTCAGGGTAGGCTAGGACGGTTGCCACGGCGAGGGTGCTTCGTGGGCGGCCCCCGTCACGCGGCGGTTGGGCCGACCAGGGTTCCGTGATCGACGCGGTGCTCGGGCCCGTGCCCCGCGCGCACCTCCCTCTCCCCGGCACCGCAGCAGCCAGTCTGACGAAACAACAGGAGCACTTCCGTGTCCGAGGTGAAGATCAGCGCCGAACTGCGTACCGAGTTCGGCAAGGGTGGGGCCCGCCGTACCCGCCGGGCCGGCAAGGTGCCCGCCGTGCTGTACGGCCACGGCGAGAAGCCCAAGCACATCGCGCTGCCCGCGCGGGAGTTCGCCGCCGCGCTCCGGCACGGTGGCATCAACCAGGTGTTCGCGATCGACCTGTCCGACGGGACCCAGGCGCTCGCGTTGCCGAAGGCGATCCAGAAGGACCCGATCAAAGACAGCTTCGAGCACGTGGACCTGCTGCTGGTCCGCCGGGGCGAGAAGGTGACCGTGGACGTGCCGGTGATCGTGGTCGGCGAGGCGGCCAGGGGGACCCTGGTCATGCACGAGCTGGACCGGATGTCGGTCACCGCCGAGGCGCTGCACCTGCCCGAGAACCTGGAGGCCTCGGTCGAGGGCCTCGAGGCGGGCTCGCAGGTGACCGCGGCGCAGCTGAAGCTGCCGAGCGGCGTCGAGCTGGTGAGCGACCCCGAGGCCATCATCGCGGTGGTGTCGGTGGCGCCGTCGGCCGAGCAGCTCGAGGGCGAGACCGAGGCGGCGGAGACCGAGGCGGCCGAGGCCGTCGAGGAGCCGACCGAGAACGTGCCGGCCGAGGCGACCGCCGAGAGCTGAGCCGGGTAACGAGCGGAGCGGGATCGGGCGTCCCCGGCGTGTCCGGCCGGGGGCGCCTCGACGTGTCAGGAGGCCGGGATGGACGCCGACACCCACGCCGCCGGGCCGTGGCTGGTGGTCGGGCTGGGCAACCCCGGCAAGGGGTACGCCCGCAACCGGCACAACGTCGGCTTCATGGTGGCCGACCTGCTGGCCGGGCGGGTGGGCGCGAAGTTCGGCCGGTCGCGCCGGGCGGTCGCGGCGGTGGCCGAGGGGCGGCTGGGCCTCGGCGGTCCCCGGCTGGTGCTGGCCAAGCCGCTGACCTACATGAACCTCTCCGGCGGCCCGGTCGCGGCGCTGTGCCAGTTCTACAAGGTGCCGCTGGAGCACGTGATCGCCGTCCACGACGAGCTGGACCTGCCGTATGGGCAGGTGCGGACCAAGCTCGGCGGCGGCGAGGGCGGCCACAACGGGCTGCGCTCGATGTCGAAGTCGCTGGGCGGCAAGCAGTACGCGCGGGTGCGGTTCGGCATCGGCCGCCCGCCCGGCCGCCAGGACCCGGCGGACTTCGTGCTGTCGGACTTCTCCGCCGCCGAGCGCAAGGAACTGGAGTTCCTGGTCGACCGGACGGCCGACGTGGCCGAGGCGGTCATCACGAAGGGCGTCGCCTGGGCGCAGAACGCCTACAACGGCGCCTGACCGCCCCACCGGCCACTCCCGTGTCGCTCTGCGCGCTCACCCGTTGGTCATCTCGGACGCGTGCCGGGACGCGTCCGGGAACCCGCGGGGAGGACTCGTGCGCGCAGGGTCGCCGGAGGAACCCGACGAGACCACGCTGACGCTGGCGTCGGCGGGTCCACCACCACCCGATCCCGCCGCGGTCGCGGCCCCGATCAACCCGCCGTACCGGAGCCTGTTCCGGCGCGCGCCGGCCGCGCCGCGGCGCCGGCTTGGCTGGGCGGGGCGGTACGTGCGGGGGCTGGTCCTGGCCGACCTGGCCGTGGGGTTGGCCGGCGGCGGGCTGGCGTTCGGGGTGCGGTTCGGGCAGACGGTCACCGCGTACAACCGGATCTACTTCCTACTCACGGTGCTGCTGCCGCTGGTGTTCACCGGCGCGCTGGCGCTGAACCGCGCCTACGAGCGCCGGTACCTGTTCGTCGGCTCGGAGGAGTACGCCCGGGTGATCCGGGCCGGGCTGGGGCTGATCGCGGCGGCGGCGATCGTGGCGTACGCGCTGGAGTTGCCGCTGGCCCGCTCGTACGTGGTGCTGGCGCTGCCCACCGCCACGGCGACCGGGGTGCTGGTCCGGTTCGCGCTGCGCAAGCGGCTGCACCGGGCGCGCCGCCGGGGCGAGTGCCTGCGCCGGGTGATCGTGGTCGGGCACGAACTGGCCGTCCTGCACCTGACCCGGCAACTGCGCCGCGAGCGGTACCACGGGCTGGAGGTGGTGGGCGCCTGCCTGCCGCCGGTGCACGACGGCGTGGCCGGCGTCCCGGTGTACGGGACGTTCGACGACGTGGCGGAGGCGGTCGCGGCAGCCGGGGCGGACACGGTGATCGTGCTGTCCTGCCCCGAACTGGACGGGGTGCGGCTGCGCCGGCTGGCCTGGCACCTGGAGCGGGACGACACCGATCTGATCGTGGCGAGCGCGCTGGTCGACGTGGCCGGCGGCCGGACCACGATCCGCCCGGTGGACGGGCTGCCGATGCTGCACGTGGAGCATCCCCGGCTGGCCGGCGGCAGCCGGGTGGTCAAGGAACTGGTGGACCGGGTGGCCGCCTCGGCGATGTTGGTGCTGCTCTGCCCGGTCCTGCTCGCGCTGGCCGCCCTGGTGCGCGCCACCTCGCCCGGTCCGGTGCTGTTCCGGCAGGGCCGGGTGGGCCGCGGCGGCCGCGAGTTCGTCATGCTGAAGTTCCGCACGATGTACGGGGATGCCGAGGAGCGCCGGCGCGAGGTGGCGCACCTGAACGAGTCGGACGGCGTCCTGTTCAAGATCCGGCAAGATCCGCGGATCACCCCCGCCGGCCGTATACTTCGACGGCTGTCTCTGGACGAGCTGCCGCAGCTGGGCAACGTCGTGCTCGGGCACATGTCGCTGGTCGGTCCCCGCCCTCCGCTGCCGCGCGAGGTCGCGGCCTACCCGGACGACGCGCTGCGGCGCCTGGCGGTCAAGCCGGGGCTTACGGGGCTGTGGCAGGTTTCCGGCCGTTCGGACCTGCCCTGGGAGGAGGCGGTCCGGTTGGATCTGTGGTATGTCGAGAACTGGTCCCTGTCCCTCGACGTGGTGATCCTGCTGCGGACGCTCACGGCGGTCGCGCGAGGCTCGGGAGCGTACTGATGGTCCACGATCCACACCCACCCGTGTCGGACGCCGCGTTCGCCCGCTGGCTGGCGGAGCGGGCCGGCGAACTGCTCCTGGCCACCCGCGCCGAGGTGGGCTTCGACGACCCGGCCGGGCTCCGGCAGGCCGGCGACAAGCTCGCCCACGACCTGCTGCGCAGCGAACTGGCCCGGTGGCGGCCGGGGGATGCCGTGCTGTCGGAGGAGGACGCGGACGCCCGGGCCGCGGTGCGCGACGACGGGCCGTCCCGGGTCACCGCCGACCGGGTGTGGATCGTCGACCCGCTGGACGGCACCAGCGAGTACAGCGAGCCGGGCCGGTCCGACTGGGCGGTGCACGTGGCGCTGTGGTCCCGCGGGTCCGGGGCCGGCCACGGGCTGGCCACGGGCGCCGTCGCCCTGCCCGCCCAGCACCGGGTGCTCGGCTCGGACCCGCCGCCGCCGTACCCGCCGATGAGCGCGACGTCCGCCGCCGGCGGGCCGATCCGGCTGGCCGCGAGCCGCAGCCGGCCGCCCGCGTTCCTGGCGGGCCTGGCCGACGAGGTGGGCGCCGAGCTGGTCCCGATGGGCTCGGCCGGCGCTAAGATCGCCGCAGTGATATCCGGTGAAGTCGATGCCTACGTGCACGCCGGCGGCCAGTACGAGTGGGACTCGGCCGCGCCGGTGGCTGTGGCCATGGCCACGGGCCTACACGCTTCCCGGATCGACGGCGCCACGCTGAAATACAATCAGGCGAATCCCCGGCTGCCTGACCTGATCGTCTGTCGGAAGGACCTGGGACCCCGCCTGCTCGCGGCGCTGCGGGCGCACACGGTGGCGTAGCGCTCGTCGTTGGCGTGATCTAGTTGAGAGGTCTGGAAACCATGAGCCAGGCAGCAGCCGCATACCGCGTCTCCCATCTGGACGCGCTGGAGGCGGAGAGCATCTTCGTCATGCGCGAGGTGGTCGCCGAGCTGGAACGGCCGGTGCTGCTGTTCTCCGGCGGCAAGGACTCGATCGTCATGCTCCGGCTCGCCGAGAAGGCGTTCGCCCCGGCCCGGGTCCCGTTCCCGGTGATGCACGTCGACACCGGGCACAACTTCCCGGAGGTGCTGGCCTTCCGGGACGCCCGGGTCGCCGAGTTGGGGCTGCAACTGGTGGTCGCGAGCGTGCCGGAGGCGATCGAGTCGGGCCTGGTCCGGGAGCTGACGGACGGCACCCGCAACCGCATCCAGACCCCCGTGCTGCTGGCCGCGATCGAGAAGTACCGGTTCGACGCGCTGTTCGGCGGCGCCCGCCGGGACGAGGAGAAGGCGCGGGCCAAGGAGCGGGTGTTCAGCTTCCGCGACGAGTTCGGCCAGTGGGACCCGAAGAACCAGCGCCCCGAGCTGTGGGCGCTGTACAACGGCCGGCATCACCCGGGCGAGTCCATCCGGGTGTTCCCGCTGTCGAACTGGACCGAGCTGGACGTCTGGCACTACATCGCCCGCGAGCGGCTGGAACTCCCGTCGATCTACTTCGCGCACGACCGCGAGGTGGTCGAGCGGGACGGCATGCTGTACGCGGTCAACGAGTTCTTCCGGACCCGGCCGGGGGAGACGCCGTTCACGGCCCGGGTCCGGTACCGCACCGTGGGCGACGCCTCGCAGACCGCGGCCGTACGCTCGGACGCCGACACGGTCGCCACGGTGATCGAGGAGGTGGCGGCCACCCGGATCACCGAGCGCGGTGCCACCCGGGGCGACGACCGGGTCAGCGAGGCCGCCATGGAGGACCGCAAGCGGGAGGGGTACTTCTGATGACCGCCACGCTCACCGAGGGCCGGGCCGCCGAGTCCCGCCCGATGGACCTGCTCCGGTTCGCCACGGCCGGCAGTGTGGACGACGGCAAGTCCACTCTGATCGGTCGCCTGCTGTACGACACCAAGTCGCTGTTCACCGACCAGCTCGAGGCGGTCGAGGCGGTCAGCGCGGCGCGCGGCGACGAGTACACCAACCTGGCGCTGCTCACCGACGGCCTGCGCGCCGAGCGGGAGCAGGGCATCACGATCGACGTGGCGTACCGGTACTTCGCCACCCCGCGGCGGAAGTTCATCATCGCGGACACGCCCGGGCACATCCAGTACACCCGGAACATGGTGACCGGGGCGTCCACCGCGGACCTGGCGCTGATCCTGGTCGACGCCCGCAAGGGGCTGGTGGAGCAGTCCCGCCGGCACGCGTTCCTCTGCTCGCTGCTGCGTGTCCCGCACATCGTGCTGTGTGTGAACAAGATGGACCTGGTCGACTACTCGCAGGAGGTCTTCGAGCGGATCGCGGACGAGTTCACCTCGTTCGCGGCGAAGCTGGAGGCGCCCGACCTGGCCGTCGTCCCGGTCTCCGCGCTGCTCGGCGACAACATCGTCAGCCGGTCCGAGAAGATGCCCTGGTACGAAGGCCCCTCGCTGCTGCACCACCTGGAGCACCTGCACATCGCCTCGGACCGCAACCTGGTCGACGTGCGGTTCCCGGTGCAGTACGTGATCCGGCCGCAGTCCACCACGGTCACCGACTTCCGGGGGTACGCGGGGCAGGTCGCCTCGGGTGTGCTGAAGCCGGGCGACGAGGTGATGGTGCTGCCGTCCGGGTTCACCACCCGGATCGCCGCGATCGAGACCGCGGACGGCCCGGTCGCCGAGGCGTTCCCGCCGATGTCGGTGACCGTGCGCCTCGCGGACGAACTGGACGTCTCCCGCGGCGACATGATCTGCCGGCCGAACAACGCGCCGTCCACCGCGCAGGACATCGAGGCGATGATCTGCTGGATGGACGAGACGGCGCCGCTGCGCACCGGCGGCAAGTACGCGATCAAGCACACCACCCGGTCCGCCCGGGCGATCGTGCGCGGCCTCCAGTACCGGCTGGACGTGAACACCCTGCACCGCGACGAGGGCGCCACCGAGTTGGGGCTGAACGAGATCGGCCGGGTCCGGCTGCGCACCACGGTCCCGCTGCTCGCCGACGGCTACCGCCGGAACCGGAGCACCGGCGGGTTCATCGTCATCGACGAGTCGACGAACCGGACGGTAGGCGCCGGTATGGTGCTCGAGGCCGGCTGACCGGCAGCACGAGGCTGGGTTCGCTGGTGCGCCCGGCGATCGCCCGCCGGTACGCGGCCACGTAGCCGGCGGCGAGCCGGTCCACGCTGAACGCGGTGGCCACGTGCGTGCGGCAGGCGGCCGGGTCCAGTTCGCCCACCTGGGTCAGGGCCGCCGGCAACTGCGCGGGGTCCTCGCAGATCAGCCCGGTCACGCCGGGCACGACGACCTCGGGGACGGCGCCGCCGCGCAGCGCCACGACCGGGGTGCCGCAGGCCATGGCCTCGATCATCACCATCCCGAACGGCTCCTCCCAGACGATCGGGAACAGCAGGCAGCGCGCCTGGGAGAGCAGGATGCGCTTGGCGGCGGCGTCGGCGACCCCGTACACCCGGTCGTCCGGGCCGAGCCGGGGCGCCACCTCGCGGGCGTAGTAGGTGCGCTCGACCGGCTCGGAGCACTTGCCGGCCAGCACCAGCGGGATCTGCGCCGCGTGCGCCGCCTCGATGGCCAGGTGCGGCGCCTTCTGCGGGTGGAACCGGCCGAGGAACAGGGCGAAGTCGCCCTTGCGGCTGCGGTACGGCCAGCCGCCGACCCGTAGTCCGTTGTAGACGGTGGACACCCAGTTCAGTTCGGGGGCCAGGGCGCGCTGCCGCTCGCTGATCGCGATGAGCCCCACGTCGCTGCCGAGCGAGCCGTACATCCGGCGCAGGTCGTCGTTGACCGAGCAGTGCACGGTGACCACCGTGGGCAGCCCGGCGGCGCTGTAGGAGGCCGCGTTCAGCGGGCCGGCGAGCGTGTGGTCGTGCACCACGTCGAACCGGTGCGAGCGGTCGAGGCGGTGGATCGCCGCGCGGGCGATCGCGGCGTGCGCCAGTTCCGGGAACGCCTCACCGATCCGGTCGGCCACCGGGCGGTCCCACAGGCGCACGAACTCGGCGCGGGTACCGCTGCGGCCGGCTCCCAGCAGCGTGACGTGGTGGCCCCGTTCGACGAGAGCATCGGCCAGGTCCGCCACCACCGCCTCGACGCCGCCGTACCCGGCCGGGGGCACGTCAAAGTAGGGCGGGGCGACGAGGGCGACCCGCAGGGGTCGCCCGCCGGTACTGTGCGCTTCCACGACTGACCGATACCAAGGATCGGTCACCATAAACGGTGATTCAACCGATTCGTTCTGCTCCGGCGCCCGGAACGGTGACGAACGGGGCGGGCGGGCGGAAACCGCGGCGGGCGAACTCCTCCCGGACCGCCTCCCCGACCGCCCCGGCGGCACCCGATTCCACCAGGGCGATCACGCAGCCCCCGAAGCCGCCGCCGGTCATCCGGGCCCCGTGCGCCCCGGCCACCAGCGCCGTCTCCACCGCCGTGTCGACCTCCGGCACGGTGATCTCGAAGTCCTCCCGCATCGAGGCGTGCGACGCGGTCAGCAGCGGGCCGATCGCCCGGATCCGGCCGGCGCGCAGGGCGGCCACCGCGGCCAGGACCCGCTGGTTCTCGGTCACCACGTGCCGGACCCGGCGCCGGATCACCTCGTCGTCCAGGCGGGCCAGGGCGGCGTCGAGGTCGCCGACCTCCCGCAGGCTGGGCAGCCCCAGCGCGGCGGCGCCCGCCTCGCACGCCTTCCGGCGCGTCGCGTACTCCCCGCTGACCAACTGGTGCGGTGCCCGGCTGTCGATGACCAGCATCGCCAACCCCTCGGCCGCCGGGTCGAACGGGACCTGCTCGACCTCGTCCCGCCCGCAGTCGATCAGCAGGGCGTGCCCGGAGCGGCAGCGCACCGACGCGGTCTGGTCCATGATCCCGCAGGGCACGCCGACGTAGTCGTTCTCCGCCCGCTGCGCCAGCGCCGGCCGGGCCGCCTCGGGGATGCCGAGGTCACCGAGGTCGTTGAGGGCGGTGAGCACCGCGCATTCCAGCGCGGCGGAGGAGGACAGCCCGGCGCCGGTCGGCACGTCCGAGGCGATCGCGAGCCGGGCGCCGGGCGGGCGGTGCCCGTTCTTTCGCAGCGACCACACCACGCCCGCCACGTACGCCGCCCACTCCTGGACCGCGCCGGGGGTCAGGTCATCGACGCCGAACCGGACGGGCTCGCCGCCGGCGTGCTCCGACCACGCGGCCCAGCCCTCGCCCGCCCGCCCCGCCGCCACCGCCGTCCGGGCGGGCAGCGCGAACGGCAGCACGAAGCCGTTGTTGTAGTCGGTGTGCTCGCCGATCAGGTTGACCCGCCCCGGCGCCGCCCACACGCCGGCCGGCGGCTCGCCGTACCGCTCGGCGAACGCCGCGGCCGCCCGCTCCGCGACGCCGGTCATGCCGGCTCTTCTCGCATGACGGTCTCGTCCCGCATGAAGGTCCAGGCATCCTCGACCATGTCCCGCAGCGTCGGCCGGTTGCGCACCCAGCCCAACTCGGCCTCGGCCTTCGCGGACGAGGCGACCAGCGCCGCCGGGTCGCCGGGGCGCCGGGGCGCCAGCTCCACCGGTACCGGGTGGCCGGTGACCTCCCGGACCACGTCGACCACCTGCTTGTTGGTGAAGCCGGAGCCGCTGCCCAGGTTGTAGATGCGGTGGTCGCCGGGGGTGGCGGCGTCCAGCGCCCGCAGGTGCGCGTCGGCCAGGTCGGCGACGTGGATGTAGTCCCGCACGCAGGTGCCGTCCGAGGTGGGGTAGTCGTCCCCGAACAACTGGAGCCTGGCCCGCTTGCCGGCGGCCACCTGGAGGGCGATCGGGATCAGGTGCGTCTCCGGGTCGTGCCGCTCACCGATCCGCACGTCCGGCCGGATCAGCGCACCGGCCACATTGAAGTACCGCAGCGACACGGCGGCGAGCTTGTGCGCCACCGTCTCGGAGCGGATCGCGTAGTCGAAGGCCAGCTTGGTGGCGCCGTAGGTGCTGGTGGGCGCGGTGGCGGCCGTCTCGGGGATGGGCACCTCGACCGGGTCGCCGTACACCGCCGCGCTGGAGGAGAACACCAGCCGGCGCACGCCCGCGGCGCGCATCGCGTCCAGCAGGGCCAGCGAGGCGGTCATGTTCTCGTGCCAGTACACCTCCGGCCGGACCATCGACTCGCCGGCCGCGATCAGCCCGGCGAAGTGCACCACGCCGTCGAAGCCCGCGTCCGGGGTGAGCACGGTGGCCGCCTCCTGGACCGGCGCCCGGACCAGCGTGGCGCCCTGCGGCACCGCCCGCTCGTGCCCCGTGACCAGGTTGTCCAGCACCACGACCTGGTGGCCGGCGTCCAGCAGCAGGCGGGTCACGACGCTGCCGACGTAACCGGCGCCACCGGTGACGAGCAGTTTCACTCAGGGCCTCCTCGGCTTCGGTTGCGGCCAGGCTACGCGCCCGGCCTGTTTACCATTCTCTGCATGCAGGATCCCGGCGCCGCCGGGCCCCGGCGGAGCACCCCGCCGGGGAGGTGGAAGCGCCGCCCGCCGCAGCCGCCCGCCCGTCGCGGGCGGCCGGGTCCCGTCGCGCGCGCCCTGGCCCGGGTCGTGGTCCGCGTCGCCGACGCGACCAGCGCGCTGCTGCGCGCGGGCCCGGCCGCCGGCCGGGAGCGGATCAGCGAGGCGGACCTGCGCGACCTGGTCGCCGCCAACACCGTGCTGGACCGGGACGAGCGCCGGATCATCGCCGAGGTGCTGGCGGCCGGCAGCCGGCTGATCCGCGAGGTGATGGTGCCCCGGCCGGACGTGACGTTCCTGGCCGCCGGGCTGAGCCTGGAGCACGCCGCCGACCTGGCCCGGGCGCACTGGCACACCCGTTTCCCGGTGGTCGACGGCACCACGGACGACGTGATCGGGCTGGTCTGGCTGCGGGACCTGCTGCACCGCCCGCCCAACGACCGGCGCACCACGGTCGCCGACGTGACTCGCGAGATCAAGCGGCTGCCGGGGAGCAAGCGGGTGCTCGCCGCGCTCTCCGAGATGCGCCGCGAGGGGCAGCACCTGGCCCTGGTGGTGGACGAGTACGGCGGCACCGCCGGCATCGTGACGCTGGAGGACCTGGTCGAGGAGCTGGTCGGCGAGGTGCGCGACGGGGCCCGCCCGCCGGAGCCGCCGCCCGGGCCGTCCCATCCGGCCGAACTGGACGGTCGGCTCAACCGCACCGACTTCGCCGAGCAGACCGGACTCTCCCTGCCGGACGGTCCCTATGAGACGGTCGGCGGCTTCGTGATGGCCGCGCTCGGCCGGCTGCCGGTCGCCGGCGACGAGGTACCGGTGCCGGGCGGCGAGCCGATGGGCTGGGTGCTGCGGGTGCTCGAACTGGACGGTCGGCGCATCGCCCGGGTGGCCCTGCACCCGTCGGTGACCGTCGCCGTGCCCGCCCAGCCGTCGAGGGCGGCCCGGTCAGCGGATCTGGAGCTTGCGCCAGGCGGTGCCGTCGGTGGACGCGGCGAGCCAGCCCGCGTCCCCGCTGAACAGCTCGTACGCCAGGTAGCCGGCCCCGGTGCGGGCGAGCCGGCCGACGCTGGGTAGGTCGCCGCCGGTGCGGGCGAAGGTGACCCCGTCGTCGCCGCTGACCCACCACTCGTGCCCGGTCGTGGTGAGCAGCAGGCGCCCGTCCAGCAGCGGCACCAGTTCGCCGGCCAGCCGCGGTGCGGCCCCGGTCGGGCCCGTGCGGGTGAACCTGCGGCCGCCGTCCGCCGAGTGGTAGACGGCCAGGAGCTGACGCTGCCCGTTCAGCACCGCCGCGTACACGTGCGACCCGAGCGTGCTGACCTGGACCGTGGTCGCGCCGCCGCCGCTGAGTGGCGTGGTCGTCCAGGTCCGGCCCCGGTCCGTGGTCACCGCCACGGCCGGGCGGCCGGCGGCGGTGCGCCCGCCGACCCACCAGGCGCCGGTAGCGGTCGCGACGGGGGCCACCCAGATGACGGTCATCCCCTCCGGCTGGTGCGCCAGCGATCCCAGCACGCCAGCCCGCCCCCAGACCGCGATCCGGTCCCGTGCCGGGGTCAGGCGCAGCACCTCGCCCTCGCCGGCGCCGTTGAGCAACCGGTCGTGCAGCCGCTCGGCGGGGTGCCAGGTCGCGCCGCCGTCGGCGCTGCCGTAATCCCGCTGGCCCCCGGTGACCAGCAGGTTCCGGTCGTCGAAGGCGACCACCTGGGTGAGATCGGTGGCCGGCAGCCGGTACCGGGTCCAGGTGCGGCCGCCGTCGCCGGTGCGGGCGAAGCCGTCCCGGCAGCCGCACCCGGTGAGCACGAAGCCGTGGTCGGCGTCCGGGAACTGCGCGTCGACCGCGGTGCCCGGCAGGTCCGGCACCTGGGCCACCGGGATCTCCAGGCCGCTCACCGTGACGCCGGAGCCGCTGTACACGGTGACGTGCGGGACGGCCGGCGGCGTTTCGCCCGGGCGTCCCGGCGCCGGACCGCCCCACGGCTGCGCGGTGAGTACGCCGAGCGCGACCACGGCGGCAGCCGCCCCCGCCATCGCCGTCCGGCGCCGCCGGCGCAGCGCCCGGCCCCGGCTCCGGACCCGCTCCAGCGGCGGCTGCTCGATCGCGTCCAGCAGCGCGGCCCGGCCCCGGGCCAGCCGCTCGTCCAGGTCCGTGTCAGCCACGGCTGGCCTCCTTCGCGGTCCTCGCCGGGCCGGTCGGCTCCGGGTAGTCGCCCAGGTGGGCGGCGAGGGCGGTGCGGGCGCGGGACAGGCGGGACTTGACGGTGCCGGGCGGCACACCCAGCAGCGCGGCGATCTCGTCCACCGGGAGGTCCGCGAAGTAGTGCAGGACCACCACCTCGCGGAACGGCCCCGGGATGGCGGCCAGCGCGTCCCGCACGTCGGCGCGCTCCGGGCCGGGCGGCGGCTCCACCACGCGGGCCACCGGGCGGTCCCGCAGCAGGATCGTGTCCAGCAGCCGGCGGCGCCGCCAGCGCCGCCGGACCACGTTCAGCGCCACGGTCCGCAGCCACGCCTCCGGGTTCGCCACGTCGGCCAGGGCGCCCGGTCGCGCCACGGCGCGGGCGAACGCCTCCTGGACCGCGTCCTGCGCCTCGGTGAGGTCGGTGGTGAACGCGTACACCTGGGTCACCAGCCGGCGGTAGCAGGCCGAGTACAGCTCGCCCAGCGCGCCGTCCCGCATCTCTCACCGCCCACCTGGCTCGCTCCGTCCCACCCTATGAGTCACCACCACCGGCACGGGTTCCATTGCGCAGGGTCTGTTCGGCGCGGCCGGGAGGTAGCTGTCAGAATGGCCGGCATGTCCGACGCCACGCAGGACGGCACCGCGCCGGCCGGCCGCCCCCGAGTGTTCTCCGGCATCCAGCCGACCGGTGCCTCGTTCCATCTCGGCAATTACCTCGGGGCGGTGCGCAACTGGGTGGCGTTGCAGGACACCCACGACACCATCTACTGCGTGGTCGACCTGCACGCGATCACCGCCGGGCACGACCCCGCGCAGCTGCGCCAGCGGAGCCGGATCAGCGCCGCCCAGCTGCTCGCCGTCGGGCTGGACCCGGAGCGGTGCACCCTGTTCGTCCAGTCGCAGGTGGCGGAGCACGCGCAGCTGGCCTGGGTGCTGGGCTGCATCACCGGCTTCGGTGAGGCCAGCCGGATGACCCAGTTCAAGGACAAGAGCACCAGGGGCGGCACCGAACGGGCCTCGGTCGGCCTGTTCACCTACCCGATTCTCCAGGCGGCGGACATCCTGCTGTACCAGGCGGACGCGGTGCCGGTGGGCGAGGACCAGCGCCAGCACCTGGAGCTGACCCGGGATCTGGCGCAGCGGTTCAACGGCCAGTTCGGCCAGACGTTCACCATGCCGGCCCCGTACATCGTCCGGGAGACCGCGAAGATCACCGACCTCCAGGACCCGACCGCGAAGATGTCCAAGTCGGCGTCCTCACCGGCCGGCATCATCGAGCTGCTGGACGACCCGGCCCGGTCGGCGAAGAAGATCCGCTCCGCGGTCACCGACACCGGGCGCGAGATCATCTTCGACCCGGAGCACAAGGCCGGCGTCAGCAACCTGCTCACGATCTACTCGGCCCTCTCCGGTCGCAGCATCGACGAGCTGGTCGCCGCGTACGAGGGCAAGGGGTACGGCGACCTGAAGAAGGCGCTCGCCGAGGTGGTCGCCGATGTCGTCCGCCCGATCCAGGAGCGCACCCGCGGGTACCTGGACGACCCGGCCCAGCTCGACAAGCTGCTCGCGATCGGCGCGGAGAAGGCGCGCGTGATCGCCGCCGCCACCCTGCGGACCGTCTACGAGCGGGTCGGCTTCCTGTCGCCGCCCCGGGGCTGAGGCGTGCCGGCACCCGGCACCCCGACCCGGATCGGGGTGGCCATCGACGTACCCGAGCCGTGGGGCGCACTGCTCAACGAGCAGCGCGCCCGGGCCGGCGACCCCCAGGCCGCCTACGTGCCCGCGCACCTCACCCTGCTCGGCCCCACCGAGGTGGACCCGGAGGACCTGTCCCGGATCGAGCAGCATCTGCTCCAGGTGGCCGCCCTGTTCCCGCCGTACGTGCTGCACCTGCGCGGGACCGGCACCTTCAGGCCGGTCACCGAGGTGGTCTTCGTCGCGGTCGCCGCCGGCATCAGCGAGTGCGAACTGCTCGCCGCCGCCATCGGCGCCGCCCCCGAACTGCGCCGCGAGGCCCGCTTCCCCTACCACCCCCACGTGACCGTGGCCCAGGACGTTCCCCCCGCCGCCCTGGACGCCGTCTTCGACGAACTGGCCGACTTCTCGGCCCGGTTCCGGGTCGACGGCTTCACGCTGTTCCTGCACGGCGGCGACGGGCGCTGGCAGCCCCGCCGGGACTTCAAGCTCGCCGGCTGAGCCCGTGAACCCGCTCGGGCGGATCGTGACCGGCGTGGAGGACGGCCTCTACGCGACCCGCCGGCGCTGGAAGGGCTTCGACCACATCTGGCTCGCCGGGGTGCGCTACCAGGACGCCGGTGGGGGCCGGCTGGCCGCCGCCATCGCCTACTACGGCTTCTTCGCGGTCTTCGCCATCGGCCTGCTCGCCTACGCCGGGCTCGGCTTCCTCCTCGAGTTCAACCTGAACCTGTTCGCCGCCGTCGATCACTTCCTGCGCCAGAACCTGCCCTTCCTCGACCCCGCCCAGATCCAGAGCAGCCGCGGCGCCATCGGCCTGGTCGGCCTGCTCGCGCTCGTGCTCACCGGCATCGGCTGGATCGAGTCGCTCCGCTCCTCCCAGCGCCTGATCCACCAGCTCGACCCGGGGCCCGGTCACCCGATCATCCGCCGCTTCGTGGACCTGGGCGTCCTGGTGTTCGTGCTGCTGCTGCTGTTCATCTCGGTGGTCGCGGTCGACGCCCTGGAATCCTTTCTGGCCTGGGTCTTCGGCACCACCGGACCGGTCGGCACCACCCTGATGGCGCTCAGCACGATCCTCACCATCGTGGTCAACATGATCGTCGCGCTGTCCCTGATGACCGCCGTCCCGCGCCTCGTGATGCCACCCCGCCGGCTGCTCACGCCGGTGATCACGGTCGCCCTGGGCATCACCGTCCTGAACACGTTCGGCCGCTACTACGTGATCCGCACCGAGCGGAACCCCGCGTACACGGTGGTGACCGGCGCGGTCGGCATCCTGCTCTACCTGTACCTGTTCAGCCAGCTCCTGCTGTTCGGCACCGCCCTGGCCGCCACCAGCCGGCACGGCCGGGTCGGCGACGTGCGCTCCCTCCGCCTCCGCCGCAAGCCCAAGCCCTCCTGACGGCCACCGGCCGGGCCTGAACGGGTGGAAAGCGGCATTAGCCCGCGCTGTCCGGGCGGGGCCGCGATGATTGAGCCCGTGGGGGCTTTAGTGACCTTGGACCTCGCGGCCGAGTCGCCGCTGGGGACGATGCCGTGGATCATCACGTTCGGGCCGCTGTCGGACGAGGAGGAGTGGGAGCCCGTGGTGTGCGGGCCCTACGAGCGACCGCACGCGCTGGCGCTGGCCGGTTCGGTGGTGGCGGACGAGGACCTGATGGCGGTGGTGGAGCCGCTGCTGCCGCACACGACGGTGGACGACATTCGGGGGGAGATCGCGGCGGCCCAGCAGGCGGAGGCCGAGGCGGCGGCCGAGGAGGACGAGATCGGCGACGACGTCAGCGACGCGGCCGGGCCGGACGACCTGGAGGACGACGAGGAGGAGTTCGGGGACGCGGCCGCGGCGCGGATGGCGCCGACCGAACCGCCCGACCCCGAGGAGATCCGGGCGGGCTTCGCACGCATCTCCAACCGCCTACTCAGCCAGCACTGAACGGCCTGCCTGCTCTGTTAGCGCCGCGGTTCAAGGGTGTGCTTGGTGTGAGATGGAGATGACCCGCTCGTGCCGCTGGGCGTGCAGCAGTCGGGCGACCACCCGGAGGACGACCCGCACGAGGGCCCGGGCGTGCTCCGGAGCCCTCGTTTTCTACGATTCGTCGTCGGGGCGTTGCGCAGTGCAGGTGCCCTCGTTCACGCCAACCTGGTCGACGCAGACGGTAACCCAGCTCGGTTGGGTTACGACGTACTCGATGCCGCTGGAGCTGTAGCGAACCCGGTATCCGTGCCACCAGTACTGTCCGGCCACGGTGGGCCGGATCGGTATCAGGATTTGCAAATCCCGGCCACGGTGCCCCGGTTTCGAGGGCATACGCGTCCCCTTGACCGGAAGAAGATTGGCGGCAAGCGCAACTGGCGGTGGGTAGCCGGTTTTGGTAGAACCGACTAATTCCGGGATGGGCACGTAGAGCTGCGGTTGGCCGACGCCTACGGCTGCATTGGAGACACCGAGCAATTCGATCGACCGAACCACGATGTCCGCGTCGCCGTCATTTCTCAGCATGGCGTCGGCGCTGGTGCAGGACGTGCCAGAAGCGCACACCATTGAGCTGTAGGTGATGTCACCCATGCTGAGCGGACCTCCGGTCCGGGGCACCGGACGGCCGAACCACCATGCGACCCCGGCCAGCAGTACCAGGATCAGACCGCTAAGCAACCAGGCTCGGCGACTGCCAGCCAACCGTCTCAGCAAAGTGTTCATCCAGAATCCGCTAGATGTTCGAGTACACAAGTTTGGCGTACAGGGGCATGTCAGTGTTGCCGCACAGTTGGCTGGCACGACTGAACTTCCAGTAAATGTCGACGTTAGATGAGTAGCCGCTGGTGGCGCTAACATTGATCGGCCCGACGTTGGCTCCGGCGGCAAAGGTCTGGGCCCTGGCGCTCCGCTTGGTCCACTCCTGACCCGCCTCGGTCGCCATCCGCTTGCCCGCGAACTCTGACTGGGTGCAGTACGGGGCCGAGATAGACTCGCTCGTCGTACCTCCGTTCCATCGGGTCGGCGCGATGACCTCGGTTCCGGCGTAACACCCGATGGCTGCGTTCGTGGTACTCACCGTTCGGAACATCGATATGCATCTCCGGACTGTGCGTCGGACAGTACCGGAGAATATCGGTGTCCGTCCCTCACCTCCCCTCGCTACCGGGATTTTGTCGTTATCGCGACTCTCCAGACACCGCCCGGGGTCCCACGGGCACGGAAAGCGTCACCTGTCCCAGCCGAACCACCGTTGTCCCATTCGACTAGACGAGTAGCTCCGATGTCAGGGGTCGATGTCTGGGCACGAAGAGAGGGCGTTCAAGATCGTGTTGTGACGCAAGATTCGGACGCCTCTTGGCCGCACTCTACGTGAAGATCGAGCGCGCCATCCGCACGCCCGGTGGCGGGGCAGGCCACCCCGGCTGACCGACTCCGAACTTGTCTGCCTGGCCGTGGCAGAAGTCCTGCTCCGCGCCCGCTCAGTGGCACGCTGGATCCGCTACGCCGCATTCACCTGCACGGACTGTTCCCCTACCTGCACCAGCGGCCGGGCTACAACAAACGACTACGTGCCGCCCTGCCGTTGATCAAGAAGACGATCCAGGACCTGGCCCTCAGACAGAGGCTTCGCCTCCAAATCTTTTGAGCGGCAACTGGCCAAGCAGGGCATCGAACTGCTCCACCCATCACGTAAACGGGAGAAGGCTCGCTACGGCGAACTGACGCTCAAGAAGGTCCGCCAGCTCATCGAGTCGGTCGACGACACCCTCAAATGCCAACTCGACCTGGAACAACACGGCGCACTCACCATCGCCGGCGTCGCCGTACGAGTCGCCCAATGCCTCCTGGCCATGACCGCCGCGATCTGGCAACCAACAAGACCACAGCCCCGTCACCTGATCCCTGATCGCCTACGGCCACTGACCGGGTTCGGAACTACTCGTCTAGCGCTGAGCGGGTCGGCCTGCTCGGCCAGCGCTGAGCGGGTCGGCCACCGAAAACGGTGATGCCCCCGGACCCGAAGGTCCGGGGGCACCTACGCGTCCCCGCTGCCCGCGGGGCACACCCCCCACCACAAGGGGCCGGGCCGAGGCGCCACGCCCGCTCCTCGGCCACGCCGTATAACTTAACCACGGGTAACGACGAAACTGTTACTCGGTCTTGACGGTTGTGTTACCCAACACTGGATAGTTCCAGCCAAACGGCCGTCTCCGGCGCCAGAACGGCCGGTGTGGCGTGCGTCACTGATCCACTTGCGTCGAGCGGCGCGCTGGCGACGAGGGGGCGGCCGGCCACGGGAACGGTCACCGGGGCGCCGGAGAGATTCACGACGCAGGCGATCGCGGATCCATCATCCCCTTCCCGGACGAAGGCCAGCACATCGGGCTCCGCCTCCAGCCAGCGGAGGGTCCCGTCGCGCAGGGCGGGCTGGTCGCGTCGGACGCGCAGGGCCGCTCGGTACAGCTCGAGGGTGGAGCCCGGGTCGCCGGTCTGCGCCTCGACGGTGTACTCGCGCCAGGTCGCCGGCGCGGGCAGCCAGGCCGGTGCGCCGCCCTCGGGGCCGAAGCCGAACGGCGGGGCGGTGCCGCTCCACGGCACGGGTACCCGGCAGCCGTCCCGGCTCTCGCCGGTGCGCGGGAACGCCGGGTCCTGGCGGCACTCGTCGGGCAGGTCGAGGACCTCGGGCAGGCCCAGTTCCTCGCCCTGGTACAGGTACGCGGAGCCGGGCAGGGCCAGCATGAGCAGGGCGGCGGCGCGGGCCCGGTGCAGGCCGGCGGGGCCGTCGCCGTACCGGGTGACGTGCCGGGGCTTGTCGTGGTTGGACAGCACCCACGTGGTGGGCGCCCCGACCAGGTCCGCCTCGGCCAGCGACCCGTCGATGACCTTGCGGAACGAGTCCGCGGTGAAGGTGGCGTCCAGGAAGTCGAAGTTGAACGCCTGGTGCAACTCGTCGGGGCCGATGTAGCGGGCCAGGCGCTGGGGCGTCTCGGCCCACGCCTCGGCCACGGCCATCCGGTCGCCGGGGTACGAGTCGAGGATGGGCCGCCAGGCCCGGTAGATCTCGTGCACCTCGTCCTGGTCGAAGTAGGGGAGCCGGGCCTTGCCGAGCAGGCCGATCTGCCGGCCGCCCGGGACCGGACCCACGTCGGGCAGGCCCTCGGCCTTGATCATCCCGTGTGCCACGTCGATCCGGAAACCGTCGACGCCGCGGTCCAGCCAGAACCGGAGGACGTCCTCGAACTCGGCGCGCACCTCGGGGTTGCGCCAGTTCAGGTCGGGCTGCGCGGGGTCGAACAGGTGCAGGTACCACTGGCCGTCCTCGACCCGGGTCCAGGCCGGGCCGCCGAAGATCGACTGCCAGTCGTTCGGCGGTTCGGCGCCGTCCGGGCCGCGCCCGTCCCGGAAGAGGTACCGCTCCCGCTCCGTGCTGCCGGGCGCCGCGGCGAGCGCCGCGAGGAACCACGGGTGGGCGCTGGAGGTGTGGTTGGGCACGACGTCCACGATGATCCGCAGGCCGGCGGCGTGCGCGTCGGCGATCATCGCGTCGAAGTCGTCGAGGTCCCCGAAGGCCGGGTCGACGCGGCGGTAGTCCGCCACGTCGTACCCGCCGTCGACCATCGGCGAGGCGTAGAACGGGGTCAGCCACAGCGCGTCGACGCCGAGGTCGCGCAGGTACGGCAGGCGGCTGCGGATGCCGGCCAGGTCGCCGATCCCGTCCCCGTCGCAGTCGGCGAAGCTGCGCACGTAGACCTGGTAGACGGCGGCGGAGCGCCACCACAGGCTGTCTGTCATACGGATCTGGCCCTTCGTCGGCTACGGCCTTGCAGCATTGCTGCAAGAACTGCAAGAGTCAAGCAGCTACGGTCCGTGCCGACGCGGGTGCTCAGGCGGAGACGGGCGGCGCCGTGGCGGAGATCATGTTCCAGGCGGGCGCGGAGCTGTTCGCGGAGCCGCCGGGGGAGCCGACCGCGGGGCCGCCGTGCACGGTGCCGGTCGAGCCCCGCACGACGAGCTCGGGCCGGAACAGATACTCGCTGCGCGGCGCCGGGTGCCCGTTGATCTCGTCGACCAGGGCCCGCACGGCGGCCACCGCCATCGGGATCACCGGCTGCCGCAGGGTCGTGAGGGGCGGGTCGGTGAACGCGATCAGCGGCGAGTCGTCGAAGCCGACCACCGAGACGTCCCCGGGCACCGAGAGCCCGCGCTGCCGGGCGGCCCGGATCGCGCCCAGCGCCATCAGGTCGGAGCCGCAGACCAGGCCGGTGGCGCCGCGGTCGAGCAGCCGGGCGGCGGCCGCCTGCCCACCCTCCACACCGAACAGCGACAGCGACTCCAGGTCGGCGAACTCGGCGGTCGCGGTGCCCAGCAGGCGGGCCATCGCGGCGCGGTACCCGGCGATCTTCCGCTGCACGGGCGTGTACCGCTCCGGCCCGGTGACCAGGCCGATCCGGCGGTGGCCGAGCGCCACCAGGTGGCCGACGGCCAGTTCGCCGGCGCTCTGGTCGTCGCACGAGAAGAACGGCGCGTCCACCCCGGGGACGTAGCCGTTCAGCAGCACGATCGGCAGCGGCCGGCCGATCAGCCGGTGGTACCGGGCGGGGTCGGCGGTGGTGTCCGCGTGCAGGCCGGAGACGAAGAGGATGCCCGCGACCTGGCGGTCCAGCAGCATCTCCACGTACTCGTCCTCGGGCACCCCGCCGGGCGTCTGGGTGCACAGCACCGGGGTGAAGCCCTCCTGGGCCAGCGCCGACTCGATCACCTGGGCGAACGCCGGGAAGATCGGGTTCTCCAGCTCGGGGGTGATCAGGCCGACCAGGCCGGCGCTGCGCTTGCGCAGCCGGGCCGGGCGCTCGTAGCCGAGCACGTCCAGGGCGGTCAGCACGGCCTGCCGGGTGTCGGCGGAGACGCCGGGCCGGTCGTTGAGGACGCGGGACACTGTCGCCTCGCTCACCTGGGCCTGCTGGGCGATGTCCGAGAGTCGCGCGCGCATTCTCGGCACTGTATCGGACCGGTAAAGACTTGCACGGATTCCTGCAAGCAATTCCAAATACTGCAACATCTTGCTAACGTTGCCGGCAACGCGTCCCCCTCGTGGCGCACCGAACAGCACCCATACCGCGCCCGCGCCGGGGTCGCCGCGGGCCTGCTGTTCACGCTCCCCGGCACCCCGATGGTGTTCGCCGGCGACGAGCTGGGCCTGACCGGCGTGAACGGCGAAGGCTCGCGCACGCCGATGCCGTGGCGCCGCCCGGGTGAGTGGGACGGGACCACGCTGAACCACTACCGGAAGCTGATCGCGTTGCGCCGGCGGCTGCCCGCGCTGCGCCACCCCGGCCTGCGCTGGCTGCACGCCGACGACGACGCGATCGCGTTCGTCCGCGCCCCCCGGGACGAGGCGGTGCTCGTGCTCGCCCGCCGCGCCCCGGGCACACCCGTGGACCTGGGTACCGGCGCCGGCACCAACGTCTACGGCGGCGTCCCCGACCTGGTGCCGGGGACGCCGCTGCCCGGTGACGGGCCGACCTTCCAGGTCTGGGTGCTGGCCGCGGGAGCCTAGACCCGGGAGCGCAGCGCGTCGCGTAGCCAGGCGTAGTTGACCGTCTTGGCCGGCCACTGCGGCCAGCCCTTGAGCACCGCCAGGAGCTGCCAGTACCGCTCTGGGCGCGGGTCGGCGCCCAGTTCCAGGCCGGCCAGCATCTCGCGGCGGTACCCGGGGCCGTCCTGCGCGCCGCCGGCGGCCGCCATCGCCGGCAGCAGGTCATCCAGGATCGCGCCCGCCGCCGGGCCGGCCGGGTCAATCCCGGCGGCCACCGCCGGGCCGACCCGCTCGGTGACCAGCCGGTCGGTCTCCTGGTTGGCCGCCGGCCTCTTCGGTGCTTCCGGCGGGCCGAAGGATTCCCGGCCCATCCGGCGCAGCAGCTCCCGGAAGCCCTGGTCCTGGACCAGGTCGGCCAGTTCGATCCAGGCGTCGATCTGCGCCCCGGTCGGCTCCTCGGGCAGCCCTTCGACGGCCGAGCGCTGCATGGCCTCGAACTGCGGGTCGACCGGGATGCCGGCGAAGATGCCGTCGAGAAACTCGGTGATGATGCGGCGGCGCTCGTCGGCCGTCGCCTGTGCGATGCGGTTCATGCGTTCCACCTCGTCCGGTGTGGGGTCCCGGCGGGACAGGGCGCGCAGGACCGCCCGCTGCACGCGCAGCACCCGGATCTGGGCGTCGATCGCGTCCGCGTGCCGGGCGGCGACGCGGCGCAGGTCCGCCTCCCGGTCCAGCACGCGGCGGATCGTCGCCAGGTCCAGCCCCAGCTCGCGCAGGCCGCGGACGAAGTCCAGGCGCAGCGTGGCCCCGGCGTCGTACCGCCGGTGCCCCGCGTGCGTGCGGCCCGCCTCGGGCACCAACCCGAGATCGGAGTAGTACCGGACCGTCTTGACCGACAGCCCGGTCCGCCGCGCCAGCTCGCCGATGTTCATGCGGACGATGGTCGAACCTCCCGTTACCGGAGCTGCAAACCGATCAGCGAGCGCACCCCGGCCAGGAACGTCGCCCGGTCCGGCCCGCCGGTCAGGATGCGCTGCAAGGCGTACCCCGGCAGCAGGCCGAACAGCACCGAGGCGACCGCCTCGGGGTCGGCGTCCGGTGGCAACTCGCCGCTGGCCACGGCCCGCCGCGCGAAGCCGACGAAGTGCCCGCGGAACCGGCTGTAGACGTCCTTCACGAACGCGGCCAGGGACTCGTCCCGCATCGCCTCGGCCCACACCTGGACGGCCACCCGCAGCGCGCCGTCCGGCCCGCTCTCCGCGTCGACGAATTCCAGCGCGTGCTCCAGCACCTCGGCCAGCCCGGTGTCCGGATGTTCGCGCGCCAGCCCGGCGAGCACCCCGTCCGCGCCGCCGATCACGTCCTCGGCGATCGCCGTGACGAGTTCCTGCTTGCTCCCGAAATACCGGTACACCGCCCCGATCGACAACCCCGCCTCGGCGATCACGTCCTGCATGGAGGTGGCGTGGAACCCGTTGCGGGTGAAGCAGCGGCGCCCGGCGGCCAGGATTTGCTCCCGCCGGGCGGCGCGGTGGCTCTCGGAGACGCGCGGCACGCGTCCCATCCTAAAACGAACGTTCGCTTCTTGACACCGCCGCGGGTGCCCGCGCACCCTATAAAAAACGAGCGTTCGCTTTAAGGAGTCCGTGATGGCCCGACGCCCCCGGCCCCACCCGCTGGCCATGGCCGCCCTGGTCGGCCTCGGCGTGGTCCTGCTCCAGGCGCTGCTGGTACCGCTGTTCGCCGCGCCCGCCGCCCACCTGGAACCCCGCGACCTGCCGGTCGTCGTGGCCGGCCCGTCCGAGGCGGCCGCGGCCCTGCCGCCCTTCCTCAAGATCACTGCCGTGCCGGACGCGGCCGCCGCCGACGCCGCCCTGCGCGACCGCGAGGCGTACGGGGCGTTCATCTTCGGCCCGGACGGCCCCGCCCTGCACACCGCCTCCGCCGCCAGCCCCACCGTCGCGACCATGCTCGGCCAGGCCGCGTCGCAGGCCGCCGGGCGACCGGTGCCGGTCACCGACGTGGTGCCCACCGACCCGGCCGACCCGCGCGGCGCCGCCTTCGCCGCCGGCTTCCTGCCGCTGGCCCTGACCGGCCTCGTCGCCGGCATCGCCATCGCCCTCGCCGTGCGCTCCCGCGCCGCCCGCCTCACCGGCCTCATCGGGTACGCGGTGGGCGCCGGCCTGGTCGGCGCGCTGATCCTCCAGTCCTGGCTCGGCGTCGTCCCCGGCGGGTACCTGGCGGTCTCCGGCGCCCTCGCCCTGTTCGCCCTGGCCACCGCGGCCACCATCACCGGCCTGGCCGCCCTGCTCGGCTACCCCGGCATCCCGCTCGGTGCCCTGGTGACGTTCCTGGTCGCGAACCCGCTCTCCGCCATCTCCGCCGCGCCGGAACTGCTTCCGCGGCCGTGGGGCACGGTCGGCCAGTGGCTGCCCATCGGGGCGGGCGGGACGCTGCTGCGCTCCACCGCGTACTTCAACGGCGCGGGTGGTGGGCTCGCCGCCGCGGTGCTCGGCGGGTACGCGGCGATCGGCCTGCTCCTGGTGCTCGCCGGCCGGGCCACCCTGGCCCGCCGGGAACCCGCCCCGGCCGGCACCCCGGCCGAGTCCGTCCCGGCCGCCGCCTGATCCGGCGGGTATCGATCCCGGTACGGATCCGCCGTTTTCCGGCCGGGTCCGTACCGGGACCCGCGGGCGCCACCGAGCCGGGCGTCGCCCGACGGGTGGCCGGAGTGAATCGGGCATACTGCGGGCGTGGTGCTCTCCCGCCGGTGGGCGGCTTTCCTGGTCCTGGTCGGTGTGTGGACCTGGCTGATCTGGCCCCGCTTCGCCGTGGCGATCTGGGACGACGGCCGGGCCTGGTCCGATGGCGTGTCCGGCAGGGGCGCCCCGACGGCGTTCCTCTGGGTGCACGCCGCGCTGATCGCGGGGTCGTTGGCGATCGGGACGGCGATCGGCGTGCTCGGGGTGCGGGGGTGGCTCGCCGGCCGGCGGCGATAGGGCATCATCGGGATCCGTGGAAACTCTACGGCTCGTGCTCCGGTATGCCCACCTTGTTGGGTTTGCCCTGCTGCTTGGTGGCGCGGTCGCGCAGTACCTCAGCGGGCGGCTGCGGATCAACCTGGCGATGCTGTACGGCGCCGGCATCCAGATCGTGACCGGCCTGGCGCTCGCGGCGCCGATCCGGCCGGAGGGCCAGGAGCCCAACCCGGTCAAGCTCGGCGTCAAGTTGGTGATCACGCTCATGATCGGGGCGATGGTGTTCTTCTCCCGGCGCCGGGAGGCGGTCAACCGGGGACACTTCCTGGCGATCATCGCGCTGACCCTGGTCAACGCCGCCATCGCGACCTTCTGGCGCTGACCGCGGGAAAGGTGCGAAAGCCGCATCGACCCCGTTAGGGTTGGGATTCGAACGGCCGCGCGGTGCCTCGATCACGACGACGTAACGGCCGTTAAACAACCGTGCATGATTGTCGGCCGCCTGGTCGGGGCGGGGATACGCTCGCGGGCGTTGAGACGCCCCGCCAGGTCGGCGGAGTGAATGGGGAAGGAGACCGTCTTGCGCCCAGTGCGTGGGATGCGGGCCGTCGCGGTTCTCGCGGCAGGTGGACTGGTGCTGGGCGCCGCCGCGTGCGGTAAGGCTCCCGAGGAGGGTGGCGGCACGTCGCCGGCCGCCAAGAAGTTCACCGGCTGCATGGTGACCGACGTCGGCGGTATCGACGACAAGTCGTTCAACACCTCCGCCTGGAAGGGCATGGAGGCGGCCAAGGCGGCCAACTCGAACATCGAGATCCGGAACGTGTCGTCCAAGGCCGAGGCGGACTACACGCCGAACCTGACGCAGTTCGTGAACCAGAAGTGCGACTTCATCCTGGCCGTTGGCGGCCTGATGGAGGACGCCACCAGCAAGATCGCGCAGGCGAACCCGGACCAGCAGTTCGCGCTCGTCGACGGGAAGGTGGCGGAGAGCAACGTCTTCCCGATGCAGTTCGACACCGCGCAGGCGGCGTTCCTCGCCGGGTACGTGGCGGCGGGCATGACGAAGTCGGGCAAGGTGGCCACCTACGGCGGCATGAAGATCGCTCCGGTGACCATCTTCATGGACGGCTTCGCCGACGGCGTCGCGTACTACAACCAGCAGAAGAGCAAGAACGTCCAGGTGCTCGGCTGGAACAAGGCGACCCAGAACGGCTCCTTCACCAACGACTTCGTCAAGCAGGACGAGGGCAAGAAGGTCAGCGACACGCTGGTCGCCCAGGGTGCGGACATCATCATGCCGGTGGCCGGCGGCGCCGGTCAGGGCACCACGGCGGCGGCGCAGAACTCGGGCGGCAAGTACTCGGCCATCTGGGTGGACGTCGACGGCTGCGAGAGCACGCCGAACTGCCCCGCGCTGATCACCACGGTGGTCAAGAACATCCCGGACGCGGTCAAGGACGCCCTGCTCAAGGCGGCCGGCGGCAGCAAGCTCACCGCCGACCAGGGCACCATCGGCACGCTGGAGAACAACGGCGTCTCGATCGCCCCGTACCACGACTTCGACAGCAAGGTTCCGGCCGAGCTGAAGGCCGAGGTCGACAAGCTCAAGCAGGACATCATCGCGGGTACCGTGAAGGTGACCTCGGCGGCGCAGCCCCAGTAGCCGGCTCAGCCGCAGCACCGATCCCGGCCGTCGCGCGCAGCGCGGCGGCCGGGCACCTGTCGCCACCCTGGAGACCGCCCTGAGACTCGAACTGCGCGGCATCACCAAGCGCTTCGGCGACCTGGTGGCCAACGATCACATCGACCTGACGGTCGAGCCGGGCGAGATCCACGCCCTGCTCGGCGAGAACGGCGCCGGCAAGTCCACGCTGATGAACATCCTGTACGGGCTGCTCCAGCCGGACTCCGGCGAGATCCTGGTGGACGGGCGCCCGCTGCAGATCAGGGGGCCGAGCGACGCGATCGCGGCCGGCATCGGCATGGTCCACCAGCACTTCATGCTCGTGCCCGTGTTCACGGTGGCCGAGAACGTGATGCTCGGCGCGGAGAAGGTCCGCGGCGGTGCCCCCTGGCTGACGGGCGGTGTGCTGGACCGGCGCCGGGCCCGCCGCGAGGTGGCCGAGGTGTCCGAGCGCTACGGCCTGCGGGTCGACCCGGACGCCCGGATCGAGGACCTGCCGGTCGGCGTGCAGCAGCGCGTCGAGATCATCAAGGCGCTGACCCGCGAGGTCGACCTGCTGATCCTGGACGAGCCGACCGCGGTGCTCACCCCGCAGGAGACGGACGAGTTGCTGGAGGTCATGCGCGCGCTCAAGGTGGCCGGCAAGTCGATCGTGTTCATCACGCACAAGCTGGGCGAGGTGCAGGCGATCGCGGACCGGATCACGGTGGTCCGGCGCGGCCGCACGGTCGGCAGCGCGTCGCCGGATACCAGCCGCGACGAGTTGGCCGCGATGATGGTGGGCCGCTCGGTGCAGCTGACCGTCAGCAAGGAGGCGGCCACCCCGGGCGCGCCCGTGCTGGAGGTGCGCGGCCTGGTCGTGGACGACGACCGCGGGATCCGCGCCGTGGCCGGGGTCGACCTGACCGTCCGGGCCGGCGAGGTGCTCGGCATCGCCGGGGTGCAGGGCAACGGGCAGACCGAGCTGGTCGAGGCGGTCATGGGCCTGCGGCTGGCGCTGGACGGCGAGATCAGCCTGGCCGGCGAGCGGATCGACGGCTGGCCGACCAAGCGGGTGCTGCGCGCCGGCGTCGGCTACGTGCCGGAGAACCGCAGCGTGGACGGCGTGGTGAAGGAGTTCACCGTCGCCGAGAACCTGGTGCTGGACCTGTACGACCGGCCGCCGTTCGGCAAGGGCCTGGCGCTGTACCCGGACGAGATCAACAAGGCGGCCCGGGCCCGGATCGAGCAGTTCGACGTGCGCACCTCCTCCGAGCAGGCCGCGGTCGGCACGCTCTCCGGCGGCAACCAGCAGAAGGTGATCGTGGCCCGGGAGATGTCCCGGCCGCTGAAGCTGTTCATCGCCGCCCAGCCGACCCGGGGCGTGGACGTCGGGTCGATCGAGTTCATCCACCGCCAGATCGTGCACGAGCGGGACGTGGGCACGGCCGTGCTGCTGGTCTCCAGCGAACTGGACGAGGTGCTCAGCCTGGCGGACCGGGTCGCCGTGATGTACCGGGGCCGGATCCTCGCCATCGTGGACCCGGCCACCCCGCGTGAGGAGATCGGCCTGCTGATGGCGGGCGGTACGCCGGATAGGGACGAGGCATGACCACCGACACCCAAGCGGCACCCGGCCGACGGCCGCCGGAGCAGAACCCGCCCGAGGAGCGCGAGTCGTTCGCCGGGCACTTCCTGCGGTCGCTGTGGGCGGCGAACACGGTGACCGTGACGGTGCTGGCGATCGTGCTGGCCATCGTCATCGGTGGCATCCTGATCATCGTCTCCGACCCGGACGTGCTCGACACGTACACCTACTTCTTCGCCCGGCCGTCGGACGCCCTGACCGCGAGCTGGGACCTGGTCGCGGACGCCTACGCGAACCTGTTCAAGGGCGCGATCCTGGACCCGGCGACGGTCTCCGGCTGGCTGCACGGGGAGAACGGCTGGCAGGCGGTGCTCGCGCCGATCTCGGAGACGCTCACCTACGCGGCGCCGCTGGTCTTCACCGGCCTGTCGGTGGCGCTGGCCTTCCGCGGCGGCCTGTTCAACATCGGCGCGCAGGGCCAGGCCACGGTCGGCGTGATCCTCGCCGCGCTGGCCGGCTTCCTGATCCCGCTGCCGCCGGTGATCCACCTGCTGGTGGCGCTGATCGCGGGCGCCCTCGGCGGCGCGGCCTGGGGCTTCGTGCCCGGCATCCTCAAGGCGCGCACCGGCGCCCACGAGGTCATCACGACGATCATGCTCAACTACGTTGCGCTGTACTTCCTGACCTGGATCATCGTGCAGAACGGGGTGCACGAGCCGAGCCGGACGGACGCGATCAGCCGCCCGGTGCGGTCCTCCGCCCAGCTGCCCCACCTGCTCGGCGGCGACCTGCGGGTGCACGCCGGCATCGTCCTGGCCGTCCTGGCCACCTGGGCCGTGGCGTGGCTGCTCAACCGGTCCACGATCGGTTTCGAACTGCGTGCCGTGGGCGCCAACCCGGACGCGGCCCGTACCGCCGGGATCAGCGTGACCCGCACGTACGTGATCCTGATGGCGGTGGCCGGCGCGCTGGCCGGGCTGGGCGGCGCGAACATGGTGCTGGGCAGCACGGCGACCGCGCTGACCCCGCTGGTCGCGGCGCAGATCGGCTTCGACGGCATCCTGGTGGCGCTGCTCGGCCGGGTGAAGCCGTGGGGCGTGGCGCTGGCCGCGCTGCTGTTCGGCGCGCTCCAGGCGGGCGGCAACCGGATGCAGTCGTACTCGAGCATCTCGCTGGAGTTGGTCACGGTGCTCCAGGCGCTGATCGTCATCTTCATCGCCGCGCCCGCCCTGGTGAAGGCGATCTTCCGGCTGCGGGCCGCGCGCGCGGAGCGGCTCGGCACGAGCATGGCGAAGGGCTGGTGACGGCGGTGTCAACGATCACGGTCGACGAGGCCACGGCCGCCGTGCCGGCCGCCGGCTTCTGGAGCCGGGACCGGAAGGTCGGTGCCGGGCTGGTGCTGCTCGGCGTGCTCGGCGCGGTGCTGTTCGGCGCGCTGGCCACCGCCCAGCCGGCCCGCTTCACGCTCAGCGAGGATTCGGGCGGCGCCGCCCTGGAGGTCGGCGGCACGACCGGTGCCGTCCTGTTCGGGCTGATCGCCGCGCTCGCCGGGGGTGCGCTGCTGACCGGCCGGGCGCACCGCTGGTTCGCGTACCTGCTGGGCGCCGGCGTGGTCGGCTTCGTGCTGTCGTTCCTGTGCTGGCAGGTCTCCGCCGCGCCGGCCGGGCAGAACTTCATGCCGCTGGTGAACGTGGTCCGCGGCACCTTCCTGCTGGCCCTACCGTTGATCTTCGGCGCGCTGGCGGGGGTGCTCTGTGAGCGCTCCGGCGTGGTGAACGTGGCCATCGAGGGGCAGTTGCTGATGGGCGCGTTCTCCGGCGCGCTGGTCGGCACGATGTCCGGCAGCCCGTGGATCGGACTGGTCGCCGCGGCCGCCGGCGGCGCGCTGATCTCGCTGCTGCTGGCCGTGTTCGCCATCCGCTACCTGGTGGACCAGGTCGTGATGGGCGTGGTGCTGAACCTGCTCGCGCTCGGCCTGACCGGCTTCCTCTACGAGCGGCTGATGCAGCAGGACACCAAGGCGTACAACCAGCCGCCGCACTTCCCGGTGTGGCGGATCCCGCTGCTGTCGGACCTCCCGGTGCTCGGCCCGGCCCTGTTCACCGGCACGATCTTCCTGTTCCTGGCGATCGCGCTGGTCGTGGTCATCCAGCTGGGCCTGTTCCGCACCCGCTGGGGGCTGCGCACCCGGGCGGTCGGCGAGCATCCGCAGGCGGCCGACACGCTGGGCGTGCGGGTGTTGGGGCTGCGCTACCGGAACGTGCTGCTGGCCGGCGCGATCGCGGGCATCGGCGGTGCCTCGTACACTCTCGTGATCTACACCTTCACCAAGAACATGATCGGCGGTAAGGGCTTCATCGCCCTGGCGGCGCTGATCTTCGGCCGGTGGAGTCCGGTGGGCGCCCTGCTGGCCGCGCTGTTCTTCGGCTTCGCCGACCAGTTGGCGACCTACCTGGGCGCGATCGACAGCGTGATCCCCAGCGAGTTCCTGGCGATGCTGCCGTACCTCGCGACGATCTTCGCGGTGGCCGGCCTGGTCGGGCGGGTCCGCGCGCCGGCCGCCGATGGTAAGCCGTACATAAAGGGGTAAAAAGCAACCCGTGGAGATCGACTGGAATCGGCTGCGCGCCGCCGCCACCGACGCGATGCGCCATGCCTACGCGCCGTACTCGAAGTTCCCGGTCGGCGCCGCCGGCCTCGCCGAGGACGGCCGCATCGTGATCGGCTGCAACGTGGAGAACGCCGCGTACGGGGTCGTGCTGTGCGCCGAGTGCGGCATGGTGTCCGCGCTGCACACCTCGGGGGGTGGCCGCCTGGTCGCGGTCTCCTGCGTCGACGGCACCGGCGAGCCGGTGATGCCCTGCGGGCGCTGCCGGCAGCTGCTGTGGGAGCACGGCGGTCCGCAGTGCCTGGTGGACGCCCTGCCCACCCCGCGCACCATCGCGGACCTGCTGCCATACGCATTCGACGCCACCGACCTGGGCGCCGAGGCGCAGGTACCCCCGGTACCGGAGCGGCTGCTGTCCTGGCGCGGGCGCGGCACCGTGTTCGTCCACCCCGACATGGTCGGCGACCAGCGGGTCTGGACGGCGTACTGGGACCGCGGCGCCGGCGGGGACGACGAGGCCGTCGGCCTGCTGGAGGAGGGCCAGCAGTGGCCCGGCACCGACGCGGCGGTCGCCTGGGGGCTGGCCCGCACCCCGCGGGTCGTGGTCATCGACGCCGACGGCACCGCGTACTGGGCCGGCGAGGGCGAACCCCCGTCCGAGATCGGCCACCGCTGGGCGGGTGCGGAGTGACCATCGCCGCCGTCGACGTGATCCGGGCCAAGCGGGACGGCCGGGCGCTGACCGACGAACAGATCGACTGGGTGCTCGCCGGCTACACGCGGGGCGAGGTGGCCGAGGAGCAGATGGCCGCGCTGGCCATGGCGATCCTGCTCAACGGCATGACCCCGGACGAGATCAGCCGCTGGACCGCCGCGATGATCGCCAGCGGCGAGCGCCTGGACCTGTCCACCGTGCCGCGGCCGACGGTCGACAAGCACTCCACCGGCGGCGTCGGCGACAAGATCACTCTGCCGCTCACGCCGCTCGTGGCGGCCTGCGGCGCGGCGGTACCGCAGCTTTCCGGCCGCGGGCTCGGCCACACCGGCGGGACGCTGGACAAGCTCGAGTCGATCCCGGGGTGGCGGGCGACGCTCACCACCGACGAGTTCCTCGCCCAGCTCGCCGCCGTCGGGGCGGTCATCTGCGCGGCCGGCGAGGGCCTCGCCCCCGCCGACCGCAAGCTCTACGCCCTGCGCGACGTGACCGGCACGGTCGAGTCGATCCCGCTGATCGCCAGCTCGATCATGAGCAAGAAGATCGCCGAGGGGACCGGCGCGCTGGTGCTGGACGTGAAGGTCGGCTCCGGCGCCTTCATGAGGTCGCGGTCCGACGCGCGGGCCCTGGCCGAGACGATGGTGGCGCTCGGCCGGGCGCACGGCGTGACCACGTTCGCCCTGCTCACCGGCATGGACACCCCGCTCGGCCGGGCCGTCGGCAACGCCGTCGAGGTCGCGGAGTCCGTCGAGGTGCTCGCCGGGGGCGGACCGCCGGACGTGGTCGAGCTGACCCTGACCCTGGCCCGCGAGATGCTCGACGCCGCCGGGCTGACCGGTGTCGACCCCGCGGACGCGCTGCGCGACGGCCGGGCGATGGACACCTGGCGGGCGATGGTCCGGGCGCAGGGCGGCGACCCGTCCGCCCCGCTGCCCACCGCCCGGGAGACCGAAGTGGTCCGCGCCGACCGGGACGGCTACGTGACGGCCATCGACGCGTACCGCATCGGCGTGGCCGCGTGGCGGCTCGGCGCCGGCCGGGCGCGCAAGGAGGACCCGGTCAGCGCCGCGGCCGGTGTCGTGCTGCACCGGAACCCCGGCGACCCGGTCCGCGCCGGCGACCCGCTCTACGAACTGCGCGCCGACGACGTCGACCGGCTCCCCGCCGGGACCGCCGCCGCCGGTGGCGCGGTCACGATCGGCGCCGAGCCGCCGTCCGTGCCGCCGCTGGTTCTCGACCGGATCGCCTGACCGGCACCCCGGGCGCTTTGTCCGCCGGGCCGCCGACCGCTAGGCTCGCCGTCCGGCTTAGACGCTGACCCAAGAGTGAGGGGACCGTGCCTGTACCGGCACCCGACCCGCACGAGGTGCGGGCCGCAACGGCGGCGGAACTGCGGAGGCTGGGCCTGCCCCCGCCCCCCGAGCAGTACCCGCTGGTGTGGGACCTCGGCGACGAGGTCGAGCTGCGCCCCACCGCCGAGTTGGAGGCGCGCGCCGCCGTGCTCAACGTGGTCCTGGCCCGCTGCTTCGGCATGACCCAGGAGGACGCGATGGGCTGGCTGCTCGGCGCCCGCCTGGTGGAGCAGGTCACCCCGCCCGAGTGGCGCTTCGTCGCCACCGACACCGGCGACCGCCGCTCGTTCATCCTCCACCTGGACGCCGTCTACGCGCTGGCCTGGCTGCTCGGCCTCTGCAAGCACCTCGACCCCGCCGCGCCGCCCGACGACGGCCTCGCCGCCCTGCTCCCCAACCTGCCGGCCGGGGAGACCTTCGAGCACTGGCGCTCCCGGATGCTGGCCGCCAAGCGCGACCCGGTCGAGGCGGCGATCGTCCTGGACCTCTACTACTGCCTCGACTGGTCCTACCTGGAGTGCGAGCGCCTCGGCCTGCCCCTGCCCGGCCCGATCGACGCGAACGCCGTCGGCCAGCGCCGCTGGGCCCTGGAATGGGGCATCGTCTTCCGCGGCCCGTACCACGACCCCCCGCCCGGGTGGGAACAGGTCGACCTCTCCACCTAGATCCGTTCCACCTAGATCCTTGTTCGGGCGCCCTACGCGCGGGGCCGGTAGGCGGTCAGCGTCACGGAGGCGGTCACCGCGACCGGTTCGGGCCGGGCGGCCAGCGCCTCGTCCAGCGCCGCCGGGTCGGTGTGCCAGGCACTCGGCCCCATCCCGACCGCCGTGCGCACCTCGGCGCGGGACAGCAGCAGCCGCCGCTCCAGCGGGGCCGCCCCGCCCGCCACGAAGTGCGGCGCGAGGCTGGCCGCCACCCGCTGATCCTTGGCCGGGTCAACGGACAGCAGACCCCGGCTGCCTTGGTGCCGGCGGCTCAGTGCGACCAGTTCGCCGAGGTGCGCGGCGGTCGGGGTGATCACGAGCAGGGTGCCGCCGGGCGCCAGGGCGCGCCGGAACTCCGCGCCGTTGCGGGGCGCGAACACGTTCAGGATCAGGCCGGCGGCGCCGTCCGCGACGGGCAGGCGGCGCCAGGTGTCGGCCAGCGCCGCGCCGGCCCGGGGGTGGGCGCGGGCCGCCCGGCGCAGCGCCGGCTTCGACACGTCCAGGGTCAGGCCGGGGGCGTCCGGCAGGGCGGCCAGCACGGCGGCCAGGTGCCGTCCGGTGCCGCCGCCCGGGTCCACGACCAACCCCTCGCGGTACCGGGGCAGCGCCGCCTCCGCGAGCGCGGCCGAGATGAAGTCGTAGTGCCCGGCGCCGAGGAACGCCTCCCGCGCCGCGACCATCTCGGCGGTGTCCCCGGTGTGGGGCACGGGGCCGGCGGTGAGCGACACGTAGCCCTGTCGGGCGACGTCGAAGCCGTGCCCGCGCGGGCAGCGCAGCGCGCCGGGCCGCGCGGACAGCGGCTCCCGGCACACCGGGCACCGCAGGTACGCCACCACCTCGTCGTTCATGCGCTGTTGCTCATACGGATCGGGTTGTCGCCTCGGGAGGGAAGTAGGGTTCGTCCATGGTCGCAATCAGTCTGGACGAGATCCGCCGGGCCCCCAAGGCACTGCTGCATGATCACCTGGACGGCGGCCTGCGCCCGGAGACGATCGCGGAGCTGGCGGCCGAGGTGGGCCACGAGCTGCCCGAGTCGGACCCGGCGCGGCTGCGGACCTGGTTCGCGGCGGCCGCCGACTCGGGATCGCTGGAGCGCTACCTGGAGACGTTCGCGCACACCGTCGGGGTGATGCAGACCGCACCCGCGCTGCACCGGGTCGCCGAGGAGTGCGCGCTGGACCTGGCCACCGACGGCGTGGTGTACGCCGAGGTGCGCTTCGCGCCGGAGCAGCACACCGAGCGGGGGCTGGCGCTCGGCGAGGTGGTGGAGGCGGTGCTGGCCGGCTTCCGGTCCGGCGCCGCGCGGGCGGCGGAGGCGGGTCACCAGATCCGGGTCGGCACGCTGCTGACCGCGATGCGGCATGCGGCCCGCTCGATGGAGATCGCGGAGCTGGCGGTGCGGTACCGGGACGACGGCGTGGTCGGCTTCGACATCGCCGGCGCGGAGGCGGGCTTCCCGCCCACCCGGCATCTGGACGCGTTCGAGTACCTGCAACGGGAGAACTTCCACTTCACCATCCACGCCGGCGAGGCGTTCGGGCTGCCGTCGATCTGGCAGGCGATCCAGTGGTGTGGCGCGGACCGGCTGGGCCACGGGGTGCGGATCGTCGACGACATCGCGCCGGCGACCGGGCGGCTCGGCCGGCTGGCCGCGTACGTGCGGGACAAACGGATTCCGCTGGAGCTGTGCCCGTCGTCCAACGTGCAGACCGGCGCGGCGTCGTCGATCCGCGAGCACCCGATCGGCATGCTGCGGGATCTGCGCTTCCGGGTGACGGTGAACACCGACAACCGGCTGATGAGCAACACCAGCATGAGCCGGGAGATGGCGCTGCTGGTGGACGCGTTCGGCTACGGCTGGCCGGAGTTGCAGTGGTTCACGATCAACGCGATGAAGAGCGCCTTCATCCCGTTCGACGAGCGCCTGGAGATCATCAACGAGGTCATCAAGCCGGCGTACGCCAAGCTGATCGGCTAGCCCCGGCTACAGCAGCGGTACGGCAGGCAGGTAGACCCGGTAGCTGCCGAAGGTGCGAACCAGCACCGAACGGCCGGCGAGCCGGGCCCGCAGGTTGTCGTCGAGCGGTGAACCGGCCAGCACCACGTACCCCGGGTCGGGGGCGGCGAGCACGGCCGCCCGGTACGGCGGGTGCCGGTCGAAGCCGGGGGAGAGGTCGTCGGCGAGTACGGCGCAGACGATCCGCTCCCGGGTGGCGAACGTGAGGCGGTTGCAGGTCCAGTACTCGCCGTAGACGCGGGTGACGTCCCGCTCGGTCAGGTACGTGACGACGTCCCGGTGGTCGCGGTCGTTCGCCCGGATCCCGCCGACCGTGCCGGCGGCGGCGACCGTGGCGGCGACGGACGCCAGCAGCACGGCGGCGAGCGTCGCGCCGGCCGCGAGCCCGGCGGCCCGCCGCGCGCCGGCCCGCCGGCCGCCGGGCGACCGCAGGCCGACCATGAGCGTCCACAGTGGCCACAGTGCGGCCGGGGTGGACAGCAGCAGGCAGCTCAGGTAGCGGGCGCTCTCGATCGGCGTGAGCGCCGCGGCCGGGCTGCGCAGATACAGCAGTATGGTGACCAGCGCGGCGCCGGCCAGCGCCAGCCGGCCCGCCTGGCGCACCTGAGCGGCGGGCTCGGCGGGCGCGGTGCCGGCGGCGAGCGGTGCCGTGCGGCGGGCGGCCCGCAGGGCGAGCACCGCCATGGCGGTGGCGGCCAGCAGGAGCGGCACGTACGCGGCGCCCCAGAAGAGGTGCCCGACGCCGCACCGGCCGGGCGGGCACAGGCCGGTGCCGAGCGGGATGCCGAGCAGCACGCCGCCGTAGACCTGGTCGGCGGCGGTGAACCCGGCGGCTTCGCCCGCCATGTTCAGGTGCAGCAGGACGGCGATCGAGTTCTCTCGCAGGGGGCTGGTGAGGTCGTGCGCGACGAGCGGCGCGAGGCCCAGCAGGGCACCCCCGGCCAGCGCGGCGCCCGCCCGCCCCCACAACTCGCCACCCCGGTACGCCAGCAGCAGCGCGCCCGCCGCCGCCACATACGGCGCGACCAGGAAGTCCGCCCAGAGCGCCAGGCCGGCGCCCAGGCCCCAGAGGGCGTACGGCCACCAGCGGCGGGGAGCCCGGACGGCGAACCGGACCGCCCCGAGCAGCAGCCCGGCGGCCAGCGCGTTGATCTCCGGGTAGCCGCCGCCGGCGATCAGCTCGTCCTTGAGCACCCGGTCCGAGCCGAGCGCGAGCAGGCCCACCACGGCGACCGCGTACCAGGGCGCGTACAGCCGGCGGGTCAGCAGGTACATCGCGGCCAGGAAGGCCGCGTACAGCGCCAGCGTGACCAGGCGCAGCAGCGCCACCGACGGGGTGAGGACCGCGAACAGCGGCGCCGCCAGGTACGCCTCGACCGCGCCCATGTAGTGCTGGCCGTAGAAGAAGACCGGGTGCGCGCCGCGCTCGGCGATGTGCACCGCCATCAGGCCGATCGTCGCCTCGTCGCTGTTCGTCGGCGGAGCGCCGGTCAGCACCAGGGCCAGCCGGAACGCGATGCCGAGCGCGCCGAGCGCCAACGCCACCCGCGCGGCCCGCGTCATTCGGCCTCCCGTCCCCGCGTTACCTCTGATTCGGCTCGCCGGACAGTGTGGCAGGACCGGGCGACAGTTGGGCGCCCCACGGCGCCGCGGCGCCGGCCGGCGTGGCGCTTCCCAGGGCCGCGCTTTCCGGCGCTTGGCCCCGCGGTATCTGGTCGCCCAGTGCCCCGTCGCGCAGCCTCTCCTCGCGCAGGGCGGCGACCTGACGCAGGAACCGAGCCGCGCGGGCCGGCTCACAGCCCAGCCCTGCCTGCCGGGCCAGCACCCGGGGTTCGTCGCGCAGCAGCGCGTACCCCCGGCGCACGAGTACGCCCGGGGGCTTGCGGCGTTCGGCCAGGTCCCGCGCGAGGCGGCGGGCGAAGGTCAGGCCGCGGGGCCGCCGCAGCGCGTACGCCCCGGCGAGCAGGCCGCGGCGCGCGCACTCCGCGGTGATATCGGCGGCGAAGATACCTTCGGCGACGAAGAGTGGCGCTCTGGCCAGATCGAGTAGCCGAGCGGCCACCCGCCGGTCGGCGCCGATCGCGTACACCGGCACCTCCGCCTTGCCGTCAACGGCCAGCCGGGCAATGGTTTCGACCGCCGTCGCCGCATCCCAGGCGAGTGGTGACTCCCAGTCGACCATTCCCGCGGTGTGCGGCAGGCTCGGGTCGTCGCCATCCTTGTAGAAGTCGTCCAGGCAGAGCACCGGGAGCCCGGTCCGTCGGGCGATATACGACTTGCCCGAGCCGGAGGGACCCGCGAGAAGGATCACGCGAGCCGGATGAGATATCACTGTCTGTCACTCCGGGCAAACACCTTGCTACGAAACACTACGAACATCTCACCACAGGCCCGGCCGGTACCAACCTGGGCTTTCTTCTTGACACTCGGCGTGATGGAATCTCGGGGGTTCGACCCGGCGGGGGTCGGACGGTGAGCGGTGTCCGTGATGGCTTTCCTAGGAGGGCGGTGACGTGAGCGAGCGGTCAACGACGGGAGGCCTCCTGTCGTACCTGCGCCGGCCCGCCGGCCGGCTCCGTGACCTGCCCATCTGGTCCAAGCTGGTCCTCATCATGATCGTACCGACGATCGCGACGATCGCGGTCGGCATCAACGGTCTGGTCGGGCACCTACAGGCGGCCAAGGACGCGGAGCGGGCCCGCGCCCTGACCAGCCTCATCGACGTCTCCGGCGAGCTGGCGCAGAACCTCCAGGAGGAGCGCGCCGCCGCCGTCATGGTGCTGGGCAACCGGGACCCGAAGGCGCGCGCCGAGCGGATGTCCGCGTACAGCAAGGCGCAGGGCGCCGTGGAGCAGTCGCGCCGGCCGTACAACCGCGAGCAGGCCACGCTGAGCGACCTGCCAACCAGCTTCGCCACCCTGCTGCGGGACATCGACAAGAACCTGCAGGAGCTGCCGGCGACGCGTAGCCAGGTGGCGAACCTCAACCTCCAGCTGAGCGACGCGATCCGCAACTACACCACCCTGCTGGACGAGTTGCTGAACATCCGCGACTCGTCGATCCAGCTCGCCGGCGACAACGACCTCGGTGAGCGGATGCGGGCCACCACCGCGCTGGCGCGGCTGAAGGAGGCGCACCAGTCCGAGCGGGTGGTGGGCCTGCAGGCGCTGGCCATGGGCGACATGACCACCGAGTTGCAGCGCGCCTACATCCGCACCAAGACCAGCCAGGACCAGGCCGAGCAGCAGTTCGTCTCGGTCGCCAGCGACAGCGAACGGAAGCTGCTGCAGGACCGGGTGGCCGGCAGCGATCGGCGGCTGGCCGAGCGGTACCGGGGCGTGATGGACAGCAAGGGCCCCGGCAGCATGTCGGACCTCGGCTTCAACGCGGTCCAGTGGGACACCGCGCTGGGCACCCAGGCGGCCCTGCTGTGGGAGGTGGAGAAGCAGCTCGACGGCGTGGCCGCGGACCGGGCCACCGAGCTGTACGACGCGGTGATCCGGCGGCTGTTCGTGGAGACCAGCCTGCTGCTGATCGCCGTGCTGATCGCGTTCCTGTTCGCCTGGCTGGTCGCCCGGTCGATGGCCCGGTCGCTGCGCGAGCTGCGGCACGGCGCGCTCGCGGTGGCCCAGCACGGGCTGCCGCACGCGGTCGCCCGGCTGCGCGACCCGCAGGTCTCCACCTCCGGCTCGGCGCAGCAACTGGCCGCGCAGATCGCCGAGCCGCTGCCGGTGCGCAGCAAGGACGAGTTCGGCCAGGTGACCGAGGCGTTCAACCAGGTCCACCTGGAGGCGGTGCGGACCGCGGCCGAGCAGGCCCAGCTGCGCTCCTCCGTCTCGACGATGTTCGTCAACCTGGCCCGCCGCTCGCAGATCCTGGTCGACCGGCTGATCGGCCACCTGGACCGGCTGGAGCGCGGCGAGGAGGACCCGGACCGGCTGGCCGAGCTGTTCCAGCTGGACCACCTGGCCACCCGGATGCGCCGCAACGACGAGAACCTGCTGGTTCTCGCCGGCGCCGACTCGACCCGCGTGCAGCGCGAGCCGGCCGCCCTGATCGACGTGCTGCGCGCCGCGCAGTCCGAGGTGGAGCACTACACCCGGATCGAGTTCGGCGTCGTGGACCGGGACATCGAGGTGGTCGCGCAGGCGGTCAACGACCTGGTGCACCTGGTCGCGGAGCTGTTCGACAACGCCACCGCGTTCTCCCCGCCGGATTCGCACGTCGTGGTGGAGGCCCGCCGGGTCGGCGACCGCGCCGTGCTCTACGTCGAGGACCGGGGCATCGGCGTCAGCCCGGACCAGCTCGCCGACCTCAACGAGCGGCTGGCCACGCCGCCGGTCGTGGACGTGACCGTCTCCCGGATGATGGGCCTGGTCGTGGTCGCCCGGCTGGCGTCCCGGCACGGCGTCAAGGTCGAACTGCGCCCGGCCGCCGAGCGGGGCACCATCGCGGACGTCACGCTGCCCACCGAGATCCTGGTGCCGCGGGCGCTCGTCGGGCGCGGTCCCGGCGCGGGCCTCCCGGCCGGCTCGTCCTCGCTGGTCCCGGCCCCGCCGGCCGCCGGTCACTCGCCGCTCGCGCTGGAGAGCGGCCTCGCCCCCGCGAGCGGTGGCCCGGGCGGCGCGCCGGCGGACGGCTTCGGCCGGCCGTTCGAGCCCGCCGCGCCGGGGCTCAACGGCGGTTCGTTCAGCGGCTTCACCCCGGTCAGCTCCCCGCCGGCCAACGGTCCGGGTGGTCCGGCTGTGAACGGCCCGGGCGTCAAGGGGCCAGGCGCCGGCGGGCCCGGCGCCAACGGCCCGAGCCGACCGCTGCCGGCCTGGTCCGACCTGACCGGCGCGGCCGGCACCAACGGCGGCGGCGCCACCGGCACCGACGGCACGGCCACCGGACCCGGCGGCGAGGCGCTTCCGCAGCGCCGCAGCGGTGACCACTGGGCGGTCGACGGTGAGGTCTCCGGGCCGCCGGCGGGCATCCCGCGCCAGGTGCCGACCAGCCCCGAGGTCGGGGCGAATGGCGCGCCGGCCAACGGCGCACCGCGCCCGGGTGGCTTCGCCGAGCGGCTCTCGTCCCGGCCGGGCGGCCCCGGCGGCCCGCTGGCCCCGCGCCCGGGTGGTGCCGTGCCGCCGTCCGCGAACCCGCCGGTCGTGCCGCCGGCCGCCGCGCCGCCCATGGTGCCGCCGGTCGCCTCCGCTCCGCCCGCGGTCTCCGTGCCGCCGGTCGTGTCCGCCCCGCCGGTCGGTTCCGGGTCGCCCGCCGGACCGGCGGCCCCGCCCGCGTGGCCGCCGGTCGCGCCGGAGCGGGAGGCCACGCCGCCGGCCCCGCCGGAGCGGGTCGCCGCCGCGCTGGACATGACCGCCGAGCTGCCCCGGGTCCGCCCGGACGAGCTCGCGGCACCGGCCACGCCGTACGTGCCGCCGGCCCAGGCGCAGCGGCAGCGGTTCGCCGACGAGACGATGGAACTGCCGATCTTCCGGGAGCTGGAGTCCGCCTGGTTCCGCACCCGGCGCTCGGCGTCACCACCCGGTGCGCCCGGCGGGTCCACGACGATCGCACCGTCTGCACCGGCCGGGGCACCGTCGGCGCCCACCGGGCCGGTCGAGGAGAAGTTCGCCCCGCCCGCGATGCCCCAGGTGGGTCCCATGGGCGGGGCGGGCGAGATACCAGCCCCGGCACCCGTCCCGGCTCCCGCCGTGAAGCCGCCGGCGCCCCCGGTGCTCAGCCCGCCGCCCCCGCCCATTGAGGCGATCCGGCCGAGTTGGGAGACGGCGGCGGACGACGGTTGGCGGGCCGCTCAGGCACTGGCGGAGATAGACATCGACGAGACGACCACCGCGGGGCTGCCCAAGCGGGTACCGATGGCGCAGCTCGTGCCCGGCGGAGTAGAGAAGCCGGTCGCGGCGGTCCAGCGGCGAACGCCGGAGGGCGTCCGCGGCCTGTTGTCCGCGTACCACCGGGGGGTCCAACGCGGGCGCACGCAGCCGAAGGACGAGCATTCTCCATCGGTGGGAACCGCAACCGACCCGGGACCAACCCCGGCCGGGCCGGATTCCGTGCAGGCTGGCAAGGAGCATGAGGCATGACAACTACGCAGGATCTCGGTTGGTTGCTTACCAACTTCGCTGATCGGGTGCCCGGGGTCGCGCACGCCATCGCGGTGTCTGCGGATGGCCTGCTGCTGGCCGCCTCCCGGGACCTGCCACGGGACCGCGCCGACCAGCTCTCCGCCATCGCATCCGGCCTGGTGAGCCTGACCCAGGGCGCGGCGCGCTGTTTCGAGGGCGGGGCGGTGTTGCAGACCGTGGTCGAGATGGACAATGGGTTCCTGTTCCTGATGTCGATCTCCGACGGCTCGTCGTTCGCCGTGCTGGCCGCCCGCAGCTGTGACGTGGGTCAGGTCGGTTACGAGATGGCGCTGCTGGTGGACCGGGTCGGCGACGCGTTGACCCCGGCCCCGCGCACTGCCGCGGGCATGCTGAGCTGACCGGCGACCATCACGGGGGCGGCGCGCGGTACAGACTGGACTCGAGCGGGAATGGAGGTGACGGCGAATGATGGCGGAGCGGGATGAGCCGACCGGCGCGCTGGTTCGGCCCTACGCCGTCACCCGTGGGCGCACCCGGCCGAGGCTGGAGATCGCGATTGAGGCGCTCATCGAGACGACGGTTCGCGGGCGGTCCGCCGGTTCGCTCAAGGGCGGGCACGTACGCGAGCATCAACATATAGCCGCACTCTGCGACGGCCGCTTGCAGTCGCTCGCGGAGATCGCGGCGCGCATGCAACTGCCGCTCGGGGTCACCCGGGTCCTCATCGCCGACATGGCTGCGGATGGCCTGGTGGCGGTGTACGAACCGACGTCCCTGGAGGACGCACCGGACGCGGTGGGCACGGAATTGCTGGAGAGGGTGCTGAGTGGACTTCGCAGGCTCTGAGATGGCGCAGCGGCCGACGGCCGGACGCGTGACATCGGCGAAGATCGTCATCGCCGGTGGCTTCGGCGTCGGGAAGACCACGCTGGTCGGCTCGGTCTCCGAGATTACGCCGCTGACCACCGAGGCGATCATGACGTCGGCCGGTGTGGGGGTGGACGATACGCGGCAGGTGCCGGGGAAGTCGACCACCACGGTGGCGATGGACTTCGGCCGGATCTCGATCGATCGTGACCTGATCCTGTACCTGTTCGGCACGCCCGGGCAGACGCGGTTCTGGTTCATGTGGGACGAGTTGGTCCGGGGCGCGATCGGTGCGGTTGTGCTGGTCGACACCCGCCGGCTGGCCGACTGCTTCGCGGCGATCGACTTCTTCGAGCACCGCCGGCTGCCGTACCTGGTCGCGATCAACCGCTTCGACGGGATGCAGTACCACGACCCCCAGGACGTCCGCGAGGCGCTGGCGATCACCCAGGACGTGCCGGTGATCAGTTGCGACGCGCGGAACCGGGAGTCGACCAAGCAGGTGCTGATCTCGCTGGTGGAGTACGTGCTGACCATGCGCCGTCAGCGGGCCGTCGCCCCCGCCTGACCGATCGCCGTACCCGCGCCGATCCCATCCCTCGTCGCGGTAGCGATGCCCTGTGCCCGCAGGTCTGAACCTGTGTCCGAGGCACCTACCGCAGCGGGGCGACCGATGGCGCCTGGCCTGCGTGGCCTGCTCGCCCGCGGCCTGATCGTGCTGCGTGCCCGCAACCTGCGCGGGGTGCAGTTCCGGGCCCGCGCCTGGTTCGGTGCCGGCCTCATCGCCAGCACGCCCACCACCGGCGTGCCGGGGGCGACAACCGGTGGGCGCGGCGGCGGTGCTGGCCTGTGCGGCGGCGAGCGCCGGGCACGCCAGGGAGGGCGACCACACGTCCGCGCACGCGGAGGCGGGCCTTATCCACTGGCTCGGCGCCGGAGGGCGCCGTCCTCAGTGGGAAGAAGCGTGCGCCCAGCCCCGCGCCTACCGCGGCCTTAGCGCGGTTTCAGGGTGATGTGCGGGCGGGTCAGGAGCGCCGGCCCGCCGAGCGGTACTGGAAGTCCCGGTCGTCGTCGTGCTCCTCGATGTCCCGGCTGAAGTCCCAGCCGTGCGCCGACTCCCGGCCGGGGCGGCCGCCCACCGCGAACCCGTTGATCTCCTGCCCCCGGCGCCAACCCTTGAAGTAGTTGGTGGTGTGCGCGGCGATCGTGTTCGCGTCTCGGACGATCCGTAGCGGGCGCTCCTCCCGCATCGGCGCGCCGGGTACCAGGTTCGCCTGCGGGACCCGCCGCGGCAGGCCGGCCTGGGTCGCGTCGCCGGTCGTCGGCTCGGCGGCCACCTGCTCGGCCGCCCGCCACCCGTCGTCGAGGGGGGAGGACCAGTCCTCAACGGCTTCCGGGTCGCTGAACCAGGCCGAGCGCACATCCGCGAAGATCAGCAGATCGCCGTCCTCCTCGGCGGAGACCGGCGGCTCGAACGACGGCTCGTTCAGGCTCGACCGGCGCCCGTTGCGCTCGGCCCGGCCCGGCTCCTCCGGCTCGACCAGGCGCAGCGACGGTGGAGCCTGCGGCAGGTCCGCCAGGTCGCCGCGCCGCGCCGGGGCGCCCAGCGACGGCGGCTCCACCAGGCGCAGCATCGGCGGCTCCTGGGGCAGGTCGTCCGCCAGCCACGGCGGCGTGATCCGGTTGTCGCCGGTGCGCTGCTCCGCCGGGTGGTCCCGATCATCGAAGGAGTTCCCGGCCGGCGCGTCGTCGTCGGCGTTGCCGACCAGCGGCCAGTTCGCCCGGGAGCCCGGCTCCGTGCGGGCCTCGGGGCGCGGCGTCGGTACCGGCACGACCACGTCGGTGGCGCTCATGCCGGCCCGGCCCGCCTGCTCGGCGCGCTGTTGGCGCATCTCGCCGGTGGCCTGCCGGGCCGCCCGGGCGCTGTTCAGCGCCGCCGTGGTGAGCGTGGGCCGGAACGGCTGCCCGGACTCGGCCGGCGAGAGCGCCCCGCGCTGGGCCGGCACGATCGGCGTGATGCCGGGGGGCGGGGGTGGCGGCACCGAGACGGGCCGGTTCCCCGGGGCCTCGCCGCCGTACGGGGCCGACGCCTGCTGGCCCGGCGCGTGCGAGGGCGGGGCGGAGACCGGCTGCTGCTGCGCCGGCTGCCCGGCCGCCGCGCCGTACATGGCGCCGTTGGGCTGCGGCACCTGCCCCTGCGGCACCTGCCCCTGCGGCACCTGCCCCTGCGGCACCTGCCCCTGCGGCACCTGCCCCTGCGGCACCTGCCCCTGCGGCACCTGCCCCTGCGGCGGCAGCTGGCCCTGTGGGTACTGGCCCTGCTGGGGGTACTGACCGGTCGGGAAATCGCTCGGGAAGTGGCCCGGTGGCATCTGGCCCTGCGGCGCGTACCCGTTGGGCACCGGCTGACCCGGAGCCACCGGCTGGCCCATCTGCTGGACCGGCATCGGCTGCATCGGCTGTTGCAGGGGAGCCGGCGGGGTCGGGCCCTGCGCCATCTGGTTCACCGACATCGGGCCGCCGTGCATCGGAACCATCGGCGGC
>NZ_BBQH01000021.1:92624-150525 GCF_018397995.1 Rhizomonospora bruguierae
CCGCCGGCACCGGCGAGCCGGAGATCGGCGCCGCCGGCGGTGCGGTGACCGGCGCGGCTGGCATCTGCTGCGGCGGTACCGGCATCGGGTGCTGCTGCATGGCGGCCGCGGGTGCCACAGGCGGCGCGGCGGCCGGCGGCACCGGCATCGGCGCGACGGGCGGTGGTGCGATCGGCGCCGGCGCGACCGGCGGCGGCTGGACCGGCTGCGGCCCGGCCGGCGGCGCGCTCACCGCGGCGGCCTGGGACCGGGAGCGCCGGGCCCCCAGCGCCGATGCCAGCCGGGACGGCTCGCCGCTCCCGTCCTGGTTGGACGCGGCGGCGGCCCGGCTGCCGGCGGAGCGGGCGGCCCGGTTCGGCGGGGTGTCGCCGCCCCCGACCTCGCCGATCGACCGGACGGACGGGGTGGTCGCGCGGGAGGTGGCCTCCGCCGCCCGGCGGGCCGCCCGGCGACCCGACGGCGCCGGCTGCGTGCCGGTCACCCGCTCGGCCAGCGCGCCGATCAGGGTGTCGCAGGCCAGGTCGCAGGAGCGCACGGCGGCCACGGCCTGCCGGACGGTCTCCGCCACGATCGGGACGATCGTGCGGGTCACCCCGGTGCGGCGCGGCGTCTCCGCGATTGCGACCCGCAGCGCGGTGATGGCCTCGGTGATGGTGACGGTGTCCGCCACCCCGGACGCGGCAAGCTGCGCGGCGACCGCGTCGGCCAGCGCACCGTCCCGGTTGCGGGCGCCCGTGCCGCTGGCGGTCAGCATGCCGGGCTCGGGCAGGGCGTCCAGCACGGCCAGGCAGACCGGCTCGGCCGGGTCGGGGTAGGCGCGCAGCGCCGCCGGGTACAGCTCGCGGAGCACCTCGCGCAGCGCCACGGCGGCGCCGTGGCGCCCGCCGATCAGCGCGGCGTGCGCGGCCAGGATCGGCTTGTGCGGGGCCAGGTCACGGGGGACGGGCATCGCCACGGCGGACAGCGCGCCGGCCTGTAGTGCCCGGGCCAGGCCGACGGCCCGGCGCTCGGCCGGCGGCGCGGCGATCTCGTCCGCGGACTCGTCGTCGGCGAACCGCTCGGCGAAGTCGTCGGTGGCGTCGTCGTCGGCGAAGGCGAGCGCCCGGCCGGCCGCGGTCAGCAGCATCGTCACCAGGTGGTGGTCGCTGTCCGCGGCGAGCGCGACGCCCGTCGGGTCGCTTGAGCGCTCGGCGAGCCGGGCACCGAGCCGGGCGTACCCGGCCGGGTCGTCACCCAGCTCGCAGACGTCAAGCAGCCGCCCTGCGTCGTCGACGACCGCGACCGTCAGCGAGGCGGCCGATGCCGCCGGAGCCGACGGATCGGCCGCAGCCAGACCGCAGTACACGCGCACGAGCGCCACGGCGTCGTCCTCCTCCCGGGACAGCTGTCGTGTGCCAAGGAATGATGCTCCCTGGTCAAGGGTCAGTCGCGCCAGTCCACGACGGCACTGATCTTCCCGATAATCGTGCGCCAGCCCAGAGTTGCGGTTTGTGCCCCGATTTTCTTCAGCCGCCGGCGCCCCCGGAACCCGCCGATACCGCCGCCCGCCGCGGCCCGCAGGGCCTCGTCCAGGTCGTCCAGCGGGCTGCCCGGCGCCAGCGCGTCCAGGACCGCTACCAGGCGCAATGCGTACGCCAGATCCCGGGAGATCTCACCAGCCTCGATGAGCAGGGTGGTGTCCCAGGTGTCGTGGCCGCCGCGCAGGTTCTCCACGACGAGGTCCAGCTCGTACGAGTCCTCGTCGGTCGGGGCGATCAACTCCGGCTGGATGCCCTCGGCCACGCCGGCCCAGCTGTCCAACTGCGCCAGATCGTGCGGGCCACCGGAGCGCACGTAGGAGACCAGGCCCTCGGGGGTGCGGAAGAGCAGCAGCTTGCCCCGGTGGCTGAGGAAGATCGGAACCTCCTCGGGCTCCTCCTCGGGCTCGTCCGCCTCGGCCGTCTCCTCGGCCTCGTCGGCCTCGCCGTCCTCGTCCTCTTCGGATTCATCCGATTCGTCGGCCTTGGAGCGGGCCCGGCGCCGCTCCCGGGCGACCTGGAGATCCTCGCGCTCGTCCTCCTCCACCCCGGCGAGGAACTCCTCGTCCAGGATGACCACCTCGTCGTCCTCGGCGGACCGCTCGGCGAACAGGTCCTCCTCGTCCCGGTCCGAGATGTCCGTCGGGGTCAGGTCCGTGTCCAGGCGGTACGCCCGCAGCGTGTACCCGACGCCGGCCGGCAGGGCGATCTCCACCGGCTCGATACCGGCACTCTCCCAGAGCGACCGGTCGACGTCCTCCGCCGCACCGGCATCCGTCGCGTCGTCGTCCGTGGCGTCCGTCGCGTCCCCGGCGTCCGTCGCGTCTCCGCTGTCTGTCGAGCCCGTGGCGTCCCCGGCGTCCGGCGCGTCTCCGCTGTCTGTCGAGCCCGTGGCGTCCCCGGCGTCCGGCGCGTCTCCGGCGTCTGTCGCGCCGGCCGCGGTCACCTCATCGGCATCGACGTCGGTCGTCTCGGCGCGCTTGGCCGAGGACTTGCCGTCGTTGCGCCGCCCGGGCGAAGTGCGGGCCACGGTGACCTCCGGTGTGATCGGGTCGTTGACTCAGCGCACACCCTAGCCGGCCGGGCCCCTCCCGTGGAGGCCGCATCCCGGGTTCCGGTCCCGGCGGCCGGTTCCGGTCCGCGCCCCGCGACGGGTAGCCTTGCTACCCATGAAGGCCCAGGCGCTGCACGGCCACCTCGACGCGCTGCTGCTCGCCGTCCTCGAGGGTGGCCCGCTGCACGGGTACGCCATCATCGAGGCCCTCAAGGGTCGCAGCGATGGCGCCCTCACCCTCCCTACCGGCACCGTCTACCCGGCACTGCGCCGCCTGGAGCGCGCCGGCCACGTCAGCAGCGAATGGAGCACGGTGGGTGGCCGCGACCGCCGCACCTACCGTCTCACCGCGGCCGGCGCCCGCGCCCTGGCCGGGGAGCGCAGCAACTGGGCCGAGTTCAGCGCCACCGTCGCCAACTTCCTCGGCAACCCCAACCCCGCCTGACCGCTCCCCCGCCCGCGCCGCCAAGTTCGTCGATCTCGCCGGTGTGGTGCCTCGCGACCTCGGACCCGTGCCGACGTGACGCCGCCGGCCCGAAGCGACGCCCGACTTGGTTCTTGCACCCTTACGCCGCCGCCCGGAGGGCAGCCCTGGGGCGAGATCTTGGCAACGCACGCCGCTTTTCTGGCCAGATCGGTGCCAAGATCTCCCACCCGGCGGCCGCCATGGGCACCGACGCGGCGCCGAAACGGTCAGCGAGTGCCACCAGGTAAGGGGGTGATGCTTCCGACACGGAAGCAGAGTAAAGCGGCACGACACAGCGCTCCCAACCCGAGGGGCGAATCCAGAAGTGGGGAGCGAAGCAGCCCGGGGCGGGTCGGTCAGGCACCGCCGTTGTGCACCACCGCAAGTCCAAGATCGACGGGGGAGGAGGGGCGGCGGGTGGCGATCAGGGCCCGGCGGAGGGTCCAACCGAGCCAGCCGTACCCCGCGAGCACCGCCAGCCCGCCGACCTGCATCGGGGTCCACGTCAGGATCGCGGTTCCGAACGTGTGCAGGCTCATCAGGTAGATGGTGATGCCGTTGGCGAACAGCAGGAGGACCGCGAGCGAACCGCCGAGGGCGACCCAGCGGGCGGCGCGGCGGGCGGCGGCGACGGCGAGCTCGGTCTGGTAGTCGGGAGCGACCCGGCGCAGCGGCCCGAAGTCGGTGACCGCGCGGGCCTCGGCGGCGGCCGGCACGGCCTGCGCGCGGTACGCCTCGGCCGCGTCGAGCAGGTCGTCGTGGGCCTCGGCGAGCAGGTCGGCCTTGAGCCGGCCGGGGCCGGCGAGGCGCCGTTCGAGGGCCCGCAGGTGCTGGTCGATCACCTGTTCCCCGACGCGCATACCGCCCAGGGCGCCACCCCTGCCCCGCGGCGGTGATCAGGGCCTTTCCCCCAATCCGCTCACAGGTGCTCGCGGTACCACCCCGGGGTGGCGCTCAGCCGCACGTGGGTGCCCCGCTGGATGACCACCCCGCCGTCCAGCACGAGGATCTCGTCGAACCCCTCCAGCCCGCGCAGCCGGTGGGTGACCAGGACGACGGCCCGGCCCGGTCCGGCGGCGGTGAGGGTGCCGGCGAGGACCCGGTCGGCGGCGTCCGGGTCGAGGCCCTCGGTGGGCTCGTCCAGGACCAGGACCCGGGGGCCGAGCAGCAGCGCGCGGGCGAGCGCGAGGCGCTGCCGCTGGCCGCCGGAGAGCTGCGCCCCGTCGGCGCCGGCCGGGGTGTCGAGCCCGTCGGGCAGCGTGCGGACCCAGTCGAGCAGCCCCGCGGCGGCCAGGGCACCGTCCACGTCCCCGTCGCCCAGTAGGTTCTCGCGCAGGGTGGCGTGGAAGACGTACGCCTCCGCCATGAGGCCGCCCACGATCCGCGGCCGGACCTGCTCGGCGTACTCGTGCATGGGGTGCCCGCCACGGGTCACGCTGCCCGAGGTGGGGGCGACCAGGCCGGCGAGGGCGGCGATGAGCGTGCTCTTGCCGGCGCCGCTCGGGCCGACGACGGCGACCCGGCGCCCGGGTGCGAGCGTGAGATCCACACCGGCCAGCGCGGGACGGTCGCTACCGGGGTACCGGACGGCCAGGTCCCGCGCCACGACGTCGGCCTCGGGGACGTCGGTCGACCCGCCGGCGACCGGGGCGGGCGGGGCGAGCAGGGGCGCCAGTCGGGTGAGGGCGGCCCGGGACCCGGGGTAGAGGCGGGCGGCGGTCATCAGCGCGAGCGTCGCCTCCACCGCGGCGAGCGAGAGCACCGCGAGGACCCCTACGGTGACCCCCGAGGCGCCGGAGCGCAGCGCGACCACGACGACCGCCGCGGCGGTGGCGCCGCCGAGCAGCACGCCGGCCGCGTCCAGCGCGGAACCCGCGTAGCCGAGGCGGCGCTCGACCCGGGCCAGTTCGGCGGCCCGGCCGGCGGCGGCGCGCAGGGCGGTGCCGGTGGCGCCGTAGGCGGCCAGGTCGGCGGCCCCGGCGGTGAGGTCGACCGCGTCGGTGGCGAGCGCACCGCGCAGCGGCGCGACCCGGGCGGCCGCCCGGTGGGTCAGCGCCAGCGCGGCGGCGGGCAGGGCGAGCCCGGCCAGCAGCAGCCCGGCGCTGAGCGCGGCGGCCGCGGCCGGGCTGGCCAGCGCGGCCCCGGTCACGGCCAGGGTGGCCACGGTGGCGGCGGCGCCGGCCGGGACGAGCACCCGGAGCATCAGATCCTGCACGGCGTCCACATCGGACACCAGGCGGCTCAGGGCGTCCCCGGTGTGCCGGACGGGCACCGCCATCGCGGCCAGCGACTCGTACACCCGGGTCCGCACGTCGGTCAGCAGGCGCAGCACCGCGTCGTGGCCGGCGAGGCGCTCCACGTACCGCAGCGTGCCGCGGCCGACCGCGAGCGCCCGCACGGCCACGATCGCGACCGTGAGCGCCTGTAGCGGCGGCCGCCCGGCGGCGCTGATGAGCAGCCAGGTGGCGGTCGCCATCAGGGCCAGGCCGGCGAGGTCGGTGCCGGCCGCGAGCAGCCCCGCGCCGGCCAGCCGCCACCGGTAGGGCCGGGTCATCGCCAGGAGCACCCTCACGCCGCCGCCTCCGTCGCCCGCTCGGTGACCTGCCCATCCTGGACGGTGATGGTCCGGTCGGCGAGCGGCAGCATCGCCGGGCGGTGCGCGACCATCAGCACGGTGCGCCCGTGTGCCAGCCGCTGGGTCGCGGCCAGGACCGCCGCCTCCGACGCCGGGTCGAGGCGGGCGGTCGGCTCGTCCAGGAGCAGCAGCGCCGGGTCGCGCAGGAACGCCCGGGCCAGCGCCACCCGCTGCCGCTGCCCGCTCGACAGCCCGTGCCCGCGCTCGCCCACCACCGTCTCCACGGGGACCGGCAGGACGGCGAGCGACGCCGCCTCGCGTACCGCCTCGTCGGTGGCCTCGGGCGCGCCGAGGCGGATGTTGTCGGCCAGCGTCGCGGCGAACAGGTGCGGGCGCTGCGGCACCCACGCCAGCCCCGCCCGCCACGCGTCGATGTCCAGGTCGCGCAGGTCCACGCCGTCCACGAGGACCCGGCCCGACGCCGGGGCGACGAATCCCAGCAGGACGGCCAGGATCGTGCTCTTGCCGGCGCCGCTCGGGCCGACCAGGGCGACCCGGTCCCCGCGCCGGATCGTCAGCGTCGCGTCCCGCAGGGCGGCGCCCCGGTCGTACTCCACGGTGACGTTCTCGAACCGGATCTCCCGCCACGCGCCCACCGGCCCGCCCGCCCGCTGGTCGGTGCCCGCCGGTGCGGCGTCCAGGATGGTGAACGTCTCGTCCAGGGCGGTGAGGCCGGCCATGCTCGCGTGGAACTTCGCCCCCGCGGCGCGCAGTGGCAGGTACGCCTCGGGCGCGAGCAGCAGCACCAGCAGGGCGGTGCCGAGGGTCAGCCCGCCGTCGAGCAGGCGCAGCCCGATCGGCACCGCCACCAGCGCCACCGACAGGGTCGCCACCAGTTCCAGAACCAGCGCGGAGAGGAACGCGATCCGCAGCGTGCGCATGGTGGCGAGCCGGTGCTCGCCGGCCAGCCGCCGCACCGCCGCTGCCTGCGCGCGGGCCCGGCCGAACGCGCGCAGCGTCGGCAGGCCGGCGACCATGTCCAGGAAGTGCCCGCCGAGCAGGGCCAGGCGCCGCCACTGGCGCCGGGTGGCCGCCTCGGTCTGCCAGCCGACGAGGATGGCGAACACCGGAATCAGCGGCAGCGTGGCGGCGACGATGAGCGCCGAACCCCAGTCCGCGAACGCGAGCCGGGCCAGCACCGCCACCGGCACCGCCGCCCCGAGCAGCATCTGCGGCAGGTACCCGGTGATGTAGTCGTCGAGCGCGTCGAGCCCGCGCCCGGCCAGCGTCGCCAGTTCGCCCGCCCGCTGCCCGGACAGCCACCCGGGCCCGCGCTGCCCGACCGCGCCCAGCAACTCCCCACGCAGCGCCGCCTTGACCGTGGCGGCGGCCCGCACGGCCACGGCGCCCTGCGCCCACGCCGTGAGCGCCCGGCCCGCGACGGCCGCGACGAACCATGCCAGCGCGCCCCGGTCCAGCCGGCCCTCGGCGGCGGCGGCGAGGACGGTGGCCAGGGCGGTCGCCCCGGCCACGATGAGCCCGGCGGTCGCCACGGCGAGGGCGCCGAGCAGCGCGAACTGCGCCCGCGCGGCCGGTACCCGGCGCAGCACCCGCGGGTCCACGGGCGGCCGCCGGCCGTCGCCGCGGGGACCGTCGCCGCCTGCCACCCCGCTCACCAGAACACCGGTGTGCGCGCGTCGAGCCGGCCCCGGAACGCCCACCAGAGCATCGCCTGGAACCCGAGCAGCGCCGGCAGCAGCGGGATCGCCAGCCAGGAGAGCAGCCGCAGCGTCGCCGGGTCGGCGGCGGCGCCGGCCACCGGGAGCGTCGCGGCGGGGTCCACGGTGGACACGAGGGCGTTCGGGTACAGCGCCGCGCCGACCAGCAGGACCGGCAGCGCCATCGCGGCGGCGGTCGCGGCGAAGGCCACCCCCGGGCGGCCCCGGCCGAGCGCCACCCGCGCCGCCAGCAGGACCCCCACGAGCGCCGCGAGCCCCAGCAGCGCGGGAAGCGGCCGGGACACCGACGCCCGTACCTCCTGGCTGAGTGCCCCCACGGCGGCGGCGACGCCGACCGCGGCCACCAGACCCGCGAGGATCGCCGGGTAGAGCGAGGAGATCAGTTCGCCCTCCAAGCGCGGAAACGCGCCGAAGAGGACGCCCACCGCCGCCACCAGCCACACCTCGTTGCCGAGGAAGTACGGCCCGAGCGCGGTGAGCCCGTCGCGCCCGGCCGCGCGGAGCAGGAGCCCGGCCCCGTAGTCGTAACCGGCGAGCGCCAGGTAGCCGGCGAAGAACAGCCCGAGCACCCCGTACCAGAAAAACTCCATCGTTCCCCCTCTCAGGCCAGGACCGGTTCGGGCGTGCGGGGCTCCGCCGCGGGTGGCGCGGGCGGGCGCCCCAGGGCGACGTCGGGACCCCGGTGGGCGGCCCGGGCCAGCAGCACCCAGTCGGCGATGGCGAGCGCGCCCAGCAGGGCGGCGAACCCCAGGAACGACGCCAGCATCGTGCCCCCGCCGACCGGCGTGACCGCGTCGGCCGTGCGCAGCAGCCCGTACGCGGCCCACGGCTGCCGCCCGACCTCCCGGGCCAGCCACCCGAAGATCGCCGCGAGGAACGGGAACGGCACGGCCAGCAGCATCAGGTACAGCGGCAGGCGCAGCCGGATGATCCAGTCCCGGACGAACAGCGGGATCAGGAACACGCCCCAGGCCAGCGTGAACGCGATCAGGATCATGAATCCGAGCGGTACCTGGGACCACTGTGGCGGCAGGTAGTCCCCCGGGCCGAACCGGGCCGTGAAGTCCGCCACCGCCGCCGCCTTGGCCGCGTCGTCCCCGAACTTGGTCGGCTGCGTCGCCCCGACCGCCCCGAACTGCGCGAACCCGAAGCCCATCACGAACGTCACGCCGACCATCCCGGTGACCAGCCCGAGGCGCAGCGACGTGCGGAACAGTTCCACCTCGCGGGTCCGCCGGATGAAGTGCCAACTGCTCACCCCCGCCATCACCAGCCCGCCGGTCATCCACGCCGCCGCCACCACGTGCCCGAACGCCATGACCAGCGTCGGGTTCGTCAGCAGCGCGCCGAAGTCGGTGAGCCGGGCCACGCCGTCCCGTTGCTCGAAGCCCACCGGGTTGTGCAGCCAGGCGTTGGCCACCATGATCCAGTACGCGGACGCGTACGCCGTGATCGCGACGCCCCACAGTAGCGCCAGGTGGACGCCCTGCCGCAGCCGGTGCCACCCGAAGATCCACATGCCGAGGAACGTGGACTCGAGGAAGAACGCCACCAGTGTCTCGATCGCGAGCGGGGCGCCGAACACGTTGCCGACGTACCGGGACAGCCCGCTCCAGTTCAGGCCGAACTGGAACTCCATCACCACCCCGCTGGCGATCCCGAGCGCGTAGTTGATCACGTAGAGCGTCCCCCAGAAGCGGGTGAGGCGCTGGTACACCGGCTTCTTGGTGATCATGTAGGCGGTCTGTAGGTACGCCAGCAGCGTGACCAGGCCCAGCGTGAGGATCACGAACAGGAAGTGGATCGACGCCGTGGTGGCGAACTGGAGCCGGGCCAGCGGCAGCGGATCCATCCCTCACCTCCGATGGCGGTAGGTCGTCATTGCATAGCCGCCCTACACATAGTCGCCCTACACATAGCTACGACGCCGCGTAGTACCACAGTACGGCGTCCCTCGGCACCCCTGGCCTCCGCCCGATCTTGGCGTTGTGGTGGGAATGAATGCCCACATATCTGCCCGACCCGGGCGCCAGGCGGGCGCTGTTCCGGCGGCCGGCGAGGTGGGCGTGGGCGGGCCGGCCGAACTCCAAGGTCGACGTGGCGGAGGGTGGGGTGGCTAGGAAAGGAAGGTGATCAGGGGGGTGGCGGCCAGGACGGCGGTAGCGGCGAGCGCCAGCGCGGCGCGGACCCGGGGCGGGCGCCGGCGGCGGGAGATCACGAGCCGGTCCATGCGGGCCTCGAGGTGCTCGGCGGCGCCCAGGGCCCCCGCCGGGGTCGGCGTCGCCGAGGCGGTGGCGAAGCGCAGCAGCGCGCCGGCGAGCGGGCCGTCCGTGTGGGCCTGGCGGGCGCGGTCGTCGGCGCGCATCTCCACGAGCAGCGACACCGCGTCCCGGGCGGCGTGCAGCCACCCGGCGAACGGCAGCACCCGGCACAGCGCCCCGAACGGCAGGACCACGAGATCATGGCGCTCCCGGCCGTGCGCCCGTTCGTGGCTGAGCACCGCGGCGAGCTGCTCGCGATCCAGCAGGCTGAGGGTGCCGGCGCTGACGACCACCGTGGAGCGCATCCCCGGCAGGCAGTACGCCGCGGCGCTGGGGTGGTCGAGGACCAGCGCGCCGGGCGCCGCCGGGTCGGCCCGCGCGACGAGCGCCAGCAGGTCCCGGTGGCGGCGCCGCGCCCGCAGCGTGTGCACCAGGTGGGTCACCGTGGCGGCGACGAGCCGGACGCCGACGAGCAGGCCGACCAGCACCAGGGCGCCGCGCCACGCCGTCATGCCGGGCGGGAGCGCGCCGGCCCGCAGGTCCCGGGCGAACGCGACGAGCGCGGGGCCGACGGCCGCGCGGTAGGGCGCCAGCCCGATCTCCAGCGGCAGGCCGATGGCGCACAGGCCCAGCGCCAGGCCGAGCAGTTGCCAGCAGACGATCGCGCTGCGCGGGCTGCGCCAGGTCCACCGGGAGCGGGTCAGCAGCAGCGCGCCCAGGTAACCGGCGGCCAGCGCGGCGGCGAGGTGGCTGACGTGCACCATGGCCGGCTCAGCCCGCCTCGTCTTCCAGCGCCTTGCGCAGCACCTCGGCCTCGCTGCCGCTGACCGACCGGGCGAAGCGGACCAGCGCCGCGTCCCGGCTGCCGGTCAACTCCAGCGCGTCGAGCATGAGCCGGGCGATGTACGCCTCGCGGGAGGCGGCCGGGCGGTAGCTCCAGGCCCGGCCGGTCCGGGTGCGCTGCACCATGTCCTTGCCGGCGAGCCGGTCCAGCACCGTCATCACGGTGGTGTACGCCAGTTCGCGGTCGGCCAGCGCGTCGGCGACCTCGCGGACGGTGGCCGGGGTGCCCCTGTCCCACAGCACGTCCATCACCGCACGTTCGAGGTCGCCCAGCCGCATCACGGCACAAGCCTAGCCGCTTCCTCAGACCCCCTTCGGGTGCCAGACGGTCTTCGTCTCCAGGAACGCGGTGATCCGGGACGGCCCGGGGTCGGCGGTCCAGTCGATCGGGGCGGCCGGCGGGCGGACCACCCGCTTGAGGTTCCCGGCGGCGGCCTGCTCCAGCGAGACGGCGAGCGCCTGGTCGGCCACGCCGGTCAGGTCGAGGGCGTTGACGTCCAGGTGGGACGCGAGCCACGGCGCCGTCTCGGCGGCCCGGCCGGTCAGGATGTTGACCACGCCGCCCGGCAGGTCGCTGGTGGCCAGCACCTCGGCGAGGGTCACCGCGGGCAGCGGCGCCGGTTCGGCGGCCAGCACGACGACCGTGTTGCCGCTCACGATCGCCGGCGCGATCACCGACACGAGGCCGAGCAGCGGCGATTCGCCGGGCGCCACCACGCCCACCACGCCGGTGGGCTCGGGCGCGGACAGGTTGAAGTACGGGCCCGCCACCGGGTTGGCCCCGCCGTACACCTGGGCGATCTTGTCGGCCCAGCCGGCGTACCAGACCCAGCGGTCGGTCGCGACGTCCACCTCGGCGGCGGGCAGGCCCAGCCCGATGAACTGGTCGCGCCGCCCCTCCAGCATCTCGGCCGCCCGGTACAGGATCTGGCCCCGGTTGTAGGCGGTCGCGCCGGACCAGCCCTTCACCGCGGACCGGGCGGCGACCACGGCGTCCCGTACGTCCTTGCGGGAGGCCAGCGCCACGTTGGTGTTCTCCACGAGGTACGACCGCCCTGACTCGCTGCGCGGGAACCTGCCGCCGATGAACAGCTTGTACGTCTTGCGTACGGCCAGCCGCTCAGACATCGAGGTATGCCTCCAGTCCGTGGCGTCCGCCTTCCCGGCCGTAGCCGGATTCCTTGTATCCGCCGAACGGTGAGGCTGGGTCGAATGTGTTGAACGTGTTGGCCCAGACCACGCCGGCGCGCAGTTTGTCCGCGATCGACAGGATTCGTGAGCCCTTTTCGGTCCAGATGCCGGCGCTGAGTCCGTAGGGGGTGTTGTTGGCTTTCTCGACGGCCTCGGCGGGGGTGCGGAAGGTCAGCACCGACAGGACGGGTCCGAAGATTTCTTCGCGGGCGATGCGGTGGGCTTGGCTGACTCCGGTGAAGATGGTCGGGGCGAACCAGAAGCCACGCTCGGGCAGCTCGCACGGCGGCGACCAGGGGTGCGCGCCTTCCTCGCCGCCGATCTGGGTCAGGGCGCGGATGCGGTCGAGTTGGGTCGCGGAGTTGATCGCGCCGATGTCGGTGTTCTTGTCCAGTGGGTCGCCGACGCGGAGCAGCGCCATCCGCCGTTTCAGTGATTCGAGGAGCTGGTCGTGGATGGATTCCTGGACCAGTAGGCGGGAGCCGGCGCAGCAGACGTGGCCCTGGTTGAAGAAGATGCCGTTGACGATGCCCTCGACGGCTTGGTCGATGGGTGCGTCGTCGAAGACGATGTTCGCCGCTTTGCCACCCAGTTCCAGGGTGAGTTTCTTGCCGGTACCGGCGACCGCGCGGGCGATCTGTTTACCGACGTCGGTGGAGCCGGTGAACGCGATTTTATCCACGCCGGTGTGGTTGACCAGGGCCGCGCCGGTCTGGCCGGCGCCGGTGATGATGTTGACCACTCCGGGGGGCAGGTCGGCTTGTTGGCAGATCTCGGCGAACAGCAGCGCACTGAGGGGGGTGGTCTCGGCGGGTTTGAGCACGACGGTGTTGCCGCAGGCCAGGGCCGGGGCGATTTTCCAGGCGAGCATGAGCAGCGGGAAGTTCCACGGGATGACCTGCCCGGCCACCCCCAGCGGTTGTGGGTGCGGGCCGAAGCCGGCGTGGGGGAGTTTGTCGGCCCAGCCGGCGTAGTAGAAGAAATGCGCCGCGGTCAGGGGGAGGTCCACGTCTCGGGACTCGCGGATCGGTTTGCCGTTGTCCAGCGATTCCAGTACCGCTAGTTCCCGGGAGCGTTCCTGGATGATCCGGGCGATCCGGAACAGGTACTTGGCCCGTTGCGTGCCCGGCATCGGACCCCACACGGTCTCGTACGCGGCGCGGGCGGCCGTCACCGCCCGGTCCACGTCCGCCGGGCCGGCCTCGGCGACGTCGGCGAGGACCTCTTCCGAGGCCGGGTTGACCGACTTCAGGCCGGCACCGTCGGCCGGGTCGACGAACTCACCGTTGATGAACAGCCCGTACGAGGGCCGGAGGTCGACGATCGAACGCGACTCGGGGGCGGGGGCGTAATCGAATGCGTTCATGGCTAGTCCAGACTCACGTAATCGGGGCCGGAGTACACCCCGGTCGCCAGCTTGCCGCGCTGCATCAACAAGTCGTTGAGCAGGCTGGAAGCCCCGAACCGGAACCGGTCCGGGTCCAGCCACGCCGGGCCGGCGGTCTCGTTGACCAACACCAGGTACCTGATCGCGTCTTTCGTCGTGCGGATACCCCCGGCCGGCTTGACACCAATCAGGCGGCCGGTCACGGCCCGGAAGTCACGGACCGCTTCCAGCATGATCAACGTCACCGGCAGCGTCGCGGCGACGGGCACCTTACCGGTGGAGGTCTTGATGAAATCCGCCCCGGCCAGCATCGCCAGCCACGACGCCCGCCGCACGTTGTCATACGTGCCCAACTCGCCGGTCTCCAGGATCACCTTCAGATGCGCCGCCCCACACGCCTGCCTGACCGCGACGATCTCCTCGAAAACCTCCACGTACCGGCCGGACAGAAACGCCCCCCGACTAATCACCATGTCGATCTCATCCGCGCCGGCGGCCACCGCCGCCCGGGTATCAGCCAGCTTGACTTCCAACGGCACCTGCCCCGACGGGAACGCCGTGGCCACACTCGCCACCCGCACACCCGAGCCGGCCAACGCCTCAACCGCGGCCGGAACCATCGAGGGATACACACAGACAGCGGCAACCGGCGGGCAAGACGGATCCGACGGCTCCGGCCGGCGCGCCTTCGCGCCCAACGCCCGCACCTTACCCGGCGTGTCCGCCCCCTCCAGCGTGGTCAAATCCACCATCCGGATCGCCAGGTCGATCGCCCACGCCTTAGCGCCGGTCTTGATCGACCGGGTGCCGAGCAGGGCGGCGCGCTGCTCCGCACCCACATGATCCACGCCCGGCAGGCCATGCAGGAACGTCCGCAGGGTCGCCGCGGAACGCCCCACCTCGGCCAGCGAGGACGTCGTTGTCGCCGTCATGCCCGCGAGTCTATCCGCCCGCCCCGGCAGTGATCTTGGTCGAGCGGGTAGGTTTGCTCGCCGTGGACGTACTCGTCGTGGACCACCCGCTCGCCCAGTCGCGGCTCACCGCGATGCGCGCCGCCGACACCGACTCGGCCTCGTTCCGCGCCGCGCTGCACGAGCTGACCACCATGCTCGTGTACGAGGCGGCCCGCTCCTTCCCGCGCGAGAACATCGAGGTGACCACGCCGGTCGCCACCGCCCGCGGCACCCGGCTGGCCAACCCGCCGCTGCTGGTACCCGTGCTGCGCGCCGGGCTGGGCATGGCGAACGCCGCCCTCGCGCTGCTGCCCGAGTCGTCCATGGGCTTCGTCGGGCTCGCCCGCGACGAGCACACCTTCGAGCCGCGGGCCTACATGGAGTCGCTGCCGACCGACCTGACCGGGCTGCCGGTCCTGGTCCTGGACCCGATGCTGGCCACCGGGGGCTCCCTGGAGCACTGCTGCCGGCTGCTCGCCGAGCGCGGCTGCACCGAGATCACCGTCCTCTGCGCGCTCGCCGCCCCGCCGGGCGTCCAGCGGCTGGACCGCTCCGGCCTGCCGCTGCGCCTGGTCACCGCCGCGATCGACGAGAAGCTGAACGACCAGGCGTTCATCGTGCCCGGCCTGGGCGACGCCGGCGACCGCCAGTTCGGCGGCATGCCGCGCTTCTAGAGCTCGGTGTAGGACCAGCTCACCGCCCGGCCGCCGGCGAACGGCATGACGCCGTGGAAGACCCGGGGCCGCTCGGCGAACACCAGCGGCAGGAAGTGGGCGTCGCTGGGCCACATGGGCACCCTGCCGGCCAGCACGTCCGCCAGCTCGACCCAGACGAGCGTGCCCTCCGGGTTGCCGGCCGGCACCTCGCCGCTCCAGGACGGCACCCGGAACAGGAAGCCGAACCACGCCTCGCCGTGGCGGCCGAAGCCGGGCCAGGAGATCGTGCCGGCCAGCTCGACGGCGTCGCACTCGATCGCCGCCTCCTCGCGCAGTTCCCGGCGCAGCCCGGTCACCACGTCCTCGCCCGGCTCCAGCTTGCCGCCCAGGCCGTTGTAGAAGCCGTAGTGGACGTCGTCGGGGCGGGCGTCGCGGCGGATCATGAGGAGCCGTCGCCCGTCGGGGGACAGCACGTAGCCGAGCGTGGCGAGGATGGCCTGCACCCGGGTGACCCTAGTACCGTCCGAAACCATGACCTCGTTAGCGCTCGCCGAGGAACTGCTCCTCCTGGCGTACGACGATGAGACCGGCAAGGCGACCGGGTCGCGGATCGGCCTGGACCTGGGAATGGCCGCGGCGGTGCTGATCGAGTTGGCGCTGGCCGGGCGGATCGCGCTGGCCGACGGCGGCCTGCTGGCGGCGCCCGGGAACGAACCGACGGGCGACCCGATCGCGGACGACGCGCTGCGCCGCATCTGCGCGGACACGCCGCACACGCCGGCCTCGTGGGTGCAGCGGCTGCGGCACGGGCTGCGCGAGCGGGTGCTGGCGGACCTGGTGGGCCGCGGAATCGTCCGCGAGGTCGACGAGACCGCCCTGGAGTTCATTCCGGTGCACCGCTACCCGGCGGTGGACCCGGCGCCCGAGGCGGAGGTGCGGGCCCGCCTGGCCGCGGCCCTGACCGGCGGTGCCGATCTTCCGCCGCGCACCGCGGCCCTGGCGACCCTGGTCGCGGCGGCGCGGATGGAACCCACGCTGAACCTGCCCGAGGGCGAGGCGGCCAAGGTGCGCGCCCGGCTGGAGGAGATCGCGAACAGCGCCGGCTTCGCCGGCACGGTCAGCGCGGACACCTCCACGGTGCGCCCCTCGGTCGCCATCGTGGTGGCGGCGCTGATCCGCGCCGTCGACACCGCGCTCGGCGCGCTACCCGCCGACCACCCCCGCCGCTAGCGCCTACCGGATTCCCAGCGCGGCGGCGGTCTCCGTGCGCAGCGCCCGCACCGACGCCGCCGCGCGCTCCCGGGCCGCCGCCACGCCGCCCGCACCCACCGGCTCGCGCACCTCCAGGTACGCCTTGAGCTTGGGCTCGGTGCCGGACGGGCGGACCACCACGCGGGCGCTGTCGGTGCGCAGGAGGAACACGTCGGCGCCGGGCAGCCGGTCCTCGGTGCGGACCGGCTCGTCGAGCAGGGCCGCCGGGGGGCGGGAGCGGATGTGCCGCATCGCCCGGTCGATCTCGGCCAGGTCGTCCACCCGGACCGAGAGCTGGTCGGTGGCGTACACCCCGAACTCGGCGGCCAGCTCGTCCAGCCGGTCGGTGAGGGTGCGCAGCTCGGTGCGCAGGCCGGCGGCGAGCTCGGCGACGAGCAGGGCGGCGGTGATGCCGTCCTTGTCCCGGACCAGGTCGGGCGCCACCGCGTACCCCAGCGCCTCCTCGTACCCGTAGACCAGCTCGCCGCCCTCCGCGCGGACGATCCACTTGAAGCCGGTCAGCGTCTCGTCGTACGGCAACCCCCGGCCGGCGCACACCGCCCGCAGCAGCGAGGACGAGACGACCGTGGTCGCGTACAGGCCCCGGGCGCCGCGGCGCATCAGGTGGTCCGCGAGCAGGATGCCCACCTCGTCGCCGCGCAGCACCCGCCAGCCGGTGCGCGGGTCGGGTACCGCGACGGCGCAGCGGTCCGCGTCCGGGTCGTTGGCGATGGCCAGGTCGGCGCCGGTCGCCTCGGCCAGCGCGATGACCCGGTCCATCGCGCCCGGCTCCTCCGGGTTCGGGAACGACACGGTCGGGAACTCCGGGTCCGGCGCGGCCTGCTCGGGTACCACGGCGGGGGCGGCGAAGCCGGCGAGCTGGAACGCGTCCGCGAGCACCGCCGCGCCGACGCCGTGCAGCGGCGTGTACGCCACGGCGAGTTCCCGGGGGCCGTCCGGGTCGGTGACGCCCGCCGCCGCCCGCAGGTACCCGGTGACGATCTCCTCGCCGAGCACCTCGCCGTCCGCGCCCAGCGGCACCGCGGACAGCTCGCCGACGGCCGCGATGGCCGCCTCGATCTCCGCGTCGACCGGCGGCACGATCTGCGCGCCGTCGCCCAGCGGGCCGCCCAGCCCGGCGCCGAGGTAGACCTTGTACCCGTTGTCCCGCGGCGGATTGTGGCTGGCGGTGACCATCACGCCGGCGACCGCGCCCAGCGCGCGGACCGCGTACGCGAGCACCGGCGTGGGCAGCGGCCGGGGCAGCAGCAGGGCCGCCCGGCCCGCACCCGTCGCGACCCGGGCCGTGCGGGCCGCGAACCCGGCCGAGCCGTGCCGCGCGTCGTACCCGATGACCAGCGGGCCCTCGGCGCCCCGCGCGGCGAGCCAGGCGGCCAGGCCGGCGGCGGCCCGGGTGACGACCGCGAGGTTCATGCCGTTCGGACCGGCCCGCATCGGGCCGCGCAGCCCGGCGGTGCCGAACGCCAGCGTCCCGGCGAACCGGTCGGCCAGGTCGGCGGCGCTGTCGGGCAGCCGGTCCAGCACGGCGCTCAGTTCGGCCCGGCTGGCCGGGTCGGGGTCGTCGGCGATCCAGCGCAGCGCGGCGGTGCGCAGCTCATCGGTCATCTGGAGTTGATAGCACGCCCCCGACTCGCGCCGCCCGGATCCCCCCCGCTCAGGCCGCGTCGAACTTGAACGAGCGGACCATCTCCTCGAAGATCGGCCGGCTTTCGTCGAACTGGCTCTCGCTCGTGGTCAGGTAGAACGAGTACGCCTTGCCGCCGGTGACCACGGCCCGCCACACGCCGTGCCGCATGTCATCGCCCGCTCCGCAGGTGTACTCGAGCTCCGCGGCCGGCCGCCCGTCCAGTTCGGCGGTGCTCAGCGCGCGCCGCTCGTACGGGTCCGGGCAGCTCGTGGACTTGTCGCGCAGGTAGTTCTCGGCGATCACCAGGAACCGGTTCGGCTCGGCATTCGAGTTCTCCACCAGGATCCGCACCTTGCGGCCGGCGTTGTCGGGGTCCACGTAGTCCACGTAGCTGGCCTTCTCGGGGGCCTTGCGCTCCCAGCCCTTCGGCACGTTGAGGGCGATGCCCTTGGCGCTGTGCTGCTGGACGGGGAAGGCGGCGGGCGCGGCGGTGGCGCTGGACGGCGCCTCGGTGATCTGCCCGGCGACCGCCGGTTCGTCGCCGCCACCGCCGAGCGAGGCGAGCCCGATGATGCCCAGCAGCAGGACCGCCGCGCCGGCCGCCGCGCCGATCCGCACCTTCGTCGGCCAGCCGCGGACCGCCCCGACCAGCCGCGCGCCGGCCGACTTGGCGCCCGCACCCCCGGGCTGCTGCCCGGGCAGTGGCGGGTACGGCGACCAGGGCTGCTGCCCGTACTGCGGTGCGTGGTGCGGGCCGTGCGGGGGCGGGTAGGCGCCCGCCGGCTGGGTGTGCCCCGGCGGTGGGGGCGCGAACGGCTGGGGCGGGAACGGCTGGGTGTGGCCCGCCGGCTGGGGCGGGAACGGCTGGGGCGGGAACGGCTGGGTGTGGCCCGCCGGTGGGGGCGCGAACGGCTGGGGCGCGAACGGCTGGGGCGATTGCGGGGCGGCCTGCCCGGCCGACAGATTCCAGCGCTGCGTGGTGGCCGCCGGGTCGCCGGCGGTCGGGACCGGGGCGGTGACGTCCGGCGCGGTGCGCCAGGCGGCCGTCGTCGGGCCGGCCGCCCCCGCGGCGGCCGGCGAGGCGGGCGCTGTTCCGGCGGCCGGCGAGGTGGGCGCGGGCGGGCCGGCCTTGACCTGCGCCAGGCGGTCGGTGAGCGACTCGCCCGGCTGGAGCATGGCGCGCCCGCCGATCTGGCCGGTGGGCTGCGGCGCGGGCGGCTCGGCCGGCACCGGCGCGCGCTGGGCCGGCACGACCGAGTACGGATCGGTCCAGGTATTCGTGGGTGCCTTGCTGGCCAGCGGGCCGACGATCAGGTCGCGCAGCGTGGCGCGGGCGGCGCCGACCTCCCAGCGCTTGGCCGGGTCCTTCTCCAGCAGGCCGAACAGGACCGTGCCCAGCGCCCCGGCCCGCACCGGCGGCGCCGGCGGATCCTCCACGACCGCGTGCATCGTCTCGATCGGGTCGCCCTTGTCGAACGGGGGGCGCCCCTCGACGGCGGTGTACAGCGTCACGCCGAGCGAGAACAGGTCGCTGGGCGGGCCGAAGTCGCTGCCCATGGCCCGCTCGGGGGAGATGAAGTGCGGCGAGCCCAGCACCATGCCGGGCGTGGTGAGCTGCACGTCGGTGGGCATCCGGGCGACGCCGAAGTCGGTCAGCACGCAGCGGCCGTCCGAGCAGATCAGCACGTTCGCCGGCTTCACGTCCCGGTGCAGGACGCCGGCCGCGTGGGCCACCTCCAGCGCGCCGAGCAGCGCGATACCGATCTTGGCGACCGCGCGCGGGGCCAGCGGCCCGTCCTCGATGACCATGTCGGCGAGGCTGCGCGCGTCCAGCAGTTCCATCACGATCCACGGCCGGCCGGCCTCGGTGACCACGTCGTAGACCTGCACGACGCTGGGGTGCGCCAGGGCCGCGGCCGCCCGCGCCTCGCGCAGCGTGCGCTCGTACATCGAGTCGCGGTCGCTGGGCGCCAGCCCGGGGGGCAGGACCACCTCCTTGACCGCCACATCGCGGCGTAGCAGCGTGTCGGAGGCGCGCCAGACGGTGCCCATGCCGCCGGTACCCACGGCGGCGCGCAGGGCGTAGCGCCCACCGATGGTGGAGCCTGGCGCGGCGCGCCCGGCCGGCGGACCGGCGTTCGTGGCGCTCCACGTCGTCGGAATCTGAGTCACGGGAATTGCCACCGGGGAGGTCGAGGGATCGCGGTTATGGCCGCTGCCTATATTGCCGGTGCGAGGGCCGGAAGGAAAAGCCGCGAACCGGCCTGTTGGACGACTCAGGGAAGATATCGACATCTCGTGGCGGCTCGGTAGCGTTCCGTGTGGAGAAAGCCACCCAGCGTGCGGTGTCCCTCACCCCCGCTCCCGCGCCGTCCGGCCTTAACATTCGCTCATGAGCGAGTCCGGGTTCCCGATCAAGCCGGTGTACGGGTCCGGCGACCTGCCGGCGGATCTCGAGCAGCGGCTGGCCACCCCCGGCGAGTACCCGTACACCCGGGGCGTGTACCCGACCATGTACACCTCCCGGCCCTGGACCATGCGCCAGTACGCCGGCTTCGGCACCGCGGCCGAGTCCAACGCCCGGTACCACGAACTGCTCGCGCACGGCACCGCCGGCCTGTCCGTGGCGTTCGACCTGCCCACCCAGATGGGGTACGACTCGGACGACCCGATCGCGCAGGGCGAGGTCGGCAAGGTCGGCGTGGCCATCGACTCGATCGAGGACATGCGGCGGCTGTTCGACGGGATCCCGCTGGACCGGGTCAGCACCTCGATGACGATCAACGCGCCGGGCTCGGTGCTGCTCCTGCTCTACCAGTTGGTCGCCGAGGAGCGGGGGATCGCGGGCGACGCGCTGAGCGGCACGATCCAGAACGACATCCTCAAGGAGTACATCGCCCGGGGTACGTACATCTTCCCGCCGAAGCCGTCCCTGCGCCTGGTCGCGGACACGTTCGCCTACTGCCGGGCCGAGATCCCGCGGTGGAACACCATCTCGATCTCCGGGTACCACATGGCCGAGGCGGGCGCCACGCCCGTGCAGGAGATCGCGTTCACGCTGGCCAACGGCGTCCAGTACGTACGGGCCGCGCTCGATGCCGGGTTGGCCGTGGACGACTTCGCGCCCCGGCTGTCGTTCTTCTTCGTGGCCCGCACCACGCTGCTGGAGGAGGTCGCCAAGTTCCGCGCCGCCCGGCGGATGTGGGCCCGCCTGATGCGCGAGGAGTTCGGCGCCAAGAATCCGAAGTCATGGATGCTGCGGTTCCACACGCAGACCGCCGGCGTGCAGTTGACCGCGCAGCAGCCCGAGGTGAACCTCGTCCGGGTCGCCGTGCAGGGGCTGGGCGCGGTGCTCGGCGGCACCCAGTCGCTGCACACCAACAGCTACGACGAGGCGATCGCGCTGCCCTCCGCGAAGGCCGCCCGGCTCGCCCTGCGCACCCAGCAGGTGCTCGCGCACGAGACCGACCTCACCTCCACGGTGGACCCCTTCGCCGGCTCCTACGCCGTGGAGGCGATGACCGACGAGATCGAGCGGGCGGCGACCGCGTTGATGGGGCGGGTGGCCGGGTTCGGCTCCGCGGTGGACGCGATCGAGGCCGGCTTCCAGAAGCGCGAGATCGAGTCCGCGGCGTACCGGGTGGCCCAGCAGATCGAGACCGGCGAGCGGGTGGTGGTCGGGGTCAACCGGTTCACCGTGGACGCGGAGGAGCCCTACGAGCCGCTGCGGGTCGACCCGAGCATCGGGGCGGAGCAGGCGGCCCGGCTCAAGACGCTGCGCGCCGAGCGGGACACGCCGGCCGTGGACGCCGCCCTGGCCGCGCTGCGCACCGCCGCCGAGGGCGCCGAGAACGTGCTGTACCCGATGCGGGAGGCGCTGCGCGCCCGGGCCACGGTCGGTGAGGTCTGTGCCGCCCTGCGCGAGGTCTGGGGCCGCTACCAGCCCGTCGACCGGTTCTGACCGTCGAGGCGAAGCCGCTCCGGGCGCCGGCCGTGGGGCGCTTGCGCCGGCCGTGGGGCGCTCGCGCCGGCCCGTAGCGGGGCCAAGTGCGCGGCCGTAGCAGGGCCGAGCGCCGGCCGTAGCGGGCCAGTGCTCGCCGCGTGGGCCCGCGGCCCGTGGGGGCGCCCGGGGGCTTGCGGCCTGAGCGCCCGCCCCCGATGGCTTCCGGGCGCTCAGGCCGGACCGCGCTGGCCGGCTCAGCCACCTGGCCGCAGCCTGCCGGCCACCCGGCCGGCGCGCTGTCGCCGATCGGCGTCCGTCGACTTCCCGTCAGCCCCGCGCCCCGGCACCCCCGCGCCGATCGTGGACCTGTGATGCCCGAGATACGGCTATTTCGGCCGCTTTGCTGGCCACGACAACTCCAAGGTCGACCGGGCGGGTGGTGCATGAGCGGCCGCCGGCGGGGTACGGGCCTGCGGTGTGGTGTCCGCCACAACGCCCGCCGACGCGTGCCGTCGGCCTCCCGGCCCGGGCCGGACGCCATCGATGAACCGGTTTCGCCGGGCCTCCGACGCAACCGAGAGCGATTGTTACGCGTTGTAGGAGGTGTGGCAGAAATGTCTGCGCATCATGGCGTCCGTGAGCCGTCGCCCTCCGTGGGCGGGCGCCTCTACCAGGCAATACGTGACGGAGCGCGATCCGGCCGTCACCAGAACGATGTTGCGCAGCGTCACCGTACCCGGTCTAGGCTGTTCGAGTCCCGCAATACCGGAAACGCCCCAACCGCCGACAGTAATCAGGTAACCGACGTGACGAGTGTTTTGCACCTGGCGCAGCCCAGCCCCGCCGCCGCCGCGGCGACCGCGTGGCCGGAGCCGCCGCCCGGGGCCGACCCCCTGCCCGGCCACCTCGACCGCTGGCTCGCCGCCCGCGGGGCGGAACTTGTCGCGGTACGCCGGCACATCCACGCCCACCCGGAGCTGTCCCACCGGGAGTTCGAGACCGCCTCGCTGGTCGCCCGGGAGCTCGCCGTCGTCGGCCTGACCCCGCGCTTCCTGCCCAAGGGCAACGGCGTGATCTGCGACATCGGCGAGGGCGACCGGGTGATCGCGCTGCGCGCGGACCTGGACGCGCTGCCGCTGCCCGACACGAAGGACGTCCCGTACCGGTCCACCGTCGACGGGGCGGCCCACGCCTGCGGGCACGACGTGCACACCACGATCCTGCTCGGGGTCGGGCTGGCGCTGGCCCAGCTCGCCGAGCGGAACGAGCTGCCCGGCCGGGTCCGGCTGCTGTTCCAGCCCGCCGAGGAGGCCGTGCCGTCCGGCGCGCCCGAGGTGATCTCCGCCGGTGGCATGAAGGACGTCGCCGCGATCTTCGCGCTGCACTGCGCGCCCCAGCTACCGGCCGGCCTGGTCGGGGTGCGCCCCGGGCCGTTCACCGCCGCCGCGGACACGGTCAGCGTGCGGCTGACCGGGCCCGGTGGGCACACCGCCCGCCCGCACCTGACCGCCGACCTGGTGCACGCGCTCGGCCGGGTCATCGTGGACGTGCCGTCGCTGCTGGACCGGCGCGTCGACCCCCGAGCCGGCGTGTCGATGGTCTGGGGCACCGTGCACGCGGGCGAGGCGCACAACGCCATCCCCGGCGCGGGGTACGTGAAGGGCACCGTCCGGGTGCTCAACCGGGACGCCTGGCGGGAGGCCCCTGAGCTGATCACAAGGCTGGTCCGGGACGTGGTGGCCGGCACCGGCGCCGAGGTGGATGTCGAGTACGTGCGGGGCGTCCCACCGGTCATCAACGACCGGATGGCGTCGGCCACGATCGCGGGGGCGGCGGCCGCCGCGCTCGGCCCCGACCGGGTCGTCGAGGCCGAGATCAGCATGGGCGGCGAGGACTTCGCCTTCTACCTCGACCACGCGCCGGGCGCCATGGTGCGGCTGGGTACCGCCACGCCGGGTGAGCCGCTGCGGGACATCCACCAGTCCGGCTTCGACGTGGACGAGCGCTGCATCGGGTACGGGGTGCGGGCGATGGTCCACACCGCCCTGGCCGCCCTCACCAACCCGGCCTTCTGACGCCCGCCGGTCTCCGTGCGCCGCGCCCCGAGCCACTCAGGATCGGGGCGCGGCGCACGGACCTGCTCAGGCGGTCTGCTCCGGCGCGGGTGCCGGTGCCGGCGGCGCCGGGCGGCGGCGGTAACGGCGGGTGAGCCAGACGGCGGCGGCGACCGGCACGCCGAGGACGAGCAGCCACGGCAGCAGCACTCCGACCACCGTCAGCAGCACGCGCAGCGAGGCGACGAACCCGTTCCAGCCGGACTTCACGCCGGCCACGAAGCCGGTCCGCTCCTTCTCCGGCGCCTTCGCCCGCGGCGCGAGCAGGGTGGCGGTGATCGTGGACAGCGTGGTCAGATTGTCCAGGGTGCGCTTGCGCGCCTCGAGCGCGCCCAGCTCGCTCTCCCGCTTGGACAGTTCGGCCTCGACCGAGACGATCTCGCCGATGGTCTTCGCTTCGGCCAGCAGCGCCCGGGTGCGGGTGACGCTGGCCCGCTGGCTGGCCAGCCGGGCGTCCAGGTCGACCACCTGCTCGGTGACGTCCTCGGTGCGGATCTCCCGGCTCTCCTCCTTGCCGAGCCGGGCCAGGTCGTCCACCACGGACGCGAACGTCGCCGCCGGTACCCGCAGGGTCAGGGTCGCCTCTGAGCGGTCGCTGTCGCTGGTGCGCTGGTCGCCGCCGACGAAGCCGCCCGCGCCGGTGGCGATGCCGCCGGCCCGGTTGGCCGCCTCGTCCGGGTTCGGCACCCGGACGGTGATCGTGCCGGTGTAGACGATGGCGCGGGGATCCGCCTCGTAGCGGGCGGGCACGTCCGCCCGCATGTCCTTGAGGGCCTGCTCCGGGGCGGCGGCGGCCGGCACCTTCCCGGCGTTCGCGGCGCCGGCGGCGTCGGCGGCGTCGGCGCGGCCCACGGTGGAGGCGCCGTTCTGGGACGACGCGCTGTCGGACGCGCCGCCGGAGCAACCGGCCAGGGCCAGCGGCGCGACCAGCAGTATGGCCAGCCCTGCCGCGAAACGTCGGTTCATTGGGTTACCTCCCTAAGGTCAGCGCTGAGACGTGCGGCGACCGTCGGGGGTTCCGGCAGACTGTCGGGCGGAGGTAACGATGCGGATAACGAAGTTCGCGCACGCCTGCGTGCGACTGGAGCGGGACGGTGCGGTGCTGGTCATCGACCCGGGCAGCTTCACCGAGGCGGCCGCGCTGGACGGCGCCGACGCGGTGCTCATCACCCACGAGCACGCCGACCACCTCGACGTGGACAAGCTGGCCGACGCGCTGGGCCGCCGCCCGGCCATCACCGTCCACACCCACCCGGACGTGGTGCCCAAGCTGGGCGCCCTGGAAGGGGTGGTCACGGCGGTGACCAGCGGCGAGGAGTTCTCCGCGGCCGGGTTCGCGGTCCGCGCGTACGGCGGCTGGCACGCCGAGATCCACCCGGATGTCCCGCGCGTGCCGAACCTGGGCTTCCTCGTGGAGCAGAGCGTCTACCACCCGGGCGACTCGTTCGACGTGCCGGCCGGCGCGCACGTGGAGACCCTGTTCGTGCCCGTCTCGGGGCCGTGGCTGAAGCTGTCCGAGACCGTGGAGTTCGTCCGCGCGGTCGGGCCCCGGCGGGCGTACGCGCTGCACGACGGCTTGTGGAACGCGGCCGGACACCAGCTGACCACGAGCCTGCTGAACCGGCTGGGCCGGTGCGAGTACGCCCGCCTGGAGCCCGGCACGGACGTACCGGCCTGACCGCGATGGCACCCACCGTCGACGAACTCGCCGACGAGCTGTACGCAGCGCCGCCCGCGGAGTTCGTGGCGAACCGGCGGCGGGCGGTCGACCAGGCCCGCCGGAACCGGGATTCGAAGGGCGCCGCCGCGCTCGGCAAGCTGCGCAAGCCGACCGTGGCGGCCTGGCTGGTGAACCTGCTCGCGCTGCGCCAGCCCGAGTTGGTGGCGGAGTTGGCCGACCTGTCCCGGGAGCTGCGTACCGCCCAGCGGGAGCTGAAGGGTGCCCGGCTGCGCGAGCTGTCCGCCCAGCGCCGGGCGGCGGTCGGCGCGCTGGTGCAGCGGGCGCGGGCGCTGGCGGTCGAGGAGCGGCCGGAGTTGGCGGACGGGAAGCTTCCGCTCGCGGAGGTGGAGTCCACCTTCGCTGCCGCGCTGGCCGACGAGGAGGTCGCCGCCCAGGTCCGCTCCGGCCGGCTGATCCGGTCGGTGGCGTACGCGGGCTTCGGGGAGGTGCCGCGCCCCCGGCTGCGTCTGGTCACCAACGACGAGGCCGAGGAAGCCGAGCGGGCCGGCGGCGCCCGGGCCACCACCCGCGACCGGGAGGAGGAGCGCCGGGCCAGCGCCGAGCGGCGGGCGAGGATCGAGCGGAACCGGGAGCGGGCGGCGCTGCGCAAGGAGCTGGCGGCGGCCCGTACCGAGGAGAAGCAGGCCGGGGCGGCGGCGGAGCGCGCGGCGCGCGAGGAGCGGGAGGGCGCGGACGAGCTGGCGCGGATCGAGGCGCACCTGGCCGAGCTGGAGCGGCGCCGGTCGGCGGCGGAGGCCGAGCTGGGCCGGCGCCGGGTGGCCCGCAAGGCGGTCGAGCGGCAGGCGGCGGCCGCCCGGCGACGCTCCGGCGAGGTCGAGGGCGCCCTCGAATCGCTCGAAACGTCGGACTGATCTAAACGGCGCCCCGGCTCGACGGACCGGAATGAATTGAGCAGAATCTCACATCGTGACGCCCGAGCAGACCGCCGCCTCCGTCAAGGAGGCCGTCGACACGCTCGGCGGCGCGTTCACCGAGGACCCGAAGACCCTGCGCCGCGCCCGTGAACTGGGCCTGTCCGGGTGGGCGTTCTACGTCGCCGGCCGGGGCGGGGCGCTCGGCGACGTCCGGCCGGACACGGTGGCCGCCGCGATGGGCTTCATCGCCCCCGAGGCCGTCACCGACGGGTGGGACGTGGCCCGCCGGTTCGCCGCCCCGGACGAACTGGCCCGGCACAGCCTCGCCGAGTGCTGCCGCTGGGGCGGGGAGCACCTCCGGACCGTCCCCGAGATCGACGAACTGACCGGGTTGGCCGAGCAGATCGTCATGAACGCGGAACCGGCCGGGCTGCCGCTGTTCGCCGCCTGGCGCGCGATGCCGGTACCCCGGGAGGGCCCCGGCGCCCGCGCCGCGGTGCTGCTGCACCTGCTGCGCGAGCACCGCGGCGGCGCCCACCTGATCGCCACCCGCGCGGCCGGCCTGACCCCGCTCGAGGCGATCCTCGCCGGACCCGACGGCGAGCCCGGCGCCGTCGCATACGGCTGGCCGCTCCCGTACCCGCCGGTGGGGCCGCTGATCCGGCGACGGGTCGCCGCCGAGGCGATCACGGACCGGCTGGTCGGGCAGGCGTACGCCGTCCTCACCCCGCGGGAGCGGGCCCGCCTCGTGGCCCTGCTCACCGGCGCACTGGCCGCGTACCGGTCGGCAAATGCGTCGCGCCACGGCGGCTGAGCAAGTTAACTGCGCGGGTGACCAGCGCCCCCTCCCGCCCGGGTGGAGCACCCGGCGCCCCACCGCCGCCAACGAGCCGGCGATCCTGGCCGTCGTGCACGCCAGCGACATCGTCGCCGTCGGCTACCCCAACTTCACGTCCGACGAGATCCACGAAATCCTCAACGCCCCCAACATGGACCCGACCCGGGACTCCTGGCTCGCCCTCGACCCGGCCGGCGAGGTCGTGGCGTGGGCGTACCTGGACAACCCGACCGCCGGGCCGCAGGACTTCGCCGAGGTCTACGTCCACCCCGAGCGCGGCCGCCCCGCCCAGGCCCCGCTGCTGGACCTGCTCCTGGCCCGCGCCCGCGCCCTGGCCGCCGAGCGCGGCCACGCCGCGCGGTCGGCATGACCGCTCGTCCGCATTGTCCCCCGGCAACCCCGGCGCCCCTGCCATCACGCAGATGATGCCGGAGATCTTGTACCAGACTGCCCGGAAATGACCGGATCCGTACCAAGATCTACGGGTTGGCGGTGCGGGTGGGGCGGGCGCGGAGGCGGGCGACGTAGTCGTCCGGGGCGCCGGCCTTTTCGGCGGCGTTGGCGATCTCGGAGAGGTACCAGGCGGTGGGCAGGCCGCCCTCGTACCCGTTCAGCACGTAGATGAAGGCGGTGATCTCGCCGTCCAGCGTGGCGACCCGCACGTGCAGCTTCTGGTACGTGCCGGCCGTGACGCCCTCCACCTCGTCGAGTTGGGCCTCGTCGGTGGGGTGCACGTCGTAGAGGGCGACGAAGACCCGGTCCGCGGGGGACTCGACGACCGTGGTGACGGCACCCTCCCAGCCGATGACGTCCTCGCCGGCGAAGGTCAGCCGCCATCCTTCCAGCCAACCGGTCCCCACCAGGGGAGAATGCGGACAGTATGCCCGCATCCGGGCGGGGTCGAGGTTTGAGCCGTAGGCGGCGTAGTGACGCACGGCGATGACCATAACCCCGGCGGGGCGTGGGGGAGAATACGACGGTGCGTGTCGGACGGCAGCAGGGGAGTTTTTCGCGGTGAGCCGGATCGTGATCATCGGTGGTGGGCCGGCCGGGTACGAGGCGGCGCTGGTCGCCGCGCAACTCGACGCGGACGTGACCGTGGTGGAGTCGGCCGGCGCCGGCGGGGCCTGCGTGCTGTCGGACTGCGTGCCGTCGAAGACCTTTATCGCCAGTTCAGAGGTGGTGACCGGGTACCGGGACAGGGACGAGTTCGGGATCCACTCGGACGGCCTGGAGGCCATCACGGTGGACGCCCCGGCGGTGAACCAGCGGGTCAGGCGGCTGGCGCTGGCCCAGTCGGCGGACATCCACGCGAAGCTGCTGCAGGCGGGCGTGACGTTTGTCGCGGGGTGGGCCCGGCTCGGCGAGGACACGCTCGGTCACCTGCACCGGGTCCGGGTGACCCCGAGCGACGGTGACGCAGAGTACTCGATCGATGCGTCCACGGTGCTGGTCGCGACCGGCGCGACGCCCCGGGTGCTCCCGTCGGCGGTACCGGACGGCGAGCGGATCCTCGACTGGCGCCAGGTGTACGACCTGCCGGAGCTGCCCGAGCACCTGGTCGTGGTGGGTTCCGGCGTGACCGGTGCCGAGTTCGCGTCCGCGTACCTGGCGATGGGGGTGGCGGTGACCCTGGTGTCGTCCCGGGGCCGGGTGATGCCGCACGAGGACGCGGACGCGGCCGCGGCGATCGAGGAGGTGTTCCGCGGCCGGGGGATGACGATCCTGAACAACTCGCGGGCCAACGCGGTGCGGCGCCGGGGCGACGGGGTGGTGGTGGAGCTGTCCGACGGGCGCACCGTCGCCGGCTCGCACGCGCTGATGGCGGTCGGCTCGGTGCCGAACACGGCGGAGCTGGGCCTGAAGGAGTACGGGGTCGCGGTGGCGCCGGGCGGCTACCTGACCGTGGACCGGGTGTCCCGTACGAACGTGCCGGGCGTCTACGGTGCGGGCGACTGCACGGGCGTGCTGCCGCTGGCCAGCGTCGCGGCGATGCAGGGGCGGATCGCGATGTGGCACGCGCTGGGCGAGGCGGTGGCGCCGCTGCGGCTGCGCACGGTCTCGGCGAACGTGTTCACCGAACCGGAGCTGGCCACGGTGGGCATCTCGCAGCAGGACGTGGACACCGGCAGGGTGCCCGCCCGGCAGGTGATGTTGCCGCTGGCCGGCAACGCCCGGGCGAAGATGGCGGACCTGCGGGACGGCTTCGTGAAGCTGTTCTGCCGCCCGGTCACCGGGCAGATCATCGGGGGTGTGGTGGTGGCGCCGAAGGCCAGCGAGCTGATCCTGCCGATCACGATGGCGGTGGAGAACCACCTCACCGTCGACCAGCTCGCGCACACCATCACGATCTATCCGTCACTGTCCGGTTCGATCGCGGAGGCCGCGCGCCAGCTGATGCTCCACGACCAGGACTAACCCGAGCCGTCGCCGGCAATTCGCTTGCCGTGCCGGCTAGGGTTGGTCCGTGAGTTGGGTGCGGTCGACGACGACGCCGGGTTTCCCCGGCGTCCTCGGCATGCGCTGAGCCGTTCAGACATCCGAAGCCCCGGGGCGCCACCGCCCCGGGGCTTCGTCGTGTCCGGCCGGTGGGCGTCGCGGGTCCAGGCGAGGGAGCGCGACATGATCGATCACCGGAGGTTGGGGCGCGAGTTGGAGTTGTTCGCGTCCGACCCGCTGTGCGGTGCGGGCCTGCCGATGTGGTTGCCGGCGGGCGCCGCCGCGCGGCACGCGGTGGAGGAGTACCTGCGGGAGGTGGAGCGGCGGGCCGGGTACCAGCATGTGTACTCGCCGCCGGTGGCGAAGAAGGAGCTGTTCGAGCGGTCGGGGCACCTGCCGTACTTCGCGGAGGACATGTTCCCGCCGATGGCGGTCTCGGCGGACGACGAGTTCGTGCTGCGGCCCGGGCTGTGCCCGCAGCACGCGTTGGTCTTCCGGTCGCGGGGGCGGTCGTACCGGGAGTTGCCGCTGCGGATCGCCGAGTTGGGTGGCATGTACCGGGCGGAGCGGTCCGGGGTGCTGGGCGGGTTGAGCCGGGTGCGGTCCATCTGGTTGAACGACGCGCACGTCTTCTGCCCGCTGGAGCGGGTGGCGGACGAGGTCGTCGAGGTGCTGGCGATGGTGCGGCGGGCGCACGCGGCGGTCGGGGTGCGCCCGGCCGGTTTCCGGCTTTCGCTGCGTGACGGCGGGCCGAAGTACGTGGGCACGCCGCAGGTGTGGGAGCGGGCCGAGGGTCTGCTGCGCGAGGCGCTGGAGCGCGCCGGGGCGTCCTATGTGGAGGAGAGGGGCGAGGCGGCGTTCTACGGGCCGAAGATCGACATTCAGGTGCTCGATGCGGCCGGGCGGGAGATGAGCATCTCCACCATCCAGCTCGACTTCAACCAACCGGAGCGGTTCCAACTGTCCTACATAGACGCCGACGGCGCCGCCAAGCGCCCGGTCATGGTGCACCGCAGCCTGCTCGGCAGCATGGAGCGGCTGTTCGCGTACCTGATCGAGGTGCACGCGGGGGCCTTCCCGGCGTGGTACGCGCCCGTGCAGGTGGTGGCGCTGCCGGTCGGGGCCGGGCAGGAGGGCGCCGCGCGGGCGTTCAGCACCGAGGCCGTCCGGCGCGGGCTGCGGGCCGAGTGGCGCGCGGAGGGGAGCCTCGGCGCGCGGATCCGTCAGGCGGCGCGGCGGAAGATCCCGTTCGTGGCGGTGATCGGGCCGCGCGAGGCCGAAGCGGGCGAGGCGTCGATCCGGCCGCAGGGCGGCGACGAGCGGACTGGTCGGCCCGGCGCCGCGCCCCGCCAACCGGGCCAGGAGCCTGCCGTGCCGGTGGCCGCCGCCCTGGACCGCATCGTCAGGGCGGCGGCCGTGCCGCTCTAGTTGATGGCGCGGCGCATGAAGCCCCGGATGCCGATGGCGCTGAAGACCGCGCCGGAGAGCGCCAGCAGCAGCAGGCAGATCCAGGGCGCGATGTGCGGGACCGACGGCAGGGTCGCGCCGCGCACCGCCTCGGACAGGTAGGTGAGCGGGTTGGCCAGCGTGACGATCTGGAACCAGCGCATCGAGTCCAGGCTGTGCCAGGGGTACTGGGTGGCGCCGGTGAACATCAGCGGCGTCAGGATGACCGCGAACAGCACGCTGATCTTCGCCGGCGGCACCAGGGTGCCGAGCATCAGACCGATGCCGGCACCCGCCCAACTGCCCAGCACCAGGCTCAGCGCCAGCAGCGGGATCCCACCGATGTGGAAGGCGGCCCCGCCGAGCACCAGCGCGCCGATCGGGAACATCAGCACCGCGGCGAGGATCGCCCGCACGATCGCCAGGGTCAGCTTCTCGACCGCCACCAGGTAGGTCGGGAGCGGGGCGAGCAGCCGGTCCTCGATCTCGCGGGTGAAGCTGAACTCCATGATCAGCGGGAAGGAGACGGTCTGCAGGGCGGTGAGGAACGCGGTCAGCGCGACGATGCCGGGCAGCAGCAGGTTCTTGTACTGGTCGCTGACGAACCCGCCGGCGTTCAGCACCTTCGCGAAGATGAACAGCATGAACAGCGGCTGGAGGGCGACCTGGGCGAGGAACACCCAGACCTCCTTGCCGGTGACGAACAGGTCCCGCCAGAGGATGGCGAGGAAGGCCCGGCCGGTGGACGGGCGGGCAGTGGTCGGCGCGGTGGTCGCGGCCGGCGCGGCGACGGCGGTCATCGCAGACCCCTTCCGGTGAGGTTGATGAAGACGTCCTCGAGGCTGGGCTCGCCGATGTGCACCCCGGTGAGCTGGGCACCGCGTTCGGCGAGCACGGTGGCGACCGGGCCGAGCAGGGTCGCCGGCTGGGAGCGCACGTAGAGGCGCAGGGTGACCCCGCCGCCGGCCGCGCCGGGGGGCGGGCCCATCGGGGCGCCGCCCCCGCCGGGCATGCCGGGGAAGCCGGCCATTCCGGGTGGCAGGCCGGCGGGTCCGCCGGCCCCGACGCGCTCGGCCCGCTCCACGCCCTCGACGCCCTGGAGGGCGGCGAGGATCTTCTCCGGCTCGTCGGCCGGCCCCGGGGTGACGGTCAGTTCCAGGACCGCCTGGCCGCTCAGGCCGTGGGTCAGCGCCGCCGGGGTGTCCAGCGCCAGCAGCTTGCCGTGGTCGACCACGCCCACCCGGTCGGACATCTCGGCGGCCTCGTCCATGTCGTGGGTGGTCAGCACCACGGTCACGCCGCGCTCGCGCAGTTCCCGTACCCGCTCCCAGAGGAACAGCCGGGACTGCGGGTCCAGGCCGGTGGTGGGCTCGTCCAGGAACAGCACGGCCGGCTGGTGCATCATCGCCCGGGCGATCATCAGCCGCTGCGCCATGCCGCCCGAGTACCAGTCGACCTTCACGTCGGCCTGCTCCTCCAGGCCGAACTCCTTGAGCAGGTCGGCCGCCCGGGCGTTGCGCTCGGCGCGCGGGTACCCGTGGTAGGCGGCGTGGAAGGTCAGGTTCTGCCGCGGCGTGAGCGACCGGTCCAGGTTGGTCTGCTGCGGTACGACGGCGAGCATCCGTCGGGCGCCCACCGGGTCCCGGATGACGTCCACGCCGGCCACGCTCGCGCGGCCGCCGGTGGCCTTGACCCGCGTGGTCAGCACGCCGATCGTGGTGGACTTGCCGGCGCCGTTCGGCCCCAGCAGCCCGAAGATCTCGCCCGAGTGGACCTCGAACGACAGCCCGTCGACCGCGTTGACGTCCCGTTTCGGGTACTGCTTGACGAGGTCGCGGACCTCGACGGCGACGCTCATAGCTCGTCTTCTCCCGTTCCCAACATCCGAATGATTTCCCGGAGGAACTCCCGGATCACGGCCTCCTTGGCCGGATCTGCGTCCACGGTTGTCAATGGCTTGCGGCGCTGCATCAGCTCGGCCAGTTCGGCGGCCGTCCGCGCGCCCCCGATCGGTGAGCGCCAGCAGCACCGCCCGCCGGTCGGGCGCCTCGGCCCGCCTCCGCTCCACATAGCCGGACCTGGCCAGCGTGTCGACGATCCCGGTGAGCGTAGCGGGCCGGACGAAGCAGCGCCGCGCCATTTCGCGATGGCTGAGTCGCCCCTCCAAACTGATTTACCAGGAGGTCGGCAGCGGCATCCCCTCGGTGTACCCGGCGGCGCTCTGCACGCCGACCACCGCGCGCTCGTGGAACTCGCCGATCGAGCCCGCCCCCGCGTACGTGAAGGCGCTACGCACGCCGGCCACGATCGCGTCCAGCAGGTCCTCCACGCCCGGCCCCGCCGGGTCCAGGTACATCTTCGCGGTGGAGATGCCCTCCTCGAACACCGCCTTGCGGGCCCGGTCGAACGGGGTGTCGTCCGACGTCCGGGCGCTCACCGCCCGCGCCGAGGCCATGCCGAAACTCTCCTTGTACCGGCGGCCGTCCGCGTCCGTGTACAGGTCACCGGGGGATTCGTAGGTGCCGGCGAACCAGGAACCGATCATGACGTTGGCGGCGCCGGCCGCCAGCGCCAGCGCCACGTCGCGCGGGTGCCGCACGCCGCCGTCCGCCCAGATGTGGCGCCCCAGGGCGGTGGCCGCCGCGGCGCAGTCCAGCACGGCCGAGAACTGCGGGCGGCCCACCCCGGTCATCATCCGGGTGGTGCACATCGCGCCCGGGCCCACGCCCACCTTGACGATGTCGGCGCCCGCCTCGATCAGGTCCCGGGTGCCCTCGGCGGTGACCACGTTGCCCGCCGCCACCGGCACCCCCGGCTCCAGCGACCGGACCGCACGCAGCGCGGCGACCATGCGCTCCTGGTGGCCGTGCGCGGTGTCCACCACGAGCGTGTCGACGCCCGCCTCCAGCAGCGCGGCGGCCTTGCCGGCCACGTCGCCGTTGATGCCGACGGCCGCCGCCACCCGCAGCCGGCCCTTGCCGTCCACCGCCGGGTGGTACAGGGTGGCCCGCAGCGCGCCCTTGCGGGTCAGGATGCCGACCAGGCGGCCTTCGAAGTCCACCACCGGGGCGAGCCGGTGCCGGCCCTCGTGCAACCGGGTGAACGCCGCCCGCGGGTCGGCGGTCGACGGCACGGTCAGCAACTCGGTGGACATGACGTGGCGCAGCTGCGCGAACCGGTCCACCCCGACCGTGTCCGCCTCGGTGACCACGCCGAGCGGGCGGTCGTCCGGGTCCACCACCACGACCGCGCCGTGCGCCCGCTTCGGCAGCAGGTGGATCGCGTCGCCCACGGTGTCGGTGGGGCCGAGCGTGATCGCCGTGTCGTGCACCAGGTGCCGCTGCTTCACCCACGCGACCACGTCCGCGACCACGTCGATCGGGATGTCCTGCGGGATCACCGCGATCGCCCCGCGCCGCGCCACGGTCTCGGCCATCCGGCGCCCGGCGACCGCGGTCATGTTCGAGACCACGATCGGGATCGTCGTGCCGGTGCCGTCCGCCGTGGCCAGGTCCACGTCCAGCCGGGAGCCGACGTCGGACCTGGCGGGCGCCATGAACACGTCGCTGTACGTCAGGTCGTGCGCGGGGGTCGCGCCGGAGAGAAACCGCACCGGGCCATCATGCCGGCCCGGTGATCGCCGCGCCGGTCAGCCGGCCGAGATCGTGCAGATGGTCGACCCGGCCGGGAGCACGTCGCCGACGCCGGCGGACAGGCCGCCGACCACGCCCGCCCGGTGCGCGTTGATCGGCTGCTCCATCTTCATCGCCTCGAGGACCACGATCAGGTCGCCCTCGGCCACCGCGTCGCCGTCCGCCACCGCGATCTTCACGATCGTGCCCTGCATCGGCGCGACCAGCGCGTCGCCGCCGGCCGCCGCGGCCTGCTTGCGGCCGCCGCCGCGCCGGGCTGCCTTCTGGGGGGACGCGGGCGCCGCCGCCCCGGTGAGAAAGCCGGCCGGGACGGAGACCTCGAGCCGCTTGCCGTCCACCTCGACCACGACCGTGTCCCGCGGGTCGGCCGCCTCGGCCGCGACCGCACCGGTGAACGGCGGCACGCCACCGGCCCACTCGGTCTCGATCCAGCGGGTGTGCACCCGGAACGGCTCGTCGGTGAACGCCGGGTCGCGGACCACCGCCCGGTGGAACGGCAGCGCGGTGGCCAGGCCGTCGACGACCATCTCGTCCAGCGCGCGGCGGGCCCGTTCGAGGGCCTCGGTGCGGGTCTCGCCGACGACGATGAGCTTGGCCAGCAGCGAGTCGAAGGCGCCGCCGACCAGGCTGCCGGAGTCGACGCCCGCGTCCACCCGCACGCCCGGCCCGGCGGGCAGCCGCAGCGCGGCGACCGTGCCGGGGGCGGGCAGGAAATCCCGGCCCGGGTCCTCGCCGTTGATCCGGAACTCGATGGCGTGCCCGCGCGGCGCCGGGTCCCCGGTGTGGCGCAGCGGCCGCCCCTCGGCGATCCGGAACTGCTCCCGGACCAGGTCGATGCCGGCGGTCTCCTCGGTGACCGGGTGCTCCACCTGGAGCCGGGTGTTGACCTCCAGGAACGAGATCGTGCCGTCCGCGCCGATCAGGTACTCGACCGTGCCCGCGCCGTGGTACCCGGCGGCCCGGCAGATCGCCTTGGCGCTGGTGTGGATCTGGGCGCGCTGGGCGTCGGTGAGAAACGGCGCGGGCGCCTCCTCCACGAGCTTCTGGTGCCGGCGCTGGAGCGAGCAGTCCCGGGTGCCCACCACGATCACGTTGCCGTGCCGGTCGGCCAGGATCTGCGCCTCCACGTGCCGGGGCCGGTCCAGGTACCGCTCGACGAAGCACTCGCCCCGGCCGAAGGCGGCCACCGCCTCCCGGGTCGCGGACTCGAACAGCGCCGGGATCTCCTCGATTGTGCGGGCCACCTTCAGCCCGCGCCCGCCGCCGCCGAACGCCGCCTTGATCGCCACCGGCAGGCCGTGCCGCTCGGCGAACGCCACGATCTCCGCGGCGGAGCCGACCGGGTCGGGGGTGCCGGGTACCAGCGGCGCGCCAACCCGCTGGGCGATGTGCCGGGCGGTGACCTTGTCGCCGAGGTCCCGGATGGCCCGCGGGGTGGGTCCGATCCAGGTCAGGCCGGCGTCGATGACCGCCTGGGCGAACCGCGCGTTCTCGGCGAGGAACCCGTACCCGGGGTGTACCGCGTCCGCGCCCGACTTCGCGGCCGCGGCCAGCACCTTCGCGATGTCCAGGTAGGTATCCGCGGCCCGGTCGCCGCCGAGCGCGTACGCCTCGTCGGCGAGGACCGCGTGCGGGGCGTCCCGGTCGGAGTCGGCGTAGACGGCGACGCTGCCGAGGCCGGCGTCCCGGCAGGCCCGGATGACCCGGACCGCGATCTCGCCCCGGTTGGCGACCAGCACCTTCGTGATCGGCACGGCAGAACCTCCGCTGAGTCACCGGGCAGTCCTAAGTTACCGGGCAGTTTAGGGTGTCGTCCGGGAACTCCCGGGCGTCCTCCGGCTTTAGTCAAATTTGGCTATTACGCTTGCGGGCATGTCGGCCACCCGCATGATGATCCTCGGCGTCGTCTCCTGGCTGGAGCCGGTGCACGGCTACGACGTTCGCCGCGAGCTGCTGAGCTGGAGCGCGGACCGGTGGGCGAACGTGCAGCCGGGCTCCATTTACCACGCGCTGCGCAAGCTCGCCGGGGAGGGCCTGCTGCGGGAGTTGCCCAGCGAGCAGGTCGGCGCCCGACCGGCCCGCACCCGGTACGAGATCACCGAGAAGGGTCGGGCGGAGTTCCACCGGCTGCTCAGCGACCTGATGTGGGACGTGAAGCCGGTGGCGGACCCGTTCGCCTCGGCGCTGGCGTTCCTGCCCGCCGTGCCCCCGGACGAGGCCGCCGCCGCCCTGCGCCAGCGGGCCAAGGTGCTGCGTACCACGGTGGAGGGCTTCCGGTCGGCGGCCACGTCCGGCTGGCTGGGTGACAAGCCGCCACACGTGGGCTGGATGTTCGAACTGTTCGGCGCCCGGGGCGACGCGGAGGCGCAGTGGTGCGAGCGGATCGCGGACCGGATCGAGTCGGGGGCGTCCTACACGTGGTCCGAGGAGGCGGCCGACACATCGAGCAATAATCAAGGTTGACCACCCGCGTTATATCGCGTTAGCCTGCACCCCGACATCATCAGGGGGAAGCAGGAGCTGACCATGATCGAGACGAAGGGGCTGCGAAAGTCCTTCCGATCCCGGCAAGGCAAACAGACCAAGACCGTCGAGGCGGTCCGGGGGGTGGACCTGATGGTCCGCGAGGGGGAGATCTTCGGCTTCCTCGGGCCCAACGGCGCCGGCAAGACCACCACCCTGCGCATGCTCGCCACGCTCATCGAGCCGGACGGCGGCGAGGCCACCGTGGCCGGAGCCGACCTGCGCCGGCAGCCCGGCGAGGTGCGCAAGCGGATCGGCTACGTGGCCCAGGGCGGCAGCACGTGGGACGAGTGCAGCGCCCGCGAGGAACTGGTGGTCCAGGCCCGCATGTACGGCATCGGCAAGGCCGAGGCCCAGCGGCGCGCGGTCCGCGCGCTGGAGGCGTTCCAGCTCACCGAGTACGCCGACCGCAAGTGCAAGACCTACTCCGGCGGCCAGCGCCGCCGGGTCGACATCGCGCTCGGCATCATCCACGAGCCGAAGATCGTCTTCCTGGACGAGCCCACCACCGGGCTGGACCCGCAGAGCCGCGCGCACATGTGGGACGAGGTCCGCCGGCTGCGCACCGAGGGCATGACGGTCTTCATCACCACCCACTACCTGGACGAGGCCGACGCGCTCTGCGACCGGATCGCCATCATGGACCACGGCGAGATCGTCGCCGAGGGCACGCCGGCCGAACTCAAGCGCGAGGTGGCCGGCGACGTGATCACCGTCGGCGTGAACGGGACCACCCCGCAGGCCGCCAAACTGCTCGACACCGCCGACTACGTCTCCCGGCTGGAGACCCTGGACGGCGGCGGGCTGCGCCTCTACGTGGACGCCGGCGCGACCGCGATCCCGCAGATCATGCGCACCCTGGAGGGCGCCGGCATCGCGCTCGGCTCGATCGAGCTGCACCGGCCCAGCCTCGATGACGTGTTCCTGGAGAAGACCGGCCGATCGCTGCGGGAGAGCTGAGGAATGAAACTGCTCCGCGACACCTGGATCGTGTTCCAGCGACAGATGCTGCTGGTGCTGCGCAACCCGGTCTGGCTGATCATCGGCGTCATCCAGCCGCTGTACTTCCTGCTGCTGTTCGGGCCGCTGCTCAAACGGGCCCTGAACGCGCCGACCAACGCGATCGCGTACCAGACCTTCGTGCCCGGCCTGCTGGTCATGCTGGCCATGTTCGGGTCGCTGTTCGTCGGCTTCGGGCTGATCGCCGAACTGCGCGCCGGCATCATCGAGCGGTCCCGGGTCACCCCGGTCAGCCGGATGGCGCTGATGCTCGGCCGCTCGCTGCGGGACGTGGTGAGCCTGCTGTTCCAGTCCATCCTGATCACCGTGCTGGCGATCCCGTTCGGGCTGCGCATCAAGGCCGCCGACCTGCTGCTGACGCTGCTGCTGCTGGCAATGATCGGGCTGATGCTCTCCGCCGTCTCCAACGCCCTGGCGCTCAAGCTGCGCAGCGAGGACTCCCTCGCCCCGCTGATGAACGCGGTCAGCCAACCCATCCTGCTGCTGTCCGGCATCCTCCTGCCGCTGGCCTTCGCGCCGATCTGGCTCCAGCGGGTCGCCGACTTCAACCCGTTCAGCTGGGCGGTCAACGCGGCCCGATCGCTGTTCGCCGGCCACCCGGGCGACGCCAGCGTCTGGCAGGCCCTGGTGATCGTCGTGGTGCTGACGGCGGCGGCGCTGACCTGGTCGGCCCGCTCGTTCGCCCGCAGCGTCCGCTGACCCGGCGTACCGGGGGCGGGGTGGTTCAGCGCTTGCGCGCCAGGGTCACCCCGTCCCCGAGCGGGAGCACGACCAGTTCCACCCGGTCGTCCTCCCGGGCCAGGTCGTTGAAGCGGACGATCGCCGAGTCGGTCTCGTCGCCGGCCGGGTCGAGCACCCGCCCGCCGCGCAGCGTGTTGTCCACCAGGATCGCCCCGCCCCGGCGCACCCGCGGCACGATCTCCGCCCAGTAGGCCGGGTACCCGGGCTTGTCGGCGTCGATGAACGCCAGGTCGATGGTGGGCTCCTCGGGTAGTTCGCGCAGCCGCTGCGCCGCCGCTCCGAGGCGCAGTTCGATCCGCTCCGCCACGCCGGCCCGCTCCCAGTACCGCCGGGCCACCGACGTGTACTGCTCGGAGATGTCGAAGCAGATGAGCTGCCCGTCCTCGGGCAGCCCGCGCGCGATCGCCAGCGACGACAGCCCGGTGAACGTACCGACCTCCACCGCCCGGCGGACGCCCAGCAGCCGGGTCAGGATCGTGAGGAACACCGACTGCTCCGGGGCGATCTGCATCCCCGCCTGGCGGGGCAGCGCCGCCCAGGTCTCCTCCACCAGATCCCGGGCCAGCGGGTCCAGCGGCGTGCTGTGCGCGACGACGTACTCGTGCAGTTCCGCGCTGAGCGTCAACGACTTCCGGCTCATGGCCGGAACGTTATCGGGTTTCCCCGCCGCCCGGGGGACGGGGGCGCGGGTGGCGGGTGGCCCAACGGCACCGGCCCGGCCGCGCCGGCTGGCCGGCGGCCCAGGGTCAGCGCCAGAGGCTGACGATCGACAGCCCCAGCTCACCGAGCAGCGAGCGCAGCAGCGGCAGCGACAGTCCCACCACCGTGCCGTGGTCGCCCTCGATCCGTTCCAGGAACGCGCCGCCTATCCCGTCGATCGTGAACGCGCCCGCCACCGCGAGCGGCTCGCCGGTCGCCACGTACGCGTCGATCTCCGCGTCGGTCAGGTCGGCGAAGTGGACCACCGTGGCCGCGACGCCCTCCGCCTGCTTGCCGGTGGCCGGCTGCACCAGGTGGTGCCCGGTGTACAGCACCCCGGACCGGCCGCGCATCGCCCGCCACCGCCGAACCGCGTCCGCCGCGTCCACCGGCTTGCCGAGCGTCTCGCCGTCGAAGCCCAGCACCGAGTCGCAGCCGACGACCAGCACCTCCGGGGCGGCGTCGCCGGCCGAGCGGAGCCGCCCGGCGACCGCCTGGGCCTTCATCCGGGCCAGCACCAGGCACAGCGCCTCCGGGCCGCTGGCGCTCACCGCCGATTCGTCCACCCCGCTCACGACGGTCTCGCAGTCGATACCGGCCGCCGCCAGCAGGGCCCGCCGGGCGGGACTGGCGGACGCCAGCACCAGCCGCGGACGCCCGTGATCGCCATGACCTCCCGACACGCCGCGCGACCCCCTACCGGGGCAGACCCGAGGCCCGCCAGGCGGACGCGCCGCACCGGACCGGGAGGCCGGCCGGCGAGATCGCGCCGGGCCGCGAACGGGTCGCCCAGAAGGATGAATCCCGCGGGCGCGGCGGCGCGGCCGGGCGGCGCGCGGCGAAGACGCCGACGAGGGCGGCGAGCTCCTCCGGGGCGGGCGTGCCGCGAACGACACGGAAGAGCGGGCGCGGTTCGTCGGACACGCCGGCAGCATACGGGACCCCGCTCACAGGGGAGGGTCCGGCGGGTGTCGCGCAGAACACCTCCGGGTACCTTTTTGCGGATGTCTCCCGCGCCCCGCATCGTCGCCGATCGTTACCGCCTTGTCGAACCCCTCGGCCAGGGCGGCATGGGCCGCGTCTGGCTGGCACACGACGAACTGCTGCACCGCGACGTGGCGATCAAGGAGATCGTGCCACCGCCCGGGTTCACGGCCGACGAGCGGATCGAGATGCGCAACCGGTCCATGCGGGAGGCCCGGGCGATTGCGCGGCTCAACCACCCCAACGTGGTGCGCGTCTTCGACGTCATCCGCTCCGAGGACTATCCCTGGATCGTCATGGAGTACGTGCCGTCCCGGTCGCTGCAGCAGGTCCTCGACGCGGAGGGGCCGGTGCCGGTCCAGCGGACGGCGGAGATCGGCCTGGGCGTGCTGAGCGCGCTGCGCGCCGCGCACCGCCTCGGCATGCTGCACCGGGACGTCAAGCCCGGCAACGTCCTGCTCGGCCGGGACGGCCGGGTGGTCCTCACCGACTTCGGGCTGGCCACCCAGCCCGGCGACTCCACGGTGACGCGCACCGGCCTCGTGCTCGGCTCGCCCGCGTACATCGCGCCGGAGCGGGCCCGCGACGGTACGGCCAATCCGGATGGTGACATGTGGTCCCTCGGGGCCACGCTCTACGCCGCCGTCGAGGGCCGCTCGCCGTACGCGCGGTCGTCGGCCATCGCGTCGCTGACCGCCCTCGCCACCGAGCCGCCGCCCCCGCCGCGCCGGGCCGGTCCGCTGCGAGCGGTGCTCCTGGGACTGTTGCGGCGCATCCCGCACGAACGGATGAAAGCGGACGAGGTGGAGCGCCACCTGCTCCGCGCCGCCGGCCCCCGGTCCCGCGGCGGGATGGCCTTCGTGCCGGCGGTACGGCCGCTGCGCGGTGGCACGTCCCGCCCGACCGGCACGCCGATCGGGCAGCCCCCGAAGCCGCCGACGGTACGCGGCTCGGCGCGGGCGGTGGAGGGTCCCCGACCCGCCGGCGCACCCCCGGCCGCGGTCCCGCCCGCGTCCGGCGGGCCGCTGACGCCCCGCCCGCCGATCGACCCACGCCCGGCCGGCGAGGCGCCGTCCGTCGACCGGACCCGGGCCGACGAAGCGCGAGGGTCCGCCGCCGCAGCGACCGGTGCCGGGGCTGACCGTGCCGGCGCGGCGGTTGAGGGTGGTGGCGGGCTTGGTGCCGCTGAGGTTGACCGCGCCGCGCGTGCCGGCGCGGGGGCTGACGGCACGCAGAGCGCGAGCCGGTCGGGCGATGGGCTCGGCGGCGGGCTCGGCGGCGCCGAGGGCGATGCGGGGAGCGGCAGCGCCGACGCCGGGGCCGACGCCAGCCAGGGTGCCGCTGCCGGCTCCGGTGCCGCGCCCGAATCGGGCGCGGCCGTGCGGTCGATCGACGGCGAGGCCGAGGCGGACGTGGACGAGGACCGCGCCGAGGGCGACGGCACCGGCGGCGAGCCTGCGGAGGGGCCGGCGCCAGCGGGCAAGGCCGGGCCGAAGACCACGAAGCGCAAGGGCAAGCGCGACGGCGACCAGACCGCGCCGCCGATGCCGAGCCCGCCGCCCATCCCGCGCGGGCCCGTCGTTCCCGCCCCGCGCCGCGCCGCCGATGCGGAGCCGCCGGCGCTCGCGAAGTCGCCCGGCGACTCGCCCGCCGGCGCTGCCGCGTCGGCCCTCGCGGGCGCCGGGGGCGGCGCTGGCACTGCCGCTGCCGGCAACACCGGAATCGACATCGAGACCGCACCAACCGAGACCCCGCAAACCGAGACCCCGCAAACCGAGGCCACGACGGGCGATGCCGCGTCGAGTGGGGGCGCGTCGAGCGGGGGCGCGTCGAGTGGGGGCGCGTCGAGTGGGGGCGCGTCGAGTGGGGGCGCGTCGAGTGGGGGCGCGTCGAGCGGGGCCGCGCCGGGCGGGGCCGCGAAGTCTACAAAGGAGGATGCCGCCGCGAGGGGCGGTCCGGATCCGCTCGCGCCGCCGTTGGATGCCACCAGGGTGGACGCGATGCGGCCGATGCTGCCGAGCCAGCCCGCCGGGCCGGGTACCGCCGTGCCGGCGGCGCGGGCCGCGGTCGCGGTGCCGCGGGTGCGGCCGGGCGGGAAGCGGCCCGACCGGCGGCGAACGGCGCTCATCGTCGCGGCGGTGGTCGTCGGGGTGCTGCTGGCGCTGTTGCTGATTCCGCTGGTCCGCAGCGACAATGACACCCGCTCGCACGGTTCCGGTCCATCGGCGCCGGGCAGTGCCGCGCCGAGCGAGAGTACGGCGGGTGCCGGCGCCGGTACGCCCAGCAAGCCGGCGACGACCACGCCGGCGCCCACCCCGACCACGGGGGTGCAGATACCGGCGGGCTGGCACACGTACAAGGGGCCGGGCGGCTTCGTCGTGGCGATCCCGTTCGACTACACGGTCCGGCGCCGGGGCTCGATGGTCTACTTCGACGAGCGCAACGGCCCGCGCCTGCTCGGCATCGACCAGACCGACCACCCGAAGGGCGACCCGGTGAAGGACTGGCAGGCGCAGGAGGAAACCAGGCGGGCGCGCGGGGACTGGAAGGCGTACCGGCGGGTCAAGATCGTGGCGGTGGACTACTTCAAGACCGCCGCCGACTGGGAGTGGACGTACGACAGCAACGGCGTCCGGACGCACGTGGTGAACCGGGGCTTCGTCACCGGCCAGAAGAAGGCGTACGCGATCTACTGGTCAACGCCGGAATCGGTGTGGTACGCGAACTATGCCACGTTCCAGACGATTGCGCAGACCTTCCGGCCCAACTCCGGATAGCCGCTGCCCTCGCCGGGTACTTGCTCGTCATGATCGATGACGGCGTGCGGCGACGGAGGGGAGAGGCGACGTGAGTTTCCGCCACCCGCGGCCGCCACGGGCAGCGACGCGGCACGTCCAGGTGCATGCACCACCTGCGCCGGCCACCTGAGCGGGACGCGACCCGCGACCCGCGGTGGGTGGGGTCAGCCGGGGGTGGGGTTGGCGAGCAGGCCGGAGAGCAGGGTGGCCATCGGGGCCGCCTCGGAGATCTTCCGGTTGACCAAAGCCAGGTCGAGGATGATCGTGTCGTCGTCGTCCGGTTCGTCCATCGTGGAGACGAGTTCGCGGACCCGGCCGTCCAGCTCGCCCGGGTCCAGGCCGAGCAGCGGGAAGACCTCGCCGAGGATGCGCTGTTCGGCCGGGGTGAGCGTGCCGTCGGCGCCGGCGACCGCGATGAGCAGGTCCGCGGCGGCGGCCCGCTGGGCGTGCGGCACCTGGGCGAACTGGCGGTGGGCGTCCACCAGCGCGGTGCGGCGCGGGCGGGCGGGGACGGCAGCCAGTTCGTCCCGCTGGTCGGGGCCGAGTTGGAGCGCGTCGGCGACCTGCTCGCGCAGGGTGGCGTCGGACCAGCGCCCACCGGCCGGCGCGACGATGGCGGCCAGGTGCAGCAGGGCGATGGCGCTGGCCATGGTGGATTCGCGCCGCTCGCGCTCGACCTCCAGGTCGTCCTGGACGAGGGCGGCGATGGCGTGCAGTTGGCGGACCGGGGCGACCATGCGGCGGATGTCCGGTACCCGGGTGTGCACCCGCAGGGAGCGCCCGGCGAAGCCGGGGCTGGCCGGCTGGTAGGTGAGGGTGAGGTCGTCGTTGGCGGCGAGCGGCAGGGTCATGCCGCCGTCCGGGAAGGACTCGGTGTACAGCGCGACGAACGCCGCCCGGAACTCGTCGGGGTGCTCGGTGGCGGTCTCCCGCCAACCGCGGTCCGGGTGGTGGGCGTGCCAGGCGTACGCCCAGCGGGCGGAGAGCGGGCGGCGGGCGGCGGCGTACCGGCCGATGCCGACGCGCAGCGAGACCGGCAGGTCGCGGGTGGGGTCGGCCGGCGTGCCGGGCGGGCGCAGGTCGGGTTCGCTGACCTTGGCGAGCGTGTCCACGAGTTCCAGGAACCGGTTGGCCCGCGCGACGAGGTCCTCGTCCGCCCCGTAGGTGGCGCGCAGTCGGCGGACCTCGGCGGCGATGTGTTCGTACTCCTGGTGGCCGTCCCGGGTGGCGGCGAGGTCGACCAGGACGCGCCGTTCGAGTCCGAAGAAGAACAGCAGGACGTGGTCGATCTCGGTGCGCCCGGTGCGCCCGCGGGCCAGCCACTCCAGGTATCCGGCGCGACCGCCGGGGGTCAGGTCTTCGTAGGACGGGTGGCGGGTGTGCGCGGTGCCGGGCGTCTCCGGGTGGCCGAGGCTGACCGGCAGGGCCGGGTCGATCGCGGCCGGTTCGGTGGCGGTGGTGTACGCGCCGGTAAGGCCGCGCCCGACGTAGAGCAGGCCGCCGCCCACCGGGTATCCACCGATGGAGACCGGGGCGGCCCCGGCCGGTAGCCACACGGCGGCCGTGGGTCGCGCGGTGCGCGCGGGCCCGACCACGGGTCGGGCAGACGGCCCGCCGAGCGCTGTCAAGGTGGGCCCCCTCCTCCATCGCGCCGGAGCGATTCAGAATAGGCAACGCCGCGGCCGGCGCGGCATCGACCTCCCGGTGGATCCATTCTGCCGAATTATCCGCGGCGGGACGGTCCCGGGTGCGCGGCCCCGGCCACCAGCGGATACAGAGCAATCGATTGACACCCCGGAAACGCCCTGGCAACATCCGAGGGACCATTGGGAGCGCTCCCAGTGGTGGCTTTCGATGATCCCCATCCTGCCCCATCGGAAGGACCCCCCTTGAAACGATCGACCGGACGGCGCGCACTGCTCAGCGGTGCGGCTGCGTTCGCCCTTGTCCTGGCCGGTGCCACCGCCCTCCCGGCGCACGCCGAGACCACCGAACTGATCGGGAACGGCACGTTCGACAGCGGAACCGCGCCCTGGTGGTCCACGGCGAACGCGCCACTGCGCGCGGACGCCGGCCGGCTCTGCGTCGACGTGCCCGCCGGCGCGGCCAACCCGTGGGACGTGAGCCTCGGACACAACGACATCCCGCTGGTCAACGGCGCCGCGTACCGGCTGACGTTCAGCGCGTCCGCCAGCGCTCCGGTGACCGTCAAGGCGAACGTGCAGCTCAACGAGGACCCGTACACCACGGTGCTGGGCCGGGACGTGGCGCTGACCGCCGAGGCGAAGACCTTCACGTACGACTTCACCGGCAGCCTCGACTCGACCAACGGCACGTTCACCCTCCAGCTCGGCGGCAGCGCCGAGCCGTGGACCTTCTGCCTGGACGACGTCTCGCTGACCAGCGACGCCGCGCCCCCCGCCGGCGGCGGCGCCGAGCAGGTTCAGAACGGCGACTTCGGCAACGGCGACGCCGGCTGGTACAACTACGGCACCACGTCGACCGCCGTCGTCAACGGCGAACTCTGCTCGCAGGTACCCGCGGGCCTGGAGAACCCGTGGGACGCGGGCGTCGGGCAGAACGGCGTGACCCTGAAGGCCGGCGCCGAGTACCGGTTCTCGTTCGACGCGACCGCGACGCCCGGCGCCACCGTGCGGGCCGCCGTGCAGCTCGGCGCGGAGCCGTTCACCAGCTACTTCTCCCGGGACCTCGCGCTGACCGCCACCGCGCAGCACCTGGAGTTCACCCTCACCGCCACCGAGGACACCACGGCGGCGCAGGTGGCGTTCCAGGTCGGCGCCAACGCGAACGCGTACCGGCTGTGCCTGGACAACGTGTCGCTGATCGGCGGCGACGCCAAGCCGCCGTACGAGCCGGACACCGGCTCCCGGGTCCGGGTGAACCAGGTGGGTTACCTGCCGGCCGGGCCGAAGGACGCGACCGTCGTGACCGAGGCGACCGACCCGCTGGCGTGGCAGCTCAAGAACGCCGCCGGCGCGGTCGTGGCCAGCGGCAAGGCGACCCCGCGCGGGGTGGACGCGGCCTCCGGGCAGAACGTGCAGACGATCGACTTCTCGGCGTACCGGACCGCCGGCACCGGGTACACGCTGGTGGCCGACGGCGAGACGAGCTACCCGTTCGACATCTCCACCACCGTCTACAAGCAACTGCGCGCCGACTCGCTCCAGTTCTTCTACCTCCAGCGCAGCGGCATCGCGATCGACGGCGCGCTGGTCGGCGAGCAGTACGCCCGCCCGGCCGGGCACCTCAACGCGGCGCCGAACCAGGGTGACAAGAACGTGCCCTGCCAGCCCGGCGTCTGCGACTACCGGCTGGACGCGCAGGGCGGCTGGTACGACGCGGGCGACCACGGCAAGTACGTGGTCAACGGCGGCATCGCCACGTACCAGTTGCTGAGCGCGTTCGAGCGGACCAAGAACGCGTACGCCGTGGCGCCCGGCGCGCTGGGCGACTCCACGCTGCGGGTGCCCGAGCGCGGCAACGGCACGCCGGACATCCTGGACGAGGCGCGCTGGGAGCTGGAGTTCCTGCTGCGCATGCAGGTGCCGGCCGGCAAGCCGTTCGCCGGCATGGCGCACCACAAGCTGCACGACCAGAACTGGACCGGCCTGCCACTCCAGCCGCAGGACGACCCGCAGCCGCGCGAGCTGCACCCGGTCTCCACCGCCGCGACGCTGAACCTGGCGGCCACGGCGGCGCAGGGCGCCCGGCTGTTCGCCCCGTACGACGCGGCGTTCGCGGCCCGGGCGCTGGCCGCGGCCAAGACCGCGTACGCGGCGGCCAAGGCCAACCCGAACCGGATCGCCAGCGACTCGGACGGCAACGGCGGCGGCGCCTACGGCGACCGGGACGTCAGCGACGAGTTCTACTGGGCCGCCGCCGAGCTGTACCTGACCACCGGCGAGGCGGCGTACCTGACCGACGTGACGGCGTCCCCGCACCACACCGGCGCCGTGTTCACCTCGGCCGGCTTCGGCTGGGGCGGCGTGGCGGCGCTGGGCCGCCTGGACCTGGCGACCGTGCCGAGCCTGCTGCCGGCCGCCGAGAAGAAGCGGATCCGGGACTCGGTGGTGGCCGCCGCCGACGCCTACCTGGCGACCGCGGACGGGCAGGCGTACGGGCTGCCCATGCCGGGCGACACGGGCCACTACTTCTGGGGCGCGAACAGCAACATCGCCAACAACAACGTGGTGCTCGCGACCGCGTTCGACCTGACCGGGGCGGCCAAGTACCGGGACGGCGCGATCCGGGGGATGGACTACCTCTTCGGGCGCAACGCGCTGAACAACTCGTACGTGACCGGCTGGGGCGACAAGTTCTCCCAGAACCAGCACACCCGGATCTTCGGGCACCAGCTGGACCCGGCGCTGCCGCACCCGCCGGCCGGCTCGATCGCGGGCGGCGCCAACGCCGGCCTGGACGACCCGTTCGCCAAGGCGCTGCTGGCCGGCTGCAAGCCGATGTTCTGCTACGTGGACGACATCGAGTCGTACGCGACCAACGAGGTGGCGATCAACTGGAACTCGGCGCTGGCCTGGATGGCCTCGTTCCTCGCCGACCAGGGTGCGGTGTCGGCGACACCGACCGTCTCCTGCAAGGTCGACTACGTGACGCACGGTGACTGGACGACCGGCTTCACGTCCCAGGCGACGGTCACCAACACCGGCCGCTCGGCGATCGACGGCTGGTCCGTGACGTGGTCCTTCCTGGGCGGGCAGAAGATCGACGAGATCTGGCTGGCGACCGCCGACCAGTCCGGGGCGACCGTCACCGCGAAGAACGTGAGCAGCAACCGGCGCATCGAGCCGGGTGCCACGGTCACGTTCGGGTTCACCGCGACCAGCCCGGGCGGGGCGAACCCCGACCCGACCCTGTTCACGCTGAACGGAGCGCGCTGCTCCTAGGGGAGCTCGGGGTGGTGCGGCGCCGTCCTTGAGACCGCCGCACCGCCCCGGTTCGACCCCCTGCCCCGGCACCGGCGGTAGCCTGTGCGGCTGTGTCGATCGACAACCTCGGTGACCTGTGGGCACACCTCTCCGGCGCCCAGCCCGACCCGCCGGCGCTGATCATCGCGGCGACCGCGCTGGTCGCGTTGCTGGTGGTGGGGGTGCGCGACGTCTGGCGGGTGGCCCGCAACGCGATCACGATCGCCCACGAGGGCGGGCACGCGCTGGCCGCCGTCCTCACCGGACGCAAGCTGACCGGCGTCCGGCTGCACTCGGACACCTCGGGGCTGACCCTCTCGCGCGGTCGACCGAGCGGTCCGGGCATGGCGTTCACGCTGCTGGCCGGGTACGTGGCGCCGTCACTGCTGGGGCTGTTCGGCGCCTGGCTGCTCGCCGGGGGCCGGATCACCCTGCTGCTCTGGCTGGCCGTGGCGCTGCTGCTGGCCATGCTCGTGATGATCCGCAACGGCTACGGGATCGTCGCCGTGCTGGCCACCGGCGCCGCCGTGTTCGGCGTCTCCTGGTTCGCCTCCCCGCAGGTGCAGGCGATCTTCGCGTACGCGGGGGTGTGGTTCCTGCTGATCGGCGGGGTGCGGCCGATCGGGGAACTCCAGCGGCTGCGCTGGCGCGGCCGCCTGCCCGACTCGGACGCCGACCAGCTGGCCCGGGTCACCCACCTGCCGGCGATCGTCTGGGTGGCCCTGTTCGGCATCGTCACGGTGCTGGCCCTGGCCGCCGGCGGCTACCTGCTGCTGGAGCCGCTGACGAACGGTCCCCTGCCCGGCTGGCAACTCGTCCGCTGATCCGGGAACCCGGGCACCCCTCCCGCGCGTGTACGCGGTGGAGGTGGCCGTGACCGGCGTCGACGACTTCGACGAGTTCTACCGGGGCAGCCGGCAGCGGCTGCTCGGGTACGTCTACGCGCTCACCGGCGACCTGGCCGAGGCCCAGGACGCGGTGCAGGAGGCGTTCATCCGGGCGTGGCAGCGCTGGGGGACGATCTCGCGGTACGAGGAGCCGGAGGCGTGGGTGCGGGTGGTGGCGGCGCGGGTCGCGGTCAGCCGCTGGCGCAGCGTGCGCAGCCGGGTGCGGGCGTACCTGCGGCACGGGCCGGCCGCCGACGTGGCCGGCCCGGACACGCAACTGCTCGAGGTGGTCGAGGCGCTGCGGCTGCTGCCCGACGAGCAGCGGCTGGCGATCGCGCTGCACTATCTGATGGGCATGCCGGTCGCCGAGGTCGCCCAGCAGACCCGGGTACCGGTCGGCACGGTCAAGTCCCGGCTGGCCCGGGGCCGGCTCGCCCTCGCCGGCGTCCTCGGCCCGGAGCCGGAGGAGGCCGCCGATGCGTGACCGGGTACCGGACGTGGTCCGCCAGCTCGCCGACGAGCTGGCCTCGGTGGACTGGCTGCCGCCGGAGGAACTGCGCCGTCGCGCCCGCCGGCGCACCCGGATCGGCATCGGCTGGGGCTCCGCCACGCTGGCCGTGCTGCTGATCGTGGCCATCGGCGGGCCGGGTCTGCGCCGCCAGACCACGGGCCCGCAGCGGTACGGCACGGCGACGGCGCCCGCCACGCTGCTGCCCGACGAGCAGGCGATACCGGGGCGGAGCCTGCTCCAGCCGGACGACATCGCCCCCGGGTACCTGGTGGATCGCACCGAACTGTGGCCGAACTCGGCCAAGGGGTGGGCGCTGGAGTGGACCGAGTGCCCCGGCTGGGCGGCACTGTCGATCACCGGTTTCCGGCTGCACATCGCGCTGCGGCGAACCTACCTGACCGGCCCCGGCGGCGAGTCGCTCGTGCAGGATGTGCGACTGTTCCTCCCCGGCCGGGCCGAGCGGATGGTGCCCGAGGCGCAGCGGGTGGCCAACGGCTGCGGGACGTTCGACGGCCACCTGCCACCGGACTACACGAGCGTCGGCTGGCACACGCTCGCCGTCCTGCGTACCGGGTTCGCCGGGGACGAGTCGGTGCTGATCCGGCACGGCATGCGGAGCGAGGACGCCAACGGCATGCCCACCGGCCCGGAGACGGTTCGGCTGTACGCCGTCGTGCGCCGGGGGGACCTGGTCGCGTCCCTCGACCTGCCCGGCTCGTTGGAGGACCGGGCGGTCGCCATCACCCGCACAGCCGTCACCCGGATGTGCGCGGAGGCGACCGGCTGCTGACGCCGGACCGGGCCCGGTTGGCCGGGGCCCGGCCCGGAGTTCGCCGCTGTAACCCGTCACGTCCGCTCCCACGGCGGCCTTGTTCAACTGAGCCATTCGGGTGCGTCGGGGTTTCCCAGGTGGGTGGTGCGTCGTGTCAGTGCTCGGCGTATTTCGTCGAGTACGGCTGGGAAGTCTTGGCGGATTCGTTCTCGTGGTGCGTGTATCACTATCCATCCGGCGAAGGTCAGTAGGGTTGTGTTTCGGGTGTTGAATTCGAGTGTGACTCGTTGTTGTGGCCAGGCTATTTCTGTGACTATTTCGGGTTCGGTGTGGTGTAGTGGGTGGCGTAGTTGTGGTTGTGGGAGGCCGGCCAGGATCAGTCGGGTGCGGAGGGATGATACGAATTGGTCGATGGGGATGCCGTCGGCGATCTGGAACACGAGGCGGCCCCGTCGGCTGCCGCGTTTGCGTTGGTGTTTGGTGAGTATGTGGTCTAGGTCGTGGTGGGTGACGAGTCCTTGGCGGAGCATGGTGTCCACGATGGCTACCGCGTTGGTGGTGGGTAGCCAGGTGGCTATGTCCCAGGCGGTGCGTGCGGCGGTCGTGTGTGGTGGGTCGCTGTTGGGGTGGGTGTCGTCGGGGTGTAGTTGTCTGATGTGTACGCGGACGTGGCGTTGCTGGCTGATTCGGACCTGTGGGGGTGCGATGACGTGGACCGGGTCGCTGAATGAGGCGGCGTTTTCGATGCCGAGCAGCGCGGCTGCGGAGGGTCCGGCGATCAGGGTGCCTTTGGGTAGGCGTAGGGCGGCGGCTTGGCACATGAGTTTGTGGTCGCGGGGTAGGCGTGCGTCGGCGTACACGTCTTGGAGTAGGCGTATCCATGCTTGGCTGCGTAGTTGGTGCTCGGTCAGGAGGCCGTGGCGGGTCGCGTCGCTGCCGTGGAATACCTGCCATTGAAGGGCGGGTGGGCGGTAGGGTTGTGGGGGCATCAAGGGGCTCCACGAGAATTGGAAAGGGAAGCGGGAGGGGGTGCGTGGTGTGGTGTTACGGATGTGCCGCTATAGCTCCTGTTTGGTGTCCGGTATGAGTGGGTGGGCGCGGCCACAGGTATTTCGGTTGTCGTATTCGCGGTGGGCGCGAGCCGGCGACGATCGGGGGGTTGACGCTGGCCAGGCTCGGCTCCGGTGGAGTCGAGCCTGGCACGGGCCGTCGGTCGGATAGTCCCTGTGTCTATCCGTGGCTACTCGTGGTCGGGCGTCGGGCGATGGTGGTGTGTAGGGGGTATCCGGTCAGGACGAAGTTCGGGTCGTCGAGCAGTTCCCTCACCCGTTCCAGGACCTCCGGCTCCACCCCGCGCTCCAGCAGCTTCGGGGTGAGTTGGCGTAGGGTGCCGGCGATGAACTGAGTGCCGGGGCTGCCGCCGGGCCAGTATGAGCCGTCGATGGTGGTGGTCACGTCGGTCATGCCGAGCGCGAGTAGGGTGCCGTGGACTCGGCGGTGCCAACCACGGTCGGTGCCGCTGTCGGTGAAGGTTTGCCCGACGGCGTGTTGGTATGCGCGGTAGGTGTCGGCGTCCTGGGGTGTCGGGGCGCAGGCCACGACGCGGTCGATGTCCGCGGTGTCCATCTCCTGAATGACGATGTATCCGCCGGGGTGCAGTGCTCGCACCAGTCGGGCCAGGATCGCTTCCCGTTCGGGTAGGTGGCACAGCACGAGTCGGCCGTGGATCAGTGACCAGTCGGCGCCGGGCTGTATCCGTGGGTCGTCCCGGTCATTGAGGTCGAGCGTGGACATCTCAAGCTGGAGGTGTGGGGTGTCCAGGTGCGGGATCGGGTTGATGTCGGTGGCCAGCACCGCGCCGGTCGGGCCGACCTGATCGGCCAGTAGGCGTGCGAAGGCGCCGTTACCGGCGCCGACGCACAGGATGCGGGCACCGCGCGGGTCGATCTCGGCCACGCGTAGGAAGGATGTCCGGTCGAACAGCGTGGCCAGCAAGCGGTGATGAGTGGCGGCCAACTCGTGGTCGTTACTGAGGGCGTAGGTGTCGCCTGTGGGTGAGGTGGCGGCGATCATCGGGTGCTCCTGCGTCGATCGACGGGCTTGGGGGTTGAGGTGATGGTGAAGTCGACGAACGATGCCGGGTCGATGTCGGAGTCGGCAATCAGGCCGAGGCTGCGTAGCAGACTCAACCCCTTGCGCACCCGGGCCGGGTCGAGGCTTCCGATCGGTTCGTTGGCCGGGCCGACCTTGACCCAGTTGCGCATCTCCTTGATCTCCTCGGTGGCGGTGTCCTTATCGGTGGCTGGGGCTGCCTTGTGGGTGGCCTTGCCGCACTCGGCCGCGGTCTGGTCGTTCTGTACCGAGTAGGTCAGGCTCTTGATCAGTGCCGCGGTGAACCGGCGGACGAGGCCGGGATCGCGCTCGATCAGATCGCTGCGGGCAATCAGCACGTTGCCGTACAGGTCGTTCATGTAGTCGCCGTACGGCAGGACGGTCACCTGCGACGGCCTGACCGCTTGAGCCACGCCCGGCTTTCCGGTCACGAAGATCCCGACGGCGTCGACCTTGTCACCGGCGAGCATGGCGGGTAGCTGCGGAGGCGCGAAGTTCACGATCTTGGTGTGGCTGGCGTCGATGCCCGCGAGCTTGGCGTAGCCGGGCCACAACTTCTCTGGCACCGCGCCGGAGGCGATGCCCAGCCGTTTGCCGGCCAGGTCGCGGGGGGTCACGATCCCCCGGTTGGTCTTGGCCATCAGTGCGATCAGCGTGGTCGGCTGCAACGCCGCCACGATCTTGAAATCGCCGAGCTGATCCTTGCCGGCGCCGAGCCTGTGGTTGCCGGCGAGCATGGCTACGCCGGTGTAGTCGACGGCGGCGAACTGCGCCTGCCCGGCGACGATCATCTGGAAGTTCTTGTCCCCGGCCGCGCCGCCCACGACCTCCAGGTCGATCTGGTTCTCGCTGAAGTAGCCCTTGTCCTTGCCGAGGAAAACGAACCCTTCCCGGCCCGGCGTGCCGAACGCGGTCAGGTACGTGACCTTGTCCGCACCCCGGCCGGCAGCAAGATTCTCCGTGCTCTGCCGGTCGGCAGAGCAGGCGACGACCGCCGGGGCGACCAGGACCGTCAGGACGGCCGCCGCGGCAGTCAACGGCAGCCAACGATCCCGCCCAGCATCCCGCCGATGCGGGCCGAGGCGGTCCGGTGGCGCGGTGGTGCTGTGCATCTGCTTGCCTCCCCAAAAGTGGTGTCCAGTTGTGATGCGGCCCCGAGATGGACTGGAGTCCAACTCGGGCAGATCCAGCAGGGTCGCGACCAGCCGGAGGGATTCGGGACGAGGGGCTGGCGGCGGCGCGTCTCCGGCTTTCCTGCATGGTTGGCTCCGGACGCCCCGACGGTGCGGTCTGTTGTGTAAGCAGCAGCCCGCGCCGTGCCGTCCGGCTGGAGCAAAGAACGAGATCTACCGACTGGAGACGGGGTGGCGACCGGTCGCGACGACAGCGGCGCCAGCGGCCGGGGCCAGGTGCACCCGGAGTTCGCCGACCCGTTCACTGACCTGAACCGAGGTCACGATCTTGGCGAGGATCGCGGCCCGCTCGTCGGGCAGGGCGGCCGCGAAGCGGGGGGCGCGGGCGGCCAGCTCCATCCACGTCAGGTTCTCGATCAGCGCGGCCGGGATCAGGCCGACGATGCACCGGATAGTGGAGCACGCGTAGAACCTGTTACGCAGGCCGTCCTGATACGGCGTCATCAAGGCGTCGTGCGGCCCGCAGCGCAGCCGGCCTTCCAGGGTGAATCCCTGACCCGCCATGTTGATCATCATGGCTCTGCCGGGCCGTCCGGTTGCCCCCTGCGACTCGGGGCGAAAGCGCAGGCTGCGCTCGGGCACCAACGGCGGGAGAGCCGTAGCATGCGGTGCATCGGCCGGAACCGTCAGCCGGATCTGCCAGAGTCGACCATCAACCCCCAGCGTCAGGCGCTTACCGTCCTCGTCCAGCACCCAGCCGCGCACATGCACCCAGCCGCCCTCGCCGGAGGTGCCCTCACCGCCCCGACTGCCGGTCTCCAGTACCGCATTCACCATCAAGGCGAACCCCTCCGGGAAACCGTCCAGCGGGAAGATCTTTTGGTCGATCCAGAGGATGTCGTACCGGGCGATGCTGATCGTGGACACGGGAGCTACCTGCCTCGGGGGTGTACCAGACGGGGAGTCTTTACAAGATGGGTGGGCGGCAGTCATCGCGGATGGTTCACCGTTCAGGCCACAGGGTTGGACTGCGGGCCGACATGTTCAAGGCCGAGCAATCCTCAGCCCTCGTGACTGGCCAGGCTGGCGCAGGTCGCAACCAGGGGACCGTTGCGACCGGCTGTCGAGGTTCCCGCAGGAGGCGCGGCGCGACTCGAGATCCTCGACTGGAGGAGCCGACATTCCGCCCGCCGGAGACCGTGCCGATAGCGGCAGATATAGGAACCATCTCGTCCATCCATTCGGTGCCATGGCTGCGACTCCATCGCGGCGCCGGCCAGGCCCTGCGTGCCGGTTGACCGGAGCCGTTGCCCCACCAGCTTCATCGATGTTCACCGAGCGTGTAAGACCTATCACTGATTGGCTTGTATATGCGCCAGGATGACTAGTCGCGCTAGTCCCCTTGTCATGTCAGGGATTCCGTCCCGTACTGGTGCCGATTAGCCTGCACAAGAGGCTTCCGAGGAAGGCTGGTGCGGTCAGCATGAATGTGGATCAACACGGACCTGACGTGATCGCACCCGCAGTCTGGGAGCAGCGCGAGATGCGTCGCGCGCTGGCCGCTCGCGACCTCAAGGCGGTGTACGAACGGCTCCAGCGAGTTGGAATCTCCCAACGCCACATCGCCCGCCTCACCGGCCAGAGCGCTTCCGAGGTCTACGAGGTTCTTCGAGGACGACGCGTCATGGCTCACGACGTGCTGGTACGCATCGCGGATGGCCTCGGTGTGCCGCGCGGCTACATGGGACTGGCCTACGACGAGTCAACGGAAGCCGCACTCGACCTGGCCACTGCTGCCTGCTCGCCAGAGGAAGGCGAACGGGAACAGGTGCGGGCCCTGTTGTCTCATGCTGCCAACGTCACCATGGGCATCCCGGTCAGCGAGGTAGCGCGCTGGTGGCAACCTATCGACCGGGATGTTGCCCCAGCGCCGTCGCACGTCGGAGTCTGCGACGTCGAACATGTGCGGGCGTTGACCGCCGCGATGCGCGCCCTCGACTACCGCCACGGCGGTGGAGCCTGCCGTGACGCGGTAGCCGCGCAGGTCCGCTGGGTACAGCAGCTCCTTGAAGCATCATGTTCAGAGGAGATCCACGCCCGGATGCTGCTCGCGCTCGCCGACCTGCACAACTTGGCCGGATGGGCATCTTTCGACGTCGGCATGTACGGCACAGCCCGCCGGCACTTCGCCCGCGCCCTCGAACAAGCCAAGACCGCCGACGACCTGTCCCTGGCGGCAAACATCCTCTACCGCATGGGACGCCTCCACCTACATCGTGGAATGCACCGCGACGCACTTCGGTTCTTCCAGCTCGGCCAGATCACCGCCCAGGACTCCGGCTGTGGACTGACGGTCTCAATGCTATGCGCCAACGAAGCATGGGCCTATGGACTCATCGGCGACCGGAAGCAGATGACACGATCTATTAACCGCGCCACTGACGAATTCGTGCGGGCGAACCGCGAGAACGCCCAGGCGTGGGTCCGCTTCTTCGGCGAAGCCGACCTGCACGCCTCCATTGGCGTGGCTCACGCGTCCTTGACCGACGCCACCGACGACGAACTGGCCGTCGCGATCCAATACATCGGCAAGGCACTCGATTACCGTGGCGATGAAATGGCCCGCAGTCGGGTTTTCGAGTCAACTGCCCTCGCAGTCGCGCACCTGCGATGTGGCAACAGAGATGCCGGCACGCGCATCGCTCGCGATGCAGTAGCCTCAGCCGCGACTGTGCGGTCCATCCGCACCATCGACCGGCTCCAGCCGTTGGAGGATGCCGCAACGCAGTACCTGAAAGACCCCGAGATTCAGGAAATTGCGCACGACATCACGAGGCTGCGAACGGTGGTATGAGCTCGTCAGGAAACCAAAGATCCGACAGTGTTGGCGCCGGGTGGCCTGAGAAGATCCTCAGAGAGGCGTGCGACAAAGCCGGGCTGAACCCAGCAGGCGCCCGACTGATCAAATTTACGAACAACGCCGTCTTCGACCTCGCTAGCGAGGCAGTCGTGGTGCGAATACCAGGCTCTCAAGCGGTAAGGGACCGTGTCGACAAGGTGGTAGCGGTGGCCCGATGGCTAGAAGGCCACCAGATGCCGTCCGTCCGGCTACTTACCGACATCGCGCAGCCGCTGGTGGTTGGAGACCACAAGGTCACCTTCTGGCACCGAGTTCCGGCGACGGGGCCGGCGCCGAACGGTTACGACTTGGGCAGGATCCTCCGCCGCTACCATTCCTTGCCCGAACCGCCGCCCGCGCTTCCGGCATGGAGCCCGACGACCGCGATTAAGCAGCGGATCGAGGAAACAGGCAATATCTCGCCGTCAGATCGTGCGTTCCTCGAAGAGAAGTGTCACGAAACTGAAGCGAACCTGAATCGGCTCGACTACTTCCTGCCGCGAGGTCCCATTCACGGCGACAGTTTCATCGGAAACCTCATACCCGGCCCCCAGGGGCCAGTGATGTGCGACTTCGATTCGGCAGCAGTCGGGCCACGAGAGTGGGACCTCACACCAGCCGCGGTCGGCAGCCTCCGCTTTTCCTACTCACAGGACACACATCAGCAACTCGCCGAAGCGTACGGGGTAAACATTCTTGACTGGCCCGGATTCGCAGTCATGCGGACGATCCGTGAGCTACAACTTGTGACCAGCGTCCTTCCCGTGCTCTGTAGCAACCCGAGCCTCGCCGAACAGTGGCGTCACCGCTTCAAGACCTTCCGAGATGGCGATAAAGCTGCAATCTGGAGTCCTTACAAGTAAGGCGACGCAGCGCAGCCCGGCCTCGTCCAGCCCCACCAGGGCGCGGCGCACAGTAGCTTCCGACGGCGGATCGGCGAACACCAGTGCCTGATGCGCCAGTAGCCCGATGTCGGACATGCTCGACGAGCCGAGCACGATTGCGACCGCCAGGCAGACCAGGACCGTGCCCGGAGGTGGCGGCAGCCCATCGAGCAGCGCGATCCCGCGCCGGCCGCGCTACGAGCCGAGCATGACCGCCAGAAACCAACCGGCTACTTCGGGAGGTCTTTAACTACGAGGCGGAGGCCCGTGCACTACCGTCCGGGTGACGTCAGTTCGGCCTCCCACGCCGCCAGCAACTCAGCCTCACGCCGTGCACTCATGCCGTGCTCAGCCTGGCGTTCGTGCGGTACGGGCTGCTCAACCTGTAACCACCGCCACGTGTCGAACACCGTGTCACGCAAT
>NZ_BBQH01000022.1:0-56271 GCF_018397995.1 Rhizomonospora bruguierae
CCCGAGGAGGCGGCGATCCTGCGCCGGTTGCGCCGGGCGCTCCAGCCGCTCGGGCCCGCGGCGGCGATGGAGCAGTTGCTGGCGCAGTTGAAGGAGACCCGCACCAATGTGGAGTTTCTGATGCACGTCGCGCGGACCACGGCGGCGCGTTAGCCGACCGTGGCGGAGCCCCGAGCACCATGTCACCCGCTGGCTCGGTTCAGCCCGTCCGCGCACGTTTCCGGTCCGGTGCGCGTGGTACGAAACGGGGCATGGGAATCGTCTCGCCCGGGTTCCGCGGCCGGCGCCGCCCGGCGGGTGCCACCGAACTGCCACCCGGGCAGTACCTGACCGAGGACTTTCCGGTGCTGTCCGCCGGTCCGACCCCGCGCGTGCCGCTGGACCGCTGGGAACTCCTGGTCACCACCGAGACGGACCAGCAGTACCGGTGGACATGGTCGGAGCTGATGTCGCTGCCCACCGAGAGTCCCGTGGTGGACCTGCACTGCGTCACCAAGTGGTCCAAGCTGGCCACCGCGTGGGAGGGCGTGTCGCTGGACGCCCTGCTCGGCGGCGTCGAGACGGCGGCGGAGTACGCGCTGGTCTCCTCCTACGGCGGGTACACGACGAATCTGCCCCTGGCGGACCTGCTGGACGGGCGGGCGTGGATCGCGTTCCGGTACGACGGGCGGGATCTCGTGCCCGAGCACGGCGGGCCGGCGCGGTTACTGGTCCCGCACCTGTACCTGTGGAAGTCCGCGAAGTGGGTGCGGGGCATCCGGTTGCTGGTCCGGGACCGGCCCGGCTTCTGGGAGACGGCCGGCTACCACGACTACGGTGACCCGTGGCGCGAGCAGCGGTACCAGGGCGACTGAGTGGCCGGCTGGCCTGGCGGGTCGGCCGGCTGGTGGCGGCGCGGGACGAGACGCCCAGCGCGCGCACCCTGGTGCTCGACGTGCCGGACTGGCCGGGCCACCAGGCCGGGCAGCACGTCGACGTGCGGCTGACGGCGGAGGACGGGTACACCGCGCAGCGCAGCTACTCGATCGCCAACGCGGCGGACGGCGGCCGCCTCGAGTTGACCGTGCAGCGGGTACCGGAGGGCGAGGTCTCGGAGTACCTCACGGGGGTCTACCGCGTCGGCGACCCGGTGGAGATCCGCGGCCCGGTGGGCGGCTGGTTCGTCTGGCGGCCGGCGGAGCCCGACCCGGTGCTGCTGGTCGGCGGCGGCTCCGGGATCGTGCCGCTGATGGCGATGATCCGGGCCCGCAAGGCGGGCGGCAGCCGGGTGCCGTTCCGGCTGATCTACTCGGTCCGTTCGCCGGAGGACGGGTACTACGCCGACGAGTTGCGCACCCGGGCCCGGGACGACTCGGGGCTGGACGTCGCGTACGTGTACACCCGGCGGGCGCCGCGGAACTGGCCCGAGCCGCCGCGCCGGGTCGGGGTGGCGGCCCTGAACACCGCCGGCTGGCCGCCCGAGCTCGCGCCACTGTGCTACGTCTGCGGGCCGACCGGGTTCGTGGAGACGGTGGCGGACACCCTCGTCGCGCTCGGCCACGACCCGGCCCGGGTGCGCACCGAGCGGTTCGGACCGACCGGAGGTTGAGGTGACCGGAGGCAGGATGACCGGTGAGCGGATCGACGACTACCTGGACGGCAACGACCTGGCCGGCCCGCTCGCCGAACTGTTCGCGGTGGACGTGACGGTGGCGACCGGGCGGTGCGCGTCCTGCGGGCTGGCCGGCCCGGTGGCGATGCTGCGGGTGTACCCGCACGCGCCCGGGCTGGTGGCGCGCTGCCCGGGCTGCGAAGAGGTGATGCTGCGTCTGGTCCGGACGCCCGACCGGGCGTACCTGGACCTGCGCGGAATGCTCACCCTGGCGATCCCACTGCCCGCCTGAGCGGAGACGGCGCGATCCCACTGCCAGCCGCCCGGCGGCCCGCCGCGGTCCCCGCCGAGAAGATCGGACAACTGCGCGAAAAACGGTTGAATCGAGTGGGCGGTCGCGGGAGAAATCGTGGGAGGGTTTAGACGGATACCGGGGTGGGCAAGTAGCGTTGCTCGCCGTGGGCGTCTCGCAACGGGTGAAGAACAGGTTCCGCCGCTTCCTCCAGCGGCCGGGCACGACCGTCGATCTGGCACCGCTGAGGAAGCTGCTGCCACAGATCGAGGACCGCGGATCGGATCTGGCCGACCTGACCGACGAGGAACTGGTCGAGGTCGCGGGCGGCGCGAAGGACTTCGTCGAGATCTGCGCCGTCGGGCGGGAGGCCGCCAGCCGCGCGCTGGGCGAGCGCCCGTTCGACGTGCAGCTGCTCGGTGCGATGTCGCTGCTGGCCGGCAAGGTGGCCGAGATGGCCACCGGCGAGGGCAAGACCCTCACCGCCGCCGTCGCCGCCTACGGCCACGTGCAGCAGGGCAACGGGCCCGTGCACGTGCTCACCATCAACGACTACCTGGCCCGCCGCGACGCCCAGTGGATGGAGCCGCTCTACACCCGCCTCGGGCTCACCGTGGGCTGGGTCAACGAGTCCTCCACGCCCGAGGAGCGCCGCGCCGCCTACGCCTGCGACGTCACCTACGCCTCGGTCAGCGAGGCCGGCTTCGACTACCTGCGGGACCAGCTCGTCACCGACATCGAGGACCGGGTCCAGCCGGCGCTGAGCACCGCGATCGTCGACGAGGCCGACTCGATCCTGATCGACGAGGCGCGGGTGCCGATGGTGCTGGCCGGCGCCGTCCCCGGCGACCAGGACCCGGTGCACGCCGCCGCCACGCTGGTCAAGGGCCTGCGGCCGAAGCGGGATTACCAGGTCGCGGAGGACGGGCGCAGCGTCCAGCTCACCGCCCGCGGGCTCGCCACGGTCGAGCACCGGCTGGGCGGAGTCAACCTGTACGCGGACGAGAACACCGAGCAGCTGTCCGCGGTGAACGTGGCGCTGCACGCGCACGCGCTGCTGCACCGGGACGTGGACTACATCGTCCGCAACGGCGCCGTCGAACTGGTCGACGAGATGCGCGGCCGGGTCGCCCAGCGCCGCCGCTGGCCGGACGGGCTCCAGGCGGCCGTCGAGGCCAAGGAGGGTCTGGACGCCACCGCCGAGGGCGAGGTGCTGAACACCATCACCGTCCAGGCGTTCATCGGCCGGTACCGGACGGTCTGCGGGATGACCGCGACCGCGGTGCACGTCGGCGACCAGCTGCGCGAGTTCTTCAAGCTCGAGGTGGCGGTGATCCCGCCGAACACGCCCAACGTCCGGGCGGACGAGCCGGACCGGATCTACGTGAGCCGGGCCGAAAAGGAAGAGGCGATGATCGCCGAGATCGCCAAGCACCACGCCGCCGGCCGGCCGGTGCTGATCGGCACGCTCGACGTGAAGGAGTCCGAGTCGCTGGCGCTGGGCCTGGAGGCGGCCGGCGTCCCGTGCGTGGTGCTCAACGCGAAGAACGACGAGGAGGAGGCGGCGATCATCGCCGAGGCCGGCAACCACGGCGCGGTGACGGTCTCCACCCAGATGGCCGGCCGGGGCGTGGACATCCGCCTCGGCGGCAGCGATCAGGCCGACCGGGAGCGCGTCGCGGAGCTGGGCGGCCTGCTCGTCGTCGGCGCCGGCCGGCACGACAGCCGCCGGGTGGACGACCAGTTGCGCGGCCGCGCCGGCCGCCAGGGCGACCCGGGCGGCTCGGTCTTCTTCGTGGCCCTGGAGGATAACCTCGTCGCCCGGCACGCCGCCGACGCGGTGCCGGCCTCGCCGAAGATGCGGCTGGAGGACGGCCTGGTCGAGGACGAGCAGGTGGACTGGGCGGTGGAGCACGCGCAGCGGGTCGCGGAGGGCGTCAACCACGAGATCCACCGCAACACGTGGCGGTACAGCGTGGTCATCGAGCAGCAGCGGGTGGCCCTGGCCGAGCGCCGGGAGCGGCTGCTCACCACCGACGTCGCCGGTGACCTGCTGCGCGCCACCTACCCGGACGAGATGAACGAGATCGACGAGGAGACGGTCAACCAGGCCGGCCGCTCGATCGCGCTCTACCACCTGGACCGGCTCTGGGCCGAGCACCTGGCCGAGATGTCCGAGGTGCGCGAGGGCGTGCACCTGCGCGCGCTAGGCCGGCTGGACCCGCTCGACGAGTTCCACCGGGCCGCCGTGCCGGCCTTCCGCAAGCTCGTCCCCGAGATCGAGGCGCGTACCCTGGCGACCGTCGAGGAGATCGAGGAGCTGGAGGACTGGACGCCGGAGGAGGCCAAGCTGATCCGGCCCAGTGCCACCTGGACGTACCTGGTCCACGACAACCCGTTCGGCTCCGAACTGGACCGGCTGATCGCGGCCGTCGGCAAGCGGCTGACGACCGAGGGCCGCTGACGACCGAGGGCCGCTGACGGGGCGGGCCGCACTGGAGGTGACCACCGTGGAGTACGTGAAACTCGGCAACACCGGTCTGGACGTCTCGCGCGTCTGCGTCGGCTGTATGAGCTTCGGCGAGCCCGAGCGCGGCAACCAGGCGTGGAGCCTCGGCGCCGACCGGGCCCGCCCGCTCATCCGGCGGGCCGTCGAGGCCGGCATCAACTTCTTCGACACCGCCAACGTGTACTCCGCCGGCAGCAGCGAGGAGATCACCGGCGCGGCGCTGCGGGAGTACGCCCGGCGCGACGAGGTGGTCATCGCCACCAAGGTGAACGGCCAGATGCACGAGGGCCCCAACGGCCAGGGCCTGTCCCGCAAGGCGATCCTCGCGGAGATCGACAACAGTCTCCGCCGGCTCGGCACCGACTACGTGGACCTGTACCAGATCCACCGCTGGGACCCGACCGTGCCGATCGAGGAGACGCTCGAGGCCCTGCACGACGTGGTGAGGGCCGGCAAGGCCCGGTACATCGGAGCGTCCTCGATGTACGCGTGGCAGTTCGCCAAGGCGCTCTACACCGCGCGGATGCACGGCTGGACCCGCTTCGTCTCCATGCAGAACCACTACAACCTGCTCAACCGCGAGGAGGAGCGGGAGATGCTGCCCCTCTGCGCGGACCAGGGCATCGGCGTCATCCCGTGGAGCCCGCTGGCCCGGGGGCGCCTCACCCGCGACTGGGACGCCACGACCGCCCGCAGCGAGACGGACGCCTTCGGCCGCCGCCTGTACCCGCAGGACGACCGCCTGATCGTGGACACGGTCGCGAAGATCGCGGAGGAGCGCGGCGTGGCCCGCGCCCGGGTCGCGCTCGCCTGGGTGCTCAGCAAGCCGGTCGTCACCGCCCCGATCGTCGGCTTCACCAAGCCGGAGCATCTGGACGACACGCTGGCGGCGCTCGACCTGCGACTGACGCCGGAGGAGATCGACCGCCTGGAGTCCCCCTACACCCCCCACCCGGTGGCCGGCTTCTGACCCGCGCGGCGTGTCAGGCCAACTCCCACACCGTGGTGTGCTTGACGGTCACGCTTTCCAGGGCGTGCGGGACCGGCACGTCGTACCGGGTGAGCGGCGTGAAGAACTTGCGGGGCAGGTAGGCGCGCTCCGGGTCGCCCACCAGCACCCGGGCGCCGTGGCGCGCGGCGCGGCGCAGGAAGGCGAGCATCCGGTCCGACATGGCCTTGCTGTAGAAGACGTCCCCGGCGAGCACCACGTCCACGCCGCCTGATTCGCCGGCCAGGATGTCGCCGAGTTCGGCGTCCACGGCGACGCCGTTCGCGGCGGCGTTGAGTTCGATGGCGGCCACGGCGGTCGAGTCCACCTCGACGGCCCGCACCCGCGCGGCGCCGGCCTTCAGCGCCGCGATGCCGACCACCCCGGAGCCGGCGGCCAGGTCGAGCACGGTCCGCCCGCGCACCGCCTCCGGGTGCTCCAGCAGGTACCGGGCCAGGGCCTGCCCACCCGCCCAGGCGAACGCCCAGAACGGCGGGGGCCGGTCGCTGGAGTACTCGCTCTCGGTCAGTTCCCACAGCCCGATCGGCTCGTCCGCCTGGTGCAGCAGCACCCCGGGGACGAACGGCGCGGGCGCGAGGTCGGTGTGCGCGCGGATGAACGCCGCGCCGCCGAGGTCGGCTTCGGGCGACGGCACTGGAAGGTCGGACACCCGACCAGTGTGCCGGTCAGCCGGTGGACGCGTTCCGCAGGGCGCGCAGCGCGTACGCCAACCGGGTCTGCGCGGTGACCACGGGCAGGTCCAGCGCCTCGGCCGCCTCGGCCACGCTCCGGCCCCGGAAGTACGTCTCCACCAGGATTTCCCGGTGCGGGCGGCTGAGGATCTCCAGCGCGCCGGCGACGCCCATCCGGGCCAGTACCCGCTCCACGGTCTCCCGCTCGGGCCAGCTTCCGTCGGCGGCGAACCGGCGGGCGATGGCGATCAGCCACGGGCGCCGGCGTGGGCCGGGTGGCGGCGCGTGGTCCACCGCGTGGGCCAGGGTCTCGGCCACGATCAGTTCGGCCCGCTCCTGGTCGCCCTCGGTCAGCCGGAGCGCGAACGCCATCAGCGGTACCGCGTCCGCGTCGGGCTCGACCCGGTGCCGGCCCTGACCGGTGGTGCCGCCGCCCGCGTGCCGACCCTGACCGGTGGTGCCGCCGCCCGCGCCGCGGGCCAGGAAGTCGGCCGGGGCAGCCGCGTCGGCGCGGCGCGCGAAGGTGCCGCCGGTGGACCGGGCGCTGCCCGCCCCCGGCAGGCTCATCGCGCCCGCCCCGGTGGGCGACGGCAGGTAGGAGACGCCCAGGCCGTCGAGCAGTCGGTCGTGTACGCCCATCCCGTAACCCCTTACCGCGCTCGTGCCCGCATCGACCAGAAGCCGCGGGCTACCGGCTGGCCAGTACAGAAATCGGTTCGCTCATCCCGCCCTCGTTCGCGCCGCGGTCCAGGCCGGCGACGCAGTACGTGGTGGCGCCGGCCGTCGGGGCCGGATCCCGCCAGGAGGTGGCCCGGGTGGTGTCGACCAGCCGCGCCATCGCCCCCTCGACCCGGTACACCGCGTAGGAGGTGGCATCCGTCGCCGGTTGCCAGGTGAGCGTGGCGCCCCCGGCCACCCGGGGAGTCGCCGGTTCGTTTGTCGGCAGGTGCGCCATGACCGGCGGCAGCGCCGGCCCGGAGTAGTGCTTCGCCGCGTACCGGCTGACCGCGCCGAGCCGGTCGGCGCGCACCTGCTTCGCGCTGAAGTGCACGCTTCCCGCCACCCCGTACCGGCGGTTCAGCGTCAACTGCCGCTCCAACTGCGCCGGGTCGCGCCATGCGCCCGCCTCGCCGATCCGGTAGTCCGCCTGGCCGATGTACAGCTGCACGCGGGTCCCCTTCACCAGCGCGGCCCACCAGGGCAGCATCTTCGCGTAGTCCGCCTTGGCGAAGCCGATCTGCCAGTACAGCTGCGGCACCACGTAGTCCAGCCACTGTTCGCGTACCCAGCGCCGGGTGTCGGCGTAGATCGCGTCGTAGCTCTGCAGCCCCGAACTGGCCGAGCCGGCCGGGTCGGTGCCGCGGTTGCGCCAGATACCGAACGGGCTGATGCCGAACTTCACCCACGGCTTCACCGCCTTGATCCGCTCGTTCATCTCGCGTACCAGGGTGTTGACGTTCTCCCGCCGCCACGCCGCCCGGCTGGTGAACCCCTTGCCGTACCGGGTGAACGCCGCCGCGTCCGGGAAGTCCTGCCCGGCGACGGGGTACGGGTAGAAGAAGTCGTCGAAGTGGACGCCGTCGATGTCGTACCGCTCGACGGCCTCCAGCATGGCGTCCTCGACGAAGCGGCGGGCGGCCGGGATGCCGGGGTTGTAGTAGGGCCGGCTCCCCGTGGTGCCTGCCTTCGGGTAGATCACCGCCCACTCCGGGTGCGCGCGCAGCGGGTGGTTGGGCGCGAGCTTGGCGAGGTCGCCGCCCGGACCGGCCGGCCCGGGCTGGCCGCCCCGGTACGGGTTGAACCAGGCGTGGAACTCCAGGTTCCGGGCGTGCGTTTCGGCGACCATCCACGCCATGGGGTCCCAGCCCGGGTCACGGCCGTCCCGGCTGCCGGTCAGCCACTCCGACCAGGGGGCCCGCTGCGACGGCCAGAGCGCGTCGCCGCTGGGCCGCACGTGCACGAACACCGCGTTGAGGTTGCGCTCGCGCGCCAGGTCCAGCCAGCCCCGGTATTCGGCCTTGACCTGCTCGACGGGCAGCCCGGGCCGGCTCGGCCAGTCGATGTTGTTGACCGTGGTGATCCACATCCCGCGCAGTTCGCGGGGCGCGGTGACCGGCCGCCCGGCGCAGGTGCCGGCCGCCTGCCCGGGCGCGGCGCCGAACGCCGCCTCGGTGCGGGCTCCCGAGGTCTCCCGCGCGGGGCCGTGTGCCCACAGCGCCCACACGCCGACCACCGCCGCTAGCACGGCCGCCAGGATCACGGCGAGCGCGGCGGCGGCCGGGCGGCGGGAACGACTACGGGCGGGCACCGCACCAGTTTGCCCACAGAACCGTCCGGCGGGAACAAAAGCGGCACCGACTTAACGATCAGATAAGGTCGGCGGCCCTCCCGGTTGACCACCCATCACGATCAGTCACGGTAGGCGGCGCGGACCCGATCGGCAAGGTGTTTGCCGGGTGGCCGGCGCTGTCCATGTTCGTTTAGGTCAAGCTTTGGTTCGCCGGTCGCTGTCGCGGGACAACCTTGCGGACGTGATGCGCGACGACGGGTACGGCGTGTCCAACGCTCGCGCCTCACTTCTGTCCAAGATCCTCAAGGCAGAGCAGGACGTGACCACGATCGTCCGCATGCCCATCCCTGCCAGTCCCGCTGAGCCTGAGTCGCTGTCATCAGAGGTAGTGGCATCACGTAAGCCGACACTCCGCCTCACGCTATACCGACACCCTGCCCCGCAGCACCATGATCAGGTCTCAAAGTACGGCTGCCGTACGACCAAGGGCTCCACGCCCACATCCAGATCCCTCCGTTATGGACGGACTTCCCACGTTGTGCCAGTAAGAGCACTCATACCCTATTGCGGTAACTTCATGTAGACAATCTTGCATGTCTTCGGCTAGGGTCCGCTAAGACTGTTCGGCTCGTCATGAAGCAGCTGCGGTCCCTCGTCTCGCACCACGGGCTGGAAGTCAGCAGCCGCCCTTGACGGTGGGGAATATACCGGCTCGGTCCGAATCTGAACGAGACGGTCCATGCCACAACTAGAACGGGAGGGACGATGGTACCGCATAGGCGTCGGAATGTGGTCGTGGCTCGCTGTCGGAATCCTCGCAGCGGTTGGCGTCTTCGCTAGCCCATCTGCATCCTTCGCCGACACTATCGCTGTGAGTGGCACGACTTCCAGCACCAGTTGGTACAACTACACCACTGTCCGTTATACCACTGGTTCGACGGTATACTTCACTGCGGCGAGGAACGGGATGCTCAGGTACGCGAGCTATGGCGAGGAACTCAACATGCGGCTGCTCAATCAGAATGGGACCGTTCTGAGTGGCAGCGCCCATTGGATCTACGACACCCTCGATAGGGTCTACGACGAGGGGCGGAAAACCCTGATCAGCAACATCTCCACCAACTACCCGTTCCGCATCAGCGTTTGCTGCTATTACGGGTATACGGGCGACCAGAGTTGGAACGGTAGTCTCCAGTATTGACGATGACGACAGGTGCCATCGATGGACGGGCCAGCGCGTCCATCGATGGCTAAGGTCGCAGGAGGACGAGAATTGCCCATTTCATAGGCGCTTCACCTTGGTCTGCGCGTGGGCGCTCCTGGTGACAGCGGGTTGCTCTCCCGCTTCCAGCTCCAGCAGTGAGGCTTCGGCCAGAGGCTCGGCGCCGCCGGCTGCTACGGCGCATTCGCCGGCTCAGATGCAGGCCGAATTCACGGCGGCCGAGCAGGCACTGACTCTGCCGAAGTCTTACACGTGGCCAGTGAAGGCGCCGGAGGCTCCTCCTCAGGTCGACAACAAGGGCGTCATGCGCGACAACGTATACGAGCCGGGCTATGGCCAGTCGCTAGCCGAGAACTACTGGTTCTGTGCCTGGCTGTCGGAGTGGGTCAAGAACCGCACGAGCGATGCGACGGCGGCCGAGGCGGCGATCGCCCAGGCGCAGACCGTACGGACAAAGGACATGTTCACTCGCTGGACGGATGACGGCGGACGTCAGTACATCTCGTCTGTTCTTGACGCAGCGGCTCTCGGCGATCCCACGGCTGCCTCGTTCCATCAGCGCCGAGAGCGCTATCCAGTCACCCGGCCTGCCTTGGAACGCCGTAGTGTGGGCATTCCTGGCGGCTGTCACCACAGCGATTGTCGGTGCGGTATTGCCGTCGATTGTTGCTGCTCGTCTTGATGTCGCAGGTGCGCTGCGCGACTAGCTGCCCGAGGAATCGCGCGAGCGTGTTCGCGACTCGTTTGCGTGGTTTGGAGGCGTTGGTCCCGCTGAGACTCAGGTCGGCGGCCACATCGCGCAGCGTCTCGCCGCCGAGGTAGGTACGGACGCGACGCCGGATCGGCGAGAAGACCTCGTCCTACCGGAGCTTCATCCCTACCCCGCCACCCGACCTCCCCCAATCGGGGGCGTGCGGCGGCCTGCCCGGCCGCCCGCCGCGATCCCGCCCGGGCGCCGGGCGTAGGGTCTGGTGAACGTGAGCAAGCTGTTCTCTCCGCTGCCGCTGCGCGGCATCACGTTGCGCAACCGGATCGCCGTCTCTCCGATGTGCCAGTACAGCGCCGAGGACGGGCGGCCCAACCAATGGCACCTGGTCCACCTCGGCTCCCGGGCGGTCGGCGGGGCCGGCCTGGTGGTCGCCGAGGCCACGGCGGTGGTGCCGGAGGGGCGGATCAGCCCGCAGGACACCGGAATCTGGTCCGCCGCACACGTGGACGCGTGGCGGCCGATCACCGGGTTCGTCGCCGCCCAGGGCGCGGTGCCGGCGCTGCAACTGGCGCACGCCGGGTTCAAGGCGTCCACCTACCGGCCGTGGGCACCCGGGCGCGGCGGCGTCCCCGACACCGAGGGCGGCTGGACCCCGGTCGGCCCGACCAATCAGCCGTTCACCCCCGAGTACCGCACCCCTCGGGCGCTGGACGCCGCCGGGATCGCCCGTGTCGTGGAGGCGTTCGCCGCCGGCGCGGCCCGGGCCCTCGACGCGGGCTTCGCCGCCGTGGAGATCCACGCCGCGCACGGGTACCTGCTGCACGAGTTCCTCTCGCCGCTGACCAACCGGCGTGGCGACGGGTACGGGGGCGACCGGGCCGGCCGGATGCGGCTGACCCTCGAGGTGGCCCGCGCGGTGCGTGCCGCGGTCGGTGAGTCGGTGCCGGTGCTGACCCGGGTCTCCGCCACCGACTGGACCGAGGGCGGCTGGACCGCCGAGGACAGCGTGGTGCTCGCCGGCGAGTTGGCCGCCCTGGGGGTGGACCTGATCGACGCCTCGTCCGGCGGTGCGGTGCCCCGGGCGGCGATCCCGGTCGGCCCCGGCTACCAGGTGCCGCTCGCCGAGCGGATCCGCCGCGAGGCGGACGTGCCGACCGGGGCGGTGGGGATCATCACCGCGCCCCGCCAGGCGGAGGAGATCATCGTCGCCGGCCGGGCGGACCTGGTCCTGCTCGCCCGGGAGATGCTCCGCGACCCGTACTGGCCGCTGCACGCCGCCGCCGAACTCAACGCGGACGTGCGGTGGCCGTCGCAGTACCTGCGAGCGGTCGACTAATCCCACGCGGGCGCTCGGGGCGGGGGCAGCGGCGGGGTGGTGGGTCAGGTGACGGCCAGGCCGATCAGCCAGGTGACGCCGATCGAGAAGCCGGCGGCGAGTTCGATGAGCATCGACAGGCCGGCCGCCTTCAGCGCGTGCTTCGTTGACGGCCACGCCTGCCGCGAGTCCGCCAGGCGCAGCCGTTCGGCCAGGTAGACGCCGAGCACGAAGCCCAGCACCAGCCCCACCACGGGCACCACGAAGAAGCCCACCAGGCCCAGCAGCCCGCCGGCCAGCAGCGACCGGTTCGGCACCCCGCTGCGCTTGAGGTTGCGCCCCGGCCAGACGTACTTGACGACCGTGCCGAGCACGGCGATCGCGGTCGCCACCCCGAAGATCAGCCACTTCGCCCAGCCGCCGTCCGCGAAGATCGCCCAGAGCAGCACGCCGGCCCAGCACAGCGCCAGACCCGGCAGCACGGGCACCACCACGCCGAAGATCCCGACCAGGATCGCCAGGCCGGCCAGCAGCGTGATCAGCCCATTGGTGTCCGAGAGGTTCACGGGATCCACTGTGCCGCATCCGGGCACGGCCCGCCGGGCGCGTCGCGGCCGTCCGTGCGGTCGCTCAGCGGTCAGTCGCGCGGTCGGCTCCGCGGTCAGTCGAAGAACCGGGCGAGGTGGGCCTCGTCCGGGCCGGGGTCGTCGGGGCCGATCGCCATCAGGTCCCCGAAGATCGTGGCCGCGTCGCAGCCGGCGTGCAGCGGGTACCAGCGCGGCGCGTCCGGGCGCTGGCAGATCCCCTTGATCGTCTGCACGTCCAGCAGCCGCACGTGGGTCGGGTCGGCCACCGCGTTGACGTACCGCCACCACGGGCTGACCACGTGCAGCACGCCACCCGGGCGCAGCACGCGGTGGCACTCGTCGACCAGCGCCAGGAAGTCGATCAGGTGCTCCAGGACGTGCACGGCGAACACCGCGTCCACCGAGCGGCTGGCCATCGGCAGACCCAGCGAGAGGTTCGCCCGCACGTCCACCGCCTCGCAGGCCCGCATGTCCAGCCCGATGGCCTCCGGGTACTGCTTGGTCTGGCCGCAGCCCACATCCAGCAGGACCGGCGCCCGGCCACCCACGTGCACCCGCGACCAGACCGCGAACACCCCGTCCAGCCGGCCCACCAGGTCGCGGACCAGGCGCAGCTCACCGGGGTCAGCGACGGCGCCGGTCAGGTGTGCCACGCCGCCGTCGAACCGGGCGTCCACCGCCAGCGGGCGCAGGCGGTCGTCGTGCTTCTTCGCGTCCGCGAACGCCGCGCCGAGGTGCCGGTCGATCCGGCCCAGCCGCTGCTGTGAGGGTGCCTCGACAAACATGGGCCGTGGCTACCCGCGGCGGGCGCCGCCTAACCGGTGGCGACCGCCCGGACGACGAAGGGGGCCCCTCCCGGGACCCCCTTGCGGTCAGCCTTCCTCGTCCGTCTTGCGGCGGATCGGCGATCGACCCGGCGGCTGGTGTGGCGCCGGACCGGCCGGGCTCAGCCGCGGGATCTCCAGCGTCACCGACTGGTCCCCGTTCAGCTTCACCGGCTGGCCGTGGTGCCTCAGCTCGACCGTCTGCTCGCCGTTGCGGATCGAGTAGGTGGCGTGCTCCGGCCGCACGTCCACGTGCAGCCGCATCCCCCGCCACAGCAGCGAGAACTCCAGCCGGTTCAGCCGGCTGGGCAGCCGCGGCGCGAACGACAACTCGCCGTTGTGGTCCCGCATCCCGCCGATCCCGGCGACCAGCGAGATCCAGGCGCCGGCCAGCGACGCCAGGTGGATGCCGTCCCGGGTGTTCTTCTTCAGGTTGTGCAGGTCCATCAGGGCGGCCTCGCCCAGGTAGTCGTGGGCCAGTTCGAGCTGGCCCACCTCGGCGGCGATCACCGCCTGGGTGCACGCCGACAGCGACGAATCCCGGACCGTACGCGGCTCGTAGTACGCGAAGTTGCGCGCCTTCTGCTCCGGCGTGAACGCGTCGCCCCGCCAGTGCATCGCCAGGACCAGGTCCGGCTGCTTCACCACCTGCTTGCGGTACAGGTCGAAGTACGGGTAGTGCAGCAGCAGCGGGTACTTGTCCGTCGGCGTGTCCTCGAAGTTCCACTCCTGGAGCCGGGTGAACCCCTCGGACTGCTGGTGCACGCCCAGCTCCGGGTCGTACGGGATGTGCATGGCCGCCGCGGCGTCCCGCCAGGTGGCCGCCTCCTCCTCGTCGACGCCGAGCTTGTGCGCCACGTCCGGGTGGCGGGCGACCGCGTCGGCGGCGGCGTTGAGGTTCCGCTGCGCCATCAGGTTCGTGTACACGTTGTCCCGGATCACCGAGGTGTACTCGTCCGGGCCGGTCACGCCGTCGACGTGGAACGCGCCGTGCCGGTCGTGGTGGCCCAGCGAGCGCCACAGCCGCGCCGTCTGCACCAGCAGTTCCAGGCCGAACTCGCGTTCGAACCCCTCGTCGCCGGTGGCGTTGATGTAGCGCAGCACCGCGTCGGCGATGTCGGCGCCGATGTGGAACGCCGCCGTGCCGGCCGGCCAGTACCCCGAGCACTCCTGGCCGCGGATGGTGCGCCAGGGGAAGGCGGCGCCGCCGAGGCCGAGCTGGCTGGCCCGCTCGACGGCCAGGTCGAGGGTGGCGTGCCGCCAGCGCAGCGCCTGCGCGGCGGCGGCCGGCTCGGTGTAGGTCAGCACCGGCAGCACGAACGACTCGGTGTCCCAGAACACGTGGCCGTCGTAGCCGGGGCCGGTGAGCCCCTTGGCCGGGATCGGGCGCTGCTCCGCCCGGGCGCCGGCCTGGAGCACGTGGAACAGGCCGAACCGGACCGCCTGCTGCACCTCCGAGTCGCCCTCGACCCGCACGTCCGCGCCGTCCCAGAAGGTGTCCAGGAACCGGCGCTGCGCGGTGCACAGCCCCTCCCACTCGGCGAACTTGGCGCTCGCCAGGGCGGCGCTGACCTGGTCCCGCAGGGCCGGCAGCGAGCGGCGGCTGGACCACCCGTACGCCAGCAGCTTCACCACCCGCAGCTTCTCGCCCGGCTGGAGCACGCAGGCCACGGTGGTGCGCACCCAGTCCGGGAACGCCTCCGTGCTGATCGCGGTCTTCTTCGGGCCGTCGACGATGTGGTCCATCGCCGCGGCCATTCTGAGCCGGCTCGCCTTGGTCTGGTGGATCAGCAGCCCGGACGAGCCGTTGGCCAGGTGCTCCTCGGCCTGTAGCGGCGCCTCCAGCACGGCCGCCACCCGCGGGTCCTTGGACTGCGCCGGCAGCTGCTCGTTGGCCACGAGTTCCGACTGCACGATCAGCCGCGCGGTGTCGTCCAGCGGCTCCACCTCGTAGCAGATCGCCGCGATGGAGCGTTGGGTGAACGACACCAGCCGGGTGGAGCGCACCCGCACGCCCTTGCCGGCCGGCGACACCCACTCCACGGTGCGTTCCAGCACGCCGGCGCGCAGGTCCAGCACCCGCTCGTGGGAGAGCAGCTCGCCGTACCGCACGTCGAACGGCTCGTCGTCGACCATCAGCCGGATCAGCTTGCCGTTGGTCACGTTGACGACCGTCTGCCCGGATTCCGGATACCCGTAGCCCGCCTCGGCGTAGGGCAGCGGGCGCAGCTCGTAGAAGGAGTTCAGGTAGCTGCCGGGAAGCCCGTGCGGCTCGCCCTCGTCCAGGTTGCCGCGCAGGCCGATGTGCCCGTTCGACAGCGCGAACACCGACTCAGACTGGGCCAGCACGTCCAGGTCCAGGCGGGTCTCCCGCACCGTCCACGGCTCGACCGGGTAGGCCCGCTCGCGAATCACTCTCGCACCCCGTCCAACAATTCCGATAAGTCGTTTACAACAATGTCGGCGCCGTGCCTCTTCAGCTCCTCGGCCTGGCCCACCCGGTCCACGCCGATCACGTAGCCGAAGTTGCCGGCCCGGCCGGCGGCGACCCCCGACTGGGCGTCCTCGAAGACGGCCGCCTGCTCGGGTCGCACCCCGAGCCGCCGGGCGCCCTCCAGGAACGTGTCGGGCGCCGGCTTGCCCGGTAATTTCAGCTCGCGGGCGACGATCCCGTCCACCCGCGTGGTGATCAACTGGTCCAGGCCGGTCACCCGCAGCACGTCCGGGGTGTTGGCGCTGGCCGAGACGACCGCGCAGGACAGGCCGGCGGCGGTCGCCGCACGAAGATACGCGACCGATCCGTCGAACACCTGCACCCCCTCCTCGCGGATCCGGCGCACCACGATCACGTTCTTGCGGTTGCCCAGGCCGTTGACGGTGTCCGCCTCGGGCGGGTCGTCCGGCGACCCCTCGGGCAGGGTGATCCCCCGGGACGCGAGGAAGGTGCGCACCCCGTCGGCCCGGGCCCGGCCGTCCACGTAATCGTGGTAATCACGGACGGGGTCGAAGGGGCGGAATGGTTCGTTGGTGTCTTCGGACCGCTTGCGCAGGTACGCATCGAACGTTTCCGTCCACGCTGCGTTGTGCACAATTGCGGTCTGCGTGAGCACGCCGTCCATGTCGAACAGGCAGGCGGTCACGCCGGGAGGCAGACCGAGCATGAGTGCAATCTAACCGCACGGGCCGCCCCGAAAACGCCCCTTAACCAAGCGTGTCTGGTAGGCGTACGACTGCCTTCGGTAATGTGAGCAGGCCCGGCCGGGTCCCACCTCCGGAGGGTCAATTTTTCGCTCCTACAGCCGGGCGGCGCGGCACGCCGCCTCGAACGCGGCGGTGCAGATCTGCTCCCGCGAGTAGAAGGCGTCGGCGAGCAGGGTGGCCCGGATCGTCTGCTGGGTGACCACCACGGGCGCCAGCAGCACCGAGGGGACCTCCCCGGTCGAGTTCCGGCGCGGCACGGTCGGCTGGTCGGTGTACGGGCGGCGGGTGGCCGCGGCCACCGCCATCCGGGCCGCCGCCTCCGCCTCCGGGCGGATCGCCTTGTAGACCGTCATGTACTGGGCGCCGGTGAGCAGTCGCTGCACCGCCGAGAGTTCGGCGTCCTGCCCGGTGACCGGCGGCATGGGCTGGATCTTGGCGGTGGCCAGCGCGGCGATGGCCCCGGCGGCGGTGCTGTCGTTCGCCGCGTACACCCCGATGATCTTCTTGTCGCCCAGGTCCTTGAGGGCCTGGTCCATCTGCTCGCGGGCCCGCTCCGGCGTCCAGTCCGCCGCGGTGAGCTCGCGGGCGATCACCGCGTGCCCGCTGAGCGCGGCCCGGGCGCCCGCCCGGTACAGCGCGGCGTTCGGGTCGCTGGCCGGTCCGTTGATCATCACGATCGGCCCGCGCTTGGTCGCACCCCCGGCGGCGATCGCCTTGAGCAGGAACTGCGCCTGGAGTTCGCCGACCCGCCGGGCGTCGAACCCCACGTGGTAGGTGACCGGACCGTCGGGCAGCCGGTCGTACGCCACCACCGGCACGTCGTGCGCCTTGGCCGCGGCGGTGATCCGGGCCGCGCGGGTGGCGTGCACCGGGTCCAGGATCAGCGCCCGGACGCCCTGGGTGAGCATCGTCTCGGCCTGGGTCTGCTGGCGCGCCGGGTCACCCGCCGCGTTCTGGTAGAAGATCTCGCAGCGCGGGCAGAGCCGCTGGAGCGTCGACTCGATCGCCGGCCGGTCGGCGCGCTCGTAGCGGGCCTCCCGGGTATCCGGCAGCAACACGCCGATCTTGAAGCCCTGCTGGGCGGTGAGCTGCGTCGGGTCGGCGCGGGTGACCTCGCAACCCGTTCCGGCCAGGGCGAGGGCCGCCGCGGTGGCGGTGGCCGCCACGGTGGCCACCAGCCGGGCGAGCGCCGGGCGGGCCGTCAAGGCTGACCTCCCGATGTTGGGTGCCATCGGGTGCCAGAATCCCAGCATCGCGCCGGGTTATGCGGTCAAAACGTATATGTCCGCCCGACGAGGACGAGTTCCGAGGAGTGCGAGCCGACGACCCCGACGTCCGGCGGTCGCGGCCGGAAGCCGGGCAGCCCGTCCAGCCCGTCGCTGCCGTCCATGACCCGGAAGGTGAGCCGCGTACCGGGGGCCTGCTCGAGTTCCAAGGTCACCTCGATCCCGTCCGGCGGCGGGGCGTGGAACACCAGCCGGAAGCCCCAGCGGCCGTCCCGCTCCCCGGTCACCCGGGCCGGCTGCCCGTCGACCGTGGCCCGGCGCACCGTGGCGGTGGTCGCGTCGACGGCCAGCGCCACGAGGCGGACCGCGCGCTGGGGCGCCACCCGCAGGCGCAGCGTGCGCACCTCGCCGGCGCGGGTGTCCGCGAGCACCTCTGCCCGGGGGGCCGGCAGCGGGGCGGCCGGCGCCGGACCCACACGCAGGGGTTGGTTGCCGAGCGGCGGGAACTCCTGCCCCAGGACCGCCGAACCGTCGACGTACCCGGCCGTCCACGGCTGGGGCCTGTCCTCCTGGCTGACCCAGCGCGCCTGGCCGGTGTCCGCGTCGAGCGCGTACATCAGTTGCGTGGGCACCGGGTGGGCGGCGTCGAACCGGTCCACGGCGAGCCCGGTCGCCGCGAAGCCCACGGTCAACGCGAGGCACAGCCCGGCCGGCGCGGCCCGCCACCGGCCCCGGGCGGGCTGCACCCGCTCCAGCACCGGCAGCAGCGCGAAGCCCAGCAGGACCGCGAAGAACGCGCCCGCGCCGGCCATCGCCAGGGTCAGCGCCGGCAGCAGCAGCACCACGGCCGGCAGCAGCACCACGACCGACACGGCGCCCGCGAGCGTCGCCAGCGTGGTCGGTGCCCGGTTCACCAGGGCGGCGGCGGCCCCGGCCAGCGCGGGGAGCGCCGCGAGGTAGGAGCCGCCCGGGACCAGCACGGCGAGCACCACCCCGAGCACCGCCAGCCACCCCAGCGCGGCGGTCGCGAGGGCGTCCGCGCCGACCCGGCGGCGCAGCGCCGCGTACCAGGCCAGCAGGACCGCGGCGGCCAGCGCGAGTACCGCCACCCGGTACCACTGTGGACGGTACGGGTCGAGCAGGGTCCGGTACCCCGGGCGGACCGCCACCAGGACGGCCCAGAACCCCTGCGCGGCCGCCGGGGCGAGGACCAGCGGGATCAGCCCCAGCCCGAAGGCCACGGCGAGCCGGCGGCCGCGGCGGCGGTACGCCAGGGCCGCCACCGCGAGCGCGGCCAGCACCGCGATCGGCCAGGTCAGCCAGCCGGGGTACCGGGCCAGCGCGCCGAGTACCGGGAAGTACGTCGCGTCGCCCGAGGCGCGCAGGCGGGTCAGGTCGGCGCCACCGAACTCGCGGGCCATCCCGAGCGCGTTGTCGCCGTGCTGCTGGAGGCTGGCCCGGTCCATGCTCGCCGGGGTGTCCAGCGGCGTGTGGTACACCGCCGACCCGTCGATGTAGGCGGAGTTCAGGCCGGGCATGCCGGCCGCCCGGAACGCGGTGAAGTCGGTGTCGTTGGGCAGCAGGCGGTACACCTCGACCGCGAACGAGGTGCCCACCGGGTGCGGCGCGCCCCGCGCGTACCCGCCCACCAGAGCGGCGTTGTCGCGCGAGGTCTCGAACATGATGACCGGGCCGGTGCTGCCCCGGGCCTCCAGGTTCAGCACCACCCCCGGGCCCTTGGCGAGCGGGTGCTGGGTCGCGAAGGCCGCTGCGCCGCACAGGCACGCCTCCTCCGCGTCGGTGAACACGAACACCACGTCGTTGCGCGGGCGGGCGCCGGCCGACAGCGCCCGGGCCACCTCCAGCAGCGTGGAGACGCCGGCCGAGTCGTCGTTCGCACCGGGCCCGGTCTGCACCGAGTCGTAATGCGCGACCAGGAACACGCGACCGGTCGGTGCGGTGCCGGGCAGCACGGCCACCACGTTGCGGACCCGGGCCATGCCGCTCGCGCCCCTGCTGCCGGACAGGTCCCCGGCCTCCACCGCCACCGTGTCCTGCACCTCGGGGCGCAGACCCAGGCCGGTCAGGGTGCTTTCGATCCGGGCCCGGGTGCCGTCGTTGCCGGCGCTGCCCGCCGGGTGCGGCGCCGTGGCCAGCGCCCGCACCAGCTCGTACGCCCGGTCCGCGCTGAACTCGGCCGCCGGGGTGCCGGTACCGCGGGCGGCGGGCGGGAGCAGCGTCCAGAGCACCAGCGCGCCCAGCGCCGCGAGCGCGAGCAGCGCCGCCGCGCCGGCCAGCCGTGGCCGCGCGGGGATCTTGGGGGTGTCCACCGCAACATCTTCCACCCCCGGTGCCGGCGCCGGGAATGTAGCTGGCCGAGAATGGGGGCAGTCGGCAGGGGAGGGTGTGCGGGTGTTCGACGAGGTGACCGCGCTGCTGCGCGAGGCGGCGGCGACGGAGATCCTGCCCCGGTTCGGTGCCCTGGCCGATGACGACATCGCGGAGAAGTCCCCGGGCGACCTGGTGACCATCGCCGACCGCGAGGCGGAGCGGATGATCGGGGCCGGCCTGCGCGCGCTGCTGCCCGGGTCCACGGTGGTCGGCGAGGAGGCGGTCGAGGTGGACGCCGCGCTGCTCGGCCACATCACGGACGCCGGGCCGGTGTGGCTGGTCGACCCGGTCGACGGCACCGGCAACTTCGCCGCCGGCCGGCCGCCGTTCGCGGTCATGGTCGCCCTGCTGCGCGGCGGCGACCCGGTCGCCGGCTGGATTCTGGACCCGCTCGCGGACAGCGTTGTCGTCGCGGAACGCGGCGGCGGCACCTACCGCGACGGCATCCGGCTGACCGTGCCCGAGGAGCACCGGCCGCTGGGCGAACTGCGGGGCGCCGCGAGCGTCAAGTACTTCCCGCCGGCGCTGCGTGACGCGGCACTGGACCGGGGCCGGGTGCTCGGCGCGCTGCTGCCGGGCCACCACTGCGCCGGCCGCGAGTACCCGGACGTCATCGAGGGCGAGCAGGACTTCGCCGTGTTCTGGCGCACCAAGCCGTGGGACCACGCCGCCGGCGCGCTGCTGACCCGGGAGGCGGGCGCGGTGGTCCGGCACCTCGACGGCGCCGAGTACCACCCGGCGGACCAGCGCCCCGGGCTGATGGTCGCGCGCACCGCGCGGATCTGGTCCGACGTCCACGAGGCGCTGTTCGACGGACCCGCTTTCCGCGATTTCTGGCGGGCCAGCGGCCCGGCCGACGACGGGTGAGGACTTCTCCGCGTCGGGGCCGCTACGCACATGGCGGGCGCCGCACCTCTCGGGGGGCAATGGGCCCGCCTGGTTCGAGCTGTACGTTGGGCTGGAGGCGGCCGCGTCCGCCATGCGGCAGTACGAACCCATCCTGATCCCTGGCCTGCTCCAGACTCCTGATCCTGGACTTCCCGGCTCGCGGCAGTAGGCCGGCCGAGCCCTCTACCGTCTACAGCGAGTCACTGACCGGCGCCCTGTACCTCGACAAGCCGGCCGAGGTATCCGCCTACGAGAGGGCCCGAAAGCCGAGGTGGGAATCAAACCGGGCGAATGCCGCCGAACCGGGCGCCGCAAGGCGGGGGGATCGGGTGGGCTGGCGGCCCCGTCGATGGCCGTGCATGATTTGTTGCCATGCGTCAACCATCGCGCGTGGGGGCCGGTAACCCGCGCCGGTAGGGTTTTTGCTGAGATGCGCCGCGGGGCGGCCGGCCGAAGCCGTCCGCGCGATACGACCGTCCTCGACCGAGCGAAGGAGCCGCGACATCGACCAGCCAGCAGCCGCCATGGTGAGGCGACCGTGACCGGCCCGTCCATCGTGTCGCCGCTGGCGACCGGGCGGATCGGGCTGCGCGCCGCGCTCACCGGCGAGCGGCTGCGGGTGCTGCTCGTCGAGGACGACGAGGGCGACGCGTTCCTGGTCTCCGAACTGCTCGTGGAGTCCGACGCCCCGGTCGACCTGCACACCGCGCGCAGCCTGGCCGAGGCCCGGGAGTTGATCGCGGGCGTCGACTGCGTGCTGCTGGACCTCGGGCTGCCGGACGCGCAGGGGATCGAGGGGCTGCGTTCGGTGCTGGCGCTGGCCAGCGCCGTCGCCGTGTGCGTGCTGACCGGCCTGGAGGACGAGCACCTGGGCATCGTCGCGGTCGCCGAGGGTGCGCAGGACTACCTGGTCAAGGGCACCGTGGACGGCGTCGGGCTGACCCGTTCGGTGCGGTACGCGGTCGAGCGCAAGCGCGCCGACGAGAACGCGCTGCGCCTGCGGGAGGCGGAACTGCGCCAGGCCGAGTCGTCCCGGCTGGAGCGCGGTCTGCTGCCCAAGCCGCTGCTGTCCACCGATGCCGTCTCGGTACACCCGTTCTACCGGCCCGGCCGGCAGCGCGCGCTGCTCGGCGGCGACTTCTTCGACGTGGTCCAGACCGGACCCAACCGGCTGGAGTTGATGGTCGGCGACGTGTGCGGGCACGGCGTGGACGAGGCCGCGCTGGGCGTCGAACTGCGGGTCGCCTGGCGCGCCCTGGTGCTGGCCGGGGTGCGGGACCAGGCGCTGCTGCACGGCGTGGAGCAGGTTCTGGTCACCGAGCGGCGGGCCGCCGAGATCTTCGCCACGGCCGCCGGGCTCAGCGTCGACCTCGACCGCAACGAGGCCACCCTGCGGCTGGCCGGGCACCCGCAGCCGGTGCTGCTGGCCGGCGGCACCGCCCAGCCCCTGCCGGCGAAGTACGGCGTGGTGCTCGGTGTCCGTCCGGGGCGCCCGCATCCGGTGCGGACCCATCGGCTCGACGCGGAGGACTGGTCCCTGCTGATGTACACCGACGGCCTGATCGAGGGCCGCTCCGGCCGGGGTGACGAGCGGCTGGACGTGGACGGCCTGTGCCGGGTGCTGGCCGAGCCGGGTGTTCCCGATGTCCCGCTGGCGGAGCTGCCCGCGTGGCTGGTCGGGCGGGTCGAGGAGCTCAACGGCGGCCCACTCGCCGACGATGTGGCGATCCTGCTGGTGAGCCGGGGGAGCGGGCGGTGACCGGGCCGACCCGGCGGGCGGGGCGTTGGACGTTGCGCCAGCGGGTCGCGGCGCTCTGCGCGATCGTCGGCCTGTTGCTGGCCGGGGTGGCGGGCGCCGCCGCCCTGGTGGCCAACCGCAACCGGAGCTACGTCGACGCCTCGCTGAACAAGACCGGCCCGCTGCGCACCAGCGCGGAGGCGCTGTCCACCGCGCTGGTCAACCAGGAGACGGCGGTGCGCGGGTACGCGGTCACCGGGAACCCGGCGGACCTGGCCCCGTACGGCGAGGGTCAGCAGAGCGAGCGGGCCCTGATCGCCGAGATGCGCGCCCTGGTCACCGACCGGCCGCAGATCGAGCGCGAGCTGACCAGCGTCGAGCGGTTGTCCGCCAGCTGGCGGGCCGAGGTCGCCGAGCCGGTGCGGGAGGCCGTCGCGCGCGGCGACCGGGCCAGCGCGGCGACGATCATCCAGGAGGGTAGCCGGCAGCGTTTCGACGAGATCCGCGCCGCGCTGGACCGCCTACAGCAGACCATCGTGCTGTACCGCAACGAGGTCGCGGACAAGGCCCGGTCGACCAGCAGCGCCCTGGTCCTGCTGCTGATCGTCGCCGCCGGCGTGGTGATCGTCGCCGGGGTCGCCCTGCTCGCCCTGCTGGACCGGCTGGTCAGCCGCCCGGTCACGCACCTGGCGGAGCAGGTGCGCGAGGTGGCCCGCGGCGCCTACCAGCGGGACATCGAGGCGGACGGCCCGCCCGAGCTGGCCAGGCTGGCGCGGGACGTGGACGGCATGCGCCGCCAGATCGCCGCCGACCTGGCGGAGGTGACCACCGCGCGGGCGGTGATCCAGGCCACCAACGACCGGCTGGAGGCGCAGGCCGCCGAGCTGACCCGGTCCAACCGGGACCTGGAGCAGTTCGCCTACGTCGCCTCGCACGACCTGCAGGAGCCGCTGCGCAAGGTGGCCAGCTTCTGCCAACTGCTGCAGCGCCGGTACGCGGGCAGGCTGGACGAGCGGGCCGACCAGTACATCGCGTTCGCGGTGGACGGTGCGCAGCGGATGCAGCGGCTGATCAACGACCTGCTGTCCTTCTCCCGCATCGGCCGGCTCACCGCCGGCTTCACCGACGTCGACCTGAACGCGGTGATGGATCAGGTCAACGGGCAGCTCGAGGTCGCCCGGGCGGCCGCCGAGGCGGAGCTCAGCTGGTCCGACCTGCCGGTGGTGCGCGGCGAGGAGCCGCTGCTGACCACGCTGCTGGCCAACCTGGTCAGCAACTCCATCAAGTTCCGCCGGCCGCAGGAGCCCCCGCGGGTGCGGGTCAGCGCCGAGCGGGTCGGCGACGAGTGGCAGATCACCTGCCGGGACAACGGCATCGGCATCGAGGGCGAGTTCGCCGACAAGGTTTTCGTGATCTTCCAGCGGCTGCACCCCAAGGACGCCTACCCGGGCACCGGCATCGGGCTTGCCATCGCGAAGAAGATCGTCGAATATCACGGTGGCCGGATCTGGGTCGACCCGGAGTACCGGGACGGCACCGCCATCAGCTTCACCCTCCCCATCGCGCCGGAGGGTGCCGGCACCCCACCACCACCGCACCGGCCGGCCGCCGCACCGGCGCCAAAGGAGACCGTGGCATGAGTGTTCCCGCCGACGGCCGCAGCCCCATCGAGGTGCTGCTGGTCGAGGATGACCCCGGCGACGTGCTGATGACGCAGGAGGCGTTCGAGGAGCACAAGCTGCGCAACCGCCTGGCCGTCGTCTCCGACGGTGCGGAGGCGCTGCAGTACCTGCGCCGCGAGGGCAAGTACGCCGACGCGGTGCAGCCGGACCTGATCCTGCTGGACCTGAACCTGCCCCGGCGGGACGGCCGGGAGGTGCTCGCCGAGATAAAGAAGGACGAGAATCTCGGCCAGATCCCGGTGGTCGTGCTCACCACCTCCCAGGCCGACGAGGACATCCTGCGCAGCTACCAGCTGCACGCGAACGCCTACGTCACCAAGCCGGTCGACTTCGAACGGTTCATCGCGGTGGTGCGGCAGATCGACGAGTTCTTCGTCAGCGTGGTGAAGCTGCCGCCGCGCGGTTGACGGCTAGGCCGTCCGCTTCCACTCCACCGCCAGGCCGTCCCCGGCCAGGCGCGCGGCGGTGATCTTCTCCACTCGGGACAGGCTCTCGTCGTCTGGCCCCTCGGCGGTCAGCACCAGGGCGCTCTCCTCCGCCACGAGGCGGCAGGCGCCGAAGTCGAACAGGATGATGCCGCTGTCGTCGGCCCACTCGGCGTGCGCCTCCGCGGCGAAGTGCTCGCAGAGGTGGGCGAGGTGGCGGCCCGGCCGCGCGGTCTGGATCCGGGCCAGCGATACGAGGGTGGTCTGGCTCATGGTGACCAGGCTATCCCGGGTCACAGGTTGCGGCAGGATCGTCGGGTGGGTTTGGAGACAACGCTGTGGCGGGCGATCGCCGTGTTCCGGGTGGCCGCGCTCGGCTACGCCGCGATCCTGATCGCCAACAACTTCCGGGGCTGGTCCCGCCCGGTCCTCGGCTGGGCGGTCCTCGCCCTGATGGTCGCCTGGACCGGCACGGTGGGCTGGGCGTACCTGACCCCGCGGCTGCGCCGCTGGCCCCTGCTGGGCGCCGACCTGCTGGTTACCGGCGCCTGCCTGCTCGCCAGCCGGTGGGTCATCCCGCCCGCCGACCTGGCCCACGGCGCGCCCACCCTGCCGATGGCCTGGGTGGCCGGCCCCGTGCTGGCCTGGGCGGTCGCCGGTGGCCGGCGGGCCGGGCTGATCTCCGGCCTGCTGCTCGGCGCCGTCGACCTGTCCCTGCGCGGCCGGATCGCCGACGTCACCGTCAACGGCACGGTGCTGCTCCTGCTCAGCGGCGTCATTCTCGGGTATCTGACCCGCATCGGCCTGGACGCGGAGCGCCGGCTCCAGCGCGCCGCCGAGCGGGAGGCGTCCGCCCGCGAGCGGGACCGCCTGGCACGCGGCATCCACGACTCCGTCCTCCAGGTGCTGGCTCTCGTCCAGCGGCGCGGCGCCGAACTCGGCGGGGAGGCCGCCGACCTGGGTCGGCTCGCGGGCGAGCAGGAGGCCACGCTGCGGGCGCTGGTCCGCTCCGACTTCCCGGAAACCCCCGGGCGCGGCGCCGTGGACCTGCGCGCCAAGCTCAGCGGGTACGCCTCCGGCACCGTGCAGCTGGCCACGCCCGCCGGCCCGGTGCCGCTGCCCGAGAACGTCGCCGCCGAGGTCGCCGCGGCCGTCGGCAGCGCGCTGGACAACGTGCGCGTCCACTGTGGGCCGGAGCAGCCCGCCTGGGTTCTCGTCGAGGACGAGGGCGCCGCCGTGACCGTCACGGTCCGCGACGGCGGTCCCGGCATCCCGGCTGGCCGGCTCGCCGCCGCCGAGGCGGATGGCCGGCTGGGCGTCGCGCAGTCCATCCGGGGCCGGATCCGGGACCTCGGCGGCACCGTCGAGATCGTCACCGGGCCGGGGCAGGGCACCGAGGTGGAGTTGCGGATCCCGCGCCCGGAGCCGGCCGGGGAACAATGGGCGACGTGACTTCCGTGATGGTGGTGGACGACCACCCGATGTGGCGCGAGGGCGTGGCCCGGGACCTCACCGAGGCCGGTTACGAGGTGGTCGCCGCGGTCGGCGAGGGCGCCCAGGCCGTGCGGATCGCCCCCAGCGTCCGTCCCGACGTGGCGGTCGTGGATCTCCAACTGCCCGACCTGTCCGGTGTGGACGTCATCCGCGGGCTGGTCGCCGCCCGCGCCGAGGTCCGGGTGCTGGTCCTGTCGGCCAGCGGCGAACACCAGGACGTGCTCGACGCCGTCAAGGCCGGCGCCGCCGGGTACCTGGTCAAGTCCGCCGCCCGCGCCGAGTTCCTCGACGCCGTGCGCCGCACCGCCGAGGGCGACGCCGTCTTCACCCCCGGCCTGGCCGGCCTGCTGCTCGGCGAGTACCGCCGCCTCGCCGCCGCACCGCGCACCGACCCCGACGCGCCCCGCCTCACCGAGCGGGAGACGGAGATCCTGCGCCTGGTGGCGAAGGGCCTGTCGTACAAGCAGATCGCCGAGCGCCTGGTGCTGTCGCACCGCACGGTCCAGAACCACGTGCAGAACACCCTCGGCAAGCTCCAACTGCACAACCGGGTCGAGTTGGTCCGCTACGCCATCGAGCAGGGCCTCGACGACTGACGCCGGGCGCGGGCCGTCACGGCGCCGAGGGCGTCATGTCCTGGGTGCCGATGACGGCGAGCAGGCGCAGCGCCTCCTCGGCCCGGCTGCCGGGCGCCGCGTTGTACGTGATCAGCCGCTGGTCGCGGTCCGCGATGAACAGGACCTCGCACTCCACCTCGAACCGGCCGACCGCGGGGTGGGACACCGGCATCACCGTGCTGTTGGGTGGGACGCAGACCCGGTGCGCGGCCCACCGGCGCTCGAAGTCGGCGCTGCCGGCGCGCAGCCGCTTGACGAGGGCGTGCAGGCCGGCGTCGCGGGGGTACTTGGTCGCGGCGGCCCGCAGGACGGAGACGACCTGGGTGGCGAAGGCGTCGGCGCGGGGGTCGTCGCCGACGCCGTCGCGGAAGGTCCGCCAGGCGATGTTGCGATCGGGCTCCGGCACGGCGGACAGGTCGCCCATCAGGGCGCCGGCGACCGGGTTCCAGGCCAGGATGTCGTACTTGGCGTCGATGACGAAGGCGGGCACGTCGGTGAGCCGATCCATCAGGTGGCGGATGCCGGGGGAGACGTCCCGGGTCAGGCCGGCCGGGGGCGCGGGCTCCTCCCCGGCGAGGCGGAACAGGTGGTCGCGCTCGCCGTCGTGCAGGCGCAGGGCGCGGGACAGGGCGGCGAGCACCTGCCGGGACGGGTGGGGCCCGCGGGACTGTTCGAGGCGCGTGTAGTAGTCGACGGAGATGCCGGCGAGCCGGGCGACCTCCTCGCGGCGCAGCCCCGGGGTGCGCCGGCGGGTGCCGGCGGGCAGGCCGGCGTCGGCGGGGCGCAGCCGCGCGCGCCGGCCGCGGAGGAAGTCGGCGAGTTGCTCCCGGTCCATGCCGTTCAGCGTGCCAGCCGTCCCGGCCGCCCAGCCAGGGATCGCGGGTCCCTGGACAACCGGGTCTCTCCCGCCGGCCGCCCCGGCGGGTCAGCCTCGGAGCGTGAGCGACAGCGTGATCGCCCTCGTGACGGGGGCCAACAAGGGCATCGGGTACGAGATCGCCGCCGGGCTGGCGGCCAAGGGAGCGACGGTGCTGGTGGGCGCCCGGGACGCCGAACGGGGGCGGGCGGCGGCCGAGGCGCTGACGGGGGCCGGTGGCGCGGCGGTGCACGTCCCGCTGGACGTGACGGACGCCGCGTCCGTCGCCGCCGCCGCGAAGTGGATCGACGACCGGTACGGCCGGCTGGACGTGCTGGTGAACAACGCCGGGGTGCTGCTGGACTGGGGCGTGCCGCCGAGCCGGGTCACCCCGGACGCGCTGCGCGGCACGTACGAGGTGAACGTCTTCGGCGTAGTGGCGGTGACCAACGCCCTGCTGCCGCTGCTGCGGCGGGCGCCGGCGGCGCGGATCGTGAACCTGTCCAGCGAGATGGGTTCGCTCGCCGTGGCCAGCGATCCGGGCAGCCGGTACGCGCAGAACCCGGTGCTGGCGTACACCTCGTCCAAGACGGCGCTGAACATGGTGACGCTGGGGTACGCGAACGAGCTGCGGGACACCCCGATCAAGGTGAACGCCGCCGACCCGGGGTACTGCGCGACGGACCAGAACGGGCACACCGGGCCGCGCACGGCGGCGCAGGGCGCCAACGCGGCGGTGCGCCTGGCGACCCTCGGCCCGGACGGGCCGACCGGCGGCTACTTCACCGAGGACGCGTCCGTCCCCTGGTGAGGCCACTCGTGGACCGGCACGTTGGTGTGCATGTGCGCGACGTACCGGTTGAGCATCGCGCGCAGCGCCGCGCGGCGGTCCAGGCCGGCGTCCTCCAGTTCGGCCAGCGTCCCGAGCTGCCAGGTGGCGCCGTTGCGGTGGGTCAGGCAGCGCCGCTCGACGACGCCGAGGGCGCGGTCCCGCAGCGCCGGGTCGACGCCCCACCGGTCCAGCCCGGCGTGGGCCAGCGGAAGGAGCCGGCGCAGGATCACTTCGCTGACCGGCGCGTTGCCCAGACCGGGCCAGTACACCTGGGCCTCGATGCCGTACCGGGCGCAGGCGTTGAAGTTCTCCTCGGCGGCGCTGAACGACATCCGGGACCACAGCGGGCGCTCCGCCTCGGCCAGGGCCCGGACGAGTCCGAAGTAGAACGCCCCGTTGGCGAGCGTGTCCGCGACGGTGGGGCCGGCCGGCAGCACCCGGTTCTCCACCCGCAGGTGTGGCCGGCCGGCCACCACGTCGTACACCGGGCGGTTCCAGCGGTAGATCGTGCCGTTGTGCAGGCGCAATTCGCCCAGTTCCGGCGTGCCGCCGCCGTCGAGCACCCGCTCCGGGTCCTCGTCGGTGCAGATGGGCAGCAGCGCCGGGAAGTACCGGACGTTCTCCTCGAACAGGTCGAAGACCGAGGTGATCCAGCGGTCCCCGAACCAGACCCGGGGGCGCACACCCTGCGCCTTGATCTCCTCGGGGCGGGTGTCGGTGGCCTGCTGGAACAGCGGGATCCGGGTCTCGTGCCAGAGCCGCCGGCCGAACAGCAGCGGCGCGTTGGCGCCGAGCGCGACCTGCGGCCCGGCGATCACCTGCGCGGCGTTCCAGTAGGCGGCGAACTGGTCCGGGCTGACCTGGAGGTGGAACTGGGTGCTGGTGCACGCCGCCTCGGGGGCGATCGTGTCCACGGTCGCGTGCAGCGACTCGATCCCGTCCACCGCGAGGGTCATGTCCTCGCCCCGGGCGGCGAAGATCTGCTCGTTGAGCGCCGCGTACCGGGAGTTGGCGGACAGCGCTCCGGCGGTCATCAGGTCCCGGGTGAGGGTCGGCAGGATGCCGATCATGACCAGGTGCGACCCGGTGCCCCGCGCCCTGGCCTCGGCCGCGTTCAGGCTGGCCCGGACCTGCTCCTCGAAGCCGTCGAGCCCGGCGCCGGCCAGCGCCCGGGGCGGTACGTTGATCTCGATGTTGAACTGGCCCAGTTCGGTGACGAACGCCGGGTCCTCGATCGCCCGCAGCACCTCCGCGTTGCGCATCGCCGGGTCGCCCGCCCCGTCCACCAGGTTCAGTTCGATCTCCAGGCCGGTCAGCGGCCGGTCCACGTCGAACCGGAACCCGCGCAGCATCGCGGCGAACACGTCCAGCCCCCGGCGGATCTTCTGCCGGTACCCGGCGCGGTCGCTGCCGGTGAACACCTGCCGCTCGATCTTCTCGCCCATCGTCTGCCCTTATACCCAGTGCGCACGCTCATCACTGGGGGGGCGCACCGATTTCCCCGGGCACGATTCCCCCACGGCACCTAGCGCACCTCGCGGCGGGGGCGGCGGCTTCGCTAAGCTGTCGCCCGGCCGAAGAAGGGCGACGGAAGGCGGCCCAGGTGAGGCAGACGGCACCCGCTCATCGGCGCACGGCGGCGCTGCTGGCGCTGCTGGCCGCCCTGCTCGTCCTCGCGCCCCTTGCGGCGGGCGGCACCCCGGCCCTGGCCGAGCCCAACGGCACCACCGCCGGCACCGACGACGAGGGCGGCACCAAGAACCTGCGGCAGGCCCTGGAGGCCGCGAACCGCGGCTGGTTGGACGCCAAGGCCGCCCTGGAGCAGTCCAAGAAGAAGCAGATCGAGCTCCAGCTCAAGCTCAGCCAGGTGCAGCAGCGGCTGGACGGGCTGATGGCCGGGGTCGGCCAGGTGGCGGTGAACGCGTACCGCAGCGGCCGGATCGGTGTGGTCTCGGCGCTGCTGAACAGCGCCTCGCCGGACGACTTCCTCCAGCGCGCCACCGGCCTGGAGATGCTGGCCCGGTACGACGACAACCAGTTGCGCAAGCTCACCGAGGCCCGCGAGGAGGCGGCCCGGGCCAAGGCGGCGATCGACGCCGAGCTGGCCAAGCAGCGCAAGCAGGTCGACATCATGGCGAAGAAGAAAAAGGACGCCGAGCGGGCCCTGGGCGCCAGCAGTGGCGCCTCCGGCGGCTTCCTGGACCCGAACTCGCCGCTGGCCAAGGCGGCGCCGCGCAACTCGGACGGCTCCTGGCCGAGCGAGTCCTGCACGGTCAACGACCCGACCACCTCCGGCTGCATCACGCCGCGCACCCTGCACGCGATGCAGCAGGCGAAGGCGGCCGGGTACAAGCGGTACGTCTCTTGCTTCCGCAGCGGTGGCGGCGGCGAACACCCCAAGGGCCGCGCCTGCGACTTCTCCGCGGCCGCCAACGGCTTCAAGGACGAGAACGCCACCGGCGGCGACCGCACCTACGGCAACAGCCTGGCCGCGTACTTCGTGAAGAACGCGAGCCGGCTCGGGGTGCTCTACGTCATCTGGTACCGCCAGATCTGGCAGCCCAGCACCGGCTGGCGCTCGTACAGCGGCAGCGGCGGCCCGGCGGCGACGCACACCAACCACGTACACCTATCGATGATCTGATGCGCCCGCTGCCCGGCTGGCTGGCCGCGGCCCTGGTCTTCCTGGCCAGCGGCGCCGTGCTGGTGCTGGAGGTCGTGGCCCTGCGCCTGATCGGCCCGTACGTCGGGGTCACCCTGCAAACCAGCAGCAGCGTGATCGGGGTGGCGCTGGGCGCCATCGCCTACGGCGCCTGGATCGGCGGCTGGCTGGCCGACCGGCGGGACCCGCGCCGCCTGCTCGCCCCGGCGCTGGTGCTCGCCGGCATCGCCACGGCGGCCACGCTGCCGCTGGTCCGCTTCGCCGGCGAGGCGTTGCGCGGCGCGGCGGCCGGCGGGGTGCTGATGCTCGCGGCGGTCGCGGTGATCCCGCCGGCCGCGCTGCTGTCCGCGGTCACGCCGCTGGTGGTCAAGCTGCAACTGGGGGACCTGCGCCGCACCGGCCAGGTGGTGGGCCGGCTGTCCAGCATCGGCACCCTGGGCGGCATCACCGCCACGCTGGTCACCGGCTTCATCCTGGTCGCGGCGCTGCCCAGCAGCGTCATCGTGCTGAGCCTCGCGGTGCTGCTCGGCGCCGCGGGCCTCGCGCTGGGCGGCTACCTGTACCGGCGGGAGCGCACCGCCCCGCCCAAGCCGTCCCGGGCCGGCGCGGCGATCGTGCTCATCGGCCTGGCCGGCGCCGGGCTGGCGGCGGTCGCCCCGGACCCGTGCGACGTGGAGACGGCGTACCACTGCGCCCGGGTGGAGGTGGACCCGGCCCGCCCGACCGGCCGCCTGCTGATCCTGAACTCGGCCCGGCACTCGTACGTGGACCTGGCCGACCCGCGGCACCTGGAGTTCGCGTACACGCGGTGGATCGCGGCGGTGGCGGACCTGGTGGCCCCGCCCGGCGCCCCGATCGAGGCGGTGCACCTGGGCGGCGGCGGCTTCACCCTGCCCCACTACCTGGCCGCGACCCGCCCCGGTACCCGCAGCACCGTCCTGGAGCTGGACGGGGCGCTGGTGGAACTGGACCGGGCCAGGCTGGGCCTGCGCATCGGCCCGGACCTTCGGGTGGTCGTCGGGGACGCGCGGGTCAACCTGCACCGGCGCCCCGGCGGCAGCGCCGACCTGATCGTGGGGGACGCGTTCGGGCACCTGGTCGTGCCGTGGCACCTGGCCACCCGCCAGATGATGGCCGAGGTGCGCCGGGTGCTGCGCCCGGGCGGCGTCTACGCCCAGAACGTCATCGACTACCCGAGGCCGGGCGGCGGCCCCGGCCGGTTCATCCGCGCCGAGCTGGCCACCGTGCGGGCGGTGTTCCCGCACGTGCTGCTGGTCGCGCCGCCGGCGGCGATCCGCGGCGAGGTCAGCGCCAACTTCGTGATCGTCGCCGCCGACCATCCGATCGACGTCGCCGCCCTCCAGCGCCGGCTGGACGGGTACCCCGAGGAGCGGGCGACGGTGCTGGCCGAGGGCGCGGCCGCGGATTTCGCCCGAGGTGGCCCGGTATTGACCGATGACCACGCGCCGGTGGACCAGTTGCTCGTCACCCCGTAGCGCTCGGCCGGTGCACCCGGCCCGCCGGTCGGGTCACCCGGCGCTCGCCCGCGGTTCATTGGCGCGACAAGCGGGCTGCGTGTGGACGTCGCCGGCCGGCGGTTGACTGATCCGGCAGTCGATCGAGGTGACTGTCCACAGCGAACCGCGGGAGTGCAGATGACGTCGCGACGTACCCTTCTCACCACCGGTGGCGCGGCCGTGGTGGCCGGGCTGGCCCTGTCCGGCGCGGCGCCCGCCTCGGCACACGGAGCCGGGCAGCCCGCGCACCGGCCGGTCGTGATCGGACACCGGGGGGCGAGCGGGTACCGGCCCGAGCACACCCTGGCCTCGTACGAACTGGCGATCCGGCTGGGCGCCGACTACGTCGAGCCGGATCTCGTGTCCACGAAGGACGGTGTGCTGGTCGCCCGGCACGAGAACGAGATCTCCGGGACCACGGACGTGGCGGTCCGGCCGGAGTTCGCGGGCCGGCGGGCGACGAAGACGATCGACGGGGTCGCGGTCACCGGGTGGTTCACCGAGGACTTCACCCTCGCCGAGCTGAAGACCCTGCGGGCCAAGGAGCGGCTGCCGTTGGTGCGCCCCACCACGACCACGTTCGACGGGCGCTTCCCGATTCCGACCTTCCAGGAGGTCATCGACCTGGCGCGGGCGGAGAGCCGCAAGCGGGGGCGGACCATCGGCGTGTACCCGGAGACTAAGCACCCCACGTACTTCCGGTCGATCGGGCTGCCGCTCGAGGAGCCGCTGGTCAGCGTGCTGCGCCGGAACGGGTACACCGGCCGGCGCGACCCGGTGATCGTCCAGTCGTTCGAGACCGGGAACCTGCGGCAGCTCGCCCGGCTGACCGGGGTCACCCTGGTGCAGTTGCTGGACGCCAGCGGCGCGCCGTACGACCTGGCCGCGGCCGGTGACCCGCGCACCTACCGGGATCTGGCCACGGCCGGCGGGCTGCGGGAGATCGCCCGGTACGCCCACGGGATCGGCGCGAACAAGGACCTGCTGGTGCCGCGGGACGGGACCGGCCGGCTGCTGGCGCCGTCCACCGTGATCCGGGACGCGCACCGGGCCGGGCTGGTCGTGCACGCCTGGACGTTCCGGGCGGAGAACCAGTTCCTGCCGGCGGACTTCCGGATCGGCGCCGACCCGAACGCGCGGGGCGACATCACGTCCGAGTTCGAGCTGTTCTTCGATCTCGGGCTGGACGGGGTGTTCAGCGACCACCCGGACGCCGCCGTGGCGGCCCGGGCGGGGCGGCGGGCCTGACCCGTTCCGCGGCAAGGTCGTGCGCGTAGCGGGACCGGGCGGGCCGGCACCTCGGCGGACATCGCCGAGGCATCCGGCCCGCACGGCGGGGCAGATCATCGGCGGCAACGGCGGGTCGGTGCCGGGCCGGTAGGGAGTGTCGGGGCTCGCTGGTAGAACGGAGGGCATGCGCGAGCGGGCGGAGGCGGTGCTGCGCCGGTTGGCCGGCGAGGGTGCCCGGCTGCGGGCAGACCAGTGGCGGGCGATCGAGGCGCTGGTGACCCGGCAGCGGCGGGTGCTGTGCGTGCAGCGGACCGGCTGGGGCAAGTCGGCGGTGTACTTCGTCGCGACCGCCCTGCTGCGGGCGGGCGGTGCGGGCCCCACGGTGATCGTTTCGCCGCTGCTGGCGCTGATGCGCAACCAGGTCGAGGCGGCGGGGCGGGCCGGCATCCGGGCCCGCACGATCAACTCGGCGAACCTCGACGAGTGGGACGAGATCACGGCGGAGATCCACGCCGGGGCGGTGGACGTGCTGCTGATCTCCCCGGAGCGGCTGAACAACCCCGACTTCCGGGAGGGCGTGCTGCCCAAGCTGGCCGGCACGACCGGCCTGCTGGTGGTGGACGAGGCGCACTGCGTCTCGGACTGGGGCCACGACTTCCGCCCGGACTACCGGCGCCTGCGCACGTTCCTGGCGCACCTGTCGCCCGACACCCCGGTGCTGGCCACCACCGCGACCGCGAACGCCCGGGTCACGGCGGACGTGGCCGAGCAGTTGGGCGACACGCTGGTGCTGCGCGGCCCGCTGGAGCGGGAGTCGCTGCGTCTCGGCGTTCTGGAGCTGCCCGGCCCGGCGCAGCGGCTGGCCTGGCTCGCCGACCAGCTGGCCGAGCTGCCCGGCTCCGGGATCATCTACACCCTGACCGTCGCGCAGGCCACCGAGACGGCCGAGTTCCTGCGCTCCCGGGGGTACGAGGTCGCGGCGTACAGCGGCCAGGCGCAGGATTCGCAGCGCCAGGCCGCGGAGCGGGACCTGCTGGCGAACCGGATCAAGGCGTTGGTCGCCACCTCCGCACTGGGCATGGGCTTCGACAAGCCGGACCTGGGCTTCGTCGTGCACCTCGGCGCGCCGCCCTCGCCGATCGCGTATTACCAGCAGGTCGGCCGGGCGGGGCGGGGGGTCGCCGAGGCCGAGGTGCTGCTGCTGCCGGGCGCGGAGGACCCGGCGATCTGGCGGTACTTCGCCTCCCTGGCGTTCCCGCCGGAGCGGCAGGTCCGGTCGGTGCTGGCCGCGCTGTCCACCGGGAGCCCGATCTCCACCCAGGCGCTCGAGCCGATCGTGGACCTGCGCCGCACCCGGCTGGAGATGATGCTCAAGGTGCTGGACGTGGACGGCGCGGTGCGCCGGGTCCGGGGCGGGTGGCTGGCGACCGGCGAGCCGTGGGAGTACGACGAGGCGCGGCTGCGGCGGGTGGCGCGGGCGCGCGAGGCCGAGCAGGCGGCGATGCGCGAGTACGCGACCACGGCCGGGTGCCGCATGGAGTACCTGCGACGCTGCCTGGACGACCCGGGCGCCGAGCCGTGCGGCCGGTGCGACACCTGCGCGGGGCCGCGCTACGGCGTGGCCGTCTCGGCTACCGCGCTGGCGGCGGCGGAGGCGTTCCTGGGGCGGGCCGGCGCCCCGATCGAGCCGAAGAAGCTCTGGCCGACCGGGCTGGAGGCGGTGGGCCTGCCCCTCAAGGGCAAGATCCCGCCGGGGGAGCGGGCGGAGCCGGGCCGGGCCGTGGGTCGCCTCTCCGACCTGGGTTGGGGCGGGCGCCTGCGCGCCGTGCTCGGCGGGGGCGCGCCGGACGCCCCGCTCCCGGCGGAGCTGGCCGGTGCGGTGGTCGAGGTGCTCAAGGCGTGGGCGCGCGGGGAGCAGCCCTGGGAGCGGCGCCCGGTCGCCGTGGTGACGGTCGCCTCCCACACCCGGCCCCGGCTGGTCCGGTCGCTCGGCGAGCGGATCGCCACGGTGGGCCGGCTGCCGCTGCTGGGCGAGGTCACCCGGGCGGCCGGCGCCGAGTCGGGGGGTGCGAACAGCGCCCAGCGGGTCCGCGCCCTGGCCGGGGCGCTGGCGCTCCCGCCCGGGCTGGCGGCGGCGGTGGCCGGTGTCGAGGGCCCCGTCCTTCTGGTGGACGACCTGGTCGACTCGGGCTGGACGATGGCGCTCGCCGCCCGGCTGTTGCGCCTGGCCGGCGCCCCGGCCGTCCTGCCGCTCACGCTCGCCCTCAGCGGCTGAGGCCGCCCCGCGGGGTCGCGGGCCGTCGTGTGACGCAGTCGATCGGGGTTCCGCTCGCTTATACCCCTGGGAGGTATAAGCTCCAGGGGGGCCAGCGCGGCGATCGCCCGGCTGGTCGGGCATGAGGGAGACGAGATGAGCACCACGACGACGTACGCCGTGACCGGCATGACCTGCGGGCACTGCGCGCAGGCGGTGACCGCCGAACTGACCGCCCTGCCCGGGGTGCACGGCGTCCAGGTGGACGTGCCGGCCGGCGCCGTACGGGTCACCAGCGACGCCCCGCTCGACGAGGGCGACGTGCGGGCCGCCGTCGACGAGGCGGGCTACACCCTGGCGGGGCTCCATGCTTGATCGGGTACCGGTTCGACTGGTCGCGTTCGCATCCGGTCTCGTGCTGGCCCTGCTCGCCGGGCTCGGCATCGGCCGCCTGGCCGGTCCGGCCCCGGCGCCCCCGAAGACCACCGACATGGGGGCCGTGCCCATCGACGAGTCCCAGCCGCACAGCCACGGCGGCGACGCGACCGGCCAGCAGAACGCGGGGGAGCAGGTCGCCGGGCTGGCGGTGAGTTCCGGCGGGTACACGCTGGTGCCCGAGCGGGCCGAATACCCGGCCGCCACCCCGCCCACGTTCCGGTTCCGGGTCGACGGACCGGACCGGCGGCCGGTGACCACGTTCGCGGTCAAGCACGAGAAGCTGATGCACCTGATCGTGGCCCGCCGCGACCTGTCCGGCTACCAGCACGTCCACCCGACCCTGGCGCCGGACGGCACCTGGAGCGTCGACCTCGCCGGCCTCGCCCCCGGGCTGTGGCGTGCCTTCGCGGACTTCGCCGCCCTGGACGCGGCCGGCACCGAGCACCCGCTCACGCTGGGCGTCGACCTGACGGTGCCCGGGACGTACGCGCCGAAGGCCCTGCCCGGGCCCGAACGCACCGCGCGGGTGGGCGGCTTCGACGCGACCTACGAGGGGACGCCGCAGGTCGGCTCCACCCAACCGCTGCTGTTCCGGGTGTTCCGCGACGGCTCCCCGGTCACCGCGCTGGAGCGGTACCTGGGCGCCTACGGGCACCTGGTCGTGCTCCGGGAGGGCGACCTGGGATACGTCCACGTCCACCCCGAGGAGCGGCTCGTGGACGGGGCGGTCAAGTTCTGGCTGGCCGCGCCGAGCCCCGGCCGGTACCGGATGTACCTGGACTTCCAGGTCGCCGGCCAGGTGCACACCGCCGAGTACACCCTGGTGGTGAGCTGACCGGCGGCACGGACGCCGGCCGCCGCCGGGGTGCGCCCGCCCCGCTTCGCCCGATAAATCCTCACGGCCAGGGGTTACGGATCGGCCACCAGGCGGATACGGTCGGTGACATGACCGCGCCGACGATGCTTCCCGTGCGCTACCGGGAAGCCTCCGACGATGCCCCGCTGGACCGGCTGTGCGAGCTGGTCACCGAGGTTTTCGGCGGCCCCGTCGGCGGGTGCGGCGGCGGCGCCGAGGGGCTGAGCGACGACCAGCGCACCGCGCTCCGGGCGCTGGCCGCCGTGGTCGCCGACGAGCTGGAACTGCGGGATTCCGACGCCGCCCGGCTCGTCGCCCGGGACCGCCAGCGCCGGCTGCTCCGCCTGGCGGAAACGGTGCAGGACGACCTCGCGCCCGCGCTGCCCCAACCGCCCGGCATGACCATCGCCGCGTACGGGCGCCCCGCCCCGGGCGAGCCCGTCGGCGGCGACTTCTACGACGCGTTCCCCCTCGCGCCCGGCAGCTGGGGGCTGTTCCTCGGCGACGTGACCGGCAAGGGCCCCCGCGCCGCCGCGCTGACCGCGCTCAGCCGGTACACCCTGCGCACCACGGCGATCCTGGACCGCGACCCGGCCTCCACGCTGCGTGACCTGAACACGGTACTGCTGTCGCACGCCACCTCCGGCGACGACTGGCTGCCCCTGTGCACCGTCGCGTACGCCCAGGTCAGGCCGCCGACCCGGGCGGGCGGGGCGGCCCGGATCGGCGTCGCCTGCGCCGGGCACCCGCCGCCGCTGGTGATCCGCCCCGGCCGGCTGGCCCGCCGGGTCGAGTGCCTCGGCATGGTCCCCGGCGTCCGCGCCGACCCGGAGTACCGGCCCAGCGAGGTCGACCTGAACCCCGGCGACGCCCTGGTCTTCTACACCGACGGGTTCACCGACGCCCACCGCCAGCACGGGTACCGCCTGGAGATCGACGGGCTGCGGGTCGGCCTCTCCGGGCTGGCGGACACCTCGGCCACCGCGATCGTGGACCGCCTGGCGAACCTGCTCGGCGACGGCCCCGAGGCGACCCGCGACGACGCCACCGCGCTGGTCCTCAGCGTTCCGGCGACCCCGGCGGCGGGGTGAGCCGCCCTCAACCCCGTTGGATGAGCCGCTCCAGGTGCGGGGTCACACCCCAGGCGCCAGCCAGCCCCGAGTACTCCGCGCGCTGATCCTCGGTGACCGGCGCGCCCGTCCGCCGGGCCCGCAGCAGCAGATTCCGCGGCGTGTGCCGGGACTCCACGAACTCCACCACCTCGACCCGGTACCCGTGCAGCCGCAGCAGCGCCGCCCGCAGCGAGTCGGTGAGCACATCCGCGAAGCGTTCGCGCAGGATCGCGTGCCGGGTCAGCGCGTCGTACGGCCCGGTGGCGCCCTTGAGCTGCCGGGCCACGTCGTGGTGGCAGCAGGGCGCCGCGAGCACCCACCCCGCCCCCCACCGGACCGCCCGCGCCAGCGCCTCGTCGGTGGCGGTGTCGCAGGCGTGCAGCGCCAGCACCACGTCCGGCCGCTCGTCGAGGTGGACCCGCGCGATCGTGCCGGCCACGAACCGCACCCGGTCGCCCCAACCCAGCCGCTCCGCCAGACCGGTGTTGCGCAGCCGCTGATCCTCCCGCACGTCGACGCCGACCAGTTCCACGTCGGCGCCCCGCCGGTCGGTCAGGTAGCGGTACGCGGCGAACGTCAGGTACGCGTTTCCGCAGCCCAGGTCCACAACCCGCAGCTTCTCCGGCAGGTGGACGGGGAGCGTGGCGTCCAGGGCGCGCAGGAAGGCATCCACCTGCCGGCGCTTGGCCGCGCTCCCGCCGATCGCCTCGAACACCGGGTCCCCCGGATCGAGCAGGTGCTCGCTCGCGCGGTCGTGCTGGGTGCCCACCGCACCCGTCCCTGCCGCACCCGTCTCTGCCGCCCTCGGCGTACTCGCCGCGCGGTGCACCTGCGCCGCCCCGCTCTTCGTGACCCGCAGCTGCACGGTCGCGTCCGACGTCTCCACGTGCCAGTTGCCGAACGGTTCGGCCAGCAGCGCGTCCACCGCCGTCGCGGCCTCCGCACCCAACGCCACGTTCCGCGTGTACGGGCGGGCGCCGTCACTCGTCACGATCTGGAGGCGGGTACCGCCCTTCAGTGCCACCGGCCGCACCTCGGCGCGCACCACCCCCGGCCGCTGCCCCCGCCGCCGCCCGGCGCCCACCGCCCGGACCAGCCGTTCGCCGTCCAGCAGCAGCCCGCGCACCTCGGTGAGCGCCTCGTCAAGCGGTTCCATCCCCACGCTGCCCATCCTCCCTCGCGGGCCGGCTCACGCCCGACGCACCCCAACTCGCGCGCCCCGCACGGCTCCCGGGGCGGGTGGTGGTGCACCGCCACTTCGCTCTGCTTCCGCACAGGAAACGCCACCCTTGACCGGGCGGCGCCCCCTCGCGTGACGCGACCAGGCGACGAATCTTGGTGCCGACACGCCGCCCAATCGTCGTGTCGATACCAAGATCTGTCCGACCCGGGGCCGGACACGCCAGGCCGGGCCGTGCCGGGCCGCTCGGCGCCGCGCCGGGCCGCGTGGCGCCGCGCCGCGCCGGGTGGGGCCGCGCCGGGCCGGGTCGGGTCGGCTACCCGGGTCGGGGCTGTGGAGACGGCGACGCGGAGCGCGCTGGGCGCCCCGCGTCGGGTTTGTTGAAGATCAGGCGGATTCGCCCGCGTCACCGCCGTCACCGGTCTCGGTGGCGGTATCACCGGCCGAGCGGGAGCGTCCGCGTCCGCCGCGGCGGCGACGACGGCGGGGCTTCGCGCCCTCGCCCGCATCGCCCGCCGGAGCCGGGTCGGCGGGCTCGGTCGCCGCGGGTGCGGCCACCGACGCGGTCTCGACCGTGGCGGCCTCGCCCGACTCTCCGGCCAGGATCTCGCCGGCCCGCCGGCGGCGGCGCTGGCGCTTGGGGCGGTCGGTCGGCTCGGTGGACTCGGCCGGGGCTTCGCCGCCCCGGCGGCGGGAGCGGCCCGGGCCGGACCCGGCCGCGCGGGTGCTCCGGCGGCGGCCACCGCCCAGGTCCTCCTCGACCTCCGCGGCCAGGCCGGCGCGGGTGCGGTCCGCGGTGGGCAGGGTGCCCTTCACGTCCTCGGGGATGTCCAGGTCGGAGTAGAGGTACGGGGACGTGTGGTACGTCTCCGGGGGCTCGGGCATGTCCAGGCCCAGCGACTTGTCGATCAGCCGCCAGCGGGGCATGTCCTCCCAGTCCACGAACGTGACCGCGACGCCGGTGGCGCCGGCGCGGCCGGTCCGGCCGATGCGGTGGGTGTACGTGTCGGGGTCCTCGGGGCAGTCGTAGTTGACCACGTGGGTGACGCCGGAGACGTCCAGGCCGCGGGCGGCCACGTCGGTGGCGACCAGCACGTCGATCTTGCCGACCCGGAACGCGCGGAGCGCGCGCTCCCGGGCGCCCTGGCCCAGGTCACCGTGGACGGCCGCCACGGCGAAGCCGCGGAAGTCCAGGTCCTCGGCGACCCGGTCGGCGGCCCGCTTGGTCCGAGTGAAGATCATCGTGAGGCCCCGGCCGCGCGTCTGGAGCAGGCGGGCCACGACCTCGATTTTGTTCATCGGGTGGGTCCGGTAGGCCAGTTGCTTGGTTAGCGGCGACGGCCCGGTCAGCGCGTCGTGCTGGGCGTGGATGGTGATCGGCTGGCGCAGGAAGCGGCGGGCCAGGGCGACGATCGCGTCCGGCATGGTGGCCGAGAACAGCATCGTCTGCCGGTTCTCGGGGAGCATCGCCAGGATCTTCTCGACGTCGTCCAGGAAGCCCAGGTCGAGCATCCGGTCCGCCTCGTCCAGCACCAGGGCGGAGATGCACCCCAGCTTCAGGTGCTTCTGCTTGGCCAGGTCCAGCAGCCGGCCCGGCGTGCCGACCAGGATCTCCACGCCCTTCTTCAGCGTGTCGGTCTGCGGCTCGTACGCCACCCCGCCGTAGATCGGCAGGACCCGGACGCCGCGGGTGCTGCCGGCGGCGGCGAGATCCTTGGCGACCTGCAGGCCGAGTTCCCGGGTCGGGACCACGACCAGCGCCTGCGGCCGGCCGTCGGCGCCCTCGCCGGGCGCCAGCACGCGGTCCACCAGGGGGATGCCGAAGCCGAGGGTCTTGCCGGTGCCGGTCGGCGCCTGGCCGATCAGGTCCGAGCCGCGCAGGCCGATCGGCAGCGCGTACTCCTGGATGGCGAAGGCGTGGGTGATGCCGATCGCCGCGAGCGCCGTCACCGTCTCCGGGCGGGCGCCGAGCTGGGCGAACGTGGGACTTGCCGGTTGCTGCGCCAGGTGCGCGCCGGCCTGGGTTTCGTCGATCTCTGTCATGTGGTTGTCGGGGTGCCCTCTCGTGGTGCGCCCCGTCGTTCGCGAAAGGGCGCGATCGGTATGGCGCGGGCCGCACGCGATGTCGGATCGCGGGCCACGCGCATCACGGCGGGCTCGGTGGGGAATGACCCCGTCTCCAAGCCGCACGCCAGCGGTAACTCCCCCATGGTACTCCGGTGCCGGGGAGATTCCCTGATCAGAGGAAACGGTACGCCGGGCGCCGTTGTCAACACCGGGCGGTAACCTGCGCTCGTGTCCGCGCCCGCACCCCGCACCGCCGTCGTCGAGCTGCTGGGCATGCTGGCCTACGGCGGGCTGCTCGCGTTCGACCGGATGGCCACCGACGCCCGGCTCGCCCCCGACCTGGGCCGCCGGGCCGTTCTCAGCGAAATGGCCGCCGGCGAGATCACCAACTACCGCCGGCTGGCCGCCCGGCTGGTCGAGCTGGGCGCCGACCCGGCCGAGGCGATGGAGCCGTTCGTGCCGGCGCTGCGGGCGTACCACGACTCCACCGAGCCGAAGGACTGGCTGGAGGCGCTGACCAAGGCGTACGTGGGGGACAGCATCGCCGACGACTTCTTCCGGGCGGTCGCCGAGCAGTTGGGCGAGCCGGACCGGCGGCTGGTCGTCGACGTGCTGCACGACTCGCGGTACGAGGAGTTCGCCTGCCGGGAGATCCGGGACGCGATCGCCGCGGACCCGAAGGTGGCGAACCGGCTGTCGATGTGGGCGCGGCGGCTGGTCGGGGAGGCGCTGTCCCAGTCGCAGCGGGTCGCGGGGGAGCGGGTGGCGCTCGCCACGCTGATCCTCACCGGCACGGGGGACCAGGCCGGCTTCCACGCGTTGGTGAAGCGACTCACGTCGGCGCACACCGAACGGATGGCGGCGGTCGGGCTCAACAACTGAAAACCCCGCCGGTTCACCCGGCGGGGTCAGTGTGGCGTTCGGGGTGCGGCCTGCTCAGCGCGCCGTGAAACCGACCGGGCGGGCCGACTCGGCGATCTCCACGTAGGCGATCTTGGCGACCGGCACGATGACCCGGCGGCCCTTCTCGTCCTGGAGCGTCAGCAGGTCGTTCTGCCCCGCGAAGGCCTCGGTCACGGTCTGCTCGACCTCGGCCGGCGTCTGGGCGCTCTCCATGACGAGCTCCCGCGGCGCGTACTGCACGCCGATCTTGACCTCCACGTCGTCCTCCTCGTCGGGGCGTCGAAACCCGCCGCACAAGACGATACCGCGCAGACGGTACCGATCAGGTGCTGGCCGGTCAGGCTGGCTCGGCGGAGTTGATACCGGGCCCGGCCGGCGCCGCCAGGGCCGACTCGCCGTGCAGCGGGAAGCTCGCGATGCCCCGCCAGGACAGCGCGGCGAGCAGCGCCTCCGCCTCCGCCTGGGGCACCTGGCGCCCGCCGGCCAGCCAAAACTTGGCCGCCGTCTCGGCCGCGCCGACCAGCCCGGAGGCGAGCAGTTCGGCCCGCGCCCGGGTGACCCCGGTATCCGCCATGATCGTGTCGGAGATGGCCGCTATGCAGCCCTTCTCGACCCGCCCCACCCGCTCCCGGACCGCCGGTTCGTTGCGCAGGTCCGACTCCAGCACCAGCCGGAACGCTTCGCTCTCGTGGCCGACGAAGTCGAAGTACGCCCGCACCGCGCCGCGCACCCGCTCCGCGTTGTCCGTGGTGGCCGCCATCGCCTCGCGCACCTGGGCCACGATGGCGTCGCACTGCGTCTCCAGCAGTGCCAGGTACAGCTCCAGCTTGCCGGGGAAGTGCTGATACAGGACGGGCTTGGAGACGCCGGCGCGCTCGGCGATGTCGTCCATCGCGGCGGCATGGTAGCCCTGCGCCACGAACACCTCCTGCGCGGCGGCGAGCAGCTGTGCCCGGCGCGCTGATCGGGGCAGCCGGACCGGCCGGCCCGCGGTCTGCGCACTGCCCGACGCCGTGGCCATGAAGCCACCTCCACTGTTTTCTCGTCGTCATCCCGTGAATGGCTTGACCAGTCAACTCTTCCCGGCCATCGAAATACCCAGCCGGCGCAACTTAAGGACTTCCCCAGCACACGGTAGCCTCACGTGGGGCGACGGAGGAGCGCACGGTGGACGATTCAGGGCACCCGGGTGGCACCACGCCGAGCCGAAACGGCAACGGCGCCGGTCAGTACCCCGGTCACCAGGCCGGTCGTGCCCGGCTGAACGGCTGGGCGGCGGTGGACGACGTCTGGTCCAGCGCCGGCGCCGCGCTGGAGCCCGCTCTCGACCCCATCCACCCCGGCTGGCACACCGCCGACCGGCCCGCGACCCTCGACGCGCCCGCGCCCACCCGCCCCGCCGACCCGGGTCACAGCCGCGACGAGTACCTCACCCCGGAGGATCTGCGCGTTCCGTCCAGCGCGCCGCCGTACCCGTACGAGGGCGACCTGGAGGATGCCCGGCTGCTCGACGGCGGCTGGCCACCGGAGGCGTTGCCCCGGCCCGCCGAGCGCGACGACGACGGGGTCCGGCGCTCGATCGCGGAGCGCACGCCGGCCGCCGGAATCCCGGTGTCGTGGCGGGAGCCCGCCCCGCCGCCGTCCGCCGCGCCGCAGTCGCCTGCGCCACAGTCCCCTGTCGACCGGGCCGCTTTGGACCGGCCACCACTCGACCGGCCGCCAGTGGATCGGGCCACTGTGGATCATGGCAACCCGCCGTACCACGGGCACCCGGGGTACGAGCGGCAGCCGGAGCCGGCCGGCTACCCATCGCGGCCGCTGTCCCCGGCGCCGAGCGGTGCCGCCGGCGTGGCCGCCGTGCCGCACCCCATCTCCGCCGTTCCCGCCTCCGCGCCGGTGTCGGCTCCCGGGTCGATGGCCGCGCCTGGCGCGGCGGGTGCGCCCGCCCCGATGCCGGCGCCTGCCCCGATGCCGGCGCCCGCTGCGGTGGCCGCGCCCGCCCAGGTGGCTACGTCCGCCCCGGCGCCGGCGCCCGTCACGTCGATGCCTGCCCAGGTGGCCGCGCCCGCGCCGCCGGCTGCGCCCGCCGCCGGCATGCCGCCGGCCCAGGCGATGCCGTCCGGTCCGGGGATGCCTTCGGGGCCGGTGGTGCCGGCCACGGGCAACGCCCCGCCGTTACCGAGCGGGCCGGTCCACCCCGGGTCGGAGCCGCTCGGGGAGCTGCCCCGTCCGACTTCCGCCCCGCCGCGCCCGATGTCGGCGCCGCCCGTCCCGGCCTCGGGGCCGCCGGCGCCGGCCGCCATGCACGGGGTGCCGCAGGCGCTGGCGTCCGCCACCCCTTTTAACGGCTACGGCGATCCGGCCGCGCCGCCCGGGTTCCAGCCGGCACCGGGCGGCCGGGAGGAGCCGGCGCTGCTCCAGCACCGGTACGAGTCGGTCCGGCCGCTGCGCGACCCGCGCGGCTCGGGCCCGATCCCGGTCGCCTCGGCGGCGCCGATCGCGGCCCCGGGCGTGGGCAATGTGGACGACGGCGAGTCGCTGCCGCAGCGGGTGCCCGCGCCGCCGGACGTGCCCAATTTCGCGCCCCCGGATCCGAACGATCCACCCGCCGAGACCACCGAGATCGCCCGGATGTTGAAGCATCTGCGGGAGGAGGACGTGCCCGGCCGCCAGCAGGAGGGGTTCGCGGGCTTCGACGTGCCGACGATCCTGGCCGCCGTCCGGGAGGTCCCCGGGGTGCGGGACGCCCAGGTGCGCACCAGCGAGACCGGCGGGCACAAGCTGCGCCTGGACCTGGCCGACGGCGCCGACCCGGGCGCGGTCTCGCGCGAGGTCGCCCGGCTGCTCGGCGAGCGCATGGGGTTGGCCGCCGCGCCCCACGGCACCCCGCCGGTCCCCCAGAGCCCGCCGCCCGCCGCCGAGCGCCCGTCGCCCCCGCGCGGCGTTGTACCGCAGTTGTCGACCGGGGTCGCCCAGCCCACCGGCCGGGTGGCCGCTGAGGGCGGACGCCGCCGCGCGGAGGAGGCGGAGGCCACCGGTCGCCCGCCCGCCGGGGAGGAGTACCAGGCGCGTCGCCGCCGGCCGAGTCCCGCCGCGGAGCCCGCCTCGGGCCGGGCCGCCGCTCAGCCCCGCACGCCGCCACCGCTGCCGGCCGGGTACGACCCGCTGAGCGGTCACGCGGGTCCGCAGGCGGGGCCGTCGGCGACGCCATCGGCCGCTCCGGCGGAGGCGTCGCCGCGGCCGCTGAGCCCCGGCACGCAGCCCGGCCCCCGCGTGGTGCTCGACCACGTGCAGGTCAGCACGTTCGGGCTGGACGCCACCGTCGAGGTGCGGCTGTCCGCCGGTGACCGGCACACCGTCGGGCTGGCCAGCGGGCCGGCCGTGGACGGGTACGTGCTGCGGCTGTGCGCCGTGTCCGCCGCGGTCGCGATCGACGACCTGCTGCGCGGCCCGGAGTCGGGCGCCGATCTGGGGCGCTGCTTCGTGGAGCACGCGTCGGTGGTGCCGCTCGGCAGCTGCGAGGTGGCCGTCGTCGTGGTGCTGCTGGTGTGCGGCGGCTGGGTCGAGCAACTGGCCGGGTCGGCGCTGGTCGCCGGCGACCCCCGCCAGGCGGTGGTGCGGGCCACGCTGGCCGCCGTGAACCGCCGGCTGGAGGGCCTGCTGGCGTAGGGCCCCCGATCGGGCGATCTCCAACGGTGGCGTTACCGGTGGGTAACCGATGCATCATTGTCGGATGAAGCGCGCGAAACTCGCGCCCGACGATCGGCTGCCGCGACCGGAGCGGTTGGCTGCGCCGTGGCCCGGCCGGGCGGTGCCCCTGGACGGCTCCACGATCTACGTCCGGGACACACCGGCGACCGCACCCGGCGCCGAACCGGCCCTGTACGTGCACGGACTCGGCGGCTCCGCCCAGAACTGGACCGACCTGGCCGAGCTGCTCGCCGGCCGGCTGGCCGGGCAGGCGATCGACCTGCCCGGGTTCGGCAAGAGCGACCCGGCCCGCCGGTACACGCTCGCGGCGTTCGCCGAGCGGGTGGTCCGCTGGATCGAGTACAGCGACCGGGGGCCGGTGCACCTGTTCGGCAACTCGCTCGGCGGGGCGATCACGATCCGGGTGGCCGCGAGCCGCCCCGACCTGGTGCGCTCGCTGACCCTGGTCTCCCCGGCGATGCCGTTCCTGGACCCGCGCAGGTCCGTGCAGGGCCGGGTCGTGCCGCTGCTGGCGGTGCCGGGCGCGGAGCGGATCGCCGCCCGCCAACTGGCCCGGATCGCGCCGGAGGAGCTGATCCGGCAGATCATCGGCGCCTGCTTCGCGGACCCGACCTGCGTACCCGAGCAGCGGATGGCCGAGGCACTGGAGGAGATCAGCGTCCGGTACACCGCCGAGCACTACGCCTCGGCGTACCTGGGCACGCTGCGCGGCCTGGTCGGCAGCTTCCTGCGGGCGTACCTGCCGGGGGAGGGCTCGCTGTGGCGGATCGCCGCCCGGGTGCGGGCGCCCACCCTGGTCGTCGCCGGGCGGCAGGACCGCGTGGTGGACATCCGCGTCGCCCCGCAGGTGGCGCGCGCCATCCCGGACAGCCGGCTGCTGATGCTGGACGGCGTGGGTCACGTCGCCCAAATGGAGGTGCCGCGGGTGGTGGCCCGGGCCGCGTTGGCCCTGCTCGACGAGGCTGCGCCGGCCACCACGCAAACGGTCGCCCCGCGCCCCACCCGGTCGGGTTTCGCGTCCGACCACGCCGCCGGCTTCGGTATGGCAGGCTAAGTGCCCTGATGTCCGTTCGTTCTCGTATGTGGCTCGCCGTGCTCCTGCTCGCTGGGCTCGTCGTGTCTGTCGCCGGTGTCGTCCTGGTGCGTGGGTCGACCCCGCCGTGGTTGGGCGGGAAGGCCAGCGAGGCGCCGACCGGGCCGGTCGGGTCGCCGCGGGTGCCGGCGCCGGTCGAGCGCGTCGTGGCCGGGCTCCCGGCGCCCACCGATCCGGCGCCCACGCTCACGCCCCTGCCGACGATCGCCCCGACCCCGCCGGAGCAGCCGCCCCTCCAACTGGTCGGAGCCTTCCCACGCAACGGGCCGGGCACCTTCACCGTCGAGCCGACGCGGGGGCCGGTGCTGGGCGCCGCCGGCCCGATCCGGCGGTTCCAGGTCGCGGTCGAGCGGGGCATGGCGGAGGGCACCGCCGAGTTCGCCGCGGCGATCGACGACGTGCTGGGCGACCCGCGCAGTTGGGTCGCCGGCCGCCGGTTCCGGCTCCAGCGGGCAGCGGCCGGCGCGGCGCACGATTTCACCGTGTACCTGGCGACGCCCGGCACCGCCCAGCGGTTGTGCCGCCAGGGCGGGGTGGACATCCGCGTGAACGGCGAGCCCTTCACCTCCTGCCGGGCCGGCCCCGCCGTGGTCATCAACCTGGCCCGCTGGCGCCTGGCCACCCCGTCGTACGTGAGCCGCCGCATCCCCCTCGCCGTGTACCGGCAGTACGTCATCAACCACGAGGTGGGTCACGCGTTGGGGCACGGCCACGCGCGCTGCCCGGGTCCGGGGCGGCCGGCGCCGGTGATGATGCAGCAGACGCTGAGCCTCGGCCGGTGCACCGCGAACCCGTGGCCCTACCTGAACGGGCGCCAGTACTCCGGCCCATCGCTATAAATCGGGGCGAATTTGGGACGGGGATGTCCGTGTGTCGCCCCGCGGACGCATGACAAGCTGAGTGGCGATGGCCGACCAGGCGACCCGAAGCCGCCCCCGGCCCGCCCGCCCGGAGACCGAGCAGGACCGCGCGGCGGGCGAGGCCGTCGCGCCCCCGGCGGCCGGGAACGCTCCGCCCGGACGGTCGCGTCTGGACCCCGGATCGGTAGCCGCGAAGCGGGCCGGCCTGCGCCGTCGGCGTACCGGAGCGGTGTTGCTGATGCTGGCGGCGGCCGCGCTGGTCGGCGTGGACCTGGCGCGCGGCGGACCGCTGCCCCGGGCGGTGGTCGCGCCGCCCACGACCGAGCCGCCGTCCGCCGCGCCCACCGCGCCCACCGCACCCGCCGTGGTGGTCCCGTCGAAGGGCGCCAACACGTTCGCGTACGCGGGCCAGGGACGCGCCTTCGGGTCGGCCGGGACGCTGCGTAAGTACCGGGTGGCGGTGGAGAACGGCTCCGGCGTGACCCCGGGCGCCTTCGCCGCCGCCGTGGACGCGATCCTCGCCGACCCGCGGGGCTGGACCGCCAGCGGCAAGCTGCGCCTGCAACGGGTGGCCAAGTCGGCGGCGGCCGAGTTCACCGTCTACCTGGCCACGCCCGCCACCTCCGAGCGCATGTGCGCCGTGGGCGGCCTGCACACCGACGGGTTCGCCTCCTGCCGGCTGAAGGGGCAGGTCATCATCAACCTGGCCCGATGGCTCACCGCGGTCCCCGACTACGGCGCCCCGCTGAAGGACTACCAGGCGTACGCGCTCAACCATGAGGTCGGTCACCAGTTGGGGCGGGGCCACGAGGCGTGCAAGGGTCCGGGCGATCTCGCGCCGGTCATGCAGCAGCAGACGTACGGGCTGCGGGGGTGCCTGCCGAACAGTTGGCCGTACGTGGACGGCAAGCCTTACACCGGCCCGGCGGTGCCCTGACCAGAACGCGGGACGCCGGGAATGCCCACCCTCGCCGGGCGGTTGGTGCGGTTATCGTTGTGCCCGTCGTCAACCCCGGGGAGTCCATCGTGTCCCTGCCGCCGCTCGTCGACCCGGCCGAGGAGCTGAGCGTCGACGAGATCCGCCGCTACTCGCGTCACCTGATCATCCCGGACGTCGGGGTGGACGGCCAGAAGCGCCTCAAGAACGCCAAGGTGCTGTGCGTGGGCGCCGGCGGCCTCGGCTCGCCCGCGCTGATGTACCTCGCGGCCGCGGGCGTCGGCACGCTCGGCATCATCGACTTCGACACCGTGGACGAGTCCAACCTCCAGCGGCAGGTCATCCACGGCCAGTCCGACATCGGCCGGGCCAAGGCCGAGTCCGCCGCCAACTCCGTCCGCGAGATCAACCCGAACGTCCGCGTCGTGATCCACAACACGGTGCTGGACCGGGAGAACGTGCTGGAGATCTTCTCCGGGTACGACCTGATCGTGGACGGGACGGACAACTTCGCCACCCGCTACATGGTCAACGACGCGGCGGTGCTGCTCGGCAAGCCGTACGTGTGGGGTTCGATCTACCGGTTCGACGGGCAGGCGTCGGTGTTCTGGGCCGAGTACGGCCCCTGCTACCGCTGCCTCTACCCGGAGCCCCCGCCGCCGGGCATGGTCCCCTCCTGCGCCGAGGGCGGCGTGCTCGGCGTGCTGTGCGCCAGCATCGGCGCGATCCAGGTCACCGAGGCGATCAAGCTGATCGCCGGCATCGGTGAGCCGCTGGTCGGTGGCCTCCAGGTGTACGACGCGCTGGAGATGACCTACCGGAAGATCCGGGTCCGCAAGGACCCGAACTGCGTGCTCTGCGGCCCGAACGCCACCCAGAAGGAACTGCTGGCGGACTACGAGGACTTCTGCGGCGCCGTCTCGGCCGAGGCGGAGCAGGCGGTCGTCGACTCCACCATCACCGCCCTGGAGTTGAAGGACTGGCAGGAGTCCGGCAAGGACTTCCTGCTGGTGGACGTGCGCGAGCCCGCCGAGTACGAGATTGTGCGGATCCCGGGCAGCGTGCTGATCCCGAAGGGCGAGATCCTGTCCGGCGCGGCGCTGTCCCGGCTCCCGCAGGACAAACAGATCGTGCTGCACTGCAAGTCGGGCGTGCGCTCCGCCGAGGCGCTCGCCGCGCTGAAGCAGGCCGGGTTCTCCGACGCCGTCCACGTGCAGGGGGGCGTGCTTTCCTGGGTCAAGCAGATCGACCCGTCCCTGCCCAGCTACTGAGTGTGCTGCCGGGGGACCCGCGCCGGTGCGCGGGGCCCCCGCCGCATCCGCCGGTCGTCCGAGTTGCGACGGCGAAGCTCGCCGGTATGTTTCTGGCGTGGTCGACCTTGATGCCGCGATCGGCTTCGTCGTGGCGAAGGGCGACGGCGTGGACCGTGCCCGCCTGTCGTACCTGCGCACCAGCGCCAGCGCCAGCGCCGAAGCGCTGGCCAAGGCCGAGATGGGCACCGCGCCGGACGGCGGCTGGCCCGCCTTCTGGGGCGGCGAGATCGCCTCGATCGACGCCACCTGCTTCCACCTCGCCGAACTGGACGATCTCGGTGCCCTGGCCCGTCCGCCGGCCGTGGGTGCCCTCGATTGGCTCGCCGGCCGCCAGCACGAGGACGGCCACTGGGAGGAGGACGAGTCGCTGGCCAAGGTGGCGCCGCCCTGGGCCCGCCCCGGCGACCCGGAGGCCGCCATGTACCTCACCGCCGGCGCCGCCTTCTGGCTGACCGTCGCCGCCCACGACGCCCGCCCCGGCGCCACCTCCCGGTACGCCGAGCAGTTGACCGCCGCCGCCCGCTGCCTCGTCCAGGCCCTCAAGCCGGACGGCACCTGGGACTCCTACCTCGCCACCGGCTGGCTGACCGCCGCCGTCCTGCACGACCAGGAGATGTTCTATGAGTCCGCCCGCATCCAGGTCGCCCTGGGCGAGCGGGTCCGCGACATGTCCCCGGCGAACCTGGCCGCCATGGCCGCCGCCCTGCGCCGCGTCGGCGTCTCCGCCGACGACTGGCTGCTCACCGCCGCCCGCACCCGCCTCGGCGAGACCCAGCGCAGCGACGGCGGCTGGCCCAGCGACGACGGCGCCGCCTTCGACGTCCACACCACCCTCACCGCCATCCGCGCCATCCGCTGACCCCCGCCACCGCCGCAGCCACGCAGTCGCGGATTTCGGTGACGAGACCTACGTGCTCGGTTAGCGGTCAGGGGCGGGTGTGGCCGTCGCCGGTGACCACGTACTTCGTGGAGGTGAGCTCGGGCAGGCCCATGGGGCCGCGGGCGTGCAGTTTCTGGGTGGAGATGCCGATCTCGGCGCCGAAGCCGAACTCGCCGCCGTCGGTGAACCTGGTCGACGCGTTCACCAGGACGGCCGCCGCGTCGACCCGGGCCACGAATTCGCGGGCCGCGCTGGCCGAGTCGGTGACGATGGCCTCGGAGTGGCCGGTGCCGTACCGGCGGATGTGCTCGACCGCGGCGGCCAGGGACGGGACCACCGCCGCGGCGATGTCCAGGGAGAGGTACTCGGCGCCGAAGTCCTCCTCGGTCGCGGGCACCACCTCGGGGGAGTGGCCGGCGACGGTCGGGTCGCCGTGGACGGTCACGCCGGCGTCGGCCAGGGCGCGCAGGACCCGGGGCAGGAAGGTGCCGGCGATGTCGGCGTGCACCAGCAGCGACTCGGCCGCGTTGCACACGGACGGGCGGCGGGTCTTGGCGTTGAGCACGATGGCGAGGGCCTTCTCCGGGTCGGCGGCGGCGTCCACGTAGACGTGGCAGTTGCCCACGCCGGTCTCGATGACCGGCACCATGGACTCCTCGACCACCGTCTTGATCAGGGCGGCGCCGCCGCGCGGGATCAGCACGTCGACCAGCCCGCGGGCCCGCATCAGCTCCTTGACCGACTCCCGGGACGAGGCGTCCAGCAGTTGGACCGCGTCGGCGGGCAGGCCGGCGCCGGCGACCGCGGCGCGGAGGGCGTCGACGATGGCGGCGTTGGAGCGGGCGGCGGAGGAGGAGCCGCGCAGCAGGGCGGCGTTGCCGGACTTGAGGCAGATGCCCGCGGCGTCGGCGGTGACGTTCGGGCGACCCTCGTAGATCATGCCGACCACGCCGAACGGGACGCGGACCTGGCGCAGTTCCAGGCCGTTGGCGAGGGTGCCGCCGCGGACCACCTCGCCGACCGGGTCGGGGAGGGCGGCCATGTCCCGCAGGGCGGCGGCCATGCCGGCGATCCGCTCCGGGTCGAGCGCCAGGCGGTCGATCATCGCCGCGGAGAGGCCGGCCTCGCGCCCGGCCGCCACGTCGCCGGCGTTCGCCGCCACGATCGGCTCGGTGGCGGCCACCAGGGCGTCCGCCATCGCGTTCAGCGCGGCGTCCTTGACGGTGCGCGGGGCGGTGGCCAGTTCGGTTGCGGCGGCGCGGGCCCGGCGGGCCTGCTCGGTCACGCTCATCGAGGGCTCCCAGCAGAGAAGGTCAGAGAAGAACCAGGTCGTCGCGGTGCACGACCTCGCGCTCGTACGCCGGCCCCAGCGCCGCGGCCAGCTCACCCGTGGAGCGCCCGAGCAGGCCGGGCAGCTCCACCGCATCGTAGTTGACCAGCCCGCGCGCCACGGAGGCCCCGCTCGCGGCGTCGACCAGGTCGACCGGGTCGCCGGCGGTGAACGCGCCGTCCACGGCGGTGATGCCGGCGGGCAGCAGCGACTTGCGGCGGTCCACGATGGCGCGCACGGCCCCCGGGTCCAGGTGCAGGCGGCCGCGGGGGGCGGTGGCGTGGGCCAGCCAGAACAGCCGGGCGGCGGGGCGCTCGCGGGCCCGGTGGAACAGCGTGCCGACCGGCTCGCCGGCGAGCGCGGCGGCGGCCAGCGGGGCCGCGGTGAGCACCACCGGGATGCCGGCGCCGGTCGCGATCCGGGCTGCCTCCACCTTGGTGACCATGCCGCCGGTGCCGACCCCGGCCCGCCCAGCCCGGCCGATCACCACGCCGGCGAGATCCTCCTCGCCGCGCACCTCGCTCACCTTCCGGGTACCGGGCCGGGCCGGGTCGCCGGTGTACAGCGCGTCCACATCGGAGAGCAGGAGCAGCAGGTCGGCGTTGATCAGCGCGGCGACCAGCGCGGCGAGCCGGTCGTTGTCGCCGAACCGGATCTCGTCGGTGGCGACCGTGTCGTTCTCGTTCACGATCGGCACCGTGCCGAGGTCGAGCAGCCGGCGCAGGGTCCGATATGCGTTGCGGTAGTGGGAGCGGCGGGTCACGTCGTCGACCGTGAGCAGCACCTGGCCGACCGTGCGCCCGTGCCGGGCGAACGCCTGCGCGTACCGGCCGATCAGCAGCCCCTGCCCGACGCTCGCCGCGGCCTGCTGGGTGGCCAGGTCGCGCGGGCGCCGGCGCAGGCCGAGCGGCGCCAGGCCGGCGGCGATCGCGCCGGAGGAGACCAGCACCACCTCGCGCCCGCCGGCGGCGAGCGCGTCGACCAGCCCGTCCACCCGCCCCTCGGCCAACCCGCCCCCGGCCGTGGTCAGCGAGGAGGAACCCACCTTCACCACGACCAGCCTGGCGTGGGAGACCTCGTCGCGCACGGTGCCCATTCTCGTCCCTGCCGGCCGGCCGATTTAGGGTGCGTGCCGTGGAGTCCCAAGGAGTGGGTGGGCGCGAGGAGTGCCCGGAGCGGGTCAAGCACCGCGGTCACGAGCCGGGTGTGAGGCGGAGCCGGTGAGTCCGGAGGAGTACGTGGAGGAGGTTCTCTGCCTCGTGGAGCGCATCCCACCCGGCCGGGTCATGTCGTACGGCGCCATCGCCGACTATCTCGCCGAGCGCTCCGGGCGCGCGTCCGCCCGCCGGGTCGGCAGCATCATGGCCCAGTACGGCGGTGCGGTCCCCTGGTACCGGGTGGTCAGCGGGGCCGGCCGCCTGCCCCCCGGGCACGAGCAGGAGGCGCGCGCCCGCCTGATGGAGGAGGGCGTCGTGTTCCGGGGCCCGCGGGTGGCGATCGCCGACTACGCCTGGTGGCCCGAGGCGGCCGGTTAGAGCAGCACGCCGACGCCGCCCCGGCGCGGGTCGCCGGCCGCGCCCGCGTGCGCGACCGCGCTGGCACCGCCGAAGTAGTGGTCGCGGTTGGGCCAGCGGGTGACCGCGTACCCCGCCGCGGCGAGCGCCGCCAGTTCGGTCTCCGGGTAGCCGGGCTCCGCGTGCACCCGCCCGCCGGCCGGGTGGAACCGGGGACGCGCGATCGCGGCCAGCGGGTCCAGGCCGTCCACGAGGATGCCGAGCAGCGTGTGGGTCAGCGCGGTGCGGATCCGGGAGGCGCCCGCCGAGCCGGCCGCGACCAGCAGGTTGCCCACCTCGTCGGTGACCACGAGCGGGCACATCATGGACGGCATCCGGGCGCCGGGCGGCTGGTCGGGGGTCATCAGTTCGCCCTCGCCGAGCATCGAGTTGAGGTTCACGCCGAGCCCGGGCAGCCACACCCCGGAGCCGATGCCCAGGGTCGTGGTGATCACGCAGGCGTTGCCGTCCGGGTCCACCGCGCTGATGTTCGTGGTGTCCGGCGGGTGCTTCAGGCCCCGGTCCGGCAGCGCGCGCGCCACCGCGACGGCCCGGTCCGGGCGGGGCAGGTCGGCGAGGCCGGCGGGGAGGCTCGCGAGGCTGGCCACGGTTGCGTTCAGGTCGACCCGGCCGTGCACCCGGTGCCCGGCGAGCGTCGCGGTGGTCACCGGGCGCTCCAGCACCTCGTAGGCGGCCAGGTCTTCGGGGCCGAGGGCGCCGCCGCCGGCCCGGACCACGTCCACCATGAGCTTGCCGATCCGGCCGGTGTAGAACGCCTCCGGCCCGTCGTCGGCGAGCACCGCCATCGTGGTGTCAAGACCCGGGTGGTAGAGGCGCTCGCCGCCGCGCAGGAGGCGGCCACCGGGCGTGTAGATCGCGGCCCCGTCGCCCGGGATCAGCGCCGGCGCGACCGCGGCGAGCGTGCCGACCTGCGGGGCGGGCAGCAGCGTGCCGGTGCGGGCCAGCATCAGGGCCGGCGCCACGACCCGGTGCCAGGGCAGGCGCCCCCACCGCCGGTGCAGTTCGCCGCAGCCGGCGGGCACGCCGGGCACCGCCACGCTGGCACCGCCGATCGAGAACGCCATCGGCACGCCGCCGAACGCCACCTCGATCGGGACCATGTCGCCCGCCACGCCGCCGTCCAGCCCGGGTACCGCGCAGAAGAAGTCCAGGCAGGTGACCGCGCCGGTGGTCGCGTCGTAGCAGGTGGCGAAGCCACCGCCGCCGATGCCGGTGAGCAGGCTCTCCGACGCGCTGGCCGCGAGGGTGGCCGCGACCGCCGCGTCCACGGCGGAGCCGCCGGCGGCCAGCACCCGCAGCCCGGCCTCGGCGGTGGCCGGGTGACCCGCCGCGACGCCCGCCCGGACGGTACCCACGGACGCAGCGTAGTCGCCCGCTCGCCGGAGGTGGCGCGCTGCTCGGCCCGCTCCGGCGGAGTAGGTTGTGAGGCGTGGCCGGACTGCCTGGTGTGCTCGGTGAGCCGATCAAGTTCGTGCTGAACTGGGGCCGCCGCTACTCCCTCTGGGTGTTCAACTTCGGCCTGGCCTGCTGCGCCATCGAGTTCATCGCCACCAGCATGGGCCGGCACGACTTCATCCGGCTCGGCGTGATCCCGTTCGCCCACGGCCCCCGGCAGGCGGACCTGATGGTCGTCTCCGGCACGGTCACCGACAAGATGGCGCCGGCCATCAAGCGCCTCTACGACCAGATGCCCGAACCCAAGTACGTCATCTCGTTCGGCGCCTGCGCCAACTGCGGCGGCCCGTACTGGGATTCGTACTCGGTGACCAAGGGCGTGGACCAGCTCATCCCCGTGGACGTGTACGTGCCGGGCTGCCCGCCCCGCCCCGAGGCGCTGCTGCACGGGATCCTGCGGCTCCAGGAGAAGATCGCGGCCGAGCAGTCGGGCCTGGGCGGGGTGCCTCGCCCCGATCCGCTCGCGGCACCGGTCGACGTCGCCGCCCTGACCGCGCCCCCGGTCCGCCCGCCGGCGCGGTAGCGGCGGG
>NZ_BBQH01000022.1:56479-130597 GCF_018397995.1 Rhizomonospora bruguierae
GCGGGCCGCCGGTCAGCCGAACTCGAGGACGGCCTTCACGTCGTTGCCGGGGGAGGTGTAGGCGTCGGGGTACCGGTCGAGGGGGACCCGGCGGGTGATCAGGTCATCGAGCCAGCGGATGTCCGCCTGGAGCAGGGCGTCGGCCGCCTGCCGCCAGTGCCGGCGGTTCGCGTTGACCGTGCCGAAGATGACGTTGTTCTCCAGCACCAGTTGGCGGTTCAGGTGGCCGGCGTCCAGGGCGATCCGGCGCCCGCCGGAGGAGACGCCGGTCAGGCAGGCGATGCCGTTCGGGCCGATCTTCTCCATCACGTCCAGCACGACGGTGGGCGCGCCGGTGCACTCCAGCGCCACGTCCGGCTCGAGGTCCAGGTCGGGGACGCCGCGGTGGTGGTAGACGGCGCCGAGGCGGGCGGCCAGGGCGGGCTTCGGGCCCGCGGTGGCCCGGTCGAGGACGTGGACCTCCAGGCCGCGCTGCACGCCGAGCAGGGCGGCGAGCAGGCCGATCGGTCCGGCGCCGGTGACCAGGGCGGTCCGCGGGGTCCAGCGGGCGCGTTCGCCGATGCGTTCGATGTGCTCCCACGCCTTGGCGACGACGCTGGTGGGTTCCAGGAGCACGCCCACGGCGTCCAGGGTGGGGGCCAGGCGGATCGCGTGGTCGGGTTGGACCCGCCAGCGGTCGCGGGCGAAGCCGTGGCGGGCCTTGATGCCGTGTTCGGTGAAGCGGCCGTTGCGGCACATGTCCCACTCGCCGGCGGCGCAGTTGGGGCACGGCACGGGGTCCGGGTGGCGGACGATGCCGGCGACCAGGTCGCCGGGGGCGAACGTGCGGGTGGGGTCCTCGAGCACCCGGCCCAGCGACTCGTGGCCCAGGATCAGTCGCTTCGCGCCGGGTGGCGCCTCGCCGTACTCGCCGGCGATGACCTCGCGGTCCGTGCCGCAGATGCCGACGGCGATCGCCTCGACGAGCACCGGGCCCTCGTCGGGGTCCGGCTCGGGGGCGTTGGTATCGAGGTACAGGGAGTTCTCCTGGCCGGGGATCACGCTGACGGCCCGCATGCGCCCTAGTGTCCCCAGGCGCCCTTGACTTAACCCGCAATCGTCCATAATCCTTGCCTCAGTCAACTAATCCTTTGAGATGGGCAAAGAGCATGGGTGATCGGGTCGCCGCCGTCCGGGCGTTCAACCGCTTCTACACCCGCACCATCGGCGTGCTCGGCGAGGGCGTGCAGAAGACGCGGTACTCGCTGACCGAGGCGCGGGTCTTCTTCGAACTCGCGCACACCGACGCCGTCGAGGTGGTGGACCTGCGCCGGGCGCTGGACCTGGACGCCGGCTACCTCAGCCGCATCCTCGCCCGGTTCGAGCGGGACGGGTACGTGGTCCGGGAGAAGTCCCCGACCGACGCGCGCAAGCAGGTCATCCGGCTGACCGCGGCCGGGCGCCGGGTGTTCGCGATGCTGGACGAGCGGTCCAACGCGGACATGCGGACCCTGCTGGACCGGCTGGGCGAGGCGGAGCAGCGGCGGCTGCTCGGGGCGATGGCCAGCATCCGGGAACTGCTGGGCGACGCCGAGCCGCACCCGGCGTACGTCCTGCGCCCGCCGCTGCCCGGCGACCTGGGCTGGGTGGTGCAGCGGCACGGCGCGATCTACGCCCGCGAGTACGACTGGGACGAGGGCTTCGAGGCGATGGTCGCCCGGATCGTGGCCGACTACGTGGCCGGCCGCGACCCGCACCGCGAGGCCGCCTGGATCGCCGAGGTGGACGGGCGCCCCGCCGGGTCGGTCTTCTGCGTCCGCAAGGACGACGAGACCGCCCAGCTGCGGCTGCTGCTGGTCGAGCCGGAGGCGCGGGGGATGGGCATCGGCGGCCGGCTGGTCGACGAGTGCGTCCGGTACGCGCGCCGCGCCGGGTACCGGCGGATGATCCTGTGGACGAACGCCGCCCTGGCCGACGCGCGCCGCCTCTACCAGCGGGCCGGCTTCCGCCTCACCGAGCAGGAGAAGGGCCGCGACTTCGGCCACGACCAGGTCTTCCAGTACTGGGAGCGCGAGCTGTAAGCCGCGCCGGGCGCCGGGATGTCGACGGCGGGCAATCCCGTTCGCGGTGGCGCTCGTGGATGGCATGCCGCCGCCATAGGATCTGGCCATGACGCCTGAGGAGGTCGGCGCCCGGCTCGTGGCCGCGCTGCCCGACGCCGCCGCCGGCGTGTCCGGCGGTGGCGCCTACGCCCGCGCCACCGTGGACGTCCCGCCGGCCGCATGGGCCACCGCCGCGGCCACCGCCCGCGACGACACCGACCTGCGCTGCGACTTCTTCGACTGGTTGTCCGCCGTGGACGAACTGGCCGAGGGCTTCACGATGGTCGCCCACGTGTGGTCCACCGCCCTCCGGCACGGGGTGCTGCTGCGCACCCGCGTCCCGCGGGAGGGTGCCCAGGTGCCCACGCTCGTCCCCGTCTACCCGGGCGCCGCCTGGCACGAGCGGGAGACGCACGAGATGTTCGGCATCGGCTTCGCCGGCCACGCCGACCTCAAACCGCTGCTGCTGCCGCCCGAGTTCGAGGGGCACCCGCTGCGCAAGGAATTCGTGCTCGCCGCCCGGGTCGCCAAGGCGTGGCCCGGCGCCAAGGAACCCGGCGAGTCCCACGAGTCCACCGGCCGCCGCCAGCCGATGCGCCCGCCCGGCGTGCCGGACCCGAACCAGTGGGGGCCGAATGCCGGACTGGCTTGAGACCCTGATCCGGGTGCTGGCGGTCGTCGCCGCCTTCCTCACCCTGCCGCTGCTGGTCGGCCAGGCCGAACACAAGGTCATGGCGCACATGCAGGGCCGCCTCGGGCCGATGTACGCGGGCGCCTTCCACGGCTGGGCCCAACTCGTCGCGGACGGGGTCAAGTTCGTCCAGAAGGAGGACATCACCCCCCGCGACGCGGACCGCCCGGTGTTCCGCCTCGCCCCGGTGATCGCCCTGCTGCCGTACCTGCTGGCCCTGCTGGTGATCCCGCTCGGCCCCGGCGACCTGGTCGGCCAGCCGCTGGACGTGGGGCTGTTCTTCGTCCTCGCCGTGGTGGGCATCGGCGTCGTCGCGGTCCTGATGTCGGCCTGGGCGTCCGCCAACAAGTACAGCCTGCTCGGCGGGCTGCGCGGCGCGGCCCAGCTGCTGGGGTACGAGCTACCGCTCGTGCTGGCCGCGGCGAGCGTCGCCATGGCGGCCGGCACCCTCTCCCTGACCGGCATCGTGGAGGCGTGGCGCCCCTGGTGGCTGCTCTGGCAGGCCCCCGCCGCGGTGGTGTTCTTCGTCGCCGGGCTCGCCGAGATCCGCCGGCCCCCGTTCGACATGCCGATCGCCGACTCCGAGCTCGTCTTCGGCTACCTGACCGAGTACACCGGGCTGCGCTTCGCGTTCTTCCTGCTCGCCGAGTACGTGGGCATCGTGGTGATCGCCGCACTGACCACGGTGCTGTTCCTCGGCGGCTGGAAAGGACCGTTCGGCGACGCGCACCTCGGCTGGCTGTGGACCCTGCTCAAGGTGTTCGCGGTGTCCTTCGTGGTCATCTGGCTGCGGGTCGCGTACCCGCGCCTGCGCGAGGACCAGCTCCAGCGCCTGTGCTGGCTGGTCCTGGTCCCCCTGGCCCTGGCGCAGTTGGTGCTGACGGCGGCCGTCCGCGTCGCCTTCTGACCCGCGCGCCCGCCGTGTGGCAGCAGCCGGCGCATTCGGGTGCTCGCGCCGGGGAGCGGGAAGGGGCAGGATGTGCGGCATGGGCGTTCCGGGTGAGGGACTGGCGAAGGGGCTGGCGGTCACCCTCAAGACGATGACCCGCCGGTCGCACACCCAGCAGTATCCGGACGTGCAGCCGGAGTTGCCGCCGCGCTCCCGGGGCGTGATCGCCCTGCTGGAGGAGAACTGCACGGTCTGCATGCTGTGCGCGCGGGAGTGCCCGGACTGGTGCATCTACATCGACTCGCACAAGGAGGAGGTCGTGGTGCCGGGGGCGGCGCGGGCGCGGCAGCGCAACGTGCTGGACCGGTTCGACATCGACTTCTCGCTGTGCATGTACTGCGGGATCTGCGTCGAGGTGTGCCCGTTCGACGCCCTGTACTGGTCGCCCGAGTTCGAGTACGCCGAGCACGACATCCGGGACCTGCTGCACGGCCGGCAGCGGCTGGGCGAGTGGATGGCGACGGTGCCGCCGCCGCCGGCGCACGACCCGCGGGGCGAGCCGGCCAAGGAGGAGACGGCGGCCCGCAAGAGGGCGGGCTCGGCATGACGGTGGCGGACGCGCTGCTGCTGGGGCTGGGCGCGGTCGCCGTCGGGGCGGGCGCGCTGGTGGTGACGACCGCGCACCTGGTCCGCGCCGGGCTGTACCTGGTGGTGTGCCTGGGCGCGGTGGCCGGGCTGTACCTGGTGCTGACCGCCGAACTGGTCGCCTGGGTGCAGGTGCTGATCTACGTCGGCGCGGTGGTGGTGCTGCTGCTGTTCGCGGTGATGCTGACCCGCGCCCCGATCGGCGCCTCGGCGGATCTGGACCGCCCCGGCCTGCCCGCCCTGCTGGTGGGCGGCGGCGCGAGCCTGGGCCTGGCCGCGCTGCTGGTGGACGCGTACCGCTGGTCCAGCGTGCCGGCGCCGGCCCCGGGCACCGCCGAGGTGCTCGGCGCCCAGTTGTTCCGCTCCTGGGTGCTGCCGTTCGAGGTGCTCTCCGTGCTGCTGCTGGCGGCCCTGGTCGGCGCGATCATCGTGTCCCGGCCGGACATCGGCGGGGGTGGCCGCTAGATGCACCCGGTGATCCCCTACGTGACCGCGGCCTTCCTGTTCGGGCTGGGCGGGTACGGCGTGCTGCGCCGCCGGAACGCGATCCTGCTGCTGATGGCCGTGGAGTTGATGCTCAACGCGGTGAACCTGGTGCTGGTCACCGCGGACAGCACGGTCCGGGCGGCGCTGCCGCCGGCCGCCGAGGCGTACACGGGGCAGGTCTTCGTCCTGTTCGTCATCGTGCTGGCCGCCGCCGAGGTCGGCGTCGGCCTGGCGATCATCCTCCAGCTGTACCGGGTGCGGGCCACCGTCGCCGTCGACGAGGTGCCGCTGGAGCGCGACGTGCCGCCGGGGCGGCCGGCGGAGCCCGACCGGGCCGAGGTGGTGTGACGTGGACGCGGGTTGGGGGTTGGCGCTGCCCGCGGTGCCGTTCGCCTGCGCGCTGGCGGCGTTCTTCGTCAACCGCCGGGTGGCCGCCGCGCTGGGCATCGCCGGCGCCGCCGTCTCGCTGGCCCTGGCGATCGCGCTGGCCGCCACGGTCGACACCACCGCCGAACGCTCGTGGCAGTGGGTCGACCTGGGCGGGCTGAACGTCACCCTGGGCACCCGGCTGGAGCCGACCACGACGCTGGTCGCGGTGGCGGTCGGCGTGGTCGCGCTGGCCGTGCAGGTGTACTCGGTCCCCTACCTGGCCGGCGACGACCGCTACCCGCCGTACGCGGCGCAGGTGAGCCTGTTCACGGCGGCGATGCTGCTGGTCGTGGTCGCCGGCGACCTGATCCTGCTGCTGGTCGGCTGGGAGGTCATGGGCATCTGCTCGTACCTGCTGATCGGGCACGACCGGCGGCTGCCGGCGGCGCCGGCCGCCGCGGTGAAGGCGTTCCTGGTGACCCGGGTCGGCGACGTCGGCTTCCTGCTGGGCATCGCGCTGCTGGGCACGGCCGCGGGCAGTTTCCGGATCTCGGACGTGCTGGCGGCGGCGGCGACCGGGCCGGGCAACGGGCCCGCCGGCATCGGCGGGGGCACCCTGACCGCCGCCGCCGTGCTGCTGCTCGCCGGGGTGGCCGGCAAGAGCGCCCAGTTCCCGCTGCACACCTGGCTGCCGGACGCGATGGCCGGCCCGACGCCCATCTCCGCGCTGATCCACGCGGCCACCATGGTCGCCGCCGGCGTGTACGTGGTCGCCCGGCTGTTCCCCGTGTTCCAGGGCGGCGACGCGCTGCCCGTCCTGGGGGTCATGGCGGCGGTCACCATGCTGCTGGGCGCCCTGGCCGCGACCGCGCAGGACGACATCAAGCGGGTGCTCGCCTGGTCCACGGTCAGCCAGCTCGGGTACATGACCGGCGCCCTGGCGGTGGGCGCGCCCGGGGTGGCCCTGTTCCACCTGCTGACCCACGCCGCGTTCAAGGCGCTGCTGTTCCTCGCCGCCGGGTCGGTGATCCACGCGGTGGGCACCAACTCGATGGCGGCGATGGGTGGGCTGCGCCACCGGATGCCGGTCACCTTCTGGTGCCTGACGATCGGGCTGGGCGCCCTGGTCGGGCTGCCGCCGCTGGCCGGGTTCTGGAGCAAGGACGCGATCCTCGCCGCGGCCGGCGAGTCCGGGTGGCTGCTGTTCTCGGTCGGCCTGCTGACCGTGGCGGGCACCGCCTGGTACGCGGTCCGCCTGTGGCTCCTGGTGTTCTTCGGCCGTCCCCGCACCGAGGTGCACCCGCACGAGCCGCCGGCCGCCATGGGCGTGCCCGTGCTGGTGCTCGCGGTGCCCAGCGCGGGGCTCGGCCTGGCCGTGTTCATCCCGGCCTTCCGGGAGCGGTTCGGCATCGGTGCGGTCCACATCGACGCCGCCGTGCTGCCGCCGCTCGCCGCGCTCGCGGTCGGCGCGCTCACCGTCTGGGCGCTCTGGCGCCGAGCGCCGCGCACCGACCCCGCGTTCTCCCTGGGTCCGCTGCGGGCCGCCTTCGCCAATGCCTTCTGGGTGGACGCGGTGCAGCACGCCCTCGTGGTGCGGCCGGTCCGGGCGCTCGCCGGCGCCGTCCGGGCCGCGGACGAGTCCGTTGTGGACGGTGCGGTGGAGGCCACCGGCAGGGGAGCCCGGGCCCTGGGCGGCTCCCTCGCCACGGCCCACCGCTCGGGCCTGCCCCGCGCCGCGACCGCCGTGCTGGCCGGCGCCGTGCTGGCAGCGCTGGCCGCCACAGTCCTGGGGATTGCCCTGTGAGCGCGAGGAGCGCCCGGAGCGCGCTGGGCCGCAGGACTGGCGGTTGCGGAGGAAGCACCGCAGTCGCGAGCGAAAGGCTGGCTCTGTGAGCGCGAGGAGCGCCCGGAGCGCGCTGGGCCGCAGGACTGGCGGTTGCGGAGGAAGCACCGCAGTCGCGAACGAAAGGCTGGCTCTGTGAGCGCGCTTTTGGTGGTGGTGCTTGCCCTGCCGGCGGCGGGGGCGATGGTCGCGGCTCTCCTGCCCGGCGAGCGGGCCGGCCGGGTCGCCGGGACGGTCGCCGCCGCGCTGGCGTTTGTCGCCAGCCTGCTGCTGTGGTTCGACAGGTCGGCCGGGGGCACCGGGGTCATCCGCCCCTGGCACGAGGTGGACGTCGCCTGGGCACCCGCCCTGGACCTGCGTTTCCATCTGGGTGTCGACGGCATCTCGTACCCGCTGGTCGTGTTGACGACGCTGCTGACGCTGCTGTGCTGCGCGTACACGGTGGGCCACGTGCCGGCGGGTGGTCGGGGCAGCGCGCTGGTGGCGCTGCTGCTCGTCGTCGAGGTCGGCATGCTCGGTACGTTCCTCGCCCTGGACCTGGTCCTGTTCTTCGTGTTCTTCGAGGTCGTGCTGCTGCCGATGTACGCGGTGATCGCGGGCTGGGGTGGCGCGGGGCGACGCGCGGCGGCCCGCAAGTTCGCGCTGTACACGCTGTTCGGCTCGGTGCTGCTGCTGGTCGGCGTGTTCACGGTGGTGGCCTCGGCCGGCACGGCGGACATCGTGGCGCTCACCGGCGGCGCGGCGCTCCCACGCGGCACGCAGCACGCCGCGTTCGCGCTGTTCGCGGTGGCGTTCGCGGTCAAGAGCCCGCTCTGGCCGCTGCACACCTGGCTGCCGGCGGCGCACACCCAGGCGCCGACCGTCGGCAGCGTGATCCTCGCCGGGGTGCTGCTCAAGATGGGTACGTACGGGCTGATCCGGGTGGCGGTCGGCGTCGCCCCGGAGGGGGCCCGCTGGGCGGCTCCGGTGCTCGGCACGCTCGCCGTCGCGGCGATCATCGTGGGCGCCCTGGTCTGCCTGGCCCAGTCCGAGATCAAGCGGCTCATCGCGTACTCGAGCGTCGGGCACATGGGCTTCGTGCTGCTCGGCGTGGCGACCCTGACCGCCACCGGCATCCAGGCGGCGCTGATCGGCAACGTGGCGCACGGCATCCTCACCGGCCTGCTGTTCTTCCTGGCCGGCGCGGTCAAGGACCGGTTCGGCACCGGCGACCTGGCGGCGCTGGGCGGGCTGCGGGAGCGGATGCCCGGCCTGTCCGGCCTGCTCGGGTACGCGGCGATCGGCTCGCTGGGCCTGCCCGGCCTGGCCGGCTTCTGGGGGGAGGCGTTCGCGGTGATCGCCGCCGTGCGGCGGGGCGGGCCGCTGTGGCTGACCCTCGGCGTGATCGCGGCCGTGGGTGGGGCGCTGACCGCCGCGTACTTCCTGCGGCTGCTGCGCCGGGTCACGCACGGCCCCGCGTCCCCGGTGGTGGCCGGCGCCGTCTGCGGCCCGATCGCCCGCCTGGAGGTCGCCGCCTGGTCGCCCCTGGTGGTCCTGGCGCTTGCCGTGGGGCTGGTACCGGCGCTGGTGCTGGGGATGGCCAGCGAGCCCGTCCGGGCGGTCGCGGAGTGGGTGGCCCGATGATCGATCACGTCGCCCTGCTCCCGGCGTACCTGGCCGGCGCCACGGCGGTGCTCGTCCTGCTGGTGGAGTTGCTGCTGGCCCGCCCGGGCGCGGTTCTGCTCTCGGGCGTGCTGGGTGCGGCGGCCACCGCCGTCGCGGCGGCGCTGGCCGCACGCGGTCCCGCTCGGGGCACCTTCTGCGGCGCGGGCGGCTGCTCGTACGTCCTCGACGACCGGGCGGCCCTGGTCGCGGCCCTGTTCGCGCTGCTGGCGCTCGGCGTGCTCGGGCTCTCCGCCGGTCACCTGCGCGCCGGGGCGGTACCGCCGGGCGAGTACTGCTTCCTGCTCGCCTGCTCGATGACGGGCGGCGTCGCGCTGGCCGGCGCGCGGGACCTGATCCTGCTGATCGTGGCGCTGGAGACGCTGACCCTGCCGCTGTACATCCTGGTGGGGCTGCGCCGCCGCACGGCGGCCGGTGCCATGGCTCCCAGTGCCGACGCCGCCGTCACGTTCTTCGTGGTCAGCGTCGTGGCGACCAGCGTGACCCTGCTCGGTGCGGCCCTGCTCTACGCCGGCACCGGGGCGGTCCGGTTCGCTCCGCTCGCCGCCACCCTCGCCGACGGCCCGCCCGCCCCGCTGCTCCCGCTGACCCGGGTCGGCGTGGTGCTGGTGCTGGCGGGGCTGGCGTTCAAGGTCGCGGCGGTGCCGTTCCACGCCTGGGCGCCCGCCACCTACGACGGTGCCCCGCTGCCCGTCGCCGCGTACCTGTCCACCGCCTCCAAGGTGGGCGGCGTGGTCGCCATCCTGGCCGTGGTGACCGGCGCGTTCCGCCCCGCGCTGGACGTGGCCGGCCCGGTGCTCGCCGCCCTCGCGGTCCTGACCATGACCGTCGGCAACCTGGTGGCCCTGCGCCAGCGCCGGATGGTGCGGCTGCTCGCCTGGTCCTCGGTCGCCCAGGCCGGCTACATCCTCGCCCCGTTCGGCGCCTTCGCCGCCGCGGCGGGCCGCACCGGTGACGCCCTCGCCGCGGCGGTCGCGGCGGCCATCGCGTACACCGTCTTCTACGTGGTGATGGAGTTGGGCGCGTTCGCGGCGGTGACCGCGCTGCGCCCGCCGGACGCCGACGGCGGCGACCTGGCCGACTACCGCGCCGCCGCCCGCAGGTCCCCGTGGGTCGGTGCCGCGCTGGTGCTGGCCCTGGTCGGTCTCGCCGGCCTGCCGCCGGGGCTGGCCGGGCTGTTCGCCAAGGTGGCGGTGGTCCGCGCCCTGCTCGCCGGCGGCGCCGGCTGGCTGGCCGTGATCGTGGCCCTGAACGCGGTGATCGGCCTGGCGTACTACGTCCGCGTGGCCGCTCTCCTCTACGCGCCCGCCGACCCGCGCCCCGCCGCCCTGCCCGCCACCGCCCCGAGCCCCGCCGAGCCGCACGCCGTCGAGCCGCCGTCCACCCGGCCGGCCTGGCCGGTCGCCGCGGCGGTCGGCACCACCGCCCTTCTGGCCGTGCTTGTCGGCTTTGCCCCGCAAATCGTGCTCGCGTTTGCCGGGCGCTAGCGCATTTACAGCAAACTCTCAGCCTTTGGTCGGATGAGCATGGGGTAACACCACGTTGACACGGTTACGGGAATCGACTGATTTTCCCCGCCGAAGGAGTCGACGTGCACAGCCATCGAAACGGTCTCAAGACGGCGGCCCTGTTGGGGCTGCTCACCGCGCTCATCCTCGCGGTCGGTTACTGGTTCGGCGGCAGCTCCGGACTGGTCATCGCCGTGATCCTCTCGCTGGTCATGAACGCGACCAGCTACTTCTGGTCCGACAAGCTCGCCCTGCGGTCGATGGCCGCCCAGCCGGTCAGCGAGGCGCAGTTCCCCGAGCTGCACCGGATGGTCCGAGAACTGGCGACCCAGGCCGGGCAGCCCATGCCCCGGCTCTACGTCAGCCCCACCATGCAACCGAACGCGTTTGCCACCGGCCGCAACCCGCAGCACGCCGCGGTCGCCGTGACCCAGGGCATCGTCCAGGTCCTCGACTACCGCGAACTGCGCGCCGTCATCGGCCACGAACTGTCCCACGTCTACAACCGGGACATCCTCATCTCCAGCGTGGCCGCCGCCCTCGCCGGCATCATCACCATGCTGGCGAACCTGGCGTGGTTCATCCCGCTCGGCAGCAACGACGAGGACGGCCCCAACATGGGCGCCATCCTGCTCATGCTGATCCTTGGCCCGCTGGCCGCCACCATCATCCAGCTGGCCATCAGCCGCAGCCGCGAGTACCAGGCCGACCAGTCCGGCGCCCAGCTCACCAACGACCCGCTGGCGCTGGCCAGCGCGCTGCGGAAGATCAGCGCCGGCACCCGCATGCACCCGCTGCCCGCCGACGGCACCCTCGCCAGCAGCGCCCACCTGATGATCGCCAACCCGCTGCGCCCCAGCGGCATCGCCGCCCTCTTCTCCACCCACCCCCCGATGGAGCAGCGCATCGCGCGGCTGGAGCGGATGGCGATGAACGCCGGGCCGATCCAGTACCGCTGAACCCCTGCACACCAAGGGCCGCGCCGGTTCACCCGGCGCGGCCCCCACCGTCCCCGGCTCAGCGGTAGTTCGTGAACTGGAGGGCCACCCCGAAGTCCTCCTGCTTCAGCAGCGCTATCACCGCCTGCAGGTCGTCCTTCTTCTTCCCGGTGACCCGAAGTTGGTCGCCCTGGATCTGCGCCTGGACGCCCTTGGGCCCCTCGTCGCGGATCTTCTTGCTGATCGCCTTCGCCTTCTCCGAGTCGATCCCCTGGATGACCGTCGCGTCGACCTTGTAGCCCTTCCCGGACTGCTGCGGCTCCCCGGCATCCAGCGACTTCAGCGAAATCTGCCGCTTGACCAGCTTCTCCTTGAACACGTCCAGGGCCGCTCGCACCCGGTCCTCAGTCTCCGCCCGCACCGTCACCCCGGTCTCGCCCGACCAGGCGATCTCCGCCCCGGTCCCCCGGAAGTCGAACCGCGTCGACAGCTCCTTCTCGGTCTGCCGCAGGGCGTTGTCCACCTCCTGCCGGTCCACCTTGCTGACGATGTCGAACGAAGGATTGGCGGCCATGCTCGAACTCCCGGCGCTTCGTGTGTGGTCTGTGGTCCCTAACAACATGCCGACGGTACCCGGTTGCACCCGGACCCCCTCATGCCGCTATCCTTGCTTCCGCTGCTGCGTACGCGCGGCGGTATCCCAGGCGGGTTGCCCGAGCGGCCAATGGGAGCGGACTGTAAATCCGTCGCGAAAGCTACAGAGGTTCGAATCCTCTACCCGCCACCAGGTGCACAAAGAGGCCCCTGACCAGCGAGAACGCCGGTCAGGGGCCTCTTTCGTGAGTCTCGCTCAGTCCCGCTCTGGCTCGTTCGATCTCGCCGGTCGCGTCGTATTCGCGTCGGCGTTTTCCGCACCTCCTAGCGCGGCCTCGATCCGGCGGCGGGCGGCTTCCTCCTGGCCGTAGACGCACTTCGCGTAGACCCGCATGAGGACGTTCACGCTGTGCCCGGCCCACTCGGCGACCTGGGTAGCCGGTACTCCGGCGTTGAGCCAGAGCGACACGGCCGCGTGGCGCAGGTCGTAGGGACGGCGGGCCAGCGGCGAGCGCTGCTGAGCCGCCGTGAGCACCTTTGTCCGTGCGTCCCGCCATGCCTTCCCGTAGGTGTTGTTCGGGATGGGCTGGCCGGCGGTGGGCACGTATCGCCCACCGGGGCCGCGCCGGGTCACGAACAGCTTGCCGTTCGATCCGGGCGGGTACTCCTTGACGTGGTGGTCGAGCAGCCGCACGAGCGGCGGCGGCACCGGAACGTCCCTCGTGGCCGCCTTGGCGCGGTGCTTCAACTCTCGATCTTCGGTGGTGTCGTCTCCGTCGCCCCAATCGCGGCCGACGGCCACCGTCGAGCCGGTGAGGTGCAGTACGCCCCACCCCCCACGTCGAGCGGGCCGCTCGTACTCGTCTTCCCGCAGGTGAAGCACCTCTTCGGGGCGCAGAGCGGCGTAGTACATGCAACCGAAGAACGCTTCCAACTCGGGCACGGAGCGCCCCACCTCGGCGAGCAGCGCTCGCGCCTGATCGGGATTAACCACCGCCCCCCGGTCGACCTCATCGGCCGTCTTCGGCGCGGTCCAGCTCACCAGAGACATCGGGTGCGCGTCGAGTAGCCGCAGCTCAACGGCGTACTTCAACGCCCCGGAGAAGACGGCCCGCTTGCGGGCGATCGTGCTGGCCGACGCGGCGGCACCGTCCATCCGCAGGGCAAGCGTGTCGAGCGCCTTCCGCACCAACGCGGCGTCGGCGAGCGCGGCCAGGTCGACGGTGTTGGCCATGAGCCAGCGCACGGCGGCGGCGTGGTCGGGAGGTGGCTCCCCAGCGTCGCGGCGGGCCTTGTTGAACACCCACCCGTAGAGCGCGGCACGTAGCGCCTTGTCGCTGGGCACGCCCCGGTCGGTCGCGAGCAGTGCCGGGGTGACGGTCGCCAACGTCTCGGCGATCCCCTTGCGGTGCTTTGCCGACGCGCGGGGCCACTTCATGTCGACGTAGGCAACGGCGTGCTCGTACCACGACCGGGTGTTGAGCGCTCGCGCCATCGGCTCGGGCAGGCCGCTGACCTCATCGAACGCAACGCCTTCCCGCTGCGCAACGATCAGCTTGGCACGGAAGCTTTCGGCGAGCGCCCGCGTCGCGTAGGTCTTCCGGAACGGCTTCTTCGCGACGAACCAGCGAACGGAGTAGCTGGCCTTTTTCTGGCTGCGGTTTGGGAGGATGCTCCACACCCGTACGTCGTAGCTGCTCATGCTGCCTCTTCATGGTCGTCGATCCAGTTGTCCAGGTCACGGCGGCGGACGTACAGGCTGCCGTTGGGGTACTTGATGGTTCGGGGGGCGCGGCCGGTGGCCTTCCAGCGGAAGAATGTCGACCGGGGCACGCGGAGTTCGTCCAGGACTTCGGCGAGGGTGAGCAGGTTCCCGGTCGGGGTGCGGCGGGCGGCGGTCATGGGCGGGTGTCCTCCCTCGGGGCGGCGTCGAGGTAGATGCGCTGGAACATCGGGGATCGGCGGTCGGGGGAGGGCCGGGAGACGGAGCGGATGTGCAGCACTTGGGCGATGGCGGCGAGCGCTGCGGCTGTTTCAGCGGGTGTGCCGTGCAGCCTGATTCGCATCGTGGGTGCCTTCCGGTGGGTGCTGGTCACTTGTGGAGGGTGGGGTAGGCGGTGCGGCAGAACGGCTTAGAGCGGCCCTCTGAGAGCCACGGAGACGCAAGATCCGGGCAGGGTTGGGGTAAGGCATAGGGCCGAACTGTCTGTGCGGCTCTCAGCGGGCCGTTTCTGGGTGTCGGCTGGCGGTCGGTGGTCCGGACGCGGTCGGGAAGGGGCCGGGAGGCGGTGACACGGTGACAGTCGGGTGGTCGGACGGGTGTTCGTGCTGGTCAGCCGGGGTTTTGTGTTGTCACCGGGTGGTGGTGACAGGTGGTGACAGCGGTGACAGCCGTCCGGGGGTGTCACCGCTGTCACCGGCCTGTCACCGGGGGGTGGTGACAGCGGTTCAGGTGGTGTGAGCTGCGGAAACGTGGCCGGCGGGCGGAGTTGTCACCGTGTCACCGCTGTCACCGCCCTCGGCGGTGAGGTCGGCGGCGCGGGGGTGGACTTCGTACCCGCCGGTCTCGGTGGCCCTGACCCAGCCGTGGGCGGTGAGGACGTCCAGCACGTTCGCCACGTCGGCGGCGCGGGGCAGTTGCCGGTGACAGCGGCGGTGCAGTTCCCGGCGGGTGAAGGCGCTCATGCCCTTGGCGGTGACGATGGCCAGGACACGGCGCGCGGTTTCGGTGGCGGCGTCGGCGGTGATGGTGGCCATGGCGGCGCGGTAGTGGGCGGCGAAGAACTCCGCCAGCCTCACGGCGTCGGCCATCCGGTCGGCGTCGATCGGGCGACGCCACGCGTCGGCGGGGTGGTGGGCGACGTGCAACAGGCCGGCCAGCCGCAGCGTGGCACCGGACAGCTTGTTGCCCCATTCCCGCATGTCGTGCAGGCTCCCGCCGGGCCGTAGCTCGGCTTCCACCTGCTCGGCGGCGGCCCGCCGCACCGTGCCGGCTTCCTCGGTGAGCACGACCACCGCCGGGTCTTCCCACTCGGCGAACGTGGCGGCCAGGTCGTGTATCCGGTGCCGGTAGCCGGCGGCCACCTGCTCGGGCACCGGCAGCGTGTCGACGGCCCGGTAGCCGGCCATCGACACCGGGAGCGCGAACAGGAACCGTGCCGGCAGGCCACGGCCGGCGAGCCCGGCGTTTCCGCCGAACTGGCGCAGCACGACCGGTTGCGCCATCACGCACACGGTCAGCGCAGGCTTGTCGATGGAGGCACCTTCACGGGTGGTCCGTTCGTTGCTCATCGGCTGCCCCGCGTGGCCTTTCAGGTAGGGGTCAAGGTTCGGGGCACCGGAGTAGCGGCCGGCGAGGGTGTCGAAGATCCCGCCTTCATCCGAGATGATCGCCATGCGTCCACCGTTGGCGGCCATGAGGCTGATGAGCGCTTCCGGGGTGGCGTCGTCCGTGATGAGTTTCGGCAGGCCGGGCACGGTGATGGCCTCGGCGGCGATGGCGGCGGCCACCGCCTCGGCCGCTGCATCGTCGCGCTTGCCGGGGTCGGTGGCCTTCGCCGCTTGGGCTTTGGCCTGCTCGGCTTGCCGGTCGGCGATGTCCCGTAGGGCGGCGGCTTCGGCGATCCTCGGCCGCATGGCGTCGGCGAGCGTCGACTGTGCCGCGAACAGGGGCGCGGTCATGGCTCGGTGGACTGGGCTCTTGCGTTCGCCGGGGCCGGCGATGACGGCGGCGAACACGTTCACCGGCTCCCGCCACCCGGCTACCGGCTCGACTTCCAGCCGGCCGCCCGCGCACGCCGAGAGGCTGGCCACGGCGAGGGTGCCGGCCATGGCCGGGTCGGTCTGGGTGAACCGGGCCACGCCGGTCACCATGTCGCCGAGCCAGCGGGGGAACACGTCGACCGGGAACGGCGGCGGCGCGGCGGTGGGGCCGGTCAAGGGCACTGGAACATCCCACAGCGGGCCGCCCGGGGTTTCCTCTCCGGTGGCTGCCTGGTGGTCGGTGACCAGGTGCAGACGGGCGGCGCTCATGCGGCCACCTGCCTCGGTCGACGGGCACCAGCAGCGAGGCCGGATCGGACGGTGCGGAATGCCTCGGTGGTGCGCAGCCCGGCGTCAACGCCTGCCTGTTCCAGCAGGGCTTGGGCGTCGTCCTCGGTGAGCGCGCCACCGGCCACCAACTGGCCGAGCGCCACAGCGGCGATGTAGAGCGTGCGGTTGCGCTCGCCCGAGGCGGCGGTGACCACCCGTGCCACCTCGCGGTCGATGGCGGCCCGCACGTACGCCCCGCTGCGGTTGGCGGGCAGGTCGACCACCACCCGCTGCTGCGGTGGCAGCGGCGCGGGGGTGAGCGGCCCGGCCAGCCACCGGGGCAGCGGGGCCGGGTCGGTGTCCAGGTCGACCACGTACGGCCGTCCGGCAACGGTTGAGCCGGCGGCGACGACGTAGCCGCCGTGAGCGCGGGTGTCGACCATCGGCCCAAGCGTCCCGGCCGTGTTGCGCAGGTCGGGGCCGGTGGCCGGGTGCTGGTAGTAGAGGTGAGTGCCACCCCGCCCGGTGCTCACGGTGTAGGTCGGCTCGATGCCGGCCCCGTGCCGGCCGGCCAGGTCGGTGAGGGTGTCCAGCCCGGTCGGGCCGTTGGTGTCGTCCTTGGGGACGTCCAGGTCGACCACCACCAGCAGCGACGGGCCGCACGCGATGCCGATGCCGTAGGGCCGGGCCGACCATGCCCGGCGGATGCGGTCGGGATCGGTGGTGGCGCGGGCTTCCCACCCGAGGTGCCGGCCAGCGGCCCGGCAGCGGGGGTCGCGGCCGGTGCACTGGTCAGTGGGGTGGTCGGGGAACGCGGGTCGCTTGTCGTCGGGTCGGAGCGGGAAGACGTGCCAGCCGTGTTCGGCGTGGGTGAGTGCGATGGTGAGCAGGTCAGACACGGTGTTGTCTCCTGTTCAGGCGGTGCGACGGGCGCGGGCGGCGGCCAGGTCGATCAGCGCGCCTCCGGCATCAGTGGTGTCGGCGGCCGGGCGGGGCCGGTCGGCGGTGGTGGCGACGTTGAGCCGCAGGTACAGCCGGTGCCGGCCGGTGTCGGCACCGGTCAGCGGCCGGCGGGTGCCGCGTTGGGTGAGGTGACCGACAGCGGCCAGAGCAGCGGCAGCGGCGTCCAGCTCGGCCGGCGTGCCGGTCAGCCAGATCTCCAAGCCGGACAGACGCGGGTCACGGGGCGATGCCCCGTCGCGTCGCGCGGCGGGCATCAGGCGGCCCGCCCGGGTCGGGGCCGGGCGGCGATGGCGGCGCGGGTGACGGTGTGCCGCAGGTCGCCGAGCAGTCCGACCAACTGCCGGCGGGCGGCCAGCTCGGTCGGGGCCAGGGCGACCCTGACGCGCACCTCGGCGTGCTCCCGGCCGGCGGCGGTGCGGACACGAACGAGGACGGCGCGGGCGCGGCCGGCGATGTCGACCACGATTTCCTCGGATCGGTGTTCGCCGAGGTTGCAGCGGTGGTCCCGGCCGCACCAGTCGGTGTGACCGGCGCGGCCGGTGCGGCGGTTCATCGGGGGGTTCCCTTGTCGTGGAGTTCGCGGAGGTAGTTGATGGCGACGCGGCCGGTTCGGAGGTGTTCTCCGTGGCCGTCGCAGCGGCGGCAGGTGCGGCCGGCGCGCAGGATCAGGGAGCGGCGGCTGCCGGTGCCGTTGCAGCGGCGGCACCGCCGGAACGGCCTGATCATGCACGCGGTGAGGTAACCGAGTGTGACGATGGTGAGGATCAGGATGATCATGCCGGCAGCGCTGCCGGCTTGGGTTGCGGTCGCGGCGAGGGTGGGCACGGTGGGGCCTCCCGAGGCGTTTTCCGGGCTAAAGGCGAGGTTGGGGCGACCCGCGACCGGCCAATGTCTGTCCTGACCAGGCCGGTCGCGGGTCGGGTCGCGTGGACGCGACCGGTCGCGGGCGGGCCGCGACCGGCTACGCGGCCTTGCGGCGGGCGATCGCGGCGTCGATGGCGTCGGCCTTGGCTCCCTTGAGTGCCCTGCCGGAGCGCTTGACATCAACGCTGGGTACACCGAACGCGCGGACCTGAGCGGAGATCGATTCGGCGGTCACGTCCGCGTACGCCTCGGGCAGCCGGGCGGCGAGGCGGGCCGCGATCTCTTCCCACTGCGCGCCGGTCTCGCCGCGCTCGATCACGCTGCGAACGTCGGCGAGCACGTCCCGCGAGACGCGGGCGATGTCCTCCCCGGCCGCCATCCCGGTCAGGGTGCCGGCCTGCTCGCGCAGCTTCCGCGCGGCCAAGAGGATCTTCTCCGCGTCGTCGGCGTCGGCGAGGTACGTCCGCACGGTCGGGGTGGCATCCGATGCGCCGCGCAGGATGCCGACGCCCTTGTAGCTGGGCAGCAGCGTGGACGAGTCGTAGCCCTCGGAGTTCGCGCCGGCCCCCAACACGAGGTCGGACACGTTCCACGAGCCGGTGCGCAGGGAGAACCGCACCTGGTGGTTGTCGCGGAAGCTGATGAACTGGGTGGCGACCTGCCCGCCGCCCACGCCCGAGGGGCGTTGGGTGGCGTCAACGAACATCACCCCGGCCGCCGGGGCGACCTTGACCAGGTAGACCAGCAGGGACGCGATTTCCTTGCTGATCTCGCCGAGGTCGAAATACTCCTGGAACTCGTCCAGGAACACGGCCCGCACCGGCATCCCGTACTTCGGGTCACGGGCGATCTCGCGGGTCAGCTTGCCTTCCGGGCAGACATCCACGGGCAGCTTCGACAGCCGCTCGTAGCGGTCCTGCACGTCGGCCTTGATCTCCCGCAACGCTTCCAACACGATCTCGGCCGGGTCGCCGTCGCGGGTCATCGCCAGCCCGAACGCGTACCGGTCGGCGACCAGGGAGAACTTGCGCCAGTCCGGCTTGCCGCCGCCGTCCAGGACGGTCAGCTTCACGTACGGGTCCAGAGCGGCGTACAACGCGAGGGAGCGGGCGGCGAACGTCTTGCCCTGCCGGGGCTGCGCACCGATCAGGATGCTGTTCCACATCAGGTCAACGGCGACCTTGTTGCCGCGCTCGTCCAGCCCGAACGGGGCCGGCTGCCAAATGTCGGTCGGCTTGCAGCGCAGCAGCGGCGTGCGGCCCGCCCCCACCGCGAGCGGGTCACGGTCGGCGACCCACAGCGTGTGCCGGCGGTGCGAGCTGGGATCGCGGGTGATGAACACCTGCGACACCGCCACGTCCAGACCCGAGGCGATCGAACCGCGGGCTTTCACCGCGTCGTCGAACGTCTTGCCGTACGGCAGGTCAATCGACACCTGCGACCCGGTGCCGGAGACGTCGCGGGCCATCGTGGAGCCGAACTCCACCCGCTGGTGGGGCTTGTCCGGGTGGCCGAGGCCGGCGGCGTAGTAGGCGCGCAGGATGATGTCCGGGTTGACCCGCCGGAACCGCCCCGCCACCGTCGCCGGAGTGATGATCGGCCGGTCATCCGGCCGCCCGACGTGCGCCAGGTACGCCACCGCCGTGCCGGCGCCGGCCGCGAGCGCCCACCACGGGGCGGTCGCCCACGCGATCGGAGCACCGACCGCCAGGGTTACGGCCTCGGCGGTCAGGACCAGGCCGCGCCACGCGCGGGTGGCCTTCACCTCGCGGTGAAGCTTGTGCCACATCGCCGGGTCGTTCGCGTCGGCGGCGGCCTGCCGCAACCCGGTCTGCTCGGCCACCCACCACCACCGCAACTGGCGGCCGGTCAGCCGGAACGCCCCGACCGTCGCCCAGAACGCGCCCTGCGTCGCGTACCAGGGGGCGCGTACCGCGTGGAAACCGGCGCGGTAGGCGGCCAGCTCGGCGGCCTGCCGCGCGCTGTGCTTGATGTTCTGCCACCCCGACCAGCCGGACGGGATGATCGACCGCCGCCCGTTCGGCGCGGCCGGCGGCGGGTCGACCAGCATCCCGCCCGTCTGCGCCGTCTCATCCAGCGGCATATCGAAGTGGGTGCCACCGGCCGGCGGACGCGGCCGGGGTGCCCGGCGGGCGCGGGCATCGTCCAGATCCACCACCTCGGCATCCGGGCCGGCGGTGGAGTCGGTCAGGTCACGCTCGGCGGCGTGCCAGTCGAAACGGTCATCGTCTCGGGGGGACGTCATGATGGGGGTTCCTCCAACGGTCGGGAGATCGGCAGGGGGCCGGCGGCGCGGCGCAGGTTGGTCGCCAGGGGCCGCGCCGCCGGGCATGGGCAGGGTCAGAAGCGGATGTGAATCGGGCCGGTCACGGTGTCGGCCTGGATGCCGACGCGGGCGTTGCCGGTGACGGTGTTCTCGACCCGGGCCGGCTTGTCGTCGGCCGGCGGGGTGTCCTTGGCGGGCTTGCTGGTGTCGCGGCGGCCGGTGATCTGGCCGGCTTGCACGACGACCCGGTCGTTGCCGGATGCGCGGTTGGTGCGGCCCACAGTGGGGCTCCCTTCGGGTTGTGGGTGGGGTGGGTGGTCGGGGGATGATGGGTGCTCCCCCGGTGGGTCCTTGCGGCTGATCGGAGGGCCGGCGGCACGGCGCAGGTTGCGAGCCGGTAGCCGTGCCGCCGGGCGGGGCTAGGCGGCGGCGGGAAGCTCGGCCAGGGTGTCGGCGGTGCGGCGGGCGGCGGTCTTTGCGGCGGCGGCGCGGACCTCGTTCACCCGGTCGCGGCCCCACCGCTCGGACATGTCGAACTGGCGGCCGAGGGCGGCACCGGACATCGGGGTGCCGGCCGTGACGCTGTGCCGGTACGCCTTTCGGGCGGCGGTGCGGCGGGAACGGTCGTCCACCTCCGGCACCGGGGTCGGGTCGGGGGTGCTTGCCGGTTCGATCACCGGGACCGGCGTGGTTTCCGGCACGGTCGGGCTTGCCGGTTCGATCACCTCGGGGGCCGGCACGGGCACCGTTTCGGTTGCCGTGGTGGCGTGGGCGCGGATGCCGGTTGCCAGGAGAGCGCCGGTCGCCATGACCATCAGCCCGTCCACGGCCAGGGGGCCGATCATCGCGGTCAGCGCGTCCTCGCCGTAGAAGGTGAGCAGCCCGGAAAGGTGCTTGTACGAGACGATCGCGGCGACCGTGGCCACCGGCACCAGACCACCGAAGCGCAGCGCCGACCAGCGGCGGCCGGACGGCCAGGCGACCCGGGCCAGGATCTCCACGGCGACGAACAGGGCCACCGGCCAGAAGATCGCGCCGACCACCGCGCCGGGCTGCGGCGTCCAGTCCGCCGGGACCGGCGGCGCACCCTCGGCCGGGGTCGGGGGGACGTAGGAGTGGGCGACGTTCGCGGCGATCGACACCGCGCCGCCGAGGATCGCGCCGAAGTAGGCCCATCCACGGCCAGAGATACGGGAACTCATCAGGGGTGACCTCCGGTCAGTCGTTGAGAACGTCGGCGAGCAGATCGCGGTGGGCGGGGAAGACGGTGCCGCTGTAGACCTCGGCCAGGTGGCGGGTCACGCACGCGTAGTCGACAGCCGGCACCCACACGGCGCGGCGGGCGTCGTCGCGGCCCTCCACGGGGGGCAGGACGTTCCACCCGTCACCGAGGTTGATGCGGACCGGGGTGGTGACCATCCACGCCTCATCCGAGGCGCGGGGGTCGGGCACGTAGCGGGCCGGCAGCGTCTCGTCGGCGCAGGAAAACTGTTCGAACAAGCCGGTTTCCTCGGCCAGTTCCCGGAACGCGGCGTCGGTCGGGTCCTCGCCCGGGTCGACGTAGCCGCCGGGCAGTGCCCACCCGTGCCCGTCGCTGCGCTCGACCAGCAGTAGCCACCGCCCGTGGTCGGTGGTGGCGGTGACGATCGCGTCGGCGCACTGCTGCTCGCCCCAGTGGCCGAGTTCGTTGCGGCCGTAGCGGATGCCGGTCGGCGCGTACGGGTTGACCGGGCGGCCGTCGACCAGCGGGAACGGGATCGCGGCGGCGGCCCGCCGGGGGGTCCAGTCGATGGCGGCGGGGTTCATGGTCGGGTCAGCCCACGACGCCCCGGCGGCGATGCCGGCCAGGACGCTCGGGTCGGTGTAGGTGCGGGGGGTCATGCGGCAACCTCCGTTGCGCAGGTCAGGCACTCGCCGAGCGAGCGCGGGATGTAGTAGCCGCGCACCTGCCGGCAGGTCCGGCACGTCCGGCGGGCGGTCAGCGCCTTGCCGATGGCGGCGCGCTGGGCGGGGGTGGCGGTGCGCTTCGGCCGGGCCAGATCAACCCGGTACAGGTAGGCGGCCCGGGTGCCGCCGACACCGCGCCAGAGCACCTGAGCGGCGACCGGCTGACCACCGGGGCGCAGCCCGGCGGCGGTCAGTTGGCGGCGGGTGGCGTAGCCGGGCGGGGCACCCCGCCACCAGTAGGTGGGGATGCCGAACGTTGTCCCGTCCGGATCGTGGAAGGCGGCCCGGATGCGGGACATCAGGCCGCGCGGCGCGGGCCGGCGGTGCCGGTGGCCAGGTCGGCGGCGGCGCGGGTGACCCGGGACTCAGCTCGGCGCAACCGCCGCCAGTCCAGCACGGTCGGGCCGCCGTGGTCCTCGGCGTAGATCAGGGTGATCTCGGCGTCGAGCACGTCCAGCTCGGCCGCGATCAGTGGCCACTCCGACTCGATCGCGGCCAGGTCGGCGGCGGTCGGCTCGGCGATGACGGGAACGAGGTGCTTCCTCACGGGAAACCTCCGGGGAAAGTCGATGAAGTGGGGGAAGCCCCGGGGGTGCGACCAGACCGGCCGCACCCCGGGACGAACAGGAAGAAGAGGCAGAAGCCCAAACCGCGCGCCAAGACCCGGCCCGCTCGCCCCGCTCGCCCGGGATCTACCGGGGTTGACCACCGTGTGGCTCAAGGCGGGGATGCCGCAGACGGATCTACGCGGCGCTTCTGCTGTGAAGTTCTCAACTAACGACCACACGACCGGCCCGTGGGCGCGCAGCGCAATGCGCCACCTTCCCCGGCTTCCGCCCGGCTTGTCGTTCCTGGCTAGCCAGGTCCAACGAGATGACCGTAGGGCGGCCTGGCTAGTCAGGTCAAGAGATTGCGGCAAACTTTCCTTACTTGGCTAGTCAGCGCTACCGTGGGCGGGTGAGTGAGAACCTTGACTTCCTCGGCCAGCTAGATCCCGACGACCCGAAACAGGCGTCGCAACAGATTGCGAACAAGCTGCGCGCGGCCATCCTCACGCGCCGGCTCGCCCCGGGCGACAAGCTGCCGTCGCAGCCCGAGCTAGCGACCCGTTACGGAGTGGCGCGGGAGACAGTCAAACGAGCCTTGGAGCTGCTAAGGGCCGAGCGACTGATCGTGTCCCGGCAGGGCAGTGGTGCCTTCGTCCGGGCGCAGACGCAGCGAGCCGTTGAGCTGCGACCGCACATCGAAGCGGCGTTCGAGCGGCCCCACGTCACGATCGACTTCGCCGGATTCTCGGGCGAGACGCTGCGAGACGCGCTCGCCGAAGCGCTCGACAAGGTGCGCGTCGGCCGGCTCGCGCCAGAGACGATCGCCGTGCGAGTCCTGATCTCCGACATGACGGTGCCGATGGCGCTGCCGTCGAGGGCCGAGACGCAGGCCGATGACCTGGCGGTACGTGAGCGTGCGGAGCGGATCACCCGGCGGGCGGCAGACGGCGTCATCGATCAGGTCACCGAGCTGGGCGACCTCGGCCTAATCCGGTCGACCACGGTTGAGGTGCGGATGCACCGGGCGTCCCCGCTGTTCAAGCTCTACATCCTGAACGGCGAAGAGGTCTTCTACGGCTTCTATCCGGTTGTAGAGCGCACCGTCTCGATCAAGGGCGAGCCCATGGCGATCTACGACCTGATGGGTAAGGATGTGCCGCTGTTCCACTACGCCGTGACCGACGACGACGCCTCTCATGGCACGCAGTTCGTAGAGGCGTCCCGCCAGTGGTTCGACTCGATGTGGTCGACCATCGCCTACCGGTACGACGGATGAACGCCGACCTCGGCCGACTGCTGGGCGAGGTCGGCGCGGTGCTGCTCGACTTCGACGGACCGGTGTGCCGCATCTTCGCTGGCTATCCCGCGCCACAGGTCGCGGCCGAACTGGTCGACGTGCTGCGGCGGCACGGTGTCGACGTACCACCCGACCTGGCTAGCGAGCCGGACCCGCTTGAAGTGCTGCGCCGTACCGGCGCGGCCGGTGACCACCGCATCATGCGGGCGGTAGAGGATGCGCTCTGCGCGGCCGAGCGCCGGGCCGTCGAGACCGCCGAGCCAACGCCGTACGGCCGGGAGGTCATCGTGGCGGCACGGCAAGCCGGGATGCCGGTGGCGGCGGTCAGCAACAACTCGGCCGGTGCGGTGACCGCCTACCTCGCAGCGCACCGGCTCGCCGGGTACGTCACTCCGGTAGTCGGCCGCGCGTACGCCGAGCCGGGCCGCATGAAGCCCAACCCGGAACCGATCCTGCAAGCCGTGCGTGCCATCGGCATGCCGGCGGGCCGGTGTGTGCTGGTCGGCGACTCGCTCTCGGACATTGAGGGAGCGCGCGCCGCCGGGGTCGCGGTGGTCGGCTACGCGAATCGGCCGGCAAAGGTCGACGCGTTCCGGCTTGCCGGGGCGGGCGCGGTGGTTACCAGCATGGGCGAGATAGCCGCCGTTTTGATCGAACGGGCTGGAGGCTGAAATCGGGGCCGGCGTCGTGTCTGCGTCGTCACGCTCGGGCTGAACGGCGTTTGTGCTGGTCAGCGGCCTGTCCGTGGCGCTCTGTAAATCCGTCGCGAAAGCTACAGAGGTTCGAATCCTCTACCCGCCACCAGGGAGCGGCAAGCCCTTGACCTGCGGAAACGCTGGTCAAGGGCCTTTGTTGTCTGCTGCCGTTGTTGACTGCCATTGCGCCTGATCGACTGCCATCGGGCACGTAGCGGGCATGCGAGTGGACTGACGTCAACTGGCACGGGGTGGCGGGGCGCGTGGGGCCGGTGCAATCCGGCCCGCCATCTCGCCGAGGAGGCTTCTGTTGGTGGACATAGCCGAGACACTGTTGCGTCTGGCCAAGTCGGATGACTACCAGGAGCGGGCGCGTGCCGGCACTGGGTTGAGCCGGTTCGCTGGATCAGAGGCCATTGACCAGGTGCTGGTGGGGCTCCTGCTGGATGACGACGACACCTCTCCCGTTCAGGAAACTGTGGAAGCCTTGATCAAGCGCGGCGACAGCGCAGCGCTCCGTCCGTTCGCCGCAGCCTGGCATGTAGCTCACTCAGCGGAGGACAACACTCACTTGACAGAGATCGGTGACTACCTCTATAGCGCCACCAGCTACGGCCTCTGGCTTGACTCGACCGATCCTCAGCGCACCGGCCTCCAAACGGTGCTTACGACGCTGCTCGATGACCAAGACCAGGCGGTTCGCAAGGGTGCCGACGGCCTGCTTGCCACGCTCCCCGGTGTTAGCCAGGCCGTGCCGCAGCGAATCTGCGGAACCGGACGCAGGCTGGGCGGGTCTCCTTGTCGGGCAGTCGGGGCAGAGCCCGAGGTCTTCTAGGTTCTGGGCATCCCTCAGCGTGACCGGGCCCGGCCGACCGGAGGCCGCCAGTAGGCCGTGGTGCACCATGCGGTGCGTGGTGATCCTGTCGCGATCTGAGCCCGGGCCGTGGGTCCTGTGGCGGGTGGGGCGGCGGCGGCTGGCCTGGCGGCCTCGCGTTGTCGTGCCGGATGGCGACGGCGGCGAGCCGATATTCGACACCGTCGTCTTCGTCCTAGCGATCCTGTGGGACCTGCTCAAGTGGGCGCGGCGCTGGTGGCGACCGCCGTCGTGTGGCCCTGGCGGGCGTCGACGGGGCGGTGGCCGGTGGTCGCGTACCCCACGGGCGACGATCCCGATGCGGTTCTCCACTGTGTCTGGGTGACGGGCCGTGCGGCGGCGAACGCTCAGGCGCAGCGCTGGGTCGAGGAGACCAGGCTGCACGGCCGCCCGCTGGTAGGCCCCTCCTGACCGGTCGAGTCCATACTTCGGTTGCCTTACTTCGGGCAGGGCGGCTGAGTCGTGGACGGCAAGGGCAGCGGTGCGTTCGGACCGCCGCGCGTCGCGATGGACTTCGCCGGGTTCGTAGCCCTCGTCTCCACGCGCTCGTAGGGAACACCGACCCTTACCGCGGCGCCGCCTCTCGGCACCGGCGCCGGCCGCAGATCTTGGTACCGATCTGCCGAAAGATCGGCGTGTCGATACCAAGATCTCGTCAAATGTGCCGCCGACCGGGCGGCGGCTGCCCGGAGCAAAACAGACATTCAGCCACCGCGCGAGCGGTGCCGCGCCAGGCTCGTCGGAACCACGCAACGGACGAGAGCTTGCCCGCGGCCAGGGTTTTGCTCACACCCACGGGGGTACCGGCCGCAGACCGGCCTTTGAACGGAGGGGTAGGCGTGCCCATTGATACCTTTGACGAACTGGTCAAGTATGAGATGGGCCTGGTGCGTGATATCGAGTCATCCGGCCTGCGCCTGCTCGACTTCGCATTCCATCGGGTCAATCGCGACGACCTGGCGCAGATGATAGGAGCGCTGAAGGAGGAGGGTGAGCGGCACCGGGACCAGATAGCCGCCTGCATGGAGGCCGCCGGCGCGGTGCCCACCGCCAGCGTGTCCGAGGCGGCCGAAGGCGTGTACGAGAGGTTCCAGAGTTTCGTCGCCCTGAAGCCCTCCGCCGACATGGTGAGCCAATTCGCGGCCGACACGGTGGTCCGGTTTCTCCGGCTCAGCATCGTCGCGCACAGCACCCTTCTCGATCGGGTCGTCCTGCTCGGGGATACCGGGTGCGTACGTACCGTGCAGTCGAATCTCCTGCAGAAACTGGTGAGTGTCGCCAGGTTCGAACAGGTCAGCCACGAATTGGGTGCGCAGTTTGTTGCGCAGGCCGCTGGGCGAGCGTAGTTAACCAACGGTGAAGCCGTGCCCGAGGATGACGACCCGGTGCTGGCCAGGCCGGCTCCTCGGGGTCGAGGTGGAGGCGGAACGGGTAGCGCCACCCCGGCGCCGAATCGTCGGTCGGCTCCTCGTTGGTGGCGGCATGGCATGATCCAGACGATGCGACCGCCTCTCCGTGCCGCCCTCGCGGCGATCGCCGCAGCCGCGGGTCTCGTGCTGGCGGGGTGTGCCGAGCCCGGCACGGTGCCGACCGGAACGGGGCTTGTCCCGCCCACGGTCACGCCGCCGGCGGTCACGGCGCCCACGCCGGCGACCGCCCCGCCCGACCCGGTCGCACCACAGACCTGCACGACCGACCGGCCCATGGTGACCCACGGGCCGGTGGAGGCCGGCCTGGGGCACCGGGGGATGCTGCTACGTCTGCTCAACTGCGGCACCAAGCCGTACCGGGTGCGGGGCTACCCGTCCGTGGCGATCCTGGACGGCCGGCAGACCCTGATGCCGGTCGAGGTGCGGCACGGCAGCTCCTACTTCGGGCGCGACCTCGGTCCGGCCGATCTCACGCTCAAGCCCGGTGGGTCCGCGGTGGCGGTCCTCGCGTGGTCCGCCACCGTGACCGCGGGGGATCCCGCCGAGGGTGCATATTTGCGGGTGGCTCCGACGGATCGGGACGAAACAACCACCTACCCGGTACGATTCGACCTCGGCACAACGGGCGCCGTGGATGTGACCGCATGGAGTTATCGCCTGCCGACCTGACGCCGGATTGCATGCTGTCGATCTAGGACAAAACGCGCGCCATTTAACGTGGGGCGCCGAAACCGCTACTATGTGCGGGCCGGTAGTGGCGCCCGCCAGGCGTCGGGGCCGGAATGCGAGCTTTCGTCCCTAGTCCCGGCCGGCGTTCAAACGGGTCCGTCCCTGGCCGTTCGGCTGAGATTATCGATGCCACGGCTCGGGTTCGCCCGTACAGGGGTGTACCGAGCGGGATTGCTGTGGCAACATCAATCCAACCCCTATACCTGTATGTACTCACGGACAGGAGCAAGCAGATGCGTGCGAGCAGGCTTGGTCGATGGGTGGCCCGGGCTCTCGTCGTGGCCGCCGTCGGCAGCGGTGTGATGCTGGCTGGGGTGAGCGCGGCCTCCGCCAGTGCGGCGAGGTCCACTCCGGGTGTCGCCACGGCCTTCAACGAGTGGAACTGACCCTCGACTTTCGGAATCCGTCGAACCCTGGCGGTCTGAGCCGTTGAGGGGAGAGACGTGCCCGCGCCGAAGAGACCAATCCATCGGCCGCAGGAACTCTCCTGGCTGATCACGGCGCCGCTGGCTTTGCTGGCCGGCGCCGTGACAGCGGCCATCGCGGTCAAGCATGCGGACCCGGTCGGTCGCTGGCCGCTGGCCGCCGTGTTCCTGGTCGTCCTGACGCTGGCGCACTCGAACACGCTGCGGCTCGAGGTACGGCGGCATTCCTTCACCGCCAGCCTGGTCGACGTCCCGTTCCTGCTGGCGCTGTTCTACCTGCCGCCGGTGACGCTGCTGGTGATCCGTCTGCTGGCGTCGATCCTTTCGCAGATCCACCGCAAGGTCTCGCTGGTCAAGATCTGCTTCAACACGGCGAACGTGGCCGCGTACACCGCGCTGGCCAGCGCCGTCGTCTACTGGCACGGCCCGATGCACGCCGACGAGCCGTCCACCTGGCTGACCCTCGCCGTGGCGGTCAGTGTCGGCTTCGTGGTGACGGCGGTCACCGTGGTCGGCGTCATCGCCCTGGTGCAGGGGACGATCTCCCCGAGCGAACTCACCCAGATCGTCGTTCCGGCGATCCTGGTCGGCGTCGTGAACACCACGGTCGCGCTGGTCATCCTGATCGTGCTGGCGGAAAGCGCGTGGTCGGTCATCCCGCTGACCGTCCTGGTCACCTTCTTCGTGGTGGTCTACCGCTCGTACTCCAAGTTCCTGCGGCAGCACCGCACGCTCACCGAGATCTACGACCTGACCCGCGCCATCGCCGACACCCCGCACGACGGCACGCTCGTCGACGTGCTGCTCGGCCGGGTCCGGCAACTGCTCCAGGCCGAGTACGCGACGCTCTGGCTGCCCGCGATCGGCCGGTACCCGGAGGTGCTGCTCTCCTCCCGGCAGGACGACCGCGGCCTGGTCGACGTGACCGGCACGCCGGACGTGCTGCGCCGCCGGGTGCTCGAGACGGGCCAGACCGTCGCGGTCGGCCTGAAGATGGGCGAGGAGGGCCTGCGCGCCGAACTGCGCGCCGCCGAGGTCAAGGACGCCATCGCGGTACCGTTGAAGGCCGGCTCCGCCGTGATCGGCAGCCTGGAGGTGGCCGGCCGGCTCGGCGACGCCATGCACTTCACCCCGGCCGACGCCCGGCTGCTGGAGACGATCGCCGCGCACGCCGCCGTGGCGGTGGAGAACTCCCGGCTGGTGGACCGGCTGCGCTTCGACGCCTACCACGACAGCCTCACCGGCCTGGCCAACCGCCGCCGGGTGCTCGCCGCGCTGGAGGAGTCGGTGGCGGTCCGGGCGCCCGGCGAGGTCGTGGCGGTGCTCCAGTTCGACGTGGACGGCATGCAGGACGTCAACGACTCGCTCGGCTACTCGGCCGGTGACAAGCTGCTGACCGAGGTCGCAGGCCGGCTCAAGGGCCTGGCCGCCCCCGCGGCGCTGGTCGGTCGGGTCGGCGGCGACGAGTTCGTGGTCACGCTGCGGACGGAGGGCGCCGAGGAGGCGCTGGAGGTCGGCCGGCGGCTGCGGGAGCAGTTACGCGAGCCGATGACCTTCGACTCGCTCTCGATCGACGTGGACACCGCGGTGGGGGTGACGATCCACCCGGACCACGGCTCCGAGCCGGCGACCCTGTTGCAGCGGGTCGACCTGGCGACCCAGGCCGCGAAGGCACAGGCGTCCCGGGTGCAGCTGTTCAACCCGGCGCTGGAGTCGCGCTCGGTGCGCCGGCTGAGCCTGGCCGCGGACCTGCGCCGGGCGCTGGACGGCGGTGAGATCGAGGTGCACTTCCAGCCGAAGGTGTCGCTGTGCGACCGCAGCCTGGTCGGGGTGGAGTGCCTGGCCCGCTGGGAGCACCCGACCTACGGGTCGGTGGCGCCGGAGGACTTCGTCGCCGTGGCCGAGCACACCGGCCAGCTCGGCGAGCTGACCGAGGCGGTGCTCAAGGCGGGGCTGCGCCGCTGCCGCAGCTGGGGTGACGCCGGCCGGCCGCTGTCGGTCGCGGTGAACCTGTCCGGCCGCACGCTGACCGATGCCGACTTCCCGGACCGGGTGGCCGCCCTGCTGGCCGAGTACGGGGTGCCGGCGCAGCAGCTCACCTTCGAGATCACCGAGAGCGGCGTGGTGGGCGACGCGGAGCGGCCGATCCCGACGCTGCACCGGCTGCACGAGATCGGCGTCCGGCTCTCCGTGGACGACTTCGGCACCGGGTACTCGTCGCTGTCGTTCCTGCGCCGCCTCCCGGTCGACGAGGTCAAGATCGACCAGACGTTCGTCCAGGGCATGACGACGGACGAGGGGGACCTGGCGATCGTGCGCGCGGTGGTGGGGCTGGCCCGGCACTTCGGCCTGACCGTGGTGGCCGAGGGCGTGGAGAGCGAGCTGAGCCTGGAGTTGCTCGGGGAGATCGGCTGCGACGTGGGGCAGGGCTTCCTGTTCAGCCGCCCGCTGCCGTTCGAGCGGCTGGAGGCGTGGTTCGGCGTGCAGACGGAGGCCGAGCCGACCCCGGCGGGCCTGGTCAGGCGGCTGCGCGCCGTGCCCTGACCGGGACGGTGCATCCGGGGCCAGGATCCGATTTCCCGTACCCGAGGGGGCCGTGTACTCTTACCTCTGCGCGCCGCTCTGCGTAGTGCGCAGCGCGCCCCCTTAGCTCAGTCGGCAGAGCGTCTCCATGGTAAGGAGAAGGTCTACGGTTCGATTCCGTAAGGGGGCTCTGGACCAGCACGGCGGTCCACGGCGGTGTAGCTCAGATGGCAGAGCAAGCGGCTCATAATCGCTGTGTCGCCGGTTCAAGTCCGGCCACCGCTACCAGACTCGGCGCCACTTTGCACGCTCACGCGAACAGTGGCTACGCTGGTAAGTCGACGTTCCACCCAACCTGATCGAGAAAGGCACTCCGCCGTGGCCAAGGCGAGCGACGTACGTCCGAAGATCACGATGGCGTGTGTGGAGTGCAAGGAGCGCAACTACATCACGCGTAAGAACCGCCGCAACGACCCGGACCGCATCGAGCTGAAGAAGTTCTGCCCCCGCTGCGGCAAGCACACCGCGCACCGCGAGACCCGCTGAGGCTTCGCGTCGCCACGCAGGGCGGTCGACCCACCGGGTCGCCGCCCTTCTGGCTTTTCCGCCGGCGTGAGGGCCGCTTCGGCGCCCGGCGGGGCGGCCGGTAGGTTCGCGGCATGGCCTTGGACCCGTCACTCGTCGGCCGCAGTTACCCGCCGACCGAGCCCTACCCCGTGGGGCGCGAGAAGATCCGTGAGTTCGCCACCGCGGTGGGGCTGACCGACCCGGAGCACCACGATCCGGCGGCGGCCCGGGCGCGCGGGTACGCGGACGTGATCGCCCCGCCCACCTTCCCGGTGGTGCTGACGCTCGCCACGGACCGGCTCTCGGTCGGGGACCCGGAACTGGGCCTGGACTACAGCCGGGTGGTCCACGGGGACCAGCGGTTCGCGTACACCCGGCCGATCGTGGCCGGCGACGAACTCGTGGCGGTGCACACCGTGGAGGAGATCGTCTCCCGGGGCGGGCACGACTTCCTGACCATGCGCACCGACGTGACCGACGCCGCCGGCGAGCCGGTCGTCAGTCTGTGGTCCAAGCTGGTGGTCCGGGGGGAGGGCTGAGATGCGCGCGGGCAACAGGCTGGCGCCGCAGACGTTCCGGGTGACCAGGGCCGACCTGGTCCGGTACGCGGGGGCGTCGGGGGACTTCAACCCGATCCACTGGAGCGAGCGGGTGGCCATGAAGGTGGGCCTGCCGGGCGTCATCGCGCACGGCATGTACACCATGGCGCTGGCCGTGCGCGCGGTCACCGCCTGGGCCGGCGCGCCGGACGCGGTGGTCGAGTTTTCGGCGCGCTTCACCCGGCCGGTCCCGGTGCCGGACGACGACGAGGGCACCGAGGTCGAGGTGTCTGCCGTGGTCAAACAGGTCGATGGGGCGGGGCTGGTCCGGCTGGACCTGACCGCCACGTGCCGCGGCGAGAAGGTGCTGGCGCAGGCGCGGGCGACTATTCGTCCGACCGGATTGGGAATCCGGGCCTAGTACCCGTACACTTAGCCGCCGTGGGGTGATTGCCCCCCGCTCCGGCCTGCCTGAGCGGGGTGATTTCACCTCAGAGGGGTGTGGCGCAATTGGCAGCGCAGCGGTCTCCAAAACCGCAGGTTGCAGGTTCGAGTCCTGTCGCCCCTGCGCCGTAGGCCAGACGGCCCCGGGCGGCGCTGGGTTCCCGCCCAGCGCCCGGTCGCCATCGCGGTGGCGAGCGCACCCGGCGACATACCACCCCCGCGACCAGCCATCCCGGCCAGACAGCACGATCCGGGAGGAAAGAGGGCGACATGGCCGACCGCAAGCGGCGCGGCAGTGACCCCGCCGACGAGAACTTCGACGACGAGGTGCTCGACGACGCTGTCGATGAAGATGTCGAGGACGACGAGCCGGTTTCCCGCGGCGGCACGGCGACCAAGTCCCGCGCCAAGGAGCTGGCCGAGCCCGCCGACGAGAAGGCCCGCACGAAGAAGGACACGACCCGGGTCGGCCTGTTCGGGCGGATCGGGCGGTTCTTCCGCGAGGTGGTCGCCGAGCTGCGTAAGGTCATTTGGCCGAGCCGCAAGGACCTGCTGACCTATGCGTCGGTGGTCATCGTCTTCATCGCGGTCATGATGACGCTGGTTGCGGTGCTGGACCTCGTGTTCGCCAAGGGCGTGCTGTTCGTCTTCGGCAACCCGAAGTGATCCGGCGGGCCTCGAACCCGCCGAGAGTGTGATGGAAGTGAGCGAGCGTGCCTGAGTACGACGAGACCGTGGCCGAGCAGTCGTCGGTGGCGACGGCGGCCGACGACGAGTCGGCAGCGGCCGCCGAGCAGACCGCCGAGGCCACCCGGCCGGCCGAGCCCGCGGCGCCCGCCGCCGAGGACGAGGAGTTCGACCCGGTCACCGAGCTGCGGCAGAAGCTGCGCTACGCGCCAGGCGACTGGTTCGTGGTGCACTCGTACGCCGGCTACGAGAACAAGGTCAAGACCAACCTGGAGAGCCGGATCACCAGCCTCGACATGGAGGACTTCATCTACCAGGTCGAGGTGCCGACCCGGGAAGAGGTCGAGGTCAAGAACGGCAAGCGGCTTCAGGTCCAGAACAAGGTCTTCCCGGGCTACATCCTCGTGCGCATGGAGCTGACCCCCGAGTCGTACTCCTGCGTGCGCAACACCCCGGGCGTGACCGGCTTCGTGGGCGCCACCGACCGGGCCGACCGCCCGGCACCGCTGAGCCTCGACGAGGTGCTCAAGTGGCTGGCCCCGGCCGCCGAGGCCGAGACCAAGAAGGCCAAGCCCGAGGTCAAGGTGCTCGACTTCGAGGTCGGCGACTCGGTCACCGTCACCGACGGGGCGTTCGCGTCGCTGCCGGCCACGATCTCGGAGATCAACGCCGATCAGCAGAAGCTCAAGGTGCTGGTCTCGATCTTCGGTCGGGAGACGCCCGTCGAGCTGAACTTCAACCAGGTCGCCAAGATCTGAACCGGCGCTGAGCCCGAGGCTGGCGGGGCACCCGCCCGCCGCCTCAGGTACCCTTGACCGTCGGCCCGCGGCCGCGCTTGACCGTGCGCGCCCGCCGGCAACCCTCGATTCATCGATCGCCCAGGAAGAGACATGCCTCCGAAGAAGAAGCTGGTGAAGACGTTCACGCTCCAGCTGCCGGCGGGCCAGGCCACCCCGGCGCCGCCGGTCGGCCCCGCGCTCGGCCAGCACGGCGTGAACATCATGGAGTTCTGCAAGTCGTACAACAGCCAGACCGAGTCGCAGCGCGGTGACATCGTGCCGGCCGAGATCAGCGTGTACGAGGACCGGACCTTCACCTTCGTGCTGAAGACGCCGCCCGCCGCCCGGCTGCTGATCAAGGCCGCCGGCGTGCAGAAGGGCTCCGGCGTCCCGCACACCGAGAAGGTCGGCTCGGTCACCCGCGCCCAGTTGCGTGAGATCGCCGAGAAGAAGATGGCCGACCTGAACGCCAACGACCTGGATCACGCGGAGAAGATCATCGCCGGCACCGCCCGGTCGATGGGCATCGCCGTCAAGGACTGACCCGCCCGGGTCTTCGTGGGAGGGCGCCGGCCCGGCGCCCGCCAGATACCACAGGAGAGAAGCAACCATGCCGCACAGCAAGGCTTACCGGAAGGCGGCGGAGGCGATCGACCGCAGCCGCCTGTACCCGCCCGCGGAGGCGATCAAGCTCGCCAAGGAGGGTTCGGCGGTCAAGTTCGACGCCACGGTCGAGGTCGCGATGCGCCTCGGCGTCGACCCCCGCAAGGCGGACCAGATGGTCCGCGGCACCGTCAACCTCCCGCACGGCACCGGCAAGACCGCCCGAGTGATCGTCTTCGCGACCGGCACCAAGGCCGACGAGGCGCGCGCCGTCGGCGCGGACGAGGTGGGCTCGGACGACCTGGTCGCCCGCATCCAGGAGGGCTGGCTGGACTTCGACGCGGCGATCGCCACGCCGGACCAGATGGCCAAGATCGGTCGGATCGCGCGGATCCTGGGCCCGCGCGGCCTGATGCCGAACCCGAAGACCGGCACGGTGACCATGGACGTCACCAAGGCGGTCGCGGACATCAAGGGCGGCAAGATCACCTTCCGGGTGGACAAGCACTCGAACCTGCACCTGATCATCGGCAAGGCGTCGTTCAGCGCCAACCAGCTGATCGACAACTACGCCGCGGTGCTGGACGAGGTGCTGCGCGCCAAGCCGTCCGCGGCCAAGGGCAAGTACCTGAAGAAGATCACCGTCACCACGACCATGGGCCCCGGCGTGCCGGTCGACCCGAACCTGGTGAAGAACCTCCAGGAGGTCACCGCGGAGGCGTGACCCCCACGCTGGGAAAGGGCGCTCCGGCTGGTGGCCGGGGCGCCCTTTTCGCGTCCGATGTGGCACGCTCGGGCGCGTGCTGCGATTGGATGACGTCTGGCTGCGGTACGGCCGGGGCGGCGGCTGGGTGCTGCGCGGTGTCACGGCGGCACTGGCCCCCGGCGAGGTGGCCGTGGTGCTGGGGCTCAACGGCGTCGGCAAGTCCACCCTGCTCCAGGTGGTCGCCGGGGTGCTGCGGCCCAGCCGCGGCGCCGTGCGCGAGCGACCCGCGGTCGTCGGGTGGGTACCCGAGCGGTTCCCGGCGGACCAGCCGTTCACCGTGGACCAGTACCTGGGTCACATCGCCGCGGCCCGCGGCGAACCCCGCTCCGCCGCAGCACAGTGGACCGAGCGGCTCGGCATCGCCGGGTATCGGGGGGTGCGGCTGCCGGACCTGTCCAAGGGCACCGCCCAGAAGGTGGGCCTCGCCCAGGCCCTGATCCGCCGCCCCGGCCTGCTCATCCTCGACGAGCCGTGGGAGGGGCTGGACGCGGCCACCCGCGACATCGTCCCGGAGCTGGTCGCGGAGGTGGCCGGCGCGGGCGGGGCGGTGCTGATCAGCGACCATCGCGGCGAGACGGCCCGGCTGCCCGGCGCCGCCCAGTGGAGCGTCCAGGATGGTCACCTGACCGTCGGGGGGTCCGCCGAGGCACCCTGGGTCATCGAGATCTCCGTGGGCGCCGGGGATGCCGTCGAGGCCGCCGCCCGCCTGCGCGCCGAGGGGCACACCGTCCTGCGGGTGGGGCCCCGATGAGCGCGCTGGTCCGGATGCGGGTGGCCGGCTTCGCCCGTACCGGGCGGTCGCTGGCGCCGCTGCTGGCCGGCCTGGTGGTCATCGGCATCCTGTACGGCGGCGGCCAGGCCCGGCCGGCGGAGGCGTACGGCGTCTCGGCGGTGGTGCTGTTCCCGGTGCTCGCCTGGCAGACCAAGCTGCTGTTGGACACCGAGCCGGACGTCCAGCGCCACCTGGCCCGGGTCATCGACCGGCGGGAGTGGCTGGCGGGCCTGGCGGCGGCCGCCCTGGCCGGCCTGGTGCCGGTCGCGCTCGCCCTGGTGCTGCCCTGGCTGATCGGCGGCGTCAAGCTGGGTCAGGGCGACTCGCTGCCCGGGGCCCTGGCCGTCGGGCTGTGGACGCACGGCCTCGCCCTGCCAGCGGCGGTGGCCCTCGGGGCCCTGGCCAGCCGCGCGGTGACCCGCAGCGCCGGCTACGGGGTGGCGGTCCTGGTCAGCGGCATGACCTGGGCGCTGGTCCTCGGCCTGAAATCGTCGCCGGCCCCGTGGCTGGCACCGCCCGTCATGCCGGTCGCCCGCGCGGTCACGGGTGCGGTTCAGGGCGGTCAGGTGGCGGTCCTCTCGGTGTGGGGAGCCGGGTGGGCGGTGGCCGGGCTCGCCTGCTACGCCTACCTTCGCCGAACCCGTCCCTGAGCCACCTTTGAAGCGGCCCATCCGGGAGGGGGCGTTTTGGAGCGGGGCGGGCGGCACGCTACGCTTACCCGGTTGTTCCACCCAGAGACCGCTGGTCACCGTGCGTAAGCACGGTCGAAGGTGTCCCGTGTCGAGCGGGCGGCCCGCGCAGGGGAGAACGGTAGCGATCCGGCACGTCCGCGTGCCTGTCCCGCCCCGTGCGCCCCGCGCCGGGGCGTTTCTCGTTCTGCCGGGCCTTCGAGCGGCCAGCGACACCAGATCGAGGAAGGAGGGACATGGCGGACAAGCCGGTCCGGGCCGACAAGGCTACCGCGGTCGCGGAGCTGACGGAGCGGTTCCGTAACTCGCCGGCCACCGTGCTGACCGAGTACCGCGGGCTGACGGTCACTCAGATCACGCAGTTGCGCCGTTCGCTCGGCCAGTCGACCACGTACGCGGTCGCGAAGAACACCCTCGCGAAGCGCGCGGCGACGGACGCGGGGATCAACGGCCTCGACGAGCTGTTCACCGGTCCTACCGCGCTGGCGTTCGTCTCGGGCGACCCGGTCGAGGCGGCCAAGGGTCTGCGCGAATTCGCGAAGGCCCACCCGCTGCTCGTCATCAAGGGCGGCGTGTTCGAGGGCCGGGCGATCTCGGCGGCCGAGGTCACGAAGTTGGCCGACCTGGAGTCGCGCGAGGTGCTGCTGGCGAAGCTGGCGGGCGCCATGAAGGCGAACCTGAGCAAGGCGGCGGCACTGTTCCAGGCCCCGCTGTCGAAGACCGCGAGGCTGCTCGCGGCGCTCGAGGAGAAGCAGCAGGAGGGCGCGCCGGCCGCCGAGTGAGGCCGGGCGCCACCAGGACATCCAGTCATACGGAAGGAAGCGCCGGACATGGCGAAGATCAGCAACACGGACCTGCTCGAGGCGTTCAAGGAGATGACGCTGATCGAGCTCTCCGAGTTCGTCAAGCAGTTCGAGGAGACCTTCGACGTCACCGCCGCCGCCCCGGTCGCGGTGGCCGCGGCCGGCCCGGCCGGCGGCGCGCCGGCCGCCGAGGCGGAGCCGGAGCAGGACGAGTTCGACGTCGTCCTGGAGGGCGACGGCGGCAAGAAGATCCAGGTCATCAAGGTCGTGCGCGAGCTGACCGGCCTGGGCCTGAAGGAGGCCAAGGACGCCGTGGAGAGCGCCCCGAAGGCCATCCTGGAGAAGGTCAACAAGGAGACCGCCGACAAGGCCAAGGCCAAGCTCGAGGCGGAGGGCGCCAAGGTCACCCTCAAGTGACCTAGCCGACCCGGCACAGTGCGAGGGCGAACACCCGTTCGGGTGTTCGCCCTCGCCGTACGTACGGGGTCGGGCGCGGACGGTACGGGATCGGCGGCCGGGAATCCCTAATGTCCGTTATAGCGGGGTATTCGGTGCCCAATGCCCGGCGCACCCTGTCGACCCGCCCCACAACTCTTGACGCGGACCGTAGCGGCAGGCACGCTGGCATCAGCAAAGACCTTCCGCGCAGGTACCGGAGGCCATCCGGCGCCTCGGACAGCTCAGTTGCCACCTGGAGATCGGCCCGGTCATCATCGGGATCCGGCGTCGCGGGAACGCCAGCGATTCGGACGATGAGCACGTGGGTAATCTCCCGCCGAGGGCGGGCCAGGGCACCCGAACGGGTGCTTCCCGGCGCGCTCCACCGGTTCCTGCGGTGGCGGCTGGACAGCGGTTAGCCTCTCGGCTACACTGCTAGTTTGCGCTGCCTCTGACTTTTTCCCTGCCCGGCTTCATCCATGTGGGTGAGCAGGTCAGGGCCCGTCAGGGTGCACGCGACACGGCCATTGCAGCACCGGTCCTCGGAAGGACGCATCTTGGCAGCTTCCCGCCCTGCGAAGACCAGTCGTACCTCGAGCGCTTTCGCTCCCCGCCGGATCTCCTTCGGCAGGATCACCGAACACCTTGAGGTTCCCAACCTCCTTGCCATCCAGACCGAGTCGTTCGACTGGCTCGTCGGTAACGAAGCCTGGCAGGCCCGTACCGCCGGCGAGGAGCACGCTCGTTCCGGTCTGGCGGAGATCCTCGACGAGATCAGCCCCATCGAGGACTTCTCCGGCACCATGTCCCTGTCCTTCTCCGCTCCGCGCTTCGACGAGGTCAAGGCCTCGATCGAGGAGTGCAAGGAGAAGGATCTGACCTACTGCGCCCCGCTGTTCGTGACGGCGGAGTTCACCAACAACACCACCGGCGAGATCAAGAGCCAGACGGTGTTCATGGGTGACTTCCCGATGATGACGCCCAAGGGCACCTTCATCATCAACGGCACCGAGCGCGTCGTGGTCAGCCAGCTCGTCCGGTCCCCGGGTGTGTACTTCGACAAGCAGCCCGACAAGACCTCGGACCGGGACCTGTCCAGCGTCAAGGTCATCCCGAGCCGGGGTGCCTGGCTGGAGTTCGACATCGACAAGCGCGACACGGTCGGTGTGCGGATCGACCGCAAGCGCCGGCAGGCGGTCACCGTCCTGCTCAAGGCGATCGGCTGGACCACGGAGCAGATCCGCGAGCGGTTCGGCTGGTCCGAGCTGATGATGACCACCCTGGAGAAGGACCACATCGGCGGCCAGGACGAGGCGCTGCTGGACATCTACCGCAAGCTGCGTCCGGGTGAGCCGCCGACCAGGGAGAACGCGCAGACCCTGCTCGACAACCTGTTCTTCAACCCGAAGCGGTACGACGTCGCCAAGGTCGGCCGGTACAAGTTCAACAAGAAGCTGGAACTGGACGTCCCGATCAACACGGGTGTGCTGACCGAGGACGACATCGCGGCCACCGTCGCGTACCTGTGCAAGCTGCACACGGGCGAGGACGGCTACGAGGCCGACGACATCGACCACTTCGGCAACCGGCGCCTGCGCACCGTGGGCGAGCTCATCCAGAACCAGGTCCGGGTGGGCCTGTCCCGGATGGAGCGGGTGGTCCGCGAGCGGATGACGACCCAGGACGTCGAGGCGATCACGCCGCAGACCCTGATCAACATCCGCCCGGTGGTCGCCGCGATCAAGGAGTTCTTCGGCACCTCCCAGCTGTCCCAGTTCATGGACCAGACCAACCCGCTGGCGGGCCTGACCCACCGGCGCCGGCTGAGCGCGCTCGGCCCGGGCGGTCTGTCCCGGGAGCGGGCCGGCTTCGAGGTCCGCGACGTGCACCCGTCCCACTACGGCCGGATGTGCCCGATCGAGACGCCGGAAGGCCCGAACATCGGCCTGATCGGCGCGCTGTCCACGTTCGGCCGGGTCAACCCGTTCGGCTTCATCGAGACGCCGTACCGGAAGGTGGTCGACGGCCGGGTCACCGACCAGATCGACTACCTGACCGCGGACGAGGAGGACCGGTTCGTCAAGGCGCAGGCGAACGCGCCGCTGCGGGCGGACGGCACCTTCGCCGAGGACCGCGTCCTGGTCCGCCGTAAGGGCGGCGAGACCGAGGACGTGTCGCCGGGGGCCGTCGACTACATGGACGTGTCGCCGCGGCAGATGGTCTCGGTCGCGACCGCGATGATCCCGTTCCTGGAGCACGACGACGCCAACCGGGCGCTGATGGGCGCGAACATGCAGCGTCAGGCGGTGCCGCTGGTCAAGGCGGAGGCGCCGCTGGTCGGTACCGGCATGGAGTACCGGGCCGCGGTCGACGCCGGCGACGTGGTGGTGGCCGAGGTCGGCGGTGTGGTCGAGGACCTGTGCGCGGACTACATCACGGTCCACCAGGACGACGGCCACCGCCGCACGTACCTGCTGCACAAGTTCCGCCGCTCGAACGCGGGCTCCTGCGTCAACCAGAAGCCGGTGGTCTTCGAGGGCGACCGGGTGGAGGCCGGCCAGGTCATCGCGGACGGTCCGTGCACCGACGACGGCGAGATGGCGCTCGGGCGCAACCTGCTCGTGGCCTTCATGACGTGGGAGGGGCACAACTACGAGGACGCGATCATCCTGAGCCAGCGGCTGGTCCAGGAGGACGTGCTGACCTCCATCCACATCGAGGAGCACGAGGTCGACGCCCGGGACACCAAGCTGGGCCCGGAGGAGATCACCCGCGACATCCCGAACGTCAGCGAGGAGATGCTGGCGGACCTGGACGAGCGAGGCATCATCCGGATCGGCGCCGAGGTGGTCCCCGGCGACATCCTGGTCGGCAAGGTCACCCCGAAGGGCGAGACCGAGCTGACCCCGGAGGAGCGGCTGCTGCGCGCGATCTTCGGCGAGAAGGCCCGCGAGGTGCGGGACACGTCGCTGAAGGTTCCGCACGGCGAGAGCGGCACGGTCATCGGGGTCCGCACGTTCTCCCGCGAGGACGGCGACGAGCTGTCCCCGGGCGTGAACGAGCTGGTCCGGGTGTACGTGGCCCAGAAGCGGAAGATCCAGGACGGCGACAAGCTGGCCGGCCGGCACGGTAACAAGGGCGTCATCTCCAAGATCCTTCCGGTCGAGGACATGCCGTTCCTCGAGGACGGCACCCCGGTCGACATCGTGCTCAACCCGCTCGGCGTGCCGAGCCGGATGAACATCGGGCAGGTCCTGGAGACCCACCTCGGCTGGGTGGCCAAGACCGGCTGGCAGATCGATGGCGACGACGCCGAGTGGAAGCGGGCGCTCCAGTCCATCTCCGCCGACTCCTCGGAGCCAGACACCAACGTGGCGACGCCGGTCTTCGACGGCGCCAAGGAGGGGGAGATCCGCGGGCTGCTCGCGTCCAGCCTGCCGAACCGCGACGGCAACCAGCTGATCGGCGGCAGCGGCAAGGCGCGGCTGTTCGACGGTCGCTCCGGCGAGCCGTTGCCGGACCCGATCGCGGTCGGCTACATCTACATCCTCAAGCTGAACCACCTGGTCGACGACAAGATCCACGCGCGGTCGACCGGCCCGTACTCGATGATCACGCAGCAGCCGTTGGGTGGTAAGGCGCAGTTCGGTGGACAGCGGTTCGGCGAGATGGAGTGCTGGGCCATGCAGGCGTACGGCGCCGCCTACGCCCTGCAGGAGCTGCTGACGATCAAGTCGGACGACGTTCTCGGTCGGGTGAAGGTCTACGAGGCCATCGTCAAGGGCGAGAACATCCCCGAGCCGGGCATCCCGGAGTCGTTCAAGGTGCTGCTCAAGGAGCTGCAGTCGCTGTGCCTCAACGTCGAGGTGCTCTCCAGTGACGGCGTGGCCCTGGAGATGCGCGAGACCGACGACGAGGTGTTCCGGGCCGCCGAGGAGCTGGGTATCGACCTGTCCCGGCGCCCGAACGAGGGTGTGAGCAGCGTCGACGAAGTGTGACCCGGTCGGTGGGCGCGGCCCGGCCGCGCCCACCGCCACCGCCCGAAACCATCAACTGAGCCAACTCGATGTGAGGGATAACTAAGTGCTCGACGTCAACTTCTTCGACGAGCTCCGCATCGGCCTGGCGACCGCCGACGACATCCGCCAGTGGTCGCATGGCGAGGTCAAGAAGCCCGAGACGATCAACTACCGCACCCTCAAGCCCGAGAAGGACGGCCTCTTCTGCGAGAAGATCTTCGGCCCGACCCGGGACTGGGAGTGCTACTGCGGCAAGTACAAGCGGGTCCGGTTCAAGGGCATCATCTGTGAGCGCTGCGGCGTCGAGGTGACCCGGGCGAAGGTCCGCCGCGAGCGCATGGGCCACATCGAGCTGGCGGCGCCGGTCACCCACATCTGGTACTTCAAGGGCGTGCCGAGCCGGCTGGGCTACCTGCTGGACCTGGCGCCCAAGGATCTCGAGAAGATCATCTACTTCGCCTCGTACGTGGTCACCGGCGTCGACGCCGAGGCGCGGCACCGCGACCTGTCCACGATCGAGAACGAGATCCTGGCCGAGAAGCGGCAGTCCGAGAACAGCCGGGACGCGGAGATCGAGAAGCGCGCCGCCAAGCTGGAGCAGGACCTGGCCGAGCTGGAGGCCGAGGGCGCCAAGGCCGACGTCCGCCGGAAGGTCAAGGAGGCCGGCGAGCGGGAGATGCGCCAGATCCGCGACCGGGCGCAGCGGGAGATCGACCGCCTGGACGAGGTGCTGGACACGTTCCGCAAGCTGGAGCCGAAGCAGCTGGTCACCGACGAGCTGCTGTACCGCGAGCTGCGCGACCGGTTCGGGGAGTACTTCACCGGCGCCATGGGCGCGGAGGCGATCAAGGCGCTGCTGGAGCGGATCGACCTGGACGCCGAGGCCGAGTCGCTGCGGGAGACCATCCGCACCGGCAAGGGCCAGCGGAAGATCCGGGCGCTCAAGCGGCTCAAGGTGGTCGCCGCGTTCCTGAACACCCGCAACTCGCCGCTCGGCATGGTGCTGGACTGCGTCCCGGTGATCCCGCCGGACCTGCGCCCGATGGTGCAGCTGGACGGTGGCCGGTTCGCCACGAGCGACCTGAACGACCTGTACCGTCGGGTGATCAACCGCAACAACCGGCTCAAGCGCCTGATCGACCTGGGCGCTCCCGAGATCATCGTCAACAACGAGAAGCGGATGCTGCAGGAGGCCGTCGACGCGCTGTTCGACAACGGCCGCCGCGGCCGCCCGGTCACCGGGCCGGGCAACCGCCCGCTGAAGTCGCTGTCCGACATGCTCAAGGGCAAGCAGGGCCGGTTCCGGCAGAACCTGCTGGGCAAGCGCGTCGACTACTCCGGCCGCTCGGTCATCGTGGTCGGCCCGCAGCTCAAGCTGCACCAGTGTGGCCTGCCCAAGCAGATGGCGCTGGAGCTGTTCAAGCCGTTCGTGATGAAGCGCCTGGTCGACCTGAACCACGCGCAGAACATCAAGTCGGCCAAGCGGATGGTCGAGCGCCAGCGGCCGGTCGTGTGGGACGTGCTGGAGGAGGTCATCGGGGAGCACCCGGTGCTGCTCAACCGCGCGCCCACCCTGCACCGGCTGGGCATCCAGGCGTTCGAGCCGCAGCTGGTCGAGGGCAAGGCGATCCAGATCCACCCGCTGGTCTGCACCGCGTTCAACGCGGACTTCGACGGCGACCAGATGGCGGTGCACGTGCCGCTGTCCGCCGAGGCGCAGGCCGAGGCGCGGATCCTGATGCTGTCCTCGAACAACATCCTCAAGCCGTCGGACGGCAAGCCGGTCACCATGCCCACCCAGGACATGGTCATCGGCCTGTACCACCTGACCCACCGCACGTCGGAGGGCAAGGGCGCCGGCGTGCAGTTCAGCTCGGACGCCGAGGCCCGGATGGCCTTCGACGCGGGTGAGCTGCACCTGCAGGCGCCGATCAAGGTTCGGCTGCGGAACGTGGTCGAGGTGGACAACGGCGTCGGTGCCGAGAAGTGGACCGCTCCGGAGGACTGGACGCCGGGCGAGCCGCTGGTCGTCGACACCACGCTGGGCCGGGTGCTGTTCAACGAGACGCTGCCCGTCGGGTACCGGTTCGTGAACTACGAGATCCGCAAGGGTCAGCTCTCGCAGATCGTCAACGACCTGGCCGAGCGCTTCCCGAAGGTGGCCCTGGCGGCCACGCTGGACGGCCTGAAGGAGGCTGGCTTCCACTGGGCCACCTGGTCCGGCGTCACCATCGGCATGGAGGACGTCATCGCTCCGCCGCGCAAGCGGGAGATCCTGGAGCGGTACGAGAAGGAAGCCGAGCGGATCGACAAGCAGTACCAGCGCGGCCTGATGACCGCCGAGGAGCGGCGCGGCGAGCTGATCGAGATCTGGACCAAGGCGACCAACGAGGTGGCCAAGGAGTTGGAGAGCGCGCTGCCGCAGGAGAACACCCTGTGGAAGATGATCAACTCGGGCGCCCGGGGCAACCTGCTCCAGCTGCGCCAGATCGCGGCGATCCGCGGCCTGGTGGCCAACCCCAAGGGTGAGATCATCCCGCGGCCGATCAAGGCCAGCTACCGCGAGGGCCTGTCCGTGCTGGAGTACTTCATCTCCACCCACGGTGCCCGCAAGGGTCTGGCCGACACCGCGCTGCGGACCGCCGACTCGGGTTACCTGACCCGTCGTCTGGTGGACGTCTCGCAGGACGTCATCATCCGCGAGGAGGACTGCGGCACCGAGCGGGCCATCCCGATGCAGGTGGCCACGGTCATGGACGGGAAGCACTTCGTCCACGAGCACGCCGAGACCAGCGTGCACGCTCGGACCCTGGCGGAGGATGTCAAGGGCGCGGACGGCTCGATCGTGGTGGAGCGGGGCGCCGACCTCAACTCCATCCTGGTCGACAAGCTGGTCGCGGCCGGCGTCGAGAACGTCCGGGTGCGCAGCGTGCTGACCTGCGAGTCCAAGCTGGGCGTCTGCGCGGCCTGCTACGGCCGTTCGCTGCCGACCGGCAAGACCGTGGACGTCGGCGAGGCGGTCGGCATCATCGCCGCCCAGTCGATCGGTGAGCCGGGTACCCAGCTCACGATGCGGACCTTCCACACCGGTGGCGTCGCGGGTGAGGACATCACCCAGGGCCTGCCGCGGGTCCAGGAGATCTTCGAGGCGCGGGTGCCCAAGGGCAAGGCGCCGATCGCGGACACTCCCGGACGGGTCCGGATCGAGGACGGCGAGCGGTCCCGGAAGATCATCGTTGTGCCGGACGACGGCTCCGACGAGATCGTGCACGACAAGATCGCCAAGCGGGTCCGGCTGCGGATCCAGGACGGCGGTCACGTCCAGGTCGGCGAGAAGTTGACCGAGGGCACGATCGACCCGCACGAGTTGCTGCGGGTGCTCGGGCCGCGGGCGGTGCAGGTCCACCTGACCCAGGAGGTCCAGGAGGTCTACCGCTCGCAGGGCGTGCTCATCCACGACAAGCACATCGAGATCATCATCCGCCAGATGCTCAAGCGGGTGACGGTCATCGACTCCGGCTCGACCGAGTTCCTGCCGGGCCTGCTCGTGGACCGGGCGCTGTTCGAGAGCGAGAACCGGCGGCTGGTGGCCGAGGGCGGCGAGCCCGCGGCGGGGCGTCCGGTGCTCATGGGTATCACCAAGGCGTCCCTGGCGACGGAATCGTGGCTGTCCGCGGCCTCGTTCCAGGAGACGACCCGGGTGCTCACCGACGCGGCGATCCACGCCCGCAGCGACTCGCTGATCGGGCTCAAGGAGAACGTCATCATCGGCAAGCTCATCCCGGCCGGTACGGGCATCGGCAAGTACCGCAACATCCGGGTCGAGCCGACCGAGGAGGCGAAGGCCAAGGTGTACTCGATGACCGGGTACCCGGAGACCGACTACGGCTTCGGGCCGGCCAGCGGGCAGGCCGTGCCGCTGGACGACTTCGACTTCGGGTCGTACCGGTAACCGTTGATCGACGAAAGGGTCCCGGCTCCGGCCGGGGCCCTTTCTTGTGTCTTCTGTCGAGAGAGAACTCTCGAGAGAAAGCGAGATCATCGGTGAGACGGCCACCACCTGCTCGTTCCACCTGCGCCAGCTCGCCCGGTACGGCTTCGTGGAGGAGGCCGGTGGGGGCCGGGGTCGCAGCCGGCCCTGGCGCCGCGTCCACGAGGGGTGGCGGGCGCCGGCCCAGCCGGAGAACCCCGAGTTCACCGCGGCCTCGCAGACCCTCGACCGGATCCTGCTGGACTGGCTCACCGCCCGGGCCCGCCGGTACATCGAGGACGTGGCCGGCTACCCGGCCGAATGGCAGGAGGTCGCGGTCGGCAACCAGAACCTGTACCACCTGACCGCCGCCGAGCTCGCGGAGTTCGCTGCCGAGCAGCGGGAACTGCACCGCAGGTACCGGGAGCGCTACGACGAGCGCCAGGACGACCCGGCCAAGCGCCCGCCCGGCACGCTCCCCGTGGAGATCCTGACGATGGCGTACCCGACCGAGCGGCAGCAACGGCGCCGCCGGCCTGACCTTCATGTTCTTCGCCGCGCCGGCGCTGCTCGCCCCGCTCGCCGGCCTGTTCGTCGACCGGGTCCGCCGCCGCCCCCTGCTCGCCGCCGCGAACCTCGCCGGCGCGGTGATGCTGCTGCCGCTCCTGCTCGTCCGGGGCGCCTCGGACGTCTGGATCATCTACGCGGTGATGCTGCTCTACGGCGCCCTCAACGTGCTCATCGCGCCCGCGCAGTCCGCCCTGCTGGTCGGGATGCTCCCGGCGGAGCTGCTCGTCTCGGCCAACTCGGAGCTGCGGACCGTCCAGGAGAGCCTCCGGCTGGTCGCGCCGGTCGGCGCCGCGGCCCTGTTCGCCGCCTTCGGCGGCCCGGCCGTCGTCGTCCTCGACGCCATCACGCTCGTCGGCGCCGCCGCGTTCACCCTCTCGCTGCGGTACCGGGAGCCGCGCCCGACCCCGGCGCCGATCCGCTTCGTGGCGGACCTGGCCGCCGGCGTCCGCCACGTGGCGGGCGACGCGCTGCTGCGCCGGATGGTCCTCGCCTGCGCGGTGCTCATGCTGGTGCTCGGCTTCGCCGAGTCGCTCGGCTTCGCCGTGATCGGCAGCGGCCTGCACAAGCCGCCGGAGTTCATCGGCGTCACCCAGTTCTTCCAGGGCGTCGGCGCGATCGCCGCCGGGCTGGTCACGGCCCGGGCGGTCCGCCGGCACGGCGAGGTGGTGGTCACCGCGGTCGCGTTCGGGCTGTTCGCCGTCGCCACCCTGCTCAACGCGCTGCCGGTGCTCGGCGCGGTGCTCGCCGGCAAGATCCTCTCCGGCGCCGGGTTCACCGCCGCCGTCATCGCGCTGCTCACCCTCCTCCAGCGCCGGTCGCCCGGCCCGCTCCAGGGTCGCGTGTACGCGGCGTTCGAGGTCGCCACGACGGTCCCGCAGACCGTGTCGATCGGCGTCGGCGCGTACCTGGTCACGGCGCTGGACTACCGGATGATCCTGGTCGCCCAGGCCGTGGTGACGCTGGTCGCCGCCTTGCTCGTACTCCGCGCCCGCACGGTACCGCCCGCGCCGCCCGTTGCGGCGGGGGTCCCGACCGAACGGGTGCCCGTGGAGGCATGATGAGGGGATGCAGACGATGCCGGCGCCGGCGGGGGCCGAACCCTCGGTCCGCCACCCGCTCGACCCGGACCCGATCCGCTCCACGAAGGCCGGCGCGGTCTTCGCCCTCGGCCTCGCCGCGCTGCTCACCGGCGCCTTCGTCGGCGGCCTCATCCCCGGCACGCTCGCCCTGCTGCTGGCCAGGGAGGCCCGCCACCAGGCGTACGCCGCCAAGGGGTACCTGACGGGCGCCCGCTGGATCCGGCGGGGCGAGATACTGGCGTGGATCGGCCTGGTGCTCGGCGTCGCGACGCTCACGGTCGCGGTCATCATCGGGCTGTTCACCTGGGCGGCGGCCCCGCCGGGGCAGGACTTCGCCCCGGGTACCAACTAGCCGGACGACAGCAGGGAGCAGGCGTGGCGGACGAGGAGCACGGACCCGCAGGCGCGTCGCCGGTGTCCGATCCGCCCGACGCCGCTCCCGGCGCGAAGGAGCCGGCGACGCCTCCCGCCGGCGAGCAGCCAGCGGCGGACCCCGCTGCGGAGGGCTCGGCGGGTTCCGGCGCGGAGGGCTCGGCGGGTTCTGACGCGGAGGGCTCGGCGGGTTCTGACGTGGAGGGCTCGGCGGCTCCGGTCACGGAAGGGCCGGCGGCGGGCGGGCCGGCGGCGGGCGGGCCGGCGGCGGGTGGGGCGGAGGACGGCGCCGAAGCTGCCGCGCACCCGGTGCCTCGGCCGCCCAGCCTGACCGGGCCGCCGCCGGGGCACCCGTTTGCCCCACCGGCCCCGGAGCCGGTCGACACGCCCGGATGGGCGCCACTGGGCGGCCCGGTCACACCGCCGAGCGGCCCGCCGGCCGCGCCGGGCAGTGCCGCGACGTCCTGGGGCCAGCCCGCCTCTGGCGGTCCGACGGCGTGGGGTCAGCCCACGGGTGGTGTGGCACCCGCCGGAGGGCGGCCCGAGCCGGGCGGTGGCGGGGCGGGGTTGGGGCAGCCGGGCCAGCCAGAGCCCGGTGCTCCGGTGGGGTGGGGTCAACCCGCGCCCGGCAGCGCGCCACCGGCCTGGGGCCAGCCTGGATTCGTTGCGCCTCCGCCGTGGAATTCCGCCGCCCCGCCGCCCATCGGCCCGCCCGGGCAGCACGCATGGCCCCAGCCCGGCCCGCCCGCTGGCCCGCCTGCTGGCTCGGCGGCTGGCCCGCCTGCTGGCTCGGCCGCTGGCTCGTTTGGTGCGCAGCCCGGTAGCGAGCCCGGCTCCAACGCCAGCTTTCAGCCCGGCTCCCAGCCAGGCAGCGACCTCGGAGCCCAGCCGGGCGCGCCGCCTGGCTCCCAGCCGAGCGGCCCGCCCGCGTGGAGCGCGTTGCCCGGTGGGCCGGCGGGCGCGCAGCCGGGCAGCCACGGTGGGCCGGCGGGCGCGCAGCCGGGCAGTCCGGCCGGGTGGGGGCCGCAGTCCGGTGGTCCCGGCTGGAGCCCGCACGTCGGCCCGCCGCCGGGTCAGTACCCCTGGGTGCCGCAGCAGGGCCAGCAGGTGGCCTGGGGGGCACCACAGCCGCCGGTTCCAGCGACGTGGGCGCCGACGCGGCCGCCGGCCCCTCGGGACGGGTGGCGGCCGCCGCAGCGGGTCGAGCGGGTGGACGGGACGCCGTTCGGGCTGGCGTACCTGGCGGTGCCGCGGGCGGTGTCCGGCATGGCGGTCGGCTCGCTGGTCTCGGGCATCGGCTCGGTCCTGGTCAGCGGCGTGGTCGGCTGCCTGGGGCTGGCCGGGGCGCAGGGCGGCTGGGGTGCCGCGGTCGCCGGTGCGTTCACCGTGCTGGCCTGCGCGCTCGGCGCCGCCGCCGGGGTGCTCGGCCTGGCCGGGCTGCGGCAGGCCCGGCGGGACCCGGCCGTGAGCGGGCGCGGGTTGGCGATCGCCGGCCTGAGTTGCGGGGGCACGGGAATAGCGCTGGCCCTGCTGCTGTTGTTCGCGGCGGTGCTGCTTCAGGCCGCTTAGGCTGTGTCCTGAGGTGCTGACCGGAGCGCGGCGAGGGTGGCGCGCCAACGCCGCCGGGCCCTGGGGGGATACCTGAGCGGGCACGCCGGACGACCCGGTACACTTGCGCATCGGGAGTGTTCTGCCACGGGTCGGGTCACACGGGTCGGGTAAATAGATCGGCTTCGGCTCCGTTTTGACCTGTGCCCGCTGGGTGGGTACTCTTTTCCCTCGTGCCCGGGCCCGCCCTGGGCAGTTCGTGCGTGCCCCGGCCGCCGTGCCAGAGGGCAACGCCACGACAATGACAAAACTTTCCGGTGCCGTGCGTAGCGCTGCGCCGGAGCCCGCGAGAGGGCGACACGCCCGACCGCGGGTGCCGGACAGACCCGGTGCCGAGACAGAAGAACAGGACAGGGAGCGGAGAGACCCGGTGCCCACGATCCAGCAGTTGGTCCGCAAGGGCCGCCAGGCGAAGTCGAGCAAGACCAAGACGCCGGCGCTGAAGGGGAGCCCTCAGCGGCGCGGCGTGTGCACCCGTGTGTACACGACCACCCCCAAGAAGCCGAACTCGGCGCTGCGGAAGGTCGCGCGCGTCAAGCTCAGCAGCCAGATCGAGGTGACCGCGTACATCCCCGGCGTCGGCCACAACCTGCAGGAGCACTCGATCGTGCTCGTCCGCGGCGGCCGGGTGAAGGACCTCCCGGGCGTCCGTTACAAGATCGTCCGCGGTTCGCTCGACACCCAGGGTGTCCGCAACCGCAAGCAGGCGCGCAGCCGCTACGGCGCGAAGAAGGAGAAGAGCTGACATGCCGCGTAAGGGCCCCGCTCCGCGTCACCCCGTCGTCGCGGACCCGGTGTACAACTCCCCGCTCGTCACGCAGTTGGTGAACAAGATTCTCCTCGCCGGCAAGCGGCAGCTCGCCGAGCGGATCGTGTACGACGCCCTGGAGGGCTGCCGGGAGAAGACCGGTACCGACCCGGTCGTCACCCTGAAGCGGGCGATGGACAACGTGAAGCCGACCCTCGAGGTCCGCAGCCGCCGTGTCGGTGGCGCGACCTACCAGGTGCCGGTCGAGGTGCGCCCGTCCCGGGCGACCACGTTGGGCCTGCGTTGGCTGGTCCAGTACAGCCGGGCGCGGCGCGAGAAGACGATGGTGGACCGGCTGATGAACGAGCTGCTCGACGCGAGCAACGGCCTCGGTGCCGCGGTGAAGCGGCGCGAGGACACGCACAAGATGGCCGAGTCCAACAAGGCATTCGCGCACTACCGCTGGTGATCCCAGCGGTCAACGACGAGAAGTAGGGATTTTCCAGTGGCCGCCGCAGACGCGCTCGCCAAGGTTCGCAACATCGGCATCATGGCGCACATCGATGCCGGCAAGACCACTACCACCGAACGGATCCTGTTCTACACCGGCATCACGTACAAGATCGGCGAGACCCACGAGGGTGCCGCCGTCATGGACTGGATGGAGCAGGAGCAGGAGCGCGGTATCACCATCACTTCCGCCGCCACTAAGTGCGAGTGGAAGGACCACACGATCCAGATCATCGACACGCCGGGCCACGTCGACTTCACGGTCGAGGTGGAGCGGTCGCTGCGGGTGCTGGACGGCGCGGTGGCGGTCTACGACGGTGTGGCCGGCGTGGAGCCGCAGACCGAGAACGTGTGGCGGCAGGCGGACAAGTACAACGTGCCCCGGATGTGTTTCGTCAACAAGATGGACCGCACCGGCGCCGACTTCTTCCGCTGCGTCCAGATGATGGTGGACCGGCTGAACGCCACCCCGCTGGTGCTCCAGATCCCGATCGGCAGCGAGGCCGACTTCGTCGGCGTCGTCGACCTGATCGGGATGCGCGCGCTGACCTGGCGCGGCGAGACCCAGAAGGGCGAGGACTACGCGGTGGAGGAGATCCCCGCGGACCTTGCCGACCAGGCGGCCGAGTGGCGCGAGAAGCTGCTCGAGACGCTGGCGGACGTGGACGACGCGGTCATGGAGAAGTACCTCGAGGGCGAGGAGCTCTCCGCCGAGGAACTGCGGGCCGGCATCCGCCGCGCCACGATCGCGGGCAGGGCGAACCCGGTGCTGACCGGGTCGGCGTTCAAGAACAAGGGCATCCAGCCCATGCTCGACGCCGTCGTCGAGTTCCTGCCGTCCCCGACGGACATCCCGGCGATCGAGGGCACCGCGACCGACGGCGAGACGCCGCTGCTGCGCAAGCCGTCGACCACCGAGCCGTTCTCCGGCCTGGCCTTCAAGATCCAGACCGACAAGCACCTCGGCAAGTTGACCTACCTGCGGGTCTACTCCGGCAAGGTCGACTCGGGCTCCCAGGTGGTCAACTCCACCAAGGACCGCAAGGAGCGGATCGGCAAGATCTACCAGATGCACGCGAACAAGCGCGAGGAGCGCGCGTTCGCGCAGGCCGGCGACATCGTCGCCGTGCAGGGTCTGAAGCAGACCACCACCGGCGACACGCTGTGCGACCCGGCGAACCCGGTCATCCTGGAGTCGATGACCTTCCCGGAGCCGGTCATCGAGGTGGCGATCGAGCCGAAGACCAAGGCCGACCAGGAGAAGCTCGGCACCGCGATCCAGCGGCTGGCCGAGGAGGACCCGACCTTCCGCGTCAAGAACGACGAGGAGACCGGGCAGACGGTCATCGCCGGCATGGGCGAGCTGCACCTGGACATTCTGGTGGACCGGATGCGCCGCGAGTTCAACGTCGAGGCGAACATCGGCAAGCCGCAGGTGGCGTACCGGGAGACGATCCGGCGCGCGGTCGCGAAGGTCGAGTACACCCACAAGAAGCAGACGGGTGGCTCCGGCCAGTACGCCCGCGTGATCATCTCGCTTGAGCCGCTGCCGCTGGACAGCGACTCGCTGTACGAGTTCCACAACGCCGTCACCGGCGGCCGCATCCCGCGGGAGTTCATCCCCTCCGTGGACGCGGGCGCGCAGGACGCCATGCAGTACGGCGTCCTGGCCGGCTACCCGCTGGTGGGCGTCAAGCTCACCCTGGAGGACGGCCAGTACCACGAGGTCGACTCGTCCGAGATGGCGTTCAAGATCGCTGGCTCGATGGCGCTGAAGGAGGCGGCCCGCAGGGCCGACCCGGCGCTGCTCGAGCCGATGATGTCCGTTGAGGTCACCACTCCCGAGGAGAACATGGGTGACGTCATCGGCGACCTCAACTCCCGCCGTGGCATCATCCAGGCGATGGAGGAGCGCGGGGGTGCCCGCGTCGTCCGTGCCCTGGTGCCACTGTCGGAGATGTTCGGCTACGTCGGCGACCTGCGGTCGAAGACCCAGGGCCGGGCGAGCTACAGCATGCAGTTCGACTCCTACGCCGAGGTTCCGGCCAACGTGGCGAAGGAGATCATCGCGAAGGCGACCGGAGAGTAGTCACTCCCCGGCTCCGCCGGAGCGTCGTACTGCGCAAGCCGGGCCTGGCGGCGCGGCCGCAAGAAAGACCACGAACTAGACGTCCACAGGAGGACACCAGTGGCGAAGGCGAAGTTCGAGCGGACTAAGCCGCACGTCAACATCGGCACCATCGGTCACATCGACCACGGTAAGACGACGCTGACCGCGGCCATCACGAAGGTTCTGCACGACCGGTACCCGGAAGTGAACCCGTACACGCCGTTCGACCAGATCGACAAGGCGCCGGAGGAGAAGTCCCGCGGCATCACGATCTCCATCTCGCACGTCGAGTACCAGACCGAGAACCGGCACTACGCGCACGTCGACTGCCCCGGTCACGCCGACTACATCAAGAACATGATCACCGGTGCGGCGCAGATGGACGGCGCCATCCTGGTGGTGGCGGCGACTGACGGCCCGATGCCGCAGACCCGCGAGCACGTGCTGCTGGCCCGCCAGGTCGGCGTCCCGTACATCGTCGTGGCGCTCAACAAGAGCGACATGGTCGACGACGAGGAGCTGCTCGAGCTGGTCGAGCTGGAGGTCCGCGAGCTGCTGTCGTCGCAGGAGTACCCGGGCGACGACCTGCCGGTGGTGCGGGTCTCCGCGCTGAAGGCACTCGAGGGCGACCAGGAGTGGGCCGACCGGCTCATGGAGCTGATGAACGCGGTCGACACCGCGATTCCGCAGCCGGAGCGCGAGGTCGACAAGCCGTTCCTGATGCCGATCGAGGACGTTTTCACGATCACCGGTCGCGGCACCGTGGTAACCGGCCGCGCCGAGCGTGGCGTGCTGAAGCCGAACGAGGAGGTGGAGATCGTCGGCATCAAGGAGAAGTCGATGCGGACGGTCGTCACCGGTATCGAGATGTTCCGCAAGCTGCTGGACGAGGCCCGGGCGGGCGAGAACGTCGGCCTGCTGCTGCGTGGCATCAAGCGCGAGGATGTCGAGCGCGGCATGGTGGTCGTCAAGCCGGGCACCACGACCCCGCACACGGAGTTCGAGGCGCAGGTCTACATCCTCTCCAAGGAGGAAGGCGGCCGGCACACCCCGTTCTTCCAGAACTACCGTCCGCAGTTCTACTTCCGGACCACGGACGTCACCGGCGTCGTCACGCTGCCCGAGGGCACCGAGATGGTCATGCCGGGCGACAACACCTCGATGTCCGTGAAGCTGATCCAGCCGATCGCGATGGAGCAGAACCTGCGCTTCGCGATCCGCGAGGGCGGCCGGACGGTCGGCGCGGGCCAGGTCACGAAGATTATCAAGTAAACGAGGTAACCCCCGATTTCATCGTGCCGTGCAGATGCGGCATAATGATTAGGTTGCGTTGCGGGTGATCGGGCCTGCTCTTGAGCGGGCCCGATCACCACGCGCGGTGCTGGGAGCCCCATTCGGGGGTCCCGCGCCCAGCTTCCGCGTTGCGGGCGTGGTGCCCGGCGGGTCAAGTCGGAGCCGGCGAGAGCCGGTGGAGTCTGGCCAGCCGCGCGACACGCCCGACCGCGGGGGTCGGACAAGGTCGGTGCGCCGGCGGATGGAAACAGCGCCGGCGAGGATCGCATCTACAGAAGGAACCGAAGCCACCATGGCGGGACAGAAGATCCGCATCCGGCTCAAGGCGTACGACCACGAGGTCGTTGACTCCTCGGCGCGGAAGATCGTCGAGACCGTGACCCGTACCGGAGCGCAGGTCGCGGGCCCGGTGCCGCTGCCGACGGAGATCAACCGCTTCTGCGTGATCCGTTCGCCGCACAAGTACAAGGACTCGCGCGAGCACTTCGAGATGCGCACGCACAAGCGTCTGATCGACATCATCGACCCGACCCCGAAGACGGTCGACTCGCTGATGCGCCTGGACCTCCCGGCCGGCGTCGACATCGAGATCAAGCTGTAGGGACTGCGAACTCATGGACAGGCAAGTGAAGGGCATCCTGGGCGCCAAGCTCGGCATGACCCAGGTCTGGGACAACGGCCGCGTCGTCCCGGTGACCGTGGTGCAGGCCGGGCCGTGCGTGGTCACCCAGGTTCGCACCGCGGACAAGGACGGCTACTCCGCCGTCCAGCTGGCGTACGGCGCCATCGACCCGCGCAAGGTCAACAAGCCGAAGTCCGGGCACTTCGCGAAGTCCGGTGCGGCGCCGCGGCGGCACATCGTCGAACTGCGCACCACCGACGCCAGCGAGTACGAGCTGGGCTCGGAGGTCACGGTCGACGCGTTCGCCGCCGGTGCCCCGGTCGACGTCACCGGCCGGACCAAGGGCAAGGGCTTCGCCGGCGTCATGAAGCGGCACGGGTTCCACGGCCTGCGCGCCAGCCACGGCGTGGAGCGCAAGCACCGCTCGCCCGGCTCCATCGGCGCCTGCGCGACCCCGGGTCGCGTGTTCAAGGGCGTGCGGATGGCGGGCCGGATGGGTGGCGTGCGCTACACCGTGCAGAACCTGACGGTCCAGGCCATCGACGCCGAGAACAACCTGCTGCTGGTCAAGGGCGCCATCCCCGGCCCCAAGGGCGCGCTGGTGCTGGTCCGCTCGGCCGCCAAGAAGGGTGGTGCGACCGCATGACCACCGTTGACGTGCTGAACGCCGAGGGCGCGAAGGCCGGCTCCGTCGAGCTGCCCGCCGACATCTTCGACGCGCAGGCGAACATCCCGCTGATGCACCAGGTCGTGGTGGCGCAGCTGGCCGCGGCGCGGCAGGGCACCCACAAGACCAAGACCCGCGGCGAGGTGTCCGGCGGCGGCCGGAAGCCGTACAAGCAGAAGGGCACCGGCCGGGCCCGCCAGGGCTCGACCCGGGCGCCGCAGTTCGCCGGCGGCGGTGTCGTGCACGGCCCCGTGCCGCGTGACTACAGCCAGCGCACGCCCAAGAAGATGAAGGCGGCCGCGCTGCGCGGCGCCCTGTCCGACCGGGCGCGTGACGGCAAGGTGCACGTGGTCGAGTCGTTCGTGACCGGCGAGAAGCCGTCCATCAAGGTGGCCCTCGGCGTGCTGCGCAAGCTGTCCGAGGCGCCGCGGGTGCTGGTGGTGCTCGCCGGCGACGACGAGCTGAACTGGCTCTCGCTGCGCAACGAGCCGTCGGTGCACCTGATCGAGGCGGGCCAGCTCAACACGTACGACGTGCTGGTGGCCCACGACGTGGTCTTCACCCGGGCGGCCCTGGACGAGTTCCTGGGCGTGCCGGCGGCGACCGGAGAGGAGGCGAAGTGACCACCATCGCGGATCCGCGCGACATCATCATCGCGCCGGTCGTCTCGGAGAAGAGCTACAGCGTCCTGGACCGGAACTGGTACACGTTCCTGGTTCACCCGGACGCCAACAAGACCGAGATCAAGATCGCGATCCAGCAGATCTTCAACGTCCGCGTGCTGACGGTGAACACCGCCAACCGCGAGGGCAAGCGCAAGCGCACCCGCACCGGGTGGGGACGGCGCAAGGCCACCAAGCGGGCGCTGGTGAAGCTGGCCGACGGCGACCGCATCGAGGCCTTCGGCGGCCCGGTCAGCTAGGGGTGTAGACAGATGCCTATCCGTAAGTACAAGCCGACGACCCCGGGCCGCCGCGGTTCCAGCGTCGCCGACTTCGCCGAGATCACCCGGTCCGCGCCGGAGAAGTCGCTGCTCGTTCCGCTGCCGAAGAAGGGCGGCCGGAACGCGCACGGCCGGATCACCGCCCGCCACCAGGGCGGCGGCCACAAGCGCCAGTACCGGCTGATCGACTTCAAGCGGGTCGACAAGGACGGCGTGCCGGCGAAGGTCGCGCACATCGAGTACGACCCGAACCGGACCGCGCGGATCGCGCTGCTGCACTACGCCGACGGCGAGAAGCGGTACATCCTCGCGCCGAAGGACCTCAAGCAGGGCGACCGGGTCGAGTCGGGCCCGGGCGCGGACATCAAGCCGGGCAACAACAAGGAGCTGCGCGGCATCCCCGTGGGCACCACGGTGCACGCGGTCGAGCTGCGCCCGGGCGGCGGCGCCAAGCTGGCCCGCTCGGCCGGCTCCGGCATCCAACTGCTCGGCCGCGAGGGCCAGTACGCCACGCTGCGGATGCCCTCCGGCGAGATCCGGCGGGTGGACGTGCGCTGCCGCGCGACCGTGGGCGAGATCGGCAACGCCGACCAGTCCAACATCAACTGGGGTAAGGCCGGCCGGATGCGGTGGAAGGGCAAGCGCCCGACCGTCCGCGGTGTGGCCATGAACCCGATCGACCACCCGCACGGCGGTGGCGAGGGCAAGACCTCCGGCGGTCGCCACCCGGTGAACCCGAAGGGCAAGCCCGAGGGCCGCACCCGCCGCAAGGGCCAGCCGAGTGACCGGCTGATCGTCCGCCGCCGCTACGCCAACCGCAAGCGCGGCTAAGGGGAGAACTGACAGATGCCTCGCAGCCTGAAGAAGGGCCCGTTCATCGACGACCACCTGCTCAAGAAGGTGGAGACGCAGAACGAGAAGGGCTCGAAGAACGTCATCAAGACCTGGTCGCGGCGCTCGACGATCATCCCCGAGATGCTGGGACACACGATCGCGGTGCACGACGGGCGCAAGCACGTGCCCGTGTTCGTGACCGAAGCGATGGTCGGGCACAAGCTCGGCGAGTTCGCCCTGACCCGCACGTTCAAGGGTCACGAGAAGGACGACCGGAAGAGCCGTCGGCGCTGAGCCGCGTGGCAAGAAGAGGATCGAGGGGTTACAGCGATGCCAGTTAAGGGCGACGCTCCGGCACTGCCGGGCGCGCGGGCGGTAGCGCGGCACGTCCGCGTCTCGCCGACGAAGGCGCGCCGTGTCGTCAACCTCGTCCGCGGCCTGCCCGCGAAGGAGGCGCTCACGGTGCTGCAGTTCGCGCCGCAGGCGGCGAGCGAGCAGGTCTACAAGGTGGTGGCCAGCGCCGTCGCCAACGCCGAGAACAACGAGCGGCTGGACCCCGACGCGCTGCTGGTGGCCGAGGCGTACGTGGACGAGGGCCCGACGCTGAAGCGGTTCCAGCCGCGGGCGCAGGGCCGGGCGTACCGGATCCGCAAGCGGACCTGCCACATCACCATCGTGGTGGAGGCCGTGCAGCCCAGCCAGGCACGGCCGGGCGGCGCGGCGGCGAAGAAGGCCGCGGCGAAGAAGGCCGCGCCGGCGAAGCAGACGGCCACGAAGAAGGCGGCGCCGGCCACGGCGGCGGCGAGCACGGCCGAGCCGACGAACGACACGGAGGGTGCCGAGTAATGGGCCAGAAGGTTCACCCGCACGGCTTCCGGCTCGGCATCTCGACCGACTGGAAGTCCCGCTGGTACGCGGACAAGCTCTACAAGGACTACATCGCGGAGGACGTGAAGATCCGCCGGATGATGTCCCGGGGCCTGGAGCGCGCCGGTATCTCCAAGGTGGACATCGAGCGCACCCGGGACCGGGTTCGGGTCGACATCCACACCGCCCGGCCGGGCATCGTCATCGGCCGCAAGGGCGCGGAGGCCGACCGGATCCGCGGCGAGCTGGAGAAGCTCACCGGCAAGCAGGTGCAGCTGAACATCCTCGAGGTGAAGAGCCCCGAGTCGGACGCGCAGCTGGTCGCGCAGGGCGTGGCCGAGCAGCTGTCCAGCCGGGTCAGCTTCCGTCGGGCGATGCGCAAGGCGATGCAGTCGGCGATGAAGAACCCGCTCGTGCGGGGCATCCGGGTGCAGGTCTCGGGCCGCCTGGGCGGCGCCGAGATGAGCCGCACGGAGTTCTACCGCGAGGGCCGGGTGCCGCTGCACACGCTGCGGGCCAACATCGAGTACGGCTTCTTCGAGGCGCGCACCACCTTCGGCCGGATCGGCGTGAAGGTCTGGATCTACAAGGGCGACGCCGTGCCGGGTCGCGAGGCTCCGGCGGAGGCGCCGACCGGGCGTTCGCGCCGCGACCGTGGCGACCGTCCCGAGCGTCCGCGCCGCGGCCGGTCCGGCTCCGCCGGTACCACCGCCGGTGGGACCGAGACGGGCCGCGCCGCCGCCGCGAACCTGGCGACGGCGGACACCACGGTTGGCGAGCAGGTCGCCGGCGAGACGGCGGCGGCGGCCGCGGCGGCGCCGGCAGAGAAGCAGCAGGAGGGCTGAGAGATGCTGATGCCCCGTAAGCCCCCGAAGGGGTTCCGGAAGCCGCACCACCCCGAGCGCAGCGGCGCCGCCAAGGGCGGTACCCGCGTGTCGTTCGGCGAGTTCGGCATCCAGGCGCTGGAGCCGGCGTACGTGACCAACCGTCAGATCGAATCGGCCCGTATCGCAATGACCCGGCACATCAAGCGTGGCGGCAAGGTCTGGATCAACGTGTTCCCGGACCAGGCCATCACCAAGAAGCCGGCCGAGACGCGGATGGGCTCCGGCAAGGGTTCGCCCGAGTGGTGGGTCGCGAACATCAAGCCGGGGCGCATCCTGTTCGAGATGTCCTTCCCGAACGAGACGATCGCGCGCGAGGCGATGCGCCGCGCGATCCACAAGCTCCCGATGAAGTGCCGCATCGTGACACGCGAAGTGGGTGAAGTGTGATGGCCGCCGGTACCAAGGCCGCCGAGCTGCGCGAGCTCTCCGACGAGGAGCTGGTGAGCCGTCTGCGGGAGGCCAAGGCCGAGCTGTTCAACCTCCGCGTGCAGGGTGCGACCGGGCAGCTGGACAACAACAGGCGCCTCCAGGTCATCCGCCGGGAGATCGCCCGGATCTACACGATCATGCGCGAGCGCGAGCTGGGCCTCTCCGCCGCGCCCGACGCCGTGGCCGCTGAGGTGAACGCGTAATGAGTGAGACCAGCACGGCCGCCCGCCCCCAGCGCAAGCAGCGCGAGGGCATCGTGGTGAGCGACAAGATGAACAAGACCGTGGTCGTCGAGGTCGAGGACCGGGTGAAGCACCCGCTCTACGGCAAGGTCATGCGCCGCACCAGCAAGCTGAAGGCGCACGACGAGGCCAACGCGTGCGGCATCGGCGACCGGGTGCTGCTGATGGAGACCCGTCCGCTGTCCGCCACCAAGCGGTGGCGGGTCGTGGAGATCCTCGAGAAGGCCAAGTAAGCACCCACCGTTCCGCCAGGCTCCGGTAGCCCCGGAGAACCGGCTGACTTCAGGAGATAGACGTGATTCAGCAGGAGTCGCGACTGCGCGTCGCCGACAACACGGGTGCACGGGAGATCCTGTGCATCCGGGTGCTCGGCGGCTCGGGTCGGCGCTACGCGGGCATCGGCGACATCATCGTGGCCACGGTGAAGGACGCCATCCCGGGCGCGGGTGTGAAGAAGGGCGACGTCGTCAAGGCGGTCATCGTCCGCACGGCCAAGGAGCGGCGGCGCCCGGACGGCTCGTACATCCGCTTCGACGAGAACGCCGCCGTGATCATCAAGGACGGCGGGGACCCGCGGGGTACGCGCATCTTCGGCCCGGTGGGCCGGGAACTGCGCGACAAGCGGTTCATGAAGATCATCTCGCTGGCTCCGGAGGTGTTGTGACCGTGAAGGTCAAGAAGGGCGACACGGTCATCGTCATCGCCGGCCGGGACAAGGGCGCGAAGGGCAAGGTCATCGCGGCGCTCCCGGACCAGAACAAGGTGATCGTCGAGGGCGTGAACCGGGTCAAGAAGCACACCCGCATCCGTACCACCCAGCGCGGCGCCAAGACCGGCGGCATCGTGACGCAGGAGGCCGCGATCCACGTATCGAACGTGATGGTGGTCGACTCAGACGGCAACCCGACCCGGGTTGGTGCCCGGTTCGACGACAACGGGCAGAAGGTCCGTGTGTCGCGCAAATCCGGTAAGGACCTGTGATGACGACGGCAACGCAGACCAAGGTGACGCCGCGGCTCAAGGAGCGGTACCAGCGCGAGATCGCGGGCCAACTGCGCGAGCAGTTCGCCTTCGGCAACCCGATGCAGGTGCCCCGCCTCGTGAAGATCGTGGTCAACATGGGCGTCGGCGAGGCGGCCCGGGACGCCAAGCTGATCGATGGCGCCGTGCGCGACCTGGCCACGATCACCGGCCAGAAGCCGCAGGTGCGCCGGGCGACCAAGTCCATCGCGCAGTTCAAGCTCCGCGAGGGCATGCCGATCGGCGCGAAGGTGACCCTGCGCGGCGACCGGATGTGGGAGTTCCTGGACCGGCTGCTGTCGATCGCGCTGCCCCGGATCCGCGACTTCCGCGGCCTGGACGGGCGCAAGCTGGACGGCAGCGGCAACTACACGTTCGGCCTGACCGAGCAGTCGGTGTTCCACGAGATCGACCAGGACCGGATCGACCGCACCCGGGGCATGGACATCACCGTGGTGACCACCGCGAAGACCGACGACGAGGGCCGGGCGCTGCTCAAGCTCCTGGGCTTCCCGTTCAAGGAGCAGTGAGATGGCGAAGAAGGCGCTGATCATCAAGTCGGCGGCCAAGCCGAAGTTCTCGTCCCGGGCCTACACCCGGTGCCAGCGGTGCGGTCGTCCCAAGGCGGTGTACCGCAAGTTCGGGCTCTGCCGGGTGTGCATCCGGGAGATGGCCCACCGCGGCGAGCTGCCCGGCGTTTCCAAGGCCAGCTGGTAATCCGCTGGTGACGCAGACTTGCTTCGCCGAAGGCCCCGGCCGGGGAACCACGGCGAGAAAGGTTTCGACGAACTCATGACGATGACCGATCCGATCGCAGACATGCTGACCCGTCTGCGCAACGGCAACCAGGCGTACCACGACCGGGTGGTCATGCCCTACTCGAAGATCAAGGCGAACATCGCCGAGGTCCTCAAGGCGGAGGGCTACATCACCGCCTGGGCGGTGGAGGAGCCCGAGCAGGGTGGCGTCGGCAAGCAGCTGGTGGTGGAGCTCAAGTACGGCGGCAACCGCGAGCGCAGTCTCGCCGGTATCCGCCGGGTCTCCAAGCCCGGCCTGCGGGTGTACGCCAAGTCGCCGGAGCTGCCGCGGGTGCTCGGCGGCCTGGGCGTGGCCATCATCTCGACGTCCCAGGGGCTGCTCACCGACCGGCAGGCCCGCAAGCGAGGGGTGGGCGGGGAAGTCCTCGCCTACGTCTGGTGAGGAAGATCTGCAATGTCGCGAATCGGACGTAAGCCGATCACGGTGCCCGCGGGCGTCGACATCACGATTGACGGGGCGACCGTCAAGGTCAAGGGCCCCAAGGGCGAGCTCCAGCACATCCTGGCCGAGCCGATCGCCGCGGAGCGCGGCGACGACGGCCAGCTGTACGTGACCCGCCCGAACGACGAGCGGCGGGCCAAGGAGCTGCACGGCCTGAGCCGGACCCTGGTCGCCAACATGATCGTCGGTGTCACCAACGGGTACCGCAAGACGCTGGAGATCGCCGGCACGGGTTACCGGGTCACCGCCAAGGGCACCGACCTGGAGTTCGCGCTGGGCTTCTCGCACCCGGTCACGGTCAAGCCGCCGGCGGGGATCACGTTCACCGTGGAGAAGCCCACGCTGTTCCACGTGAGCGGGATCGACAAGCAGCAGGTGGGCGAGATCGCCGCGAACATCCGGAAGATCCGTCCGCCGGAGCCGTACAAGGGCAAGGGCGTCAAGTACCAGGACGAGGTCATCCGCCGGAAGGCCGGAAAGGCAGGTAAGAAGTGAGCGCCACACTGCTCAAGCGCCGCCGCGGCGTGGCCGCGAAGCGCGCCGTCGGGCGGGCTCGGCGCCACTTCCGGGTCCGCAAGCACCTGGTGGGCACCGCCGAGCGTCCCCGCCTCGTGGTCACCCGCTCGCTGCGGCACATCACCGCGCAGATCGTGGACGACGGCAAGGGTTTCACCCTGGTGTCCGCGTCCAGTCTGGACGCGTCGATCCGCGGCGGCGAGGGCGACAAGAGCGCCCTGGCCGGCAAGGTCGGTGCGCTACTCGCCGAGCGGGCGAAGGCCGCGGGCATCACCAAGGTCGTCTTCGACCGCGGTGGCAACCGGTACGCGGGGCGGATCGCCGCGCTGGCCGGGGCCGCCCGCGAAGCCGGACTCGAGTTCTAGGAAGGAAGACCAATGCCAGGTCCACAGCGCCGGGGCGGCGGGTCCGGTAGCGGCGAGGGCGGCGGGCGCCGCGAGGGCCGCGGCCGGGACGGCGGTCGCGGCAACGCGTCCGTCGAGAAGACCCCGCACCTCGAGCGGGTCGTGACCATCAACCGCGTCGCCAAGGTCGTCAAGGGCGGCCGCCGCTTCAGCTTCACCGCGCTGGTCGTGGTGGGCGACGGCGACGGCACCGTCGGCGTCGGCTACGGCAAGGCCAAGGAGGTGCCCGCGGCGATCGCCAAGGGCGTCGAGGAGGCCAAGAAGCACTTCTTCAAGGTGCCCCGGATCGGCTCCACGATCCCGCACCCGGTGCAGGGCGAGGACGCCGCGGGCGTGGTCCTGCTGAAGCCGGCCTCCGCCGGTACCGGTGTGATCGCGGGCGGGCCGGTGCGCGCCGTGCTGGAGTGCGCGGGCATCCACGACGTGCTCTCCAAGAGCCTCGGCTCGTCCAACCCGATCAACATCGTGCACGCCACCGTGACGGCCCTGAAGAGCCTCGAGTCCCCGGAGGCGGTCGCGACGCGTCGCGGCCTGCCGGTCGAGGACGTGGCGCCGGCCGCGATGCTCGCGGCGGCGCGGGCGGGGGTGGGTTCCTGATGGCCCGCCTCAAGGTGACGCAGGTCCGCTCGAAGATCGGGACCAAGCGCAACCAGCGGGAGTCGCTGCGGTCGCTGGGCCTGAAGCGGATCAACGACGTGGTGGTCAAGGAGGACCGGCCGGAGATCCGCGGCATGATTTTCGCGGTGAACCACCTCGTGCGGGTGGAGGAGGTGGAGTAGATGACGATCAGGGTGCACCACCTGCGTCCGGCGCCGGGCGCCAAGACCGAGAAGACCCGGGTGGGTCGCGGTGAGGGCTCGAAGGGCAAGACCGCCGGTCGCGGTACGAAGGGCTCGAAGGCCCGCAAGAACATCCCGGCCGCCTTCGAGGGTGGCCAGATGCCGATCCACATGCGGCTGCCGAAGCTCAAGGGCTTCAAGAACAGGTTCCGGGTCGAGTACCAGGTGGTCAACCTGGCCCGGCTGGCCGAGCTGTTCCCGAACGGGGGCACCGTCGGCCCGCTGGAGCTGGTGCAGGCCGGCGCGGTCCGCAAGGGCCAGCCGGTGAAGGTGCTCGGCGACGGCGACCTGGCCGGTGTCAAGCTGGACGTGTCCGCGCACGCGTTCAGCGGGTCGGCCAAGGAAAAGATCGCCGCCGCTGGCGGCTCGGTCACCGAGCTGTAGGTAGTGGTCGACGAGGCGCCCGACCAGTCGCGGCCGCGACTGGCGGGCGTCGCCTCGACATAGGGAGCGGTAAATGGGGTGGCCGTGCTGACCCGACCCGCCCCCGGCTGTTAGAGTCCGTTCCCAGCCATGGATATCGGGCACTGCCGCCCGAACACCGCCCGCCGTCCGACCCCTCGGCGGCCGCTCCGCGCAGGAGGAAGAAGTTGCTGTCCGCCTTTCTCAGTGCGTTCCGAACGCCTGACCTGCGCAAGAAGCTGCTGTTCACGGTCTTCATCGTGGGCATCTACCGGCTCGGCGCCACGCTGCCCAGCCCCGGCGTCTCGTACGGCAACGTCGAGAAGTGCCTGGACATCATCAAGAACAGCGAGCAGAACGGCGTCTTCACGCTGCTGAACCTGTTCTCCGGCGGCGCGCTGCTGTCCCTGTCGGTGTTCGCGCTGGGCATCATGCCCTACATCACCGCCTCGATCATCCTGCAGCTGCTGACCGTCGTGATCCCGCGACTGGAGCAGCTGCGCAAGGAGGGGCAGTCCGGCCAGGCGAAGATCACCCAGTACACCCGGTACCTGACGCTGGGGTTGGCGGTCCTCCAGTCCTCGGCGTTCGTGGCGCTGGCCCGCTCCGGGCAGCTGTTCCAGAACCGCTGCGACCAGTACCCGATCGTGCCGGACATGAGCGCCAAGGGCATGCCGCAGTGGCTCACGCTGAGCGTCCTGGTGATCACGATGACCGCCGGCACCGGCGTCATCATGTGGCTCGGTGAGCTGATCACCGACCGGGGCGTCGGCAACGGCATGTCCGTGCTGATCTTCACCTCGATCGCCGCGCGGCTGCCCGGCGAGGGCTGGACGATCAAGGAGCAGAAGGGCTGGTACTGGTTCTTCGCGGTGCTCGCCCTGGTGCTGCTGATCATCACCGCGGTCGTCTTCATCGAGCAGGCGCAGCGGCGCATCCCGGTCCAGTACGCGAAGCGGATGGTCGGCCGGCGGATGTACGGCGGCACCTCCACCTACATCCCGCTCAAGGTGAACCAGGCCGGCGTCATCCCGGTCATCTTCGCCTCGTCGCTGCTGTACCTGCCGCAGCTGGCGCTCCAGTTCGGCGACCAGAACAACCCCGGCAACTTCGAGATCTGGGTCCGCGACAACCTGGCCAGCCCGACCAGCTGGATCTACATCACGGTGTACTTCCTGCTGATCATCTTCTTCACCTACTTCTACGTCTCGATCACGTTCAACCCGACCGAGGTCGCGGACAACATGAAGAAGTACGGCGGGTTCGTGCCGGGTATCCGCCCGGGCAAGCCGACGGCGGAGTACCTTGACTTCATCCTCAGCCGGATCACCCTCCCCGGCGCGCTCTACCTTGGCCTCATCTCGGTCCTGCCGAACTTCTTCTTCATCTGGCTGGACAGCCAGACGTACCAGAACTTCCCCTTCGGCGGTACGGCCGTTCTGATCATGGTTGGTGTGGGCCTGGAGACGGTCAAGCAGATCGAGAGTCAGCTGATGCAGCGTAACTACGAAGGGTTCCTGCGCTAGTGCGTCTGGTGTTGGTCGGTCCCCCCGGGGCGGGCAAGGGGACACAGGCCGAGTTCATCGCCGCGCACCTCGCCGTGCCCAAGATCTCTACGGGCGACATCTTCCGGGCCAACGTCTCCCAGCGCACCGAGCTGGGCATCGAGGCCAAGCGCTACATGGACGCCGGCGAGCTGGTCCCTGACGAGATCACCATCAACATGGTGCGGGACCGGCTCGCCGAACCGGACGCCGGGGACGGCTTCCTGCTCGACGGCTTCCCCCGCACCGTGCCGCAGGCGGCCACCCTCGACAAGATGCTGGTCGACATGGGCACCTCGCTGGACCTGGTCCTCGAGCTGGTGGTCGACGACGACGAGGTGATCCGGCGGCTGTCCGGCCGGCGCACCTGCCGCGGCTGCGGGAAGATCTGGCACGTCGAGTTCGACCCGCCCACCGACGACGCGGTCTGCGACCGCTGCGGCAGTGAGCTGTTCCAGCGCGACGATGACAAGCCGGAGACCATCGCCCGCCGGCTGGAGGAGTACGCCAACAAGACGGCGCCGCTGGTGGACTACTACGGCGCCCAGGGCAAGCTGGTCGGCATCGACGCCACCGGCCCCGTGGAGGACGTCACCGTGCGCGCTATCGACGCGCTGCGGTCGTACGGCGGCTGAGCGGCGGTAGCTTTCAGCCATGCGCCGCCACCAGCTCGACATCCAGCTCAAGACGCCCGCGCAGGTCGCCAAGATGCGCGAGGCGGGACTCGTCGTGCACGCCGCCCTGGCCCGCATGCGGGAGGCCGTCGCGCCCGGCGTGAGCACGGCCGACCTGGACGCGATCGCCGAACAGGTGATCCGGGACGCCGGCGCCGTCCCCTCCTTCAAGGGCTACCACGGGTACCCGGCGACGATCTGCTCCTCGGTGAACGAGCAGATCGTGCACGCCATCCCGTCACCGGCGCAGGTCCTCAGGGAGGGCGACCTCATCTCGATCGACTGCGGCGCCATCCTGGACGGCTGGCACGGCGATTCGGCGATCACCGTCCCGGTCGGCGACGTCCGTCCCGGGTTGCTGAAGATGGCGGCCGCCGCCGAGGACGCCATGTGGGCGGGTATCGCCGCGGCGGCCCGGGGTGCCGCCTCCGGCCGCGGCCGGCTCACCGACATCTCGTACGCGGTGGAGTCCGCGGTCCGCAAGGCCGGCCGGTACGGCATCGTCGACGGGTACGGCGGGCACGGCATCGGCACCGAGATGCACCAGGACCCGCACGTGCTCAACCACGGCCGCCCGGGGCGCGGCCCCCGCCTGGTCCCCGGTCTCTGCCTGGCGATCGAGCCGATGATCACCGAGGGCTCGCCCCGCACGGCGGAACTCGCGGACGGCTGGACCGTGGTCACCCGCGACGGCTCCATCGCCGCCCACGTCGAGCACACGATGGCGCTGCTTGAGGACGGCGTCTGGGTTCTGACCGCGATCGACGGCGGCCGCGCCCGCCTGGGCGACCTGGTCACCTCCGCCGAAGCCGCCTCCCTCTAGCGCCCGTTCGGAAGGGCATGGTCGGCCGCGCCGGCCCCGGACGACCGGCGGCGTTGCCGGATCGCCGCCGGGGCCTCGCCGCGACTCGACCGAGCCTTCGCATAGGCGCTAGCCCGACCCGCCCACGTGCGGCCCCGATGGCGTCGGGGACGGCCCCTGTCGCGGCGCTATTGGTCGGCCCGGCCCTGGGACGATGTTGCGTGGCTTCCCGATCAGAAAGGCCCCTTACACCGCCGCCCGAAGGGCAGCTCCGGGGCGAGAACAACTCTGAGATCGGCGGGCGCGGGTTGGGGCTGCCGGCGGTGCGCGGGGGATGCGGTGGCATTCTGGATGCGTGGGACAGGGGGAGATGCGGGCCGGGGACGCTGACCGGCAGGCGGTGGCCGAGCGGCTACGTGCTGCCCTGAACGAGGGACGGCTGGAGCTGCACGAGTACGACGACCGGCTTCAGCGCGCCTATGCGGCGAAGACGTACGCGGAGTTGGACGGGCTGCTGAGCGACCTGCCGGCGGTGGCGCCGGCGGAGCGGTCACAGGTGGTGCCGGCGGGGGCGGCGGAGCCCTCGCTCGAGTGGGCGCCGGGGCCGGACGGCCGGTACCCGGGCGCAGCGCGCCGGTGGCTGTGGACGCAGTGGAACAGCTACTTCAAGGTCATCACGATTCTGACGGTGATCTGGCTGGTGTCCGGGCTCTCCGGGTACGGGCTGCGCTTCTACTGGCCGGTGTGGGTGGCCGGCCCGTGGGGTGCGGTGCTGCTGTGGCAGACGGTGAACGGGCTGGGCGGCGGGGAGCCGCAGCGCTGGGCGGCGCGGCAGGCGCGGCGGAAGCAGGAGCGCCGGGAGCGCCGAGAGCAGCGTCAAGCGGATACCGAAGGCACCGCGCCCGCCGACTAGCGCCGCCGCCCCACCCAGCGCCGCCCCACCCGCGGCGCCCCGTGACACACCCGAGCGCGGGGGTCGGGGACCTCGGTTTGGCGTCGATGCCGCGGTGCGCGTAGACTGGCTTGTCGGCGTCACAGCGTCCTGTCCGGCGTGCCCTCTCGCGCTTCTGAGGGTCGTGCCGGGGCCGCGGCTGGCTCGGGTCATTGGCCCGTGCGGACCTGTGTGCCGTCCGGAGTAACCGACGTCAGGTAGCGGAGGACATGCCGAAGAAAGACGGGGCCATCGAGATCGAGGGCCGAGTGATCGAGCCACTCCCGAACGCCATGTTCCGGGTCGAGCTCGCCAACGGCCACAAGGTACTGGCTCACATCAGCGGCAAGATGCGGCAGCACTACATCCGCATCCTGCCCGAGGACCGGGTCGTGGTGGAACTCTCGCCGTACGACCTCACCCGCGGGCGGATCGTCTACCGCTACAAGTAGCGCACGCTGCACCACTGGCGACGGCCCGGGGAACAATCTCCAGTCCGTCATAACTGTCCGGAGCGCCGCCCCGCGGCACGGCCGGGCGTTGATCGGAAAGTCGGTCATCCACCGTGAAGGTCAAGCCGAGCGTCAAGCGGATCTGCAACAAGTGCCGGGTCATCCGGCGCCACGGTCGGGTCATGGTCATCTGCCAGGATCCGCGCCACAAGCAGCGCCAGGGCTGAGCCGAGAGCCGGCCCCGCGCCGCTGAGATCCGCGCACAACCGAAAAGTTCGCCCCAGCCGCGGCACGTCAACGCGTACGTCTTCGTGGTCCACCCCCGGTCGGAGGCCGGGGCCCGCCTGGGCAGGCGGGGCGGGGCGAGGTAGACCTCCGTCACACACGAGGAGCACGCCCACATGGCACGTCTAGTCGGCGTCGACCTCCCCCGCGAGAAGCGGATGGAGATCGCGCTCACCTACGTCTTCGGGATCGGTCGTACCCGGGCCGCCGAGACCCTGACCGCAACCGGCGTGGACCCCAACAAGCGGGTCAAGGATCTGACCGACGAGGAACTCGTCCAGCTTCGCGATTACATCGACGCCAACTTCAAGGTCGAGGGTGACCTGCGCCGCGAGGTCGCCGCGGACATCCGCCGCAAGGTCGAGATCGGCTGCTACGCCGGCATCCGGCACCGCCGGGGTCTGCCCGTGCGCGGTCAGCGCACCCGGACCAACGCGCGCACGCGCAAGGGCCCGAAGCGGACGGTCGCCGGCAAGAAGAAGCCCGGCAAGAAATGAGTTCGGAATTCAACGCGGCCAACGTCGTGGTTGCGCAGGCGGGTCGATGCCGTGCGTGGTATACGCGGCCTGCGGGGAATTCTTACTAATAGGAGCGCAGAAGACTTATGCCACCGAAGGCTCGCGCTGGAGCCGCCGTCAAGAAGGTCCGGCGCAAGGAACGGAAGAACGTCGCCCACGGGCAGGCGCACATCAAGAGCACGTTCAACAACACCATCGTCTCGATCACGGACCCGACCGGCGCCGTGATCTCCTGGGCCTCCTCCGGCCAGGTCGGCTTCAAGGGCTCGCGCAAGAGCACCCCGTTCGCCGCCCAGCTGGCCGCCGAGGCCGCGGCCCGGCGAGCGATGGAGCACGGCATGCGCAAGGTCGACGTGTTCGTCAAGGGCCCCGGCTCCGGCCGGGAGACCGCCATCCGCTCGCTGCAGGCCGCCGGGCTGGAGGTCGGCCAGATCGCCGACGTCACGCCGCAGCCGCACAACGGGTGCCGTCCGCCGAAGCGTCGCCGGGTCTAAGGGGTAGAGAGAACAATGGCTCGTTACACCGGCGCTGACTGCCGCCGCTGCCGCCGCGAGAAGATGAAGCTGTTCCTCAAGGGCAGCAAGTGCGACGGACCGAAGTGCCCCTTCGAGTCCCGGCCGTTCCCGCCCGGTCAGCACGGCCGCGGTCGGACCAAGGAGACCGAGTACCTGCTGCAACTGCGCGAGAAGCAGAAGGCCCGCCGGGTCTACGGCGTGCTGGAGAAGCAGTTCCAGCGGTACTACGACGAGGCGAACCGCAAGCCGGGCAAGACCGGTGAGGTGCTGCTCCAGATCCTGGAGTCCCGCCTCGACAACGTGGTCTACCGGGCCGGCTACGCCAAGTCCCGGGACATGGCCCGCCAGCTGGTCAAGCACGGCCACTTCACGGTCAACGGCAAGAAGGTCGACATCCCGTCGTACCGGGTCACCGAGCACGACATCGTCGAGGTCCGGGAGAAGTCCCGCGAGCTGACGCCGTTCGTGGTCGCGCAGGCCGAGGCGGGCAGCCGGACCGTTCCGGCCTGGCTGGAGTCGATCCCCAGCCAGATGAAGATCCTGGTGCACACGCTCCCGGCCCGGCAGGTCATCGACACGCAGGTCCAGGAGCAGCTCATCGTCGAGCTCTACTCCAAGTAGTAGGGCCCGGTTCCGTCGGCCCGCCCCGCGCGGGCGGGCCGGCGGGTCATGTTGGCGGGCGTCATATGGCGGGCGCCCCGAAACACAGGAGAAACAGTGCTCATCACCCAGCGACCGACCCTCTCCGAGGAGTCGATCAACGACACCCGCTCCCGGTTCACCATCGAGCCGCTGGAGCCGGGCTTCGGCTACACGCTCGGCAACTCGCTGCGCCGCACGCTGCTCAGCTCGATCCCGGGCGCGGCGGTCACCAGCATCAAGATCGACGGCGTGCTGCACGAGTTCACCACGATCCCCGGGGTCAAGGAGGACGTGGTCGAGCTGGTCATGAACGTCAAGGAGCTGTGCGTCAGCTCCGAACACGACGAGCCGGTCAGCATGTACCTGCGCAAGCAGGGCCCCGGCGACGTCACCGCGGGCGACATCCAGCCCCCGGCCGGCGTCTCGGTGCACAACCCGGACCTGAAGCTGGCCACCCTGAACGGCAAGGGCCGGCTGGACATGGAGCTGACCGTCGAGCGCGGCCGCGGCTACGTCACCGCGGCGCAGAACAAGCAGGCCGGCGCCGAGATCGGCCGGATTCCGGTCGACTCGATCTACTCGCCGGTGCTGAAGGTCACCTACCGGGTGGAGGCGACCCGCGTCGAGCAGCGCACCGACTTCGACCGGCTGATCCTGGACGTCGAGTCCAAGCCGTCGATCTCCCCGCGGACCGCGCTGGCGTCGGCCGGTTCGACCCTGGTCGAGCTGTTCGGCCTCGCCCGGGAACTGGACGAGACCGCCGAGGGCATCGACATCGGCCCGTCCCCGCAGGACGCCCAGCTCGCCGCCGACCTGGCCCTGCCGATCGAGGAGCTGGACCTGACGGTCCGCTCGTACAACTGCCTCAAGCGCGAGGGGATCAACTCGGTCGGCGAACTGATCGGCCGGACCGAGGCGGACCTGCTCGACATCCGCAACTTCGGGCAGAAGTCGATCGACGAGGTCAAGATGAAGCTCGCCGGGATGGGGCTGGGCCTGAAGGACTCCGCGCCCACCTTCGACCCGGCGCACGTCGTGGACTCCTTCGGTGAGGTGGACTACGACCAGGACGACTACCGCGAGACCGAGCAGCTCTAACCAGAGCTGAGCTAACGAGGAGCACGACCATGCCCACGCCCACCAAGGGCCCCCGCCTCGGCGGAAGCCCGGCGCACGAGCGGCTGATGCTGGCCAACCTGGCCACGTCCCTGTTCCGCCACGGCCGGATCACCACGACCGAGACCAAGGCCAAGCGGCTGCGCCCGCTGGCCGAGCAGCTGATCACCAAGGCCAAGCGCGGTGACCTGCACTCGCGTCGCCGGGTCCTCACCGTGGTGCGGGACAAGGAGGTGCTCGGCGAGCTGTTCGACCAGATCGCGCCCCGGTTCGCCAACCGGAACGGCGGCTACACCCGGATCGTGAAGACCGGTCCGCGCAAGGGCGACGCCGCCCCGATGGCGATCATCGAGCTGGTGGAGGAGCTGGTCGTCGAGGCGCCGGCCCAACGGCCGGCGAAGAAGGCGGCCCGCCAGGCCGCGCAGCAGGACAAGGTCGAGGCGCTGGCCCGGGACGAGGAGGAGCCGGCGACCCCGCCGCTCGCCCAGTCGCCCGGCGCCGCCTCCGAGGAGCCGGGAGTCTCGGCCTCCGGTGACAAGGGCGCCGAGGGCCCCGGCGACAAGGCCGAGGGCGAAGACCAGTAGATACGTTCCGCGCCGCCGGGCCCGGCCCCTTCTTGGGGGACCGGGCCCGCGGTGTACCGGGAGGCGATGGCGTGGAGTCGGTCAGGGTCCGGATGGACGTCTCGTACGACGGCACGGACTTCTCCGGCTGGGCCGTCCAGCCCGGCCGGCGGACCGTGGCCGGCGTGCTGGGGGAGGCGCTGACCCGGCTGTGCGGCCCGGCCGGCGCGGACGGGCTCACCGTCGCCGGCCGTACCGATGCGGGCGTCCACGCCACCGGGCAGGTCTGCCACGTGGACATCTCCGCCGCCGCCTGGCAGCAGTTCGGTGCCACGCTGCCCCGGCGGCTCGGCGGGATACTGCCGCCGGACGTGCGGGTCCGCGCCGTGGTCGAGATGCCGCCGGACTTCGACGCCCGGTTCTCCGCGCTGTACCGCCGGTACGAGTACCGGGTCAGCGACGCGCCGTGGGGCGCCGAGCCGCTGCGCCGCCGCGACACGGCCGTCTGGCCCCGCCCGCTCCAGGTGGACCGGCTCAACGCCGCCGCCGCCGGGCTGGTCGGCGAGCACGACTTCGCGGCCTTCTGCCGCCGCAAGGAGAACGCCACCACGGTACGGGCGGTCACCTCGCTCACCTGGCACCGGGACGACGACGGCGGGGTTTTTGTGGCGACCGTCCAGGCGGACGCGTTCTGCCAGTCCATGGTCCGCAGCCTGGTCGGGGCGATGCTGGTCGTTGGCGACGGGCGGCGGGAACCGGAGTGGCCGGCGGCGCTGCTCAGCCGGCGCGAGCGGGCCGGCGAGGTCACGGTGGCGCCCGCGCGCGGGCTCACCCTGATCGCCGTGGGCTACCCGCACGAGGGGTACGGCGAGCGTGCCCTGGTGACGCGCCGCCGCCGGCAGCTACCGGCGAGCTAGCCCGCGGGCTGCGTCTCCGCCGCTCCCGCACCGACCGGCTTGGTGCCCCGCTTCTCCAGTACGCCCTGGCGCAGGTGCAACTCGATCAGGTCGTACATCATCTGCTTCGCGTACGGGTCGGTGTCCGGGAACGCCTTGCCGTCGGCGCGCGCGATCACCGCGTACACGAGGTAGTGGCCGCGGATGTCCCAGCCGACGTGCGCCGAGGACAGCGACACGGACTCGGTGCCCTGCCCCGCCACCATGCCCTGGAAGCGGCCCTGCTCCTTGTCCACCATGGGCTTGATCTGCTTGTACGCCCAGTCCGCGCCCTCGGCGCTGTCCAGGTTGAACACGCCGGTGGTGGCCAGGTACGCCTTGGTCGGGTTGCGCAGCGTGGCGCGAACCACCTGGGAGCAGCCCAGGTCGCTCAGCAGGGTGGTGATCTTCCCGTCCACGGCGACCTTGCAGTCCTTGGTGGCCTGCGTCTTCAGGACCTGGTACGGCTGCTCGTTCGGATTGATCTTGATTTGGGCGGCCGGGAAGACCTCCTTGACCGTGAGCGGCGCGGGGTCCACCTCCCGCGAGCTGATGTCGCGGGGCACCACGGTCGGCGCGGCCTCCGGGGTGGACGCCTGCGCGTCCTGGCCGCTCCGCTCGTCCTGCACGATGAAGTACGAGCCGAGCCCGCAGATGGCCAGCAGCGCCACCACGGCCACGGCGCTGAGCGCGATCCGGTAGAACCCCGCGTGTGCGCCGGTCCGCCAGTTGGTCGGCAGGGCCGGCGGCTGCGCCGGGGCGACCTGGACCAGGGCGGTGTTCGGGTACTCGTCGGGCGGGGGGGTGAGCGCGGCCGGGCTCTTCGGCGCGGTCGCCGGGGCGGCGGCGACCGGGGAGGTCGGCGCGCTGCGCGGCGCGACCCGGGTGGCGTCCTGCGGCATGGGCGGCATCGGCGCCGGACCGGCCGGTGCCGTGCGGGGTGCTTCGACCGGCGCCGCGGCCATCGCGGTGGCCGCCGCGCTGGCGATGGCGGTGGTACGTGGCGGCGCCGCGCTCGGGCGCCGCGCGGCGGCTGCCTCGCCGGCCGCCGCGGGGTGGCGGCCGAGCGTCTCCGGCGGCGCCGTTCCGCGGCGTCTGCGGGTCTCCGGCGGCGTTCCTCGGGGGCTCTGGATCTCCGGCGGCGCGGTTCCGCGGCGGCTCGGGGCCTCCGACAGCGTATCGCGCCGGCCTGGGGCCTCTGACGGCGTTCCGGGTCGGCCCGGGGTCTCCAGTGCCGGTGCGGGGCGGCCCGGGGCATCGAGCGGCGTTCCGGGGCGGCCCGGGGTCGCTGGTGGCGTTCCGGGGCGGCCAGGGGCATCTAGCGCTGTTCCTCGCCCGCGCTGGACGCCGGGCGGTGCCGTTCCGCGGCGGCCTGCCGGGCTCGGCGGGAGCGGCGAAGCGTCGGAGGGGGAGGGGCGGCGGCCCGGTGGGGCGGCAGGCGAGGCGGAAACGGCGGCGGCGCGCGCATCGGGCCCGACCAGCGCCCCGTTCGTACCAGCGCCAGCGGGCGCGCCGCTCACGCC
>NZ_BBQH01000023.1 GCF_018397995.1 Rhizomonospora bruguierae
CCGCCGTTGCAGTACTAACAGGATTGAAGGCCCGGCCAAGGCCGGGCCGCGCGCACGCGCTACGGCCTACGGCCCCGCGCGCACGCCTACATCGCCGACCTCAACCCGTAGACGGTAGCCCGGCACAGGCCGATCGGCGGAATCACGGCCGTGACAATCCCTTCACGGGTCAATGCCGGCGTTGGTTCCGGGGATCGCCGCCACGCCGCTACGCGACGTGCCCACGAACGCCTTCATGTCAGTCGTGATTGGACACAACTAATCTATACATTTGCATATAGGGAGAACGTCTGACAGCAACGCTGACAGCAACGCTGACAGCAACCGGGGCGCACGGCCACACCAACCAGCGCACAGCAGAGTGGCACCAATACGATCGGTAATGGTGCCACTCCGGGAGCGTAACTGCCTCTCTCAACTGAAAATTGCGATAGCATCAGCCATTTAGTTTGGCGCTTAACCCACAGCCTCATCGCCTATCGCCCGCAGAACATCAGCGAGCCAAACAAGCCCATAGCCGAGGGTCTTTGAGTCGTCTTCAAGCATCCCCTGAAGGTTGGCCCAGGATTCAGAGACCTGCCCGATAGTGAGCTCGCTTGGCTCGTTGTACACGTCGTATCGCTCAGACGACGGTATTGACCAGAAGTAGTCCTTCGAGACCGGTAAATCGGTTGCCGCGCCCTTCACGACATGGGCCACTAGCAGCTCAAACACTTGCCGTAGCTGATCTACCGGCACTCGTACGCTTGGTTCTGACATCAGCACGGCCCGCCTACGATCTTGAGGTTGTCAACCTGCTTCTGGAACCCGCCAATTTCCTTCTCCAGATGGTTGATCCGACCGTTGATGATACGCTGTCGAACCTCGTCATTGGGTGCACGTTCCAGAAGTCCCTGATTGTCGTATGCCCACGGGTCCGCCTTATACGCTTCCAGCTTCGCCTGATGTTCGGCAACACGCGCCTCAAGCGACCTGATCGACTTCAATTGCTCGGGCGTCAGCTCGCCGCCGCTGTTGTGGACGAGCACCGCGGTGCTGCCAGCAAGCACGTAGTACGTGTGGAGTCAGCGCGGCTCTTCGAGTCGTCTGCCGAGCACGATCGGGCCTTGAGCTGGCCCTTTCCTCAACACCGATGACGAGGCCGAGGATGGCCGTCGCATGGTGACAGCAACCCTGACAGCAACACCAGCGAACGCGGCTGGTGACGGTCATCACAGAAGCGACGCCCGCCTATGTCGACACCCGAGGAGAGATCCGAAGCTGGCCGACCGGTCCGCTCAGGGCGGCCCGGCTACTCAGCGATCATGGAACGATGGCCCTGCGCAGGTCCTTCATCATCAGCAGCAGGTGCATCGGATCTGTCGGGCTCGGGTCGAACTTCGCCAACCGTAGGTAGAAGTCTCGGGCGGAATCGGATTCGCAGTGGATGAGCAGCGCTCGAACCCCGATGACTTCAGATGCGGTGGCGATGCGCCGCAGCGCGTCGACGACCAGGGCGCGACCCAAGCCTGCCCCCTGGGCTGCTCGATCCACGCCGAGTCGGGTCAATATGACTACCGGCTGGTGGTAGTGCCCGGCGCCCTGCATGATCCGGCGCGGCGCGTCGGCTGGGGCGACACTGCCGGCCGCGAGCGCGTAGTAGCCGACAACCCGCGAGTCAGGCTGGTCGACACCACGCACCACGTATACGCGCGACAGTCCGGCTCGGTGTGCCTGTAGCGCATGTTGAACCAGCCACTCCGACTGGGCCGCCGAGCCGCAGTCGAACCCGGCCACGACGTGCTCGGCCGACAGCGGTTCGACAGCGCCGAAGGATCCACTCACTCGCCATCACCGGTTTGCGCGACGTCGAGGACCGTCGGACCGGCCAGCAGCTCCCGCAGCCCGGCCACATCGCCGGCGGGCTGCGTCAACGCCTCGTCGAACACCCGCCACGCCTGCTGGTCCAGCACGAACACGCGCCGGTCGGCCAGCACGTCAGCCGCAGCCTCAGTGGCCGCCGCCAACACGAACGTCGACACACTCGCGCCGGTGGCCGCGCTGGCCGCTTCCAACAGTGCTTTCTGCTCCGCGTCCACCCGCAGGTGCAGACGCTCCGCCTTCGCAGTCATGGGCCAACTGTACGCACAATGTACGCCGGGTGCAACGAAGATCCAGGGCTGGCTCAAAACGTCTATACAGAAGTAATCAAGAGCGCCCGGCTACGCCGGACGCACGCGCACGCGCTAAAGCCGTTCCGACCCGCGCGCACGCCCACGCAACAAGGCTCAGCCCCCGCACAGACGCGAGCCACCCACTCACCACGAATCGGCAGCGCCATCGAGGGCTCCAGGCCGTGACGATCCCTTCACCGGACGGGCACCGCCGTTGCTTCCGGGGATCGACGCCACGCGCTACGCGACGTGCCACCGGCACAGCCTCCTCAGCCGGCTGTCGTGATTGGACAGTTAACATCAATCAATTCGCATACAAACTAAATGCTTGACAGCAACGCTGACAGCAACGCAGGTGAACAACCACGACCACCAGCGCACAACGGAGTGGTACCAATACGTTCGGTAGTGGCACCACTCCGGTCGAACGAGGCCGACATCGTCACGGCATCGAATTTAGAGAAGTCAATCTGTCATTCTGTCGATAATGAGGTCCCCGGATCCGGCTTCCAGCTCAACAGAGTCCGTCAGGTGAATATGGCTTCCCGGCGGGACTGATTCCTGAGCAAGCGTGAGGCAATGCCTTGCGAGTGAGACCAATCCAGCAGCGTTGGCCCTGATCGTCACTTCCGAATTCGTTCGATCTACAAGAATTTGGAAGCCATCGTCCCAGTCGAACATTAGGTGCGCATCAGGGCCATACGCTGGTACTTCGATGCGTCGCTCGGCCATCAGCACGTCCCTCCCTTGAAGTAGACGTGATCGTTCTGAACAACTTTCATTCTCCCAGTCTTCGGATCTACTTCCATGCGCTCAAAATTGGTGTGTGGTCCGCCGCCGCGCTTTCCGAGGATGTCACTATCGCCCATTCTAAAGACGCGAGTGCCATCTCTTGAAACGTAACGCCCACTGCCCGGAACTGGTTCCGTATGGCCATCGCCCAGCCATTTCAGCCCCGCGTCGAGCGCCTCATCAACGGTGAGATAAGAGTTATTGCCTGGCGTTGTGTAGCCGCCGTCGTTGTGGACCAGGACCGGTGTGTCACCGGCGAGGACGTAGTACGTGTGGCGTTGCTACGGCGGCTGCGGCGAGGTCATGGCGTCGATCTTGGCAGGGAGCTGGGCTTTTGCTCAACCACCCGCCGACGGCTCATCGATTAACGGTGATTTTGACAGCAGCCGTGACAGCAACGTGGGCGCACGCCGGGCTGAGCGACTGTCGGCCGGGGCGTCTACTCGGTCGGTCGTCTGGTGCTGGTGGCGGGTTTCTTCTGTGCGCGGCGGTCGATGAGCCGGTCGACGGCGGCGATGCGGCGGTGGAGGCGTATGGAGCCGGCGTCGATGGCGGTGGTGTCGATGCGGGCGAGGACCTCGCGGGCGGCGTCGAGGTCGCCTGTTCTGGCGTGGCTTTCGGCGAGCCAGGTTTGGTAGAGGGCGACTTCGCGGGCGTGGTCGTGGTTGTAGGCGGCGAGTGCGCGGGTGAGCAGGGGTTCGGCGGTGGCGGGTTGGCCGAGTTCGATGAGGCAGCGGGCGGCCATGACATCGATCTCGGCGCGGTTGAGCCAGTACACCCATTCGGGCTCGGCGACGTTATCGGTGCGCTGGTCGTAGGTGTCGTTGACGGCGTCGAGGGCGCGGCGGGTGGTGTCGGTGTCGCGGAGGCAGGCGGCGGCCCAGGCGAGGCGTTCCAGCAGCAGCGCCCGCACGAGCGGACTGGCATCGGGGGCGCCGGTGACGGCGGAGCGGGCGATGAGGAGGGCGTCGTCGCGTTTGCCGATGTTGGTGATCTGGTAGGCGAGGCTGGAGAGCAGTTGCGCGCCAAGTGCCCGGTCGCCGGCTGCCTCGGCGGCGGTTACGCCCGACAGGTAGAGGCGTTGGGCGTCCTGGTAGTGGCCGGCGTCGCTGGCGACCCAGCCGGCGAGTTGGGCCAGTTCACCGATCACGGTGTACAGCCGTTTGCCGCAGGCGTCGGTGTAGGAGGCGGTGCGGGCGAGGTGTTCGGCCTGGTCGAGTTCGGTGCGGATGGCGGGTAGCAGCGTACGGCTGCCGACGGTGTCGTCCAGGTGGCGAAGTTCGATCACCCGGGCTTCCAGCGTCTTGATGAGCCCGGTGCCGATACGACGGCCGGCGCGTAGCTGCCGGGGGACGGGTGGGTCGCCGATGAGCCATTCGTGGGTGAGCCGGATCGGGTCTGCTGGGGTGCCGATGGGGTGGCCGAGGGCGTGTTCGTAGCGTTCGACGACGTCGGGGGTGGTGGGGCGGCGGCCGGTTTCGACGAGGCCGAGGTAGGGCTTGCTGAAGTGGGTGAGCGCGGCCATGCCGGCGAGGCTGTGCCCGGCGGCCTCGCGGGCGGCTCGCAGGTGGGCGCCGAGGTCGGCGGTGTCGGGTGTAGACGGGGGAAGACTCTGCGGTGGTTCCATGGTCATCTCTTTCCGCTGATCCTGGTGGCAGGCCCAGCGGGGACGTGCATCGAGTCCGGACCTGGCTGGTGCTGTTCCGGGAGGGCCGGGACCGGTTACGAAGATCGGCATTCTTCATACCCGGGTGCGTGCCCGGCCCTCCCACCGTAGACCACGGACGGGTGCGGAGGGTTGAGCAGCGATGTCGATGCACGTGCCGGTTCGCCCGGCGTGGAGCTGTGCGGGGTGTGGGCTGGCGTGGCCGTGCCCGTCGCGCAAGCGCCAGTTGTTGGCGGAGTTCGCCGGGGCGCGGGTGTCGCTGATGCTCTACCTGTCGCGGTTCTTCGTCGAGGCGTGCGTGGACATGCCCGCCACCACGGCGGGGACCCTGTATCGCCGGTTCTTCACCTGGCCGTACGAACCATCCGACAGACGCGGCATTAGCGAGAGCGCCCCGCCGGGGTGGTGATCCCGGCGGGGCGCGTTCTCGGTTGGTCGGGTTCAGTCGTCGTGGGCGGTGTCGTGGTCGTCGTCGGGCTGGTCGGGTTGCAGCGCCTGGTCCATGGATTCGACGGCGTGGAGTTGCAGGCGGAGCCGGACGTGGGAGTAGATGTCGGCGGTGGTATGGATCTGCGCGTGACCGAGCAGGTCCTTGATCGTCACCAGGTCCACGCCCTGTTCCAAGCAGCAGCGTGGCGCAGGTGTGCCGCAGGTCGTGGAAGCGGATGGAGCGGACGTCGGCGAGTTCGCAGATGGCCTGGTGGTGGCGGTGCACCGCGGCCGGGTCCATCGGCCCGCCCGTGCTGTTGGCGAACACGAGCCCGGTTTCGGTCCACTCGTCGGCGGCCTCGCGTCGGTCGATGTCCTGCCGTGTGTGGTAGCGCTTGAGCGCGGTGACACTGTCGCGGGGTAGGACGATGCGCCGGGCGGAGCGGTGGGTCTTGACCGGCTGGAACGTCGGGCCGCCTCGGGTTCGGGCCAGGGTGCGTCGCACGTACAGGTGACCGGTGTCCAGGTCGATGTCGTCCCAGCGCAGGCCGAGCAGTTCGCCTCGTCGTAGTCCGGTGCGTAGGGCCAGTTCGAACAGGGGGCCGTGGCGGTGGTAGGCGGCGGCGAGGAGGTAGCGGCGGGCCTCGCCGGCGGTGAATGGTTGGAAGTCGCTGCGCGGGGTGGGCAGCCGCACCGAGTGGCGACGTTACGGCCGAGAAGGTCTTCGCGTACGCCGTCGGCGAGGGCGGCCGAGAGGACTGCCCGGATGTAGCGGACTGTCGCCGGGCGGATGTGCTTGTTGCAGCAGTTGCCGATGGCGCAGCAGCGCGGCCGGCGTGCCTTGACCGGATGGGCCGGGTTCCGTTTGCGTCCCAGCCCTGCGCGCAGCACTGGCAGACACTCGGGAGGCGGTCGAGGAAGGTCCGCACGTCCCGGACCGTGAGCGTGCCGAGTTTGCGTGCGCCGAGGCCGGGGATCAGGAACCGGCGGACCAGGGATTCGTACGTGACGTACGTGGTCGCGCGGAGCCGGTGCCGGGCCACGCCGGTTAACCACGCGGTCAGGTACTCGCCGACGGTGAGGTTCGGGTCGGCGGCCACGACCAGGCCCCGGTTCGAGTCGGCCAGCTTCTCGGCGAGCTTGTTGGCCGCCTGACGGCGGGTGGCGCCGTAGACGTAGATGCGCTTGCGGGTGCCGTCGGCGGCGAGGACGTATCCGGCGCCGCACCAGCGGCCGTCGGCGCGTTGGAAGATCGTGCCTTCGCCGTTGGCCTTTCTACCGGCCATGATCGGCCTCCTTGGTCAGTGAGTCGAGTAAGCCGGCCAGGGACCGGACGGGAATGCGGCGGCAGCGGCCGAGGCGTACGGAGTGCAGCCGGCGGGAGCGGATGAGGTCGTAGACGGTGTGCCGGCCGAGCCACGAGTACCGGATCCGCCAACCGACACGCATCACGGGCCGGATCTCGGCGTCAGCTAGCAGATACCGCACCAGATGGGCGGTCAGCCAGACGACCACCACGACGGCCGCCCCGGCCAGCAGCACGGCGGGAACCGCGGTGAGCAACCTCAGATGAGTCGAATCGATCGTCGTCATCCAGGCTTCACCGCCGTCAACGCCGACGCGCGGAAGATCTGCCACGGCCGGCCGTTCTTCTCCCCCGCCACCAACGTCAGCCCGGACGCCTTCACCCACTGGCCGACCGCGAGGTCCTTCGGCACCGCCGGCTGCGGCACCGACACCCGCAACACCTGCGGAGTCCCGCCCTCCACCGTCAACGCCAGGGGCACCTCCACCAACGGCGCACCCGTAGCGCGGTCCGTGGCGGCAACCCCGTTCTCCTTGTCCTTGAACTGCGGTGTCGCCCCGGCGAGCACCAGCAGTCCCCTACCACCGTCAATCGGCAGTACCAACACGAGCGTTCTCCTTCGATCGCCCACCACACCCCACAGCGCGGCTACTAGGCTTCCTAAGCTTCACGTGACAATCGTGATCTGGTCAAGAGGTTTGCCCCAGGAATCTTGGGTAGCCCGTGTAGCTCAACCAGGACAAGACGACTACGATCAGCACATGCCGCACGACGCCGACGACCGACGCGCCCTGTTCCAACGGGTCGTCGACGACATCGTCGACCAGATCCGCACCGGCAAACTCGCCCCCGGCGACGTACTCCCCACCGCCCGGCGAATGGCCGACACCTACGGCGTCGCCTCCATGACCGCCCAACGCGCCCTACGCGAGCTGCAACACCGCGGCCTCACCTACGCCGTCGTCGGCAAAGGCACCTTCGTCCACCCCCAGGCACCCCAACGCATCGGCACCGACGCCGACGGCCACCCCATCGGCGCGACGACCCAGACGCCGGTCATCGGCGACAACCCGGCACTCAACCGACGCCTCGCCCTCTACCTCCTGGAACGCGACCGCATCAGCGGCAAGATCGTCGACGCATTCATGAACAAGGACACCGCCGCCGCCTGGCAAGCCACCGAAGAACTCGCCACCCTCCAACAAGCACACACCGACCTCGCCGACGACCTCGCCGCATACGAAACCAACCTCGGACGAGCCGCCGCCAGCGAAGCGCCCGAGCCCGCCGAGCCGCCGACACCGAAGAAGGCACGCCGCAACCCGAAGGTGTACCCCAGCAGCCCGCCGCCGACGGAACCACTGGGCTAAAAACTGCTTCACCTAATCAAGACGGCCCGGCTACGCCGGGCCGCGCGCACGCGCTACAGCCGTTCCGGCCCGCGCGCACACGCCCACGCAACCAACCACCCCAACCCGCAAGACATGACGAGCACGGCAGGAGCCGTCGTCGGGCACCGGCCACGACGATCCCTTCACCGAGGCAAGCACCGCCGTGCTTCCGGGGATCGACGCCACGTCGCTACGCGCCGCGCCACCGGACAGCCATGTCGCTTTCAAAGCCATCCATAGATTTCCATGCGTACAATTTGATTGACAGCAGTCCTGACAGCAACGCAGGCGCACAACCACACCCACCAGGACACAACGAAGTGGCCCAGCTACTTTTGGCAGTTGCGCCACTCCATCATGTAGTAGATCGTTAGACCTACCCTGCCGCGCCGCTAGAACCGCCTTGCCGCGAATTTCTCAGCGAATAAACGATACGACTTCGAATAGACGTCTGGGGCGTCACCGATGCGGTCCAACTCCTGCTCGATTAGGGACTCTGCGTGCCGCCGGTCCCCGTTGATTGCGGCAACCAACGGAAGCACGAAAAGTTTCTGATTATCGAGCAGAAGCCCTGCGTCGGTGATGCCCGTCGAAAACGTATCCCAATTCGCCCACTTATCGATGAACGGCTGACCATAGCTGGCGACAGCCGTCGCCAAATCTTCCGCTATCGCGGTAAGGTCACCATCTGCCGGAAAGTTCCATTGCCCGAATGTGTTCTGAGGCATCAAGTAGCCTAGAGGCTTCGACACGCACGCGACCGGAGCCTTCCAATCAGCCAGGTCGACTAGCGCCTTCTCAAGTGGAACGTGCCTGACGCCCACCACCGGGTTGATCTGCAACTTAGCCGGTAGGGCCCATGTTGCCAGGTTCAGGCCGAGCCATCCGGTGACGTCTTTAACGTCCCGTGGCTGCAAGAGAATGCCACGTCGCTTCGGCACAAAGCCGTACCGCCTCAAGGCGGACGCGCAAGCGTCCTGGCTATCCTTCTCCAAGCTAGTCATGTCAATCACCCCTTACGTCAGCAGTGAGGATAGCCGCCAAACCCTGCGATATTCACGCGTGTCGGCCCCAACGAGGTGCCAGCGAGGCCCGCCTTCTGGGCGTTCGGGCCATAGAAGGTCCCCCCATGCGTTTCGACCGCTGCATATCCGCCGCGAGCGCCCTGATTCTTTGTGAAGCCAGCCGAAGGGCCGTTCTTCGCATCGTAGACCGATAGCACACCATTCTTCTCGGCCACAACGTCGAATCGTACGTTGACGCCGTTCGCCGCTGTCATGCTGATCTCGGTGCCTCGAATCATGTATCCACGGGCTTGCAGGTCATTGATGAGCATCTGGGTGCCAGCGGCACCGGCGGCCGGACCAGACGGTCCGCCCGTGTTGTGCACGAGGACCGGCGTGTCACCGGCGAGCACATAGTACGTGTGGTAGTCGGCGATGGTGAGGTCTTGCATGTTCTTGTCGCCACCGTACCTCACCACGCCGGTTACGGTGGCAACGCTGCTGCCAGCTGTTCTGAGCCGATCACCGACCCTCAAATCTCCTGCAAGCATCCAGCCCTGGGCGGAGAGGGACCAGAAGGGGTGGCGGTTGGTGGTGTGCAGCGTGGTTTGCTTACCGTCGTCCGTGGTGATCGTGAGGTCGGTCAGATCGCGGTCTTGGTTGTGGTGTAGTGCGACGACTTTGCCGGGTAGGTTGACGTCGGTTTCTTCGATGGCGGCAAGGACGAGGTCACCTTCGCGAATGTCCTTGATGGGCTTGGTGGACCCGTCGGCCATTAGTACTGGGGTGCTTGGGTCGAAGCTGTGTGTTACGCACGCTCGGGCGGTTTTGGTCGCGATCTCGACGGGGCCGGGCTTGACTGGGGCAGCGGCGGGTGGTTTGGCGCCTTTGAATGGGAGTTTGACACCTGGTATGGCGATGGATGCAACTGTGAGCAGGAGGTTCGTGGTGCTGCGGGTGCCGCCCTCGACGTCTCCGCTACCGTAGCCGCTAATCGCGGAGGCGCCCAGGTCGTAGATACCCTTGACGAGCAGGAACGGCGCGCATGCGGTCATCTTGCATCCGTGCCAACCAACCAATCTCACGTTTTCCCAAAACCAGTCGGAGGTCGAGATTTCACCGGATTGGTAGCGCTCATTTACCGATCGGAAGTCGCGCATTCCCTCAGTGATAGGACTGGTGACTGAACCGAATAGACCCTTGCCGAAATCCTTGCCGCCGCCGACGATGCCATCCCAGACCCGGCGTCCTGTACTTTTCTTCTTCTTGGGCGTTTCGTTCCCTACCCAGGGTGGGGGTGGGCAGGTGCCGCCGCAGCCGCCGCCGTCCTCGGCACGGGCCATGAGCCCGTCTGGGTCGGAGAAGGTGATGGGGTTGTTGGAGGCGTAGGCGTAGCCGTTCATCTGTTGCGGATCGGTGATGTCGAGGATGGGGTCGACGGTGATGAACCGGCCGGTGGTGGGGTCGTAGTCGCGGGCGCCGAGGTGGGTCAGGCCGGTGGTGGTGTTGGTGGGTTGGTTGAGGAAGCCGCGGTTGTCGATAGTGGAGATGTTCGGGCCGCGGTCCTGGCCGTAGGGGGTGAATTGCCGCCAGGTGGGTGTTTGGGCGGTGGAGTCGAGGTAGAGGGCTGGGGTGCCGTGCTGGTCGGCGATCATGAAGAGGTAGTTCGTCCCGCTGCCGTTGCGGATGGCGCTTCCGCCGCCGGGCAGGGTGTAGTAGCGGACGCCGGTGACGGTTTGGTTGGCGGTGTTGAGGGTGAGTTGTTGGCTGGGCAGGTAGAGGGTGGTGGTTCCGGGATCGTCTTTTTGCAGCAGCAGGTTTCCGTCGGCGTCGTAGATGTACGAGCTGTCGCCGTTGGTGCTGCCGGCGACGGATGTGAGGCGGCCGGCGTCGTCCCAGTTCAGGTTTTGGTCGCCTTGCTCCGGGGTCTTGCGGGTGAGGGTGTTGCCGGCTTCGTCGTAGCTGTAGGTGGTGGTGCCGGGTGTCGCACCAGTGGTGGAGGTGCTGGTGAGGGTGTGGGGTTGGTGGTCGCCGGCGCCGTCGTAGGTGTAGGTGGTGACGGTGTCGGCGCCGCCGGTGAGGTCGTGTTTGGTCCGCTTGGTGCGGTTGCCGAGGACATCGATGTCCCATTCGGTCCAGTACGCGCTGGTGGGGCCGAGGCTGTCACCGACCATCGTGGAGTCGCTGCCGGTCGGGGTTGCGGCGCAGTCGTCGGTGGCAGTCCACACCGCGGTCAGCCGGCGCAGCGCGTCGTACTTGTTGCACTGGGTTTCGGTGGCCGTGGCGGATCCGAGGCGGGTACTGGTCTGGCGGAGGATGTTGCCGGCGAGGTCGTATGTGTAGGCCTGCTTGTCGACGTCCCTGGGAGTGCCGACCGCCCGGGTGATGAGCTGCTCGGTGAGCCAGCCGGTGTGCGGGTCGTAGGTGTTGGTGATGTAGCCCAGGTTGGGTGCTGCTCCGATGGTTTCCTGGTTCACCCGGCCGTAGGCGTCGTAGGTGGTGCCTTGGGCGTATCCGCTGATGTTGCCGCCGACCCGGTCGGGTAGGTCGAAGACGCTGGTGTACCCGTAGGTCAGGGTTTCGGCGGGCAGGGTGCCACCGGCGGGTAGTCCTTCGCGCAGTAGGAGGCCCTTTGTAGTGGTGTAGCTGCGGACGTAGGTGTACTTGCCGGCCAGGTTGCCTTCGACGGCGGGGATGGTGATGGTCTCGCCGGTGGAGGCGCCGAAGACGTTGAAGTTGTTCTGTTGCCGGACGTAGGCGTTGCCGCCGTAGAAGGCCGTGGCGGTGGTGAGCTTGCCGAGGGGGTATTTCATCCCGGCGACCGCGTTGTTGCTGTTGTCGTATACCCAGGCGGCGAGCCGGTTGTTGGTGCTCTGCGCGTTGGCTGGGCCGGTGTGCTGGCCGGTTCTGCGGTTGAGGGCGTCGTACGTATAGGAGATCGCCTTGCTGCGGGAGTCGGTGGTCTGGACGAGGTTGCCGTTGTTGTCGTAGCTCATGCCGGTGGTTCCGGCGTCCGGGTCGGTCCGGCTGGTGGCCCGGCCTAGGAGGTCGTAGGCGGTTGTCCAGGTGTTGTTCTGCGGGTCCGTGATCGTGGAATTGTTCCCGTGGCCGTCGTAGCCGTACCTGGTCACGGCAGTCGTTCCGCCACTCACCGAGAAGGTGCCGGTGAACGTGTTGCTCGGAGTGTTCACCGTCGGCGCGGCGGTATACTGCCGCAGCTCCGTGGTGCGCCCAAGGGGATCCGTAACGGTGGTCGCGGTGACCGCACCGGTCGGTGGGACGACGGTGGCGCGATCTCCGTTGTAGACGGTCGTCGTCTTGGACACCACGACGCCGTCTTTCGCCTTTTCGCTAATGACGGTTCGGCCGAGGCCGTCGTAGGTGTAAAAGTCCTGATTCGGCACCGACTTATGCAGGTCCGCGGCGCTGACAGGCGTGGTGGTGGGCGTGGTGGTGTCGTCCCACCATCCGTTGTAGCGGCGGCTGACCCAGCCGCGGGTGTCGTAGAAGGTGTCGGTGACCATCCGGCCGCCCTGCGGCGTCATCTCCTGGGACTGCCGCGGCCGACCCTGCGCATCGTAGATACGCACCGTGGTGTAGTAGCCCGCGAAGTCGTTAAGCGTCTTGGTCGTCGACGAGGTGGGGCCGGTGTTGGACACGGTGTAGGCGAAGGTGTAGTCGGCCGAGAGCGTCGTGGCGCGGGAGTTCAGCCAGACCGCCGTGACCCGTCCCAGCGCGTCATACCGCTGGGTGGTGACGATCTCGTTGAGGTCTGTTGAGGTCAGGGTGAGGCCGCGCAGGGGATCGAGGGCGACGGACATGGTCTGGTTCAGGGGATTCGTCGTGGTGACGCCGGTGACCAGCCCGACAGAGTTGGTGGTGTAGGTGGTCTCCGTCTTGTTGCCGTTCGCGTCGTAGGCCCCGGTCACGCGACCGGCGGAGTCGTATTCAGCCCGGCTGGTGGTGACGTACGCGTATGTCCCGCCGGAGTAGCCCACGGCCTCTTGGCTGAGGGTGACCAGCCCCCGGGTCGGAGCGTCGGTCTGGGGAAAGGATGTGTCGAAGTTTGGGTCGTCGTAGAACGTGCGTGTGCTTGAGATGACCTGGTCGGGTCGGTTTACCGTGCTGGGGGTGGTCAGCTTGTTGAGGATTCCGGGCACGGATGCCGGTGATCCTTGGGTGAAGCCGCCGCAGGCGACCGACACGGTCTCGGTCTGGCTGGTGAGTCCGACCAGGTTCTTCGCGGTGTTCGCGGCCGCGTACGACACGGTCGTGCAGCTGCTGAACGCGGCGTCGACCGGGACGGTGTGGGTGTAGGTGTGTTTCAGCAGCCCGAATGTCGGTGACGTGATCGAGTCGTCGTAGGAGTTGTCAGTCTCAATGTACCGCCAGGTGGTCGTTCCGGTGCCGGTAACGGCTTGCCGGGTGAAGGACTCGACCGGTGCGATCGCGTTCGCCGTCAGCGCCTGCAACCCGGTGCGGGCACGCGTGGCGGTGGCGTCGGACACCCAGTAAGAGGTGATGGTCGATCGGTCGACTGGGCCGCCGTTTCCGACGTACGACGTCGTCTCCAACGCCTCGCCGGCAAGCGCGTTGTGGTCGTCGTGTGTGCCGCCCTGAGAGTCGGTGACGAGGACCGCGGCGGTGTTGTTGTTGCGGGACATGCCGCGGTAGTAGGTGGTCTCGCTGAGCGTTTGAGGGTCGTTGACCCCATCACCCTGCAGGGTCCTAACCTTGGCGTAGCCGCGGAATTGGCCGTAGGTGCGGTACTTGGCCTTGACGACCTCGTTGTCGTCGAAGTGCCAGGCGGCGCCGCCCTGGTAGACGTAGCTGGTCGCCGTGGTGGGGGCTCCGCCGGTGGGGTCGGTGGCGGTGACTTTGGTGGCGGCGTACTTGTTGAACCAGTCCTTGAACGGGGTGGTGGCGCCTTCCGGGGTCCAGTACACCGGGTAGCAGGACGAGGTGTTCGTGGCCGGGTCAAGCGTCACTGGCGCGGTGCAGGGGTTGGGCCGGCTGTAGGCGACCGTCGCCACGGAACCGGTCTCGTTGGTGATGCTCTCGATCCGGAAGCGGTTGAAGGCCGGCAGGCCGTCGGTGACGTTGTCGACCCGGTTCTGCAGCTTCACGCCGGTGAAGGTGGTGGCCGGCAGGGTGATGGGCGCGCTGGACCCGCCAGCGGTGGTGTCTGCCCCGGTACGGGTGATCGACGATAGCCACAGCGTTGGGGATGTGCCGTCACCGGTCGCGGGCAGTGTCTGGGTGAGGGCGTAGGAGTCCACGGTGACGTACGTCGCGGCCGAGGGCGAGTACTGCGCTGCGGTAATGCCCGTGAGCCGCACCGTTGAGAAGAACGATGCGCTGCGCGTGGGGCAGACCGTTGACGTGGTGCAGATTAGGTCGTAGGGCACGTCGGGCCAGTTGGCCTTGGTGGTGGCGCTCAGCGGGGTGCAGCTGGTGGCGATGCACCGGGGGCCGGTGGTGAAGGTGATCTTCGCGGCGGAGGTGCTGTAGGCGCCGCCGTCGGTAAAGCCGTAGTCGATGTGGTCGAGGTAGCTGTCGCGGACGTAGGTGCCGTTGAGTGCTCCGTTGTTCTGGCCGTACTTGTTGGTGTCCTGCTTGTAGTAGTAGGCCATGGCGTTGCCGTGGACGTCCTTGACGTAGTCGAGGTTCCACCGGTAGGCCATGGTGCACACCGATGCCGACCAGCCGTTGCTGCTGTAGCAGGGATCGCCGGCGTGCGGGGAGTAGACCGGGACGTAGTCGACGGAGTTGGTGGTGGGCTTTCCGCTGGACCAGCCGGTCAGCTGGTTTCGGCCGAACTCGAAGACGGTGCCGTCCCGCTGCGTCACCCGCCAGTAGTCGGTGTTGTAGGTTCCGCTGCCGTTGTTCGAGCCGGTGACGCGGGTGATGACCGAACCGTTGTCATCCTTCGGCTTGTACACCTTCTTCGTGGCGTCCCACACCAGCGCGGCGGTGGATCCCTTGATCGACAGGGTCAGGATCTCCCCGTCGTAGCACTGATCGGTGGTTGCCACGGGTGCCGCGCTGCCGCCGGGCTCGTCTGCGCAGGAGGCGAACGTCTGCTCGACGTACGACTGCGGCGAGGACCAGCCGTCGCCGATCCATGACGACTGGGCCTGCGTCGAGGCGGTCTGCCCGTCGATGGAACCGGAGTCATAGGTCAGGGCTAGGTCGGGGACGAGACTGGACGGCGCCGGAGGGACTTGGACCGGGTAGGTGTAGGTAAACGAGCCGGTACTGCTGCCTGCGCTCCACGACCCGGACGGTTTGAGCTCCGTCGCGGTGTAGGTGCCAGCCTCACCGCCACCCTCGGCGGCGGTTCCCACAGCGGCGACGACCACGGTGGACCCCTGCTGCCCGGCGACCGGCGCTGACACGGCCTGGGCGCCGGGATCGTTGATGGACGTGAGAGGCGTCAACCGCTGACACGACGGGGTTTCAGGGGCGGTCAGGACACACGCGGGCAGCTGCACCAGGCCTAGCCGGCTACCGAAGTTCCCGCCGTAGGCCTCAGCAAACGTGCCGTAGTCCAGCCCGACATGCAGGTCCTCAAGGGAGGAACCGGCGACGCTGAACAGCACACCCTTCACACCGGCCCGCTGGGCGGTGGCCTGGTCGTACACCTTCACTTCGAACGCGCCGGTGCTACGAGCACCGCTCGTCGAGGGCTGAACCCAGACGGGTGTGCCGGCGGCTCGCCGCTTGACCGCCGGGGCGGCGGAGCTTGGCGGGATACTGGCCCGGCTCGCGGCGGGCCAGGTGGTCCTGGTGGCTCGGTAGGGGTCACGGGCCTGGTCCCGCGGTTTCACAAACCGCGTCGGCAGGTTGTGCACGCCACGGACCGCGCGGCCGGGATTCGCCGCGGGCGCCGGATGCAGTGACGGCCCCGGCGCGGCCACCGCGCCCGTCACAAACAGTTGGCTGCTGAAAACGGCCAGAACGACGGCGAAGGCCAGCCGCCGCGTCAGCTTCGTTGTGCCGCGAAAATCCCCGCGTTGCGACATAACCACCCTCACTTGACCCGGCGTAGATCACGCCACCAAGCGCGCGGCCAAGCGGCAGCAGCGGCGGCGAGCGGTCCACTCTCCCATCCACGGATCACTCCGAGTGATTACGATTTAACAACGAGCATGCACTAGAATCGGACATCGATGCATTTAATAGACCGAATAGGACCATCGTTGTGGCGCTCGTCACAACCTTCAATGTCTGGGGTTTGGTTAGCTGTCGGCTGTTCATGACCGCAGCGCGACGGGGGACGACATGACAACGGATTCGGTGCGGCGCCTCCGGGCGCTGATCGCCGCCGCAGCGGTGACCGGTGTCCTGGCAGGAACGGGCACCGCCGCGCCACCGGCACTTGCCGATCCCGCCCCGATCCCCTCGCCGGGAGGAAGCGGCAACCCACCGGTCCTGACGGTGGAGCAGTCCCTGGTCAAGGCCCAGCAGACCAGTGCACCGGTTCCGGTGCCCGCCGCCACAACAGCCATCGACACCGTCGTGGCCAACCCCTCCGGGACCGTCACAGTCACCCGGTCGGCGATCCCTCAACGCGCCAAAGTGGACGGCGCGTGGAAAGACCTGGACCCAACGCTGCACATCAACGCCGACGGAAGCCTGTCCCCAGCGGTGTCCGCGGGCGGCACCGTCACCGCACACATCACGAACCTGGATGCCCCCGATCCGATCACCGCCCAACCGGCGCAGGCCTTGCTCACCGCCACCCACAGCTGGCCGCTGAACGGCACCTACGACAACCAGAACGCCATGCTCCCCGCCTACGACGTCATCGGCGGACTCCACGGCACCCCCTCCGCCGGCGCCAGCTGGAACAACGGCGACCTGTTCGACCCAGACCTCTACCTTGACGGGACCAACGGCGTGGTGAGCACAGCGAGCGCCGCCCTCGCCACCGACAACGACTTCAGCGTCTCCGCCTGGGTCAAACCCCTCAGCACAGGCGGCACCGTGCTGTCCCAGGACGGCACCAAAGCGCCCGGCTTCAAACTCTGGACCGAGGCCAGCGACTCCTCCTGGCGCTTCGGCATGTCCACCTCAGACACTGCCGCGCCAACGTTCGATACCGCCGACGCCGGCGCCGGCAGCGCCCGAATCGGCTCGTGGAACCTCCTGGTCGCCACCTACCGCAAATCCACCGGCGCCATGACCCTCCACGTCAACGGGGTCAAGGCCGCCATCGCCACGCACACCACCACCTGGAACGCGACCGGCTCGTTCCGCATCGGCGACCACCGCAACAACACCGCCCACGCCGGCAACTTCACCGGCCAGGTCGCACACGTCGACACCCACGCCCACGTCCTAGACCCCACCCAGGACGCCTCCCCCGCCGGCTACTACCAGGCCATCACGCAGACCCGGATCCTCGACACCCGCAACGGAACCGGCGCACCCACCGCCCCACTCAACGGCGGCAGCACCCTGGCCCTACAAGTAACCGGCCAAGCCAACATCCCCGCCGAGGCGACCGCCGTCGCGATCAACCTGGCCGTCGCCAACCCCACCACCAGCTCCTTCCTGGTCACCTACCCCGACGGAACCACCCGACCAACAAACACCTCAGCCATGCAATACCCAGCCGGACAAACCACCTCCAGCATGGTCATCGTCCCGCTCGGCACCAACGGCAAAATCGCCATCTACGAACACGGAACCGGAAAGACCGACCTCCTCGCCGACGTCGCCGGCTACTTCACCACCGGAACCAACGGCCAGAAATACCACGCCATCAACCCCACCCGACTCCTCGACACCCGTCGCGACGGCACACCCGTAGCCGCCAACGGCCTCAAAAAGGTCGCCCAAGGCAACACCGTCATCGCCCTCGACCCGTCACTCGTCCTCAACATCACCGTGACCCAAGGCACCGCCAACGGCTACATCACCGCCTACCCCGACGGAACAACCCGACCAACCGCCTCAACCCTCAACTACAACGCCAACGAAACAGTCCCCAACCTCGCCATCACCCCCACCGGCAACGGCACCGTCGACCTCTACAACTCCAGCACCGGCACAACCCACCTCGTCATCGACTGCCTCGGCTACTTCGCCGCCACCTGACGCCTCGCGACGGGGTCAGCTACCGGTGACCACGATCGGCATGGACTGCACGAGGCGCAACTCGTGGCTGATCAAGTCAGCGGTTTCGCGTAGCAGCGGCAGGTACTCGCCGAGCAGCTTTTCGACGGGCGTCTCGGCGGCATTCGTATTGACGTTCATGGCCGCGATCACCCGTCCGGAGGCGCCGCGTAGGGGGACGGCAACCGAGCGGATGCCCATGGCCAACCATCCGTCAGCGAGGGCCCAGCCCTGCTCGCGAACCTGCTTCAGCGCCTCGTCGCGCTCGGTGCTGTCCGGCAGCCATCGCGGGGTGACGCCGGATCGGCTCGGTTGGGCGAGGGTCTGTTCCAGTTCGTCCGGCTGGAGGTCGGCGAGGATGACCTGGCCCAGGGCGGTTTGCAGGGCCGGGAAGCGGGTGCCGATGTGCACGTTGAGGGCGACCACCTTGGGTACGGCGACCCGTGCCACATAGACGATGTCGCAGCCGTCGAGCTGGACGATCGAGGTGGATTCGTTGGTCTGCGCGACGAGGCGTTCCATGTGTGGCCGCGCGGCGTCCCACAGTCCCGCCGACTGTACGAACGCGAGGCTCAATTCCAGCACCTTCGGGGTGAGGCTGAAGCCGAAGTCGGTGGCCCGGACGTAGCCGAGTTCGGCGAGCGTGAGCAGGATTCGGTGGGTGGTGGGGCGCGCGAGGTTGGCGCGGGTGGCCAGCGCGGACAGGGTCATTGAGGGGTGGTGCGGCTCGAATGCTTTGATCACGTCGAGGCCGCGGGCCAACGCCTCGATGAAGTCAGGCGCACTGGACCGTCGCGCCAACCCACTCTCCCCCTCATAACCGGATGGCATTGATCTATTCACGATAAACGCTGTCCGTGATGCGGACAAAGATCACTCTTCGCTCATCACAGGGCACGCTCCGTACCCAGGATGACCGTCGCGTGCGCGCCGAGGGTGAGCCCCATGCCGTGCGCCAGCGCGGTAGTCGCCGCGGTCACCTGCCGCTCGCCCGCGTCACCGCGCAGCTGGCGGACCGCCTCCGTCAGCAGGAACAGGCCGAGCATGCCCGGGTGGCAGTACGACAGGCCACCGCCGTTGGTGTTGAGGGCCAGCGACCCGCCGGGGGCGATCGCACCGGACGCCACGAAGGGACCGCCCTCACCCTTGGCGACGAAACCCAGGTCCTCGAGCAGCACCAGCAGGCTGATCGTGAAGGCGTCGTAGACGTTGGCCGTATCGATGTCCGCGGGCGTGAGACCCGCCATCCGGTACGCGCGCTGCGCGCTGTCGACCGCACGGGTCGTGGTGAGATCGGGCATCCCGGAGATGTTGCGGTGATCGGCGGACTCGCCGAACCCCAGCACGTAGACGGGTGGCCGGGGCAGATCACGGGCCCGGTCGGTGGCGCACAGCACGAGCGCGGCGCCGCCGTCGGTGACGAGGCAGCAGTCCAGCTTGTGCAACGGGCTGCTGATCATCGGTGATGCGAGCACCTGGTCCACCGTCAGCGGTACCCGGTAGGGCGCCTGCGGGTTGCGCAGGGCCCACTTCCGCGCCGACACGGCGACCTCGGCGAGCTGTTCGGACGTGGTGCCGAACTCGTGCATGTGGCGGTGCGCGATCAGGGCCATCGGGCTGATGGGGTGGATCATCCCGTACGGCTGCTCGTACGGGAGCCACTCCGCCTGGCTCACCAGCTTGCCGCGGTCCGAGCGTTGCGTGCTGCCGTAGGTGACCAGCGCGTAGTCGCACAGCCCGGACCGGATCGCCGCGGCGGCGTGGCCGACGTGGGCCTCGAAGGACGAACCGCCGACCACCGTGGAGTCCGAGTAGCGCGGGTTGAGCCCGGTGTACTCGGCGAAGGTCAGGGATGGCGTGTAGTACACCGACGAGGCGGTGAACAGCCCGTCGATGTCGGACAGGCGCAGCCCGGCGTCGGCGACCGCCAGCCGGGACGCCTCGGCCATCAGGCCGACGGGCGAGCGGCCCCGCGACTCGAACGGGTCGATCTCGCTGATGCCGACGACGGCGACCTCACCGCGCATCGATGGCACCTCCCTTCGGGCGGAAGACCGGCAGGGTCAGGTCGTCGGTTACATCCTGGAAACCCACCTCCACGGGCAGCCCGATCCGGGCGGCGGCGGGCGGCACGTCGACCAGTTCGCCGAAGACCCGTACCCCCTCGACCAGGTCGACCAGGACCATCGTGTACGGGACGTCCGCCGCTCGCGAGGGGTGGCCGGCGCGATACAACGTGGTGAACGAGTGGATGGTTCCGTTCCCTGACGCGGCGGTCAGCTCCAGGTCGGTACCGCTGCACCGGATGCAGACCACGCGCGGGTACCACTGGGTGGCGTCGCAGGTGCGGCAACGCTGGTAGACGAGTTCCCGTTCGCGGGCGCGGTCGAAGTAGGCGCGCTCCTCGCCGCGCAGCACGGGGGTCGGGCGCTGGGTCACGCGACGGCTCCTTCCGCCCGAAAGCGGTCACGCTCCGCCTCGTCGTATCCGAGCTCGGACAGGATGGCCGCGGAGTGCTCGCCGAGCGCGGGGATCGGGTCCATCCGCGCCATCTCCGGCGACGGGGCGAGCGGCGGCAGCACCGCCTCGATCCGGCCGACCGGTGAGTCCACAGTGGTCCACCGGTCGCGGGCCACGAGCTGGGGGTGGGCGATCACGGCCGCCACGTCCTTCACCTGCCCACCGGCCACACCCGCCCGGTCCAGCGCGTCGAGCAGTTCCTCGGCGGTGGACCGGACGGTGCGCTCGGCGACGATGCGGTCCACCTCGCGCCGGTTCTGCGTCCGCGCGACGTTCGTGGCGAACTTGGGGTCGTCAACCAGGTCGGGCCGGTCGAGCACCCGCGTGGCCAGGGCGCGCCATCCGGCGTCGTTCTGCACCGCGATGATGACGTGCGCACCGTCGGCGGTGGGGTAGGCGTCGTACGGGACGACCGTCGGGTGCGCCAGACCGAAGCGGCGCGGCTGGGTACCGCCGAACAGCGTGTAGTAGATGGGGTATCCCATCCATTCGACCATCGCGTCGAACATGGACACCCGCAGCGCGGTGCCGGAGCCGGTCCGCCCGCGTTCGATCAGCGCGGTGAGCACGCCCTGAACGAGGTAGCCGCCGGCGGCGATGTCCGCCACCGGGATCCCCGACTTAGACGGCGTGTCCTCGCTGCCGGTGATGGAGACCAGCCCCGCCTCCGCCTGGATGAGCATGTCGTACGCCTTGCGGTCGCGCAGCGGCCCCGCGTCGCCGTACCCGGTCAGCTCGGCGACGATGAGCCGCGGGTAGGTGGCGCGCAGGTGGTCGACGGGGAACCCGAGCCGGGCCATCGCACCGGGAGCCAGGTTGTAGACGAACACGTCGGCGTCGGCCAGCAGGCGGCGCAGGATCTCCTTGCCCGCCTCGGTGGTCAGATCCGTGGCGATCGACTCCTTGTTCCGGTTCAGCCAGGCGAAGTGCGACGACATGCCCCGGACCTTGCGGTCGTACTGGCGGGCGAAGTCGCCGCCCGCCACCCGCTCCACCTTGATCACGCGGGCTCCGGCGTCGGCCAGGTGCCGGGTGGCCAGCGGCGCCGCGACCGCCTGTTCGACGGCGACGACGGTCAGGCCGTCGAGCGGGAGCCTCATCGCGCACCGCCCGCGGCCGGCGCGGTCTCGCCGTGGACCCGCATGACGATCCGGCCGGAGACGGAGCGTTCCTCCATCTCCCGGTGGATGTCCGCGGCCGCCGACAGCGGCCGGGTCCCGGTGATGTCGAGGGTGAGGCGGCCCGCCGCGACGAGCGCGAAGACCTCCGCCAGCTCGGCTTCGGTGCAGGACTTCGTCCCGATCAACGACATCTCCTTCATGATGAGGTGCGCGGGGCGTACCTCGCTGGGGCGTCCGTCGACGTTGCCGAGGACGACCACCCGCCCACCGGTGCGCACGGCGTGCAGCGACTCCGGCATCGTCGCCGCGCCAACGATCTCGATGACCGCGTCCGCGCCCACGCCGCCGGTCAGCTCCTTGACCCGGCGGGCGAACCGCAGGTCCGGCGCCACGATCACCTCGTCGGCCCCGTGCTCGACCAGGACGCGGGCCTGCCCCTCGCGGGACGTCACCGCGATGGATCGGGCCCCGAGCAGCCGCGCGACCGACAGCGCGTGCAGGCCGATCCCGCCGCTGGCGCCGGTGATGACCACGGACTCGCCGGCGGTCAGGGCCGCCCGCGCCTTGAGCGCGTGGTAGGCGGTGCCCAGCGTGCACGAGGTGACCGCGGCCAGGTCCAGCGGGATGCCGTCCGGGATGCGGGTCATCGCCCGGTCCGGGACGCACAGGTACTCGGCGTAGCCGCCGTCGAAGTCGTCGCCCATGAACAGCGCCCGCCCGGACAGGCACCCCGCCTGGTTGCCGCGCTCGCACGCGGCGCACCCGCCGCAGCCCATAAAGATCAACGACAGCACCCGGGCACCCACCTCGAACCGGGCCCGCTCGCCGCGGTCGACGACCACGCCGCTGACCTGATGCCCGAGGGTCATCGGCAGCGGGATCTTCGGGAAGGCCCCGGCCCTGGTCAGCAGGTCATGGCGGCAGACGCCGCAGTAGGCGACGCGTACCAGCACCTCGTCCGGCCCCGGCGCCGGAACCGGGACCCGCTCCCAGCTGAGTACCTCCGGCCCGCCGAACCCGCGGATTCGCCACGCCCCCATCGTCTTCGCCGAATCCGGCTCGCCCATCTGCCTGTTCCTCCGCGTCGTTGTTCCTGCGCTGCCCTCGGTGCGAGTCGAACGGCCTACATGTAGCGACCTCCGGCGATCTCGAGCACGTTGCCGGTCATGTAGCTGGACAGGTCGCTGGCGAGGAAGAGGGCCACGTCCGCCACCTCCTCCGGGGTGCCGGCGCGCCCCATGGGGACCTCGCTGACCTTCTTTTCCCAGATGTCCTCGCGCAGCGCCTCGGTCATCGCCGTCCGGATCAGGCCGGGCTGGATGGCGTTGACCCGCACGCCGTCGCGCGCGAACTCCTTGGCCGCGACCTTGGCCAGAGCCACCAGGCCGGCCTTCACGGAGCTGTAGTTGGCCTGGCCGATGTTGCCGACCTTGCCGGACATCGACGAGACGTTGATGATCGATCCGCTCCGCTGCGCGCGGAGGTACGTCGCCGCGATCTTCGTGGCGATGAACGCGCCGGTCAGGTGGACCGACACGACCTCGTTCCACTGGTCCAGCGTCATTCGCCGAATGGTGGCGTCCCGGGTGATGCCGGCGTTGTTGACCAGCACGTCCAGCCCACCCAGCTCGTCGACGCAGCGTTGGAACGCCGCCTCCATGGCCGTCATGTCGCGCACGTCGGCCGCCACCGCGATGCCGGCGGTGGGCAACTCGCGCACGATCTTCGCGGCCCGATCGCCGTCCAGGTCGACGATCGCCACCTTCGCGCCCTCGCCGGCGAACCGGCGGGCCATCGCCGCCCCGAGTCCCTGTCCACCGCCGGTGATGAAGGCGGTCTTGCCATCGAGCAGTCCCATATCGCCCCTCACTTGCCTGCCGAGTCGTTCGATTCCCGCGGCCTGAGCCGGATCAGGGCCGGGCTGCTGCCCTCCTGCACGCACACGCCCCGCTGGTTCCACAGGCTCAGGTGGCGGTCGACCAGTCCCCGCTCGCCGCTTCGGGTGAGCCGCTTCTGCTCCACCCTGAACCGGCAGGTGAGGGTGTCGCCGATGAGGACCGGTGCCACGAACCGCCAGTCGCGGTACCCGAGCAGTGCGATCATGGTGTCGGAGAACCAACCGGCCGCGTACATGAGGCCGCCCATGATGGAGAAGCAGCACATGCCGTGCACGACCCGCTGGCCGAAGGCGCCCTGCCCGGCCGTCTCCGCGTCCACGTGGATCGGGTTCCAGTCGCCGGACAGCATCGCGAACGACACCACGTCGGCCTCGGTGACGGTCCGCGACGCCGTGACGTACTCGGCCCCGACCGCCAGGTCCTCGTAGTACAGACCCATCAGCTGACCTCCTCGTCGTCCCGGCCGAAGTGCCACCGGGCCACCGCCACCTCGACCAGACGCGCGGTCTCACCGAGGTACGAGTCCGGGCTGAGCGGAGCGGTCAACAGCGCCCGGTGCTGCTCCGGCAGGGCCTCGCGAACGGCCTCGAACAGGGTCACCCCGGTCGACCGGGCCGCCCGCACCGCGGCGTAGACCACGTCGTGTGCGTTCTCGCGCCCGAGCGCCGGAGCGAGCTTGATCATGTACGCCTCGGCCATCACCAGCCCGTGGTCCAGGGCGAGGTTGGCGCGCATCCGGTCGGCGTCGACGCGCAGCCCGCCGAGCAGTTCGCCGGCGGTGCTCACCGCCGCGGCCGCGTTGCCGGCGAGCTGCGGGAACACCTGCCACTCCGCCTGCCACTCCCCCGCCGCCCGGTCGTGGCCGGCCTCCATGGTCCGCAACAGCGCCGAGGCGAGGGCTCCGCTGACGGTGGCCAGACCGACCAGGATCTCCGACGAGATCGGGTTCGCCTTCTGCGGCATCGTCGACGACGCGCCCCGGTGGTGCCCGGCCCGCTCGGTGACCTCCGAGATCTCGTTGCGCGACAGGTTGACCACCTCCCGGCCCAGCCGGGCGCAGGTGCCGGTAATGGCGGCCACCGTGGTGCCCCACTCGACCAGCGCGTCCCGCGCGACGTGTCGCGGTACGACCTCCACCCGCAGCCGCAGCCGCCGCGCCACACCGGTCCGGATCTCGTCGATCCGCGGCCCGTACGCCGCCGACGTGCCGCCGGCGCCGAACAGCGAGACGTACCCGACGCCGTGCCGGGCCCGGCCCAGCCGCGACCGGTGCCGGGTGAACTCACCCAGGTACCCGGCGAGCTTGGCGCCCCAGGTGGTCGGCACCGCCTGCTGGCCGTGCGTCCGGGCCGCCAGGACCGTGTCCACGTGCTCGGCCGCGGCGGCGGCCAGCGCGCCACCGGCGATGGCGAGCAGCTGGTCCAGCCGGTCGCACGCGGCGACCAGTTGCAGCGCGAGCCCGGAGTCCATGATGTCCTGGGTCGTGGCGCCGAGGTGCGCGGTACCCCGGTGCTTCTCGGGCAGCAGCGCGTCGAGCTGCCGGACCAGCGGGAGGATCGGGTACCCCACGTTGCGGGTGTCCGCCCACAGCCGGTCCAGGTCGATGTGCTCGACGCGGGCGGCGGCCGCGATGGCTTCCGCGTCGCCGGACGTGATCAGGTCCACGTCGGCCTCGGCGGCGGCCAGCGCCACCTCGACCCGCAGGAAGGCGTCCACCATCGACCGCTCCGCGAAGATCCCGGCGGTCGCCGGGTCCCCTGCCAGGGCAGTGAGCAGGTCGAATCCACGCCGGTCGGTATTCATCACAGGTCCACCCGGTAGTGCCGCAGTTTGTCTTCGTCGATGGTGACGCCGATGCCCGGCGCCTGCTGGTCGACCGCCATCCGGCCGCCGCGGATCACCGGCGGTACGGTCACCAGGTCGTCCGAGAGGGTCCGGAAGAAGTCCAGTTCGCAGCCCTGTGCCGCGGTCGAGGAGAACGCGGCGCCGAACGCCAGCGCCGCGGCCGTGCCGATCGCGGAGTCGCCCTGACTGCCGATCACGGTCGGCACGTTCAGGCTCTGCGCCAGGCCGACGATTTTGGCGCTGTCCCGGAACCCCGTCCGCGCCGTCTTGACGCTGACCGCGCGGGCGGTGCCGCCCATCAGCTCGCGCGCGGCCGCGCCCGGCGTGGTCGCGGCCTCGTCGGCCATGATCGGGATGTCGAGGCGGGCGGCCAGCAGGCGGCGCCCGGCCACGTCGTCGAGGGGCGTCGGGTCCTCGATCAGGCACAGGTCCAGGTCCGCGGCCCGGGCGGCCAGCCGGAGCACCTCCTCGGCGCGCATGCTGCGGTTGGCGTCCACGTACAGCCGGGCGGTCGGGCCGACGGCCGCCCGGACCGCGGCCAGGATCGCGACGCCGGCCGCCACGTCCCCGTCCACCTTGATCTTGAACGAGTCGATGCCCAGCTCGCGCTTCAGTTCGCCGGCCTCCTCGGCCACCGCCGCCGGCGGGCCGATGCTCAGCATGCTGGCGACCGGAACCGACTCGCTGGCGGCGCCCAGCAACCGCCAGCACGGCTGGCCCAGCGCCTTGCCCTGCAGGTCGTGCAGCGCGATGTCGATCGCGCCCTTGGCCGTGTGGTTGTGGACCGCACCGGCCAGCCGGGCGCCCAGCTGCTCCACCGCGAACGCGTCCATGCCGGTGATCGCCGGCGCGAACCACTCCCGGATCGCGGTGACGATCGACCGCTGCGACTCGCCGTAGATCGCCGGGCGGGCGGGCGCCTCCGCCACGCCGACCAGGCCGTCGTCCGTGGTGACCCGGACCAGCACGTGGTCCGCGGCCGGCATGGACGCGGTCGCCATGTGGAAGGTGCGCCGGTACGGGATCCGGAACGGCACCGCCGTGACCGATTCGATCTTCATTGAGCTCCTTCCCTGGGCCACTGCCGCCGGCTCGGCTGGAGCCCCAGCCGGAACAGGCAGGTCGCCATCTCGATCGGCGCGCTGATGCCGTCGACGACGGGCACGCCGACCGCCTCCTCCAGCTCCAGGCGGGGGACGATCACCGGACACATCGAGACACCCATGACGATGACGACGTCCACGTCGTGGGTCTGGACCATCCGGGACACGGTCGCGATCAGCCCCTCGCGTACCGCGGGCGCGGACGGACCGAGCTGGTTCATCTCGATGCCCAGCGACTCGAAGGCGACGACCCACCGCTCCATGCCGTACGACCGGATGAGCCGGCGCAGCGCGGGCTTGAGGTCCGGGGTGTAGCAGATCATCCCGAACCGGCGACCGACCATCGCCGCCGCGTGCAGGGCGGCCTCGCACGGGCCCACCACCGGCATGATCGACTTTCCGCCGTCCGCCCCCAGGTCGTACATCCCGAACGGGACGGCTACGTCGTAGCCCTCGGCCCTGGCCTGTTCGAACGCGTCGAGGAACTGCGGGGTGAGCCGCTCCAGCCGGTCCGGCCCCAGGCCGTCGTACGTCCGGGACGGTATCCGGATGATGCCCAGCTCGACGCCGTCCCGTTGGTGCCGCATGATGGCGTCCTCGCGGCGCCGCTGCTCCTCGGCCGGATACGTGCTGATCACGAAGGCGACCCGCGGTGTCACGATTGCCCCCGCTCATCGCGCCGGGCCACCTGGCGAAACAGTGAGCCAAGGCCATCGGTGGCGTGTGGCACCCCCGCGTCCTGGAGGAACGCCCAGAACGTCGCGTCGAGGTTGGTCACCACCGGCAACCCGAACTCCGCCTCCAGGACGGGCACCGCGACGGTGCTGAGCCAGGCACCCCCCGCCAGGACCAGCACGTCGGCGTCCGCGCGTCGCCGCAGCGCCTCCCGCCCGAGCCGCAGCGCGAGGTCGACGCCCTCGTCCGTGCCGATCCGCCACAGGGTGTCCGGCCGGAAGTCAGCGCCGGCCACGTGGTGACCGTCCAGGCCCGCGTGCCTCAGGTAGTCGACGGCCCGGTCCAGCAGCGCGGGCTCCCACTTCGCGGTGAACACGAAGCGGCGACCGCCGAGGGCCCGCACCGCCCGCACGGTGTCCTCGAAGTCGAGCCCGACCGGTGCGCCCACCCGGTCCGACGCCTGGCGGGCCAGGTCCAGCGCCCGCGGCCGGCCCAGCGCGGCGAGCACCGGGACTCCGGTGATGCGGTACAGGTCCGCGCCGCGCCGGGCGAGCCGGTCGACCGACGCGTGGATGGACGGCACCGCGGCCTCGACCCGCTCGGGGGCGAACGAGTCGACCTCGAAGTGGCTGACGACAAGGTTGTTCGCCATGCCGCACGCCCGGTAGAACTGCCAGTACACGGTGTCGGCGAGCGGCAGCGGGTAGGCGATGCCGAGGTTCCTGCGCGGCAGCCCCGCGATCTCCCGCGCCACCGTCAGCCCCCCAGCCCGGGCTGCGCGCCGTCCTCGCCCCGCCGCTTCAGCAGCAGGAACGGGCTCAGTAGCACGGTCAGCCCGACCAGGATGACGCCGTACACGGCCGCCTGGCTGGCGCCCGCCATGGCCAGGGAATTGAACAATTGCACGGACAGGGTCTCCGATCGCGGCGAATACAGGAAGATCGTGACCGGCAGTTCGTTCACGACCAGGATGAACACGACGACGAGGCCGGCGCCGACGGACCGTGCCACCAGCGGCAGGAGGATCGTCCGGATCCGCCGCGCGGTGCCGGCGCCGAGCACCCGCGCGGCGTCGTTGACGTCGCCGCTGATCGGCGCCAGCCCGGCGTCGACCATGCGGACTCCCTGGCTGGTCCACCGGGCCACGTAGCCGACCAGCAGGATCCAGACCGACCCGTAGATCACCGCCGGAAACCGGATGTACGCCCAGAGCATGCCGATGCCCAGCGCCAACCCGGGAATGGCCACGGTGATCGTGGCCATGAACTCCAGCGTGGCCCGCCCGCGCGCCGACGTCAGCCGCCGGACATAGGCCACGGCGAAGCCGACGGCCAGGACGAGCACCGACGCGGCGATGGCGAGGAACAACGTGTTTCGCAGGGCCGCCCAGCCGCTGCCGGAGAAGACGGTCCGGTAGTTGTCCAGGGTCAGGTTCTTCGGTGAGATCGAGGGGTTGACGAACGGCTGCAACGACGCGAGCACCAGACTGACCACCGGGCCGATGGTCACGGTGCACCCGTATCCGGCCAGGAGGACCACCATCGGCCAGCGCATCGCACCGAGCCGGATCGGTCCGGACGAGCGGGCCTTGCCGCTGCTGGAGACGTAGCGGTGCGCGTTGCGGGAGATCGCCGCGTACAGGGCCAGCCCGAGGCCCGCCACCGCCATCAACAGCAGCGCGTACGCGGCGGCCTGGTTCGACCTGGCGGGGAAGTACGTGGTGGCGAAGTAGATCTCGGTGGCGACCGTCGGATAGTTCTGCGCCCCCAACAGGGCCGGCACCGAGAAGGTCTCGGCCACCAGCGCGAACACCATCACCCCGCCGGCCAGCGCGGTGGGCAGCAGCAGCCGGCCCTGGAGGCGCACCGTGGACCGGAAGAATCCCCCGCCCAGCGAGCGGGCGGCCTCGGACAGCTCCAGGTTCAGGCTCCGCATCGGCCCCCGGAAGTACAGGAAGCAGTAGCTGCTCATCCAGATCGTGAGCACGACCGCGATGCCGAAGAACGAGTAGATGTCCGGCGGGTCATCGATCCCCAGCGCATCGAAGATCGGCTGGGCGTAGCCCGGCCCGCCGAGGGCGGCGATGACCGCGAGCGTCAGGACCATCGGCGAGAGGTAGAAGGGCGCGCTGATCAGCAGCTCCCATAGTCGCGGCGCCGGGATGTCGGTGCGGGCGACCACGAAGGCGAGCACCGCTCCCAGAATCACGCTGATCACCGCCACCAGCACGGCGATCTTCACCGTGTTGAGCAGCGGCCGGACGACCTCGGCGGAGCCGAAGACCGTCCGCAGGTTGGCCAGCGTGAACGTCGCGTCGCTGCCCGGCGGGCCGCTGCGAACGGCCCCGTAGACCAGGTACAGGATCGGCGGCAGGATCAGCGCCGCCACGACGACGTACACCAGCGTCAGGCCGGCGACCCCCGGCAGCTTCTTCCACCGGCCGGCGCCCCGACCGGCCCCGGCCGGGCGCCCGGTCTTGCGACCGGGACGCCCTCCGGGTACCGGGCGCGCCGGGACCGTCTCTACGGTCTTGGATGTCATGCGCCCTCCACCCCCGACCCGGTCACTTGAATGTGTTGGTGAACGTGGTCGTCAGCTCGGGCAGCGCCTTCTCGATGGCCGGCCAGTCCGCGTCGTAGTAGGCGTCGCCCGGCGGTGACTCGAACCAGTCCTCCGTCACGAACGGGCGCTCGTCGGGGATGCTGTCGCTGACCGGTGCCAGCAGGTTGGCACTCGACCACTTGGCCAGTCCCGTCTTCGACAGCGACCAGGCCATGTACAACTGCGCCGCCGCCATGTGCGGGGCCCCGGCGGCGACGCCCAGCATCTGCGGAACGCCCACCGCCGGTTGCGGGTACACCCACTGCAGCGGGGCGCCCTTCTGCAGCGCGTCGCCGGGAACGGTGGACTCCGCGTCGAGACCCACCGCGATGCTGCCGGCGGCCAGCCGCTGGGTCAGCGGGGTGATGCTGTCGAAGACCACCGGGTCGAACTGCGCCTCGAGCTTCTGCCAGTACTCGATGCCGTACTTGTCCTGGAGGAAGTACAGCGGCAGCTGGGCGGTCCCACCGGCCTTGATGTCAACGATCCCGGCCTTGCCCGCCAGCCCCTCGACGGTCAGCAGCTGGTCCCAGGTCTTGATCGAACTGAGCTGCTGTTGCTGTGCGGCGGAGACCGCCTTCGTATTCCAGAAGACACCCATCGGGTCCAACCCGATCCCGTACCAGAAGCCGGGGCGGGACCACCGCGCGGGAACGTTGTCCGCGTTGGGCGGGGTGTACTTCTCCAGGAAGCCCTTGTCCGCCGCCCCGTCCAGGAACGCCACGCTGAAGTTCTGGATGACGTCCGCCTGGTGTTTGCCGGACTGCTGTTCCTGCGTGAACCGCTCGGCGAGCGCGCCGCCGGATGCCTGGAACGCCTCGACCTTCACGCACGGGATGTCTTTCTGGAATGCCTCGTTGACCTTCTTGATGCCCGGCGGGATCAGCGAGTAGAGCGACAGGACGCCTTCGGCGCAGGCGCGGTCGACGACGTCGGCGGGAAGCTCCGGGACGTTCTTCTCGACCCACGCCTTGGCCGCCGCCACGTCGGAACCGCCCTGGGAGCCGGACTCCGCGCCACAGGCGGCGCTCGCGATCATCAGGAGCCCCGCGCCGAGGACCGCCCCGGCCCGGCGTGCCACGCCGGGGTGACGGCCGCCCGGCGAACGGCGGTGTTTACGGGGTTCGTAGCTCAAGGTCATGGTTTCTCCAGGCTTCTCCGGTGTCGAGGAATCAGTTCCGGACCGTTTCCTACCGTTCGAGCAGCACCAGCTTTTCGGGTGCGATGTGCACGTCGACGTTCTGATCGATGGCGATGTCGCGGTTCTCGCTGGAGCACCGCAGCACGCCGACGGGCGTCTGGATGTCGTAGTGGGTGGTCGCGCCGAGATAGAACCGGCCGGTGATCTTCCCGGGGAAGATGTTCGGCCCGTGGTGCCCGCCGGCGCCGCCAGCGGCGGACACGACGATGTCCTCCGGCCGGACGATCAACCGCCGGCCCGCGGACGTCGCGCCGTTGCCGATCGGGGGCTCGGCCAGTCGCAGTGCCACGTCACTGTCGTTGATCGAGGCGTTGCCCGCCGCGTCGACGGCGGACACGTCGAGCACGTTCGACGAGCCGATGCTTTCCGCGGCCACCCTGGTGCGCGGACTGGAGTAGATGGTCTCCGGGGCGCCGTCCTCCACCACCACGCCGCTGTCCATGACGAGAATCCGGTCGGCCAGCACCAGGGCCTCGGCGTAGTCGTGGGTGACGAACACGGCCGACACGCCGATCCGCTTGATCAGCTTCCTGATGTACTCGCGCATCCGCTCCCGCACGCGCAGGTCCAGGTTGCTCAGCGGCTCGTCGAGCAGCAGCAGCGGCGGCTCGACGACCAGGCACCTGGCCAACGCCACCCGCTGCTGCTGGCCGCCGCTGAGCGTGCCGGGGTAGCGCTCCTCCAGGCCCTTCAGGCCGACGACGTCGAGCATCTCGAAGGCCCGCTCGCGGGACAGCGCCCGCGGCGTCTTGCGCACCCGGAGTCCGTACGCGACGTTCTCCCACACCTTCATGTGCGGCCAGATCGCGTACGACTGGAACACGAAGCCGATGCCGCGCTGCTCGACCGGAACCGATATCCGGGCGTCCCGCGAGTAGAGCGTCCGGCCGCCGAGCACGACCTCGCCGCCGTCGGGCTCGATCAGGCCGGCGATCGTCCGCAGGAGCGTCGTCTTGCCGCAGCCGCTCGCTCCCAGCAGCGCCACGACCTCGCCCCTGGCGAGCTCGAAGCTCACGCCGCGGACGGCGGTGAACGACCCGAAGGACTTCCGGACGTCTCGCACCGACAGCTCTGTCATCTCCACGTCACCCCTTTCATCGCCGCCTTGACCGCCGGTCGAGAATATCGGACGATCATCCGGCATGCGGACACGATGCAGTGTTGACGGTCGCACCCGGGTTGTCAACCAGTTGTCAACCAGTTCTTTGGTTTCGAGTCGGTCAGCATATTGACCGCCGTTCAGCATCTTGACCGTGATCGGTGCCGGCATTACGTTCTTCCGCAATCACCGGCCGACCCCCCAACCCGTTCCACGCCCCCCGCACGCGAGGAGTGACCCATGTCGACGACATCGACCACGGTGGACAGATCTCCGAGGCAAGCCCGCAAGGTCGCCATGGCCACGCTGATCGGAACGACGATCGAGTGGTACGACTTCTACCTGTACGGCGTGGCGGCGGCGCTGATCTTCGCCCCGCAGTTCTTTCCCGCCGTCTCGAGTACCACCGGCACGCTGGCCGCCTTCGCCACGTTCGGGGTGGGCTTCTTCGCGCGGCCCCTCGGAGCGCTGGTTTTCGGCCACTTCGGCGACCGGGTCGGCCGCAAGGGCGTCCTGGTCTGGTCCCTGATCCTGACCGGGGTGGGCACTTTCGCCGTCGGCATCCTGCCCGGCTACGCCAGCATCGGCCTGGCCGCGCCGATCCTGCTGGTGCTGCTCCGCCTGGTGCAGGGCTTCGGCGTGGGCGGTGAGTGGGGCGGCGCCGTGCTGATGGCCGGCGAACACGCGCCCGAGGGCCAGCGCGGCCGTTACGCCGGGTGGCCGCAGTTCGGCTCGGGTGGCGGCCTGTTGCTGGCCAACGGCGTCTTTCTCGGCACCCGGCTGATGCTCGACGACGCGCAGTTCGCCAACTGGGGCTGGCGGGTGCCGTTCCTGCTCAGCGCCGTGCTCGTGGTCTTCGGCCTGGTCATCCGGGCGCGACTGACGGAGAGCCCGGAGTTCGAGCGGCTCAAGGCCGAGCGGGGGGTGGCGAAGAACCCGCTGCGCGCCGTCATCACCACCGCGCCGCGCACGCTGCTGCTCGTCGCCGGCGTGTTCCTGCTCAACAACACCGCCTTCTTCGTGACGAACACCTTCGGCCTCGCCTACGTCACCAAGACGATCGGCGTGTCCTCGTCGACCGGCCTGGCGGCGGTCATGCTGGGCGCGGTTACCCTCTGCTTCGGCATCATCTACTTCTCGAACCTGTCCGACCGGGTCGGCGGCAAGCGCCTCATCGCCGGCCTGTACGCCTGCTGGCTGCCCTACTCCTTCATCTTCTTCCTGCTCCTGAAGACCGGCAGCACCCCGCTGGTGTACCTGGCAATGGCGATCGGCATGCTCCTCACCTCGGCCTACGGCCCCATGGGCGCCTACCTCCAGGAGCAGTTCCCGACCAGGGTCCGCTACATGGGCGTCTCCGTGGCGGTGCAGATCGGTTCGGTGATCGGCGGCGGATTCGGTCCGCTGCTCGCGGCGAAGCTGTCGTCCTCCTACGGCATCTGGTCGGTATCGGCCTACGTCGCCTTCATCACGGCCGTCAGCCTCGCCTGCACGCTGGCGCTCGGTGACCGCGGCGGCCGCGCGACCGAGGAGCACGACCGGCCCCGCCGGCCCGCCGCCCGGGCCATCTGAGCAAGGAACGCCAGCACCGAGAGGAACCAGGGATGACCACTCGACTGACCGCCGTGCAGATCGAACAACGGATTCGCGACTACATGGACGCCTGTACCGCCGGCGACGCGGCCGACATCGCCCGCTACTTCGAGCCGGACGCCGTGCACTACTTCCCACCCGGCATGTACGAGGGGCCGTTCCGGGGCGCCGAGGCGATCGCCCTGCGCTGGGCGCGGGCCGTCGAGCAGAACCGTTCGGCGTGGACGGTCGACGCGGTGGTCGTCGACGAGGCGCGCCAGCAGGCCGCCTGCGAGTGGACCCACTTCAAGCAACGGCAGGGCGTCGTCCTGCGGGGGTGCGAGTGGTACGTCTTCTCCCCGCGCGGGCTGATCTCCGAGATCCGCGCGTACTACGCCGCACCCCAGGACGGCTCCATCACCCGGCTCGAACTCGGTGGCTACGACTACGCCGGCCGCGGCTACCCGATGATTGCGCCCGGAGCCTCGGCATGAGCGGCGGCCCGCGGACGATCCCGACGGTTGAGCGGCTCGAGGTCTGGCCCCTGGAGCACCGTCTCGGTGACCGGGCCTTCGGTGGCTCGCGCCGGCTGGCCAGCGCCCGCACCAGCACGCTGGTCAAGCTCACGACCAGCGAGGGCGCCGTCGGCTGGGGCGAGGCGTTCGGTTCGCCACGGGTCAACGCGGCACACCTCGCGGACCTGGCCGACCGGGTGCTCGGGCAGCCGATCGACCGCACCGAGCACCCGCTCCTGTCCTACCTCACCAGCGGCTACCACCTCACCAACGGCGGGACCCACATCGCGGCGCTGTCGGCCATCGACATCGCGATGTGGGACGCCTGGGCCCGCACGTTGGGGGTCTCCGTCGCCTCGCTACTTGGCGGGCGGCTGCGGGACACGGTCCCCGGCTACGCCTCCACCGGCTACTTCCGGCCCGGAGGCGGCCTGGAGGAGTTCCGGCGGGAGATCCACGAGGCCGTCGAGGACGGCTTCACGGCCATCAAGATCAAGGTCGGCGGTTCGCTGGCCGACGACCTGGCCCGGGCCGCCATCACCCGCGACGCGCTCGGCCCGAGCGGCACCCTGATGGTCGACTACAACGCCAACTACCCGGTTCACCTGGCCAAGTCGTCAATCCAGCGCCTGCGGCACCTGGACCTGCACTTCGTCGAGGAGCCCGTACCGCCCGACAACCTGGCCGGGTACCGCGCCCTACAGCACCTGGACGTTCCCATGGCCGGCGGCGAGGCCGTCCACACCCGCTTCGGCTTTCGGGAGGTGATCGCGACCCGGGCGATCGACGTGATCCAGCCGGACGTCACCCTGTGCGGCGGGTTCACCGAGGCCCGCCTGGTCTGCCAGATGGCCCAGGCGTGGGACCTTTCCCTGGCCCTGCACTGCTGGGGTGGCGGGCTCTCGCAGGCCAGCACGCTCCAGTTGATCGCCAGCCTGCCGACCTGGCCGTACGGTGACTTCGGCGCTCCGGAGCACGTGCTTGAGTGCGACCGGTCGGAAAATCCACTGCGGACGGACATGCTGACGACGCCCATCCAGATCACCAAGGGCAGGGTCACGATCCCCGCCGGCCCCGGACTCGGCGTCGAGGTCGACGAGGATGTCATGCGCCGCTACCTGGTCGACGGGCGTACCCACGTCCACTCACGATAGGAGACATGGAGCTTGACCGAGACACGACGGCTCCTCATCGACGGGGTGGTGACCCGGGTCAGCCGGCACGGCGACCGGTTCGTGACGGCGGACGGCCGGGCCGTCGACGTGGCGACGGCTACCCACCTGCCGCCCTGCACCCCCACAAAAATCATCTGTGTGCACCTCAGCTACCGCAGCCGCATCGAGCAACTGGGCGCCTACAGCGTCGAGACCCCCACCTACTTCCACAAGCCGGTCTCCTGCCTCAACAGCCATCGGGGGACCGTCCTGCGGCCCCGCGGCACGAAGTACCTCAACCTCGAAGGCGAGGTCGGCGTGGTCATCGGTCGCACCACCCGATGCATCACCCCGGAGCGGGCGCCAGACCACATCGCCGGCTACACCATCGCGAACGACTACGGGCTGCACGACTTCCGGGACACCGACGCCAACAGCATGCTGCGGGTCAAGGGCACGGACACGCTCGGCGTCGTCGGCCCCGGCCTGGTCACCGACTGGGACCCGCGCGACAAGCGGCTGCGCACGGTGGTCAACGGTGAGATCGTCCAGGAGGACACGACCGCCGGCATGCTCTGGGACATGAACTACCTCGTCGCCGACCTCGCCCGGCTGATCACCCTGGAGCCCGGCGACCTGATCCTCACCGGGACACCGGCCAACTCCCGACCCGTCCAGCCCGGCGACACGGTAACCGTCGAGGTCGAGGGACTGGGCGAGCTGACCAGCCGGATCGCGGAGGGACCGCCGGTCATGGCGGGTTTCGGCGCCATGCCCACCGACTCGGCGACGGTTCGGGGGGTCGCACTGGGCACGGGTCTGGTCAAGTGACCGCCGAGAACTCCGGGGACCGCTCCCGCTCCCCCGCGGTCACCCGTGCCGCGGCCATCCTCATGACCCTGGCCGAGGACCCGCGGCGGTCCCTCGGACCCAGCGAGCTGAGCCGGCGGGTCGATGTTCCCAAAGCGACGGTGCTCAACATCTGCTCGGCGCTGATCGAGGCACAGCTGCTGAGGCAGACCAAGCACGGGTACTCGCTGGGCCGGCGGCTGGCCGAACTCGGCAAGGCCTACCTGGCCAGCGTCGAGGAGGTGGAGGAGTTCTACCTGCTGTGCCGGCAGCTGTTCGGCGAGGCCGAGCAAACCGTCCAGATGGCGGTGCTCGGCGACGGCCCGAACGTGGTCTACCTCGCGCGGCACGACGGGCGGGAACCGCTGCACCTCGGGCTGGCCTCGGAGATCGGCCGCTCGGTACCGGCCCAGTGCACGGCCGCCGGTAAGGCACTGCTCGCGGCGCTCACGCCGCGGCAACTCGACCGGCAGCTCGCGGGGTGGCCGCTGCGGGGCCTGACCGAGAAGTCGATCACCGACGAGCAGGCGCTGTTCAACGAACTCGCGCTCACCCGCGAGCGGGGCTACGCGGTCGACAACGAGGAGGTCGTGCCCGGCCTGTACTGCTTCGGCCGGCACGTGGCGACGCCGCACCGCGAGGACGGGCTGCTGGCGGTCAGCTTCACCTTCCGCGCCCACGGCCGCACCGACGAGCACCGGGCCCAGGCGGTCGCCGGCCTCGCCCACTTCGCCGCCACCTTCGGCGCGGCAATCGGTGGCCGCGACGACCAGAACAAACCTTGAGAAGGACAGCCATGACGATCATCAGCGTCGACCCGCGGACCGGACTGGGGGAACGCCTAGGTGAGGACTCCACCCCCGAGGAGGTGCGCGCGGCCTGCCGTCGTGCGGCGGCGGCCCAACCGCACCTGGAGGCCCTTGGCCGGCATGGCAGGGCCGGGTTACTGCGGGCGATAGCCGACGAAATCGAGGCGGACGCCGAGGAACTGGTCGCCCTCGCCGACCGGGAGACCGCGCTCGGCCCGGAACGGCTGAGTGCCGAACTCGTCCGGACGGTGCACCAACTGCGCTTCTTCGCCGAGGTTCTGCACGACGGGGCGTACCTCGAGGCGACCATCGACCACGCGGGTGAGACGCCACCGGGCGCCCGGCCCGACCTGCGCCGGATCAACGTGCCCATCGGCCCCGTCGCCGTCTTCACGGCCAGCAACTTTCCGCTCGCGTTCTCCGTGCCCGGCGGCGACGTCGCCGCGGCCCTGGCCGCCGGCTGCGCCGTCATCATCAAGGCCCACCCGGCACACCCGCAGACCGCCCAGCGCAGCTACGCCGCCCTGACGAAGGCGGTTGCCAACGCCGGCGGCCTCGACGGTGCCATCGGCATCATCTTCGGTGTGGACGGCGGCGCCACGCTGGCCCAGCACCCGGCCATCAGGGCGATCGCGTTCACCGGCTCCGTTGACGGTGGTCGCGCGCTGAGCCGACTCGCCGCCTCCCGCCCGGATCCCATTCCCTTCTTCGGTGAGCTCAGCAGCGTCAACGCCCTGGTCGTCACGCCTCAGGCCGCCGCCGCCCGCGGCCGGGAGATCGGCGCCGACGCGGTCGCCTCCTTCACCCTCGGCAGCGGCCAGTTCTGCACCAAACCCGGGCTGCTGTTCGTGCCACGCGACGCCGCCGGGCAGAGCATCATCGACGCCGCCGTCGAGGCGCTCGCCCGGGTCAAGCCCGGCTACCTGCTCAACGCCGGCGTCCACGAGCGGTACCGGCGCAGCGTGGATGTCCGTTCGCACCTCCCCGGCGTCACCGCCACGACGGGGCAAGCGGCCAGCGGCGACGGCTTCTCCGCCGGTCCGGTTCTGCTGCGCGTACGGATCGAGGACCTCGCCCCCGACCTGCTGGCGGAATGCTTCGGTCCGATCTCGGTCATCGTCGAGTACGGCGACGGGGAACAGCTCACCGAGACTCTCCGCGCACTTCCCGGGGCCCTCACCGCGACCATTCATGGCGATCCGGACGACCCGCTGGCCGTCGCGGCGGCGACCGCCATGCGCGACGGCGCCGGCCGCGTCGTGTGGAACGGCTTCCCCACCGGGGTCTCGGTCACCTGGGCGATGCACCACGGTGGACCGTGGCCATCGGCGGCCGACGCCCGGGAAACCTCCGTCGGCGCCGGCGCCATCCAACGTTTCGTGCGCCCCGTCTGCTACCAGAACACCCCCAGCACGGCGCTGCCGCCGGAACTCCGCGACGATTACACGGCGATCCCCCGCCGAGTCGACGGCAAGCTGCAGATCCCCGCCGGCCTCGGCCACGTCGTCCTCCCCCGGACCCCGCCGCCCGACTGACTCAGGCAGCGGGCCGCTGGCGGGCCAGCCGCGGCCGTAACGGAGGCTTGGGCAAAGCTCAACTGCGGGCCTGCGGGCGGCGTTCCCGCTCCGCCAGCGGCGATCGGCTGGCTGTCCGGGCAGCACAGCGGTTAGGCCGCAGCCGAATGGGCGGGTGGGATGGATGCCGCGGTTGCCGTCAGGAGTCGGTGGCGTGGGTGAGCCGGAGTGCGCGGGCCACGCAGCCGGGGCAGTCCGCGGGCGAGGAGAACTCGATGCGGTGCGGGCCGGGCGTCGCCATTACCAGTCCGTGCCGGTCGAGCCGGACCGGCAGGCACCGCCCGCGTGGGTGTGGCACGAGCGCGGCCAGTTCGTCGGCGTGGTGGTCGCGGAGGTCCTGGAGGAGGTCCCGTTCGTGGGGGTGGAGCGGGTCCGGCGTGGCCGCGACGAACTGTTCCGCCTCCAGCAGGACCGTGTCCCGTCGTTCGAGCCGCACCTCGCCGAGTTCGAGGCTGAACAGGTCGACATCGGCGCCCAGGTCCAGCAGGTCATGCAGCGGGTTGGCCGCCGCGAAGTCCAGGCCGGCGCGGTGCAGGTCGCGCTCGGCGACCCGGTGGACCCAGCCGCAGAGGTGGACCCGGCCGAGCCGGGGTGATTCGGGGAACGGCGGTGCGTCGTCCACGGCCAGGATGGCACCCGCGTCGTCCCCGTTGCTGGCAAGCGCCAGCCACGCGTGGGAGTCGCGGCGTGCGGCGATGAGCACCTGGCCGGCGGCGGTTGTCGCGTGCGCGACCGGGATGTCCCTGGTCAGCGCGGCCAGCCACAGGCGGCCCGGCAGGCGCCCGCTGGCCAGGGTGCGAGCGATGTCGGCGGCGGGTGGTTGCACACGGGGCTCCTTCTTTGTCAGGGCGGGGCGAGCTCTCTCAGGGCGGGGCGAGCTTTGCCAGGGCGGGGCGAGCAACTAAGGTGAGGCTACCCTAATTGAGTAAGGAGCCTCGTGAACAGTCCTCGACCCAAGGCGCGCCTCTCCCGCGCCCTCGGCATCCCGCTCACCCCGAAGTGCACCCGCTACTTCGAGCGGCGTCCCTACCCGCCGGGCGTCCACGGTCGTGCCCGCCGCAAGTCGTCCGACTACTCGGTGCGGCTGCTGGAAAAGCAACGCCTGCGTCACCAGTACAACGTGAGCGAGAAGCAACTGCGCGCGGCCTTCGTGCTCGCCGTGAAGTCCGACGGGAAGACGGGCGACGTTCTGGTCAGCCTGCTGGAACGGCGGCTGGACGCGGTGGTGCACCGGGCCGGGTTCGCCCGCACCATCTACCAGGCCCGCCAACTGGTGGCACATGGACACCTCACTGTGGACGGCGCCAAGGTGGACATCCCGTCCTACCGGCTGCGGCCCGGTCAGGTCGTCGCCGTCAAGGCGGCCAGCCGGTCGAAGCCACCGTTCCAGATCGCCGCCAGCGGGGCGCACGCCCCGCAGAAGCTGCCGCCCTACCTGAGCGCCAGCATGCCCGACCTGAGCGCCAGTCTCCTCGCCCTGCCCACCCGGCGGGACGTACCCGTGATCTGCGACGAGCAACTGGTCGTCGAGTTCTACTCCCGCTGACCGGCCGCGGGCACACGGGCTGGCCGACCCGCTGACCCCGCCCGGCGCGAGCTTGCCCGTTGCGGCGCCTATTGCCGATTTTCCGCGCGAATATTTACCTGTTCAGGGGTCAGCGCCGGCACCGTCAGGTGGCGGCCCGGTGACGCTGCTGCCGGGGGCGGCGCGATCGCGGCCGAAGCGCGATCGGTATGGCGACCAGAATGGCGGCCAGCACGAACAGGCCCCAGGGGTACCTGGTGGTTTCGATCACGAAGGCGACGGGGCGCTCAGGCAGGTCGACCCGGCCGTGGAGTTCGTGTTTTCCGATGACGGCGAGGTCCATCGGCACCCGGATGTCGTACTCCCGCGCCTGTCCGGGTTCGATGGTGCCCAGCGCCGGGGCGTCGACGATGGTGTGTGCCCGGCCGGCCGGGCCGAACAACAGCGTGAGGGGTGGGTCGACCACGGCAGCCGGGCCGGGGTTGCGCAGGGTGAGGTGGACGGTCAGTTCCTCGGGGAACCCGAACCAGCCCCGCAACGGGCCGCGTTCGGCGACGCGCAACTCGTCGATGGCCAGTTCCGGTGCGGCGGCAGGGGCGGGGGCCGGCGCCGCGGTCACGCCGGTCAGCGGTAGGGCGGCGGTGGCCTGCACGGCGCCGGTGAGGTTGCGGGCCTGTACCAGGCAGGGGCAGGCGACCGGTGGTGCCGCCAGCAGGATCGGCACCACCGCCGTACCGGCCGCTGGGACCTGGGCGTAGGTGGCCTGGTCGCTTGCGCAGTCGAGGGCGCCGCGGTGGGCGCCGTTGCCGCAGAGTTCTAATTGGACCGTACCCGGTGGCCAATGGCGCAGGGTGACCATGATCTGCTGCCCGATCGCCAGCGCGCCGGACGGTACGACGATGTCGGGCCGTGCTCGCGCGGTGACGGACGGGGTGGACGACGGGGCCGGAGCCAGGGCGGCCAGCGCCAGCATCGCGACCGTGGCCGGCAGCAGCGGGTTCACTGGGCGCCGGCCGCCGCCTCTTGCCCCGCCGCTCCGGTCGGGGGCGGTTCAGCCGCGGACGGTTCGGCCGCGGGTGGTTCGGCCGCGGCCGGGACCGGGCGTCGGCGCCGGTATCGACGCAGGTAGAGCCAGGCTACGGCCGCCGCCAGCACCGCGAGGAGCAGCCACGGCAGCGCCCAGACGCTCGCGGCGCGCTGCACCGGCGGCAACGCGGTGTCCACCGTGGTGGGTGCGAGGTCCACCGTCGCGGTCAGCCGCAGCGCGGGTGGCACTCCGACGACCCGCTCGGTGACGGTGAAGGCGGCGCCGGGTAGCAGCTCGGGCAGGTCGATCGGGGTGGTCCGGGACAGCGTCCAGCCGACCGGCCCGTTGACGATCACGGCGCCGGTGCCACCGATGCGGACGTTGCCGCTGTTGCGGATCCGGTAGGTGACCGTCATGTCGGCTCGTCCGGCAGGGTTGATCGGGGTGTCGTACCCGACGCGTACCGATTCGACGGTCACCGCGGGGTGGATCTCGCCGGCCACCCGGAGGTAGACCCGGGCCGCGACCCGCTGGTCGAGCCGGACCTGCTGCCCGTCGGCGGTGACGCCGACCTGGGCGATGCCGGCGATCACCCCGCCGGCGTGGTCGCCCGGCGTGGCGTTCGGCGGCACCGACAGCCGGAACGGGATGTCCTGTCGTTTGCCGGGTGGGACGGTCCAGCTCTGCCGGTCGACGCTGATCCAGGTGCCGACGTCGGTGGCCGGCTGGTCCGACGGCAGCAGCGCGAAGGCGCCGTCGGTCGTGGTGTACGCGTCGGTGCCGTACACCGCGAAGGTGAGCGGCCGGTCACTGAGGTTGGTGACGCCGACCTGGTCGGTGATGGTGCTGCCGGGTGCCAGGTCGTAGATGAAGTAGTTCCGCCCGGTCGGTCCCTTCGGCCCGGACGGTTGGACCGCCCACCGGGCGGCGCCGCCGGTGGCGCCCGGGGCGACGGTTGGCGACGGGCTGGGTGCCGCCCAGGCGCCGGTGGGCCCGAGCGTGGGCGCGGCGCCGGCGGCGGCCGGTGGCCCGAGCAGCACCGTGAGGAGCATGGCGGCGAGCGGAGCGCCGGCCCGGGCAGCAATGGCCAGAGGCGTGGCCCGCCGCGGGGATCGGATCCGGGTGGCGAGCGTGACGAGGGGCATACCGTGCTCCGGGTGCGAGGCGATCGTCGGGTGGACGGGCCGGTGGGGCGCGGGCGAGTGCCCACGCCCCACCGGGTCAGACCCGTTCCTTCAATCAGGACAGGGTCAGGGTGAGGGTCGCGGCGTAGTCGCCCGCCGTGGCGGACGCCGGCACACCGAGGTTGAGTTCGGCACCGCAGGCGAAGACGCCGTTGCTGGCCCCGGCCGCGGAGGTGCACAGGGCACGGGCCTCGCCGAGACCGGCGCCGGGAGCGGCGGCCGCCCCCGGGGTGACGGCACCGGTGGTGCCGCCGAGCGGGTCGTTGACCACGCTCGCCGTCGGGGTCCAGCCGAGATAGTTCCCGGCGATGACGCCGCCGCCGGCCGAGGTGAAGTCGGAGACCTGGCCGACCAGGCTCCACCCGGTGCCGGTGCCCCGCAGGTCGGCCACCGTGGCCGTGTTCAGCGGGGCTTTGGCGTACTCACCCTTGCCGACCGCCGGCAGTGCGACGTTCGCACCGGCAACGCTCAGGGTGAGCGGGCCGCCGGTCACGGTGCCCGTGATCCGCTGCTGGGCCGTGTTCCCGCCGCCACCCGCACTGCTGAAGGTGATCGGGGTGAACGTGTCCTGGCTGCGGTCGGCGGAGCCGCGGGCGGCAAAGGTGATCACGTAGCACTGCACCCGGGTGCAGTCCACCTCGTTGCCGTTGCGGTCGGTGTAGACGGCGCTGATCGGCAGCGTGGTGCTGAAGCTGCCATCGGCGGCCATCCGGTCCCGGGCATCGGTCGGCTCGTTGGTCTTGCTCACCCACTTGGTGACCTGGAGCACGCCGGCGTTGGTCCAGTGCTCGTCGACCTTCGGGCCGAACGAGACGTAGATGCCCGCCGCGTCGTTGGCCTCCGGGTCGAAGCCGGTGCCGTGCACGGCGATCGTCGCGCCGGCCGGGTCGACGCCCTGGGCCGGGTTGGCGGTCACCGCCGGCGCGGCCGGCGCGGTGCCGCCCGTGCCGAAGGTGAACGAGACCGGGTCGAGCGCGTCACCCGGGGCGTAGAAACCATTGAACGCGCTGGCCCCCTGGGTGGTGAGCACCGCGGCCAGGTTGCTGCCGGTCACCGTGTTGCCGCTGGTGGCCGGGCTGCCCGTGAGGGTGGCGATGGTGGCCTGCTTCACCGAGACCGGATCGGTCATCGTCGTGTCCAGGTCGACGTCCGCCTTCAGCGAGGCGGTGCCGCCGGAGATGGCGATCGTCGGGTTGGCCAGCGTGATGGTGAACAGGTGCGCGGGGTAGGAGAAGACCACCGTGCCACCGTAGGTGGCATTGGTCGTGCCACCGCCGGCGTCGTGCGAGCCACCGGTCGACGGGAAGGTGAAGGTCCCGTCGGCGTTGATGGCGGCACCGTTGCTGACCGCGATCGGCGGGTTCCCGTCGCCGGTCTTGACGTACGCGCGGAAGCTCGCCTTGAACCCCCAGGTGAGGCTGCCACCGGTGATGTCGGCCTCGGCCGCCGAGGCGGGGCCGGCGCCCACGAGCGCGCTCGACGCGCCGAGGGCGAGTACCGCCATCCAGCGCGTCGACCGGTGCCGGCGGGCACCGGCTCTGGATCTGAGCATGCTGCTTCCTTTCGAGACAGTGACAGGAGGAAGCCATAGGTTAGGCAAACCTAACAAGGATGTGTCATCCTCAGGGCGTCCGGATTCTCGGGCCGAAGGGGCCCTTGCGGTTTGCCGCGCACTCACTTAGGTTAGCCAAACCTAAGTGGCTGCTTCCGGTCGGGTCCGCCGACCGCCAATGTCGTGTGAGGAGCCCGATGCGAGCGCGGCACTGCGCCATCCTGGCCGCGGCCCTGGCCACCGCGGCTGTCGTCGCCGTCCCGGTGCCGGCGGCCGCCGGCACCGGCCGCGGTGCCGGCGGCCAGACCCTGACCGTCACCCCGAGCACCGGCCTGAGCAGGTCGGGCGCGACCGTCTCCATCTCCGGCCGGGGGTACGACGTCACCAAGGGCATCTATGTCGCGTACTGCGTGGACAACGGGGCCGGCGCGGTCCCGACCCCGTGCGGTGGCGGCGCCGACACGAGCGGCAGCCTCGGCGCCTCGCACTGGATCTCGTCGAACCCGCCCTCCTATGGCGAGGGTCTGGCCGAGCCGTACGGCGCCGGTGGATCGTTCTCGGTGACCTTGAAGGTGACCACCACCATCGGCGACGTCGACTGCACCGTCCGCCGCTGCGCGGTCGTCACCCGCGCCGACCACACCCGCACGTCCGACCGCACCCAGGACGTCCGGGTACCGATCACCTTCGCCACGGCCGGCACCCCGACCAAGGCCAAGCCGGCACCGGCGACCACCACGACCACGCCGAAGACCACCACCCGCAGCACCCCGCCCCCGTCCACCTCGGCCGCGGCACCACCCGCCGCGGGCGAGCCGCCGGCCACGGATGCCGGCGCCGCGCCGACGATCGCCGCCGCCAGCGAACTCCACGTCACCCGGGTCAGCGACGCCTCCGGCGCCGGACGCGGCTGGACGCTCGGGCTGGCCGCCCTCGGGCTGGCCATGGTGGCACTGATCGGCCTCGGCCGGTGGCGGCGGCGCCGCGGTGCCACCCGATGACCCGCCCGCACCGGGCCCACCGCGTGACCAGCCGCCGGCCGCTCCGACTCCCGCTGCTCATGCTGCTCGCGTCGGCCGCCCTCGTGGCCACCGGATGCTCCGCACCGGGCGCGGCGTCGAAGTCAACCGCCGGCTGCGGGCCGACCACCGCCACCATGGACAGCACCGACATCGAGCCGCTGCGCCCGGCGCCGGCGCCCGCCCTGCCGGCCACCGTGCACTCCAGCGACGGCCGGACGGTGACCGTCACCGACGCCAGCCGGATCCTCCCGGTCAACCTCTACGGGTCGATCGCTGAGATCGTCTTCAGCCTCGGCCTCGGCGACAACGTCATCGGCCGGGACACCTCGACCACCTTCCCCGCCGCCGCGCACCTGCCCGTGGTCACCCCGGCCGGACACGACCTCTCCGCCGAGGCGATACTCAAACTCAACCCGAGCGTGGTGCTCGCGGACGACAGCATCGGACCACCCGAGGTGCTGCGGCAGTTGCAGAAGTCCGGCATTCCGGTGGTGCTCGTCCAGGCCGAGCAGACCCTCGACGCCGTACCGGGACACATCCGCGCGATCGCCGCGGCGCTTGGCGTGCCCGCCGCCGGCGAACAGCTCGTGACCCGGGTCGAGGGCGAGATCACCGCCGCTCGACGTACCGCGCCTGAGGGCAAGGCACCGCGGATCGCGTTCCTCTACCTGCGCGGCACCGCCGGGGTCTACCTGATCGGCGGCCGCGGCGCCGGCTCCGACGCGATGATCGAGGCGATCGGCGGCATCGACGCCGGCAGCGCCGCCGGCCTGGCCAAGTTCCGCCCGCTGACCAGCGAGGGACTCATCAACGCGGCACCGGACGTGATCCTGGTGATGAGCGAAGGGCTCGCCTCCGTCGGCGGGGTCGACGGCCTGGTGAAACTGCCCGGCGTCGCGCAGACCCCGGCCGGGGCGAACCGGCGCGTCGTCGACATGGACGACGGCGCCCTGCTCAACTTCGGTGCCCGCTCCGGCCGGGCGGTTCAGGCCCTGGCCCGCGCCGTCTACTCCTGCGAGGACCCGTCGTGACCGCGGTGCAGGCCCGCCCCGCACCCGCCCCCGACACCGTCCGGCCCAAGGGCCGGCGCGGGCCAGTGCTGCTGGCCGGACTCGGCGTCACCCTGCTGTTGGTCGTCCTGCTGGCGGCCGGACGCGGCCAGGTGGACATCTCCCCCGCCGAGGTGATCGGCTCCGTGCTGCACCGCCTCGGCCTGGACATCGGTCCGCTGCCGTCGGCCGTGCAGGGCGAGAACGCCCTCTGGATCGTCCGCTTCCCCCGGGTGCTGCTGGCGGCCATCGTCGGCGCCGCCCTCGGCTGCGCCGGCGCCGTCATGCAGGGCGTCTTCGGCAACCCGCTCGCCGAGCCCGGGGTCATCGGGGTCTCCGCCGGCGCGGCCGTCGGCGCCGCCCTGGCCATCGTCACCGGTGTCACCGTCCTGGGCGGGTGGACCGTGCCGCTGGCCGCCTTCGCCGGCGGCCTCGCCACCACCTACCTGGTCTACGTGCTGGCCCGTTCCGGGGGCCGGACCGAGGTGGTGACCCTGGTCCTGACCGGCGTCGCCGTCAACGCCGTGGCCGGCGCGGTGATCGGGCTGCTCATGTTCGTCACCGACCAGTCGGGTGTGCAGGCCATCGCCTTCTGGAACCTCGGCAGCCTCGCCCAGGCCACCTGGTCGGCCGTCAGCCTCGCCGCGCCGTGCCTGCTGGTCGGGCTCGCCGTCGCCCACGCCGACGCCCGCCGGCTCGACCTGCTCGCCCTCGGCGAACCCGCCGCCCGGCACCTCGGCGTCCACGTGGAACGCCTGCGGATCCGCATGATCGTCATCACCGCGCTGCTCGGCGCCGCCGCGGTCGCCTTCACCGGCGTCATCAGCTTCGTCGGACTGGTGATCCCACACCTGATCCGGATGATCGCCGGACCGGGGCACCGGGTGCTGCTGATCGCCAGCGCGCTCGGCGGGGCCATCGTGGTGATCACCGCCGACCTCGCCGCGCGCACCCTCGTCGAGCACCAGGAACTGCCCCTCGGCGTGCTCACCGCGGTGATCGGCGGGCCGGCGTTCTTCTGGCTGCTGCGCCGCACCCGCAACCGGGCCGGAGGCTGGGGATGAGCCGGCTCGCGATCGGCCGCCTGCGTACGCTGCGTCCGTTCGCCGCGACCCGCACGCCGCAGCCGGTGCCGGCCGGGCACCCCCGCGTCCGGGTCGTCGGGCTGCGGGTCGAACGCGCCGGCCGGGTCGTGCTCGACCAGATCGACCTGCGGGTACGCGCCGGTGAAGTGCACGCCCTGGTCGGGCCCAACGGGGCCGGGAAGTCGACCCTGCTCGCCGCGATCAGCGGCGACCTTCCGGCCGCGGCCGGCCGGGTCGAGGTCGACGGGCTGCCCCAGCAGTCGTGGAGCCCCGTGGAACTGGCGTGGCGACGGGCCGTGCTCACCCAGCGCAACACCCTCAGCTTCCCGTTCACCGTCGACGAGGTGGTCCGGATGGGCCGGGCACCGTGGGCCGGACGCCCCGAGCAGGAACACGACGACGCGGTCGTCACCGACGCGCTCCAGCGCTGCGACATCGCCCGCTTCGCCGCCCGGCCATACCCCGCGCTCTCCGGTGGCGAGCAGGCCCGGGCCGCGCTGGCCCGGGTCCTGGCGCAGCGGGCCACCACGCTGCTGCTCGACGAGCCGACCGCCGCCCTCGACCTGCGCCACCAGGAACTGGTCATGCGGATCGCCAGGCAACGGGCGCGGGCCGGCGACGCCGTGGTCATCGTGCTGCACGACCTGGCCCTGGCCGGGGCGTACGCGGACACGGTCACCCTGATCGCCGACGGTCGGGTACGCGCCGCCGGTCCCCCGGACGTGGTCCTCACCGCCCCGCTGCTGAGCGAGGTCTACCGGCACGACATCGAGGTCGTCCCGCACCCACGCACCGAACTACCGCTGATCGTCCCCAACCGCAGCCGGCCCGACCGTTCGCATGTTGGCAAGGAGAAATAGCAGATGAACCCACCCGACACCGGATTTTCGGCCCGGTTACGCGCCGAGACCCGCGAGGCGCACCAGACGGCCGAGTCCCAGCGGTACGTCTCCGCGCTCACCGCCGGCGAACTCGACGTCGCCGGCTACGCCACCCTCGTGGTCCAGCATCACGTGATCTACGAGGCCCTGGAGGGCGTCGCCGGGACGATGCGGGACGACCCGCTGGCCGGCCCGTTCGTCGACGACGCGCTGACCCGGCTGCCCGCACTCGCCAGGGACCTACGGTTCCTGCTCGGACCCGAATGGCGCCAGCGGATCGAGCCGACCCCGGCCACGGCCGCCTACGCCGCACGCATCAACGCGGTCTGCGCCGGATCGGCCGAACGGTTCATCGCCCACCACTACACCCGCTACCTCGGCGACCTCTCCGGCGGACGACACATCGGACGGTGCGTCGTCCGGCACTACGGGGTCACCGGCGACGCCGGGGCGGCGTTCTACACCTTCGACCGGATCACCGACCCGAAGTCGTACAAGGACGCCTACCGGGCCAGGCTGGACGCGCTCGCGCTCGACGAGGCCGGCCGCGCTGCCCTGCGCGACGAAGTCCTCGTGGCGTACGGGCACAACACCGCGGTCTTCACCGACCTGAGCCGGCTGGTCCCCACAGCGGGCGAGGCCGCATGAGCGCCGGGTTCCCGCCCGAGGTGGTCGCCGCGGTCAGCCGGCACATGAACGACGATCACGCCGAGGACGCGCTGCTCATCTGCCGTACCCTGGGCGGCCAGCCGGCCGCCACCCGGGCCCGGACCACCGGCCTGGACGCCGACGGCATCGACTTCGCGGTCACCGTCGACGGCACCGAGGTGCCGGTACGCGTCCCGTTCGCGGCCAGGCTCACCGAGCGGGCGCAGATCCGCCGAGAGGTGGTGCGCATGTATCAGGATGCCTGCGACGAACTCGGGCTCCCACCTCGGTCGGCCGGCTGACGCTCTGTCTCAGCTGCTCAAGGCTTGGCGCGGCGAATGAGCCGGTGCGACGGCGTGGGCGGTGATTGCGATGTTCCAGGGAACGACCCGGCCATCGCTCGGTTCCGGCTGCCAGGGCCGCATGTTGGTATCCAACTCGTGGACCGCGGTCAGGCGGAGGCCGGGTTGCGCGAGGAACGCTCCGAGGAATGTTGCCAGCGTGAGGTAGCGGACGCCGACTCGGCTGCGCATCGGGTACGTGCCGGTGGGGTCACGGTGGATCCGTTCGTCGCCGTAGCCGGCTCTGAGGCATGCTTCCCGGTCGGCGGTCTCGGCGCGCCGGTCACAGAACGCTCCGACGTAGGCCGGGTGCACGCCGAGGTAGATAAGCCGGCCGCCGGGCCGCAGGACACGCGCCGCTTCCGCGACGGCGGCGGGGAAGTCGTCCACGTCGGTGTGGACGAAGGTCATGACCGCGGTGGTGATCGAGGCGGTCGCTATCGGTAGCCTCCGTGCGTCCGCCCGGATAAGGCGGGGGTTACGGCTTGCGGCTATCCGGAGTTGGTCGGCGGACACGTCAACGCCGATGGCCCGGTAGCCCTTTTCCGCTACCGCACCGAAGTGCAGTCCGGTGCCGCAGCCAATGTCCGCATAGGTGGAATCGGCGGGGTCTGCCGGGCCGAGAAGGCGGGCCAGCAGTCCTGCCGAACCCTGTGCGTCGCCGTAGGCATGGAACGTCGTGTCGTACCAGCCGGCATGACCGTCATAGCGGACGTCCACTATCATCCAGCCATTTTGGCCCCGTCATCTGACGCGGGCGACCTCAGACACGGACGGATGATGCCCGCCCCGGCGCGGCCGCCCCGCCCGGCGGCGGGTCACAGGTCGTTTCCGGCGTAGGAGAGGTTGAAGCTTTTGTTGGTGAGGGGGAAGTCCGGGACGATCGTGTCGGCGAGCGCGACGGGCAGGGCGGGCCAGTTGAAGAATGACGGGTCGACGATCTTGGCCCGGGTGAGGATGCCGTCCGGGTTCAGTTCGACGCGGTGGGTGATGGTGCCGCGCCAGCCTTCGACGATGCCCACGCCGGTCGCCCGGTGCCCGGGGGCCGACAGGATGCGCTCGTCGGTTGCCGGGTCGGCGGTGAGGGTGGGCAGGAGTGCGGTGAGGATCGCCGCGGAGGTGCGGACTTCGTCGGCGCGGACGAGGAAGCGGGCGAGCACGTCACCGTCGGCGTGCACGGGGATGGTGAGGCCGTCGAGGTGGGTGTGGGGGTGCGCGTGGCGGGCGTCGAACGGGAGGCCACTGGCTCGGGCGACGTAGCCGAGGGTGCCGATGTCGGCGGCGTTCTGCCGGCCGAGGACGGCGGTGCCGGTGAGCCGGTCGCGGACGACGGTGTGGCGTAGGGCGAGGTCCACGACGCTGGCGATGTCGTCGGCGATCGCCTGGATGGTGGCGGGGTCGGGCACGGTGTGCAGGCGGGCGCCGCCGGGGAAGACGCCCCCGCGTAGCAGCCGGTGTCCGGTGGTGGCGTGGTTGAGGCGCAGGAGTTGTTCGCGGATGCGTTGGGCATGGGTGTTGGCGATGCCGTAGCCGACGTCGTTGCAGATGGCACCGATGTCGGCGATGTGGTTGTGCAGGCGTTCCAGTTCCAGCAGGGCGGCGCGGGCGCGTTGGGCGGGCGGGGGGACGGCGATGGTGAGGGCGTCCTCGACGGCGAGGCAGTGGGCGAGGGCGTGCGCGACGGCGGTGTCGCCGCTGACTCGTTCGGCGAGGGCCGTTCGCTGCCCGGCGGGGTGGCCTTCGAAGAGCTTCTCGATGCCTTTGTGGACGTACCAGAGGCGCGCCTTGAGTTTGAGGATGGTTTCCCCGACGACGGAGAACCGGAAGTGGCCGGGCTCGATCAGTCCGGCGTGGACCGGGCCGACCGGGATCTCGTAGACACCGGGGCCTTGGACGGTGACGAACGGGAACGGCTCGGACGCGGCCAGGGGTGGGCGGGGTGCGGCGTCGGCGCGCATCGGGTACCAGCCGGCGGGCCAGTGGGGGTGGCGTACCAGGCGGCGCGGCAGCGGGTGGTTCTCGGGGCGGACGCCGTACAGGTCGTGCATCTCGCGCTCGAAGCGGCTGGCCGGGAAGGACAGGGCGGCGAGGCTGGGCACGGTGGGGCGGTCGGGGTCGACGCGCAGGTGCAGTTCGGTGCGCCGGTCGGGCGGGCCCGCGGTGAACAGGTAGACGATCCGGATAGCGTCCGGGTCGTGGTGCGCGGCGACCAGGGCGAGCCGGGCGCCGTCGGCGAGGAGTTGACCGGCCTGCTCGGCGAGCCGGTCGGCGGTGATGGTGACGACGGTGGCCGGCGGCACGACGCGTTGGCTGGTCATGGTCATCGCCCTAACAGGATGGTGGTGGCCGCGGCCTGCAAGAGTTCCTGTAGGGGGCCGAGGCTGATACCGAGTGCCGCCGCGGCGACCAGCCCGATCACCAGTGGGGTGATCGCCGCCGGGCGGAGGCGGATGGCGCCGGCCGTTGGGGCGCTCGCGGCCGGGTCGATGGTCGGTGTCGGGTCGGGCGGGCCGAGCAGGATCCGGCCGCCGTGCCGGGCCACGGCGGCGAAGGCGACCAGCACCAGCGCGAACGCGGCGGCGATGACCCAGCCCTGCCCGGCGGCGAGGCCGGCGCGGGCGATGCCCAGCTCGGAGGCGAACAGGCTGAACGGGGGCAGGCCGAGCAGGGCCAGCAGTGCGAGGCCGAAGCTGGCGGCCAGGGCCGGGTAGCGGGCGGCCAGCCCGCGTACGGCGGCCAGGCGGCTGCTGCCGGTGGCGGTGACGAGCTGGCCGGCGCCGCAGAACGCGACGGCCTTGCTCAGGCCGTGGCCGAGCACGTGCAGCAAGACGGCGGTGATGGCCAGGCGACCGCCGATGGCGGTGCCCAGGGCGACCAGACCCATGTGCTCGATCGAGGAGTACGCCAGCATCCGCTTGTAGTCCCGCTGGGCGAGCAGCAGCGCGGCCGCCACAGCGAGTGATGCCAGCGCGGCGACCAGCAACAGGGTACGGGTGTAGCCGTGGCCGAGTACCGCATCGGTGATGGTCTTGTAGCGCAGGATGGCGTAGAAGGCCACCGACAGCAGCACGCCGGACATGAGGGCGGAGACCGGGGCGGGGGCCTGGCTGTGCGCATCCGGCAGCCAGGCGTGCATGGGCGCCAGGCCGGCCTTGGTGCCGAAGCCGAGCACGAGCAGCCCGGCGGCCAGCCGCATCAGGTCGGGGTCCAGGTCGGCGGCCTGGCCGGTCAGGTTCGTCCAGTTCAGGGCTGCGCTGCCGTGCGCGCCGGCGGCGACCGCGGCGGCGTAGACGCAGGCGGTGCCGAGAAACGCGATGGCGATGCCGACCGAGCACAGCACCACGTACTTCCAGGCGGCTTCGACCGAGGCGCGGCTGCGGCGGTGCCCGACCAGGAACGCGGTGACGATGGTGGTGGCCTCGACGGCCACCCACAGCAGGCCGAGGTTGTCGGCCAGCACCGCGAGGCTCATCGCGGTGATGAAGAGCTGGACCAGGATGAGGTACCGGCGGTCGGTGGCGGCGGCCGCCTCGTCGGCCAGGTGATGCACGCCGGCCCAGCAGGCGATGGTGGCGACCGCGCCGACGACGATGAGCATGAACGCGGTCAGCGCGTCGGCGCGCAACAGCCCGGCGACGATCGGGCCGCCGCGTACCGTGCCGGCGAGCCAGGCTCCGGCGGCGAGGACGCTGGCGGCGGCGCCGACCCCGGCCCAGGCGGCCGTGCGGCGGCCGAGCAGGGCGCTGATGACGGCGGCGGCGACCGGCGCGGCGAGCGGGAGGTACAGGGCGGGGGTACGGGTCATCTCAGTCGTGCAGCTCTCGTAGGTCGTCGAGGTCGGTACCGCCGAACGCGGCGTGCAGGCGGGTGGTGAGCACCTGGAGCACCAGCACGGCGAGCAGCAGGTCCGCGGAGACACCCAGCTCCACGAGCAGGGGTACGCCGCCGGTGGCCAGGAACGCGACAGCGGCGATCCCGTTGTCGATCAGCAGCACGCCGACGATCTGGGAGATGGCCCGCCGGCGGGTGGCGGCGAGGAAGAACCCGATCAGCATGACGGCGATGCCGACCGGGGCGGCACCGGCGGTCGGCGAGGGCGCGAGGTCGATCAGTGGCCGGGCGGCGGCGTACGCGAGCAGGGTCAGCGCGGCCGCGGCCAGCAGCGACGTGGCGACGTTGACCAGCGGGGCGGTCTCGCGGGCCTCGGGCACCCGGGCCAGGATCCGGCGCAGCAGGTACGGCAGCACTGCGATCTTGAGGATGCCCACGGCGAGGGCCACCCCGGCCGTCTCCGCGTGCCGCTGGTCGACCGCGAGCAGCACGGCGATGCCGGCCAGGGCGACGCCCTGGACGGTGAGCAGCGTGATCAGCGCGGCCAGTTCGCGGCGCCACAGCACACCGACGGCGGTGAGCAGGAACAGCCCGCAGGCGAGGTTGAGTAGCTGGTCGGTCATCCATCCTCCCGGTCAGGCCAGCACGGACGAGGCGACCACGGCCAGCAGGCCCAGCACGAACGAGCCGGCCAGCAGCTCCGGGACGCGGAACAGCCGCAGCTTGGCGAGGAAGACCTCGCCGGCCGCGACCAGGCAGCCCAGGGCGGCGAGTTTGACCACGAACACCCCTGCGGCCACGGCGAGGGCACCGGGGTGCGGGTCGGTTGCCACCCCCCAGGGGATGAACAGGTTGGCCAGCAGGCCCAGCAGGATGGTCAGCCGCATCGCCGCCGCCCACTCGACCAGGGCCAGGTCGCGGCCGGCGTACTCGAGCACCATGGCCTCGTGCACCATGGTCAGCTCCAGATGCGTCGCGGGGTTGTCCACCGGCAGCCGCCCGGCCTCGGCGAGCGTGGCGAGGGCGAGGGCCGCGGCGGCCAGGGCGCTGGCCGGCGTGAAGACCTCGGCCGGGCGGGTGGCGCCGGCGGCCACGATGGCCCCGAGGTCGGTCGAGCCCACCCTTGTGGACAGTGCGAACACGGCCAGCAGCAGGGTCGGCTCGACGAGCGCGGCGATGATCATCTCCCGGCTGGCGCCCATCCCGCCGAACGCGGTACCGGTGTCCAGCCCGGCCAGGGCGAGGGCGACCGCGCCGAGCAGCAGCAGCCCAACGACGACGACGAGGTCGGCGACTCCGGACAGCGGGCCCCGGGTGGACAGGAACGGCGCCACGGCCGCGACCAGCACGCTGGTGGCCACCAGCACCGCCGGGGCGGCGGTGAAGAACGCGCCCGCATCGGCCGGGATCAACGGCTCCTTGCGCAGTTGCTTGCGCAACTCCCGCCACGGCTGCAGGACCCGGCCACCGGCGCGGCCCTCCAACCGGGCCCGCACCGCGCGCATGAGGCCGATCAGCAGCGGCGCCACGAGCATGACCAGGACCGCCTGCCCGGCGGCGAGCAACCAGGGAATCACCGGACGACCCCCGCGAGAAGCACCGCGACGAGGGCGGCGAGCATGTACGCCAGGTACCGGTGCACGCTGCCGGTCGCCAGCGCCCGGGCGGCCCGACCGATCGCGTCCACCGCCGTGATGAGCGGCCGATACAGGCGGGCCTCAACGCGGTCCGGTAGCCGCCGCCGGTACTCGACGGCCCGCACCAGGTAGGCGGACTCCGCGGACTGGGTGACATCGACCGCCTGCTCCGGTGCCAGGACGTCGTCGAAGACCCGCTGCAACGGCTCGGCGAAGGCCGTCGCGGTGTACTCCATCCGGGCCGTCAGCGGCCCGTCGCCGCAGTCCCACGCGGGTACCCGTCGGCGCGCCCGGCCCAGCGCCCGCCCGGCGGCAGCGCACCCGACGGCCAGCCCGACAACGCCGACGGCGATCCACAGTGGCGAGATGGTCGAGGCGATCCCGGCCAGCCGCAGGGTGGCGCTGCTGCCGCCCAGCGGGCCCGGCCCGGCCCGCAGCCCGGTGACGACCCGGTCCAGTGCGGGCGCCAGCACCACGGGGACGACGGCCAGCCCGGCGCACACCGCCGCGGCCAGCCCCATTCCGGCCAGCATGCTGGGCGGGGATTCCACCGCGGCGGCGGCTCCCTCGCCGCGCGGGCGGGCCAGGAACCCGACACCGAGCGCTTTGACGTACGTGACCACGCCGACCCCCGCGGTCAACGCGACCACGGCCACGGCCACCGGGGCGGCGATGGTCAGCACCGTCCCGCCGGCCGGATCGCGGTGCAGCAGGGACTGCAGCAGCAGCCACTCCGAAATGAACCCGTTGCCCAGTGGCAGCGCCGCCGCGCCCAGCACGCCGACCGTGAACAGCGCGGTGGTCGCCGGCATTCGCCGGGACAGGCCGCCCATCCGGTCCAGGTCGCGGGTGCCGGTCGCGCGCAGCACCGAACCGGCCCCGCAGAACAGCAGCGTCTTGAACCCGGCGTGGTTGGCCGCGTGCAGCAGCGCCGCGGCCAGCGCCACGCCCGCCACCGCGGGCTGCCCCGCCTCGGCCCATACCCCGGCCGCGGCCAGGCCGAGCAGGATCAGGCCAACGTTCTCGCTGGTGGAAAACGCCAGCAGCCGCTTCAGGTCGGCGGCCACGGCGGCCTGCAGGATGCCGTACAGCGCCGACACCGCACCCAGCGCGCCGAGCAGCAGCCACCACCAGCGCGGGCCGCCACCGAGCAGGTCGAAGCCGAGCCGCACGATGCCGTACACGCCGAGCTTGACCATCGCGGCGCTCATCAGCGCCGACACGTGCGACGGCGCTTCGGCGTGCGCGCGCGGCAGCCACGGGTGCAGGGGCACCGCCCCGGCCTTGGACGCGAAGCCGGCCACGCACAGCAGGAAAACGCCGCCCGACACCACCGGCGACAGCCCGGCAGCGCCGGCTCGGATCGCCGCGAACGACTCCCCGCCGACCGCCGCCGCCAGCCATGCCAGCCCCAGGAGGACGACCACGAATCCCGCCTGCGTCATCGCCGCGTACCACAGGGCGGCCGAACGCACCGCGCGGCTGTGCCGGTGCTCGGACAGCACCAGCAGCAGCGACGCCATCGCCATCAGCTCCCAGGCCAGCAGGAACGTCGACACGCTGCCCGCCGCCGGCACCAGCAGCATCGCCGCGACGAACACCGGCAACACGGCCGAGGAGCCGCGGGCGGCCGGGCCCAGCCCCGACGTGCCGGCATACCCGATGGTGTAGACCCCGACGACCGCGGCGACCCCACCGATCAGCAGCAGGAACCAACCGGCCAGCGGGTCGACCGCCAGGGTGACGCCGGCCAGCGGCAGCAGGCCCGGCAACCGAACCTGCCACCCGGTGCCGGACACCGCGGCCACGCCGGACACCGCGCCCGCCACGCCGACCGCCGCCGTCACTGCGCCGACCGCCGCCGACCGCCAGCGCGCCGGCACCGCCAACCCGGCGACCCCACCGACGCCCGCCAGGACGAACGCGGCGCCGAGCGAAGCAGCGACCCCGTTCACCGACCCGTCACGCCCCGCAGCGCGGCCACGATCGCCGCCGGCTCGGGCGGGCACCCGGGCACCTGCGCGTCCACCGGCACCACATCGGACACCGGCCCGAGCACCCCGTACCCGCCGGCGAACATCCCGCAGTCGCGGGCGCAGTCGCCCACCGCCACCACCAGTCGCGGCTCGGGCATCGCCTCGTATGTCTTGCGCAGCGGCCCGGCCATGTTCACCGTGACCGGACCGGTCACCGTCAACACGTCCGCGTGCCGCGGCGAGGCCACCAGCCGCGCCCCATGCCGCTCGGCGTCATACACCGGGCTGAACGCCTGCCCGATCTCGATCTCGCAACCGTTACACGAGCCGGCGTCCACATGCCGCACCTGCGCCGATCCGCCCAACGCGGCCGCGGCCGGCAGCGGTTGCGCCGGCCCCTCCGGCGCGGGCTCGGCCACCCGACCCACACTGCGGATCTTGCCGATCAGCCCCAACGTCGGTCCCCCTCATCCACATCGCCCCGGCCCTTCGTATCGGTCACCCCCACCGCTCTGGACGGCGCGCTCACGCCGGGTCGGTCCGCTGGGCGGCGCGCAGATCACCCAGCAGTTCGGCCTGGTTGGTCAACACCTCGGTGAGGATCCGCCGGGCCACCGCCAGCAGCTCCGCGACCTGCGGGCTGACCAGCGAGTAGTACACGGTCGAACCGTCCCGGCGAGTTACCGCCAGGTTCGCCCGGCGCAGCACCGCCAGCTGCTGCGACAGGTGCGCCGCTTCGATACCCACCTTCGGCAACAGCTCGGACACCGCGTGCTCCCGCTCAGCGAGAAGTTCCAGGACGCGAATCCGTACCGGATGCCCCAACGTTTTGAAGAACTCGGCCTTGGCCTGGTACAACGGCGTGCTCATGGGCCCACCCCTTTCTGGGGAGACACGCTACGATCCGCCTCTTGCCGGGACGCCCCGGCGACCGCCGGAGGGAAAGCGCGTCGAAGTTCGGCCGCTGCCGCGGGCAGCCCGCCCCCGTCGTCCGGCGGCCGCCCACCCGCTGGCCTCGATTCCTCGCGCCGCCGCGGCATCCGGGATCGCCGTTCGTGGTCTGCGTCAATCTGTGGCGTCGCCCACCCGTCGGCGACCCGCGATCCAAGGGCGTCGAGCACCCGGACAGGCGCGGCGTGAGCCAGCTCCCCATCCTGGCAGCTTGCAATCAAGTTGCATCTCATGACTTGCTAAAGTTAGCAAGTCATGAGGACGTCAGAAAGCGGCTCGCACATAGTGCCACCACTGATCACCTGGGACCAGACCGACAAATCGACCACCAGCCCCTGCCGGCGGAGACTCGACGCGCCGAGCCTGGCTCCCTCGCCGCCGCGATGACGCCCACTGACCGGCATGGCCCGCCGGCCCATCTCTCGTACGGCGGGCCATGCCACCACCCACGCCCGGCGCTGACCGCGGTCGGCCGCGCACCGGCGCTTCACCGTCCTACTCGTCGCGGCCGGCGCTGTCGCGGTGGCCGGTTTCGCGCTCAGCGCGCTACCACCGCGAACGCTCCGCATCCGGCGGCGGGACATACCGAACACCCAAACCCGACGCGCCTTCGATCATGAGCTTTGGGGCCTCGGTGGCGTTGCATGCCCGGTACCGCTGGGTGGCCGGCGCCGCCGGGTTCGCGACCGTGGCCGCGATGCTGTCGGCGTTCCCGCTCGGCTACTACGGCGGGCCGGTCCGCGTCGGCCAGGTGCTGATCCTCGGGTTCTTCGTCAGCGGGGCGTGGGTGGCCGGCTGGCTGGTGCGGCGCCGGGCGGCACAGCTCCGCGCCGCCCGCTCCGCGCCGGTGCAGCAGGCCGAGGAGGCGGTCGCCCACGAGCGGGTCCGGATCGCGAAGGAGATCCACGACGTGGTCGCACACTCACTGTCCATCGTCACCGTGCAGGCCGGTGCGGCGGAAGCCATGATCGACACGGCGCCGGACGCGGCTCGCGAGCACATCGCCGCGGCCCGCCGCACGGCGCGTGAGGCGCTCGCGGAGATGCGCCACATCCTTGACGTGACCGGCGGAGACCACCGTCCGGGTCGACTACGACGACGAGGGGATCGACATCGAGGTGAGCAACATCGGCACCGCCGCCACCGTCAACGAGCGGGGTCGCGGCCTGGTCGGCATGCGCGAACGGGCCAGGGTGTACGGCGGTGTCGTCCAGACCGGGCACGACGGCGACCGGTTCACGGTACGGGCCCGGCTGCCCAGGACCACGATATGACCGGGAACCTCGCGGCACGGAGCACCCCATGATCAAAGTTCTGGTCGCCGACGACCACGCCCTGATCCGCTCCGGGCTCACCGGCATGCTGGGGGTCCAGCCCGACATCGAGATCGTGGGGGCGGTCGAGGACGGGACCGCGGCGGTCACCGGCGCGATCGAACTCCGGCCGGACGTGGTGGTCATGGACATCCGGATGCCGCGGCTCAACGGCATTGAGGCAACCCGGCAGATCCGGGCCCGGCCGGAGGCACCACGGGTGCTCGTGTTGACCACCTTCGACCTCGACGAGTACGTCTACGAGGCGCTGCGGGCCGGAGCCGGCGGGTTTCTGCTGAAGGACGCGCCACCCGGACAACTCGCCGAGGCGGTCCGGATCGTCGCGGCCGGCAACGCGCTGCTCGCCCCGGCGGTGACCCGCAGACTGATCGGGCGGTTCATGCGCGTGCCGCCGCCCGAGCACGTGGCCTCTCGGACTACCCCTCGGGCGCGGTGTTAGGGGGTGCTTCCTATCGGGAAGCAGAGCAAAGCGCCGCGCAACCCCGACTCCGGGCGTGAACTCGACGAGCCGTGGCGAAGGGGGATCGGCCGGGCACGGTGGTCGCGTTCGGCTAGCCGATGCCCAGGACGGGTAGGCACTCCTGGACGCCGATCAGCTCGATGTCGGCTCGGCGGACCGGTTCCCACGCGTCCCGAGTGAGCCGCCACCGCTGGATCCGCGCGGGCTCGCCGCGGCGGGTGTCCCAGTCCGTGCCGTTCCGTTCGTAGCCCAGGCCACGGGAAACCCGGTTGGACGGTTCGTTGTCGACGAAGGCGTCGCTGCCGGCTTCGCGCGCGCCCAGCCCGGCGAAGGCCAGCTGCAGGATCGCCGCCCGCATTTCCTTGCCGAGCCCCTGCCCACGGCTGCCGGGGGTCAGCCACGAGAAGCTGGACACCGTGCCGAACCGCGCGAAGTTCGTGCCGATGAGGTCCTGCATGCCGACCGGTTCGCCGTTGACGAGCACGGCGAAGTACAGCCGCCACGAATCCGGGCTCACCCGGGACCGGCCGGCCCAGATGCCGCGCAGCCATTGCCATTCGCGTTCGGGGCTGTCGGCGTAGAACGAGATCGGGTCGTCGAACGGCCACGGCTCGGCGTCGGCGACCCCGGCCCGCACGAGCGGCACGAGACGTTCCAGCAGTTCGTCGGACGCGGCGGCCAGCGTCAGGCGCGGCGTGCGGACTTCGACGTTCAGCGGGGGATACGTGTGGGCCACGCCCGGACGGTAGCCAGCCCGCCCGGCCCCCGCATCCGGTTTCCCCGGTGCGGTGTCCGGCAGTGTTCGCTGGGTTGGTGGTGCCCGGTTTTGGCGGCCGGTGATGAGCACCGCTAGCCACCCTTTCAGCAGCTCAGGGGCCGGTGCTGCGTGCCGGGCCGGGTCCGCCGAGGTTCTGAGCTAGGTCTGGAACTTGCCGCCGGTGCTGATGACCAGGCGACCCTGCCGGTCGTACCCGCGCAGATGGGCGTACCAACTGGTGGTCGCCTGGAGGGCGAAGCCCCAGCGGTGGTCGCTGTACTGGAACACCGGCACCGTGAACTGCGCGGCGCCGGGCGCGGCCAGGTACACCAGGCGGGCGATCCGTTCCGGGTCGACGGCTCCGGTGATGGAGGAGGTGGAGCCGTCGTACCCGACGCTGTAGTTGAGCGGTAGCTGGCCGCCGAAGGTGAGGTCGTCGCAGCTGTCGGCCGGGCAGGTGAAGCCCTGTTGGTCGCCGCTGGGCAGCCGGCCGGCGTCGAAGTCGGCCTGGGTGTAGGCGCGAAGCGCGGGATCGCTGCGGGCCGGCAGCGGCATGACGGTGAAAATGGCGGCGCCCACGACCAGGGTGGCGGCTACCGCGACGGCCGCCGCCCACGGCGACCGCGCGACCTTGCCCGCGCCACCGATGGGTGCCGTGTCCGGCCGGGCGCGGACCGCCGTCGCGGCAGCGCCGAAGCCGGCGCAGCACACCGCCACCGCGCCCAGCGCCCGGGCATTGTCGAACAGGAACACCGCCGTCGACCCCGGGATCAGCCAGGCCGCCACGTTCCCCACCGACAGGATCATCGCCACCAGCAGGAACGCCCCCGCCGTCCGGCGCACCGGCCGGCCGCCGCCGATCAACAGCATCGCGGCCAGCACCGTCCAGACCTGGTGGTGCGTCCAGGACACCGGCGAGGCCGCGACAGTGGCGCAGCCGATCAGGACGCCGGCCTCGGTACGCCGGCCGGCGCGGGCCAACCCGCCGGCCCGCCACAGCGCGACCGCACAGATGAGCGCGACCAGAACAAGCCAGACCAGTGGCAGGGCCCGCAGCGGCAGGCCGGCGCGGATCAGCATCCCCTGCACCGACTGGTTGCCCAGCGAGGCCAGGTCCCCGATCCGCGACGTGGTGAACACCGCCGACAGCCAGTACCGCAGGCTGTCCCCAGGCAGCACCAGCAGGCCGATCAAGCTGGCGCCGGCGAACCCGGCCAGCGCCCGTGCCGCGTCCCGGCGCCGCCCGCTGACCCAGTAGTACGGCACGAACAGCAGCGGGGTGAGTTTGATCGCCCCGGCGATGCCGACCAGCAGTCCCCGCCACCGGGGCGGTACCAGTTCCAGCGCGTCCACCAGGGTCAGCAGGACGACGAAAAGGCTGACCTGACCCATCCGCAGGTCACTCTGTACCGGGGCGGAGACGATCAGTACCAGCGCGATCAGTGCCGCGAGCACCCGGCGACGGCCCGGCACCCGGCCCGGCCACCGGACGGCGCCGGCCATCGCGAGGGCGGCCACCGCAAGGACGGTGGCGGCCAGCCAGACCACCCGGGCGGCCGGTTCGGTAAGCCATCCGGCCGGCCACAGGACGAGCAGGGCGAACGGAGGGTACGTGAACGGGTCACCGTTGGCGGCGGCGTAGTCGTACAGCGGTTGCCCGTGTCGCACGGCGTCGATCGCGCCCAGGTACACCTGCAGATCGGCGAGTCGGTCGTACCCGGGCCGGCGCAGTGCCTGGAACGCGGACGCGACGGCGACCGCGAGGAACGAGGCCCACAGCACCGGCCCGGTCCACCGGCGGCTCGGCGTGGTTGTCCCGGCCCGCCGGGCGTCCGGCATGATCGTCGTCACGACGGCACCCTATCCAGGCGCCGCCGCAGCCAAGGGCGCCTCCTCGTCACCTGGTGGGGAAGCGCTCAGCACCGCCTGGGAGCAGGCGCATCGAGCGGGCGCGGGTCATGACGGCTGCCAATCCCGCCTGTGTACCGCTGAAAGCAATCTGACCCGCTATGACGCGGCGTCCCGCTCCCCGAGCCCGTCGTCGGCCGATCCGCCGAGGGACGACTTGGCCCCGACCTGCGACGATCGGCTTCGGACCGTGGGAGGTGGCCGAATGCGGCTCGGAATGATGATGCCCACCAAGGACGACGACGGCGGCAGCCTGCGCTCGGAGAGCCTGGCGGACGCCGCGCGCCGGCTGGAGGAGGCCGGTTTCGACGGCATCTGGGCCAACGACTCGATCGGCCGCCCATACGCGTCGGTCGACCCGCTCACCGTCCTGAGTGTCGCCGCCGCCGTCACCGCGCGGCCGGTGCTCGGTACGTGCGTCCTCCAGGTGCCGCTGCGCTCCCCCGTCGACCTGGCTCACCGCGTCATGTCGACCCAGCTGGTCTGCGGCGGCCGGTTCGCCCTGGGCGTCGGCGCGGGTTCCACGGCGGCCGACTTCGCGGCGTGCGGCGTCGACTTCGAGGAGCGGTTCACGCTGCTCGACCACGGGCTCGAGATTCTCGACCGGGTCTACGCTGGCGGGCCGCCTCGGATCGTCGGCTGGGACTCCACCCGGGAACGCCCGCCGGTGCTGCTCGGCGCCTGGGGCGGCCGGCGCGGTATCAAGCGGGCCGCGACCGAGTTCGACGGGTGGATCGGGTCGGCGAAGAAGGGGCGCCCGCTCGTTGAGGTGCTCGCCCGCTTCCGTGCCGCCGGCGGCCGGCGCGCCGTGCTCACCACCATCGAGACCGACCTCGACGTGGTCGGCGACGACGGCGACGACGGGTTCACTCTGCGGTGCTCGCCCCGGAAGGCGGCGGATCGGCTCGCGCGCCTGGCCGATCTGGGCTTCGACGATGCGGTCCTGCGGTCGCCGCGGACCGACGCGCGCACCCTCGCCACGCTGCGCAATCTCCTCCCATAGATGGTCGTCAGTGTAATCGTCATGTGATCTGCCGGACATCTTGACGGGCTGATTCGGCATCCCTAAGGTGTGCACCTAATGCACTACTGACCACTTGGCGCACAGGACGGACCTACGCCGACATGGGTTTACTGAACGACGCCGTCCACGCGTTCGGGTTGATCCTCGAACCCGGCCGCCTCATGTGGCTGTTCATCGGCATCCTGTTGGGAATGGTCGTCGGCCTGCTCCCGGGCCTCGGCGGCATCGTCGGCATGACGATCATGTTCCCGTTCATCTACGGCATGGACCCCTACTCGGGAGCCGCGCTCCTCGTCGGGATCCTCGCCGTCAACACGATGTCCGACTCGTTCCCGGCGGTGCTGCTCGGCATCCCGGGTTCGTCCGCAGCCGCCGCGACCATCATGGATGGTTATCCCCTCGCGAAGCAGGGCAAGGGCACCCGCACGCTCGGCACCGTCTTTTTCAGTTCGGCGGTGGGCGGCATCATCGGCGGTATCTGCCTGTTCCTCATCATCCCGGTCGCCCGACCGCTCGTGCTCGCGCTCCAATCGCCCGAGCTGCTGATGTTCACGCTGCTCGGTATCAGCATGGTCGGCGTCCTCTCCCGCGGGTCGGCAGCCAAGGGCGTCTGTGCCGGCGCGCTCGGCCTGCTGCTGAGCACGATCGGCACCTCGTTGGTCGGCACCGACTACCGCTACACGTTCGGCAGCCTCTACCTCTGGGACGGCCTCAACATCAGCATCATCGCGATGGGCCTGTTCGGCATCCCCGAGTTCATCGACATGCTCATCTCGCGCGACCCGGCGTTCAGGCACCGGGCGCTGCGGGAGAAGACCGACACCCGTGGGCAGCTGATCGCCGGCATCCGGGACGCGATCCGCCACCGTTGGATCGTGCTCCGCTCGTCGGCGATCGGCGTGGTCCTCGGCGCGATCCCCGGGCTCGGCGGCGGCGTCGTCGACTGGATCCTCTACGGCACCGCGATCCAGTTCTCGCGCGACAAGAGCAAGTTCGGCAAGGGCGACATCCGCGGCGTCATCGCACCGGAGTCGGCGGCCAACTCGCGCGAGGGCGGCGCGCTCATGCCCACTCTCCTGTTCGGCATCCCGGGCAGCGGCGGCATGGCCGTACTCCTGGCAGGTTTCTTCCTCCTCGGCATCGAGACCGGTCCCGGGCTCGTGCAGAGCCCCGAGGGCAACACCGTCGTGCTCGTCGTGGTCTGGACGCTGGTGCTCGCCAACGTCGTCTCGGCCATCATCTGCCTGGGCCTGGCACGCTACATGGTGCGGATCAGTCAGCTGCCGCCGCGGATCCTCACGCCGTTCCTGTTCATCCTGATCGTCGTCGCCGCCTACCAGTCGTCCCGGGACCCGCTCGACATCGTCGTGCTGCTCGTGATCGGTGCGCTCGGCTGGGCCCTCAAGCAGTTCGCCTGGTCGCGGGCCGCGGTGCTCATCGGCTTCGTCCTCGGCGAGCCCGCCGAGCGCTACCTCACGATCTCGGTCACCCGCTACGGCGGCGGCTGGCTCACCCGCCCGGGCGTGCTCGCCATCGGCGCGCTGATCGTACTCAGCGTCGTCGTCGCCATCCGGATGAAGCCGTCCGCGGCGATCGAGAGCGGCGTCGTCCACCGCGTGGCGGCGGTCGACGAGGAGGCGGGCGCGACGGCGGCGCAGATGACCGACGCCGGCACGCCCGCACCGCGCACCGACCGGCACGACCAGCCACAGGAGGACAAGACCCGTGGTCACTAAGGCCGTCAAGCTGACGTTCGACGCCCTCATCGTCGCGGTCTTCGCGTACGCCGCGATCGAAGCCACCAGCTTCACCCCCGGCGGACGCTGGCTCCCCCTCTTTGTCGCGATCGCCGGCGTCATCCTCGCCGTCGTCAACATCGTCCTCGACGGGATCGGCGCGGTCCGCGGCGCCCGGGCGAACGGGGCGGCCGCCCAGGCCGACCGCGAACGTAACCAGGAGTTCGAGACGGACGTCAGGTCGGCCCTCTACTGGCTCGCCTGGCTGGTCGGCTATGTCGTCCTCGTCATCGTGTTCGGCGCCCTCATCGCGAGCCCGGTGTGGCTCGGGCTCTTCCTGCGCACACAGGCGAAGGTCGGCTGGCTCGCGACCCTCGCGAGCGTGGTCGGCACGGTCGCCGTGCTCTACCTCTTCTCCCGCTATCTCCCGTTCGTCCTGCCGCCCGGGATCTTCGAATAACAGGGCTTCCCGACCTCGACACACGACAGCACCACACACCCCAAGGAGTGCCATGCGACTCACTCACGACCTCCGGCGAGGAGGGACCGCCCACCGACGGGTCTTCCGCCCGGTGGCGGCGGCCGCCACCGGGGCGCTGCTCATCACGGCCGCAGCGTGTGGCGGCACGTCTGGTAACGGCTCGGGGAGCGCCGACGCCTACTACAAGGGCAAGACCATCCACATGATCGTCCCGACCGACGCCGGCGGCACGGTCGACACCGCGGGCCGGTTCCTCGCCCTGTTCCTCACCAAACACCTCGAGGGCAACCCCAAGGTCGTCATCGATAACATCACCGGCGGCAACCAGCTCGTCGGCGCCAACGAGTACGCGCAGAAGCGCAAGCACGACGGCACCGAGCTGTTCATCAACGGCAACGGCACCAACCTGATCCAGCTCCTCGGCCACCCGCAGAAGCACTTCGACTACAAGAATTACGAGCCGCTGATCGCGTTCGGCGGCAACGCGCTGGTCATGAGCAACACCAAGAGCGGCGGCATCAAGTCGCCCGCGGACCTGGTCGGCGGCCCGCGGGTCCCGGTCTTCGGCGGCACCTCCGCCTCCGGCACGGACCTGCCGAACGTGGTCGCGCTCGAGATGCTCGGGATCAACTACAAGCCCGTCTTCGGGTACGAGAGCAACCAGGCACTCGTGGTCGCCATTCAGCAGGGCGAGGTGGACCTCCACTCCGACTCCACGCAGTCCTACCTGCGCGAGTTCAAGGACCAGATCGCGAGCGGCGAGATTGCCCCGATCTACTCCTACGGCCCGATGAACCCCGACGGTACGTTCGCCCGCGACAAGCTCATCCCCGACGTGCCGTCGGTACCCGAGGTCTACAAGCAGCTGCACGGCACCGATCCGCCGGACAGCCTGGCCTTCCGGGCCTACAAGGCGATCATCGCGAGCCGCGCCCTGGCCAACGTGCTGTGGATCTTCAACGACGCACCGGAGGAGGCCAAGACGGCCCTGAAGGACGCGATCGCCAAGTCCATCGCCGACCCGGAGTTCACGAAGGGCCTGGAGGCCGCCGTCGGCGGCAACGAGCCCAATACCGGCGACGAGATTCAGCCGGCCCTGCAGGCGGTGCTCAACCCCGAGCCGCAGGTCGTGCAGTGGATCAAGGACTTCCTGAAGACGAAGTTCGACATCAAGCTCTGACGCGCCGACGCGCGGCGGCCCGGGAAGCGGCGGCTTTCCGGGCCGCCGCCTGTCAGTGCCCAACCCGCACGCGGTCGCCAACCCGCACCCGCCCACGCCCAGCTCGAACGCGGTCGCGCCCAGCCGCACGCGGCCTCGCCAGCCGTGCCGGCCACCGCGGCCCGCGGCCGAGGACGGCACGGCAACCATGCGGCCTGGCGGATGCGGCACCAGGCGGGATGGGGCGGTGTGCTGGCTGGCGCGGGAGTCCACCGCGCCGCCGCGGCCGATCGTCACCGCTGCCAACACGCAGACAACGGGTACGAGCTTGCATCGTCCTGAACCCGGTCACGTGGCGCCGGGCGCCGGCGGATGCCGGCGCTGGCGCCTGTTTCGGACGGGTCGGTCGAGCCGCGGCGAGGCCCAGGTGGTGATCCGGCAAGGCGCCGGGTTGTCCGGATACCGGTGTTGTATCCGGACGGTCCGGCAACGCCGCCGGTCGTCGTCCGGGGCCGGCGCGGCCGACCGTGCCCATCCGAAACAGGCGCTAACCGCCAATGCGGGACGGGCGGCAGAAGAACGCGGCCACGGTGATCAGCCCAGCGACGGTCACCAGCGACACCGTCGCCGAGCTCACGTCGGCCAGACTGCCGCTCATCAGCGCGGCCAGCGGTCGCGTGCCCTGGAACGCGACGATCCACAAGGCCATCACGCGGCCGCGGAACCCGTCGGTCAGCCGCAGCTGGAGCTGGGTGCTGAAGCTCGACAGCGCGATCGACATCCCGATCCCGGCGACGAGGAACGAGCCCGCCGCCGTCGGCAGCGACCAGCTGGCCGCGGCGCTGAGGTTGCCGGCGGCCAGCACCACGAGGCCGGCGGCGCAGGCGCGGGCGATGCCGATCGCGCCCTGTACCGGGCGGGTCAGCGTAAGGCCCAGGCCGGCGCCGACGCCGAAGGACGAGACCAGCATGCCCACCGCGTGGGAGCCGGACCCGCTTGCCGCCGCAATCGACGGGCTCAGGGTGAGCACCGGGTCGGTGCCGAAGCTGATGGCGGCCACGCCGAGCAGCAGCAGGAGGATCGACGGGTCGCGGCGCACGTAGGCGAACCCGGCCCGCACCGTGCTACTCGCATCGCGGGGCTTGCGCGGGCCGACCCGGCGGCCGACCTTCATCGGCACCAGCAGCGCCGCGAACGCGAGGTTACCGGCCGCCGCAAGCAGGAACCCGTACCCGGGGCCGAGCGACGTCGCGACGAGCGCGCCGACCGCCGGGCCGCCGGCCCGGGCGATCGTGAACGGCGCGTTGCCCAACGCGATCGCCGCCGGCAGTTCGGACGGCTTCACCAGCGAGGGCACGAGCGAGTGCATCGCCGGATGCCCGATGGTGAAACCGAAGCCCACCACCAGCGCCGCTACCAGCACGGGCAGCACGTTGGGCAGGTTCTCGACGCCGACGAGCAGGATCCAGGTGCCGACGACGGTCGACCCGGTCGCGGCCACGATCCGCCCGGTGATCAGCTGCCGGCGCCGGTCGCCGCGGTCGGCCATCGCGCCGGACAGCGGCGCCAACAGCGTCTGCGGCAGGAACTGCGCCACCGACACCAGACCGACGACAAAGGCGGAGCCGGAGAGCTGGTAGGCCACGATCGCGCTGACGACGTTGTTGACCCACATACCGGCGCTGGAGAGCAGCTTGCCGTAGAAGAACGGACCATACTGTGGATCGACGAGTAACCGCCAGGTGGCCCGGGGCGGATCGTCTTCGCCCTTTCCGGGCCTTTCGACCACCGCCTCCGCCACTGAGCCCCCCTCGTCAGTAGTCGCTCTCCCGGGCACGGTGGCGCACGAGCGGGTGCGCCCCACCGGTCACCAGCAGCTCCTGTCCGGTGACGTAGCCGGCCTGCTCGGACGCGAGGAAGAGGCAGGCGGCCGCCACGTCGTCCGCCGTGCCCAGCCGGGCCACGGGGATGTCCTTGAGGCCCTCCTCCCAGATTCTGGCGATGTCGTCGGAGCCGTGGTTGTAGCGCGGGGTGTCGATGAGCCCCGGCACCACGGTGTTGACAGTGACGCCGAACCGCGCCGTCTCGTTGGCCAGCGCGCGGCTGAGCCCGACCAGGCCCAGCTTCGACGAGACCACGTGGGGTCGCTGGACGCTGCCCTTGTAGGCGTCGATGCCGCCGATGTTGATGACCCGGCCCCAACCCTGCTCGACCATGTGGCCGAGCACGGCCTGGGCGAGGAAGAACGGGCCGCGCAGGTTGGTGGCGTGGACCCGGTCCCACTCCTCCGGCGTGACGTCCTTGATCTTCGTACGCGGCCGCGTGGCGGCGTTGTTGACCAGGATGTCGACATCGCCGATCGAGGCCACGTCGGCCTTCATCCCCGGCAGGTCGGCCACGTCGAGGTGGTGGGCGCGGGCCGTCCCACCGGCGGAAGTGATCTCCTTGACGACACCCTCCGCCGCCGCCTCATCACGCTGGTAGGCGCAGACCACCATCGCCCCGTTGGCGGCCAGGGCGATCGCGATCGCCCGCCCCAGGTTGCGCCCGGCGCCGGTCACCAGCGCGACCCGGCCGTCGACCGTGAAGCGCATGCTCAGCGCCCCGTCCCGAGCCGGGCCAGTAGCGCGTGCACGTCGGGAACCCGTTCGATCTCGGCCAGCTCGTCGAAGACCATCATGCCGGCCACCTCGTCGCGACCGCCGGCGCGAAGGCAGTCGCGGAACTTGGCCTGGCTGTCCTCCCAGGACAGTGGGTGCTTCGGCGACCCGGTCGGGTAGTGGCGCTGCTGATGATAGGACTGCCCCGATCGCGTGTGGACGGTGACATCGAAGAACCCGCCGGTGCCGGAGCTGCTGTTGGCGGCGGTCGGGTCCTCGGGCCGGTTCTTCGGGTCCTCGCGGACGTCCACCTTGGACATGATGGCGCGCACTCCGGGGCGACTGACGTTCTCGTCGCTGAACGAGTCGAGCGTCACCTTACGGTCGAGGAACGCGGCCGACGACACGTACTGCATGCTGAACTTGCCCTGGAGGCCGGTGCGCGGGTCCTTGTGGATGAGCGGGATGGTCGCGTCGGTCGGTGCCACGATCTCGATCTTCGCGAGGTCGTCGGGCGACACGTCGTGCTCGGCCTGGATGGCGAGGATCGAGTCGATGACGCGGTGGGTAGCGTAGCAGCACGGGTACTTCTTGAGCGACACGCCCGGCTTCTGCAGCGCCCACGGCGAGCCGAGCGTGTCGATCGCCTCGGGCCGGCTCGCGCCCGCGCCGTAGATGTCGAGGAAGCCCTTGGGTCCGTCGAGGATCATGTCGTTGGCGGTGAAGCCGACCGCGGCGAGCTGCGCCGCCATGACGCCGTTGCGGGCCGCGAGGCCGCTGTGCAGCGGCTTGGTCATCGTGCCGAAGTTGCGTTGCAGGCCGCCGGCGAGCGTCGCCACGATGCCGAGCGCGATCCGGGCGGTCGCCATGTCGAGGCCGAGGAGGCGACTGGCCGCCATCGCGGCGCCGAAGCCACCGCCGGTCAGCGTTGTGTGCCAGCCGAGCTTGTAGTGCTTGGGGCCGATCGAGCGGGCGACCTTGGCGATGACCTCGAAGCCGATGACGTACGCCTCCAGGAGCTGGGTGCCCGCCAACGGCTCGGAACGGGGCAGCGCGAGCAGCGCGGTCAGCGTCATCGCGCTGGGGTGCCCGACGCCGGACATCTCGTCGTCGTAGTCGAGCCCGTGGGCGAGCGTGGAGGCGATCAGCGCCTTGGTCTCGGGCGGGGCGTCCTGCGGCGCGCCGTACCAGGTGAGACCGGCCGTGCTGCCGGGCATCGCGGCGTCCGTGCCGTAGTGCAGGATCGTGCTCCCCGCTGGTCCGGAGCTGCCGGCTGCGATGACGCCGATGGTGTCGATGATCGGGCGGATCGCGAGCTTGCGCAGCTCGTCGTCGATGTCACCCGGTTTGGTGTCGATGGCGAAGCGGGCGACCTTCTCCGTCAGGGAGTCCGTCATGATGCGCTAGCTCCTTCGTGACGCGCGGCCTTGATGTTCTTGACGGTGTTGGACACGAGCGTGCCGTAGTCGAGTGCCTCGCTCCACGGCATGAGTTCCATCTCGCGCAGCGCCTTCTTGCAGAACGCGACGGCGACGGCGTCGCGGGCCGCGATGCCGGCGGCGAGCTCGGTGGCCCGCTCCATCAGCGTCGCGGCCGGCACGACCTCGTTGACGATGCCCCACCGCAGCGCGGTCTCCGCGTCAACGCGCTTGGCGGTGAACATCAGCTGCGCCATGTGCTTGGGCAGGATCCGCCGGGCGGTGGACGGGCCGGCGAGGGCGGGGAACGCGCCGAAGCCGAGCTCCGGCATGCCGAACTGGGCGGTGTCGGCGGCAATGGCGAGCTCGCTGTTGTTGACGAGAGTGAGCCCACCGCCGACGGCGAAGCCGTTGACGGCGGCGATGAACATGGCGGGGTGGCGGCGCATCACCTCGACCGCCTCGAGCCAGAACGTGCCGCGCTCGGCGCCGACCGTCTTGCGCCAGGTGCCCGGCTCGGCGCGCTCGTTGAGGTCCATGCCGGCGCTGAACGACCGGTCGCCGGCCCCGGTCAACACGATCACGGGCACGTCCTCGAGGTCGGCGAGCACGGCCCGGAACCGGTCGGCGAGCGCGATCGTGATGGCGTTGCGCTTCTCGGGGCGGTTGAGGGTGACGACCGCGAACCCATCGCGTCGCTCACCCAGGACCAGGTCGGCGCTCATTGATTCACCTCGATCGATCGGAACACCGGCAGCTGCTGGTCCCCGCGCTTGTTGGACTGGAAGACCACCGCGACCCGGGTGCCGATCGGCGGCGGGGCCGCCGTGCCGGCAGCGAAGCCGGCGATCATGAACGGGCCCTCGTCGAGCTCGACGAACGCCACCTCGTAGGGCAGGTCGAAGGCGTCGGCCGGGAAGTAGCGCTGGTGCATCCGGATCCACGACCAGACCGTGCCCCGCCCGGACGGAAGCTCCCACGCGAACTCGCGGCCGAGGCAGTTGGGGCACAGCGGCGACGGGGGGTACCGCCAGGTCCGGCAGGACGCGCAGCGTTGCAGGGCAAACTCTCCGGCCGCACACCGTTGCCAGTAGGCGGCATCGTCGACGATCGTCATCGGGATGGCTCAACGTCCTTTCGGGATGGTCCGGCGGGGGGCGGCGGTTCAGTCACGCCGCCGGAAGATGTGCGAGCTGACGATCGGCGACACGCAGATGTACTGCGCGACCTCGGCCCCGGAGACCTGCCGCTCCCCCGCCTCGCCGCGCAACTGCCGGACCGCCTCGACGTGCAGCGCCCAGCCCTGCATGTAGCTCTCCGAGGTGTGTCCGCCACTGGTGTTGATCGGCAACTCCCCGCCCCGGGCAATGCGGCCGTCGCGCACCCACTCCCACGACCGTCCCCGCTCGGCGAAGCCAAAGCCCTCGAGCGAGAAGAGGATCGTCGGGGTGAAGTTGTCGTAGATCTGCGCGACGTCGACCTGGGCGGTGGTGATGCCGGCCCGCTTGTAGACCCGCCGGGCCACCGTCTCCGCCGGCTCGAAGAAGAAGTCGCGGCTCGTGTAGTAGTTGGTCAGATCGCCGCATGCGGCGGTCGCCTCGATGGTGACGACCGGACGGCCGAGCTTGCGGGCCCGCTCCTCGGTGGTGACGATCAGCGCGACCCCGCCGTCGTTGATCAGGCAGTAGTCGAACAGGCGCAGCGGCTCCGCGACGAACCGGCCGGCGAGGTAGGCCTCCTCGGTGATCGGCGTGCGCATGACGGCGTTGGGGTTGAGCGCGGCGTTGGCCCGGTTGGTGATCGCGAGCGGGGCGAGCGCACCCTCCGGGACCTGGTAGAGCTCCTGGTAGCGCTGGTACATCATCGCGACGTAGGCGCCCGGCGAGGTCATGCCGTAGGCGGCGTCGAACGGGGCGGTCGGCGAGGCGTAGGCGTCGCCGCCGTAGCGGGCGCCGGCGGATCGGCCGTTGTTGCCGTAGATCAGGGCGACCGTCGTGGCGAGGCCGGCCTCGATCACGGCGACCGCGGTCTGCAGCGCGACGGCGCTCATCCGCCCGGCAGCCTCGAACCCGTTGACAAACGACGGCCGGCGCAGCCCGAGCATGTCGGCCATCCGGTTGTACGACGAGAGGCGCGCGGTGAGCAGCCCGTCAATCTCGTCCTTGGCGATACCGGCGTCATCGAGCGCTTCGGCGAAGGCGAGCGCGGCGAGGTCGTAGTCCGAGCGCGTCGCGTCGCGGTCTTTGTAGTAGGCGCCGAAGGGCGTCGTTCCCACGCCGATGATCGCCACTCGACTCACCGCGGTCCTCCTCAGAGCTCGACATCGTTGGTCGCCACGTGCACAACCGACCACTAGGTGAACAGTCTAGGGTGAGGCAACAGGGCTGTCAAACACGGTCGCGCTACTCCCAGATCGCGGTCGGCAGCGGGATGCGCGGAGCTGAATCCCGATTGCGTTCACCTCACGCACGATAGTTCACCAGGTGCCCACCTGGAAGAGCGCACGAAGGCGCCGCCGTCGCGGTGCAGATCCGTGCTGGCAAGGGAGCCGACCCCGATGCAGGGTGGTGCTGGTCAGGCCTCCGCGGTACGCGGTGTGCGGACCTCGCCTCGGGAGTAGCCGAACAGCAGGCTGATCTCCTGGGCGGCGGCCAGTAACGGCGGCAGCAGGTCGCTGACCGCCCGCTCCCGCGACACCCGACCGCCGTGTGCCGAGATGTTGAGGGCCGCGACCGCGGTGCCGCGCACGTCATAGATCGGCGCGGCGATGCCCAGGAGCCCCTCGTCAACCTCGTCTTCGACCAGCGACCAGCCCCGCTGCCGGACCGCGTCGAGTTCGGCGCGGAGCGCGACCTTGCCGGTCATCGTCTTGGGCGTGATCGGGGTCAGGACAGCCCGCTCCAGATAGGCGTCAAGCTCGGCGGGTGGTAGGTCGGCGAGCAGCACCCGGCCCATCGACGAGGTGTAGGCCGGGATGCGCTGGCCGACGTAGACGCCGACGGTCACCAGCCGGTGGGACGTCCGGGCGACGCAGATGACGCTCTCGTCGTCCAGGACGCCGGCGAGGCAGTTCTCGTTGACCTTGGTGCCGAGGTGCTCCATCACCGGGGCGGCGCTGTGCCACTGGAGCTGGGAGGAGAAGTAGGCCGACCCGAGTTCGAGGACGGCGGGGCGCAGTCCGAACCTGCCCTCCTCGGACCGGACGTAGCCATAGTCTTCCAGCGTCAGCAGTAGCCGCCGCGTGGTCGCGCGGCTCAGGTTGGCCCGGCGCGCGATCTCGGAGACCGTCATCATCCGGTCGCCGCGGGAGAAGCTCTTGATGACGGTGAGGCCCCGCTGGAGCGACCGGACGAGCTTGGTAGGAGAGTCCTCCGCGCCAGCGCCGTCACCGGCGAGGTCGCCCTCGAACTCTGCGTCGTCACGTTCGGTGTCCGCCATGATGGACAGCACGATATCTCATCTGTCACGCCCGCTCGGGGTCGCGGAGCAGGGCTATGATGTCGTCCTCCCGCTCAACCTCGCGAAGGCGCCTGAGCAGGGCATTCGTCGCCTCCGGGGGCGAACCGCCAGCGGCCAGGCAGGCACGGAACTTGGCGTCGACCTCGGCGTCGGACAGCGGCCGCGCCGGCATGCCGCGCGCGTGGTGCACCGTCGCGACCCGGTTGGTGCCGTCGGTGAGCTCGGCCGCAACCTCGACGAAGCCGCCCGACGAGGCGCTGCTGTTGACGCCCTCCGGATCCTCCGGCCGCACGCGCACGTCCTCGACGATGCGGATGGCCGGCAGTACCGCGCGCAGCTCTGGGCGTCGGGGCCCGGCGTCCTCGAACGTGGCGATCGAAATGTCGCCGTCGACCAGCGCGACCGCGAGTCCGTACTCCAGGCTGAACCTGGCCTCGGCGCCGTCGTCGGGCCAGCGGTTGATCAGCGGGCCCAGCGTGCCGGGCGGCACGGTGCAGCGCAGCGCACGCAGCCGCGCCGGCTCGACCCGGTGCGCGGCCCGCAGTTCGAGGACCGCGTCCATGCCGCGGTAGAGCTCGAAGGCGCAGGCGTACTTCTTGAGCGAGATCCCGGGATCCAGCAGGGCGTACGGGTTGCCGAGCCGCTCGATCTCCGCCGGGCGGCTGGCGCCGATCCCGTAGACGTCGAGGAAGCCGCGCGGGCCTTCGAGGATGTCGGTGGCCGCGGTGAAGCCGGTGCGGGCGAGCAACGCCGCCGTGACCCCGTTGCGGGCCGCGAAGCCGCTGTGCAGCGGCTTGGTCCCGGTGCCGAAGTTGCGTTGCAGCCCGCCGGCGGTGCTGGCGGCGATGCCCAGCGCCGTGGCCACCCGGGCGGCGTCGAGCCCGAGTACCTTGGCCGCGGCGGCGGCCGCCGCGAAGCCACCGATCGTGCTCGTGGTGTGCCAGCCATGGCGGTAGTGCGCGTGGCCGACCGCCCGCGAGAGGGTCCGCATCACCTCGACGCCGACCACGTAGGCCTCGATGAGCCGCCGGCCGCTCAGCGGCGCCGCACCACGGGCGACCGCGAGGATCGCGCTCAGCACCGGCGCGCTCGGGTGGCCGGCGCCGGGCAGCACGTCGTCGAAGTCGAGCGCGTGGGCCAGGGTCGAGGTGACCAGCGCGGCCGCCTCGGGCGGCAGCGCGGCTGACCACGGGTCGGCGACGCCCGCGTAGCGCAGCACGGACGCGCCGGCGTGGTCGGCGACGCCGGCCGCCACCACGCCGAGCGTGTCGATGATCGGCACCTTCGCGGCCGCGACCAGCGCGTCGGGGAGCGCGTCGACAGTGGTGTCGGCGACGAACCGCGCGACGGTCGCCGTCCACGTCCGGGTGGCGGTCGTCATGCGACCACCCGGTCGGCGACGACACCGCGGGCGAACAGGTCGTCGACCTCGACCGGTGCGTATCCGAGCTCGCCCAGGACCTCGCGGGTGTGCTCGCCGACGTGCGGCGCCCGCCGCCGCACCGCCGGCCCGCCGTCGGGGGTGACGTCGAACGCCCAGCTGATCTGGCGCTCGCTGCCGCCGTCCGGGGTCCCCACCGGGATGTAGAAGTCGACGCCCGCCGCCGCGAACCGGTCCACCAGCTCGTGGGCCTTGGCCACCTTGGCCGCCGGGACACCGGCCGCCGCCAGCCGCGAGGCCGCCTCGTCGCCGTCGCGGCCGGCGGCCCAGACGGCCAGTAGCTTCTCCACCTCGGCGTAGCCGGCACGCCGGCCGGCCGCGTCGCCGAACCGGTCGTCGGTGACTCCGACGACGGCCGCTGAGGCCGCCCAATGGCGATCGTCGCCGAGCGAGATGGCAACCCACTCGTCTTCGCCGGCGCACGGGACGCAGAAGTCCGTGCCGTCGGGCCCGCGGTTTGCGGTCGGTGTCGGGGCCGCGCCGGTCGCCGAGGTGGCCAGCAGCCACTCCCCCAGCATCGACGTGACCGTCTCGCGCTGCGACAGGTCGATCCAGCAGCCCTGCCCGGTCTCCCGGCTGCGCAGGTGCCCCCAGGCGGCGAGTCCGGGCGCGAGGACCGAGACGATCTGGTCCGGGTAGTTGACCTTGTTGGTCGACCAGGTCGGCGTGGTCTCGTCGTAGCCGGTCATCGACATCAGCCCGCCGAGCGCCTCCAGCGTGCTGCCGAACGAGACGTAGCCTCTCTCCGGGCCGGTGCCGCCCTGGCTCGACAGCGACAGCAGCACGACCCGGGGATTCCACTCGCGCAGCGTCGCGTATCCGAGGCCGAGCCGGTCAAGCACCCCGCGCCGGAAGTTCTCCACGACGACGTCGGTGCGCTCCACCAGCCGGCGGACGATGTCGCGGCTGTCGGGGTGCTTCAGGTCGACCGCCACGCCGCGCTTGTTGCGGTTGACCACCCGGAAGGCCGGGTTGCCGAGGTCGCCGAAGCCGGTGGAGCCGGTCACCACGGTCCAGTGGCGGAACGGATCGGGCCGGCGCGGCCCCTCCAGCTTGATCACCTCGGCGCCGTAGTCAGCCATGATCTGCGTGGTGCGGCCGCCGGCCGTGATGCCGGAGAGGTCGAGGATGTGCAGCCCGTCGAGCATGCCGGTCACGCCGTGGTCCTTTCGCCGTCGATGGTCCATGGCAGCCGCGGGTAGCGCACCGCGCCGGCACCCGGCACGTCGGCCGTGGCGAAGAGGTCGCGTGCCGCGTTCTGGGGATCGGTGAGCAGCTCGGCGGTGTCCCACACGGCGCCGACCGGGATGCCCGCAGCCTGGCCGGCGTGGTAAATCTCGGCCTTGTCGCGCGCTGCGGTGAACTCCTCAAGGATGGCGCGGAGGTCGGCGCGGTCGGTGTCGCGACCACGCTGGGTCGCGAAGCGCTCGTCGTCGAGCCGGTCGTCGCCGACGAACCGCTTGACCGCCGGCCACTCCTCGGGCCGGTAGTAGAAGCCGACGAAGCCGTCGGCACAGCGCAGCACGAGCGGCCCGCTGTCGGAGCCGCGGCGCAGCACTCGGCCCTCGTCCTCGTGGTAGATCTGGCTCTTCCAGTCGAGGAACGCCGTCGCCCGGGTGCCGGTGGTGGCGACGACCGCGCCGCCACCCGCGCCGGCCCGGCGAACCAGCGCGAACATCGTGGCGGTCAGCAGGGCGAGACCGGCGGTGTAGTCGGCCTGCGGCCCGGGCAGCCGCAGCGGGGGCCGGTCGGGTTCGCCGATGACGTACATGAGCCCGCTCGACGCCTGCGCCTGGAGGTCGCGCCCCGGTGTGCCCGGCTCGACCGACGTGGCCACGGCGACGACGAGGTCCGGATGGGCGGCGCGTAGCGCCTCCGGTGCCCAACCACGCGCGGCGAGGTCGGCCTCGGGGAGGCCGGCGAGCACGACGTCGGCCCCGGCGAGGAGCGCGTCGGCCTGGTCGGTGGCCACCATGCTCTTGCCCTGGTCGAGGTAGGCCGCGCGGGCGCCGGCGCCGCCGGGCAGGGCGACATCGTCGGCGTATGCGGGGCCGACGGCCACCTTGCTGACCGTGGCGCCGAGCCCGGCCAGCAGTAGTCCACAGTAGCCGGTCGCGGGGTGGCTGCCGAGCTCGACGACGCGCATCTCAGCCCACCACCAACGGGTCGCGGACGGCACCTTCGAGTTCCAGCCACACGGTCTTGACCTCGGTGTAGTCGCGGACCGCGTCGGCACCGCTCTCCCGGCCCCAGCCGCTGGCGCCGTAGCCGCCGAAGGGCGCGAACGGCGCGACGGTGCGGTAGGTGTTGACCCAGACCGTGCCGGCACGGACCCGGTGGGCGACGCGGTGCGCCCGCTGGATGTCGCGCGTCCAGACGCCCGCGCCGAGGCCGTAGGCGGAGTCGTTGGCCAGCCGGACCGCCTCCTGCTCGTCGTCGAACGGCAGGACCGCGAGCACCGGGCCGAAAACCTCCTCGCGGGCGATCTCCATCTCGGGCCGCACGCCGGTCAGCATCGTCGGCCCGATGAATAGCCCGCCCAGCCCGCGGTCGTCGCCGTCGAGCACCGCGGTGGCGCCGTCGGCGACCGCCCGCCCGATGAAGCCGCGCACGGTCGCGTACTGGGCCTTGTTGGCCATCGGCCCCATGTCGGTCTCGATCGACAGCGGGTCGCCGAGCCGGATCGCGCGGCCCCGCTCGGCGATGGCCGCGACCATCGCGTCGTGGATCGGCCGGTGTACGAGCAGCCGGGAGCCGGCGATGCAGGTCTGGCCGCTCGCCGCGAAGATGCCGGCGATGACGCCGTTGACCGCGGACGGCAGGTCGGCGTCGTCGAAGACGATCTGCGCGGACTTGCCGCCCAGCTCCAGCGTCGTGCGGGCGAGGTGGCCCGCGGCGCTCCGCGCGACCGCGATGCCGACCCGCGTCGATCCAGTGAACGCCACCTTGTCGACGCCGGGGTGCTCGACCAGCGCCCGGCTCGGCTCCGGCGAGTTGGCGGTCACCACGTTGAGCACGCCGGGCGGGAAGCCGGCCTCCTCGAACCGCTTGGCGAACTCCAGCGCCGACACGGGCGTGTAGTCGGAGGGCTTGAGGACGAAGGTGCAGCCGGCGGCGAGCGCGGGCGCGAGCTTCCACATCGCCAGCACGAGCGGCGAGTTCCACGGCACGATCGCCGCGACCACGCCCACCGGCTCGCGCCGGGTGTAGAGGAAGAAGTTGGGCTTGTCGGCCGGGATCGTCTCGCCCTGGAGCTTGTCGGCGATGCCCGCGAAGTAGTAGAGCCAGCCGGCGAGGCTCGCCATCTGAGCCTGCGACTCCCGCAGCAGCTTGCCGTTGCCGGTCGACTCGATGACGGCCAGTTCCTCGGCGTCGCGCTCGACGATCGCGGCCAGGCGCCGCATCAGCCGGGCCCGATCGAAGCCGGTCAGCCGCCCCCAGGGCCCGTCAAGCGCGGCGCGGGCCGCGTCGACCGCCCGGTCGACATCGGCGCCGCCGGCTGCGGGCACCTCCGCCCAGGCCTTCCCGGAGTAGGGGTTGAGGCACTCGAACCGCTCCCCGGACGCGGCGGGCGTCCACCGGCCGCCCAGGTACATCTCGTAGCTGGCGTTCACGGTCGTCCTCCTTCGGCCGGGAGCAGCTGCAGCGCGAGCGCGGCGGCCGCCTCGACATGGGCCTTGCACGCCGCCTCGGCGCGGTCGGGGTCGCGGGCGGCGACCGCCTCGACGATCGCCTCGATCTCGCGGATCGTCTCCTCGGCCCGACCGGGGTGCGACAGCGTCCGGCCGCGCAGCAGGGTCACCCGCGCCCGCAGCGTGTCGGTCATCTTCGCCGCGACGCTGTTGCGCGCACCGGCGAAGAGCGTGGCGTAGAAGCGGTCCTTGTGCGCGACCAGGTCGGCGGCGCGGCCCGCAGCGACGTCGTCGCGCAGGGCGGCGACCACCGCCCGCAGCGCCGCGACGTGCTCCTCGGTGGCGTGCATCGCGAAGCGCCGCCCGGCCAGCCCTTCGAGGGCGACGCGCACCTCGTAGACCTCGCGGGCATCCTCCCGGGTCACCCGGGCCACGATCGGCCCACGGTTGGGGATGAGCTCGACGAGGTTCTCCGCCTCCAGGTGGCACAGCGCCTCGCGCACCGACGTACGGCTGACCCCGGTCAGCTCGCACAGCTCCTTTTCCCGCAGGCGGCTGCCGGTCGTGAACCGCTGCTCGATGATCGCCCGGCGCAGCTTGGCGACCACCTGCGAGCGCACCGGCGTCGCCTTGGCCTCCACCCTCAGCGAGGCATCGACCATGCGTTCCTCCTCGTCAGCGCTATCTTGACGTACGGTATGGCCGTCATACAATCCTGTCAACCGCCGGCCGGGACCGGCCCGGCGGAACGACAGGAGGGCTGCCCATGACGACCGAACGATTCGAAGCCGGCCGCGAGGTGCGCCGCGAGGTGCTGGGCGACGCCTACGTCGAGGCCGCCCTCGCCCGCGCGACCGAGTTCAACCGCGAGTTTCAGGCGCTGGTCACCGAATACTGCTGGGGCACCGTCTGGACCCGCGACGGGCTGCCGAAGCAGACCCGCAGCCTGCTCAACATCGCGATGATGGTGGCGCTCAACCGCCCGCACGAGCTGGAGCTCCACGTCAAGGGCGCCCGGCGCAACGGGTGCACGCCCGACGAGATCAAAGAGGTCCTCCTTCAGGCGACCATCTACGCGGGCGTGCCGGCCGGCGTCGAAGGCTTCCGCGTCTCGACGAAGGCCCTCGCCGAGGTGGCGGCCGAGTTGGAAGCGGCGGCGACGGCATGACCGACGCCGTCGGGTTCGTCGGGCTGGGCAACATGGGGTGGCCCATGGCGCGTCACCTCGCCGCGGCCGGCCTGGCGCTGACAGTCTTCGACCTGCGGGGCGACGTGAGCGCCCGGTTCGCGGCCGAGCACGGCGCGACGGCGGCCGGCGACATCGGCAAGCTGTTCACCGGCGCCGACATCGTCGTGACCATGCTGCCCAATGGGAAGGCCGTGCGGGCCGCGGTCGAGGCCGGCCTCGCCGCCGCCGGCACCCGCACCGGCCGACTGCTGGTCGACATGAGCTCGTCGGCACCGCACGAAACGGTCGAGCTCGCCGGAGTGGTCGCCGCCGCCGGCTACGACCTGGTCGACGCCCCCGTCTCCGGCGGCGTGGTACGGGCCGAGAGCGGCGACCTGTGCATCCTGGCCGGTGGCGACGCCGCCGCGGTCAACCGGTGCGCGCCGCTGTTCGCGGCGATGGGGCGCGAGACGTTCCGCGTCGGTCCGGTCGGTGCGGGCCACGCGATGAAGGCGCTGAACAACGTGATGTCGGCCGCCGGACTGCTGCTCGCCGCCGAGACCCTGCTGGTCGGCCGCAGGTACGGGCTGGCGCCAGAGACGATGCTCGACGTGCTCAACTCGTCCACCGGCATGAACCACGCGACCCGCACGAAAATCGCCCAGTTCGTCCTCTCCGGAACGTACGCGTCCGGGTTCGCGCTCGACCTGATGGTCAAGGACCTCGCCATCGCGGCCGGCATCGCGCGCGAGGCCGGTGCGCCCTACCTGCTGGGTGGCCTCGTGACCAGCGTCTGGGAACTGGCCAAGGGGCAGGTGCCGGCCGGCTCCGACCAGATGGTGCTGGTGCGGTGGCTGGAGGACCTCGCCGCCACCCGGCTCGCGCACGACCCCGCGTCCTGATCAGAAGGTCGCGTCGAGCAGGTCGCCCAGGGCGCCGGCGCTCGCCACGTCCGCCCAGCCGGCCGCGGCGTCGCCGGCGATCCCACGTACCTTCGCGTCGAGCCGCTCCGGTGACATCGGGTTGGCCGGGTGGCCGGTCGGATTGGTGACCTCCACCTCGTGGACCCGGCCGGCCCGGTCACGGGCGACGATCCGCGCCACGATGCGGTCCGGGTAGGCGGCCGTCGCCGCCTCGTCGGCGTGGGCGGCGATCCGCCCCAACAGCGGCCGCAGCGAGTCATCCAGATAGGACCCCGGAGCGAACGAGTCCACAGTGATCGAACCATCGACGAGTGCCCGGGCCACCATGTAGGGCAGGCTGTGGTCGGCGGTCTCGCGGGTACGCGGGTCCCACTTCTCCTGCTCGCTCGCGATGCTGCGCCACGCCTCCTGGTAGGTGCCGACCTCGATCCTTTCCAACTCGTTGACCGGCACCCGCTCGCGCAGCCGGACCGCGGCCTCGATCGGTGCCTGCGCGTGGTAGCAGGCGGGCCACGGCTTGATCGCGGTGCGCCGGATCCGGTAGTCGCGGCCGGTGGCCGCCGGCCCCAGTGCCAGCTCGAACCCGCCGGTGACGAGCGGGAAGATCCCGCGCCGGCCCTCGAACGCGGCCGGCGGCCCGGTCAGCCCCGCCCGGGCGAGCAGGGTGGCGAAGACCGCGTTGCGCGTCGCGTACGCGGTGGCGCAGCCCTTCCACATCGACAGCTCGCCGGAGCGCGAAGCGCCGGTCGGTATTCCGGCCGCCGCCATGATGCCGACCGCGTTGCCCACCGCGGCGGCGTCGATCCCGAGAAGGTTACCGATCCCGGCGACCGCGGCGATGCCGAGCGCGAAGCCCTGGTCCCAGCCCAGCCGCGGCAACTTCGACGCTTCGGTGAGGCCGATGAAGACCTCGTAGGCCGCGACCGTCGCGGTGACGAGGCGCCGCCCGTCGACGCCGGGCCGGTCGGCCAGCGCCAGGAACGCGCCAACGACGTCGCTCGGGTGCCCGTTGGGGGCCCAGTCGTTGAAGTCGAGGTAGCGGATCATGGTGGTGTTGACGAACGCCGCCGCATCCGGCGGCAGCCGCAGGTCAGGCCGGCCGATCACCCGACCGTCGCCGCCGGCGCCGAGGGTCGCGAGCGTGATCCGAACCGGCTCGGCGTCGCGGGTCGCGAGCGCGCACCCGACCGTGTCGAACACCCGCATCGATGCCTCCCGGACCACCTCGTCCGGAAGGTCGGCGAAGCTCAACCCGAGCGCGAAATCGACAATGCGGCGCGTGGTGGGGTCCACTGGAATCCTCTCGCCGGGCAGCACTGGTCACTGCGTGCACGCTAGACCACTTAGCGCACAGGCGATAGGCCCCGGATCGCCGGGTGGGGGCCCGCGGTCCACTGATTGGACGCGTGTCGTTAGCCCCTCGGGCGTGGTCAACGCAGCGACCAGGCCCGAGGGCTAAACCGTCGCGCTCAGCCGGGAAGATGCCCCGCCGGTAGCCGGGTCTGCAGCACGAACGTCTTCACGCTCTGCGCCGGAAGGGACGCCGTGAAGTGATTACCCGTCACCCTCGGGGCCGGGAACCTCTTGAGGTTGCGGTCCGCGTCCGTCACCCATGAATCGATCGCCGACACGCTCGTACCCACGAGATGGATTCGCTGCTCGACGGCGGTCGTGTTGGTATTGACCGCGACGACGGTCACCTTGCCGTCCGCGCCCAGGTAGGCGGACGTGAGCACGCCAGGCTGCGCCTCCTTGGTGGCCTCGACGCGGACGTCTCCGGGCCGCACGAACTTCGTGTAGTGGGCCATCATGTAGCCGCGCTTGCTGATCGTGCCATCCTCCAGGATGGGCCCGTAGCTTCGGCGGATATACCACCAGACGTACGCCTGGAACTGCGCGTCGGCCATCGCGTGGTGGATGTTCTCCGCGACCTGAAGTGCCTCGGGCCACCGCTGCGCCGAGTCGGCCTCGCTATTCGGCGTGTAGAGCTCCGTCATCCACAGTTCCTTGCCGGCGCCCTTCTCCTCGAAAAGGGGGTACCGGAAGTCGGCGTACTGCGTGCCGTACAGGTGCGTACCGAGGATGTCCAGGTTGGCCAGCGCACCGGGGTCGTTGAGGATCGGGTCTGACATGTTCTTCTTGTACTGGAACGACTCGGGCGCGATGACCCGCGTCGAAATCACGCCCGCATAGTCGCGCAGGAAGCGCACGATCTCCTCGGGAGTCCACCAGGTCCAGTCGAACGCATAGTCCGGCTCGTTCTGGACCGAGATGCCGTACAGCTCGACACCATTGGCGCGCAGGTACTCCACGAAGTCGTTCAGGTGCGCCGCGTACTCGGCGTACTTGTCGTGCGCGACGCGCCTCGCCTGCGTCGCGTCCGTGTACGGCGCGGCGGTCATGTTGTCGAGGCTCGGCCCGCCGCCACCGGTGGTTTCCAGCCGCACGACATTCATCCCCGGCGTCATCTGCACGTGGACGAGCTTCACCCCCCAGGTCGACGCGCCGCCGGTCGCCCCGAACTCGACGCCGCTCGCGACGAGGTTGTCGTTGACGTAGAGGTCCATCGCCCGCGTGCCGCTCGCCAGCGCGTAACGGAACCCGAACGTCTTCAGACCGGCCGAGCCGATGACGACGTTGTTCCATTGCACGCTCGCCCCCGCGGCGGCCGTAAACTCGACGTAACCCGTGCCGTTGAAGCCCGCAGCCCTGGTCGCGGTGACGCCGTTGACGAGCACCCCGGCCTCCGCCTCGTAGACGCTACCGATGAGCTCCGGCGCCTTCTCGAACGTCTCGACCAGGTCGGCCGGCGGGTTCCACGGCGCCGCGATGACCAGCGCACCCTTGCCCGCCGCGGCCTGCGCCGTCGCGAGGGTGCGCGACCAGTCGGCGCGGTCCTCGGGCACGGGGATCCGCAGGATCGACAGACCCAGGTCGCCCTGGCCGTTGTCGAAGGCCGTGTCACGCTGGACCGGCGTCAGATCATCGATCCACAATGGGTGGTTCATGCCGCCGAAGCCGCGTATGGTCTGCCGCTGCTGTCTGACCTCCACCACGACACTGCCGGCCTTCGTCGACGCGGTCGCCGACGACGAAGGGACTGTCGTGAGGGATCCCGCGACTGCCACCACCGCGGCGGCGGCGATGAGCGGGGACCTGAATCGGGACGTAGTGCCGGATAGCTTCATTGCCATGAAGTCTCTCCTCTGATCCGAGTTCACCGGCCGGTCGCGCTATGCCCGGCAAAGGAGCAACCTGGACCCCCTGGCCGCGAGATCGATCTCCGGGCGCCTCAGGCTAGGCCGAGAACTCCAGCGATACAAGTACATGTTTCGCTGTACGGGCGTGGCGGGTGAGGCCGGGCTTCGGGGCGACCGCTGCCAGCGCGGCGGCGTCGGGGTGGTGAGCACGTTGGCGACGTTCGTCAGATGCCCTCAGCGAACGACTGCGAATGCCGTCCCCTCTCTCGATGGCTTGCCGGTCGGTCAATTCATCCATAAAGGCGAGCGCGCGCAGGTCCCACGCAAGCTCGTCCTCGGGGGTTTTCCTGCACATCGGCCAGCGAGTGAGCAAGGAAGATCTTGGCGTACGCATCGTCTCCACTTTCCACGTCAGCGACCAGGGTCTCCATGAGGGCCTTCGCTTCAGGCGAGCGGCCCTGTTCACGTAGGGCAATCCCCTCGCGAATAGCTACGTACGCGGGCGACTCGGGCGAGGTAGTCATGCTGATCCCCTTATCGTGATCGATGGGAGTGGCCGCAACGCGGACATCCGCTCATCTGGGATGCTTCGTCCATGCCTTCCTACCCGCCCACCTTCGCCGACCAGGTCGTCGCACAGCCAGCCCGTGCCCAGTTCGAGGCGTTCCTCGACGAGCACCGCGACGCGCTCCATGGCTGCTTGGACGGGCTGACGGAGGAGCAGGTGCGTCGATCGTTGGTGGCCTCCGGGACCACGCTGTTGGGTCTTGTGAAGCACGCGACGTTCGTCGAGAAGGTCTGGTTTGACGACGCGTAGCGGCGAGGCCGGGTAGGGACCGGCGGGAGCGATGCCGGCGCCGGCATCAACCTTGCCCGGTGCGGTACGGCCTACCGCTCGACTGACAGCCGCCGTGCTTGACCCAGACAGGGCCCGGTCCGCAACCGTGCCCCGTCTGGTGCGGGCGGCTCATCGCCCGATGGGTAGCCGCTCCGCTACAGCGGGGAGGCTCACTTCCTGACAGGTCAGCAGCAGGGGCTGCCGTTGAGGGTGAAGCTGTCCGGCGCGGGGTTCGGGCCGGTATTCGAGGCGAGGAAGCCGAACTCGGTGCTGCCCCCGGGTGGGATGTTCGGGTTCCAGTCGGCGTTGCGGGCGGTCACCACGGCGCCCTGCTGGCTGCCGAGGGCGTTCCAGAACGTGCCGGCGAGCTGCGCGGCGGGGAAGGTCCAGCCCACCGTCCAGCCGTTGATCGGCGCGGTGCCGGTGTTGGTGATGACCAGCGCGGCGGTGAAGCCGGTCCCCCACTGCTGGTCGACCCGGTAGCTGATCGTGCAGGTGGCCGGCGGGGCGGTGGTGCCGAACGAGATCCGGTGCAACTGGCCGGGCAGGTCGTTGACCAGGTACAGCTCGCCGTCGGCGTCCTGGCCGAGGCTGGTCGGCTGGATGGTCAGCTCGGTCAGCGCCTGGGTCGTGTACGCGCCGCCGGGGCTGGTCGGCGGCCGGGCCACGAACGCCGTACCGGAGCAGTAGTCGGTGGCCAGGTACGTCCCGGCGGCGATGTCGGCGTAGGCCCGGCCCCGGTAGACGTAACCGCCGATGATGGCGCAGCCATCGATCGAGTTGCGGTACGAGTGCACCGGCTCGATGTACGTGGCGCCGGCCTGGCACCGGTCGGGGTTGAAGATCTGCGGACCCTCCCGGCAGGACCAGCCGAAGTTGGCGCCGCCCTGGTTCCCCGGCACGTGATCGATCTCCTCGAAGGCGCCCTGTCCGACGTCGGCGATCCAGAGCGAGCCGTCGCCGCCGAGGTCGTGCGAGAACTTCCACGGGTTCCGCAGCCCGTACGCCCAGATCTCCGGCCGCGCCCCGGCCGTGTCGACGAACGGGTTGTCGGCGGGTACGCAGTAGTTCCGCCCGTCGCAGGAGCGGCTGACATCCAGCCGGAGGATCTTGCCGAGCAGGGTGCCGAGGTTCTGCCCCGAGTTGAGTACGTCGTCGGATCCGCCGCCGTCCCCGATGCTCCAGTAGAGGTAGCCGTCCGGGCCGAACTCGACGTTGCCTCCGTTGTGGTTGGAGAACTCGACGTGCGGCTGGGTCAGCACCACCTGCTCCCGCGCGGCCGGGACGGGCGTCTGGTCGGCCGTGTCCAGGGTGAACCGGGACAGCGTCACGGTGCCCTCGGGCAGCGCCGTGTAGGTGACGTACAGGGTGCGGGTCTGGGTGAAGTTCGGCGAGGTGACCACGCCGAGCAGGCCGCGTTCGTTGCCGGAGATGTCGACCCGGTCCCGGATGTCGAGCAGCGGCTCCGTCGCCAGCCCGGTGTCCGGGTGGTAGACCCGGATCGTCCCCTGCTTCTCGGTGATCAGCAGCCGGCCGCTGCCGTCGTCGGGGGCGAAAATCGCGGTCGGTCGTTGCAGCCCGAAGGCGACCTGGGTGGTGCTGACCGTGAGCTGGTCGAGCGGCGGCACGGCGGCGGCCTCGGCGCGGTCCGGCGCGGCCGGCTTCGGCGCGGGTTGCCCCGCCGCGGATGCCCCGGCCGCCACGAGCGGGGCGAGCAGGGCGGCCATGCCAGCCGTACAGAGCCGCCAGAGAGAAGAAGAACGTCGCAGCATATTGGCTCCCATCTCTTAACGGGACGGTAGTGCCGCAATCGGCTCCCGAATTCGCGCGTCCCGATGTATGGGAACGTTCCCTATGGACGGACGCCCACGGCGCGTCCCGGCCCGTTCCTGGTCCGGCTCGGCGCCACCAGCCGCCGCCCGTGGCCGGTAGAGTGTCCGCCCGTGGCAGTCCGCATCGACGTCGACGCGTTCCGGGAATCCGTCCCCACCACGGTGGCCGAGGCCGCGGCACGGCTGATGGGTGCCGGCGGGGTCGCCGAACTCGAACCGGCCGGCGGCGGCGTCCAAGCCGTCGTCCACGGCCGGGATGGCGTCTTCCAACCCTGGATCGGCATCGTCGGCGGCCTCTTCACCACCGACTGCGACTGCGGAACCGTCGGCGACGACCTCTGCGCCCACGCCGTCGCCACCGCGCTCACCGCATTCGACGCCGGCACCGTCTTCTCGGGCGCCGCGACCCCACCGGGCGCCGCCCCGGCTGAGCCCGAACACGCCCACTATCTCCATGCCGTACGGCGGCTCTCCCCTCGACAACTGGCGAACCTCGTCGCGGAACACGCCCTGCGGGACCGCCTCTTCGCCACCCAGCTACTGGCCGAAGCCGGCCTCCTCGACACCACCGACCAGACCGGCCTGCACGACGCACGCGCCGCCATCCGCGATGCCGCCAATGCCACCACCGGCAGCAGGTGGCAGATCTCCGACGTCGAAGCCGCCGGCCATCAACTCGCCACCGAAATCGAGATTCTCTGCGCCCGGCCCGCCACCACCGCCATGCTCGACCTCGTCGAAGAGGCCATCCTCGTCTGGGACGACTTCTCCGGGCACCTCCGCGACGCCTACCACATCACCCGCACCGAGCCCGAGGAGATCACCGAACCGCTCGTCGACGCCCATCATGACCTGTGCGAACGGCTCGACCTCGACGCGGAGGAGATCGACCATCGACTGACGCGGCTCGTCGAACGCTGCCACCACGACACCATTGACATCGACACCTACACCGACCTCCTCGGCGAACACGCCAGGACGATCAGCCACGCCAGCCGCTGGTAACGGCAACTGCTGCACGTGCTGGGTGCCCCGCACGCATGGTCCAAAAAGGACGGCGGCTTGTACAACGCCGACATCATGTACGGCTGGACCGACTACTGGATGCTCGACCAGGACTTCAACACGTACTACGACCCCAGCGAGCTGACCGCGACGTTCCACCAGGACCCGTACCCGTCGACGTTCAAGGGCACCATCGCGACGCACCCGGTGCTCACCGCACCAACCTGCTGCGACGTCGGGTTCAGCAATGACCTGCTCACCGCGCAGGAACGCACCATCGAGGCCGACGCGCCGTATGGCACCCCGACCGGGTTCACCGCGGCCGGCGCGGGTTGGATACAGGTGACGCCGCCCGGCTCCGACAGTGCGGTGTCGGCGAGGTACTACGACGGCCGGCGCTCGCTCACGATGAACGTGCAGTCACACGCCGAGGGCTCGGTGTCGGTGACCCGCCGCCCAGCGGTCACGGCGGGCACCAGGTACAAGTTCTTCACCCGGCTCACCGCCGACACCAGCGGCACGGTCAAGCTGCGGATGTCGTGGTTCACCTCGTCCAACGCACTCATCTCCACAAGCGACGGTGCCCTCATCACGCTGGACAACACCTGGCCCGAGCGGTCGCTCACCGCCGTGGCACCCGCAGGCGCGGTCAGCGTGCAACTGAGCGTCGTCAGCCCGGCCGGGCAGACCTTCGCCTACATCCTCGATACGCAGCAATTCAACTACTGCAACAACACCGGCAACACGTCGGACGGCTGCCGGACCAGCGTCTGACCACGGAAACATCAATCGGCGCGCCGCGGGCACCGCTCGCGGCGCGCGCCACATACCCGATCGGTGCGGCGGGAATTGCGTAAACACCGGCGCCTGATCCCGCTCCTTCTGCCGAAGGCCCCTAACCTGACCGACGGACGGTGGCCGGCCCGTTCGACGGGCCACCACCACCCGCCCGACGGACATCCCGTCGCTGCCCCAGAGCTGCTGGCTAGGCTCGGACCATGCCGTTGACCGCGAGAGACGTGGCGGGGTTCGAAGCCGCCAGGCCGCGCCTGGAGGCCATCGCCTACCGCCTTCTCGGCTCGGCCGGGGAGGCTGAGGACGCCGTGCAGGAGACGTTCCTGCGCTGGCACGCCGCCGACGTCGACCGTATCGAGGTCCCCGAGGCATGGCTGACGAAGGTCCTCACCAACCTGTGCCTCAACCAGCTCACCTCCGCACGTGCGCGCCGCGAGACCTACGTGGGCCAGTGGCTTCCCGAGCCGCTGCTCGCCGGGGACCCGATGCTCGGCCCGGCCGAGACCGCCGAGCAGCGCGAATCGGTCTCGTACGCGGTCCTCACCCTCCTGGAGCGCCTCGCCCCCAACGAGCGGGCGGTGTACGTGCTCCGGGAGGCCTTCGACTACCCGCATCGGGAGATCGCCGAGATCCTCGACATCACCGAGGCCGCCAGCCAGCAGATCTTCCACCGCGCCCGGAAGCACGTCGCGGACGGCAAGGCCCGCATCGAGATCGACGAGGCCGCCGCCCGGCGGATCGTCGAGGAGTTCCTGGCGGCCGCCACCAGCGGCCGCACGGAGCCGCTCGTGCGCCTGCTCACCGAGGACGCCACCGCGATCGGCGACGGTGGCGGAAAGGTCCCGGCCCGCGCCACGGCGTTCGTGGGCGCCGTCGCCGTCGCGAAGTTCCTGTGGGGCCTGTTCAGACCCAGCCAGGCCAAGCGCGCCGTGGCCGGCGGCACGCCCGAGGTCTACGCCTGGATCGCCAACGGCGATCCCGCCGTCGTGGCGGTGGTGGACGGCCAGGTCATCGGCGTCACCTGCCTGGAGATCACCGACGGGGGCATCGCCGCCTTCCGCAGCCAGGTCAACCCCGACAAGCTCCGCCGGGCGAGCGCCCGGTGGGCGGCCACCGACCACGGGGAGCCCCTGTTCGAGGCCTTCTGACGCGCATATGAGGTGCTTCACATCGCGTTCCTGTCAGGAATCGCCCGGCCGCCCGGTTCAAGTGGCGAACCCACGCGAGACGGGAGCCCACCCATGCAGCACCGCATCATCGTCCTCGGGGCCGGATACGCCGGAGCCATCGCCGCCGGGCGCCTCGCCAGGCGGCTGCGCCGCGAGGACGTCGCCATCACCGTCGTCAACGCCGAGCCCGACTTCGTGGAACGGGTCCGCATGCACCAGCTGGCGGCCGGCCAGGACCTCAAACCCCGGCCGCTGAACGAGATGTTCGCCGGCACCGGCGTCGAGCTGAGGCTCGCGAAGGTCGACGGCGTCGACGTCGACCGCAAGATCGTCGCCGCCACCGACGACAACGGAGCCGGGGAACTCGCCTACGACACGCTCGTCTACGCCCTCGGCAGCGGCTGGAACTCCCGGGGCGTCCCCGGGGCCGCCGAGCACGCCTACCAGATCGCCAGCCGCCCCGGGGCACTCCGGCTGCGCGAGCGCCTGGCCCGCCTCGACGCCGGGCAGGCCGTGGTCGTCGTCGGCGGCGGCCTCACCGGCCTGGAGGCCGCGACCGAACTCGCCGAAGCCCGCCCGGACCTCGACGTCGCCCTCGCCGCCCACGGCGGCCTCGGCGACTGGCTCTCGCCAAAAGGCCGCCAGCACCTGCGGAAGGTCTTCGGCCAGCTCGGGATCACCGTGCACGAGCAGGCCGCGGTCGCCGGCGTCGAAGCCGACCGCGTCGTCACCGACGACGGCCGGGCCATCGCGGCCGCGGTCACCGTGTGGGCCACCGGATTCGCGGTCCATCCGATCGCGAAGGCGACCACCCTGGAGGTCACCGGCACCGGCCGGATCGTGGTCGACGCGACCATGCGCTCGGTCTCACACCCGGACGTGTACGCCATCGGCGACGCCGCCTTCGCGATGGGCCGAGGCGGTAAGCCGCTACGGATGTCGTGCGCCTCGGGCACTCCCATGGCGTGGCAGGCCGCGGACGCGATCGCGGCGCGCCTGACCGGCGGAAAGCTCCCGAACGCGCCGCTGCGCTACTTCAACCAGTGCATCTCCCTGGGCCGCAAGGAAGGTCTGATCCAGTACGTCACCGCCGACGACCGCGCCGTGCCGGCGGTACTGACCGGCCGGCTCGCCGCCGCCTACAAGGAGCTGGTCTGCAAGGGGGCTGCCTGGGGCGTCGCCAACCCGATGCTCGGACTGCCGGCCCGACGCCGCCGCGTCACCCGGCAGCCGGCCCCGGCGGCCCGGCAGCCGGCCCCGGCCGTCAGGGGTCCTGAGTCACGATCGGTCAGAAGGTAAGCGCCGCCGCCAGGGCCGCGAAGGCCCCCAGGAGCAGTGAAATCCCCATCCCGACGCCGGTGACCGCGGAGATCGCGACGCCGTGCCGGCGGGCCAAGGGCACCGCGGCCGCCGCCGCGCCGGTGGCGAGCGCGCCAATGACATGCAGCACCGGATAGTTCAGGATCACGGCCAACGGGAAGAAGTGAATTCCCACGATGAGGCCAACCAGGACCGGAATGAACTCCTTGCGCCCGGTGCCGCCGAGGATCACCGCACCGATGCCGGCGAGAGCGAACTCGATGCCGACCGCGACGCCGTAGTGGATGCTGGTGTCCCGGTCGAAGGCGGTGCCGGTGTCGAGGTTGAGGGCATAGAGTGTGACGCCGGCGATGACGAGGAGTACCGAGACGACCGATCCGGCGACGAGCCAGCGCCGCCAGGACCGGGGCGGAGCTTCCTGTGCCCAGCCGAACCACACCATGGCGAAGAAGCCGAAGATACCGACGGTGGCCGCCGCATCGCGCAGGTACTCAGGGGTCACGACGGGCAACGCTACCAGCCGGCGCCGGCACCCAACCCGCGCCGGCCGGCCACCGGCCTGCGAGTATCGGCCGGGCGGCGCAACGGGCACCTACGTTCTGGCACCCGCCCGCCGCCTGACCCCGCCGCCCAATGTGGACCTATCTATCGTTCCAGGTGGCCGTCGTGGCAGTTCGCCGGGGCGGACACCGGATTGCACCGCACCGCCACCCCGCCGGGCAGCTCGGCCACGAAGTCACTGTCGTACCGCGCCGCCATCCCCACCGTGGGAAAGTCCGTGGTGACCAGCTGAGCGCCACTGCGCAGGGCGATCTCCACCCGGCTGAACTCCGCCGCCTTGACCGTCTGCAGCGGCTCGTCCGACCGCGTACGCACCAGGTAACCGCGCTGGACCAGGTCCCGGATGGCCGCCTCGTTTCCACCGCGGGGATCGTTCACCATCGTGATCGCCGCATCGGGGCTGCCCGGCCGCCCCTGGGTGAACACCGCCCGGCCCTCCAGGTTCGGTCGCCCGGCCGTGTACAGGTCCCGGATGGCGCCGGGTCCACCGTTGTCGAAGAAGAACAGCACCTTGCCGCGCACCTGGTCCAGGCGCGGCCAGCCGTACGTCAGCACCGACTGTTCGAGGGTGAGCCCGGGCCGGCGCAGGTCGTCGGCCGTGATGAGCTGGTCCTCGGCGAAGACCGAGCGGATCTCGTGGTCGATGTCGTCCAACAGCTTGCCGTCCCATGCGGGGCTGGCCGCTCCGCCGAGCTGCTCCCAGCGGTCGTCGGTCTGCTTCAGCTCGAGCTGGAAGATGATCGGGACGTGGCCCGGGTTGGCGGCCGACCAGGTCTTCACCTGCCGCATGCAGCTCACCAGCGTGCGGCAGGTCGAGTTGTAGTCCTGGTCCGCCACATGCAGCACCTTCATGCCCGGCGCGGCCATCGCGGGGTCCTCGATGGGGCCGAGGCCGGCGCGCTGCCGGGGCAGCGGGTGCCGGTAAAGCCCACCCTTCGGGTCGGGAAGCAGGTCCAGCTCCACCGCCCGGACGTTCTGCCGGCCCAACATGTCCGGAATGGACACATGCGAGTAGTAGCCCCACTGCGGGTAGCCAGGGTCGATCTTCAGGGACTCCGCAAGCTCGACACCCTGCATTTCGCGGTGGTACGCGTTGTGCGCGCCCATGAACTGGATCTGGTTCATCCGCAGATCGCCCACGCCACCGTTGCCCTGCGCCGACGACGAACTCGCGACCGGGCTGGTCGGCCAGTCGTTGGTGACGACCGACGGCAGGGTTCCGACGGCGGCCGCCGCCAGGACGGCGGGCATCATGGCTTTCAGGCGGGTCAGCTTCGTCATCTGTCCTCCTCAGACTGGTTGATGACGGCTAGCACGCTAGGAAGGCGGAGCGGCCGGACCGTTACGGCGGATCTCCGGAGGACTGTCCAGACCGTGAATTGATGATCATCTGGGTGGCATGCTCGCCGGTCCTGACCGCGGACGGGGCACACCCGTTCGTACCCGGGGTGCGGTACACGTGGCCGCCCGCCGCCGGGCATCGCGGTCGAGCAGAAAACCGAGGGCGGACAGCGAAGGAGCCGCCCCGATCCGAGGCGGCTCCTTCGCGCCGGCTTCAGCCGGCGAGCGTCCAGGGGCCGTAAGGGATGCCCGGCGCCTGGTTGCGGGTCCACCACTGGGCGACGTACTTCCTGCCCTGGTACACGACGACGGCACCGGCGGTGAAGATCCGGGTGGCGGTCCAGATCGGTGTGCCGTCGGCCGTCGCCGCGATCTCCTGCCACGGGCCGTACGGGTCGCCCGGCTCCTGGTTCTGGGTCCACCACAGCGCCTGCCACGCGGAGCCCTGGTAGGTCACCGTGTCCCCGGCGACGTACACCGCGGTCGCGCTCCACCCCGGCACCCGCTTCTCGATCTCCGACTCCCAGCGGGTCAGCACGGTGGAGTTGTCGCTACCGGTGGAGCTGCTGTAGTACATGCCCACTCCGCCGAGGTCGGACATGTCGACGTCGGCCGCCAGGCGAACCTGCCGCAGATAGCCGAAGTCGTCGCCGGGGCGTGCGTCCGCGCTGGCGGAGACGTCCGCCGCGAGCTTGCCGTCGACGAGGCTGAGCTTGACGGTGAGCTCGGTCAGGTAGGCGCTGATCATGGCACCCCGGGTGTACTTCACGTCGGGGTTCTCCGGGTCCCACATCAGTTGCGGCAGCGTCGAGCCAAACGGGCGGTTGGCGCTGTCGTACCGGACCGCGGAATCCCTGCCGTCGGTGATCTTGACGAGGTAGACCGCCACGCCCGCCACGGCGCCACCGGGGTTGAAGCCGAGCTCCGAGATCTCGGGGGCGGCGAGTCGCTGGAACCGGAGGGCATAGCCGTTCATGGCGCCCGGCTCACCACGCGTGATCATGTCCAGCCGGACCCCGTCGGATTTGATGTAGAGGTCCAGGAAGTCCGGCGCGGAACCGAAACCCTGGCCCGCCGTCTTGTTCGGGGCGAGCTTCACCGTCAGGGTCACATCGCCGAATGCCTCGCCCACCGGCTGGTAGTGCAGGCGGGACTCCCGGTCGGGCGAACCCGTCTGCAGGCCGGAGAACCCCGCGGAGCCCTGGGTGGTGGAGCCGTCCGCCCAGATCCAGCCGCTGCCGCCCGCGCCGTTGGTGAGCGTCCAGGTGCCGGGGATGATCCGGGGCTGGACGTCGGTGGGCATGTTGTTGAAGTCCGTCGTGACTCGGGACACCTCGTTGCCGGCGGCGTTCATCGCCACCGCGACGTCACCCTTGGCGATGTCGCGGCCGGAGGTGACGACCGTCGTCGTCGCGGCGGGTTCGCTCACGTTGTACCTGGGCGTGATCATGGCCATCAGGGAGGAGCCGACGTCGCCCTCGCCGATCGGGTAGACCCGCTCGGGTTTGTTCAGGCGGCTGGTGACCAGCGGGAGCGGGTTCGGGTCGTCGGCGCTCCTGACGCGGAACCAGGAGATGACCGACGTGTCGAGCAGGCCGTCACCCTTGACCTGGAAGTCGTAGTCGAGTCGCGCCTTCCCATCGGCGCCGATGACGATCGTCGGCTCACCGCCGGCGGTGAACACCGGGGCGTCGATATAGGGCGGCTGCACGGTCGCCAGCGCGGCCGCCTCGATGCCGAGAGCGTTGCGCGCCACGATCAGGACCTGCTTCTGCTCGTAGCCGGTCAGCGTCGAGCTGACCTCCACGCGGTTGCCGTCGGCGCGCAGCTCGACGTAGGTCGCCGGCCGGTACTTCCTCGTCGCGGGATCGATGGCCGCGGCCTGGTCCGGGACGTAGTCGTACGCCTCGAACGTCCAGGCGCCGAGGCCGCCGCTACGACCCGCCTCGGCGCTCGCGGTGAAGGTGGCCGGTGTGCCGCCGTTGTGGATGGGGGTGGCGCCTCCGTCCCGAGCCAGGCTGGCCGCCCGCGGAACGGTCCGGTAGAACCCGTCCGCTACGCCTTCGGCCGCTTCAGCCGCGGCGATCGCCTCGACGTGGCCGTAGGGCAGGTACACCGCGTTGGCGCCGTCGAAGTTGTCGAGGCCGAGGATGTTCTGGAGGTTGTAGTACACCGTCCCGTCGTGCTCGACCCGGTACGCCTTGAGCAGCTCGCTGTCGCCGGGGATGACCACCGACGAGCCCGGCGTGAAGTGGTCCTGGATGACGTAGGGCTCGCCGTCCAACGTGACGTTGTACTGGTAGCTGCGCGTCGTGGGGTTCTTCGGGGTTCTGGTGGACCAGGAGACCCCGGCCGGCATGTCCGGTGTGACGGGGTTCTCGGTCAGGCTCGGTCCACGGTGGAAGCGGGTGTCGATCGCCACGCCCGAGGTGCTGGTGCTGTCCCCGAAGCCCTGCTCGTACACCGTCTTGCCGCTGGTGTTGACCGGCAGCGGATCGAGGTAGATGTCGGAGTTGTAGAACTGCGTCCCGCCGCTGAAGTTGGTGTTGTACAGGTGCAGCGAACTGTTGATGTACGTGCTGCCGCCGCCCGCGTGCCCACTGGACTCCACGTAGCAGTCAATGTAGAGGGCGGTGAAGGGCAGCAGGTTCAGCCGGCTGACGAACGCGGTGTTGACCGCGACCGCCTTCGACACGCTGCTGCCGCCGAAGAGCTGCGCCTGTGAAATGGCGTCGAACCGCTTGGGGCGGCTGAGTCGCTCGCCCGCCGGCAGCTTGCCGTCGAGCGGGAAGCTGAGGTCCACGTTGACGTAGTTGCCGAAGGTCACGTTCTCGGTCAGCAGGCCGGTCGAGGTGAACCTGAACAGGTTGAAGTTGCCGTCGGAACCCTGCTGCTGACCGCGCGCGGCCGCGAACACCACGTTGGACTTGTTGCCGGTCAGGCCCTGGATGTGCAACCAGTCGGCGTTGATAGTCATGCCGTACAGACCTTCCTCGGGGTTGTCCGAGGGGCGGTCGGGACGGATGAACCCGTCGTCGGGGTCGTCGATCCAGTAGACGCCCGGCGCCATGAGCACGGTCATCCGCTTGTCGATCGTGCCGTCGTGGACCGCACCCGCCGCCTTGGCGTCCTGGAGGGACGTGAAGGCATGGGGGTTGCCCGCGAGCTGAGTCCGGTCCAGGCGGTAGTCGATGAAGATTGTGGACTCGTCGAGCGTCCAGACCTTCCCGTTCCAGGTGACCTCGGTCCCGTCGAACCCGATCTGTTCGGCGCCGTTGTCGAGCGACTGGTAACCGAGATACTCCGTCGCCGCGGCGCCGCCGGCGAGCGCGTTGCGGCCCGTGTGGAGCCGGTCCGTGGGAACGGCCGCCGTGGCCGGTGTGCCCAGGCCGACCAGGGACAGGCTCACCGCGAACGCAAGGGATAGTGCTTTGGGTTTGCGCAGTGCTCTTCGCATCTTTCCGCTCTCCGTTGCGTGGCTATTTCACATAACCGAAGTTCGTTACCTGCTTTTCTGGCACAAGGGCGCTCCTTGAGAAACGCACCACAACCTGGACCGCGACCACCGACGAAATCCTGGAAATGGCCGCCGCGCCTGACCGCTGGTGTGGCACCGCCACAGCAGTGCCACACCAGCCCGGCGGTCACCGCAGGCGGACAGATCGGCTCCCCAACCCGGGTTCGATCGTGTCGGCCCGCCGCATCGCGCGCCCGCCGTCAGTACGTACCGAGGTCCTTCCAGGGGCCGTTCGGGTCGCCCGGCTCCTGGTTCCGCGTCCACCACTTCGCCTGCCAGGTGTGACCGTTGTGGGCGACCGTCTCACCGCCCGGGTAGGTCGTGCTGGCCGTCCACGCCCGGACACCCGCGCCGGCAGCCGGCACCAGCTCACCCACCTCGGCCCATGGTCCGTTGGGGTCGCCCGGCTTCTGGTTCTGGGTGTACCACTGCGCCAGATACACGCGGTTCTGGTAGCTCACCCGGTCACCGGTGGTGTACGCCTTCTTGGCGTCCCATGCCGGATGGGTCACCAACGCGGCCACGCCGGCGGCCACCGCGGCGGTGGCCGCGTCCACTGTCGCCCGATCCACGCGACCGGCCTTCGCGTCGCCCAGCACGCCCGCGGCGTGATCGAGGACGGCGCGGAGCCGGCTCCAGGACGGCGCCGTGTAGCGCGCCTCGTCGAGCGCTTGGGCGGCGTTGATGGCCTGCTCGAGCGCCGCGACGTCCACCACCTGGATGGTGACCCGCGGACCGTGGCCGGACCACTTGCCGAAAGTGATCTGGTTGCGGGGCAGATCGGTGTTGCTGGTCCCGGTGAAGCCGGTCGACCCGGCCGGGCCACCCGAGCCGGAGGCGTACCGGAGGATGTCGTAGCCGGCTTCGACCCGCAGCGTGTAGTCGGTGCCCACGGCCCAGGCGTCGGTCGGCACCTCGAAGGTCGTGCCGGTCGTTGTCGCGACGGCGTTGACCTGGTCGAGGCCGCCGGCGGCCGGCTGGAGCGCGACGTCGTTGACGTACACCCGGTAGCCGGCGGACTGGGCCGTCCGCCCGTTCGACTTCTGCGCGACGTCGTCCGCCCGCCAGGACAGGACGACCGGCTCGCCCGGCCCCGCCCAGGTGTAGGTCAGCTCGGCGCCGGCGTCCCACGTCGGCGTGCCCTCCTGGGTGGCCGGCACCGTCGTGAACGTCACCGGGGTGTACGGCTCACCGAGATCGCCGGCCCAGTTGACCGCCCGGACGGTCGCGGTGTACTCGACGCCGTCGTTCAGGCCCCAGAGCGCGTAGCCGCCGCGGGGCAGGGAGGTGCCACGGTTCCAGTCGTAGTAGGCCCGGAAGGTCTTGGTGACCCCATCGGAACCCGTCGCGGTGATCAGGTAGTAGTGGATCCCGAAGCCGGCGTCGGCCGAGTCGGCCCAGGTGAGCCCGGCCCAGGAGACGCCGCTGGGGTTCGATGTCACCGTGGCGTCGGTCCGGGTGATGGTCGAGGCCGGATGCGACGCCGCCCCGGTCCGGACGGTGGCGGTGAGCTGCGGCCCGAACGTGTCGGGGGTCTCGGCACGCACCGCCACCGCGAACTTCTGGTTCGGTGCCAGGTAGAGCTCGTAGCCGGTGGCGTCCGCGGGGAGCGTCGTCTTGTTGACGTACTCCCGGCTGGACCCGTCCTTGACGAGCACCCGGTAGAGCGTGGTGCCGCCGGCGGCCGCCGGCCAGGACAGGGTCACCTTGTTGCCCTCGGTGACCGTCGCCGTCAGGGCGGCGCCGTCAGGGAACGCCAGCGGGGCCGGCGTCCGGTCGGCGTTGCCGGAGACGTTGTGCAGCGTGATGTTCCTGGCTGTCGCCGAGATGGCGGCCGGCACGCCGGGGGAACCGGTGATGTTCGTGAAGGACGCGCTCTCCAGCGCGGCCGCCTGGATCCGGCCGGCGGTCGAGCCGGTTCCCAGGTGCAGCAGGCGGATGTCGTCCACGTGGAAGTCGCGCACCACCATGCGTGGCGCCACCGCGCTGTTGCCCGGTTCGCCGACATTGAACAGCGGTCCGTCCAGGGCCCCCGTGACCGTCAGGTTGCTGACGTTCACGTCCTCGTACACCGTGGGCAGCTCACTTTCCGGGCTGAACGCCGTGCTGGCGTTCGAGTCGGAGTAGCTCGTGTCGACGCTGATGATCCCGGCGCTCGAGCTCACCGCGTAGTGCAGGGCGCTGTCGCGGAAGACGAGGCTCCTGACCCCGCCGCCGGTGGTGGGGCCCGACTTGATGCGCAGCACGCCGGCGCCGCCGGTCTCGTTGAGGTTGTGCAGGTTGTCCTCGGCCACCAGGTCGCCGATCCACCCGCCGGTGTGGCTACCGGCGGCGATCAGTCCACCGTGGCCGTTGCGGACGTAGTTGTTGACGATGCGGCCCTCGCCGGTGGCCACCCGTCCGGTCTCGTTGCGGACGACCGCGCCCTGCCCGGCGGCGAAGTTGATGGCGTCGTCACCGGTGTCATAGAAGTTGTTCAGCAGGTGCAGGCCGCGGGAGTCGCCGAACTCGATGCCATCGCCGTTGTTGGCGTTGAAGGTCTGGAGGACGGTGCCGAGTTCGGTGATGTCCTCGGACTGGTAGTTGACGATGCCGTGGAACGCCGGGTTCCTGAAGGTCAGGCCCTGGTAGAGCAGGTTTTTGGCACCACGCACGACGGTGAGGTTCGGGCGGGTGTTGTACCACTGCGAGGTGCCCGAGTTCGGCGTCCGGTCGGACGTCGACTTGCTCATGGCGTCGGAGGCCAGGATGCCGTTGGCGATGACGTTCGAGCTGCTGCCGGCGAAGTAGTTGGGCAGCCGCCAGCCCATGCCGGTCGGGTCGGGCGTGCCCGCCATCCCGGTCGGCGTCGGGTCGAGCGGCCCGAGGTTCTGTAGCGGGCTGCCGGCGTCCTGCCAGCCGTTGCCGTCGACGATGCCCGCACCGACGATGCGGATGTTCTCCAGCGTGCCGTTGTCCCACGTCACGGCGTTGATCAGGCCGTAGGTGCGGATGTCTTGCGAGTACGGGTAGACCAGCAGCGAGCGCGGGTAGTGGTCGAAGACCGGGGATCCCAGCAGGACCGCACCCCGCTCGATCTCGAAGGTCATGTTCGAGTGCAGGAACAGCGACCCCGAGACGTAGTACCACGGGTTGGCGTTGTCTCCGGAGCCGCGCAGCACGGCCTTGCCGCCCGGCCGGGTCGCATCGATGGTGGCCTGGATGGCCGCCGTGTTGGCCGCGAACGCCGCCGTGCTGGAACCACCGCCGGGGGTGACGAGGTCACCGGCCTTGCTCGTCCAGTGCGTGACGCCGAAGTCCGCGGCATCCACCACGGTCGGGACCGCCGTCGTCCGGCCGGTCACGGCCGCGCTCCAGGCCGAAACGCCACCGTCGGCGTAGACCGCGCGGACCTTGAAGGTGTACGCCGTGCTGGCGTCCAGCCCCTTCGCGGTGAAGGAGGTCAGGTTGATCCGGTAGTGCTCGAACGCCGAGGTGGAGTCGTAGAACTGGTCGACCCAGGCGTTCAGGTAAGGGTAGGTGGTGGCGAAGTTCGCGCGCGCCGAGCCCAGCGACTCCCCGTTGGCGGAGACCTCGTAGTCGGAGATCCTGGGTGCACCGGGAGAATGGAAGGTGGCCGGCTTCTCCCAGGCGATCGTGATGCTCGACTCGTCGAACGCCATCGGCGGGATGGACACGTTCTGCGGGGCGCCACCGGTCGCGGCGGCAGAAGCGGGCTGAACCGCCACGCCGGCCGCCCCGATGGCCAAGGCCAGGACAGCGAAGAACGCCGCGGATCGTCGAGCGGTTTCCTTCTTTACACGGGACATGCGGTACCCCTTGCTATGGATGCGATCGGTTATTGATCGGGCATGGGTGCGAATGGCGGTGAATGTTCAGCGCCCTCAGCTCCGTGCTCCCCCGAGGGCGACTCGCATCGCCTCGCCGGAGCACCATGACGCCGTGCGACCCGGAAGGGGTGGCCGGGCGATCTCTCGCCCGGCCATCCGTCGTCCTTACCCGACGATCCGGATCTGGCGGATCTGGGTGTTGCCGGCGGTGCTGACGTAGACCCGGTAGGGGCCGACGTCGTAGGTGCCCGCCGCGTTGTTGTGGATCCGGAAGGTCTTGGTGAGGTCACTCGTCGTGGTCCTACCCGTCGCGCCACCGGAGTAGGTCTCGCGCACCGTGATCGTGAGGTCGTTCGTCGCGCCCGCGAGCTTCTGGACCCGGGCGGATGGCGTCGCGCTGACGAGGTGACCGTTCACCGCGTACACCCGCGACCAGTCGCTGGTGTCGGCGGCGTTGACCGCTCTGATCCGGAAGAGGTACATCGCGTCCCGGTCGGTCGCGGTGGCCAGTAGCCCGACGGTCTCCGGCGTGGCGAACTGGTTTGTCTCCTGGGTGATGAGGCTGGTCGGCCTGGCCGTGGCGGGCACCATCGTGATGCTCTGCCAGTCGCCGGCACCCCTGTCCCACTGGATCTCGTAGCTCGACGTCAGGACGTCCTCGTTGGCCCAGGTGACCGTGAAGGTGTCCCGGTGCACGACGATCTTGCCGGGCGGCGGGATGAACTCGCTGATCGCGGAGCGCACCTCGTCGTTGATCCTCACCTCGGTCACCCGGGGCGCGGCCGGAGCCGACGTCGCAGCCGGCGCGGGCAGCGCGCCGGCGCGGGTCTCGACCTCGGTCCGCAGGGCCGCCGTCTGGGCCGGGGTGCCCGTCGGCCACACGCCTTCGCGGTTCGGCCGGAACGACCAGTCGAGCTGCGCGGCCGGGTTGGTGGTCATGGTCGGGTTCGTCGTGGTCGAACCCGCCGCGACGACCACGCCGATGTCCAGCTTCGGGTCGAAGTTCTTTGTGGACGCCCCATCGAGGACGTTCGGCTCCAGGCTGAGCGCGGCCTCCTTGAGCTCCTCGAGCCCCGCCTCGGTCAGGCCAGGCAGGTAGTCGGACGAGTTCCGGAAGCCGTCCACACTCGCCGGGAAGTCGCCCCCGGTCGCCACCTCCCTCGTGATGAGGAAGCCGGGTGCGTCCCCGAAGAAGTGGTTGAAGCCGGCGTTCGCCGTCGCCGACTCGCCCGGCCCGGGCTCGTAGTCGATGGCCTGGAAGCCCCGGGCGTGCCCCTGGCGGCTACGCAGGAACGGGAAGTTGACGTGTTCGAAGATGTTCCCCTCGGCCCAGATCGTGGCGTTGTGGCCGGCACCGATGCCGTAACCCGTGTTCCGGTCCAGGAGCTGGTTGTGGTACGGATGCCCCTGGATGTCCTGGTACAGGTTGTTGAACACGTGGACCCGGCCGTTGCGGACCCGGGGAGTGCGCTCCTCCGTGCCCGCGAACCAGTTGTGGTCGACTGTGCCGTAGTGGGCGCTGATCGAGGTGGCGCCGCCACCGATCAGCATCGCCTTGCTGCTCCCGGCGAAGCGGTTGTAGGCGACGGTGTAGTTCCGCGCATGGTTGGAGATGTCGACCGCGCCGTCACCCTTGGCCTGGTCGGGGTCCTGGCCCAGGGCGAGGAACTTGTTCTGCCCGTACCCGAAGGTGTTGTTGTGCACCCAGAGGTTGGACGCCCGGGTGCCCGTGCCGCCGCCGTCGAGGTAGATCGCGTCGTCGTACCACTGGTCGATGTGCAGGTTGCGGAACTCGACGTTGTTCGCGCCGGCGGTCGTGATGCCCCAGCCGAAGAGGGTGGCGTCCGGGCCGATGCCCTCGACGGTGACGTTGCCGTTGCCCGCGCCGATCGCCATCATGCGGCTGTCGTTGACGCCCGGGGGGACGACCGCGCCGGCGCCGGCCTTCGTGGCCGCGACCGTGTCGAACGAGCCGATCGTGCCGAGGACCCGCACGACCAGCGGCGTCTTCGCGTTCGCGGTCGAGCCGCGGCCCGCCGAGAACACCGTCGCCGGGAATGTCGTCAGGTTCTCCGGCGTCAGGTAGACGACGGCGGCGCCGGGGTTGACGCGGCCGTCGGGCAGGTAGCCGCCGACGGCCCCGTCCGGCGCGGCGTCGTTGCTGCCGGGGAAGTCGTCCACGGCCTCGTCGGAGGGCACGAAGGCCGCACCGTTGCGCGGGAACGACCACGTCGTCAGGTCGGTGAACGTGTCGACGACGGTGACGCCGTCGGCCGCCCTGACCTGGATGTCATACGCGCCGCGTGGGAGACCGGGGATGTCCACGCGCCAGGTGCTGCGGGCGGGGTCCACCTCGCGGACCAGCTGGGCATCCACCTCCTCCCACTCGGTCAGCCAGCCCTCGATCCGGCCGCCGTCCCGCCAGTCGTACGCTCCGCGGGTCTTGACGTAGGCCCGATAGCCGGCGTCGACGCCGGTCCAGGTGGCGTAGGCGCTCTCGAACCAGGTGCCGCTCGACGCCTTGGCGGAGGCAGCCGTGGTGCCGGTCTCGGCGCCTTCCGCCGCGAGCGCGAAGGCCGGTACCGCGCCGAGCGCGAGAACGGCGCTGACGAGAATGCTGGTGGCTCGCTTCCTTGTCACGTCCACTCCTCCTGCGGTAGCCATGGCCGACCGCAGAAGTCGCGGTGCTGGGACGCCTCGACGCCAACGTGATCGGACGCGGCGGCCACGCTGCCGGCGATGAGTACGGATCTGCGCATGGAGTCTCCGATCTCGAGGAAAGCGCATTCCCGTCTCACCGTGCTCCTTCGCGGGGCGCACGTCAACGGATCATGGGATGCAGGTTTGTTGCAGAGCGGGACTCGCCTCGCCCAGGGCTCCGACCATGACCTACGTTAGGAAAGCGGCTTCCTGCCGCCCGCGCATCGATCAGCGCGTACAAGCGGCAGCCGACGCACACCGCTACGGCGACCACTGTGGCCAGCCGCCAGCGCTCTGTTTCCAGCCGTGCTCAACCTCGGCGGCGGCCGCCGCGGAACATGGCCGGCGGATCTGTCAGGAGAGCCGCAAAGTCACAGGAGCACGACGGGACGAAGAACCTCTCCCGACAGCAGCCGTTCGTATCCGGTCTGGGCATCCTCCAGACGGAAGGTCTCCTGAACGTACTCCTCAAGCGGAAGCTGTCCGGCAAGGTAAAGGTCGGCCAGCTTGGGGAGATCCCTGGAGGCGACGCAGTCACCCCAGATCGAAACCCGGATCGAGCCGCCGGTGAGGAACAGCGGCCGAAGCGCGATCTCGGCAACGTCGGTCGACTTCGGCGCGCCGACGATGACCAGGCGGGCACCGGGAGCACGCAGGCCCAGGCCCTGCGTGAACGTCCGGGTCCCTCCGACGGCGTCGATAACGACGTCGGCGCCCTGACCCTCGGTGATCTCGCGGACGGCACCGGCAACCTCAGCCGCGGTGGTCACGTCGACGACGTCGGTCGCCCCGAACCGCTGCGCCATGGGCAGCTTGGCGGGATTGCTGTCGAGCGCGATGATGCGCTGCGCGCCAGCGTGCCTGGCCCCGGCGATGGCGGCGAGGCCGACCCCTCCACAGCCCATGATGACGACATCGTCCGCGGGGCCAACGCCAGCGGTGTGAACCGCGGCGCCGAAGCCGCTCGGCACTCCGCAGCCCAGCAGGGCGGCCACCTCGCGCGGCACCCGGGGGTCGATCCTCACGACCTGGCGCTCGGGCATGACCACCAGCTCGGCCAGCCCGCCGACGCCGAGCACACGGGTGGCGGCCGAGCCATCGGCGAGTTGGGCCGGCGGGTTCTGGGGGAGCTTCCGTGGGCAAGCCTCCGCGCGGCCGGGTAGCCTGACGCTGATTACTGTGGGGTAACAGTACGTGTCCGATGATCGACACGAACCGATCCCCAACCCTGGCTACACCTGTCTGGCGCCATGCCGCTCGGCTAACAGCCACCCTACCCGGGCTGGACTTGTCCCGAACTGCTAACCCAGGGCGGCGCGATGTGCTGAGGTCTCGTTCGCCAGGCAAGCGGTCGTCGAACTGAAGCGCGGCCGATCGGCCTCAACGACGTGACGGACCGCGACCCGCGGTACTCTCACGAGCCGAAGGTCTGACTGCTGTTGCGGCACGCCGACCATGATGGGTCCGCGTACTGTTCCGGCGCCGACCGAGCGCTACGGACCGTGACCTACTACCTGGTGTCGAGACGCTCGATCGTGCCGAATACAGCGCACCTGATCATGCTCGCCTCACCGTATATCTGCCGATGGCCTCGGCCCATCAGCCCGGGCCAGCCATGCGACATCGACAACGAGCCAGACAGGTCGGTGGCGCCGCTGCTCGCAAAGCGACCGACCATGGAGCAGCAGCGATATCTTGACGTGCTGCGTGCCGACGGCGGCATCCGTCGGCATCGCTGATGAGATTTGTAGACGTGGATCATTCGGATCGTGGGGTCCGGGATCTCCGGGGTATATAGGCGATCATTGGCAGGCGGGAATCAGACTTGCGCGTTACTGTCCGGCATCCGCGCGAGCTGAATGCCTCTTCAGTCAGCCTTGAGTAACGTCTGTACTCTCCGTGCGGCGATGGCCGCCTGGATTCGTCGGAGAGTGCGTAGGGCTTTTTTCGCCGCGACGCGGACCTCTCCGTCGAATACGGTCACGCCGCGGTCGCCAGCCATCAGCCGCTCCAGCGTCGGTACGACCCGGTCGTCACCTGTCGATCCGAGCGCGACGGCAGCCCAGTACCGCTGATCCGGATCCGCGCGGTCGGCCGCGGCCAGCAGTCGGGGCACGACCTCCGGCGTGAACAGGGCCAACGTACTGGCGATATAGCCGATCCGCGGAAACCGTCGATGCTCGAACTCGTCCCACAGCGCCTCGAGCGCCGCGTCGCCCCCGATACGCGCCAGGGCGTCGGCGGTCCGCCGGCGCAGCCATTCGGCCTGGTCGCCGAGCAGCGGCCGCAGCGCCGGCACGACCGAGGCGTCACCGAGGCGACCGAGCGCGGCCACCGACTCGTCCCGGACGATCCACTGCGGATGATCGAGTAGCGCGATGAGCTGCGGCACGGCCGCTCGGACGTCCATCGCCGCGCATCCCATCGCGGCCCAGGCCTGGCAGTTGTACCGGGTGTCACCGAGCGCGGCAAGCAACGGGTCCTGCAGCCCGGCGTCCGCGAAGACGGCCGCCTGGTTCATCGCCCGCGTGTACAACGACCGATGAAAGTCTTGGTAGTCGCGGACAAGCACGCGCAGCGCGGCGATGGCCGATTCGTCGCCTCGCGCCCGGGCCCGGTCGAGCAACTGGTACAAATGCTCTTCGCGGGACTCGAGGTCGCCCGATCGAAGGCCCTGCAGGTCAGCGGGATTCACCGTCCGACAATACGCGCCACCGCCCCGGCCTCAGACAAGACCGTCATAAGCCTACGTGGCGGCCCTTCTCCGTCCCGGTGCCCTCATCCTGCCGCCGACCGGGCGTCCCGAGTGTGTCGCGAGGGATGCGTGCAGCGAACAGCCGGTCCTTCGCCAGGAGAGTTAGCGCGCCTGGCTCAGCCCGGGATGGGCCCACGACACGGTTCGAACGTGATGGCCGCCCTCGCCAACAACCCCTTGATCTTCGTCGATGTCGACGGACCGCTGCTCCCGTTCAAAGCCCGGCCGGTCAGCCGGGAGCGTTCTTTGGGCCGTGCCGTCGTGCAGTCCCTGGACGGTACTGGCAACCCCCTGCTCGATCGGTTTGACCCAGATGACGGGCGGAGGCTGTTGGCACTGGGATGCCAGTTGGTCTGGGCGACGACATGGATGGCGGAGGCGAACGAGATCATCTCGCCACGACTCGGGCTTCCCGACCTGCCGGTCGTCGAATGGCCGGACGACCACGAGGATCCAGAGCACGGTCTGCACTGGAAGACCGTATTCCTTACCCAGTGGGCCGCCGGCCGCCCATTCATCTGGCTTGACGACGAGATAACTGACGCTGACCGCCGATGGGTCGCAGCACACCACCCGGCGCGGACGCTGCTGCAACGTGTCGACCCATACGTAGGTCTGATCCAAGCGGACTTCTTAGCAGTCCGTCGATGGCTCGGGCAGACTGACGGCGCCGCTTGATCACCTACACGCTCATGCCGCCGTCCGTGCTTCGTGGCGGCCGTCCGGTCGTGACGGAGCCGGGATCGTGCCGCTTTACAGTTGGGCGAAGGTGGCCACTACGGGTGCGTGATCGGAACTTGGCGCATCGCGGCGGGTATCTGGGTTGGTCGGGTCGATCGAGGTCAGCGGCGCCTCGATGAGGGCCCGGGCGGTCACCGTGTTCAGCGGGGTGACCAGCAGTTTCGAGGCGAGGATGTGATCGATCAGTTCGGGGCGACCCTGGTCGATGCGCGATTAATCCTGGCCGGCCGGCATGAGCGGCCCCAGATTCCACATGCGGAAAGCGTCGGCCGTGGTCGGGCTGGGCGAAGCCGCAGGTGCCGATCTCCGAGCCGGGCGGGCCCTGCAGGAGTTGGGTGGTGGCCGCCTGGACGGTGTCGTTGAGGTCCCCGGTGAGGATCACCGGCCGCTGCTGGCCCTGACCGGCGAGGGCTTCGGTGAGCGCGGCACGCACGGTGGCCGCCTCGGCGGCGCGGCGGCCCAGGGCGTAGGTGGCGTAGCGGACGCGTTCGTGTTGAGCTACACACTCACCTCCAGGTCCGCTGGGCGCACGAAAGACCGAGGCTAGGTCCCGGATGTGTGCCCGGGTCGAGGCTAGGTACCGGCCCGATGTGTCGGGCCGGTACCTAGATAGATCATATGTCTTTCAGTTGCTGCACCTTCCAGTCAGGGAGGCCGCTCTTACCGTATGGTGAACGCGGACTCGCTGGCTTCGGCTTTGGCGGGGGGTACACCCTTTTCGGCCTCGGCTTGTACCGCGGCTTCGTCCCATACTCTCTAAGACCTCTGGCGAAGCCCTTGATTAAGACGGTGGCACGAATGACATGAGGAGATGAGCTGACAAGCGGCCCCCAATGAGCGGGGAGGATATGCATGTCCTCAAGGAACGCCAGGAGACCGCCGAACCTCCAACTGTCGAATTTTTCATTGGCTTCGAGAGCTCCGCGGGCTCCGCCCTTGGCATCGGTAGCACGAATATTTCGTTTGTCTGCCTTCTTTGCGGCATTTTCTGCTAGCTCGCGGCCTGCTTCGATTGGGCATTCGTCTGGATTGCCGGTGTTGTGGACCAGAACATCCGCTTCGCCGGCCAGGACGTAGTACGTGTGGATGTCGTCGACGGTGAGGTTGTGGACCGTGGCGACGGCATTGTAGGCGACGATAGCAATGACGGTGACTCGTGCGCCGTCGGGGGTCAGGAGTTGATCGCCTGGGTTGAGGTGTTCGGCTCGGAGCCATTGCCGCTGGTTGTCGACCCAGAACGGGTGTCCGTCGGTGGCGCTGATTGTGCTATCGGCGGTCCCATCGCCGTCGGCATCCACACTGATGTCGACAAGTTTCTTCTCTCCGTCGCCGGTGATGAGTGCGGTGACGGGGCGGGCGCCTTCGTTGCCGGTTTCCGGGTCGCTGGCCCAGACGACGTCGTCGAGTCGGATGTCTTCGATCGGCTTGTAGGTGCCGTCGGCCATCAGCACCTGGGTGCCGGGGAGGAAACTGTTGCAGCTCTTCGCCAGTTTCCTCCCCGCATTCTTTACGGCGCCTGCGCCGCGGACGGCGGTTCGGGTTTGTCGGACTCCTGGGATCATGGAGGCGATGCCCACGGCGCAGCCCATCTTGTCGCGGGCTGCACAGCTCTTTGCGGTGTCGATGGCGCCGGCCACGGCGGCTATGGCGCCGGCTGCGGCGGCGACGACCTGGGCGGGTGGGGGCAGGAACGTAGCAACGAGGGCGACCGTTCCGGCCACGGCCGAGATGGTGCCGGCGTTGTCCACGATGGCCTTGGTAGTGGCCTTGGCCGCGTTGACAGCGGCGTTGCCGGCGCTCTTCACCGCGTTCTTGATCTTGCCGAAGAAAAGGCCGTCGGGATCGGCGAAGGTGGCCGGGCTGTTGTTCGCATAGGCGAACGGGTGCATGCGCTGAGGGTCATATTCGTCGATATCGGGGTCGACCGAGATGAACGAGCCCAGCCTCGGGTCGTAGTAGCGTGCCCCGAGCAGGATCAGCCCGGTCGGGTCTTCGATCCCACCAACGAACCCACGCTGTCCGGCCTTCCAGGTGCCGCCGGTGCTGCCGCGGGGGTTGCCGTATGGGTCCGCGTAGCGGATCGTCTCGACCCGGGTGACGGAGTTGACCGACCACATCGCCGAGTCGTGCTGGTCGGAGCCGAGCCAGATCAGGTCCGCGGCGCCGACACCGGTGGTTGCGGATCGGGACGCGATGGTGTCCCCGGCGTGCTCGTAGTAACGGGTGGCGGTCAGGGACGATGACGCCTCGTCCCAGGACAGTTCGTGGTTGAAGACATATGCGGTGACGCTGCCGTCTGCATCGGTGCGGGCGATCCGGTTGCCGTCGACGTCGTAGATCATCCGGTTGTCGCCGCCCGGGCCAGAGATCCCGGTGAGTTTGCCGTGCGGGCTCCAGGTGAAGGTTTCGGTGACCCCGCCGACCAGACGGTAGGTGAGGTTGCCGATGGCGTTCCAGTCGTAGTGGTCGACCTGGCTGCCGGTGGTCACGGTGCGCACGGCGTGGCTCGTGCCCGACTGGAGATATCCGTAGTCCGAGGTGACGTCGCTACGGTGGTCGGTCACCGAGGTGCGTGATCCACCCGCATCGAGTGCATACGACATCCAGTACGGCGCTACCCCACCGACGACGTCGGCTGATGGGGAGGCGGCGCATTCGGTGGCCTGACTCCAGGCCCGGGTGAGCCGCTGCAGGTGGTCGTAGCGGAAGCACTGCACATCGGACGCGCCAGGGCGCGGATTGCCATCCACGTCTTGTGGCCGGTTGGCCATGGACAGCACATTGCCGGCCGGGTCGTAGGTGTATTTCAGCGCGGCGACGTTGGGGATGGTGGCGTCCCGGTCGAAGAAGAATTGCGACAGCCGGCGAGTCGCCTCCTCATAGACGTATGTCTGGTACGCCTGGGGCCCGCCGTTCGCGCCCATCTTGCGCTCCAGCAACTCACCGTACGGGGAGTATTTCGTCGAATCGACGTAGACCGTGTTCTTCCCGGACGGGTAGGAGGTGCCGACCAGCCGGGTGACGTTGCCGAGGTCGTCGTAGGTGTGGGCGATGACCTCCGACTCCAGGCTGCCCAGTGCGGGCAGGGTGGCCCGGTGCGGGGACCCGTCCTCAGCGAATGTGTAGGTCGCCCAGTAGGTGCCGGCAACCGACTGCAGGCCCGGCATCTTCGGGATCGTGACCTCTTCGTCGACGACCTGGTAGGCGTCGTTGTATTCGTAGACCTGCTGTACGAAGGAGTAGCCGTCGACGATCGAGGTCGACTTGGTCAGGTGACCCTTCTTCACCGTGTCGTAAAGCCATTCGGCAGCGAGCTGCCCGTTGAAGAAGCGCTTGCGCTGCCGCCCCAGTTCGTCGTACTCGGTGGACACGGTTTCGCCGAGGGCGTTGGTGGAGGAGATGACGTCGTCGGCGTTGTCGTAGACGAGTTCCGTCTTGCCCTTGTCGGGGTCTTCGGTGCGTATTTCGCGGCCACGCAGGTCGTAGGTGTAGGTCCAGGTTTTGCCGAGCGCGTTGGTGACCGTGGCCAGGTCACCGCGCGGGGTGTAGGTGTAGCGGGTGGCGTCGTAGCTGCCGGTCGGGGTGGAGGCGTGGAACTGCCGCAGCTCGACCGTCTGGCCGTGGATATCGGTGATGGTCGCGGCGGCGGTGCCACCTTGTGGCGGGGTGATGGTGGCCTGCCAGCCCTGCGTGTTGCCGCCGTAGGCGGTGGTGGTGGACCACAACTCCTGCTGTTTTGACCAGAGCGCTTCCTTGACCACCCGGCCCACGTTGTCGTAGGTGTAGACGGTACGGCTGCGATCCGCACCGGGCGTGATCTCCAGCAAGGTGTTACCCGGCGCGTCGGTGGCATGGTTCGGCCCCGAGGTGTATGCCTCCAGGCCACGGTCGTTGTAGCCGGTCGACCCCACCAGTCGGCTGCCGGCCGGCCCGTCTTCCTGCGTCTGCACCGACCGGTACAGGGAGTCGAACAGGCCGACCTCGGTGATGTAGCCGCCGTTGGGGCCGATCCGCTTGGTGGTGACGGCCAACGGCCCGTCGTCGCGGATGAGGTAGCTGAACTCCATGTTCGGCGACTTCGTCGTGGCGCGTCCCGGCAGCCACACCTTGGTCAGCCGACCCAGCGGGTCGTGCTCCAGGTCGGTGCGCTTGTCGTTCGCATCGACGATGGCGGTGGGCTCGGCCCAGGCCGGGTGCTGGTAGGTGGTCACCTCGTGGCGCAGCGGGTTCTTGGTTACCGTCTGGGTGGTGGGACCGGGGCCTGCCGGCGTGTAGGTGGTGGTGGTCACCTGGCCGCGCGCGTCGGTGACGCTGAGCACGCGGCCCAGCGCGTCGTAGGAGCTGCGGGATGTGGTGAGGTACACCGGTCCGCCGTTCCACGAATCCAAGGTGTCTTCCCGGGTGACCAGACCCTTCGTCGGCGCGGCGCCGTGGGTGTCGGAGCCGTCATAGAAAGTCTTGACATCCGAGATCACATCAGCCGGACGGGACACGCTCTGGTCACAGGCCTTCGCGACAGTCTCCACCCGCGACACCGTCTCGCGTATCCACGCGGTCTTGTTCACCACATACGTGGTGCGGGTGCAGGTCTCATCACCCGGTTTCGACGTGTCGCCCAGGTCCGACACCGTCAGCGGCAGGCCCTCATCGTTGTACGTGGTCCGCTGCTCCGTGCGCGCCCAGGCGCCCGGCGCCAGCAACGTGCGGGTCTTCTCCACGGACGGACCGACCAGGTACGCCCGGTCAACACCGCCCGCGTGGCTACGCGACGCGGTCTGCTTCGTCCAATACTGCGTGGTCGACGCTTCGACGATTGTGCCGCCGTCGAGCGTGGCCTCCTCCAGCGTGGCTCCCGCCAACACCTCATGGTCGGGGTAGGTGTTGCCCTCCGAGTCCGCCACGACGACGGTGCGCTTGCCGCCATTGGGCAAGGGCTGGGCATCCAGACCCCGGTAGAACCGCTTCCGGGTGGTCAGCCGGTTCGCCGACGCGGGTTCGCCGACCTTCGTCGTCACCTGGGCGTAGCCACGCCATTGGCCATACGTACGGTGCTTCTTCTTGATGAACTCGCTGTCGTCCCAACCCCACAGCACACCGGTGCCGCCACCGCTGTTGGAGTACTCGTAGCTGGTGGTGATCGGTGGCTGGTCCGCGGTGTGGTCAATCTCGGAGACCTCGGTGACCACGTACTTGTGGAACCAGTCCAACGCCGGCTCGTAGTAACCGTCCGGTGTCCAATACACGGGGTAGCAGCGCCGGCTGTTGTTCTCTGGCGCGGAGGGAAGATCGTTGGTGTCGCAGTCCGGCTCGGAGTACGTCACGTGGATATCCGCACCCGACTCGGTACGGATGTTCTGAATCCGCCAGCGCGAGAAGAGGGGCGCACCCGCCAGCGCGTTCGCCCGGTTCACCAGCTCCACCCCGGTGAACCGCACGGCGGGCTCGGTCACCGTGCCCCCCACATGCCCGGCGTGGATGATCTCTTTCAACCACAACGACGCCGACCCGGCGACCTTCGGTGCCTTGAACTCATGCGCCAGAGTCCACGACTCCACATCGGAGAAGGTGGCCCCTTCCCGCACCTGAGTAGTGATCTTCGTAAAGCGTTTGGTGCTGAAGAAGACCGGCGCCAACTTGTCGGTGCACGGCGCCGCCTGGCACTCCTTGTCCCACGGCACATCCGGCCAGTTCGCGTTGACCGGCTTACCGTCCTTGAAGCACTCCGACACCAGGCAACGGTCGTCGGTCTTGAACACCACGCGGGCGGTGGCCGCCACCGTGGGGTAAGCGGTGTGCAGGCCGTACTCGATCCGGTTCAGATAGCCGCCCCGGGTGAACGACACCCGGTTGTTCTTGTCCCCCGCGGCGCCGTAGTGCCCGGTCTCGGCGGTGTAGTAATAGCGCGCCATGTTGCCGTGCACATCGACGGCCTTGTCCAGCAGCCACCGCCACGCCTGCTGGCACGACGAATTCTTGAACTCCGTGGCACGGCAGGCCTCACCAGCGTGGTTACCGAACACCGGCATCGTCCAACGAGAGTTCGACGTCGATACCTCACCCGCGTAGTAATACTGCGTGCCGTCCGGCGTGGTGATCACCCACCGCTCCGTGGTCGCCGCGCTCGACGACGCCGGACTACCCGCCAGTTCGACCTTCCAGTTCGCGTCGGCCTGGGCGCGCCACGCCCCGGTGGCATCGTCCTTGATCAGGGTGGTGTTGGCACCGTTCAGCGAAACGGTGACGCTGGGCGAGCTGCCCTTCCAGCACTGATCGTAGGTTTCCATCGACTTGTTGTTCGGATCCTGGCCATTGACCGCAGTGCGGTCATCGTTGCAAGTCACATAAGTGCGCTCGATGAAGCCAGGAGCGTATTCCCAGCCATCGCCCACCCACGAGGCCTGGTTGTTGGCACCGGCCATCCGGCCATCCACAACCTGCGACGAGTAGTTCAGCGATATCTCGGGCACCGGGCCCTCAGCCGGCGGCAATCGCAATGGATTCGAGTACGAGAATTCGCCCGAACTGTCGCCCCCGGTCCATGAGCCGGACGCCTTCAGATCGGTGGCCTTGTAATCCCCCTCCTCGGAGGAGGTGTCAGCGGTGATCGCGAACACCGAACTCCCGGAGCTCGATGTCTCCACGTCCGTCGACAGCTCCTCATCGGAGGCGTCCTTGTCGACCTTGACCGGGGTGGTTTTCTGACAGCCCGATGCCCTCGGAGTGCTGGCCGCGCACGACGGCAGCTTCACCAGCGTCATCCGGCTGCCCCAGCCACCCCCGTACAACCGCCGCAGGCTCGTGTAGTTGAATGCGGCCTTGACCTCGCCCTCGTCTCCGTCGACCGCGATCACCGGGCCGCTAAGACCCAACAACTGCGAGTACGCCTGGGCCAGCAGCCGCACCCGCACCGACGCCGGCGCCCGCTTACCGTTGACGGTCGATACCGTCACCGGCAGCCCGCCGGCCATTCCGTCTGCCGTCGACCGCCCCAGCAGCGACAACGACAACTCACCCGGCGCCGGCCAACCGGACTCCTTCGGCGCCTCCCACGTGCCGCCATCCTCCGGAAGCGGCGCCGCAGCCACCGGCACCGCACCGAAGTCGCGCGGCCGGGCGGCCGCAACATTCCGGTCGCCGGACAGCACCGGCTCCGCGAACTCCACGCCAACCAGCAACGACGCCAGCAACGCCGCAGCCGTAACCAGAGAAATCACACGTCGGGTCGATAAGTTAACGGTGCGTGATTGCAACATGGCAACCCCTTCTACAGGGCGGGCAACACCGAAACGAACAGGTCGTCGATCGAAAGAGGGTCTAATGTGCTAACTCAGCCGGCCGCGAGATCAGCGATCCGGTCGGGGTGCAAAGTAGAGCTCCACATGCGGACGTCATCAACCACGCCGCCCAACTGCTGCGATCTCGCCCCGGAAGTGGTCCCGGAACAACCGATCAACGTAGGACCACTCGCCATCCACGGTGAGGCAGGACCGTCCGCCTCACCCTGCAGCACGCCATCGACATAGAGCCGCACCTTGCCCGCCGCCACGTCGTACACACCCGCAAGGTGCGTCCAATAACCCAGCCGCGGTGCTTCCTGCGACATCACCTTGTGCCACGTCACGGTCGAACCCACCCCCGTCGACGCCAGCTCGAACTGCCACCGATCAGCGGTCGGGTAATACTTCAGCTGGAAACCAGGGCGATCCGTGCCCGCCTGCGAGACAACCGTGTGGTCCCCGGCGGTCTGCTCAAGCAGCACCCACGCGGTCACCGTGAATGACCCATCGGTCCGTACCACCGGGTTCACCGTCTCCGCGCAGGAGCCGGCCGCCAACTCCAACCCCAAGGCACCGTCGCGACCATAGCCACGGTCCCGAACCCAGGAGTAGGCACCGGAGATCGTCAGATCAAATCCGTTGCCGGAGACATCCGTCAAGTAGGTCGGCTGGTAGCTGCCCGGACCATCCAACGGCCACACAGCCCGCACAGCCACCGGCGGATTGCCCCCGTATACCGCAGCCACCTCGGCCGCCGTAAGCGCACCGCGCCAGACCCTGGCATCGGAGATCGCACCGTTAACCATGTCGCCGTAGACGCCCGCGTACTTGGCACAACCGAGAGTGAGCGGCCCGCTCGCGCGCCATGGCGTTCCGGTCCGGGTGGTCTCGCCGACCTTTCGGCCATTGAGGTAGAGCGACATGGCCTGGGTCGTCGCGTCGTAGACAGCGGTCAGGTGAGTCCACTTGCCAACATCGGCGGTGATGGCAGCGGGAGACCGGGTGAACTGCGAAGGTGAGTTTTCGTCGTCGTCGGGCTTCATCATCAACGACCAGTACGGGATACCTCCGGAATAGCGGGTACCGAGGTACCAGGCGCTGACCCGGTTTCCGTCCTGCCCCACGACCGTCTGGTTACCGGCACCGACCTCAGCCAGCTTCACCCAAACGGCGACGCTGAAGGACTCGTCGGTGCGCAGCACAGAGGTGCTCGTCGTCGCACACTGGCTGCCGTTCAACTGCAACGCCGATTCCGTCCTGCCGAACTGATCATCGACCCAGGACACGTCCTCGGGCACGGTGACATGCCGGGCGAAGTCGGTGCTGTCGGAGCCGTCGCCGTGCAGCTGCCACTCGCCGACCAGGCTGCCGGGCAGCTCAGTAGCGGCGCGGCGGATCTGCTCGTCCGACAGCAAGCCCTGCCACACCCCGACCTGATCGATGGAGCCGTTCATCCGGCTCCAGGTCGAGGTCATGTCCCCGCCGCAGCCGATGAGGAACCTGCCCTGCGCGTTCCACAGCGGGTGCGAGATGCTCCCCTCGCCCACGAGCACGCCGTCGACATACAGGCGCATGATCTTCGCGACCGGGTCAACCGTCCCAGCAATGTGTTGCCACGCCCCGATAGTGGGTGCTGCCGCGGTATTCAGCACCGTATACGTGTCCCCTGGTGAGCGTCCATCCGTCACGACAAGCCGCCACCGGTCAGTGGTAGTGAGGTAATGCAGTGACAGCGCGTACCCGTTGCTTGCCACCTGCTGCAGCGCCGCGTATTCCGCGTTCTTGTCGGTGAGCTTGACCCAGGCGCTGATGGTGAATTCGGCGTCGGTGCGGATTACGGGTGTGGTTTCGGCGCAGCCGTCGCCGTTGAAGGTGAGTGCGGAGTTCGCCCGGCCCTTACGGTCTGGGCCGTACCCGACGCCGCTACCCAATACCAGGTCATGATCACGGCCGGCGTCATCTAAGCCATCGCCGTCCAACCGCCAGGCACCCTCCGCCCGCGCCTCGGTTATCCGCCCGGTGAACACGTCCACCGCCGCGCGGTTCGAGTAGTTACCGGCATTGTCCAGGGCCCACACGTAGACGATGGTGCGACCAACCTGCGGGGTGAAGGTGATCGTCGCCGAACCCGTCGATGCCACGGTCTTCTGCTTGGCATCCACACCGATGCCGTACGCGAACTCCTTCATTCCCGAGCGGCTGTCGCTGGAGGTCAGCTGAAGGGTCACCGGTTCACCCTCGGCCGGCGTGCCCGAGGTCCGCTTCACCACCGGCACGCTCGGGCCGGTGTGATCGAGACGGAAGTAGCAGTAACCCGTCCACGACGTGTAATCCACGTCGTCCGTGCCACGCACCCGCCACTGGTAGTTGCCCTCCGCCAAGGTGGGGGCGGTCCAGCCGCGCTCAGCGCCTGACGTTGTCCATGCCGACGTGTAGACAGCCGGAGTGGTGGGACCACTCAGGTTGAACTGCACCTTCACCGAGCCGTCGCCGTCGCTGGCCTTCCCATACAACGTCGGGGTCCGGTTGTTGATCCACGGCCCGGGCGACGCGGTGCTACACGAGCCACCTGGCGAGGTCCGGGTCGCCACCGGCGAGGTGGGCCGGTACGCGTAGGTCGCCTTTAGGAAAACGTTCGCCGGATCAAACTTCGCCCAGTGCTGACTACTTTCAGTCGCCATTCGAAGGCCGAAAGTGATGGACGTATAGCCAGCATCAGCGTGCCGCTGGACGTGCTGACCGATCCCGGCAGCGTTGAAACTCAACCAGTTCGCCTTCTGGCCGCTGCAGCCCGAATTGGCCTTACCGGTCTTGGTCTGCAGGGCCCCGTTATGCAGCCACTTGTCCTTCATCCCGTTCCAGGTCGGGGTGTTGCTGGCGATCGAGTTCGTCTGCCAGATGCCGATCGACTCGCCGGCACAATGGCCCGTGTGAACAAGATAGGCATCGACGCTGGCGGTCCCGCTCAGGCGTTTCCCCACCAAAACGGAGGTGTCGAAATAGAAGTGCGCCCGCCACAAGTCGGAAGGTGCATTCCAGTTCGAGCCGACCCGTGCCACCTCGCGCGGCCAGTAGGTGCCAGAGGTCCACCTCGTGCCCGGATTGGAGTTGTTGACCGGAGCCCACAGGGCCCACTTCTTGTCGTATGTCGGGTCGATAAAGACCGGGAAATCCGCCGTGTCGAGCAACTCATCGTCGGCCACAACGGTCAGCACCTTTTCGCTGACCCGCACCTCAACCGGTGCCTGGCTGGCGGCGTCGCTGGGCCCCCGAGCAGACGACGAAGTGTCTTCGACACCGTCCACGTCGCCGTCGACCCGACTCTGCGAAGACGAATCCCACGCCATCGGCGGTGCCGCGGCGGCGATCAGCCCGTCAGGCCCGGCAATCCGCAGCCCACCTGCATCCTCCACCACGCTCGCCGATCCGCCGACGATGTATCTCGCCTCACGCACCGCGGGATTCCTCGCCGCCTCGGCGGTCTTCACCACCAACAGGTGCGAGAAGCCGCCCCGCTCGGCACGCACCACCAGGTCGACCCCGGGATACACCTCCGGATAGGTGACCGTGTCGCCGTCAACGGTGCCCTTCGGCAGCCTCGCCGGCCATGCCAGCGAGAAATCGGCCCCGGCATCGGCCATCCGCGCAAACGGGCCATCCCCGCCCAGGGAGAACGCCACATCCGCGGCCGATGCCACCGGACGCACCAGCCCGTCATCACCAACAACCAGGCTCGTGTCGATGTCTACCCAAGACCCAGCACGCCTAACCCACTGCGGCTCGGCCCAGGACTCGAACTCAAACTCACCCGATGGTAATGCCCAAACCTTCGTTGTCTCCGACGCGTCGGTCAAAACCTCGACACGGGCATCGCAATCTTCAGCCAACGCCTGAGCCGCCGCCTCAGATGTCGCCACAAATCCGCTATCACCTGAACGCTGCGCAGCACAGTCTCCGGTTTTCAGCGCGGCTGCCGCAGGACTTCCTGACACTGCCAAGAAGCCGGCCACCATTGCGGCGGCAAGTGCACTGGCAAACCAAGATCGACGCGAGAACGACATCGACATCCTCCCCGTTGGACGCCCTTGACGGTTCCCGCGAAGCTAATTGGACGGGACGGAAAACTTCATCGATCAACTCAAAAACTTAAAGAATCTGGAGGAAACTTCACTGTGCGTAGCTGATCAGTAACAGATCATAGTTGGGCCGTGCCTGGCCACTCACGTGGCTCGGGTTAGTGCCGTACCTCCTCGGCGAGCGCGACGGCGGCGTGCCAGCGGTCGTGGTAGGTCGAATACAGGGGTACGGGCGCCAGCCGCAGGATGTCCGGTTCGCGGGTGTCGGCGATCACCCCGTGCTCGTAGCGCAGCCGCCGGGCGAGCTCGGCGGCGCTGCCCGGCCCGATGCGGAGCGAGAGTTGGCAGCCGCGCCGGGCGGGGTCGCGCGGGGTGACGAGCTGGATCGGCCGGGTCGGCGTTATCTCGTCGAGCAGCCGTTCCAGATAGCCGGTGAGCCGTTCGCTGCGCTCACGCAGGGCAGCCATCGCATCCGTCCGGTGAAAGTGATCAACGAAACCCGGCTTCAAGCCATGCTTGATCTCACGGAGGTGTTTGGCGCCAGGGCGCCGACGAGGAGAGGGTTCACCCCAACCGTCCACAGGCCCGCGCGTCCGTCATCAGGACTCGTCATCCTGGTGCCGGAGGCGGTGGCGCTCCAGCCAGCCGGGCCAGACCCGCCCGGCGCCCCGCTCGGGCAAGCCTCGGCGTCCGGCTCACCGACGTTCGGAACATGAACAAGCCCGTCCCGGTCGACCCCGACTGGCTGCGCGAGCAAAGCGAAGTACCGCAGCGCACCGCCAGCGACATCGCCGCCGAACTCGGACTCACCCCCGAAACCGTCCGCCGGAACCTGATCCGATTCGGCATCGCCCCGCGACCACAAGGCTTCGCCGGAATGCCCAGCCACGCACGCACCTACCCCGACATGCCCGACGACATCCGCCGATCCGTCGAGGGACCGCGCCACGGAAGGCTACGGCTGCGCCGCTTCCAACAGATCATGGGCTATCCGAGCCTCAACAAGGCCACACAAGGACTGGGCACCCACCCCTGCGTTCCGCAGCTTCGCTTCGATATAGTCCGCGAATCTGGGGCTTGAGCTGGGCAAACGCGGGTTGGTCCGGTGACATGGCGTGTCGCTAGGCCCTGGTGTTTGTGCTGGTCAGGCGGTTGCGGGTGTCGCGTCGATGACGCGTGGCGGCTCGGTGATCTTCAGCTTGGCGAACAGGGCCTTCTGGGGCTGGGACAGCTCGGTGTGCTGACAGAACGTGCCGGCGGGGCCGGTGAACACGCCGACGTGCAGCCGCTCGACATCGGCGCGGACCTTGCTCCAGGTCTGGCCGGTGCCGGTTTCGGCGACGCGGATGAGCAGCAGCGCCAGCCAGCAGAGCAGGATGTGGGCGCGGATGCGGTCCTCGCGACGGTGGTAGACCGGTCGCAGGTCCAGGGTGGTCTTCATGTCGCGCCAGCCGCGTTCGACTTCGAGGAGTTGCTTGTAGCCCAGCGCGATGTCCTCCGCGCTCAGCTTCGGGTCGGAGCAGCGCAGCAGGTACTTGCCGTCCAGACGCTGCTCGGCCTTGACCGCGGCGGCGTCGACGCGGAGCAGGCCGCCGGGGGTGACGCGCAGGTAGCGGTGCAGGCCAGGCTTGGTGGAGATCACCCCGCGCAACTCGGCCCGCTTGGTGGCACTCAGCGTGTCCGAACCGTCGATGGTGGCGGTGAGCTGGGCGATCAGCCGTTCACGCACGGCAGCGTCACGTTGGGCGGCTTCGGGGTTGAAGCAGATCACGAACCGGTCGTCGGCGCCGATGTTGACTTCCTTGACCTGGAGGTTGTCGGCGACGGTGGCGTAGCGGCCCTGGCGGGCCAGGGCGGCGTCGGCCTCGGCGGTGCCGGCGCGCAGCTTCTCACCGAGGATGTAGTGCCCGCCGCCCTGCTGCAGGAACCGGCGGTTGGCGGCGGAGGCAAAGCCCCGGTCGGCGACCCACACGACGCGGGCGAGGCTCCACTCCCGCATGTCGGTCTTGACCTGCCGGATCAGCGTCGAGTCACCGGTGTTGCCCGGCCAGCACCACACCCGCACCGGGATGCCGGTGCGGGTGACGGCCATGCCGACCACGACCTGGGGCAGGTCGTCGCGGTGGTCCTTGCTCTTGCCGTGGGTGCGGAACCCGGCCTGCTTGACCGCGGCCTGGTCATTGGCATCGACGACCCTGCCCTGCTCGTCGCGCCAGAGCAGGTCGTCGGCTTCGTCGAGTTCGAAGTAGGTGCTGGTCGTGTCGAAGAACAGCAGGTCGACTTCGAGGTTGAGCAGGTCGGCGATCTGGTCGTAGACCGCGCGGGTCAATGCGGGCTCGACCTCGACCAGGTCGTCCATCGCCCGGTAGCAGGCGTCGTCGCCGACGTGCGGCAGGCCGGGCAGGTACACGTCGTGGCAGACCCACTCGGACGCCGCCAGCTTCGATGACGGCTTGAGCGCCCGGTTCGCGACCAGCGCGAACAGCACCCGTTCGACGTCGACCCCGCGGCGGGCCGCACCGAGCATGCCGCGCAGGATCTTGCCGATGCCCAGCTGCTGCCACAGGCCGTCGAGCAGCCACGCCCCGCCCAGCGGGCGGGACTGCACAAACGACAAGCCAGCCGGTGCGGCCGCGGCGAGGGCGTCGGCCGGGTCCAGCAGCCGGGACAGGGCGTCGACCAGGCGGCGCACGCCGGCGACGTCGAGCTGATCCTCACGGCCGAAGGAGTACAACACGCGCGTCTTGGACATCTTCGCCACCGGATCCCACTCGTTGTGGGCCAACTGCAGGTAGCGGATCGTCTGCCCGTCGCGGGTCTTACGCGTCGACGCCTTCACGTACACGACCCAGACCGTACACCGACTATGACGACCTCGATAGATCCACAGCTAGACAGACTTATCCACAGACAGGCGTGTCACTAGACGATTTCGCGGTTCCCGCCAGGCCCCGACCCCTTGACCTGCACCTTCAGGCCCGAGCGCCGACTATATCGACGCGAACCTGCGGAACGCAGGACACTGATCGGGATCCAAATCGCGCGGGCGTAGCGCGAGTGCCCCGCCCCGGCGGCAGGCCGTCTCGGTATGCAGCCGGATCAGCAAGCTGTCCAACCCCGGATCATCCCCCGTGGACGCCGCCGCTTCATTGATCTCCGCCAAACGGGCGTCGCCGATCGCCCGCCGGGTACTGGGCAGCCGGCGCGGCTTGGCCACCTTCACCGCCGGGTTCTCGGCCGCATCCAGGTACCCATCCGCGACCGCCCGCCGATACAGGCACCGCAACGCGGCCACCAGATGCTCCGCAGCCGACCGGCCACCCCGGTTGTTACGCCGCGCCACCACATTGGCCTGCACCCGGGCGCGGAGCTGCTCGATCTCCGACGGGCGCGGCTCGTCGATCCGCCGATCACCCCATGCCTGCACCACCCGGTTCCAGTACGAGCCGTACGCCCGCCGCGTTCCAGACGAAACGGCAGCGGCGACCACCGGCACGTACTCGGCGAACGTCGGGACCGGCGGACGAGCCGGCCGTACATCCAGCAGGTCGGCGGGCGAGATACCCATCCGCTCCAGCAACAGCCGGGCCGCTTCCAACTCCGCGCGGCCAGCGCCTTCCTGGTTCACGCCGCCTCACCCCCCGCCGCAGCAACGGGAGCATCGGCCAACAACCGGTCGAGCACGGCGAGGGGATACGCCACCAAGACACCGGCGGCACGGTCGGCGGCGAACAGCACCCGGTCCCCGGCTGCCAGTCGACACCACCGACGCACCGCCAAGGGCAGATGCAGATGGCCCCGGTCGTCGATGCGATGGACCCCGTCGTGGGCCGCAATTGCGACGATGATGCCGGCCTGCTCGCGGATGTCCAGCCGGAGGCCCGGCATCCAGCCAAGCGCTCGGACGATACTGCGATCGGCGACCCGGCCACTCTTGTCCACCGCGCTCAACGCGTAGACCGTGTCGGTCGCTGATGGGGATCCGGCGTTCAACGCCGGTACGGGAAGCGGCCGTCAGGCTCGACCCGCCGGACCGGCGCTGACAGTGCCGCCAGGGGCCACCGTGGGGATCACCGGTGGGACGAACGAGGCAATCACCACGACCACCCCCGCCCCCGCACAGCCACCGCCAGGGGCGACGGCAGAGGGTCGATGAGGTGTTCAAAGACGCTTGAACACGAACACGTGAAAAAGCGCACCAATGCGGAGAACTGGTGTCCGAGGGGTGATCGATACCGCGACCCCACACGAAGCAATGCCAGCAGCGGAAATCGTCGTTGACGCCGGGTCGGCAGGTTACACAGCATAGAGCATGCTGGGGCTTCGCTGTCGGCGGGGCCACCTACTAGTCTTGATCACCATGGCGATCGACACGGGCAGGGATGCCATCGAGGGCTGGCGGCTAGTGAAGTCGGTTGCCAACCCCTGGGGGCAGGTTCCAGTCACCGCAGCAGGCAAGTCCCTGCCTGGGCGGGCACGTGAGTACATGGAGCGCCTGCTGGTCCAGCAGGCTGCTCAAGATCCGGTCAGTCGCCGGCATCACTACGTACCACAGTCATACCTTCGGCAGTGGTCCTTTGACAGCAAACGGGTGTGGACTCTCGACACAATCACCGGAACCGTAGCACCGCTCGGCCTCGCGAACGTCTGCGTCAAGGAGAACTTCTACAGGGTCATAGGATCCGATGGCGCCCCCCACAACCGCGTCGAGTTGCTGTTTGGCGTCGTTGACTCAGAACTCCGCCGAGTCCAAGTCCTCTTTGCCAACCTGCAGGATCCGGACAGCCTTGACTTTGATGATCTTGTGGGGTTGGGGGTCTCAATAGCGGTCCAGCGGATGCGAACCCTTCAGCAGCGTCGCCTCCACCTGCAGTACAACGCGTGGATGGTCGCTCAGAATCCTGAGCAGTATCAGTCGATCAACGATGACCCCGACAACCCACACCGGTTGGCTGGCTTTCATACGGAGATGCTGTTCCGGGCCATGTGGGAGGCGACCGACGTGCTGACAACTCGGCAGATCGAGGTCTGGCACGATCCTCAGGGAAGGTTCATGACATGCGATGCGCCGGTATTGGTTCCATTCAGGCGCAACGTACGTCCAGACCTGATATCGGCACCGCACATCATCTGGCCGGTCAGCCCGCACCGCGCTGTCGCTCTCACTAACGACCTCGTGGGCGAGAAGGCGGTGATGCGTGAAGCCACCGGCAAGCTCGTCGGCACAGTACGGCAGGGGGTGGAGCAGGGGCGAGAGCGCATGATCTTCGCCAGCGAGGAACAGCGCGACCGACTCCCGAAGGGCAAGAAGTTCCGCCGCCGAGCCCAGACGCGGATGCGGTGCTCAAATCGCACTCCTGGGGGCGAGCACATCCCACCCCCAGGCTGTTGTGTGCACTGGTTGGAGACTTTTACCGCCGGACCGGACGTCATCCTCTGTAGCCGGGGCCTACACTCCCCTGCGCCAGAAATGTGGACGCACGTGTGATATCGGGTCTGGTCCGCCTGGCGTCCGACTGGTGAACGAGGCGGCTGCGAGGCCCTTTGCGGGCTTTAACCGCACACAGTCAACGCCTACGACGACTTACCCCGCCGCGCCCACCGTGCAGGCACGCCCACTCGTCATCAGCCAGTTCGACCACACCAAGTCGTTCGGGTGCTGGAGTCAGTCCTGAAGGATGAAATCACCGATCACGTCGGCTACGACAAACCACACGGCGGGTGGGGCAGCGGGAACTCACGTGGCGCCGATGGTCAAGGTGTGTCGGTTGTCGGGGTTCTTCGGCGTGACCAGCTGCTGGGTACGGGCAGGTTGCCGTTGATGACGAGGGTGACTACGACGCTGGGTGAATGCGGGTTGGTCATGCCGTGTTGTTTGGGGCCGAGGACGAAAAGGTAGTTCTCGGGAGTGCCGACGGGGAGTACCTTCCGGCTCATGTCGAGGATGACCAGGATGGAGAGCCGTGTGCCGTCGGCGGCGGCGTACTGGGTTGGTTGGCCTATGTACTTCGTTGCTGATTGGGGTGTCACGGGTTGATCTCGTGCGACCTTCAACTCGGCGGTGATGCGGTCGTGTCGGGTGTCGAGGAATCCGTGGGCGAGCGCGGTTCCGCGTTCGACGCGCCCCTCGAGAGTGGGGTCGGCGAGTAGCGCTGCGTGCAGGTCGTCGTGGAACTGACGTTCCTTGACGTACTGGCCGCGGCGGTATTTCTTGTTCCAGGTCATGGCGAGGCCGGCGCGGGAGATGGCGTTGAGTAGGCGTGCGAAGGCTTGGAGCCGGTTATGCGGGTAGCCGGCGGCGGCGAGTTGTTCATAGATGGCGAGGAGGTGTTCGTCGAACACCTCGTACTGGGTGGTGGCGTCGCGGGTGGGGTCGTAGGGGCGGACGCGGAACTCGCGGTGGCCGGCGACGTCGAGGGGTTGGCTCCTTGGGTTGCCATCCTCGTCGATGCCACGCCAGCTGAGGCGGATGAGGACGGGTGGCGCGTGTTGGGTGGTGGGCACGGCGTAGCGGACGTGGAGTGTGCCGGATCCTTCGTAGGTGTTCGGGTCGTCGGTGTGTTGGTGCGGTTGCCAGGTCAGCGCGGGCCGTTGGAGTTCGGTGTCGTTCAGCGTGCTGACCAATTCGGCGTCCAGGCGCTGCGCCCAGGAGGGCCACGGGTCGGTCTGAACCTGGAGGGTAAGGGTGTGGGTAAGGCCGGGGTCTACGATGGCCGGTCCGGTGAGGAGCTTGTCGTCGATGGAGACGAGCGCGACAGCGACGGTAGGGCTGTCGGGGTCGGGGTCGGCTGGCGGCTTCCATGGACCGACTGCGTGTCCGCGCCGGGAGGGGGCTCTGATGAACAGCAGTGGCGCCGGTAGTGCCGCAGCCATCACGAGGACTCGTTCCAGGTCGGGAGACGCCGCCCTGTCGGCCGGGGTGGCGAGGAGAGCTTGTAGGTCGCGTGCCCGGGGCAGCAGCGGGTCGTCGTCCCGGTGGGCGGCAAGGTCGATTGCGGCAGCTCTGCGTTGGGCTGCAGTCCGGTGTGCTGCAGCTTGGGTGAGGTCGGCGTTCAGGTCGGCGGCCTCGGCGTCGAGTAGGTGCGCGATGCTGTCGAGCAGCTGGGCGGTGATGGCCACGCCGGTGTGGGTGGCGGTGCCGGTGGACTTCCCGCCACTTCGGAGGGCGGTGCTAAGGGCTCGTAGGCTTTTGGCGCGGCCGGTGAACTTCTCGGCCGGATCAGTCGGTTCCGCCGCATGCGCGTGACCGCGTTTGGTCGCGGTGTCGGCGAGCGCTGTGGTGACATCTCCGGGGGTAGGCAAGTCGAGTAGCTCGCAGATGAGTGCGGCACGGACCGCGGCAGCTCGGGCAAACGGCCGCAGCCAACGCAGGTTGTCCTCGGAGTGGCCCAAGCAGGTGGCGATAGCGGCGCCGACGTAATCGATTGCCGCACCGATCGTCGCGCTGTCCACGTCTTCGGCGGGTTCGGTTGCGAGGGTCACCTGTAGCCGTGCGACCGCAAGTGCGAGTGCGGTGAGCGCACGCTGGGGGCTGCGTGCCGGTTCGTGCGGGATGCGTTCCAGCGCGGCCTGAAGGAGCGTGGCTACGTCGTCGCGTCGATCGGCACGGGCGAGTACCTCGGCATACTCCATCGATCCGTAATGCGATTCTGGCGAGTGCCGGGCCCCAATGTCGATGATGTCCGCGGCGGGCAGACCTAACAGGCCGGCGCCGCAGTCGAGAAGCCCGTTGAGTGCTTCTTCGGCTTCGTCGCGTTGCCGCAACCCGTAGGTGCTTCGCGGGGCGAGCGCCAGCCAGAGCACCGCGAGCTCGGAAGCAACCCGAGCATCCGGCTGCCACGGCTGGTCAGCGAGTTTCGATGCTTGGTGCCACTCCATCGCGGGAACCCGCGCTAGCGCCCGCTTTTCCAGCATGGCGACCGCATCCGGGTCAGGGACGTGACTGCGAAGTGCGGCCAGCGCCGCCAGAAAGGTCTCGAGGTGTTCGGTAACGTTGATGCCCTCCATCACCCGGTATGCGTACATAGCCAATTGCATCCTGGCGTCCTGCGCGGTCCACGACAGGCGGCAGGCAGCGCCGAGAACAGCGTCGACCATGACGACGTAGGCGTCGCCGGTCAACGCCGGCAGCAGATCCGCGACCGTGGAGGGAAGTGCGTGCCTTGCGCCGATGGTTGTCCACGCCTTTAGCGCAGCCGAGCGTGAACCGGGGTCAGCGTCGACCAGGTAGGTGTGCAGCGTCGGCAGGATCGCCTGGAGTACCTCCGGCTGGTCGCCGTGCCGGCGGCCGACCTCTCCGAGCGTGGCGAGAAGCGGCATGACCGCCTCGGTGCCGAGTTCGCTGTCACGTTCGTTCGTGATGAGCGCGGTCACGGTTCGGCTCACTTTGAGCGGGTCGGTCGCGGACGCCGACTCGACCGCGCTGAGAAGCCGCCGTGCGGACTGGTACAGGCTGTTCCGCCGCGACCATGCCTCCATCCCGGCCAACGGGTCTGGTGGTGCGGTCAAGGTGAGGGCACTTCTCGGGGCTTTCTCCCGCTGTCGAGTCAGCGTGACGAACGCGCCGAGGGTTGCGTCCAAATGTTCGGACATCAGGCTGCCGCCGTGCCAGCGTCCCATCCGCTCGATGGTCTCCGCCGCAGAGAATGTGACCTCATGCCCCCAGGACTCGTCGGTGCGAGCAAGCAGGAAGGCGAAGGCCGCATCTGTGACTGCAGCAGCTGCTTCGGGGCTGGTGACAGGGTCGTGGGCACGCCGGTGCACGTAGTCGGTGTCGATCATGTCGACCGCATGACGGACCGCACCGACCAGCCCGTCACGGATCTTTTCCGAAGCGTGCTTCCCGGCGTCCTCGAGCATTTCGACCACGCGAGCTGGAGCGGCGACAAGCATCCGCCCGAGCGCACGCTCCACGGTCCCGACCGTGCCCGGGTCGTAGCTGTCCTCCGGACGAACGCCCAGCGACACCGCCAGGTTCGGGAGCAGTTCGAGCGCAACCTGCAGGTGGGTGCTGGCGAGATGCTCGATGGCGCCCGCTGCTGCACGCCGGTCGAAGTCAGACACCGGCGGCGGCCGATGGTGGGGCGCCGTGATAATGCTCGTCACCGCAGGGCGGGGAAGCATCGCGGCCAACCGCGCGACCAGAGCCTCACGAGATATGTCGGCCAGGACCCGCAACGGGCCGGGGTCGTTCGCCTGGACCACGGGTGTCGAGCCGGAGAAGTGGTGGTCCTCCGGCGTCTTCGACCCGGCCAACGCCACGGCCGACCAGATCACGGCGTCGTCTACAGCTGCCGGGTCGACCAGGCTGACGTGGTCGGTCAGGCAGCGGCCGGCCTCGATACTCGGCCTGCTCCGCAACGCTGCCAACGCAGCCGCAACTAGCCGGTCCGCAAGCTCGGGGCGCCGGGACGCAAGATGCCGCAGCGGTTCCAAAAGCTCACTCATACCGACCGTCTCCACCAAATCGAACAACTCGTCGATGATGGCGAGGTCGAACCGGTCGCTTGCGCGTCCCGCGATCGTGGTCAACCGTCTACGCGCACCCTTCGCCGCCTCGACGTCCGCATCGACTGCAGGGTCCGAATCGAGCACATCGAGGTCATCCAAGATTCCGGAAGTCACAGGGTCTTCCATCGCCCGCAAGCTCCGCCGCCGCTCCGCGCGTTCAGCACGCGCGACCATCCGCAACCGAAGGGCTTCGGCCCTCTTAG
>NZ_BBQH01000024.1 GCF_018397995.1 Rhizomonospora bruguierae
TTGGGCCTTGACACTCCCGGCACGGGCCACGACTGGTGGACCGCCGATCTCCCGGACCCGACCGGTGACACGGCAACGACGATCCACATCGACGAGCTGGGCAACATTCGGCTGCCGGATGGCACGCTCGTGCCGGCGCAGGGCTGGTCCCTGATGCCGGCCGAGGATGACGGGCCGATCCGTCTCGTACACGAGAGCGGGACGGAGATCGTTGCCCCCGCCGCGGGCGGCAATCCGTGGCTGCGCAGCGGGGCCGCCGGCGTCGGTCTCGGGATCAGCCCCCAAGGGAGGCTGGCGAGGACCGAGCGGGGCGTGGCGCTGCACGGCACCGATGTTGATCTTCCCTTCACCAGCAGGGACGGTTCCTCCCATCCCGCGCCACCGCAGCGCAGCGTTTCGGCGGCCGAGGTGACGCGGATTCGGTCGGCGGCTACCTCACCCAGGCCGGGGGCCCTCCGCCGCGGCGGAACCTGGCCGTCCGCGCCGGCCGATGACGTCGCGCCGTGGCGGCCGGTGCACGTCCCGTCGGAGCACCGGTCGGCGGCATCGATGTACTACGTGTTTTCCGACGGCAGCATCCTGCTGCCCGGCGACGAATGGGCGCGCGCCGACGAGTGGGTCCACGTCGCCGGGCAACCCGACATGCCAGGCGGGGGACTGCTACACCGCCGCACAGGCACCCTCATCACCGGTACCGGGCACGGACGAATCACACAGCTACCGGCGGAAGTCGCCGCCGCCATCGACGCCAGCGAGTCGCAGGGCCGGCTGACCCGCACCGACGCCGGCGTCATGCTGGACGACCAGCACTTCGCTCTCCCCTATGGAGAGCCGGAGTTGGCGGCGCCGCCGCCCATCAGGATGCCTGCGCACCCGCGGCCGGCCGGCCGGACCCGCCCATCCCTGCGGCGGGTCATTTCCGGCGGGTCCGAACTGGGTACGCCCGAGACGATCAGTTCGAGGACCCTGTCGGTGTCGAGCAAGGGGAAGAGCTCGGAACCGACAACTCCGGTCCTCGACGAGGAGTGGACAAGCGCGGAGACGAGCGCGCCGATGAGCCCGGTCCCCGCCGAGGGCGCGAGTCCGCTGGTGGACCCCGGCGACAAGTCTCCCGTTGTGGCTTCCACCACCCGCCGGGTCTCCTTCGCCCCCGACGCCGTTGTCGGCGGGGACGAGCTGAAGCGCCTGGTAGCGGAGGCTCCGAGCCGATGGTTGCGTCCGGTCAACGTCCCCGAAGCGGTGGCGGACGTACCGGAGCCGGACCGCCCCAAGACGCCGGAGCGCCCGCGTCGGCTGGTTCCAGCCGCCGACACCTGGTACACGCCGGTGCGGGCCGGCATCTACGGCCTGGGCCGGGCGCACTTCAGCGGCGACGGACGGACAGTGCTGCGCAACGGAGTGATGGTTGCGGCGGACGAGTGGCGCTGGTCCGGCAATGTGCTGGTGGACCCCGCACGAGGGCTGGTCCTGGACCTCGACGAGGGGATCGTTCGGGATGCGACGCCGGAGCAGGTGAGCGCCGCCGCTGACGAGCGGGTGACGCTGGTCGCCGACATCCTGGGCCTGACGGCGACCAGCGATGCGCAGGTGCGGTTCGCGCCGCTGGTGATGAGGCCGCTACAGGGACTGCACGGCCCGTACCGGGGAAGGTCGGCGCCGCTGAACGAGCAGCAGCAGATCCTGGTTGATCTCGCCCACGAGCACGCGGTGCAACGGGCGAGGACGGCCGACGATGTCGTGGCGACGCTGCCCACCGTACGGGACAGGGCGGACTATCGGCTGCGCGACGAACTGGCGATGTGGCAGTACCGCAATGACCGGCCGCGGCTGCTGCCGCCCGGTTTCGGCGATCCCGACCCGTACGGCCCCACGAACGAGCGGGGACGGCCGACGCGCCGCCGGTGGGCGACCGGCCACCACGGGCGGCTCCTGTGGTTCCGCCCGGCACAGCCGGAGGGGGCCGGTACCGCCGGCCAGCGGCGTTCGTTGACCGACCCGGAGTCGTTCGTGGACACGATGGTTGACGCGCTGGACCCGTCGCTCGATGCCAGGCTGTCTGCCGCGGTGCGGGAGGCGCTGCTGGCCCGCATCGCGCTCGACGGCACGCGCGGCGTGGCCCAACAGATGCTGGAGAACGTCGACGGCGTGCCGCTGGACGTGACCGTGCGGCGAGGGCTGCGCACGCGGACCTATCGGGTCCGGTACCGGATGGACATGGGCCGCCTGGGCCTGGCCGAGTACGTGCCCCTGCAGCTGGCCGAACAGAACGCGCCGGGCGAGGAGTGGCACAGCCCGCCCGTCGCCGGCCGCGAGGAGCACCATCAGCACGACACGGACGTCGGCGACCGGAAGCAGGCGATGGCGACTATTGGCATGCGAGATTTCATTCCCGCAGCCGAGAACTTCCTACGCGCCGGCCCGTTCGCGACCAGCTCGCGCACCGACGCCAGCAGCCACGCCGTGGTCTCGACGACCAGAAGCTTCCTGGAGTTGTCGGGCCTGTCGGTGTATTTCGACTTCGGCGACTGGTCGGTGCGCACCGAGGTCCGCCGCGTGGCGATGCCACGACGGTGGTCGCGCTCGAAGCCGCGGATCGGCGAGGAGTCCTGGACCGGCTCGCTGCGCGGAGTGGTCCGGGTCGAGTTCCCGGAGGAGGAGGTGCCTGCCGCGCCGGAGACCACCATGCCCGCGCGGTTGCCCGCCGCCCCGCTGTCCGACGGGATCGGCCTGGTCGGGCCGCGGGAGAAGCCGGACCGGACCCGACGTGTGGGCATGGACGCGCAGACGTACCTGGACGCGATCGAGGACGTGGCGCACCCTGGGGCCGCGCGGCCGCTGACGCGGGCGGAGGCGCAGGCGGAGGCCCTGACGATCGCGTTGCAGCACACGTTCTTCACGCTGGACTCGGTGCCCGGCCTTGACCGGCCCCGTGCGGCGGTTCTCGCCCGGCTCGACAGCGGCCGCAAGCCGCTGACCGCGAAGGCCCGGGACGCGATCTCGTCATGGGTCAGCGAGTCCACGTTCCACGCGCACATCCACAACCTCATCGCATCCGGGGCGCCGTCGCCGGGCTTCAAGAGCCGCAGGAAGGTGTCAGCCGCCCCGCTGAAGGTGAGGTTGCTCAACGCGGAGCCGATGGACACCACGTTCGCTCCCGTGGTGCAGAGCGCGCAGCGCGTCGTCACCAGCGCCGGGGAGACGGAACATCGGGGCACGTTCGGCGTCATCCTGGCCGACCTGTTGGCGGCCTTCGAGGTGCTGTTCAAGCGGATCAGCGTCAGCTTCGTCGGCGGTGTCAAGATCGACCTTGAGCACGGGTCGGCCCGTTCGTCCGGTGCCAAGGCGGGCGGCGTCGACGTGCGCAACATGACCTATGTCGGTGACTCCGTCCGCTATCGACTGACCGTGTACGTGGGGTCGGATGTCGTCACGGAGATGCCGGGCGTGCCGGCGAGGTCCACGGTGGGCGACGCCACCGAACTGTTCGTCTGGGTTCCGGTGCAGCAGCAGGAGCGGTTCGAGGACATGCTCCGCAGGGCGATGGCGCATCCGGAGACCTTCCCGATGGATGTCTGGCAGGACCTGGCTCCGGACCGGGATCCGGGCCCGAAGGATCCGGCCGAGGCGGCGACCCAACCGGCCGCGCAGGAGCGGCGTGAACCGCCGGACGCCCTGGCGGCGGGACGGAGCACGGGCTCTGCCGCCGTGGAGTGGCTGGCCGTGGCCGATGATCTCCCGGGCCACCTGGTGGCGATGACCCGGGAGGCGCTCGGGAAGGTGACGCGCCCGGGCCGCCACGATCCGCTCGCCGGGGCGTTCGAGCGCTGGAAGGCCAGCGCCCGGGTCGGCGGCGAGGCACTGCGCAACCACCACGTCCAGCTCGGCGGTGGCGACACGCTGACCTGGGTGGACGAGGTACCGGTCCGCGGCGGGCAGGCCCGCGTCCACTATGCCGTGCGGTTCCACCGCGACGCCGAACCGCGTGGCCGCGGCCGGGTCGCGGAAGCCAAGATCGACTTGGCGCCCGGCGGCCTGTCCGCGGTGACCGAGGCGTCGAAGCCCTCGTGGAGCATGACCCTCACGGTCAAGTTCGGCCTGTTGTTCAGGTTCATCACGTGGTCCCGCCCCGGACCGTACGGGTGGTTCAGCGCCACGGCCGGGCGCGAGCACACGACCTCCACGGCGACCACCGCGGTCCGGATCCGTGCGGTCCGCTACCAGGGGCCAGCGCGGTCGTTCGACTACAACGCCCACCACGAACTCGCCGTCACCGTCGAGATCCGTCGCGGGCTGATGAGCTGGTTCCTGTCGCTGCCGCGGTCGGTATGGCGCGCGTTGCGCGGCAACGGCTGGCAGTGGCGGCTCATCGAGTCCGCGGAGGCCACCCCCCGAAGCGCGCGTTCGGCCATCCGCTACCTGGTTCCCGAGTTCATGACGGTCACGCCGGCCACGGCGACGGCGGACGCGCCCCGGGTGACCGATCTGACCGAGCAGGAGGCCGAGACCGCCGCGGTGTCGACGGACGACGTGTCCACAAACGCGTCCGACTCCGGTGACCTGACGCGGCGAACGGCCACGGCGAGGGCCGATGCGCGCGGGGTGACCGACCTGCCCGAGCCGAAGGCTGAGGCCGCGTTGGGGGCGGAGGACGGCACCGGGCGCGCGCCGGTGACGATCGACGACGTGCCCACGGACGTGCTCGGCTCCCGTGCCCTGCGGGAACGAATCGAGAAGATGCTGCCGCGCCGACGGGCATGGTGGCGCCGGGGAGTGACCGATTCCGAGGCGCGGGTGTTGGCCGCGCGGGCGGTGGACACGTCGCTGCTCCTCGGTGCGGTCATGCACGGCCAAGGGCATGCCAGCCTGGTGACCAAGCGCTGGCTGACCTCCCGCAGGTACGACGTGTTCCTGTCCCCGCAGCCGTTGCGCCAGCGCCGCACGGGCGAGCCGCCGGTCGAGTTCATGCGGATGGACGAAAAGCTGGGTGGCCCGTCGATCGGCCATGGCGCGGCGAAGACCCCGGGCTTCGCCGGCGGTGGGGGACTCATGGAACGGTCCCAGATCGGTTACTCCGGGACCCTCGGCGAAGGCGGCATCGGCGGTTTCCGCGGCAAGCGCCGCGAGCGCACGCGGTCGCACGAGGCGCAGGCGGGTAGCCGCACCGAGACCACCCAGCGCCACGAGCGCACGGTGAGCGATGTGATCTGGCAGGTCACCGTCGTCAGAAGCCGCGCGGACGGCCGCCCCGTCGCCGCCCCGGTTGCGGTCGGCCGCGACGGCAGGACCCGGCTGCGCAAGGCGAAGCGCTTGCTGGACCCCCGGTACGTACACATCGAGGACGGACTGACGCGATTCCGGCCGATGGACCGGCAGGCGCCCGAACAGCTGCCTGTCGTTCCGGAACTCCCCGAGAACGGCACCCCGGTCACCACCCTGCCGGCTGATGCGGGTGCCCCTGCCGGCATCGACTCTCCTGTATCGCAACCTGACTGGGCCATGACCGTCCCGCCATTCGCCGGACCGTTCATCGAGGAGTGGACCGACCCCGAGCTGCGCGACGATCGAGTGGCGTGGGAGTTGGAAAGGCATCGGGAGGCCCAGCTACACCCTGGCACCATGCCCGGCCCGGTCGGCCGGACACTGGACCTGGACCAGCGAGCCAACCCGCCCCTGGCGGAGCCCGACGACCACGAGCGGCCAAGGCCGGTCACCATCGACAGGTCGACGACCGCCACCGACCTGCCGTTCCGGCTCGGCCTCGGTCCGTTGGCCAAGCTCGACCCGGTCGTGGAGCACGACTGGGAGGACACGGCGTCGTCCTGGGGTGACTCGCAGGAAACCCAGGGATCGGAGCCCGACCACGGCCCGCGGGTCCCCGAGGAGCTGGCGGAGCTTCCCGCCGGCGCCCTGACCGACCAGCTCGCCCTGATCGGCGGTGAGCAAGCCGCGCCGAACACCAACCCCTGGCAGGCCGCGGTGGCCGCGGTCCTGCCGCCCGAGTTCCGCGATGCCACCTGGGTGGTCGAGGGCAACCCGGTCCTCAACGAGAGCAGCATGACCACGCTGGCCGACTCGCTGCTGACCGGCATCACGCTGGTCGCGACCAAGTCCGGTCCCCTGCATCGCAAGGTCGCCCGGGTGGTGCTGAGCCTGGAGCCGCCGAGCGACGCCGATAGCGCCGGTAGTAGCGCCGGTAGTAGCGCCGGTAGCGCCGCCGGCGCCGACGCGCGTCCGCGCTACCGGCTGCAACAGGTGGTCGCCAAGACCGTCGTGACGGTGTTCACGGTGCACCGGAACCAGACGACGGCGGTGACGGAGCGCAGAGTCGGGGTGGCGGTAGCCGCTTCCGACCTACTGAACAAGGTGCTCGGCACGTTGCTCGGGCCCATCGCCGGGTTTAGGAGCGCGCGAAGCAGCGTCAACCGGCACGGACTCGGGCACGGCGGCGAGGCGTGGGACGAGATCGCCGTCCCCGGCCAGGCCGGCCAGTACGTCGGATCCCGCCAACTGCGGGCCCAAACGGTCGTGACCTGGGTGCCGTCCCGCCTCCTCGCCACCCTGCTGCTCGGGTTCGGGCGCTGGCTCGTCCGTACGAAAACCTACCCACCCGTGCTGGACGAGGTGCTACACCGGGCGATCGTCCCGCGGGACCTCTTCCTCGCCCCGATCGAGCCCGTTCCGGCGCCGACGGAAGGCCGCCGCGTGTGGGAACTGTCCGGCGGCGAACTCCCGGCGGACGCCGCGCCGCTGCCGGTCTCGAAGCGCCAACTCGACGAGCGGGATCTGATCGCCGTGCGGCCGAATCCCGAGGCGATTGCCGCGCTGAACCGCGCGGTGCTCGCACGCCTGCGGGGCCTGGCGGGCGCGGCGGAGGGGGCACCTTCCGTGCCCGGCGCCGTGCGCGAGCTGACCAATCCCTCCCAGAGCAGCCTGAACGCGATCAGCGACCTGCTGTCGGCTCCAGTGTTCATGCGGCTGGCGTCGTTGCTCGAAGGACTGACGATGCCGCTCGTCGCCGCCGGGGGCGCGTGGACCGATACGCACGGCGAGCTGACGATCAAGGCCGAACTGTTCAACCCGCGGGTACAGAACTACATCAACAGCTGGCAGACGTACTCGGATCTGTTCAGTGTCGACCACAGGCAGGGTCAGGGTTCCGCGCAGGAGCGGTCGCAGGAGGGCCACCTGCTGGTGCTGTGGGCGGGCATGTTGGTCACGCTCGGCGTCGGGTTGCGGCAGGCGTCCGGGTCGACCACGGCGGCGGCGCTGCGGACGCTGCCCCAGATGGTCGCCCGGCTCCGGGCGATGCCGGGTCTGCGGATGAACGCCGACGCGCTGGTCCACGTCACGGTGGACGCGCGCGCGGCCCGCGGCCTGCTCCGGATGCCCAGGCGGGGTCCGGTCACGCTGACCTTCTGGGTGCACGATCTGTTCGTGCTCCTGGCCTCGCCCAGGATGAGCATCGAGAACAACCTGGTGCCCTCCTTCGGGGTGGTGACTCCCGCCGGGTACTGGCTGCCGAGCCGGCACTCCACCCATTCGTCGTCCGGGTCCGACGTACGGCAATCCATTGCGGATTCGCCGCTGGCGGCCGGGGTGCGGGGTGCTGTGGCGGGTTCGCCGTCGGAGCCTGAGGTTCCGGACGCGGATCCGGCGCTGGTGGCTGAGATGTCGGCTGCTGTGGCGGGTGCGCCGTCAGGGACCGAGGTACGGCCTTCCACCGCCGATCCACGGTCGGACCCCGACGCGCGCCGCTCGAACGAGTTCCACGCCGCGATGGCGTTCCCGCACATCGAGGGCGTGGAAGTCTTCCACCTGAGGTCGGTGGTTGTCGGGGACACGGTCTATATCGAGAACGGCGATCGCCTGCCGATGACCGCGGAGGACTTCCACCGCGAGGTGCTCGTGCCACTCGGTTTCGGCGACCCGCGTCACCGTCCGGGCACGGTGCTGGCGTTCACCGGTTCGTGGTTGGGCCGCGGTGAGTCGTCCATCCTGGAGAGGCTCGCCACGCTGACCGGCAGGCTCATTGTGGGCTCGGCCGGCCGGGTGCACACCGACCCGGCCACCGGCGATGTGTTCGCCGCGGACCTGCGCCGGAGCGAGGGCCAGAGCTATCTGGTCGACATCGATACGTTCCAACTGTTCGACGGGTCCGCCGACGCGTCCCAGCCGCGGCCGATGCTGGGGATGGGGCTCGCCGACAGCCTGCGCGGGGGCATCTCGCCGCCGATCCGCAAGCCCGTCCTCCCTCCGCCGGAACCGGTCTTCTGGGACGACGGCCCGAGCGAGCCGACCGAAGCCCACCTCGGCACCGAGAGCTCCGCTGTCCCGCGGACGCCGGTCAGTTCGACGCGGTCCGCCGGCGACAACGGCGTCATCCTCATCCACCGGACGGACCAGCCGCCGAGCCCGGATGAGCGCGCAGCACTCGACGACGAGCGGACTCCGGCGGGCACGGCGACCATCCGGGTCTCCGGAGTCGACGACGTGCCGAGCCTGCTCGCCGAGATCGTCCGGGTCTTCCGCGAACTTCCGCCCGGGCGTCGCGGGGCCCTGCGGCTTCCGCTGCCGCTCGCCGAGCTGCGGGACCCGGGCGGGGTGTCGCTGGCGCGACGGGTCGAGCTGTTGGGGCTGGCACCGGTCCGTGTGGTCCTGGGCGACGAGGAGCGCCAGCGGATCTTCGACGAGCACATCGAAGCCAACGAGTTCGAGCGCCTAACCGCGCGAGCGCGGCCGGTCGCGGAGTTCGTCGCCGGCCCGGCCGGGGCAATCCTGAGCCGCCTGACCGAGCATGCACGCTCATCCCGCGCGCGCGGCGTGGCTGGTGCGGTCGTGAGTATCGAGACGCTGGCGGAGTATCACCCCGGCTACGCCTTGGCCCGGGGCGAGAACCCGGCAACCGCCACGGACCGGGTGAGCGAGGATACGCGGTTCTGGTGGGACCGGGCGCACGCCAGGGTCAGCTCCGGCCCCTTCGACGTCACGGTCGAAGCGGCGATGGCAACCGGGGACGGGTTCGAGGATCTGCTGGCCCACTACCGATCGGCGGGCTACCGGATCCATGTGCACCTGCTGGCCGCGCCGGAGCACGTCGGCGTCATGGACGCCCTGTTCGCTGACTACGGCAGCGCCTCGCCGGCACAGGTTCGCCTACCCCGTGACGCGAATGAGCGGATGCTGCACCTCGCCCAGGCCCTGGACAGCGCCGGCCCGGACAGCCCGGTTCGCGCCGACAGGGTGTTCGTGCGGCGGCTCACCGGTGAGTTCATCTACCGCAACGAGCACGACCCCGCAGACGGCTGGCTGTTGCCTGCCGCGGCCGCCGAGGCGCTCGCGTACGGGCGAATGGTGGAGACGGGGCCCGAGCGGCGATGGCGCCATCAGATGACCGACTACCTGCTCGACCAGGCGCGCAACGTGGCGGGGGTACGTCGTATCGAAGAACTCGCCGAGGTGGTCAAGGCGTACCAGACGCCGTTGCCGGCGGCGACGCCGCTGTCACCCGATCCCGATCCCGATCCCGGTGACGAGCCGCTGGCGATGGTGTTCAGGCCCGCACCGTACGCGCCGGAGATAGCCGCCTGGTCGAGTCGTCCGGCGCTGGACGATTCCGGAGCGGCTCGTTCACCGCTTGGCCGGGGCTGGGACGAGGATCTCCGTGACCTGTGGGCCAAGGTGGTGGAGGCCGACAACCGGGCCCGCCAGGAGGCCACCGTGGAGTACCGGCGACGGGTCGAGCGGATGGTCGGTCGTCGCCGCCACATCAGTGTGGACGGGGACCCGACCCGCGTCGAACTCGTTCTGCTGGCGTCGTTCTTTGACCCGATCGTAAAGATCCTGCGCAGGTTCGCCGATCCTGTCGCGGGCGCGAGAGAGTTGCGGCGGTTCGTGCTGGAGCGCCTGCGCGACGACCTCGACCGGTACGCGGCTGGCCAGGGTGACCACCCGCTGGCCGACCTGCTGCGCAGTCGAGGGCTTGACGTGGACGACGCGACGGTGCGGGCCCGGTACCTGCACGCGGTCGAGTTCGTCGGCCCGCGCAGCGCCGAGGAAGCCCAGTCGCTGGCCGACATCGAACTCGCCGCGCTCGGTCTGGCGGCGGTCCTGCTCGACCCCGTCCGCCCGCTGCGCATCGGCCACCCCGACCGCGAGCCGGTGGGCTACCTGTGGGGCGGGCACGGCGGGGTGGACGCGGTGTTCCACTTGAACCCCGATCGCCCGGTGCTCGCGCCCGAGGAGCTCTATCCGCGCCTGCAACCCGTCCGTGAAAGTCTCCGGCGGCGGGCGATCGACTTCATCACCCGGACCGAGGGCCTGCGCTCGTCCCGCTTCGAGCTCGCCCGGCTGGCCGCCCTCGCCGGCTCATCCCACACCACCCTCCGCGAGCTCGACGAGGCACTCGAGCAGTACGAACGGGCCGGCGAGGCGTTCGGCGGCTGGGTCTTCTCGAGGACGGACGAGCTCTACCGGGACGACGAGGAACTGCCACCGATCGTCGTCCAGGTGGACGAAGAGCTGGGGGCCTCGCCTGACCCGCGCTGGCACCGGACCGCGTCCGCGCTCGGCATGGTCCTGGCGGCGCACCGGCGCCTGGTCGAACTGGTGGTGCCCGACCCGCTGCCGGACGAGGCGGACCGGGGCGACGCGGCCCGCACCCGTGCGGTCGCCGTGCGGGCGCTGCGGGCGTTCAACGAACGGTTCGGTACGTCGTACCCGGTCGACGACCCCGAGCGTCTCGCGGACCTGATCGACACCGCGGAAAAGTCCATCGTGGACGGTCTAGCGCTGATCCTGCCGCTGGCGGCGGCCGACCGTCCAGCCGGTGAGCTCTCGCCCGGCCCGGCGCTGCCCATCATCGACCTGGCGCCGGCGTCCGAGCCGCCCCATGGTCTGGTCGTCGCCCGGCTGCACAGCGAGTCGGTGGTGGAAAGGTTGAACCCGGCCGACCGGGACCTGTTCGCCCGTCAGGGACCGCTCGGGTTGCTGATCGCCCGGTTCCCGCTTCCGCGGGTCTGGCGTCGCGTGGCCGCAGCCACCCACTACACCCATGGCGCCGAAGCCGCGGGGCTCGACAACCGCCGGATGCGACGCCATGAATCCGCGCTGCAGCCGACCGACCTGCTCTGGACAGACGTCGCTCGCGTCAATGTCTATTCGGGGGTACGTGCGGGCACCCCGGAGCCGCAGGCGTTGACCGAGCGGCAGGCGCACGCCCTCGTGGAGCACCTCAACGCGCAGCCCGGCAGGTCGTTTGCGGCCGAGTACGCGGGGTCGATCGGCTTGCCGGACGAGGCCGAGGCGTACGCGGCCCGGCGCATCCACGAGGTGTTCGGTGTGCCGGGCGAATGGCCCATGACCGAGGATGACCTGGTCGCCGCCCGCCGCATCGACGACGAGCTGGGCGGGCGCCCCGACTCGCCCTTCGCCTCCCGGCAGAACCTGCTGCGTCTGGCGCAGCGCAGGGGCCTCGCCGGCGCTGACACCACCGAGGCGCAGGCGCTGCGGGACCTGTTCCAGTGGGCCCGGTGGGCGTCGCTGGTCGAGCAGCTCTCCTCCTTCAACGATAGGGAGGGTGCCGCCTATCCAACCCACGACGCGAAGGCGCTCCTCGCGATCCTGGACGCCGTCGCCGCTCACCCCGTCCGCGAGGGCTACTTCATCACGCTCACGCCGGGCCGGGCGCTGGCACTGGGCGGCGCGGCGAACGTCGTGGAGGCCGGTGCGGTGCCGGTCTTCGTCACACCGCCGACGGCGGCGACCGCCCGTGACGTCACCGGGCAGGCGGGGCCCGCCTTCGTGGCGGTGTGGATGAGCCACTCCACAATGGCGCGGATACTTGAGCCCGACCATGTCGATTACGTCGAGCGGGCGGGCCTACTAAAGACACTGATAGATATCGAGCACATCGTCGCCCGCCGGGTGTTCGGACTTGTCACGTCCTACGGTTACGACCCGGCATTGTCCTTCGACCTTTATCGCGACAACATCCGCGCGTTGGAGGGTTTCGAATTGGCGGCGCCACTCACGTGGGGCGACGTCGACCGGCTTCATGTCAACTATGGAATCGACCCCGCCGCGGGGCTTGTGTCGCCGGTGCCGACCCGCCAGCACGCGCAACTGCTTGCCGATCACCTCAACCGCACGGCCTTCGCCGAGCGGGGTGAGGTCGCGCGGGTGGGCGCCGACGGCGGCCCGGCCGGTGCCGGGCACGAAGCAGCGGTGCTGCGCCTGTGGAGGACCTACGGCATCCCGCTCGACTTCCCGGAACTGGAGCGTGCGCTGGAGACGGCCGCCCGGCTCGACGTCGTGGCGACCGGGGGGGCCGCGGCGTCGTTCGCCGCGGACGAGCAGCTGCGATCCCTGGCCACGGACGCGGGCATCGCCCCGGCGAGCCCGGCCGACGGTCTGGTGGAACTCTTCGACATCGCCCATCACCTCCCGCAGCCGCTGCCCGCGGCCGCGGCCGGCCGCCAGGCGCTGCGCGCGGCGGTGGACGCTCGCGCACGGGTGGCCGCCGCGCTCCGGTCCGCCGAGCCGGAACCGGCCGATCCGGTCGTCACCGTCGCCCGGTCGGTGCTGTCCACATTGCGGGTCGCGTTGGCCGAGCGGGAGGGCGACCTGCACCTGACCCGCGTCGCCGCCGATGTCGAGGCGTCACCAGATCCGGCGACGGTCTGGCGTGCCGTGGTCGGTCACGTCCTGGACGATCCGCACCTCGCGGCTCAGGTCCGCACGGTCACCGACCGGGTGCGCCGGCCCGGCGACGAGGCCGGTGAAGGTCACCTACAGGTCGTGTCCCTGCCACGCGACGTGAATCGGCTCCTGGGTCTGGACCACCCCGGCCACGAACCGGAGGGGCTGTGGCAGCAGGGTGAGCTGACCCGCCCATACCCGCGCGAGGACGGGTCGGGGAATCCGCCAGCGGGCCAGCTGACGGACGACCGGTTGGATCCGGAGCCCGATCCGGCAGTGCCGGAGCGGCCAGGCTCGGTTGCGGGTTTGGACCCGTCGACCGGTCCGGTGGGCCGCGCCCTCGCCGACGCCGCCGACGGGGTGGTGAAGGGGAAGTGGGTGGATCGGGCGGCCGCGCCGGAGGCGGGGCTGGCTCAGCTGGACTTGCTCGTGGCCCGCGTGTACGGCCGCTACTCGGCGATCGAAGAGCCCGCACTGGGGGCGCTAGCGCGGTATGACCGGCTGGTCGAGGCGGAAGCCGCTATCGACGGGCTCAGGCCAAACCTCGGGGAGCTGAGGGAGGCTCTCGCACGGTCTGACAGACCCGCGCTGGAGATCATCCAGCAGATGGCCAACGACACCTGGTCGTTGTGGGGCGCTCCGGTAATGGAGCGGTTGGCGGCGATCGGGGTTGTCCTGGTGCTGCCGCAGCCGGCGGAGCCGGTTGCGACCGAGGAAGGCGTGACGGCTGACGACTTCCTGGCGGCGGCCGACCGGGTGGATAAGCTGTGGAACCGCCTTCACCGGTTGCGCGATGCGCTCGGCACGATGGAGATCGACCAGGTGCAGGACCTGGCCGATCGGGTCCACGCGTCGGGTGTCAAGCTGAGGCGGGCGTTGCGGGTTGTGGGCGTGGGTGTGGGCAGGATGGGCCGCCCGCGGGCCGAGCAGCTGTGGCAGGTGGCACGCCGGGCGACACCGAGCCTGGTGCGGTCTTTCGGGCAGCGACTCGCGGCCCTGAGCGGCGAGGTGACCAGCGCTGATGTGGCTCAGATCGACGCCGACTCGGTGGTGTCGTTGTGGGAGCGGGCCGAGGCGGTGTGGTCCGCCGGTGACGAGCTGCTGCGGGGCTTGGCACGGTTGGGTGTTGCGGTGCCGAGTATGCGTCGGTTGCTGGCCGAGGACGCGCTGCCGAGGTCCGTCCGGCCCGACTGGTCGGATGTTCCTCTGGTGGGTGTTTCGTCGACGCCGCCCCGTGTGGGGTTGACGCAAGGTTTGGGCTCTGCGCTGCCCACCGGAGCTGAGTTGACGTTGCGGGCGGTGGTGGCCTTCGCCAACGGTTATCGAGGTGCGCTGGCCTGGCGGGTGGACGAACTGCCGGCCGAGGGTGTCGAGGTGGGCCAGACGATTTACGAGGCGTATCTGCCCGAGCCGGTGGACTTCCGAGCGACTTTGACCGCCGGTGGCCCCGATTGGTGGGCTGGGCGCGCGGCGGTGCCGGATGCGGTGACCGGGGCGATCGAGGGCGAGCGGTTGGCGGTGGCCTGGCGGGTGACGAAGTCATCCGCGGCCGCGGTGACGCTGGTCGCTCACTTCCCCCAGGGGACCGACGACCAGCACCGGGCCCGCTTGATCAAGCGGATGACCACCCGGTTCGCGATGCGGGGGCAGGACGTCTGGGTCGAGCAGTCCCAGCCGCTTCAGGTACGTGACCTGCCCCGGCGGGGACTGCTGGATCCGGAGCGGGTGGTGGTGCTGCACACGTGGCTGCGCGAGGAGTTGGGCCACCTGACCGAGGTGGCACGGCGGGAGGGCCGCTCGGTCACGGAGGACGAGTACGCGTCGCTGCGGACGCGATGGATATCCGAGCTGGCCGAGGTGGCCGACGTGCCCGTGCCGGGCGTCGACGTGGAAGATGCCCTGCCCGCGGGTGACGGCTGGGTCGACCTGCCTGACTGGGCGCTAGTGGTTTCTTCCCCGTCGCCGCCCTGGGAGTGGTACGTGGCGATGCTGGCGACGGCCCAGGTGCACAAGCTGGCGGAGCCAGCGGTGCGCCGGTCGACCGAGGAGCATTGGCTCACGGCGAGCCCGCTGACGCAGGAGGAACCCGCGCCGCGGGACGACCCCCCGGAATTCGCGACCGCGACGGCGGTCTGGGACGAGGACGGCGATGACGCCCACCTGCACGTGGCCGGGCGGGCCGCTGAGTGGGCGGTGAACGTCTTCCGATCGTTGGGGGCCTTGCCGGGCTGGGAGTCGCGGCTACGCCTGCCGGCGGTGGCGGGGTTCAGGGCGACGTTCACGGCGGCCGGTGTGGAGTTGGTGGGCCGCGGCGTCCCTGATGCGGATAGCGACTCGGCGCCGCACCGGCGTAGCTACCCCGATCCGTTGCCAACGCCGGAGCGGTTGTGGGTAACCGTGGTGTTCCCTGATGCCTCGCTGGATTCGGCGGAGCCGGCGATGGTGGGGCTGGCCGGGTGGTTGGCATCGCTACCGGTTGATGTCGGTGACAGCGCAGTCGTGGAGCTGCGGGTCGCGGGTGGGCGCGGCTTCGCCGTGGATGAGTTGGCGGCGTGGCTTGCCGCCCGGCGGCTCGGTTTGTCGCGGCGGCTGGTGGCGGTGCCGATGTCCGGTGCGTCGCAACAGCCGACCCGGTCGCAGGCGACGTTGGCGGGGCCGACGTTGGTCGAGACGGCGCCGGGCGTAGGCGCGGGCTACTACGTGCTGAGCGGAGACGGGCGGGCCGCGCAGTTGCCGTCCCCATCCCTTGGTTCCTGGAGCGAGGCGTGGGAGTTGCCCCTCATCGATGGATACGCGCTGGTCGGGCTTGGCTCGGATGCGTGGGTGCGTCCGCCGGGTGTGGGCTCGGATGCTGTGCCCTGGGCTAGGGCGGCCCGTGGGGAGGGGCACGATGGCCGGTTGTTCCTGGGTGCGCCCGGAATGGCGGTGTCGCACGAGGTGCGGGCCGAAGCCATCGCGGTGCTGCGTGAGGTGGCCGGTCGCTTTGCCGAGGACAGCGTCGTCGATCTGAGTGGACCGGCCGGCTGGCTCGCGCCGTGGCGTACGGCGGTGTTCGGCGCCGGAGGTGGGGCCGATCCGGGTGCCGCGGCGCTCATGGACGAGCTGATGGAGGTGGCGCTGCGGGAGGCGGGGCACCGCTCGGACCCGGTCGACGAGGCGGCGATAGTCACGGCGATGACGGCGCTGGGCGCCAGGCTGAGCGACGGCCGGTCCACGGTCGACGCCACGGAGTTGCTGACGGTATACCGGCATGCCCGGGTGCTGTTCGCCCAGCCTTCGATCGACAATCTCCTCGGTATGGCGGTGCTGCTGGAAGCCGGCCGCGTGGCCGGCCTGCCGGGGCGGACCGGGCCCATTCAGCACATCCTCGACCGTCCGGGTGACCCGATCGGGCGTGCCCGAGCCGGACAGGTCGTCGTGGCCGCGGCCGCAGCGGCTCGCCGGCATACCCGGCCGGTCACCCTCGACCAGATCCGCCGGCGGTATCGGCCGGTCGAGGAACTGGGCCAGTTGCGGTCGCTCCTGGTGCACATGACCCGCTGGTACTGGGAGCTGACTGAGTCAGCGGTGTCGCCGGAGCCGGATCTGACGATGTCGTTCGAGGACAGCCTGAACGCCGTGGTGGCGGCCGTGCTCTCGGTTGACCTCGCCGGGGTCGACCGCGCTGAACTGGAGCGCCTGTGGGTGCGGACAGAGAAGGTGCGGTCGGCCGGCGACGAGCTGACGCGGGTTCTGGCGGAATCGGGTGTGGCGGTCCCGAGTCTGCGTCCGCGGCAGGCGCGGCGTGATGACACCGGCGGCATCGACCCGGCGCCGGCGGCGCCGCGGCGAACGGCGGTTGATGGCGATCGAAACGTGGCGGTGGGGGGTGGTCGCGAATCCGGGTCTGTTGCGGGGTTGGACCCGGCGACGTCTGTTGGGCCGGGTACCCCGCCGGTCGGGGGTCCGCAGGCGGCAGTCGAGAGTGGTGTGTTCTCGGCGAGCTGGGCGGATGTGCCGGGCAGCCGGGCCGTCGACACGTTGGGCAGCTCGTGGGTGTTTGTGGAGCGGGCCGCGTGGGGCCGGTCCGGCACTGCCGGTATGCGGGTGACGTGGCTTCGGCAGGCGTCGTTGCTGCCCGGGGAGGACCCGTCTCACACCGCTCCGGATGTTGGGCCGGCGGGTGCGGTTCCGGAGGGTGCCCGGGTGTTTGTGGTGGGTGCGCGGGATCCGTGGCAGCTGAACCCGGAGGTGGCGTTGCGGGGATTGCTGGACTTCCTGAACGCGGAGGTGCCGGCGGGTGGTCTGCGGTCGGAACCGGTGTTCGTGGTGGTGCATGGGTGGCCGGGTGGGTGGGAGTCGACGGTGGTGGCGGCGCACTGGGGGGCGGACGACATATGGCCCGTCATCGGTGCGGAGCACGAGACGTACGGCTGGCTGCCGGCGGGGTGGCACCTGCGCCCGGCCGAGGAGGGCGACCAGGGTCTGGTGGCGTTGTCGGCGCGGCTGGGTGAGGTAGCGGACCTGGTGGGCGCGCCGGAGCAATGGGGTCCGGCGCTGCGGTCGTGGCAAAGCCGAACGGCGGATCTGGCCCGTCGCCTGCCGCAGGTGCCCGACTCCTCGCGGCGGCGGGGTTCGGGTGAGGTGATAGGGCTGGCTCAACGGCTCGACCAGCTGAGCTCGTTGGGTCTGAGGCTGGCCGAGACGTATTGGTCGTGGCCGCGCGCGGCGGTGTGGCGGTTGCTGGAGAAATGGGCCGAAGAACCTGGTTGGGCGCTGTTGGCGGAATGGGCGGAGTCGTACTCGAACTACTATAACGATCCCGTGGCGCGCTATGTGGCGGACTGGTTGGATACAGATTTGATTTCAGCCGATGGCCGGACATTGTTGAAGGCATTGGTGATGATCGACTTTGCCCGCTGGGTGGGGTGGGCGCCGGTCATCGAACCGGCCGCTGCCCGCGTCGATCCCGGCGTTTCGCCCGGCACGTTCGAGTGGGTGATTCACGAGCGGTTCGATGAGTACCGGGCCGGGGGCGGCCAGGTGCCGGCGTTGTTGCGCCCGGTGGAGGAAGACCCGCGGGATGGGGCGGCGCAGCTGCGGCGCCTGCTGGCGCCGCTCGGGTTTTCCCCCGCGGTGGTGATGGTGCCGGATCTGTCCACGTCGGAGCGGGTGAATCTGTCGTGGGCGGTGAGCGCGTTCCTGATGGGGGTGCGGTGGTTCGAGGAGCGGATCCGGGACCTGGACGCGGCTCAGCCCGAGCCGGGCGCCGGCCCCGAGTGGATGGTGGACGGGGCCACGGGGCCGGGCCGGGTGGTGCTGGCTCGCCTGGGCGAGCCCGCGCGGGCTCTGCCGCGGTGGGTGCGGCAGGGTGTTGGCCGCGGTGCGTCCGCGGTGCGGCTGTTGGACACGTTGGCGCAGGTGCTGTATGACGCGCGGCCGGGGTGGTATCCCGACCTTGCGTCGCCATGGGATCGGGCCCGGAACCTGATGACCGTGATGGAGCTCGAACTGGGGGCGGAGCACCCGGCGTTGGTGGACCTGCGGGCCGGGCGGGGGGCCGACAGCTATGAGTCGGGCGCGCTGGCGGCGTTTGCGACCAACTTCGCGGTACGGATCCAGGTCATCCGCCGGGACGGCCAGGGGTGGGTGGCCGACCGGGTGCACGGCGGGTCAGGTCCGCTGCTGCTGGCGTCATACACGCCGGAGGGCTGGGACCCGTTGTTCGTCAGCGACAACCGCGTCCGCGCGGATCTGAACGGCGACGCCGCCGGGTGGGAGGCGGGGCCGGATCTGGCGGAGGTGGCCGGCCCTACCGCCGCGGGCACCGTCGCCGACGGGCAGCGCTCCGGCGGGGTGGGCCGCTTCCGCCCGGCCGTCTTCGATCTCAGCGAAGAGCCGGACGCGGGTACCGCGCAGCACATGGACGAGCTGATGACCCTGGCGCTGCGGGCGTCCGGCTTCCGGCCGGAGCTGGCCGACGCCTCGCGTGTCCTCGCCGCGATGGGCGATCTGGCGGAGCGGCTGCGCACATCGGACAGCCTCTTCGTGCACGACACCCGGCGTGCCGTTCGGCACGCCAATGACGGATCTTTGCGGATCTACCGATACGCCCGGACGTTGTTCGACTCCCCGACGATCGAGCAGCTGGACGGGGTGGCGATGATCCTGACGATGGGCCGGCGGGTCGGGATCAGTGGATTCACCGAGTCCCTCCGGGACATCCTCCGCGGCCCGGTCCACGGCAACTCCGCTGCTCGCATGGTCGATGCCGCCGCGGCTCGCACGAACCGGGCGATCACCGTCGAGGACCTGCGCGGTGCCGCGAGGGGCGACGGCCCCACGGCCACGGTGGCGGGCGAGCCCGACGACACGGCGGTGATTCGGACTGACCTGGGCCAGCGGTGGGCAGCCGCCACGGACGCCGCCGCCAACGTCGCGCGCATGAGGCGGGTGCAGCAGGCGCAGCGGCTCAACCGGTCGCGCACGTACTTGGGCCGGGTGCAGGCCGAGCTGACCAAGGCGACCGAGACGTACCGGACCCACCTGCGGACCGCGCGGGCGGCCGGTGCCCAGACCGTCGTTCAGCGGGCCAGTACCGAGGACCCCGTTGCGTCGCCGTCTGGCCCGCCGCTCGCCGGGTTGCTCGACCAGCTGGAGCAAGCCGTTCAGGACGTGGATGCGGCACTGGACGTGGCAGTGGCAATGGCTGGGGCTTGGGTTGCTTGGAATGGTTCGAACGAGATGACCCTGGCGGCGTTGGGGGTGGAGCGAGGTGTGGTAGAGCGGCTCAAACCGCGAGTGGAAGGGCCGCATGGCACGAGGGTTGATGGGGACTGGACCGACCACGATCTGGGGCGGCTCGGCTTCGTTCCCGTGCGGAACGTGGACGGGTTCGTGTTTGTCGAGCACCGCGAATGGGGCCGGTTCGCGGGTGATCGTTTGCGGTTGACCTGGTTGCGGCAGGCCGCGTTGCTACCCGGGGAGGATCGGTCTCGGACCGCTCCGGATGTTGGGCCGGCGGGTGTGGTTCCCGATGGTGCCGCGGTGTTCGTGGTTGGCATGCCGGACAGCCGGCAAAAGGACCCGGAGCAGATGCTGTGGGGGGAATGGGCGGGGTTGCCGCTCTACCTGAGCTTGGGCACGACGGAGTCCGGGCTGGCGTCGCACCCGGTGTATGTGGTGGTGCACGGGTGGCCACGTGGGTGGCTGTCCACGGTGGTGGCGGTGCATTGGGGTGATGATGATTTTTGGCCGGTGGGCATGGACGGTTTGTGGGTGGGATCGGAGGTGGACGAGGCGAGCGCGGCCGTGCTGCGGCCGGCGGGGTCCGCCGATGACGGTTTGCTGGCGCTGCTGGATGGCCTGGCGGAGGCGGCGGGGGTGGTGGGTACCCGGCAGGAGCCGGGCCGGGAACTGCGGTCATGGCTTGAGCGGCGGGGGGATCTGGCCCGTGGCCTGCCGCATCTGGATGTCGATTCCGCTTCGGTGGGTGGCTCGAGTTCCGCGGCCGCCGGTCCTGGTTCGTTGGTTGGGGTGCGGGCGCGACCCGGTCAGCTGGCGGAGCTGGGTTGGCGGCTGGCCGAGGTGCATCGGGTGTGGTCGGAGCAGCGGGTGCGCTCGGGTGCGCAGCGGGTGCCGGATCTGTCGTCGCAGGTGGCTGCGCGGTTGTCGTCGGCGGTGAGCGCGTTCCTGATGGGGGCGCGGTGGCTGCGGGAGCGCGTCGCCGATCTGGGGCCGGCCCGGCCGGAGCCGGATGGTGGTTCGGATGGGGTGGTGGAGTGGGAGGCGGGCCCGGGTCAGGTGGCGTTGGCCGGGCAGCGCGAGTCGGCGCGGTCTTTGCCGGGATGGGTGCGGGAGGGTACGGGGCACGGTGACGGCACGGGGCGCCTGGCGGACTCGTTGGCGCAGGTGCTGTTCGACGCGTGGCTGCTGCTCGACGCGCAACCCGACAGATATCCCGAGCTGGCCCGTTCCCAATCCCGGTCCGGCTACCTCCTGCGTGAGGTGCGCATGCGGGAAGCGTTGCGGGACATGTCCCTTGATGCCGAGCCTTACGATCCTGGTCTGCTGGTGGCCTTCACCGAGGCGTACGAGCTGCGGGTCCAGGTCATCCGGGTGGTGGAGTCGGGGTGGGTGGTCGACCCGGTCTACGGCAAGCAGGGGCCGCTGCTGCTGATCCGGTTCATCGAGGGTCGCTGGGATCCGTTGTTCCTCACGGACGACGAGGTTCGCGCGGTTCTTCACGGTGGTGTGAGCGAAGCCGTGGAACAGTTCGACGATCCGCAGGTGCGGGCCGACCTGGCGCAGCGATGGGCCGCTGTCACCGATCGCAAGGCGCGCGAAGCGCGCATGGACCGGGTGACAGAACTGGAGGGTCAGCTCGCTCACGGCGGGGCCGGGCGACACCGGGTCACGTCCAAGCAGTTCACCGACCTGACCGACACGTACCTGGCCCAGCTCGGGTCCCTCCAGGCGGCCGGTGAGCACCTGCTTGGTGTCCGGCCTGACACCCAGCAGGAGCTTCGGGCGGACCAGGTCGCGACGCTGTCCCCCTGGCGGCTCGCGGTGCTGGCAAGCATGCTCGACCGGCTGGAGCGAGCCGCCCGGATGGTGGACCAGAGCATGCCTGATCCCTATCGGCGGCCAACCGGGATGGTGACGCAGGCACTGATGGTGTTCAGGCGCCAACCTGCCGTCCCCGCTAGTTGGCGATCGTCGGGATCTCGTCTGGAGGATGCCGCTTCACGCTGGCAGGTGCCATCGGATGTGGCGCCGACCGCGGGGGACTGGGTGGCTGGATTGTCGGCTCGGTTGCGGGCGCTGGCGGCCGAGCACCCACACGGTTGGTTGGGGTTGGTGGCCGCGGTGACCGGTCAGCGCGGGGTCGATGCCGGGCTGGATGCGGCAGAGCGGATGGTGTGGGATGCGGCGCACCTGGCCGGCTGGACAGCCGGTGGCTATTTCACCGGCGAGGATCTGGTTGCGGCACATTGGATGCGATTCGCGGAGCTTCCGGATGGCCGGCCCGGGCGGGATATGCCCGGTGTGGCGGAGCTGGTGGATGACGTGCTGGGCGATCCGATGGTGCGCACTGCCGGGGCGCTGTCGGCCCAGACGACGCAGGAGTGGGCGGGCTTGCTGCTGAGCCTGGTGGCCGAACTCGGCCCGAGTGCGACCGTGGACGCGCTGGTCCGGCAGATGGCCGGCGTGGATGCGGTGGCGCGGCTGCGCGCCGGGAGCCGTACGCCGTGGCTACGGGCGCCGGGCGTCGGGGCTACCCCGCTGGACGGCATCGAGCCGGTCCGTGGGTGGGATGTGGAGCGTGGAATCCTCCGGCTGATCGCGGATGAGGCCGCAACCGATGACCCGGGGCGGTTGGTTCCGCGCCAGGTGGAAGCGGTGGTCTCGCTGGTGCGTCGCGCGGTCGGAGACCTGTCGCGGCAACCGACGCTGGACGAGTTGCATGGAATCCTGGCGCGTTCGCCGGAGGTCATGGCGGCGCTGCGCTGGCGGGTCCCGGCGGATGAGTTCGGGGTGCGGGTGCAGAAGTGGGTGGGCATCGGCGGGTTCTTGACTCGGCTGCGAGAGCTGGCGGACGGGCAGGAGGGAGGTTGGCCGGGGCTGGTGGCCGCGGTGACCGGCCAACGCGGCGATGCCGCCGGACCCGTTGCCGCCGAAGGCATGGTGCTCGACGCGGCGTATCTGGTGGCCGTGGTCATGAGGCCGCGCTTCAGCGTGGCGGATCTGGTGGTGGCACACCGGGCCCGGTTCGCGGGACTGCCTTCGAGCGACCGGAGCGGAAGGGGAGTGCCGGATGTGGTGCGGCTCGCCTGGCGGGTGCTGGGTTACCCGGAGCCCGAACCGGTGGCTTCGTTGGCGGATCAGGTGGCGGCCCTGGCCGCCGTGCTGGGCTTGGTGGGTGCGTTCGGCCGGGAGGTGACGGAGGCGGACCTGCACCGGCAGGTGATTGAGGTCGATGCGCCGGTTGATGCGGTGGTGCCGGAGTTGGTGGCCTCGCGGCGGGAGCGGTTGCGGGAGTGGGCTCGGCGGGATCTCGACGGGCTGCGCCAGGGTCTGGGGGTGCGGTTGGGGTCTGGTCAGGGGCGGCGGGTCGATCGGGTGCTGCGGTCGGATGACCGTACGTATCCGGACGAGGCGGAGGTGATCGCGGATGTCGTGGATCTGTACTTCGCGCTGTTCCCGGGCCGCACGTGGGACATGGCCACGGCGCAAGATGTCCGCCGTCTGTTGTATGTGCCGTACGAGCGCCGGCCGGCAGGGCAGCGGTGGAGGTCACTCAACGACGTATTCGGGTTCATGCGCGAGCACGGGTTGTTCGACTCACGACTGCGGTCGGGGCCGGGCATCGAGGACGTGGTACAGCTGCTGGGGGCGGTGCGGACGGCTAAGGAGGCCGCCCGCAAGTGGAAAGCGGTGGGGGAGAACGATCTGATCCGCGGTTTCCGGCGATCGATGCCCTCTCCCGCGGTGTGGACGCTGAGGGTGCCGCCGTCGTCGCAGCCGGATCGGTGGGTTGCTTGGTCGGGTGGTCTGGCGGGGTTGGCTGAGGTGGCGTCGGTGGTGGGGCGGGTGGGTCGGCGGCTGGGTCGGTTTGGGGGTGTGGAGGTGGCGGGTGGGTTGACGGCGCAGCTGAAGAAGCAGCGTGAAGCGTTGGCGGCGGCGGTGTCCGGTCTTGCGGGGGAGGTGTCGTTTACCGCGGCGGATGTGGTGCGGGTGCAGTGGCAGGCCGAGCAGTTGTTGTGGACGGCTGATCAGTGGGTGATGGCGCTGCGGGCGTCGCTGGGTGAGGGCCACGCTCCGGAGGATGTGTGGTCGTGGTTGGTGGCGCATGGACCGGATGACGTGGCCGGTGGCGGGGTTCTGGGGGCGGACGAACGAGGTCCCGCTGTGGCGGCCCGCAGTGAGCAGTTGGTGGCGTACCCGCTGTGGGTCGAAGAGGGCAACCACCTGGCCGGCGGCTCGTCGGTCGTGGTCGGGCGGCTGCGGTCGCGCTACGCCGAGGTGATGGCGTCGATGCCGGGCCTGGCGGTGCCGGAGGCGGTGCTCGATGCGGTTCTGGGTGATCTGGTGGCGTTGGTGCCGGACGGCTACCTGGCGGATCGGGTCGGTGAGGTCTTCGACAGCGACGAGATCGGCCATGCGTTGGTGTCGGTCGGGGCGGCGATCACCGCAAGCCAGGTGCGGTTCGATATCGCGGTCCTCGTCTCGCTGCTGACCGACGCGTTGGTGGCGGCGGCGGTGGCGCCGACGCGAGCGGCCACCACGGCCGACGGGCGCGCGTTGCGATGGGCGATCGCACCGGTGAGCGTGGCGGCGCTGAGCGCACTGCTGGACCTGGTGGCCGCCCGGTTGCGGGAGGGCCGCGACCCGTTGGCGACCCCGGAGTTGGCGGCGGTCCGTTATGACCGGGAGGAACCGGTCGCGATACGGTGGGCACGGCTGGGCCTGCTGAACCTCGACCCGGTGGTGGTCGAGCGGATGCTGGCGCCGGAGTCGGTGTTTTCGGCGCTGCTGCACAGCGAGGTGCTGCCCGAGGCGCTGTTGGCCGCCGGCGCGCCCGTGCCCGCGACGTCCTTCGGCCAGACCCCGAACGTGCCGTTGCCGTTGCCGGTACTGCACAGCGTGCCGACCGTGGCCGGGGTGCTGGCTGTCGCCCGAGGTCTGGCCGCGAACACCAGCCAGGAACTGGACCGGTTGCCGCTGATCGATGGCGGCGGCCTTACCGGGTGGGTCCGGGAGAGGCTGGCGGAGGCGGGGCGAGAGCTCGACGGGATCGAGGCCGACACCCGCGCGGTGGCCGCGGGATACGGCGGTACCGACGCGGGGCACGCGTTGCGGTCGTTGAGCGCTCGGGCCGGGCTCGCCCTGCACCGGGTGGCCTCGTTGACGGTGGCACACGGTTCGGACCCCACAACGGGGCCGGACGCCCGGTGGCCCTGGTTGACACAGCGCACCTCCGGCACGCGCTCGGCGGTGTTCAGCGCGGCGGTCAGCGCGCTGCTCGCGTTGCCCGTGCTGCGCTCGGTGGTGGACCTGCGTCCGTGGCTCGGCCACGGGCCCGGCCTGGATTGGCTGTGGGAGGCGGTGGCGTACGAGGGCGGCGTGCTCGTCTTCGACGACACGGGCGACGTGCTGATGCTGCGCGCCGAACGGGACGGCGGGCGGTGGTTCGTGGTCACCGGGCCGACCCGGGCCGAGGGCAGTCGGGTGGCCGTCGCCGACATCGGCTGGTACCTGGACAGCCGCGGGTTCAGCTATGCCGACCTGCCGGGACACTCCTCGCGGGCGGTGCGCCCGGCCGCGCCCGACGTGCTGCGGGAACTGGCGTTGCGCCACCGCGCGGGGGACCCGGGCGCCGGGCTCGACCAGGACCAGGTGGGGGTGTTGCTGCGGCGCCTGCTGGCGGCCGGATCGGACCGCGCCGACCGGCTGGCCGTCCTGGCGCTCCTGGCGGCCAGCGACGATGACACGCTGATAGCGCTGCTGAGCGACGATGCCGTGGTGGAGGCGCTCGACGGCTGGCAGGACGTCGTCGAGCGGCAACAACTGGTGAGCCTCGTCGAGCAGCGGATCGTCGACGGTTGGGAGGCGGCCCGCCAGGGCCACCCGGTTGCGCGGGGAGTCGCGCCGCCGGCGCAAACCGCCGGCATCACCCGGCTGACCGAACTGTTCCAGCGCGATCCGGACACGATCGTGGCCGCGGTCCGGGCGTTGCCGCCCCGGCCGCGGGCGTTGACGGAGCGCTGGTTGGCCATCATGCGTACGAGGCCCACCGTCGCCGCTGGCTCCATCGACGCCGGCCGGGGGCGGGTTATCGATGCAGCGACGCTGGACCGGGTGCTCGACGGGCTGCACCGCGATGCGGCGACCCGCGGCCCCCGCGACCCCGCCGTGTGGGCCGGGCTGACTCCGGCGCCGTCGGTGACCCAACGGCAGCGGCTCGCCGACATCGTGACCGGTGCCGTTGCCCCTCCGGTGGCCCCCGCGGCGTCCGCGCCCGGCCACGGGATCGCCGGTGCGTTCGTCGAGCGGCTCCCAGGTGTGGACGAGGACTTCGCGAGCAGGTTCGACAGCGCCTTGCGCTCCAGCCTCGACGACTCCTACCGGGCAAGCGGGGCGGCGGTGATTCAGGCCCAGCACATACCGGAAAACGCTGACCGGCTTCGGCGCATGTTCGATCACCTCGCGGACATCAGCCATCTGGCCAGTGCGTGGATCGACCGGGTCTTTGGTGCGCTGGCGACCGCGCCTCGATTGGTCGTCGGCAGAGATCTGCATGACGGCTACCAAACCGGTCTCGCGGACCAGTGGGCTACGCGCCCCGATCAGATCTGGCAACGGGTGACCCATGTGCTGCGCACCTTCATCTCGCACAGCCCCAAGCTTCAGCAGGTTCTGGCGGAGCACGGGGCGCGGCCGCGGCATAGCACCACAGAGCCACCTGCGCACGGGCAGTCGACCGGCGTAGCGGTGGCCGTACCGCTCAATGCCGAAGCCATGATCATCGAACAGGTGATCGCGCAACTGGCGGCGGACCCGACCGTCATCGACCGTGTCCTGGCCATCAACCGCGCGTGGCCGGCCTACCAGGACCGCAGGGGAGTGCATGTCCAGGTGGTGCTGCCCGGCGGGAGCCCGAACGGCCTGCGGCTGAGGTTGTGGGCGATGCCGGGCAGCCTGGTCCACGAGATCCTGCACGAGATGGCGAATCTGCGGTTCGTGGCGTATGCCAGGCAGTTCCTGCCGGGGTCGCGCGCATACCAGGTGCTGTTCGAGGGGATGGTCTCCTGGCTCACCCGGATCGTCATGGTGGCCGCCGAGGAGGAGATCTGGGACCGGGAGGCGCGCGGGCGGCTGCGCGAGCGGGTGGAGGGAGAGTGGGGCACCGGGCTGCCGGAGCCTGACGACGTGGACCTGCTCCGCGCGTTCTGGCCGAAGGACTACCCCGAGATCAGTGAGATCCGTGAGCTGGCGGCGGCGGTGGGCGGTCCGGACAACCTGTTCCTGGCATACTTCCAGGGCGACATCGAGAAGATCACCGGTCCACTGGGACTCATCGCCGCCGGCCGGCCCAGCGCGCCGCTCAACGCCGGCCAGATCTCGGCCGTGACCGACTTCCTCGCCGGGTTGCCGGCCGCGCAGCGACGGCTGCTGTGGGTGAACCTGTACGCCGACCCGCGCATGCCGGTCGCCCAGATCGAGGCGGCGCTGCGCCGGGACGGGGCCGAGACGCTGTCGATCTTCACATCCTCCGACCCCGGGCAGCGCACCGCCCCGGCCGTGGCCGGCATCGCCGCCGAGGACCTGGCGGCGTATCCGGCGCGGGCGGCGTCGTCAGGGCCCGACCCGTCGGTTGACCCGCTGCCTCGCGAAGCCGACTCGGCGGTGCGGTTGCGGTCGCGGGATCGTGACGTGGTGCGGTGGGCGTGGCGGGTCGGCCGGTCGGTGCACCCGGGGGCGTCGAGCCGGTCCGCCGCGGTGGTGGAGGCGGCTGAATGGATTGCGGGGTTGCTGGGCATTTCGCCGGTGGCGGTGCAGCCCGGGATGGGTGGGTTTGATGCCGCCACCTCTACCGTGCGGGTGCCGGTGGCCGTGGAGTGGCGGGATGTGTTGATGTCGTTGCTGGTGGGGATGGCGCAGGCCGAAGAGTGGCAGCGCAGTAGGTCCGTTATGGATGGTGAGGAGCTGTGGCGCCTGACCAAGGCGGTGGAGGCGGAGGCCGAGGTCGAGCCGACGGTGCCGGTGTCGTCGGTGCTGGCGAGCATCGTGGTCGAGTCCGAAGTGGATGGCGGTGGGGCTCGGGGGGCGGTGCCTGGCTGGTTCGTCGGCCCGGACGAGTTCGTGCAGGTCGATCCGGAGCGGTTGGTGAAGGTTGGTGAGTGGCGGCGCGGGCCGGGGGGCGGGTGGCGGCCGGCCAGGTTGCGGGGTGGACTGATCGGGGCTGAGGTCGAGCATCTCGGCGCTCTGATGATGGACTCCCAGACTCGGCCGCCCCGGGGGACGAGGCTGGCGCAAGCTCCCGGCCTGGCATCCGTGGTGACCGGCGGCCGTGGCGGCATCTTGGTGGAGTTGGTTGGTGCGCCCGCCCTGCTCTACGACGGCGAGGTGGGGGGTGCCGATCCGGACCGGGCCGCGGCCGCGATGGACGAGCTCATCAGGCGCCTGAGCGACAACGTCGGTGACACGGCCCTCGCGCGGCTGTTGCCGATGATGGACGTCGCACCCGAGTTCGCCAATCTCCTTATCGAGAGATTCCTCGACGATACGCTGTCTTCGGATGTCACGGCCGGCGATCGGCACGAGACCCTGTATACCGTCTTCGCGGATCTCGCCCAGCATCCACTCGTGAGAGAAAGGCGGTGGAAGAACCGGATTGAGGTGGCGATGTCGGTCGGTGCGATGGTCGCCCGGAAGTTGGGCGGTGCCCAGCCGCAGCCGTACCGATTCGGGCCGGACGAGATCGTCGCGGGTCACGTGGCCATGCTTTTCATGCTCTTCGCGGCCCACCTGCGGCAGCACGAGTCCGACGTGAATATCAAGTGGTTCGCCTGGGCGCCTCGGCCGGTTCCCAACGAAGCGTTCGCGGCCCTCCCGCAGCAACTGCGTATCGATCTGGAGATCCACCGTCCGTGGATCGAGCAACAGTTCGATCTCGCGTTCCGGAAGTACTTCCGGTCGCATTTCGGGCTCATCAAACAGGCCCGGGGACAGCAGGTGGATCTGCTGCGCACGCGGCTGCCGGGGCGCGACTACACCGCCGCGCAGGCCATCGAGGGCGGCTTCACGCCCCATCCGGAGCGGAGCGTCACCTCGGAGGAGGCGTTCGGTATCGCCGCCGTGGGCATGGATGACCAGAAGTTGGTCGTTGGTGAGTACCGCGTTCTGAACGATGTATCGGCGTCCGGCCAGCGCAAGACGGTGCTGGCGTGGGTGGGTAGGGGCAGCCGCGAGCGGTACCGACGGTTCATGGCCACGCGGCGGATCACCGGCGCGATGTTCGCCGAGCCCGTCGACCTGGACCACCTTGCCCGGATGTATCTGGAACGGGCCCGGGCCCGGCGCGGTACGGATCCCGGTCCGGCGGGCGAGGCGAAGAAGGATCTGCTGGTCCGGATGTATGCGGGCACCGGGTACCTGATCCGCGGGCTCTCGGGCGAGCCCTCACGCCTGGACCTGAGCCTGCTCCGCGCGGCGCTGGACGGCCTGGGCGGGCCGGAGTACGAGCGGGTGCTGCACGGGGCGGTGGAAGGCGTGCATGTCAACCTGGACGCCGCGACGCGCGCCCTCGTCGAGGAGGTGGACGCCACCACGGTGCGCCTGTCGCATCGGGACCGGGCGGCCGAGGACTTCGGAGCATGGTGGCCGAACGCGAGGGTGCGGGCGTCGGACGGCGAGCGGGCGGCCGTGCGGTTCACCGGTGTCGGCGACCGATACACGGGGGCGGACTCGGCACCGCGCCGCGTCGACCTGCATCGCCTCGACGCGCGGCTGGGCCCGGCCGGCGACCTCGGCGATCTGCAGCGGCTGCGGGCGGAGCTGGGGATAGCGCCCGAGCTTGACCCGGAGCGGGCCGCGCAGCGGGTGCGCGATGTCGCCTACCTCGCCGCCGCCGTGTACGGCCCGGACTTCGACGTCGCGAACCTGGTGACCACCTACCGGCTGGCCCGGATCTCCATCGGCTTCGGCCGGGTGGCGTCGCACTGGGCCGGCCTGGAGCGGATCGTCCGGTCCGTCCGTGGTGACGATCTCTGGCCCGGCGCCCGCCGGGCCGTGGACCCGGGGCAGGTCCGGATCCTGGCCGACGTCGTGTCCGGCCTCAACGACGGCTTGGACCTGGGGGACCTGCGCGATTGGATACATCGCCTGCCCGAAGTCGGGGCGGTCCTGTCCTGGGTGTCGGGGGACGAGTTCACGGCCGACGCTGACCCGGCACGCCTGCCGCGCATCTTCGCGCGGGTCGTGGCCCTGGCCGGGGCGGAGGGTGTGCCGGCCCTGATCGGCCATCCGGCCGGCTCGTGGCACACGGCCCAGGAGTTCTGGGACACGGCGCACCTGACCTTCGAAGCGGTCGGTCCCGAGTTCGAGCTCGCGGACCTGGTCGCGTTCCACCAGTTGCGCGTTCGGGCCGGTGGCCCCGAGCTGGCGGGCTGGCGCGAGATCGAGTCGCTGGTCGCGACCCTGCTCAACGAACCGGTGCGGTTCTCCGATGAGGACCCGCAGCTCACCGTTGCCCCCTTCGTCCGGCATCTGGTGGCGATCACTCGGGAACTCGGCGCCGAGGCGCTGACCGTCGAGAACCTGCACCGCCGGATCGTGGCAGCGGACTCGCGGTCGAGTGAGGCAGCCCGCGTACTCGCCGATGTGCGGCACGCCAGGCTGGCCGAACGACACCGTCAGGATCTGCTCGGCATCGAGGTGATCGGCGCGCAGCCGGCCCCTCGCCGGGTCGACATCCGGGCCATGGATCAGCGGCTGTGGTCGTTGGCCGCGGAGCACGGCGGGGTGTACGGTCTCGCCGACCGGATCGGGATTCCGGTCAGGGTTCACCGGTATCAGGCAGTGTGGGACGTGGCGTACCTCGCCGAGGTGATGGGCGTGCGCCTGACGGTGGAGAACCTGGATGCCATGCGCCAGCTCTCCAACCTGGAATGGCCGACGACCGGTCGGTGGGCGCGGTCGTGGACGAAGCTGGTGTCCGTTGTCGCCGGCCCGCTCATGCGTCCATGGGATTCGATTGACGGGGCGCAGATGCGCGCCGTGTTCGACCTTGTCGCCGGTCTCGGCGGCCCGGAAACCACGCAGCAGAATCTGCGGCGGCTGACGCGCACGCCGGCGCAGCTGCGGTCCATCATCGAGAACGTGCGCGGCCTGGATCCGCAGACCGTGACGGAGCACGACCTGGCCGCCCAGGTGTCCGGCATCGCGCGACCGCGCAGCGACCTGGCCCGAACCCTGGCCGACCTGCGTCGGGCGGACCTGGCTGAGCAGTACGAAGGCCACATCGCGGGCCTGCGCCAACGCCTTGCCGGAGGGCCCACCGACAGCCCGCCGGATTGGGCGGCAATCATCGATGTGGTCGGCGTCCACGAGGCGGTGTTCCCCGAATGGTCGATCGCGGTGGAGCGCGCGCAGGCGATCTTCCGGCTGCTGCGGATCAAGGGCGAGGCGCCACCGATGCGGTTCGCTTACCACCTGGTCGCTCTGGCGGACGAGCTGGAAGCGGGTGGCCCGCGACCGGCACCGCCGGGCGCCGATGCCGCGACGGTCTCCGCACTGGTCGAGGCGATGCAGCGGGCCATGGCGGCGGCCGGGTCCGGCCCCGTTTCGATGGCCGACCTCGCCCACCAGCTTCCCGCCGTGGATCGGGGTGGCGATGCCGGCATGGCAGCGGCGCAGCCGTGGGGGGCAGGTCACTCCTGGGGTGCCGCCAAGCAGACCGGGTGGGCCGCGGTCTCGGATGATGCGCGTGAGATGTCGGTGGACGAGGCGGTGGCTGGCGCGCACGAGATTCCGGCCGGTGTCGTGTTCGCCGGCCAGGATGCGGCTGATCTGGCGGCCGGCCAAGCGTTGCCGGTTGTGCCGGGCTGGTTCACCGTGGCGGTGCACGGCGATCTGGCGTCGGGGAGCGTACGGGTCGACGGCCGGCCGCTCTCCCGCCAGGTGCTCGTGGCGGCCCTGGCCGGCCTGTCCGGGTGGCGGCGGGCGGTGGTGGAGGCGCAGGCGCGAGGGCGGCCGGCGCCGGATGTGTTGTTGGTGCAGTGTGACGCGGCGGCGGCTCCCGGGTGGATGCTGGCGGAGTCGGGGTCGTCGTTGGCGTCGTGGTTGCGGGTCGAGTTGGGCAGTGGTCGGTTGTTGGCGGGCACGCATGTGGTCAGGTCGTACGGCGATGGTTCGCTTCGGGTGGAGGCGGAGGAGCCGGCCCGGTCGATGCTGTTCACCGACTATGGCATCGACCTGTACGGGGCGGACCTGGTCGAGGCGGCGCGGATCGCGGACTCGATCGAGACGGGCGAGCCCGTCGTGGGGGCCCCGGATCCAGGCACGTCCGCCGTCGCGGAGCCCGGACGGGTCTGGCGCTGGGGCATGGAGTTGGAGCACTTCGGAACCGACCTCAGCGCACCGGATCCCGATCTCCTGCACAACAAGTTCGTCCTGGCTCGGCACCCCGACCTTGAGATGCAGGCCGACGGGCCGCCGGACTACCTGATCGAAACGACGAACTGGCGGCCGGCGCTGTTGTACGACGACGAAGTGGTCGGAGCCGACCCTGATGCGGCGTTCGCCGCGCAGGCCGCCGCCGTGTTCACCATCCACGCCCGGGCCTGGCGGGAGCGTCCGATTCCGGAGTTGCTGCCCAGGCTCACCCCGACCGAGCAGGGCCGGGGTGTGACGGTGCGGCGCCTGCCCTATACGCGGCTTGAGGAGCACTACAGCGAGGGCCGACCGGTGGAGACGCTGTGGGCGATGTACCAGTCGCTGGCCAAGCGTAGGGGCCCGGAGCTGATGCACGTCGGGGCAGGGATGCGGTTCGGCGAGTGGTTGGCCGAACAGCTGGCCGGCGCCGCACCGTCGCTCGCCGGGATCAACCCCGACACAACGGTCGCCGGGTACGGCACGTACCTGTACACGCACTTCGCCGCCCAGGCGCACGGGCATCTCCTCTTCAGAGGGAGGCTGCTCAAGGAAGAGTTGGAGTGGGCGCAGCGATACTCGCTCGACGATGATTTCAAGAAGCTGTCGCGAGTGCCGCAACTGCTGCTCGAGGTCTACCGGCCGGTTATCAAGCAGCGCATGGCCGAGTTCTTCCAGGAGTACAACGTCGACACCTCTCAGCGGACGGCCATCCAGCGGCAGGCACCGCTGGACCTCCTGCACGATCGACTCGACAGGCGCGACTACACCCTGTCCGAGTACATCGACGGCGGCCTGATGGCGAAACCGGAACGCTCCTTCACGCCGGAAGAGTCGTTCCACATCGGAACGTATCTGACCGGTGGAGACACCAACGAGGGCAACCTGAAACACACGGCACTGACCGTCGGCGAGTACCGATACGTGGGAGCCCGGGACGCGTCGGACCGGTGGAAGATCGACTGGACGGAGCTGCGAGCCGAGGCTCGCCGGCACTACCGCGACTTCATCATGGCGCGGACGGTGGTCGGTGCGGACCACGCGGAGCCGGTCCTTTCGGCCGATGTGGTCATGAGCCTGAATAGGCGGGCGATGGTTGTGCGGCTGCAGGCGAGATCGAACCCGGACGCCGCGACGCAGGCCGATCACGCGGCGCGCATGATCGAGGGCGCTGTGGCGTTGTTCGAGGGGTTGATTATTCACCGTTCGCGCCTGGATCTCGCCTTGCTGGCCGGATCGCTGAACGGCTTGTCAGGCCAGGAGTACGACGACGTCCTGCACGGCGCGGTACAGAGCTTCCACGACTGGGTCGACGCGAGGCGCCGCGCTGAGCTGGCGGTCGTGGACGGCACCCAGGTGCGGCTCACGGACGAGGTGGCGCGGCAGTTCGGGCAGTGGTTGCCCAACGCCGAGGTGGTCACGGCGAGCGGCAGTCGGCCCGCGGTGGGGTTCGTGCAGCTCAGCGACCTGTACTACGGCGCCAACTCGGCTCCGCAACGGGTGGACATCCAGCGACTGCACCAGCGGTTGCACGAGCTGGCGGCCAGGCATGGCGGCCCGGCTGGCCTGGCCCGGCGGATCGGGATCCCGCCCGAGCCGAACGCGGCTCAACGGCTGCGGGACGTCGGATATCTCACCGCCGCGGTGTACGGTCCCACGTTCACGACGGAGCACCTGCACACCATGAGTCGCATGGCCGGGTCCGAGGCGCGGGACTGGCAGGATGTCGAGGACATCGTCCGGGTCGTGCGCGGCGACTCCACGAACCAGCAGCGTCATCGATCGCGGCCGGTGGCTCCGAGTCAGGTTCGCCTCCTCGCCGACTTCATCGCGGGCGTGCTGGGCGGTGATCCGCCACCGCAGGTGTTGGCCGAGTTCGTGGACAATACGCCGGATATCGCGGCCGCCCTGCGCTGGCGCCCACCGGTGGACCCCATCACGATGTCGCCCGCCCGCGCCGGTGTCCCGGTGCTGCACGCCCGACTCTTTGAGCTGGCGGGGAGTCCAGGAGGATGGGCTCGGCTGCAGGAACGCTTCGGCGGGCCGCAGAAGTTCTTCGACACGGCGCATCTGACCGCGGTGATGTTCGGTCCCCACTTCAGCAGGGCCGACCTCCACGCGGTGCGCAAGGTGCGGGATGTCCTCGCTGTCATGCCACCTCCCCGGCACGCCGCCCCGCGCGGCGGGTGGTTCCACTTCGAGGCGCTCGTCCGGCACCTGATTGGAGAGCCTCGATGGCGCAAGGCCGAAGACCCGGACTTCTATGCCAGCCCGTACGTGCCGTTGGTCGCGGGAATGGCCCGCGACTTCGGCGACGACGACAACGTCACCCTCGAGGTTCTCCGGCGGCAGGTGGTCGGCCTGGACCCGCCCCGCGGCGACGCGGCCCGCAAGATGTACAACCTGCGGCGATACAGACTGGCGGAGCGCAACGCCGAACGCATCGACCAGCTCATCATCGAGCTTGGCGTACGCCATGGTGGCCCGCAGACGCAAACGCGCCGCTTGGCCCATACCCCGGCCGGCGTCCGCAACGAAGAGGTGTCGGTGGTGCTGGATGTCCTCGGCATCGTCGGGGCCGCCTTCCCAGCGTCCCCTTGGGACCTGCGACGAGCAACAGACGTTCGTCGGTTGCTCGCGGTCGCGCGGGCCGGCAGCTACCTGCCGTGGGCTGCTGAGCGGCGGACGCCCTGGGAAGGCGTGCAGCGGCTGATCACCGATCTGCGTGGGCCGGACCGTCCGCAGCCGGTGGGGCCGGGAGCCGACATCGCGGACTTCACATCGCTGCTGGCGGCCGTGCGCCGAGCGAAGGAGGCACGCGGACACGAGCCGGTCCGCAAGCGCGACCTGCGGGAGCACTGGACCCCGCCGGACCGCTACGAGCCGCCCACGCCACCGCGAGCCGGGCCTGCCCGCATCGGTCGAGGCAGCCGGGTGAACAGTGGCACGACGGGCACTAGCACCCACCCCTCGCCGACCATCTCCCGACCGGAGCCGGCGCGCCGTACCAGTAGCGGGCTCTCCTCGGCTTCGTCCCCAACCTCCGGCCACCCGGGGTTGGTACGGCGAGGCTCCTTCGCCGGCTGGTACGCGGTTGAGGCCGACGTGCGGGTGACGCAGGGGGGAGGCTGGGTGACGCGCCGCATGAGCGGCTACGAGACGCCGGACGGGTCGCGGTTCGTCTCCGTCGACCCCGCTGACGGCCGGCAGACCGGCGAGTTCTCGCCCCACGAGGGGGGTTGGTGGCCGGTGCTACGAACGGTCGATCCGCCGCCCGGCGCGGCCCTCTTCCCGGCCCTGTCGATTGGTACCTCCGGGGGCGACGTGCCGCCCACGTGGATCGGGTTCGAGCTGCGGCAGGGCAACACCTTGACACGCACCTACTTCCGGGGATTCGTCGACCCGGCCTCGGGCTCCCTGTTCGTGGAGCACGCTGGCGGCTCGGCCAAGTTCGACCGCAGGGCAAACGGTACGTGGTTGCTGCTGCCCGGATACGACTTCGGCCGGATCGGCCCCGTATCTCAAACTCGCTCCTCGATGGCCGCCACGCAGACCGGACGGGCCACCGTCACGGATGAAGCGCGTGAGATGTCGGTGGACGAGGCGGTGGCTGGCGCGTACGAGGTTCCGGCGGGTGTTGTGTTCGCCGGGCGCGCTGCGGCTGATCTGGCGGCCGGTCGGGCGTTGCCGGTCGTGCCGGGGTGGTTCACCGTGGCGGTGCATGGTGATCTGGCGTCGGGGAGCGTACGGGTCGACGGTCGGCGGCTTTCTCGGCAGGTGTTCGTGGCGGCCCTGGCCAGCCTGCCCGGGTGGCAGCGGGCGGTGGCGGAGGCGCGGGCGGGCGGGCGGTTGGCGCCTGATGTGTTGTTGGTGCAGTGTGATGCGGCGGCGGCTCCCGGGTGGATGCTGGCGGAGTTGGGGTCGTCGTTGGCGTCGTGGTTGCGGGTGGAGTTGGGTAGTCGCCGGTTGTTGGCTGGCACGCACCTGGTCAGGTCCTTCCGCGATGGTTCCGTTCGGGTGGAGGCGGAGGAGCCGGCCCGGACGATGCTGTTTACCGAGGATGGCATCGACCTGTACGGGCCGGACCTGGTCGAGGCGGCGCGGATCGCGGACTCGATCGAGACGGGCGAGCCCATCGCGGGGGCGCCGGATCCGGGCACCGCTGACACCCGGTACGAAACCGAGGCATACACGGTGCATGTGCCGCATGAGGGCGGCTGGGTCGTGCGCCAACTCACCGGCTACGAGACGCCGGACGGCGAGTACTTCATCCCCACCGGTTCGGACGGCCAGCCGGACGGAGAGTTCTCCCTCGCCCGGGACGGCTGGTGGCCCGTCGTGCGGACGCTGCCTCCGGCGGCACCCGGTGCGCTCACCTCCCCCACGAGCGAGCTCGACGGGGAGGGCGAGACGGATGATAAGACCTACCGGATCGGATTTCGGCTGCGGCGGGGCCACACCTGGGTGGTCTTCGCGGTCACGGGGCGGGTCGACAAGAACTTGGGCGTCTTCACCATGGACGACACCCACGGTGCGAGTCCGATCGACTTCTTGCACCGGGCGGACGGGACGTGGGACCCGGCGAGACGATACGAACCCGGCGAGCCTGGTGCGCGAGCCCGCGGCCGCGACGTCGGACTCATGGCCGATGTTCCCTGGATCGTTCTCGCCGACAGTGACTCGTAGCCGGCGAGGACGGGGACCAAGATGGGTGGTTTACTACCTCCTGGGGGCGTCGGTCGAACCGGTGCCGACCGCCGCCCGTTATGCCGGTGGCGCGGGCAACTCCGAGCGGCAGACCCCGGCGGCAGGCAGGTGGCGGTGGCTGGGGAGAGAAGTGATGGTGCGGGTCAGTTTGGTGGGATGGTGAGCAGATGGCAACAGGGCGGATTATTCGGTTCAGCAAGCTGAACGGGTACGGATTTATCGAGGCGGACGACGGCGGTGAGGATGTCTTCGTCCACATGAACGATGTGGGGGAGGCGGCCCAGATCCTGCAGCCCGGGATGCGGGTGGAGTACAACACCGTGATGAGTGAGCGGGGGCTGCGGGCGACCGACCTTCGGGTCATCCCGTCGGCGCACCCGGCGCCGGTAGCGCCGTCCCCGGCACCGTCGGCTCCGCGCCCGGCCGGGTCTACACCGGCGCGTGCTGCGGGTCAGGGGGGCGCCGCGGAGGACGACGACGATTCCCTCATCGAGGTTCTGGGAGTCGTGGAGTACGAGCGGGAGATCACGGACGTGCTCATCGACACGATCAGCACCGTCACCGCCGCCGAGATCGTCGAGATCCGCCGGCGGCTGGTCAAGGCGGCGGCCGATCGCGGCTGGATAGAGTAACGGGCGAGACAGCGAAGCGCCGGCGGACCTTCCGGGTCCGCCGGCGCTTCGCTTGTGCGAGGGTCAGCGGCAGGGGCGGTAGACGGAGTCGTCCAGGTCGATCGAGAAGAGCACGCCATTGATGTTCGCCGCGTTGTCGGCCGAGCAGAAGGCGGTCGAGGAGCCGTACTCCGCGTGGAAGACCGGCTTGCCCGCCGCGATGAACGCCGCGTAGCCGCCGCACTCGTTGTACCGGCTGCACTCCTCGTTGAGCGCCATGTCGAAGTGGTTGACGAGATCGCCGATCTGGTCGACGTCGTTCTTCATCACCGCGCTCAGGCCCAGACCGTGAGCGGTTTCGGCGAGGAAGCGGTTGTAGGCGAGCTGGTCGGCGGCGGTGAGCGGGAACCCGGTCGAGTTGGTGTACCCGTCCATGTTGTCGAACTCCACGGCGTCGAACCCCTTGGCTCGGCACATGTCGATGCGGGCCGCCATGATCCGGGCCAGTTCGTTCCCGGTGGTGCGGATGCCGCGGACGTCGAGCCACCGTTCGCCGGGCCAGCCGTCCAGGGCGCGGCCGAGGACGCCCGCCGGGAACTGACCGGCGTCGGGGCGCCACTCCTCGTAGGAGCCCACGCTGATGTAGCAGACGACCCGGATGCCGGCCTTGTGCAGCGCGGCCACGTCCGCCGAGGACGCGTCGAACCCGTCGATGTCGTACATGTCGACGTCCCGGAAGGGGGCCTCCGGCACGCCGGCGATGGCCCAGTTCCAGCTCGTCCGAAGCGGCGGGTGCCAGCAGGTGGGGCAGGACGGCGAGTCGGCCGGCTGGGTGGGGCGGGCCGACGGGGACGGGGACGGGGACGGGGACGGGGACGGCGACGCGGTTCGGGACGGCGCTGGGGATGCGGTTCGGGACGGCGGCACGGTCGTCGGCGCCGGAACGGGTGACGCGGTCGCGGTGGGCGCCAGTGGCGTGCCGGAGCCGCCCGGCGTTGCCCGCTCGGAATCCCAGGTCAGCGCGATGGCGACGTAGTCGAGGTCGGCGGCGTCGCGGCCGTTGTTCGACTGGATCCGCAGCCTCAGCTCACCCGATGGCGAGACGTATCGGGCGTACGGCGCGGGCGTGGGCCAGGCAAGCGACGTCCACGGGCCCCAGTCCGGGACGCCGGCGTTCGTGCCCACCCGCACCCAGGCGTGGGACGCCCAGTCGTACAGCGCGAACGTCCAGGTCTGGGTTCTGGGCGCGGGACCGCGGTAGTTCACCCGCACCTCGACCGCGGTCACCGACTCCGGTGCCACGGCTTCCGGCGCGGCGAAGGTGAGGTACCCGCTGTACCGGCCGATGAGTTCGACGTAGCGGTTCCAGCCGTCCGTGGTCCCCGACAGATCGGCCTCCGCGAGGTTGGTCACCGGCTGGCCGCGGCCCGTGCGACCCTTCGTGGTCGTCAGCTGCGTCGCCGTGAGCGCGACCGTGCCGGCATAGGCGCGGGGCGAGACCGCCACGACCAGGCCGAGAACGACGGCCAGCACCACGGCGCCGACCCCGGCGAGGTAGAGAGTCCTTGTTTTGGGCATGAATGTGCTAGTCCTTCCCGGACAGAGGAGCGGCCCGCCCTCGCGGGTCACTACGACTCGAAGCGGATCTCGTCGATGTAGACGGTGCTGGTGCCGCCGTGCCAGAAGTCGAGCTGGAACTCGCCCGGGGCGGCGCGGTTGATGCCGTTAGCCGCCAGCGGGATGCGCAGATCCTGGTAGCTGGAGGTGATGTGCGGCCGGCCGCCGCCGGTGAGGGCGAGCTTGGACAGCCGGGAGACGACCCCGCCGAGGGTGAGCCCGATGTCGTCCTCCTCGCCGCCGTGTTCCCCTCGGATCCGCAGGACAAGGTAGGTGTACTCGGCCACGCTGCGGTTGACCTCGCTACCGAACCAGCCGTCGTCGTTGTACTTGAGCACCAGCGCGCCGCCGGTGACCTTGCAGCTGACGAACACCTCGCACTCGGTGACCTTGTCCAGGTCGTTGTGGCCGCGGCCACCGGTCCACCCGGGCGTGCCGTCGAAGTTGTCCACGAGCAGCCGCTTCACCCCCGCCTTCGGCTCGGCCGGCGGCGGGGTCGCCGTCGGCCCGCCGATGGCCGACGGCGCCGGGTCGGCGTGCGCCGGGGCGGTCGTGGTGCCCGCCGGAGGCGCCTCCGAGGAGACGGTGGTGGTATGTCCGGGGGAGAATCCGGGCGACGTCGGGTTCGTCGGGTCGGTCGGGTCGGTCGGGTCGGTCGCCCAGTCGTCGGGGAAGCTCGTGTCCCCCGTCCAGAGATGTTCCTGCCGGTTGGAGAGGTCCGGGTCGCTCCGGCGATCGCCGTCGTTCACCCCGATCAGCAGCAGCACGCCGATCAGCACCGAGGGCACCACGAAGCAGGCGATGAGTGCCTTCGCGCCGCGGCGCATGGCCTTCGTCCGCATCGTGTCTGGCATGGGTGGCTCCAGTCGCCGGCGGATGGGCCGGTGGCGGGCCTCGTATCTGTCGTCGCCGGACGTCCCGGTGTCACTCTCGTTCCAACTCATCTGAGCTCACCTGGCCTGTGTGTACGGGTATCGCTTAGAGGACGGCCGTCGAGGCGTACCCGTTCAATCTCAGGGTCGACGAGGTGGCGGCCACGGCGGATCGGGCAGCAGGAAGGGGACCGCGACGGCCGGCGGCAACACCAAGTGGCCGCGCCGGTGTCGGCGCGGCCGCTTCAGGCGTGCCGGTCAGCCAATCGCGTGGCTGTACTTCTCGCTGATGCCCGGCGACCGGGCCTCGATCATCTCCGCCAGGTCCGCGACCGTCGCCGCCGCGAAGAAGTCCGCGGCCGGCACGTCCACGCCCACCACGGTGCGGATGTGGGCCAGCAGGTCCATGGCGAGCAGCGAGTTGCCGCCGATCTCGAACAGGTCGTCGTCGACGCCCACCTCGGCCAGCGCGAGGGCGTCGGCCATGATGTCGGCCAGCAGCGTCTCGATCGGCGTCCGCGGCGCCGCGTAATCGGTGTCCGCGGTGCGCGGCAGCTGCTCGGGGGTGGGCAGCGCCTTGCGGTCGAACTTGTTCCCCGGGGTCATCGGCAGCTCGTCCAGCTCGACGATCACCGACGGGTGCATGTAGCGGGGCAGCTTGGCGTGCAGGGCCAGCCGCAGCCGCGGCACGAGGCCACCGGTGCGTTCGGCGGGCACGACGTAGGCCACCAGAACCTTCCGCTCGGGGCTGACGTCGTCGCGGCCGAGCACGACGGCCTCTTTCACCTCGGGCAGTCCACCCAGCGCGTTGGCGACCTCGCCCAGCTCGATCCGGTAGCCGTCGATCTTCACCTGGTCGTCGATCCGGCCGCGGAACTCCAGGTCGCCGTCGGGGTTGCGGCGCACCACGTCGCCGATGCTGTACATCCGCTCGCCGGGCCGGAACGGGTCGGGCAGAAACCGTTCCGCGGTGATTCCCGGCCGACCCACGTAACCGCGCGCCAGCCCGCTGCCGCTGGTGTAGAGCAGCCCCCACGCGCCGTCGGGCACCGGCTGAAGGTCCGGGTCGAGGACGTACAGGTGGGTGTCGGCGACCGCCCGCCCGATCGGGACGGAGTCACCGACCGGCTTGCGAACGACGTGGCAGGACGTGAAGCAGGTGTCCTCGGTGGGCCCGTACCCGTTGACGATCAGCAGGTCGGGGTAGGCGCCGTGCACCCGGTTGATGTGCAGCGGGGACAGCGCCTCACCGCCACCGAGCAGCTGCCGCAGCCCGCCGAGCTGGTCGAGGTGACCATCGATGAGACGGTGCAGCAGGCCGGTGGTGAGCCAGAGCGTGGTGATCTTCTCCCGGTTGAGGAACTCGGCGAGGTCGGGCAGCGACACCGGGCCCGGCGGGTAGATGACCAGCGTCGCGCCGTTGAGCAGGGACCCCCAGATCTCGAACGCGGACGGGTCGAACCGCAGCGAGCAGAACTGGAGGAACGTCTCGCCCTCGGTCACCGTGTCGTAGGCGTCGGTCTGGACCAGCCGCACCACGCCCCGGTGCGGCACGGCCACCCCCTTGGGCATGCCCGTCGAGCCGGAGGTGTAGCAGACGTACGCCAGGTTGTCCGGCCGGGTGCCGGGCCGGACGGGCTCGTCGGAGACCGGCAGGTCGCTCGCCCGGTCCAGGTTCACCACGGTGGCATCGACCGCCGGCACCCGCCCGGCCATCGGGTCGTGGGTGAGCAGTACCTTCGCGCCCGCGGTGTCCAGCATGTAGCGGAACCGGTCGGGCGGCTCGTTCTGGTGCACGGGAAGGTAGGCGCCACCCGCCTTCAGAATGCCGACGAGCGCGACCAGCATCTCGAACGAGCGCTCGAAGTAGACCCCGACCACGCTCTCCGGGCCGACGCCGAGCGAGCGCAGTTGGCGGGCCAGCCGGTCGGCGCGTGCGTCGAGTTCCGCGTAGGTCATGTCGACGCCGTCGAAGCGTAGGGCCGTCGCCTCGGGGCGGCGCCGCACTTGTTCATCGAACAGATCGGTGATAGTGGCGTTACGCCAATCCTCAGCCGTCACGGATACCCCGCTTTTGTTCGGCGCTGATTTCTCGCGTTCCCCGCTGTTTCGCACCCGGGGAGGGTCTATTTTTCAGTCGTCACAAGAACGCCGCGCCTCGCCTTCGCGGGCGGGTCACCTCTGGCCATGAGCCATTACCGCCCAGCTTGGTGTCTCTCCATGATCGTGTCAAGGGGCATAGGCTCTTCTGAATGATCTTCGGTGCCGGGGCCGGCCCCGACCGGCAGGTCCCGGGTGATCTCTGCCAGCAGGGCCGGGGGAGCGCCGAGGAAGGCGAAGTGGCCGCCGTCCAGGACCACCTCCCGGCAGTCCGCCGACGTTGCCCGCCAGCCGCCCATCAGCCCGGCCGGGATCACCGTGTCCCCGCTCCAGCCGATCGCGGTGACCGGGCAGGGCAGCCGCACCGGAGCGGGCACGACGTACCGCCGGTTGGCCTCGACGTCCTTGACCAGCAGCTCCAGGCCCAGGTCCAGCAGTGCCTCGGTGGGCTGCCCGCCCAGGTTCACGATGATGGTCGCGAGCTCTTCGCGCAGCTCGCCGCGGTCCATCCGAAGAAAGGAACCGTACGGGCCGTCGTGCGGCGCGACCTGCGCCGAGGCGAACACCCGGTGCGGCAGCGGCAGCCCGGCGGCGGCGAGCCGGCGGGTCACCGCCACCCCGGGCAGGGCGCCGGAGCAGTGGCCGAAGAAGGCGAAGGGCCGGTCGAGGTACGGCGCCAGCTGCTCGACGAGGTCGGCCGCGAGCCGCTCGTACGTCTCGTAGTGCGGCTCCCGGATGCGGTTCTGCCGCCCCGGCGGCTGGAGCGGGCAGACCTCGATGTCGCCGAAGCGCCGCGGCCACCGGTCGTACATGGTCGCGCCCGAGCCTGAATAGGGAAAACAGAATAAGCGTGCCCCCGCTTCGGGATCGGGCCGACGCAGCAGCCAACGTGACTTCTTGACCCCCGAATTCGCCATGGCCGCCAGGCTACCCCGGGACAGATGATCATGCGCGTACCCGCACTTTGTGGTACGACCGCCCGGCCGCCGGCAAGATCGATTAGTGCATAGATCCCCTTGACATCCCCCGGCTGCGGATCATAGCCTCGACATGGTCCGAGCCTGCCAGTTCGGGCACAGCTGGTTGCCCGGAGACATTCTCGGAGGGCCCTGTGCAGATGCCGTTTTACATCCTTTCTCAGCTCGTGGACTCGGAGATGCTGAGCAGTCTCAGCCCCGAGGAGTTGCGCGAGATGCTCGCGGAGCTGGACGACGAGGTCGTCAACAGCGACGAAGACCAGGACGAGAAGACCACCGCCGACGCCGCCGAGTAGTGCCGCCGCCGAGCGGGTGCGGCGGCGGTACCGAAGCGCCATCCCGGAATACCCCTTCGCCCGCGGTGATCGCCGCCGGCGCGGTCTCGACGACCCGCGCCGACGGACCGCCGGCGTGCGCACCGGGTGTCGCGGGGTCACGCCCGGCGCCGCTTCGGACTTCGCCAAACCAGGTCGACTGGAGTCGAAGGAGTATGCGTGTCAACTGACGCCCGTGGCCGGCCCATCGATGTCCAAGGCCGGCTGTCGCCGGACGAGTTCTACGCCCGTTACGTGGGCCGCGAGCCGGTGGTGATGCGCGGCGCGGTCGCCGGGCTGCGGGCGGTCTCCCGCTGGTCCATCGGCTACTTCGGGGACATCGCCCCGGACGCGGTGGTGCGGCTGAAGACCGGCAACGTGGACGCCGGGAAGACCACCACCATGCGGATGGCCGACTACGCGCGGGCCGTCGCCGACTGGGAGAAGCGGGCCGCCGATGTGGACGGGGCACCCGCCGACGCCGCGCGGGAGATCGGCGAACGGCCGCCGTACCTGCACGACGTGCCGCTGCTGTCGATCATCCCGAAGCTGCGCGAGGACATGGCCGGCTTCCAGGCCAACCTGCTGCCACCGTTCTTCCGCGACCGCTGGTGGGATTTCACCCAGTTCTTCGTCGGTCCCACCGGATCCCAGACGCCGCTGCACTTCGATACGCTGCTCACCCACAACCTGTTCCTGCAGATCTCGGGCCGCAAGCGGTTCGTGATGGTCGGCAACCGCGACCGGAACCTCTGCTACGTGCGGGACTGGCGCTGGTCGCCGGTCGACCCGGAGAACCCCGACCTCGACCGGTACCCGCTGTTCGCGACCGCCGAGGTGCGTACCGCCGTGCTCGAGGCCGGAGACCTGCTCTACATGCCACCCGGCACGCTGCACAAGGTGGTGGCCGAGACGCCGTCGATGTCGTTCAATATCGATTGGCACGACTGGCGCAGCGCACTCAACGGGGTGGCCGCCGCCCGCGAGGGCATGCCCGCCACCAACCTGCGCTACAACCTGCTCTTCGCCCTGGGCGTCGTCGGTCGGCTGCCCGCCGGCGTGGTCCTGCCGGCGCTCAAGTCGTACTACTCCTACATTTCGTGACCGTTTTTGTTCAGTCCGACCGAACGGGGGACGGAACGCAGTATGAGGGTTTTCGAGCAGCACGAGTCGGAGGTACGTAGCTACAGCCGTAGCTGGCCGGTGGTGTTCGACCACGCGTCCGGTAGCCGGCTGCACACCGCGGACGGCACGTCCTACCTGGATTTCTTCGCCGGCGCCGGCACGCTGAACTACGGGCACAACGACCCGGTCCTCAAGCGGGCGCTGATCACCTATCTCGAGCGGGACGGCGTCACCCACGCGCTGGACATGTTCACCACCGCCCGGGCCGAACTGCTCCAGACGCTGTCCGAACTGGTGCTGAGCCCGCGCGGGCTGGACTACAAGGTGGTCTTCCCCGGCCCGGCCGGCGCCACCGCCGTCGAGGCGGCGCTGAAACTGGCCCGCAAGGCCACCGGCCGCAGGGTGGTCGCGCACTTCGACAACGCGTTCCACGGCATGACGCTGGGCGCGCTGTCGGTGACCGGGGATGCCCACCGGCAGGCCGCGGGCGTGCCGCTGAACCACACCGCGCGGCTGCCGTACGACCTCGACCCCGACCGGCCCGCCACCGAGGTCCCCGACTTCGACGCGCTGCTGGCCGGGATCGACGAGCCGGACGACCTCGCCGCCGTGATCGTCGAGACGGTGCAGGGCGAGGGTGGCATGTTCGCCGCGCGGGCCGCCTGGCTGCGCGCGCTCGCGGCGGCGACCCGCCGGCGCGGCGCGCTGCTGATCGTCGACGACATCCAGATGGGCTGCGGGCGCACCGGGCCGTTCTTCAGCTTCGAGGACGCCGGTGTCGTACCGGACCTGGTCTGCCTCTCCAAGGCGATCGGCGGGTACGGCTGCCCGCTGTCGCTGCTGCTGATCCGGCCCGACCTGGACGTGTGGCGGCCCGGCGAGCACAGCGGCACCTTTCGCGGCTTCAACCACGCCTTTGTCACCGCCACCGAGGCGCTACGCGTGTACTGGAGCGACGACAAGCTGGAGAAGTCGACCCGGGCCCGCGGCGAGCGGGTCTTCCGGGCGCTGTCGGACATCGCGGCCGCCCACCCCGGGGCCGGACTCAGCGTGCGCGGGCGTGGCCTGGGCCGGGGCCTGCGCTTCGAGAACCCGGAGCAGGCGGGCCGGGTGTGCGCGGCGGCGTTCCGGCGGCGCCTGCTGATGGAGACCTCGGGCCGGCGTAACGACGTGGTCAAGCTGCTGCCACCGCTGACCATCACCGATCCCGACCTGGACGAGGGTCTGTCCATCCTGGACGATTCCGTGCGGCTGGTGCTGGGCGGCGGGACGCCGTGACCAGCCCCGGCGACAACACTGCCGCGGCCGTGGCGGCCGTCGACGCGGTGGTGTCCTACTTCTTCCGGCAGAACCCGTGTTTCGGCCGGCGAGCCGGCTGGCACCGGGCGGACGGCGTCCTGCCGAGCACCGAGCCGCGCGCGGCGGCGGAACTGGACCGACTCGGCAGCGCCCTTGGTGCCGCGCTCCGCGCCGGCCCGGCGGATCCGGAGCTGCGTGCCGACCTGGACTCGGCGCTGCACATGGTGCACGCGGAACAGTTCCAGCTGACCGCGCTCGGCCAGGCGTACCTCACGCCGCCGGAGGTCTTCGCGGAGACCGACGTGTCGTCCTACCTGCGCGACTACGCGCCAGAGGCGGACCGCGCCGCCGCGCTGGAGACACACCTGCGCGCGTTGCCGGACTTCCTCGCCGAGGCGGCCCGGACCCTGCCGGCCCGGCTGCCGGCTGGTGAACGACTGCGGGGCCTCGAGTCGGCGCAGGGCGCGGCCGCCCAGCTCGCCACCGTGGCCCGCCGGCTGGCCCGGCCGCGGGACCTCGCCGCCGCGGCCGCGGCGGCCTGCGAAGAGTACGGGCGAGCGGTCCACGCCACCAAGCCGACCGCGCAGCTGTACGGCCCGGACAAGCTCACCGAGTTCCTCCGCGTGGTCGACGGCATCACCTGGCCCGCCCGCGAGCTGCTCGACCGCGCCCGCGCCGAGGTCGCCGCCGCGCAGCACGGCCTGGACGCGCTGGCCAAACAGCTCGGCGCCGCAGACCGCCGCGAGGTCGTGGCGATGCTGGCCGGCCAGGTCAGCACGGACACCGACGCGGCCTTCGCCGAGATCATCACGCGGGTACGCGACTTCTGGGCCGGCGCGGACCTGGTGTCGACCGACACCGTCACGCCGTTGGCGATCGGGCTGGCCGACGGCCCGAGCAGCGCGGCCACCGTCGAGTTCCAGGTGTCCGCGCCGCTGGAGAAACCCCGCCCGCCGCACCTGCTGTACCTGCCGAACCTGTCCGGCACGGCCGGCGCCGCGCACCGGGAGTTCCTCAACGAACCGATGCTCGAACTGCTCGCGGTGCACGAGGCGTACCCCGGGCACTACGTGCACGCCGAGGCCGCGGAGGCCGGCGGCAGCACGATCCGCACCTGCTTCCCGTGGATCGACGGCCTCACCGAGGGGTGGGCGCACTACGCCGAGGAACTCGCCGTCGAGCACGGCCTCGCCGAGGGCCGGCCGCTGCTGCGGGTCGCCCAGCAGCGCTCCGCGCTGGAGTCCTCGACCCGGCTGGTCGCCTTCCTCACCATGCACCTGAAGCAGACCGGCTTCGGCGCCGCGGTGGCCGAGGCGGCCGGCGCCGCCGGCTGGTCCGACGAGCGGGCCGCCCGCGAGATCCTCGCGGTCACCAGCAACCCGCTGGGCGCCATGTACGCCCTCGGCAAGATCGTCATCCGGGACTGGCGGGACAGTGCCGGCCGGATGGCGCGTCAGGACCTCAAACACTTCCACGACCAGTTGCTGCGCTGCGGTACGGCGCCGCTGTCGACCGCTCGGCGGTACTGGCAGGACCACACCAATCAGCCCGCATCGAGTTACTCGGAGGTTTCATGACCGCGGCGATCAGCGGCGCCGGTCGGGCGGATCCGGCCGCGCACGAGAACCCGGCGGCGATCGGCGACGACCACTGGGTCACCGTGCCCGAGGGGCCGTTCCTGATGGGCACCGACGAGCCACCGCCGGACGGCGAGCCGAGCGCGTCGGCGCCCATGCACACCGTGCGGGTGGACGCGTTCGACATCGCCCGCCGGCCGGTGACGGTGGCCGACTTCAGGCGCTTCGTGGCCGACACCGGCTATGTCACCACGGCGGAGCGAAAGGGAGAGAGCTGGGTCTGGCACGGCGGCGACGACATCACCACCCCCGACCAGGACTACCTCTGGAAGGCCACCCCGGGGGCGAGCTGGCGGGCGCCGCACGGCCCCGGCTCCGACCTCACCGGCAAGGACGACCACCCGGTCACCCACGTCAGCTACCTGGACTGCATGGAGTACTGCCGCTGGTCCGGGACCCGGCTGCCCACCGAGGCGGAATGGGAGAAGGCCGCCCGCGGCACCGACGGCCGGAACTACCCGTGGGGCAACGAGCCGCCCACCCCGCAGTCGTGCAACCACACCATGCACGTCGGCGACACCACCCCGGTCGGCCGGTACCCGGCGGCGGCCGGCGCCCTCGGTCCCGAGGACATGGTCGGCAACGTCTGGGAGATCATGGCGAACGGCTACCACCGGTACCCGTACGCGCCGACCAAGACCAAGCGGCTGACCACCCCCAAGGGCACGGTCGACCTCGGCGTCATTCGCGGCGGCTCCTTCTACAACAACTGCAATCCGCGCGGTGTCCTGGTCTGGGTCCGCATCTACAACCCGCCGGACTACAGCTGTTACGACATGGGCTTCCGGCTCTGCCGGGCCTGATCCGCGACGTGAGCGGCGCCCGGAGGGGGTGGTGGTGATGACCGACGCGGTGCTGTGGGAGCGCGTCGAGGCCACGCGACGGGAGATGCCACGCACGGACCTGGTCCGGCTGGCACACCCGCACGTGGAACTGCACGCGAAGATGGAATCGGCCAACCCGGGCGGCAGCGCCAAGGACCGGGCCGCGTACTGGATCCTGCGGGAGGCGGTCCGGCGCGGCGAGATCACCCGCCGGACCACGGTGGTCGAGTCATCGTCCGGCAACTTCGCGCTCGCCCTGTCCTGGCTGTGCGCCCGCCTGGGCATCCGGCTGATCCCGGTGATCGACCCGAACGTCAACGCGGCGACCGAACGCACGCTGCGCGCGACCTGGAACCGGGTGGAGAAGGTCGAGGGCCCGGTCGACGCGGGCGGGTTCCTGCTCGCCCGGCTGGACCGGGTCGCCGAGCTGGTCAAGGAGCTCGACGACGCGTACTGGCCGGACCAGTACTCGAACGCCGACGGCATGCGCGGGCACTACGAGCTGACCGGTGCCGAACTGGTCGCGGCGCTGCCCACGCTGACCCACCTGTTCGTCGGCATCAGTACCGGGGCGACCATCGCCGGGCTGTCCCAGCGGGTCACCCACGACCTCGGCGACGTCACCGTGATCGCGGTGGACGTGGCCGGCTCGGTGATCCTGGGCGGCCCGCCGAGCCGCCGCTGGATCCCCGGCATCGGCTCCAGCATCCGGCCGCCGCTGATCGACCGGGCGGTGATCACCGACTCGGTGATCGTCTCCGAGCGGGAGGAGGTGGCCGGGTGCCACGACCTGCTGCGCGACCACGGACTGCTGGCCGGCGGATCCACCGGCTGCGTGTACGCCGCGATCAACCGCTACTTCGACGGCTGGCGGGGCCCGCCGCCGGTGGTCGCGTTCCTGTGCGCCGACGCGGGCCAGGCGTACCGGGACACCGTGTACGACCCGGCCTGGGTCAGCGCCCATCACCTCGGGTCGGCCGCGAGCGTGAAGGGGGCCTGACGTGGCCACGCCGGTAACCGAATGGACCAGCCCGCCCAGCGGTGAGGTGGAGTTCGTGTCCTGGTTGGACACGCTGCGCGAGCGGGCGCCGGTGCACTGCTCCCCGAAACAGGACGGCTGGCACGTCTTCGGGCACGCCGAGGCGATGGCCGTGCTGGGCGACCACGCCGCCTTCTCCAGCGAACAGCCCACCACCCTGCCGGAGGGCTCGGCGTTCCAGCTCTTCCGGGCGGGCAACCTGTCCTGGATGGACCCGCCGCGGCACCGGCAGCTGCGGGCGCTGGTCGGCCGGGTCTTCACCCCGCGCTACGTCGCCGGGCTCGCCCCGATGGTCGGGGAGACCGTCGAGGAGTACCTGGCCGCGGTGCGCGGCAAGCCGCGGTTCGAGTACGTCAACGAGTACGCCGCGCCGATCGTCTCCACCGTGGTGGCCCGGATGGTCGGCATCCCGCCCAAGGGCCAGGAGCTGTTCCGGCGGTGGTCGGCCGACCTGCTTGAGCTGATCGACCCACGCTCGGGCAGCAACGTGCTCCAGCGCACCGCCACCCGTGCCCGGCTGATGTCTGCCTACCTGCACGAGTACCTCGACCGGCGGCGCGCCGACCCGAGGGACGACCTGGCCAGCGCGCTCGCCCGGGCCGAGGTGGACGGCGAACGGCTCGGCGACGACGAGGTCGTGGGCCTGATCGCGCTGCTGCTGTCCACCGGCCAGGCGGCCACGCTCACGCTGGCCAACGCCATGATCGTCCTCGATGGACACCCGGCCGCCATGGCCCGGCTCCGCGCCGACCACGGCCTGCTCGGCCCGGCCATGGACGAAGTCATGCGCTACCGCAACCAGACCACCCGGGTCACCCGGCACACCCGCACCGACGTCACCGTCGGCGGGCAGCTCATCCCGGCCGGCCAGCCGGTCACGGTCTGGCTCGCGGCGGCGAACCGGGACCCGCGCGTCTTCCCCGGCGCCGACGAGTTCCGGATGGACCGGGCGCCCAACCCGCACCTCGCCCTGGGGCACGGGATCCACTACTGCCTCGGCGCCGCCCTGGCCCGGTTGGAGATCGAGGTGGCGATGCGCCGGATGCTGGAGGAGACCACCCACCTGTCGGTGGACTATGACGCCAGCCGGCTGCTCGACCCCCGGCTGATCTTCGGCGCGGGTGCGCTGACCATCGAGGCCACCTGGGCGGGTGGGGCCTGATGGACGAGTCCCTCGCCGTTGTGCTGCACCGGCACGCCGAGCGCGACCCGGACCGCACCGCACTCACCTTCCAGCCGCTCGACCCCGCCGATCCGGCAACCGTCCTGAGCTACGGCGACCTGGCGCGCCGGTCGTCGGTGGTGGCCGCGGCGCTGGCCGGGCGGGTGCGGCCCGGTGACCGGGTGGTCCTGCTGATGCCGACCGGCCCGGAGTTCGCGGCTGCCTTTCTCGGTTGCCTGGCGGCCGGCGTGATCGCGGTACCGCTGCCGCTGCCGCTGGACGAGGCGTCCCGCCGCCGGGTCGCCGGTGTGCTGCGCGACTGCGCGCCGGCCCTGATCGTCTCCACCTCGCTCGTGCGGCAGTTCGCCGCGGCCGCGCCCGACGACCTGCGCGGCCTACCGCCGGCCGAGTCGTGGCTGATCGCCGACGACCTTCCGGAGAGCGGCGGGACCGGCCCGGTGACCGTGCGGGACGCCGACATCGCCTTCCTGCAATACACCTCCGGCTCCACGAGCGCCCCGCGCGGGGTGCTCGTCTCGCACGCCGCGCTGCTGCACAACGAGGCCGCGATCGCCGAGGCGTTCGGGGTACGCCCCGACTCCACCGTGGTGAGCTGGCTGCCCCTGCACCACGACATGGGCCTGATCGGCGGCCTGCTCCAGCCCCTGTACACGGGTGCCCGCGGCGTGATCCTCGACCCGTCCGCGTTCCTGCGCCGCCCGGCCACCTGGCTGGAGACGATCGCGCGGGAGCAAGCGGACATCAGCGGCGGACCCAACTTCGCGTACGAGCTGTGCGTCCGCAAGGTGACCGCCGCCGAGCTTGCCGGGCTCGACCTCGGCCGGTGGCGGGTGGCGTTCAACGGCGCCGGGCAGGTGCACCCGCGTACGCTGCGGGCCTTCTCCGAGCGGTTCGCCCCGGCCGGGTTCCGCCCGCGGGCGCACACCCCCTGCTACGGCCTGGCCGAAGCGACCCTGCTGGTGACCGCGGCCGAGCCCGGTTCCGGCGGGAGCAGCAGGGCGTTCACCCGCGCCTCGCTCGAAGCCGGCCGGCCCGTCGCGGCCGTCGCCGGTGCGGCCACCCTGGAGCTGGCCGGCTATCCCCTGCCGAAACACACGTCGGTCACCGTGGCCGACCCGCGGACCGCGGCGCCGCTGCCCGACGGCCGGACCGGCGAGATCGTGGTGACCGGCCCGAGCAACGGCTCCGGCTACTGGGGTGACGCCGGCAGCGGACCGGCCGCCCCCGTGCGCACCGGCGACCTGGGCTTCGTGCACGACGGCGAGCTGTTCATCCAGGGCCGCAGCAAGGACCTGATCGTGCACCGCGGCCGCAACATCTACCCCGAGGACCTGGAGGCGGACATCTCCGCCTGCCACCCCGGCGTGCGCCCCGGCTGCGGCGCCGTGTTCGCCGTCGACCAGGACGGCGACGAGGCCGTGGTGGTCTGCCAGGAGATCCGGCCGGAGACACCGCCGTTGTCCTGGCCGGAGATCGCCGGGCGGATCCGCGAGACCGTCGTGCTCGTGCACGGCGTGGCCGTGCGCACCGTCCTGCTGGTCGCACCCCGCACGGTCACCAAAACCTCCAGCGGCAAGATCCAGCGGCAGGTGGCCCGCACCCGCTACCTGGCCGGGGAACTGACGGCACTGCTGGACAGCACCGTCGCCACCGACGGGGAAACCGGTGGGCCCGGCCTGACCGGCCCCTTCGACTCGGCCGAGCAGCTCGCTGCGGCGCTGTGCGAGCACCTGCGGGCCAGGCTCGGACTGCCCGACCGGCCGGCGCCCGGGGACGCCCTCGCCGCGCTCGGCGTGGACTCGCTCGCCGCCACCCAGCTCCAGCACGACCTCGAGACCGCCCTTGGCGTCACGCTGCCGATGTCCGTGGCGCTGCGCGCGTCCTCCATCGCGTCGCTGGCCGCGACGGCCCTGGCCGCGCCCGCCTCGACAGCCGCACCGGCCGCCGGCGACGGCTACGAGCTGACCCAGGCGCAGCGCGCCCTGTGGTTCCTGCACCGGGTGGAGCCGGACAGCACCGCGTACAACGTCACCCGGGCCTTCCGGGTCGTCGGCGAGCTGGACGTCGACACGCTCGACGCCGCGCTCACCCGGCTCGTCGAACGGCACCCGAGCCTGCGCCTGTCGATCCGCTCCGAAGCGGGGGAGCCGCGGGCCGAGCTGCGCCCGTGGCGGGTGCGCGTCGACCGCATCGACGCGCGTTCCTGGGACGAGCAGCGGCTCACCGGCTGGTACCGCGAGTTCGCCACCACACCGTTCGACCTGGCCGACGGCCACCTGCTGCGGGTGGCCGCGCTGCGCCGGGCCGGCGACTCGGTGCTGGTGCTGTCGCTGCACCACATCGTCTGCGACATCGCCTCGCTGACCGTCCTGCTCGCCGAACTGGCCCGCGCCTACGGCGGCGAACCCCTGGACGCCGGGTCGCCGGACATCAGCCCCGCGGGGCACGAGAAGGCGGTACTCGCCGCGCACGGCGACGAGCTGGCCGCGTACTGGAAGACCGCACTCGACGGTGAGCCGCCCGTGCTGGCGCTGCCGAAGGCCGCCCGCGACGAGCCGGCCACCGGCGCCCTGCGGTTCGACGCGCCGCCCGGGGTGACCGCCGCGCTCACCGACTTCGCCCGCCGGTCCGGGCTGACCCTGCACAACGTGCTACTCACGGCGTACCAGATCCTGCTACACCGGCTGTCCGGCCAGTCCGACCTGCTGGTCGGCGTCCCCACCGCCGGCCGCACCGACCCGCGGCTCGCCGCCTACGTCGGCTACCTGGTGAACGTCGTCCCGGTGCGGTCCGGCGGCCCGGACGGCCGGTCGTTCGCCGACCATGCCCGTGCCACCCAGGAGCGGGTGCTGGACGCGCTGGACCACCAGGACCTGCCGCTCGCCCAGATCACCCGGCTGGTCAACCCGCATCGGGAGACCGCCGGCGCCACGATCTTCCAGGCGATGTTCTCGTTCTACGGTTCGGCGCTGCCCGGTGGCGCCGCCGCGGCCGGGGTGATCGCCGGGGATCCGGCCGCGACCGTGCCGCTGGGCCGCGCCGCGACACTGCACGGCTTCCCGTTGCCCGACCTCACCGCGCAGTCCGACATCGGGCTCAACGCCGTGGTCCGCGGCGGGGTGCTGGGCTTCGAGCTCCAGTACGACCCGCGGCGGGTCAACCGGGCCCAGGCCGGCCAGGTCGCCGGGGCGCTGCGAACCCTCCTCGCGGCCGTCGCCGAGAACCCGCAGACGCCGGCCACGTGGCTGCCGCTGCTGAGCGCCGCCGAGACCGCGGCCGCGGTGGCCGCCGGCTTCGGGCCGGACATCGCCCGGCCCGGGCACTACGTCGACGCGGTCGAGCGGCACGCCGCCCGCCGGCCGGACGCGCTCGCCGCCGACGACGGCGAGCGCACCATGACCTACGCCGAGCTGGACGAACGGGCCAACCACGTGGCCGCCCGGCTGCGCGAACTCGGCGCCGGCGTGGACCGCAACGTCGTGGTGAGCGCGCGGCGCTGCGTCGACTACCTGGTGATCCTGCTCGGCATCCACAAGGCGGACGCCTGCTACGTGCCGGTCAGCCCGATCGAGGCGCCCCGCCGGGCCGCGGCCATGATCGCCGCCACGAGTCCGGTCGCCGTCATCGCCGACGACGCGGGGCGGTGGCTGCTCGACGAGCCGCGGGAGGGCCCCGTCCCGCTGCGGCTCGACGAGCTGGTCGCCGGGCGCAGCGCCGAGCGGGTGCCGCGGCTCGGTCCCGACCACGCGGCCTGCACGATCATCCACACGTCCGGGTCGACCGGGCTGCCCAAGGCCGCCGTCTCCACCAACTACGGCGTCACCAACCACATGTGGCAGATGATCGAGCACTTCGACCTCGGCGAGAACGACTGCGTCGCGCAGACCGGCCCGGTCTCGTTCGACATCTCCGTCTGGCAGTTCCTCGCCCCGCTGATCATCGGCGGGCTGGTCCGGATCGTGCCGGAACCCGCCTCGCAGTCCCCGGCCAAGCTGCTGGCCGTCGTCGCCGAGGGGGCGGTGACCATGCTGGAGCTGGTGCCGTCGGCGATCGTCGCGCTGCTCGACGCCGGCCTGGCGGCCACTCCCGGGCGGCTCAAGGTCATGCTCTCCACCGGTGAGGCGCTCACCCCCGAGGTGCTGCGGCGCTGGGTCGACGAGCTGCCCGCGATCCCGGTGCACAACGCGTACGGGCCGGCCGAATGCACCGACGACGTGACCGCCGGGATCTGTGCCGACGGGCCGGACGGGCCGCTCACCCCGTCCATCGGGTGGCCACTGGCCAACACCACGGTGCATGTGCTCGACGACGAACTCGCGCCGGCGCCCCCCGGCGTGACCGGCATGCTGCACGTCGGCTGGGGTGCGGTCGGTCGCGGCTACCGGGGCGACCCGCGCCGCACCGCCGAGAAGTTCGTGCCCGACCCGTACTCGCCGACGCCCGGCGGCCGCATGTACCGCACCGGCGATCTGGGCCGCCGTGCCCGGGACGGCGCGCTGGACTTCCTCGGCCGGGCGGACAGCCAGACGAAGGTGCGCGGCCTGCGGATCGAGCCCGGGGAGGTGGAGGGCGCGCTGCGGCAGTGTTCCGGCGTCACGGCGGCGGCCCTGCGCGTGCACCCGGGCGCGGGCGGCGCGGTGCTGGCCGGCTACGTCGTGCTCGGCGAACCGGCCGACGAGGACGGCGAGGGCCGGCTGCTCAGCCCGGCCGAGGATGAACGGCTGCGCGCCGCGCTCGCCGAGCACCTGCCCCGCTTCATGATCCCGACGCTGCTCGTCGCGCTGCCCCGGCTCCCGCGATCGAAGAACGGCAAGGTCGACTACCGGGCGCTGCGGTACGCCGAACCCGACCGGGCCGGCGTCGACGACCCGGGCCTGGCCGACGACCCCCTGGCCACCGCCGTCCGCGGCATCTGGTCCACGCTGCTCGGCGTCGAGGTCGGCTGGCAGGACAGCTTCTTCGCGCTCGGCGGCCACTCGCTGCTCGCGCTGGCGATGGTGGACCGGGTCGGTGAGCTGCTCGACGTCGAGGTGCCGGTCGACGCGGTGTTCACCGGGCCGCGGCTCGCGCAGTTCGTCGCCGGGGTCAGCCGGGCCGGCCGGTCGCCGGGCGGCGGGCGTGGACCACGGGCCGCCGCCGGCGGCGGCTACCCCGCGCCGGCCAGCGCCGCCCAGGAACGCTTCTGGTTCCTCCGCGAACGCCTTCCCGACCAGCCCACCTACAACATGCCCGGGGTGCTGCGCATTCGCGGCGAGTTGAACGAGGACGCCTTCGAGGCGGCGCTGCGCGCGGTGCTCGCCCGGCACCCGGTGCTGCTCGCCCGCTTCACCGACGACGACACCGGTCTGCGTTGGGCACCCGGCAGCCTGGACGACTTCGAACTGCCGCGGCTGGACCTGCGCGGCGCGGTGGCCGAGTTCGGCCCCGAGGCGTTTACCAGCCTCGCCGAGACGGAGGCGGCGGTGGTCGCCGACCTGCGGCGGGAGCTGCCGTTCCGGGCGATGCTGGCCCGGCTCGGCGCCGACGAGTGGCGCCTGCTCGTCGTGGTCGATCACATCGTCTGCGACGGGTGGTCGCTGTCGGTGTTCCTCGGTGACCTCGCGGCGGCGTACAACGGGGCCGGGGCGGCCGCGACGGCCGGATACACCTTCGCCGACTACTGCCACGACGAACTGGCCTGGCGGCGGGAGTTCGACCGCGACGAGGTGCTGGCGGAATGGCGCGGCGTGGCCGACGGGCCGCTCGCCCGGTCGCCGCTGCCCGCCGGGCGAACCGACCCGGCCGGCACCGGGCAGGCCAACACCGACCCGGCCGGCGCCGACTTGGCCCGCGCCGAGCCGGCCGGCACCGGGCAGGTCGTGCAATGGATCGAGGCCGACCTGGCCGAGGCCGTCCGCTCGCTCGCCGCGCGGACCGGAACCACGCCGTACATGGTCTTCGCGACCGCCCTCGCGGCGCTCACCCACAGCGGCGCGGACCGGCGCGAGACGGTGCTGCTGGGCACCCTGATCGCGCAACGCGACCGACCCGAGCGGCGCGGCGTCATCGGCCCGCTGCTCACCGTCGGCGTGCTCGCCGTCGACCTGGCGCCCGGCGACCCGGCGGCCACGGCGCTGCACCGCACCCGCGACGGCGCGCTGCGCGCATACCGCTCCGCCCACCTGCCGTTCCAGGAACTCGCGCCGCTCTTCCCCGCCGCGCCCGGCGGCGACGGATCACCGTTCGAGGTGCTCCTCGTGCTCCAGCCTCCGGACGCACCGGTGACATTCAACGGTCTACAGACCGAACTGGAGGACCTGGTGCCGGAGGCGCCGGCGTACCCGCTGGTGGTCGACATCGAGCAGCGCGGCGAACGGTACCGGGTGTCCTGGCGCTACGCGGCCGACCGGTACGACCACGCCGCCGTGACCGGTCTCGCGGCCCTGCTCGGCTCCGCCGTCCGCGCCACGGCGGCGGACCCGGACCTGCCGCTGGAGCGGCTGCGCACGCCCGAGACCAGAGGGGCCCTGCATGCGGAACAGAACTGACGCGCTGGCCGGCTTCAAGCGGGCCCTGGCCGCCGCCCCCGCCGCGATCGCGGTCGCCGACGACCACGGCGCGCGCACCTACGCGGAACTGGCCGCCGAGGCGGGCGGGTACGCCGCCGAGCTGGCCGGGCGCGGCGCCGGCCCCGGCGACCTGGTGGCGGTGGTGGCCGAACGGAGCCCGCGGTTCGTGGCGATGGTGCTGGGTGTGCTGTGGACCGGCGCGGCCTACCTGCCGGTCGAGCCGAGCACGCCACCGGATCGCGCCCGCCGGATGTGCGCCACCGTCGGGGTACGGGTTCTGCTGGTCCAGCCGGGCCACACGGAGTACGCGAAACAGCTGGGCGTGCCGAGTGTGGTGACCGCCGACCCGGCCGCGGCGACCGGCTTCGACCCGGTGCCACGGGAGCCGGACGGGCTCGCGTACGTCATTTTCACCTCCGGCTCGACGGGCGTGCCCAAGGGCGCCATGGTCACCGACGGCGGCATGGACAACCACCTTGAGGCGAAGCGCCTCGACCTGGCGCTCACCCCGGCCGATGTGGTCGCGCTGACCGCACCGCTCTCCTTCGACATCTCGGTCTGGCAGGCCCTCGCGCCGCTCACCGCGGGCGGCCGGGTCGCGGTCGGCTCCGCGGCCAACCTGTCCGAGCCCGCCGAGCTGGCCGCCTGGGTCGCCCGGCACGGCGTGACCGTGCTGGAGGTGGTGCCGTCCTACCTGACCGTCATCCTGGACGCGCTCGACGGCAGCCCCCGGCTGCGCGCCGCCCTGGAACCGCTGCGGCTGCTCGTCGCCACCGGGGAGGCGCTGCCCAGCGCGCTCGCCCGGCGCTGGCACGAGCTGCGACCCGACGTGCCGATCATGAATGCGTACGGCCCCACCGAATGCTCCGACGACGTCACCCACCACGTCGTCACCCCGGCCGACTGCGCGGCCGGCGACTGGGCCCCGATCGGTCAGAAGATCATCAATACCGACCTGTACGTCGTGGACCCGGCCGGCGCCGTGGTGCCCGACGGCGCCGAGGGCGAACTGCTCGTCGGCGGCGCCGGAGTGGGCCGCGGCTATCTGGGTGACCCGGCCGGCACCGCGCTCGCCTTCCGGCCCGACCACCTCTCCGGCCGGCCGGGCCGCCGCCTCTACCGCACCGGCGACCGGGTGCGCCGCGACGTCGACGGCACGCTGCACTACCTGGGCCGGCGCGACCGGCAGGTCAAGGTCCGCGGCCACCGCATCGAGCTCGGCGAGGTGGAGGCGCAGCTGCTGCGGGTCGACGGGGTGGCGGCGGCCGCCTGCGTGGTCACCGCCGGGCGGCTGCGCGCCTTCGTCACGCTGCGCGGCGGCGCGACCCACACCCCGGCCGCCATCCTCGGCGAGCTGCGCGAACTGGTGCCCGCGCACCTGGTTCCGCAGCGGCTCACCGTGCTGGACCGGATCCCCACCACTCCGGCCGGCAAGGCCGACCTGCGTACCCTGGCCGCCCAGCCGGACGAACCCGCGGGCCCCGCCGAGGCGCCGCGGGACGAGGCTTCCCGGATCGCGGCGCTGATGGTCGACGCGCTCGGTGGCACCCGGATCGGACCGGAGGACAACTTCTTCGCCGTGGGCGGCGACTCACTTCAGGCCATGCGGGTGGTCGCGGCCGCCCGATCGGCCTTCGGGGTGGACGGTGTCGCGCTGCCCGCCTTCCTCGCCGACCCGACCCCGCGCGGCCTGCTCGCCGCCGTGCGGGCCGCCGCCGCGACACCGGCCCCGGCGGCGAGCGTGGAGCCGGCCACCGGCAAGCTCTCCTCCGGGCAGGAACGGCTGTGGTTCGTCGAGAACCTCAACCGCGGCAAGGCCCCGCTGCTCATCCACCTCGAACTCGCGCTGCGCGGCGCGCTCGACCGGGCCGCGCTGCAACACGCGCTGGACGCCGTGGTGGCCCGGCACGAACCGCTGCGCACCGTCTTCGGCCAATCCCGCGGCGTGCCGGTGGCCACCGTGTGGCCGCACGCGCCGATCCCGATCCAGCCGCGCGCCGCGGACGACCCGCCGCCCGCCCCGGCGCTGTCGATCGGCAGCGGGCAACCGCCGCTGATGGCCGCGTACCTGGCCCGCACCGGCCCCGACGAGCACGTCCTCACGCTGGTCCTGCACCACCTGGTCGCAGACGGCTGGTCGCTGATGGTGCTCAGCCGGGACATCGCCGAGTACTACCAGCGCTACCGGGCCGGCGACCGTGCGGTGCCGCTGCCACCGGTCAGCTTCGGCCAGTACGTCGCCGCGGAACGGCAGTGGCTGGCCGGCCCGGAAGCGGCGGAGAGCGAGAGCTACTGGCGCGAGCAACTCGCCGGGGCGCCACCCGCGATCGAGCTGCCGCTGCGTCCCCGCCCGGCCAAGCCGGACTTCCGCACCGCCGCCGAGATCCGCGAACTGACCACCGAGGAGACCGCCGCGCTGCGCGCCCTGGCCCGAACGGCCCGGGCAACCCCGTTCATGGCGGTCCTGGCCGCGTTCGCGACCGCGCTCACCGACATCACCGGCGTCGACGACCTGGTGATCGGCATCGACTCGGTGAACCGCTCCTGGCCCGGCAGCGAGGACCTGGTCGGCACCTTCGTCAACCAGCTTCCGGTCCGCCTGATCGGCGCCGGATCCGGTTTCGGCGACCTGCTCGCGCTCACCCGGCGGCAGTGCCTCGCCGCGTACGAGCACGACCGCCTGCCGTTCCACAAGATCGTGGCCGCCGTGAACCCGCCCCGACAGTCCGGCCGGTTCCCGCTGTTCCAGGTCAAGGCCACCCACCAGAGCGCCTGGCGCACCGGCGTCACCCTGCCCGGCCTCGAGGTGACGCCGCGGGAGATCCCCGACCCGGTGATGGACCCCGACCTGATGCTCGACATGTCGGGGGAGTCCGACCGGCTCCGCCTCGAACTGGTCTACCTGCCCGAGCGGCTGGCCGCCGACACCGCCGCCGCCTGGGTCGATGCCGTGGTCGCCGTGCTGCGCCGCGGTCTCACCGCGGAAGGGAGGTGAGCACGATGACCGGGCCGAGCACCCCCACCGAGGAACTGGTCGCCCAGGTCTGGCGCGAACTGCTGGAACTGAACACCTTCGACCTCGACGAGGACTTCTTCGAACTGGGCGGCCACTCCATGGTCGCCGTCCAGGTCCTGTACGAGTTGGAGCAGCGCACCGGCATCCCGCTGGAGCTGGCCTCGTTCTTCGACCTGGCCACCGTGCCCCAGGTCGCCGCCGAGCTGGACCGGCTGCGCGCCCAGCAGCCCGGTCCGGCCACCGTGGCGGAGGGCGAGCTGTGAGCGGCGCCCGGGATCTGCTGCGCCGCCTCGACGAACTGGGCATCGGGCTCAGCCTCGCCGGCAACCGGATCCGCTACCGCAGCACCGACGGCCGGCTCACCCCGGAACTGCTCGCCGAGATGAAGGAGCGGCGGGACGACCTTGTCGGGCTGCTCGACCGGCGGGCCGCGCTGCGCTGGCCGCCGCACCGGGACGCCGCCCCCGGCGGCGAGCGCCGCGGGCCGCTGACCCGGGCGCAGCGCACGTTCTGGGCGACCGACCACTTCGTCGACGACGGCACCTACAACCTGGCCGGGGCGCTGCTGCTGCACGGGCCGCTCGACGAGGCCACGTTCACCGCGGCGGTGTCCGATGTGTACCGGCGGCATCCCGCGCTGCGCACCGTGTTCCCGGCCGAGCACGGCGAGCCGGTGCAGCGGGTGCTGCCGGTCGGCCTGGCGCCCACCGTGGAGCGCGTCGACCGCACCGGGCAGTCCCTCGACGCGTGCGTGGCCGAATGCGCCGAGCTGGCCGACCGGAAGCTGCCCCTCGCCGAGGCGCCGCCGGTGCGCATGCGCCTGATCCGGCTGGCCCCGGGGGAGCACCTGTTCTTCGTGGTCCTGCACCACATCGTGGCCGACGCCGTCGCCATCGGGCTGCTGCTGGCCGACCTGGCCGCGGGCTACCGCGGTTCCCGACTGGACACTTCGGACATTGATCTCATCGATGTCGCCGGCTGGGAACGGGACCGGCTCGCGTACGCGGATCTGGCCGCCGGTCGCCGCTACTGGCGGGACCGGCTCAGCGGCGCGGAACTCGGCGCCCTCCCGCTGCCCCCGCCGCTCGGGCCGGTGACCGACCGGCGCGGCGCCGCCTCCCGCCTCGACCTGGATCCGGCCACCGCCGCGGCGATCCGCGATCTCGTGGCCCAGCGCCGCGCCAGCATCTTCCTGGTGGTCGCGGCCGCCGCCGCCGCGGCGCTGTCCCGCCGGACCGGACGCGACGACCTCGTGGTCGGCATGCCGGCCGGCCGGCGCGACCGTCCCGGCCTGGAACGGCTGGTCGGCCCGCTGCTGGACATGGTGCCGGTCCGGCTCGACCTCGCCGGCGTGCCCACCTTCGCCGATCTGGTCGGCCGCACCCGGACCGCCGTGCTCGGCGCGCTCGCCCACGCCGAGGCGCTCGCCGACCTCCCGGCGGCCGGCCGCGACCTGTTCAACGTCACGCTCACCGACGCCGGGAGCACGCTGCCCGTGCCGTCGTTCCCCGGGCTGGCCGCCGAGCACGTCGAGGTGCCCCGCGTCGGCACCAAGTACGACCTGAACATCCTGGTCTGCGACGGTGCCACGATCACCCTGGAAGCCGAGTTCGACCGGGCCGCGATCGCCGAGACCGACGTGGCCGCCCTGCTCGGCACGGCCGCGGAGATCCTGGCCGCGGGCGCCGCGGACCCGTCCCGCCGGGTGGCCGACCTGGCCACCGCCGCGTTCGGCGACCCGGGCCGCGGCGCGATCGGCGCCGAACCGGCCTGGACGGTGACCCCGGACGACTCGCTGACCGGACGGCTGGCCCGGCTCGGCGCGACGCAGGGCGACCGGGTGGCGGTCAGCGACGGCGACAACCACCTCACCTACCGCGAGCTGGCCGAGCGGGTCGACCTCGTCGGCCGGGCGCTGCGGCTGCGCGGTGCCGGGCCGGGCCGGGTGGTCGCCGTCTCGCTGCCGCGCGGCCTCGACCTGGTCACGGCCATCCTTGGCGTGCTGGCCTCCGGCGCGGCCTGCGCGGTGCTCGACGACTCCTGGCCGCCGACCCGCCGCGAACGGGTGCTGGCCGACGCGGCCGCCCGCCAGGTGATCAGCGAGGCGGACGGCACCACGGTCGCCGACCTCACCCGCCTCGGCAGGGGCGCCCCGCCGTGCCCACCGGTGCGGGCCGGCGACACCGCGTACGTCATCTACACCTCCGGCTCCACCGGTCGGCCCAAGGGCGTGCACGTCACCCACCGCAACATGCTCAGCCTGCTGGCCGCCACCGGCGACGGCTTCGGCGTCGGCCCGGACGACGTCTGGACGCTGTTCCACTCCTGCTCCTTCGACGTCGCCATGTACGAGATGTTCGGCTGCCTGCTGCACGGCGGCCGGCTCGTCGTCGTGCCGAAGTGGCTGACCCGCGACCCGGAGGCGTTCGCCGCGCTGCTCGGCCGCGAGCAGGTCACCGTGCTGAGCCTGACCCCCTCGGCCATGTCGGTGCTGCTGCCCGAGGCGGCCCGCGACCCGAAGGCCCTCGACACCGTGCGGTACGTGCTGCTGGCCGGCGAGAAACTGGAGAACCGCCTCGCCGCCCGGTGGCACCGCGAGGTCGGCCGGGGCGAGCTGGTCAACCTGTACGGGATCACCGAGACCACCGTGCACGCCTCCTGGCTGCGGCTGCGGCCGGGCGCGCCGACCACCACCGAGTCCGATGTCGGCGTCCCGCTGCCCGGCACCTCGCTGTACCTGCTGCACGACGACGGCGCCGCGGTCGCCGACGGCTGCGTCGGCGAGATCTACGTGGGCGGCCCGCAGGTCAGCCTCGGGTACGTGGGCCGGCCGCGGGAGACCGCCACCCGGTTCGTGCCGGACCCGTTCAGTCGGCAGCCGGGCGCCCGGATGTACCGCTCGGGCGACCTGGGCCGGCGCACCGGCGACCGGCTCGCCTACCTGCACCGCCGCGACGCCCAGGTGCAGGTCAACGGCTTCCGGGTGGAGCTGCCCGAGATCGAGTCGGTGCTCGCCGCGCTGCCCGGGGTGGCCGCCGCGGCCGCCGCCGTCGCCACCGACGACATCGGGCACCGCGTGGTCGCCGCCGTGGTCGCCGAGCCCGGCGTGGCGCTGTCCACCGTGGACGTGCTGCGCGGGGCCGGCGCCGAACTGCCGAACTACATGCTGCCCCGGTCGATCGCGATCGTCCCGGCGCTGCCGCTGACCGTCAACGGCAAGCTCGACCGGGCCGCGGTCCTCCAAGCCGCCGGGACGGCCCCGGCCGCCCCGCGCCAGCCGGCCGGGGCAGCGGCGGGCTCGCCCGGCGCCGCCGTGCTGGTCGAGCTGTTCCGGCGGGTCCTCGACGATCCGGCGCTCGGCGCCGACGCGGACTTCTTCGAGGCCGGCGGCGACTCCATGCGGGCCATCCGCCTGGTGGCCCTGGCCCGCGACCACGGCCTGCACTTCAGCGCCCGCGAGGTGTACGCGGCGCCGCGCCCCGCCGCACTGGCCGCGCTCGCCGATTCAGCACCGCGTGCCGGCGTACCCGGCACAACCCTGCCGTTCGCCCTGCTGCCCGGCGCCGGGCCGGACGACTTCCCGGCCGGGGTGGTCGACGCCTACCCGATGACCGCCCTGCAAACCGGGATGCTCTACCACCAGGAACTCGCGCCGGACGCCCGCGTCTACCACATCGTGCTCAGCTACCGGGTCGACGGCCGGCTCGACCCGGCCGCGTTCCGCGCCGCCGCGCAGGCCGTCGTCGACGCCCATCCGGTGCTGCGCACCAGCCTCGACCTGGCCAGCCCGTGGGGTCCGGTGCAGCGGGTGCACGCCGGGCTGGAGACGCTGCCGCTGCGCATCGAGGATTTGCGCGGGCTGGACGGGACGGCGCGGGACGAACGGATCGCGCGGGCCGTCGCGGACGAGACGAGCGCCGACTTCCCGCTCGACCGGCCCGGCCTGTTCCGGCTCGTCGCGCTGGTCACCTCCGACGACGACTACCAGCTCGTCTTCAGCCACAACCACGTGATCCTGGACGGCTGGTCGGTCAACGTCTTCTTCGCCGACCTCAGTGCCCAGTACGCCGACCGGCTGGCCGGCGCGCCGCCGGCGCCGGTGCCCGTGCCCCGCACCGCGTTCGCCGACTACGTGGCGCTGGAGTTGGCGGCCGCGGACGACCCGACGCACCGGCAGTTCTGGCGCACCCAGACCTCGGCCGACGCGCCGCTGGTGGCGCCCGGCCGGGTCGGGCCGCCCACCATGCGGCAACTGCGCCGGGAGCTGCCCGGCCGCCTCGACGGGCTGCGCACGCTGGCCGGCCGGGTCGGCGTGCCGGTCAAGGCGCTGCTGTGTGCCGTACACCTGCGGGTGCTGGCCTGGCTCACCGGCGCCGACGACGTGGTCACCAGCATGGTCACCAACTGCCGGCCGGAGGGGCCGGACGCCGACCGGATCCTCGGGCTGTTCCTCAACCAGTTGCCGCTGCGCGCGTCGCTGGGCGGGCAGAGCTGGGTCGAGCTGGCCCGGTCGCTGCACGAGCGGGAGCGGCGGATGCTGGCCCACCGCTGGTACCCGGGCGCGCTGGTGCAACGCGACTTCGGGCCGCGGCCGATGTTCGACTCCGGGTTCAACTTCACCGATTACCACACCACCCAGCGGCTGGTCCGCGACGGCAGCGTGCGGTTCAGCGGCAGCGAGGAGCTGGAACAGACGCACTACGCGCTCAGCTCGGCGTACACCGTGGACGTGCGCACCGCCGAGCTGCGGCTGCTGCTGGAGTACGACTCGGCCGCGCTGGGCGGGCCGGTCGCCGAACTCGCCGCGCGGGCGCACGAGATGGCACTGACCGCGCTGCTGGCCGACGCGGACGCGAGCTGCCTGGCCGGGCGGTTGCCCGGTGTGCTGGACCTCGCCCGCGCCACCGCCTCGGCACCGGTCCCACCGGTTGCCGCCGGCCCGGCAGCCCCGGTCGACCCGGCGGCCCCCATCGCGACGACAGCCGAGGTCGACCCGGCGGGCGGCGCCGCCGACCCGGCGGTGGAGAAGCTGGTCCGCCAGGCGTGGGCGGAGGCGCTCGGCACCGAGGCGTCCGGCGCGAACGACAACTTCTTCGAGGTGGGCGGCGACTCGCTGGCCGCGATGCGGATGGTGGCGCGGCTGCGGGCGTCCCACCCGGGTCTCGGGATGGGTGCGTTCCTGGCCGAGCCGACCGTGGCCGCGCTCGTTTCCCTCCTTGCCGCGGGCACCCCGGCGGCCGCGGCGCAGACGCCGGCCGCGGACCGGCCCGAGCCGGCGCCGGAAGGCCCCGCGTCGGTGGTCGACCGGCCGCGGCGGTTCCCGCTCTCCCCGGCCCAGCTCCAGATGTGGTCCATCACGAACCGGCTGCCCGGCCTGCCGCTGTTCGCCATTCCCGGCGCCCTGCGGGCCGACGGTCCGCTCGACCCGGCGCTGCTGGAGCGCAGCCTCGCCCTGCTGGCCGGCCGGCACGACGCGCTGCGCACCCGGATGGAGGCCACCGACAGCGGACCGGTGCAGGTGGTCGAACCCGCCGCCGACCTGCCCCTGGAATACGTGGACCTGGTCGGCGGCGACGACCCGGTGGCCGAGGCCGAGCGGCGGATGGCGGCCGCGGTGCGCGACCCGATCGCGGTGGACCGGGCGCCGATGCTGCGCGCCATCGCGTACCGGGTGGCCGCGGACCGGCACCTGCTCTACCTCACCATCCACCACATGGTCTGCGACGGCTGGTCGCTGTCCCTGCTGCTGGCCGACGCCGCCCGCATCTACCGCGCCCTCGAGGCCGGCGGGGACGTCCCGCCGGTCCCGCCCGGACCGGGCGCGGCGGAGCTGGTCGCGGCGGCGGACGCCTGGCGGGGATCGGCCGAGGCGAAGCGCCAGCGGGCGTACTGGACCGAGCGCCTCGCACCACCCTGGCCGGCCCTCGCCGCCGGGCCGGGCAGCCGCTTCCCGGCCGGCCGACCCGTCTCGCCGATCGAGCGGTTGCGGTCGCGGACCTGCCGCTGCACCCTGGACGCCGCCACCACCTCGGCGCTGCGCGCGGCGGCCCGCCGGCGCGGGATCACCGACTTCATGGCGGTCACCACCGCGTACGCGATGACGTTGCACTCGTGGAGCGGCCAGTCCGACATGCGGATCGGCACCATCCTGGCCAACCGCGCCCGGCCCGGTGTCGAGGAGGTGGTCGGCCTGGTCGCCAACAGCGCGGTGCTGCGGGTGGCCGCCGCCGACGCCGGCCGGGACGAGCTGGCGGCCCGGGTGCGGGCGGCCTGCGAGGGCGCCTACGCCAACCAGGAGCTGGCGTTCGAGGATGTGCTCGAGGCGCTGAACGACGGCTACCCGGCCGAGCTGCGCGACCCGCCGCTGTTCGAGGTCATGCTGGTCATGCAGGAGGAGATCCGGGTGACCGACCCGGCCGAGGGCCTGCGCTTCGCCCCGTACCGGGCGAAGACCGACGTGCTCGGCGCGCCGGTCGCGGTGACCACCTGCGAGTTCCTGCTCAACGTCGTGCCCTGGGACGGCGAGCTGCTGCTCAGCCTCCAGTACCGGCCCGCGGTCACCGACCGGGCCACCGCGGTGGCGCTGCTCGACGACGTGGCCGCCGCACTGACCGCGCTGGCGGTCGGCTGATGGCCTGCCCCGAACACCGCCTCCGGTACGGCCGGTTGTGGCGGCTGCCCACGGTCCGGATGCTCGGTCTGGCGGCGGCCGCGGCGCTGGTCGGCGCCGCGGCCGCGGCCGTGCTCCTGCCGCCCATGGCCGCGGTGGCCGTGCTGCTGGTCGGCGCGGCCGGGAGCGGCGCCTGCGCGTGGCTGCGCCGGGCGGGCCTCACCATGGAGATCCGGCTGATCCGCGCGCTGGTCGCGGCCGCGCACGGCTGCCCCGGCGAGGTGGCGGTCGCCGGGCTGACCGGCCCGGTCGACGCGCGGGTCCGCTCCGACGGCGTCACCGAGATCGAGGCCGGGTCGTGGGCGGACGCGATCCGGGCGCTGGGCCACGCGATGGGCCGCGACCGCGGTTTCCAGCTCGACATTCTGCGCCGTTCGGCGGGCGGACGGCTCGCCCAGGTCTGGGGCAGGGCCGCGCTGCCCGCCGATCGGCGGTACCGGGCGCTCGCCCTCGCCCCCGCCGCGACCCGGGCCGCCGACGCCCTCGAACCACCCGAGCGGGAACTGCTCGACGCGTTCGCCGCGGGCGTCAACGCGGCCTGGGAGCAGCACGGACCGCCGTACGAGTGCCGGTTCCTCGGCTACCGCCCGGCCCGGTGGAAGCCCGCGGACAGCCTGCTGGTCGCGCTGCTGATGTACCACTCGCTGAGCTGGAACGAGCCGGCCAAGCGCGCCGAGGCGGTCACCCGGGCCGCCCTGCCGCCGCGGCTGGCGGACTTCCTCCTGCCCGGTGCCGACGACGTCCCGCTGCCGGCCGGGCTGGCCGGCCTGCGCGCCGCCGAACCCGCGGACGGGCTGGTCCTGGTCGACCGCGGCGTCGCCGGATCCAACGGCTGGGTCCGCGACGGGGTGCTCGCCGGCGACCTGCACCTGCCCCTGGCCATGCCGAACTCGCTGTACGAGGTGGACCTGCGCTGGCCCGGCGGCCGGGTGCGCGGGCTCGCCGCGGCCGGCCTGCCGGTCGTCCTGACCGGCACCAACGGCCGGCTCAGCTGGACCGTGACCAACCTCGGCGCCGACGTGCTCGACTTGCCCCCGGCGACCGGTCGGCGGGAGACCCGCACCGAGCGCATCCGGGTGCGCGGCCGCGAGGACGTGCTGCTGGAGACCGAGCGGGCCGGCGCGCTGCCGGTCTCGGCGCGTCCACTGCTGGGGGAGCGGGTGGCGTTGCGCTGGGCCGGCTACGACCCGCGCAGCCTCGACCTGAAGCTCCAGCGGCTGGCCGGGGCGGCCACCGTCGCCGAGGGCGTGGCCATCCTCGACGACGCCCAGGGCATCGCGCTGAACGTGCTGCTCACCGACGCCGCGGGCCGCATCGCCCACCTGGCCACCGGCCTGCTCCCGCGCCGCGACGGCGGCTTCCTGCCCGGCGCCGAACGGCCCCGGCTGTTCGACCCGGCCGAGGGGTTCCTGGTCTCCGCCAACGACGCCGCGCTGCCCGAGGACGCCACCCCGATCCTGTACGACCCCGATCCCGGCTACCGGGCGCGGCGGCTGCGCAAGCTGATGGCCGACGCGCCCGCCACCGGCCCGGCGATGCGCGAACTCCAGCACGACCTGGACGCCGAGGCGTACGCCACCTACCGGGACCTGGCCGTCGCCGCGCTGCGCGGCCGCGACGACCAGCTTGCCGACCTGCTCGCCGGCTGGGATGGCACCGCCGCCGGGTCGCGCGCTTTCGGCATGCTGGTCGCGCTGCGGCAGATCCTCGCCCAGCAGGTGCTCGGGCCCTACCTGACCGCCTGCCGCGAGCACGACCCCGGCTACACCTATCCGTTCCAGATGGTCGACCGCCCGCTGCTGGCCATCCTGCGCCGCCGCGACCCCGCGCTGCTGCCGCGCGCCGCCGAGCCCGGTGGGTGGGACGCGTTCATGGCCGCGGCCGCCGCCCGGGCCGCCGACGCGCGGTGGGAGAACGCCGTCGGGCTACGGCACCCCATGGAGTCCCTGGCGCCCTGGGCGGCCGCCCTGATCGGGGTGGCGCCCCGCCCGCAGCCGGGTGCGCTGCACGCCGTGCGCACCTGCGTCCCCGGGTTCGGCTCGGCCGGCCGCGCCGTCTTCACCACCGGCCCGGACGGGTACGCGGCCGTCGACCTGCCCGGCGGGCAGTCCGGTCACCCGCTCAGCCCGCACTTCACCGACCGCCACGAGGAATGGTCCGAGGCGCCGCCGCAGGCCCGGCGCCCGCCGCGGGCCCGGTGCGGCTACGTGCTGCGGCCGGCGCCGGCGGGCCATCGAGGAAAGGCAGCGTGATGAAGAACCCGTGGTTTCCGTTCGGCACCCGGCCCGACGCGCCGGTGCGGCTGCTGACCCTCCCGCACGCCGGCGCCGGGGCCTCGGTGTTCCGCACCTGGGGCCGGGGCCTGCCCGAGCCGATCGGTGTCGTGCCGGTGCAGCCGCCGGGCCGGGAGCGACGCTACGGCGACCCGCCGTTCACCCGGGTCGGCCCGCTGGTGACGGAGCTGGCCGCGGCGATCACCGCCGAGCTGGCCACGCCGTACGCCATCCTGGGGCACAGCACCGGCGCGCTGTGCGCCTTCGAGGTCACCCGTGAGCTGCTGCGCCGCGGCGGCCCGCCGCCGGTGCACCTGTTCGTCTGCGGCCGGCCCGCGCCGCACTTCCCGCGCGAGCGCAGCGACCTGGGCCGGCTGCCGGTGCCCGAGCTGGCCGCGTTCCTGCGGCAGCTGGAGGGCACCCCCGAGGCGATCCTCAACGATCCCGGTCTCCTCGAACGGATGCGGCCGATCCTGGCCGCCGACTTCGACGTCAACGAGTGCTACACCTTCGCCCCCGGCGACGACACCCCCCTCGACATTCCGATCACCGCGTTCGCCGGCCGCACCGACCCGGTCGCCGTCGCCGGACCGATGGCCGCCTGGGAGCGGCACACCACCGCCGGCTTCCGGCTGCACCTGCTCGACGGCGGCCACTTCGCGATCTTCGACCGGGTGGCGGAGGTGCACGCCGGGATCGTTGATGGGCTGCGGGACCTGACGACGGTGGAGGCGCGGCCGTGATCCTCTCCGGTGTGGGGACGAAGATGGCCAGCCCGTCCGGGCTGCGCAGCATCATGGAGGACATCGCCACCACCACCGCGGCCGCCGCCCCGGGCGAGCGCTTCCTCAACCTGGGCATCGGCAACCCGGCGTACATCCCGGAGGTGGCCGAGACCTGGCGGCGGCTGACCGCGGCGGCCCTGGCCACCGACTTCGGCGAGGCGAGCTGCCGGTACGGGCCGTCGCGCGGCAGCCGGGAACTGGTCGGCGCCGTGGTGCGCTACCTCGGCGAGCACCTCGGCTGGGACATCGGCCCGCGAAACGTGGTGGTCGGCCCCGGCAGCCAGATGCTCTGCTTCATCGCCGCGGCCATGTTCACCGGCGCCGGCGCGCCCCGCCCGGCCGGCCTGGTGCTGCCGATGTCGCCCGACTACACCGGATACCAGGGACTCACGCTCGCCGCCGGCCAGGTCACCGGCGTCGAGGCGGCGCTGCGCCGGGGCACCGACCGGTCCTTCACCTACGAGTTCGACTTCGACGCGCTGCGCCGCCGCACCGACCTCGGGCTGCTCATGCTGTCCACACCGAGCAACCCGACCGGTCGCAGCCTGACCGCCGCCGAACTGGACCAGCTGATCGACGTCGCCGCGTCCCGGGACGTGCCGCTGCTGGTGGACAACGCGTACGGGGAACCGTTCCCCGGCATCGGCGAGGACGCGCTCCCACCCCGCCGGCACGACAACGTCATCAACTGCTTCACGCTGTCGAAGGCCGGCCTGCCCGGTGAACGCATCGGCTTCGCGGTCGGGCCCGAGCGCTACATCGCGCCGATGGTGTCGTTCCTGGCCAACTCGGCGCTGCACGCGCCGCAACTGATGCAGGCGGCGGTGGCGGTGGCGCTGTCGTCCGGGGCGATGGACGAGCTGGTGTCCACCGCGATCCGGCCGTTCTACGCGCAGCGCCGCAAGGTCGTCGAGAAGATGCTGTTCGGGAAGCTGCCGGCCGGCATCGACTGGCGGCTGCACGCCGGCCAGGGCGGGATGTTCTGCTGGCTGTGGATCGACCAGCCGTGGTTCGACGACCTGGTGTTCTACGAGGCGCTCAAGCGCGAGGGCGTGTTCGTCGTCCCGGGCCGGCACTTCTTCACCGACCCGACCGGCGCCGGCGGGTTCGGCCGGCACGCCCGGCAGTGCTTCCGGCTGAGCATCAGCGCCGACCTGGCCGCGCTGTCCGACGGGATCGGCCGGATCGCGCGGGTACTGGACGAGATGAGCCACGGCGGCCCGGCGCCCGCCCGCACAAGGGAGACGGTATGACCGCGAGCCGCGCGGAACCGGTGGACACCGGGCAGGTCATTCACCTTGCCGTGCTCGGGCACGCGGCCGCCCGACCGGACGCGCCCGCGCTGGCCGCCGCCGGTCAACCGCCGATCAGCTACGGCGACCTGGCGGCGGCGGCGCGAACGTACGCCGTCGAGCTGACCCGGCGCGGTGTGCGGTCCGGCCAGGTGGTGCCGCTGCTGCTGCCGCGCTCACCCCAACTGGCCGCCGTCGAACTCGCGGTGCTGATGTGCGGTGCCGCCTACGCCAACCTGGACGTCCGCTGGCCGGCCGAGCGCCACACCGCCGTACTCGACATGATCGCCCCCGATCTCGTGGTCGCGCGCGAACCGGCCCCGGCGGGCGCCTGCTGGGTACTGGCGCCCGAGGATCCGCGCGAGGCCGCCGCCCGCGCGACCGCGTTCGCACCGGTGGTCGTGGACGCCACCGCGCCGGCCACGGTGTTCTTCACCTCCGGCACCACCGGCCTGCCCAAGGGCGTGGTGATCCCGCACCGGGCGGTCAGCCGGCTCTTCGGCCCGTCCGGGCTGCCCGGCTTCGGCCCCGGCCACGTGACCCCGCAGGCCGCGCCCGCGCCCTGGGACATGTACGCGTTCGAGCTGTGGGGCCAGCTGACCAGCGGCGGCTGCTCGGCCCTGGTGGCCGAGGACCACCTGCTGCCGGAGCGGCTCGCCGGGCTGATCCGCGACGCCGGCGTGGACACGCTGTGGCTGACCACCTCGCTGTTCAACCTGTTCGTCGACGAGGACGTGGACTGCTTCACCGGCCTGCGCGTCGTGCTGACCGGCGGCGAACGGCTCTCCCCGACACACGTCCGCGCGTTCCTCGACGCGCACCCCGGTATTCCGTTGCGCAACGGGTACGGCCCGGCCGAGAACTGCATGCTCACCACCACCCGGCTGATCCGCCGCGAGGACTGCGACCTGCCCGGCGGCATCCCGGTCGGCACCGACGTCCCCGGGACGAGGGTGCTGCTGCTCGGCGAGGACGGCCAGCGCTGCCCGCCCGACGTGCCCGGCGAGATCTGCATCGCCGGTCGCGGGCTGGCGCTGGGCTACCTCGGCGCACCGGAGCTGACCGCGGAGAAGTTCCCCACGGTCGAGGTCGACGGACGACCGGTCCGCATCTACCGCACCGGTGACATCGGTGTCGTCGACCGGGGTGGGGTGCTGCACTTTCGCGGCCGGCGGGACCGGCAGATCAAGCTGGGCGGCCACCGGATCGAGCTGGGCGAGATCGAGGTGACCGCGCGGCGGCTGGCCGGCGTGCGTGACTGCGTCGCCCTGCCGTTGACCGGGGCCGACGGCGCGGTCGCCCGGCTCGCGCTGTGCTACACCCGCGACGGAGCGGCGAAAGACCCGGCCGAGGTACGCGCGCAACTCGCCGCCCGGCTCCCGGCCTACCTCGTGCCCGCCGTGGTGCGCGCGCTCGACCAGTTCCCGGTGACCGCCAACGGCAAGGTCGACGCGCGGGAGCTGGAGCGGCTCGCGCGCCGGCCGGCCCGGTCGAACCGCCCGGCGCGCGCGGCCGCTCAAGCCGGGTAGTCGCGGATCGTGGTCAGCAGGTCGATCAGGGGCGGGGGTGCTTCGGTGAAGCTCAGGTGGCGGCCCGCGAGCACGGTGAACGTGGTCTCGCCGCAGGCCGTCCACCCGCCCATCTGCGCCGGCGTGACCTCGGTGTCCCCGGTCCAGCCGATGGCGGTGATCGGGCACGGCACCCGGGGTGGGTCGGGGCGCACGTACCGGCGGTTGACCTCTACGTCGGCCCGCAGCACCTCGGTGTAGAGCTCGACAAAGTCGTGCTGGGGGACGCCGCCCAGGTTCCGGATCATCGTGGTCATCTCGGCCGCGAGCTCGGTGTCGTCCATGGCGAGCATCCGGGCGTACGGGCCGTCCTGCGGCGCCACCTGGGAGGAGAGAAAGAGGCGGGCCGGGGCGGGCCCGGACGCCAGCTCGACGGTCGCCTCGTACGCGACGTTGGCCGACCAGCAGTGGCCGAAGAAGGCGTACGGCACGTCGAGCCAGGGGCGCAGCCCGTCGGCCAACCCCTTGGCCAGCTCCTGGTACGTCTCGGCCGGGGGTTCCGCGAAGCGCGACTCGTGACCGGGCAGCTCGACCGGCAGGAACTCGACGCCGTCGCGCTCGTGCGGCCAGCCCCGGTAGATGCTGGCACCGGTGCCCGAGTAGGGGATGCAGAAGACCCGGGCGGTCGCGGCCGGGGACGGCGGGCGGGCGAGCCAGGGATTGCGCACGGGCCCGGTCATGCCGCCGCCCTCGGCTTGGCCGTGATCGGCAGGTGCTTGTAGCCGGAGATGAAGTTCGAGTGCATCCGCGCCGGGGCGCCGGCCGGCTCGAAGTCGGTGAACCCGGACAGCAACTCGTCGAACAGGAGCCGCAGGGTGACCCGGGCCAGGGTGTGCCCGACGCAGTAGTGCGGCCCGATCCCGAACGCGAGGTGCCGGTTGGGCTTGCGGTGCAGCAGGAACCGGTCGGGGTCGGGGAACACCTCGGCGTCCCGGTTGGCCGAGCCGAACCAGACGACCACCGCGTCGCCGGCCCTGATCGGGGTGTCCCGGATCGTCACGTCCCGGGTGGCGTAGCGCATGAAGTAGCTGACCGGCGATGCCAGTCGCAGCGCCTCCTCGACGCCCGAGGCGGTGGCGCCCGGATCGGCCGCCCACCGGTCGAGCAGCCCGTCGCCGAGGTGCTCGGCCAGCACGTAGTTGGGCGAGTGGGGCGTGGTGACCGAGGCGCCCAGCAGCACGCTGTAGCAGTTGGACAGCACCTCGCCGGCCGACATGGCCCGCCCGTCGACCTCGGTCGTGATCAGCACGCTGATCAGGTCGTCCCCGGGCCGGCGCCGGCGGTCGTAGGAGATGTCCTGGAAGTAGGCGAACAGCTCCCGGTGCGCGGCCTCCAGGGTGGCCCGCGGACCGTCCGGGTCGCGGTACTCGGGGTCGTCGGGCGCGGTCGAGGCGTTGAGCAGCCGGACCAGCCGGGGCCAGTCGGCGCGGGGCAGGCCCATGGCGGTGCCGCCGACCGCGACCGGCAGGGTGAGCATGGCCTGGGCGAAGTCGAGTTCGCCGGCGCCGAGCGGGGCGATGACCTCGCGGACCAGGCCGCGGATCAGCTCGGTCTGCCGCTCGACCGACTTGATGGTCAGGGCCTTCTGGAGCCGGGCGCGCATGGCCGTGTGCCGGGGCGGGTCGGTCACCGGGATCTGCCGCCCGCCGGCCGGGTCCTGCTCGCCGAGGGTGAACAGCATCGTCCCGCGCTCCGAGGTGAACGTGTCGGGGTCGCGCAGCACCCGGTCGGCGTCGTGGTAGCGCACCACCGACCAGAAGCCGGACCGCCCGTCCACGTCCTGCCAGGCCAGCGTGTCCCGCCCGCGCAGCTCGGCCCAGACGGCGCGGTAGTCGCCGGTGCTGAACAGCACCGGGTCGGCGAGCCCGGCCGCGCCGTGGCTGACCGGGCAACCCGAGGGGCTATCGGACGACGGCATGCTCGGCCTCCTCCCGTACGTCGGTGGTCGCGCCCTGTTTACGCAGCTCGCCGGCCAGGTCGGCGATGGTCGGCCGCAGGTAGAGGGTGCGGGCCGGCAGGCGCACGGCGAACTCGTCCTGCACCGCCGTGAGCAACTCGGCCGCCATCAGCGAGTGCCCGCCGAGGTCGAAGAAGTTGTCGGTCACGCCGACCGGCGCCACGTCCAGGGTCTCGCTCCAGATGGTGGCGAGCCGCGACTCGACGCCGTCGGCCGGCGCGACGTACTCGTTCCACACGTTGCGCGGGATGCGGGCGGCGGGCAGGGCCGACCGGTCCACCTTGCCGTTCGGGTTGAGCGGGATGTCGGCCAGCACGATGACCGCCCACGGCACCAGATGGGCGGGCAGCGTCGCGCTCAGCCGGGCGCGCAGGTCGACGCCGAACGCCGGCCACTCGGCGCGATCCATCGTGCCGACCGCCGCGTACGCCATCAGCCGCACGTCGCCCGCCCCGTCGGTGTAGGTCAGCGCGGCCGCCTGCTCGACCCCGGGCTGGCACAGCAGCTCGTTCTCGACCGTGCTCGGCTCGACCCGGTAGCCCCGGATCTTGACCTGGCGGTCGGAGCGGCCGAGGAAGTCCAGGTCGCCGCCGTCCCAGCGGGCCAGGTCGCCGGTGCGGTACATCCGCCCGCCGGGCCGGTCGGCGGCCGGGTCGGCCACGAAACGGACCGCGGTGGCGCCCGGCTTGTTGAGGTAACCGGTGGCCACACCGTCGCCGCCGACCCACAGCTCACCGGTCTCGCCGGGGCCGACCGTCCGGAGCGCGTCGTCCAGCACGACCGCGGTCGACCCCGCGATCGGCACCCCGATCGGCACCCGCGGGCCGTCGCCGGGCCCGGTGGTCGTCCAGCACGTGCTGAACGTGGTGTTCTCGGTCGGGCCGTAGCCGTTGGTGAAGAGCAGGTGCGGGTGCGCCGCCAGCACCCGGCGCACGTGTTCGGGCGAGAGCACGTCGCCGCCGGCCAGCAGGTGGCGCAGGCCGCCCAGTCCGGGCAGCTGGTGGGTGACCATCTTGTGGAACAGGCCGGTGGTCAGCCAGAGGACGCTCACCCCCTCGGCCCCGATCAGATCGGTCAGCTCGGCCAGGTCGAGATGCCCGGCCGGGGCCAGCGCGAGCCGGCAGCCGTGCACCAGCGGCGTCCAGATCTCCCAGGTGGAGACGTCGAAGCCGACCCGGGTGAGCTGGAGGAAGACGTCGTCGTCGCGGACCTCCATAAAGGATAGATGGGTGATCAGGCGGTGCACCGCGCGGTGCGGCACGACGACACCCTTGGGCTCGCCGGTCGACCCTGAGGTGTAACAGACGTACGCCGGGGTGTCCGGTCCCGGTGGCAGGGGTGCCTCGCCGCCGGCCGGTGGCGGGTCCTCGGCCGGCTGGTCGAGCAGAAGCACCCGGGGCACGTCGGGGATCAGCGCCCGGTCGACGGCGACCGCGAAGCCGACCCGCGCGTCGTGGCCGACCCGGGACCGCTGCTCGGCCGGCTCGGCCGGGTCCAGGTAGAGGTAGGCGCCGCCGGCCTTGAGGACCGCGGTCAGCGTGACGATCAGCTCGGGGGAGCGGGGCAGGACCACGGCGACCGGCGCGCCGCCGCCGACACCGGCCGCCCGGAGTCGGGCCGCGAGAACGTCGGCGGCGGCGTTCAGCTCGCGATAGGAGAGCGTGCGGCCGTGATCGCTGACCGCGATCCGGTCGGGGGTGCGTGCGGCCTGGTCGGCGACGAGCTGGTGGATGCACGGCGGTCCCGAGCCGGCGCCGCTGCGGGCGCCGAGCGGGCGCAGGTCGGTCCACACCCGTTCGACCTCGCTCAGGCAGTCGTGCCGGGCGGCCGGACCGTGCGCGACCCGCCAACCGGCCGGCACCGGCCAGGCGGCCGGCCACAGCGAGTACTGCTCGTTGTCGTTGACCAGGACCAGGAAGGTCCCGGCGGGATCGTCGAACGGATTCACCGGCTCAGCTCCTCGGGTCGGGGCGGTCAGGTGGTCAGGTCGGCCGCGATCAGGTCGAGCATCCGGCGCTCGCCCTCGGGGGAGAGCAGGTGGTCGCCGGGCAGGGCGTCGAGGCGGAAGCCGGCCCTGGTCTCGACGGCCCACGGCCGCATCCGCTCGGGCGACGATTCCGGGTCATCGAGGCCGGCGAAGGCATGGATCGGCACGTCCACCGGGTCGTCGGCCGGGTACTCGTGCACCGACAGCAGGGTCAGGTCGGCCCGCATCGTCGGGACCAGCAGGTCGAGCAGGTCCTCGTCGATGAGCACCTCGGCCGGGGTGGCGCCCATCGAGCGCATGTAGTCGACGATCTTCTCGTCCGGCTCGGTCCAGGGCAGCGGGGCGTTCAGGCTGGGGGCGGTGCAGCTGGCCACGCCGAGCAGCCGGGGCAGGGGTCGGCCCCGGTCGCGGAGCACCCGGGTCAGCTCCAGGGCCACCTTGGCGCCCATGCTGATCCCGGCGAAGGCGTACGGCTCGGGGCCGGCCAGCAGCGGGGCGAGCCCGTCGGCAAGGGCGTCGACCAGGGGTGCCATCCGGTCGTAGGCCGGTTCGGCCAGGCGGCCCTCCCGGCCGGGTAACTGGACCGCGTACGGGTCGACGGACGGCGGCAGCCGGACCGGCCAGTCGCGGAACATCGAGGCGCCGCCGCCCGCGTACGGGAAGCAGAAGAGCCGGATCCCGGGGCCGGAACCGGGCCGCAGGCGCCGCGCCCAGCGGCCTGCCGTGAGCGTGGGCAGCGACCGTGCCGGTGGCTTGTTCAAGGGGGAGTCGGCGGCGTTTCCGGGCTCCGTCCGGTCGGCCATGCTGCGTGTTCTCCGTCCGAGGCGACCAGCTGTTCCATAGCCGTTCAGTGCACATCGGAGCATGTGAGACGGGGTCTCATGTGGGCGGGCCAGCAGCACGACCACATGGCCAAGATAGACGATCGAAGATCGAGCGACAACCGGGTGGAGCCCGGGGGTGGCCGGCGACCGGGCGCCCGCGAAGCCGCCGCAACGGAACCGTCGACGTCGATGACCCGTTCCCCGGGGGACGCCAACTGTGGCACGATGAGTGACCACGTGGATCTATTGGTGAAGGCGAAATCTCCCTATGGCGGGGCCCCATGCCATCCCGGCGCCGTCGGCGATCGCAGCTCGTCCGCGCGCCGTGTGAGAGGTGATTACGATCGACACCCGTACCTCGACCGACCGTCCGGTGACGACGGTTCCGGCGGCGCCGGACCCCTCGCTGGAGGCGAGCGTCCGCGAGGTCTGGACCGAGGTCCTGGGCATCCCGGACATCGACGCGACAACGCCGTTCTTCGAGGCGGGCGGGAACTCGCTCACCGCCATGCGGGTGGTCGGCCGGCTCCACGCCCGCCACGGCACCATGTCGTTGCGCGCGTTCATGTCCCATCCCACCATCGCCGGCCTGGCGAGGGTCCTGGCCGGCGCCGCAGCCCCGGCGGGAGCGGCCGCCGCACCGGCGCCGCCCGCCGCGGCATCGCCGGTATCCGGGGCCGCGGCCCGCTACCCGCTCTCCCGCGCGCAACGCCAGATGTGGGAGATCGCCAATCGCCTGCCCGAGGTCGGCTTGTTCATCGTGGCGAGCGCGCTGCGCGTCGACGGGCCGCTCGATCTCGCCGTTCTCGAGCGGGTCTTCGCGGAGTTGGTGACCCGGCACGAGGCGCTGCGTACCCGGTTTGAGGATGTCGGCGAGGGTCCCGTGCAGGTGGTGGAACCGCACGTGGAGGTCACCGTCGAGGTCGAGGACCACACGGCCGACCGGGACCCGGTCCGCAGCTGTGAGAGGCGCATGGCCGTCGCGGGGCGGGAGGCGTTGCCGCTGGACCGGGCGCCGCTCATGCGCGTCGTGGTGCACCGGATCGCCGCCGACCGGCACGTGTTCTTCCTGAGCATGCACCACATCGTGTGCGACGGTCAGTCGCTCACGCTGCTGGAGTCCGAAGCCATCCGACTCTACCGGGAGATCGCCGCCAACGGTGCCCGCACGCCCCGGCCGGTTCCGCTCGGCAGTGGGCGGCTCGCTGAGCAGCGCGCCGAATGGCTCACCACCGGCGCGGCGGCGCGGCAGCGGGCGTTCTGGCTCGACCGGCTCGCCCCGCCGTTCTCGAGGCTCGCTGACGGCCCCGGCAGCCGCTTCGCCGAACTGGGCACCGCGTCGTTCGCGCGGCGCATGCGGTCGGCGGCGACCAGCGCGAAGCTCTCGGCCGACGACGCGCGCACGGTCAGCGCCGCGGCCCACCGACACGGCATGACCGACTTCATGCTCGTGCTCGGGGCGTACGCCGCGACGCTGCGGGCGTGGAGCGGCCAAAGCGACATCCGCGTCGCCACCAACCTCGCCAATCGCGCCGCACCGGGCATGGACGAGGTCGTGGGACTCCTCACCAACACCACCGTCCTGCGCATGTCGCTGACCGACACCGACCCGGTCGCGGTCAGCCGGCAGGCCCGCGAGGTCTGCATCGACGCGTTCGAAAACCAGGAACTGCCGTTCGAGGAGGTGCTCGCCGCGCTCCAGGACCGGCATCCGGGTGCGGGCGCGGTCTTCGACGCGATGCTCGTCGCCCAGAACGAGATCGACGCCGTGACGCCGGCCGACGGCCTCGTGTTCGCGCCCTACCAGTCCGACCGCAACGTGCTCGGTGCCCAGGTCGTGGCGACCGCGTGCGACTTCGTCCTGACCGTCGTGACCGTCGAGGGCGAACTGCGGTTCGAGCTGCGCTACAAGAGCGCAACCACGTCCGAGGGGCTGGCCGCCGAGTTGCTCGACGCGATCACCACCGCGGTCCGGGCCACCGCGGCGGCCCTGATCGAGGCGGCGTGACACCGACGGCTTCCGTCTGACCGGCCCGGCGTGATCGCGCTGTCCGGCGCGGTTCGCGTCGATCCGGCGGCGGAACCTGCGGCGGTGGCGGGAACGCGGTTCCGTCCCGCCCGGCGAGCGGAGCCGCGCCCACCGGGGTCACCTGCTGTAATGAGGCGGCATGAGCACGTACAGCGAGGCGGCCAGGGCGCGGCTCGACGCGGCCGCGAGCGACGGAGGGCAGTCATGACAAGCGCCGTCGACGGCAGGCGCCAGGCGATCCTCGCCGCGCTGGAGCAGCTCAACGGCGGGCGGCGAGGGGGTGACGCGGCCCGGCTGGTCGCCGTCGCCTACCGACCGCCGCGGCCCGGCGCCACCCTCGCCGGCATCGGCGGTGCGATCACCGGGCAGACCGCCGCCGAGCTGCTCCAGCACTGCGTCACGCAGGCCCGCCGGCACCCCGGCGTCGTCGCCGTCCAACGCGACCTCGGCGTGGACGCCGTCGCCCTGGCCTGGCAGGACGATGCCCGGCAGATCGTGTGCGGCATGGACCGGTACGGCGACGAGTACCTGGTCGTCCGGCAGCGCGACGCCGGAGGGCACATCGCCCGCGTCGGCGCCGACGCGGCGGCCACGGTGGGCATCCCCGACGAGATCGTCGACCAGCTCGCCGAGCTGGTCTGGCGCCTCTGCGGCCCGGTACCCCCGCCGACGGGCGCCCGCATCCGGGAGGTTTGGCCCACCTCCGGCGCCACCGACCTGGACGACGAAGCTCTGGCGGAGCGGTACGCCCACCCCGCGACCGGGGCCCGGCACGTGCGGCTGCTGATGGTGTCCACCCTGGACGGTGTCGCCGCCGTCGAGGGCGTCTGCGGGCCGATCTCCAGCCCCGGTGACCAGCGGGTCTACCACATCGTCAAGCAGCAGGCCGACCTGCTCATGCTCGGCGCGGCCACCGTCCGCGCCGAGCGGTACGGCCCGAGCCCGCTGTCCCCGACGGTCATCGCCCAGCGACTCGCCCGCGGCCAGCGGCCGTACCCGGCGATCGCGGTCCTCACCCGCAGCATGGATCTCGACCCCGACCTGCCGTTGTTTCAGCCGCACGCCGGGCGTTACGCGCCGCCCCGGCCCATCCTCATCGCCCCGGCCGCCGCGGCCGGCGCCGGCGACCCGCGGCTGGCCGAGCGCGCCGAGATCCTGACCATCGGCGAGCGGGGCGTCGACCTGGAGCGGGCGCTCGCCGTCCTGACCGAGCGCGGGTACCGGCGCATCGTCTGCGAAGGTGGGCCGGCCCTCGCCGGCGAGATGGCCGGGCGCGGTCTGCTCGACGAGCTGTGCCTGACGCTCGCGCCGAAGCTCCTCCTGACCCCGGGACCCCGCATCACCGCGGCCGGCGACGGGGTTCCGCCGGTGGGCACCGAGTGGTATCCCACCCAGTCTCTTATGGACGAACGCGGAAACCTGTTCCTGCGGTACCGACCCGCACGGCCGGCCTCCTGAGTTGTGCGCAGGTCTACGCCTGGTACGCGGGCACACCGAGCAGTTCGTCCACCGTCACGAACCGGTAGCCTCGGGCCGTCAGCCCCTCGATCGTCTCGCGCACCGCGACAACCGTCTCGGCGCGGTTGCCGCCCCGGCCGTCGAACCCGTCGTGGAAGATGAGGATCGAGCCGGGACGCGTCTTGGCGATGGCGCGGCGGGCCATCCGGACGCCGGACGGCTGAAACACCTCCAGCGCATGGCCGAACTCCCCGGCGATCGGGTGCAGGCCGCGTCGACGCAGCATCCGTAGTAGGGCCGGCTGGCGCCACAGCCAGGGTGTGCGGGCCAGCGCCGGAGTCCGGCCGGTAACCCGCGCCAGGATGCGTTGGCTCCGCTCGACCTCCCGCTCGTACGCCCTCGGCCGCAGGTACGTGCTGAACCGGTGGCTCAGCGAATGGTTGCCCAGCACGTGACCGGCGTCGATCGCGCGTACGGCGACCCCGGGGTGGCGCTCGACGCACTGTCCGACGTGGAAGAACGTCGCCCGGATGCCGTGCGCCGCCAGGACGTCGAGGATCTGCGAGGTGTACGGCTCGTTCGGGCCGTCGTCGAAGGTCAGCGCCACCACCCGTTCGGCGGCCGGGCCGTGGTAGGGGTAGTCGCGCGAAGACGGGGCGAACGGCGACATCAGCAGCCAGTACGCCGCGCCGAGCGCGACCAGCGGTACCAGCACCGCCAGGACGATCACCGGTTCGCCTCGCGGCCGGTCGCCGGGGTTGCCTCGAACGCCCCGGCGTAGTCGCGGAACGCCGGTGCCGATCCGAGTATGGGTCGCCCCGCGATCCGGTTCAGGGCGTAGGTCAGCAGGTAGTGCACAGGCAGGGTCACGAACAGGTTGTACGCGAGCCCCCGGGTGAGCCTGCGGCCCGACGTGTACGTCGGGTTGTCGTGGTCGTAGACGACCCGGCCCTTCTTCCGCAGCCGGCGCAGCTGGTCGAGCTCGTCGCCGCCCTGCGTCAGGCTGGTGTCGTAACCCGTCCAGACCTCGCGGCGAAAGGCGATGTTCGTCGCGCTCGCGTACACGGCGCGGCCGGTCAGCCGGTAGACGCCGTTGACCACGGCGAACAGCATCCGGCCGTAGAGCCGCCCCCACCGGGGGCCGTCGGCGTATCGGCAGGGGCCGACGACCGCGACGGTGCGCCCATCGCCGCGAAAGCGCGCGTCGATGCGGCTGAGCCAGTCGCGGCCGTAGACCGTATCGGCGTCGGCCGAGACGACGATCTCGCCACGCGCCGCCTCCGTGCCGCGTTGGCGGGCGTTGCACACCCCGGGCACCGGCTCGACGACGACCCGCGCGCCGAGGTCGCGAGCGATGCCCGCGGTGTCGTCCGTGCAGTTGTTGTCGACCACGATGACCTCGCACACCCCGTCGAAGTCCTGCTTGCGCAGGGAGAGGAGAGCGTCGGTGAGGTAGCCAGCCTCGTTGAAGCAGGGAATGACGATGCTGAACCTGGGCGTCTCTGGCATGCGCATCAGTCTTGAGCGGTGGATCAGCCGGGACGATCCGGAACTCCCCCGATTTCAACCGGGGGCTATCCCCCCAAGGCGCATCGGCCTTCCCCTAAGCGGTGTGGGTGCGGATGCTCGCACCGTGCGCCGGTGGGACGCCCCGGCGCCCTCGCCGGTGCCGATCCCACTATTCGAGACGGCGGCCGCTGAATTCCTGGTCCGCGGCCGGCTGCTATGATCTTGCTAGTCGAGAAGTTCAGCGGGGCCGACCCCCGACACCAGCGGAGTTCGCACATGTCGCACGCACGGGCACCCCATCTGTGGATGCGCCTCCGCTGGCGGCGCCACGTCGATCTGATGCGCGTCTCCAGCGCGCTCTGTCGCGCCTGATCCAGGCGTCCCCGACGAGCGAAGAGGTTCCACCTCAGCTGGCCGCCGCCGGTCCATCCGGCTTTCGGCCACCGCGGGCGCGCCACTCCGTCCGGCCGGTTCAGGCCGGTGATTCCGTCCCGCACGTCGCCGCACGGCGCGACCGGCCCCAAGGAGATATGAGATGAGCAGCACCCCCGAGTCCGCGCCGACACCGGCGCCGAACACCTGGTCGTTCGAGACGTTGCAGGTGCATGCCGGCGCGGTCGCCGACCCGACGACCGGCGCGCGGGCGACGCCGATCTACCAGACGACCTCGTACGTCTTCCGCGACGCCGACCACGCGGCCGGGCTGTTCGCCCTGGCCGAGCCGGGCTACATCTACACCCGGATCAACAACCCGACGCAGGACGTCCTGGAGCAGCGGCTCGCCGCGCTCGAAGGCGGTGTCGCGGCGCTCGCGGTGGCTTCCGGCCAGTCCGCGGAGACCATGGCGCTGCTCAACCTGGCCGGCGCCGGCGACCACCTGGTGTCCAGCGCGAGCCTGTACGGCGGCACCTACAACCTGTTCCGGCACACCCTGGCCAAGCTCGGCATCCAGGTCAGCTTCGTCGAGGACCCGGACGACGTCGAGGCCTGGCGGGCCGCGGTCCGGCCCAACACGAAGGCGTTCTTCGCCGAGTCGATCGGCAACCCGCGCAGCAATGTGCTGGACGTGCGGGCGGTCGCCGACGTGGCGCACGAGGCCGGGGTCCCGCTGATCGTGGACAACACCATCGCCACGCCGTTCCTGCTGCGCCCGCTGGAGCACGGCGCGGACGTGGTGATCCACTCGGCGACCAAGTACCTCGGCGGCCACGGCACCGCCATCGGCGGTGTGATCGTCGACGGCGGCAGCTTCGACTTCTCCGCCCACCCGAAGCGGTTTCCCGACTTCGTCGAGCCGGACCCCAGCTACAACGGGCTGCGCTACTGGCCGGCGCTGGGCCCCGGCGCGTACGCGGTCAAGCTGCGGGTGCAGTTGCTGCGCGACCTCGGCCCGGCGATCTCCCCGTTCTCGGCGTTCCTGCTGATCCAGGGCATCGAGACCCTGTCGCTGCGGATGGAGCGGCACGTCGCCAACGCCCGGGCGGTCGCCGAGTGGCTGGCGCGGCATGACGACGTGAGCGAGGTGCACTATGCCGGCCTACCGTCCAGCCCCTGGCACGAGCGGGCCGGCCGGTACCTGCCCCGCGGGGCCGGCGGCATCGTCACCTTCGAACTGACGGGCGGGATCGAGGCAGGTAAGACCTTCGTGAAGGCCCTGAAGCTGCACTCGCACGTGGCGAACATCGGCGACGTGCGGTCGCTCGTGATCCACCCGGCGTCCACCACGCACGCCCAGCTCACCGACGAGGCCCGCCGGGCGGCCGGCGTCACCCCGGGCCTGATCCGACTCGCCGTCGGGATCGAACACATCGACGACATCGTGGCTGACCTGGAGGTCGGGTTCATCGCCGCCAAGGATGGCTGACCACCCGATGGGTCTCACCTCGTTGCGTGCCGGGACCGGTCGGCTGACCGGTCCCGGCACCGGTCATGTCTCCGGTCGCCGGTACGCCGACATCGGTGGCCTGACCCTGGAGTCCGGGCGGGTGCTGCCCGGCGTCCGGATGGCCTACCAGACCTGGGGCACGCTGAACGCCACCGCCGACAACGCCGTGCTGGTGTTGCACGCGCTGACCGGCGACTCGCACGTGGTCGGCCCGGCGGGCCCCGACCAACCGACGCCCGGCTGGTGGGACGGGCTGATCGGGCCCGGCGCGCCGCTGGACGACAGCCGGTACCTCGTCGTCGCGGCGAACGTCCTCGGCGGTTGTCGCGGCAGCACCGGCCCGGCCACGCCCGCGCCGGACGGCCGCCCGTGGGGTTCCCGCTTTCCCCGGGTGACCGTGCGGGACCAGGTGGCGGCCGAAGCGGCCCTGGCCGACGCGCTCGGCATCCGGGCCTTCGCCGCGGTGGTGGGCGGCTCGATGGGCGGCATGCGGGCCGTGGAATGGGCCATCATGTATCCCGACCGGGTCCGCCGGTGCATCGCCATCGCCACCACCCCGTCCTTCTCCGGCGACCAGATCGCCTGGAGCGCGCCGCAACTGGCCGCCATCCGCAGCGACCCGAACTTCCGCGGCGGCGACTACTACGACGACGCGCCGCCGCTGGCCGGAATGGCGATCGCCCGCCAGATCGCCCACATCACCTACCGGTCGGCGCGCGAGTTGAACGAACGGTTCGGCCGGGCCGCCCAGGAAGGGGAGGACCCGGCCGACGGTGGCCGGTTCGCCGTGCAGTCGTACCTCGACCACCACGGCGACAAGCTCGGCCGCCGCTTCGACCCGAACTCCTATCTGGTGCTGAGCGAGTCGATGAACTCGCACGACATCGGCCGGGGGCGCGGTGGGACGCGGGCGGCGCTGGCAACGATCCGCGCCGAGCTCACCGTCGCCGTGGTCGACTCCGACCGGCTGTTCCCGCCCGACGAGGGGGCGGTGCTGGCCACCGCGCCCGCCGCCCGGCCGCTGGTCACCATCCGCTCCGACTACGGCCACGACGGCTTTCTGATCGAGGCCGAGCAGGTCGCGGCGGTGGTCCGGGGAGCGGTTGAACCCGGCTGAGGGTCGGCTGGCCACCCGAAATTTCGGAGTATTCACACTCTGCTGTTGTCCCAGGTTCTGGAGCCGTCGCGTTACCGCAAAGCCACTTTCGCTGGGTATATTCCGTCCGATCGAGGAGTCTGCGGTGAGCCTGGCGTGCGCTGGTGGCGCCGGCCCGGTGGCAGGCGTTGACGGTCCCGAACCGGGGAGGTGGGGCGCAGCGCGGGCTGAGCGGTGGGCCTGCCACCATACCTAGATCAATTTAAGCGGTCACGGGGGCCCCGTATGCTCGAAGTTCTCGGTATCGACGCCGTCAGTGAACTCGTGTATAGATCGATTCTCGCCAATCCAAATTGGGGCGTGGTGGAACTGTCCGGCAACCTCTGCCTGGACGAGCGCGAGGTGCGCTTGGCGCTCGATCGGCTTTTCGAGATGACCCTGCTGCGTCAGTCTCTCGACCGACCGGGGCACTTCCGGCCGGTCAGCCCCGAGGTCGGACTCCGTGCCCTGGTCGCCCGGCACGAGGCGGAGATCGCCGCCCGCCAGCGCGAGATCGCCAAGAGCGAGGCCGCGATCGCCGAGATCGTGGCCCTGCACGTCGCCCGATCTTCCGGCGCCTCCGAAGTCGCCCGGGACGGCATGGAACGCATCGTCAGCATGGACGCCATCCACGCGCGCCTCGAGGAACTCACCGAGAGCGTGCGGGAAGAGATCGCCTGCTTCACGCCGGGCCCGGCGCGGAACGAGGAGACGCTGGAGGCGGGCCGGCGCAATGACGCCAGGCTGCTGGAACGCGGGATCAAAATACGGGACCTGGTTCAGGACAGCTGCCGCAACCATCCGGCCACGTTCGCGCATTTCAAGTGGCTGACCGACGCCGGCGCCGAGGTGCGCACGATCCCGGCGGTCCCGTCCCGCCTCATCCTCATCGACGGGCAGACCGCAATGGTGCCGATCAACCCGGAGAACAGCCGCGACGGGATCCTGCTTTTATCCGGAACGGGGGCGATCGCCGGATTAATGGCCCTCTTCGAGCAGACCTGGTCGGTGGCGACGCCGCTGACCCGCCTGCGGCAGCGGGATTCCCAGGGGCTGACCTCCCAGGGAAAGGAGCTGCTTCGGCTGCTGGCCGCGGGCCTGACCGACGAGGCCGCCGCCAAGCGGTTGGGCGTGTCCGAGCGTACGGCGCGCCGGTTGATGGCCGAGCTTATGGAGCGGCTCGGGGCCCGCAGCCGCTTCGAAGCCGGCTTGAAGGCCAAGCAGGCCGGGTGGCTCTGACGGCGCGGGTGCCCGATCCGCGCACCGGGTCCGAACCCTTCCTCCGGTTCGCAGCGGGAGGAGCGGGCCGGCCGCCGGGCCGTCGCGGCCAGCGTCGCACCTACCGCTCAGCTCGCCCGCGCGATCTGGTCCCTGAGGTCGGCCGCGAACCGGGACCACCGGCGAGCGCACTCCTCCGCCAGGTCGGCGACGAGGTAGGTGGTGTGCGGCGGCAGCTCCCGCATGATGCCCTGCCATTCCTGGCTCCGCAGAAAGCGTAACGACAGCCAGCGCAGCATCACCCGACCGGAGTCGGTGTAGCGCAGCGCCGGGTCGCGGCTGAGCACCTCGAGCGCCGACTTCGGGTCGGGCGGGTCGCACGGCACCCGCTGCAGCACCAGCTTGGGCGGTACCCGGGCGGGCAGGTTCGCCGGCTCGTTGGCGACCATCGCCGAGCCAGCCGAGCCAGCCGAGCCAGCCGAGCCAGCCGAGCCGGCCTGGGGGACCGAGGCGGCCGGCGCCGCCGGCGCCAACGACTCGACGGGCAGCCGCTGCCGGACATTCCGGACGGTCGCCGGCGAGACCCCCGCCTCCCGGGCGATCTGACGCAGCGAGGCGTCGGGCGAGCGCTCGATCAGCTCCCGGACTCGCTGCCGCCCGGCGGCGCCGTCGACCGGGCGGATCCGGCCGTCGCGGCCCATCCTGCGCTCGGTCGCGGCCCCTCCGGCCGGCATCTGCGCCCGGATTCCGGCGACGCTCGCCGCGCTCAGGCCCGCGGTCACCGCGATCGCGCGGTCCGACCAGTGTGGATTGTCGGTGATCAGGCGACCGGCCGCGGCGACCCGTTCGGCGTACGTCAGCGGCAGGCCGTGTGCGACGTTCACGCGGACCGCGGCCGCGAACGCCTCCCGCGCGGAACCGTCGAAGTACCGCACCTCGATGGCCGTCTCGCCGCGCATCCGGGCGGCGCTGACCCGGTGCGTCCCGTCGATGATCCGCATGGTCGGCCGGTGGACGAGGATGGGCGGCAGTGGCACCTCGGACTCCATCAGCATCCGGGTGTGGTTGACGTCCTCGCGGATGTGGCGCGGCGAGACGGCCGGGAGCAGCCTGTCGATGGGCACCGTCGATACTTCGCCGTCCGAGGGGTAGGGGGTACTCACTCGCATACGAGCGACTCCTTGCTCGCGGTGGCCATGGCAGGTCAGGGGCTTGGTGGATCATTTCGGTGTGGCGCGGGGTGCGGATCGCGCCAGTCAGGCGGCGCGGGCTCGGCGTCCGTCGTCTCGTGCGGTTCGGGCACGACCTGCGTCCGCACCGGGTCGCTGCTGAGGGACCAGCCATCGAAAGCGGTACCGGGGCCGATGGCGCGTTGCACGATCGCCAGCGCGCAGGTGGCCGCCAGGCTCGGTGAGGAGGTGACATGGAAGAACCCGACGTCGATGCTCAGGGCTCCTGGCCGGGCGCTGATGTGCTCGATCTCGTCGGTCTTCCCGGCGGCTTCCCAGAGCAGACGGGCGATCGTCGGTGCGGTCAGCTCCTGGGCCCGCGCCGCGTCGGCGCGGACAAGCGTCAGGATTGACAGATACATCCACCGGCTTCTCTCAGGCTGGCCGGGCGGTGCCGGCTTCCGGCGCGTTCTTGCCGGCGGATTCCCAGGTCATGTCGCCCGCTACCGCCGACGGGGAGGGCGCAGCGGTGTGCGCGGGGTTGACGAAGGCCATCATGAACAATGCGAGCGCCGGAATAAGGATGGCGGTGGCAATTGCGGTGGGCGCGGCAACGACGCGGTTACGACCGAGCATGATTGACTCCCGAAATCGATGGGGATTCGGTGTGGGATGTTTCCCGCTGCCTATTACATTCGCGATCGTCGGGCCCGGCGGGAAGAGTTGATCGCTGTCCGGAACCGGCCATCGCCGGGTCCGTCCACCTCGGCGGCGCGGTCGCCAGTGGCGCCGCCGCCCCAAGCGCAGGCCGATGAGCAGGTAATTCGCACCGAGGTACCGGTCTCCCCCCGCCGCGGGCCGTATCGACCCGGCGAGCCGGGGCGGTTGCCTGCCGTGCGCTCCCTCAGGGTGAGGCGGCAATGCCGCAGGGCGTACCGCCGACCGGGGATCGGGCAACACTTCCGGCGTGCAGACCATTACCTGCTACGTAATCGACAGCGCGTCCAGGCGCGGGAACCACCTGTTCCAGGGGCGGCGACAAAGCGTCCCCACTTCAGGGAGGTGAGGAGCGAAGCCGTTTGCTCGCGCCGTGAATGGGACTCGTCCGACCGCTCGCCGGTCGCTGGCGGCCGAAACGGATGTCAGGCGCTTCGCCGCCCGCGAGGGTTCCGCGGTCCGGGCCAGCCCCAGGCGATGTCGTCGACCGCGAGAAATGGTTCGTTGACCACCGTGGTGGGGGTCAGGCCGGTGAACGCCACGACGTCCCGGTGTAGGTGGGACTGGTCGGTGTAACCGCCGTCGGCCGCGGCTGCGGTCGCGTCCTGCCCCGCGACCAGGCGATGGACCGCGTGGTCGAAGCGGACCAGCTTCGCGGCGCGCTTGGGCGGCAGGCCGAGCTGTGACCGGAACCGGGACCACAGGCGTTTGCGGCTCCAGCCGAGTTCGTCGGCCAGGCGTTCGATCCGGACGGTGCCACGGCCGGCGACGATTCGACGCCAGGCCCAGGCCACCTCCGGGGCGACCGGCGCCGCCGCCGCGCAGCGACCGGCAAGCCACGCGTCGATCCACGCGAAGCGGTCCTCCCACGAGGGCAGGTCGCCCAGGTGGCCGCTGACCCGTGCCGCCTCCCGGCCGCACAGGTCGTCGAGCGTCACCGCGGCGTCACCCAGGTCGGTGGTACCCAGAACCGCGTGTGCGACCACCGGAGACAAGCGCACCTGCAGGGCCTCGAAGGCGTCCGTCCGCAGTGCGCGCAGGGCGTCGCCGAAGCCGAGGCCGGTGGCGAAACTGCCCTGATGCCGACGCCCGGTGGCGTCCTCCACGGCAATCGCGCCGCCGAACACCAGAACCAGGGTCACGCTCGGGTGCGGGATCAACCGGAGGCCGGGCGGGGTGACGCCACGGTCACGGAACCCGGCCATGGCGACCCCGGGCACGCTGCTGGGTCGGTTTGGGCAGGTGATGTCCCACAACACGGCGTCGTCCCGTGCCGGCAAGTCCCGCCCCATTCCGCCATGCTACGCACGCCGGTCGGAACATTTGTCCAAGCCATCGGCGCACACCGGCGGTGACAGTGCACGCATGACTGGTTTCAACGACAAGTCCCTGTACGGCGGCGAGATCCATGTGTGCCAGGACGGCCCGCGTGACGCCCCAGCGCTCCTGCTCATCCACGGGACCGCCGCGTCGGCCCGCTCGTGGGATCCGATGGTTCCGCTGTTGACCGGATCCCATCGCGTCATCCGGGTCGACCTGCTCGGGTGCGGCCAGTCGGCCAAACCGGACGGCGCGAGCTATGCGCTCCCGGGCCAGGCACGCGCCCGGCAGGGGCGGGCAGGGCCGTGCGGCTGCCCCGACACGACGTGCGGGAGCGGCCCTTCATCGTCATCTGGGAGGCCACGCAGGCGTGCCCGCTGGCCTGCCTGCACTGCCGCGCCTCGGCTGCGGCGCGTCCGCGTACCCGGCGTCGACCACCTTGTACAGCTGCAGGGCTCCGGCGGGTAGCAGCGTGGCGAACGACATCCAGGCCAGGCCCAGGTTGAGCGACCAGAACGACACCGCGGCCAGCCGCTACGCGACCCCGCCGAACTCGACACGGAGGCGGCCACCACGCTCATGGCGCAGGTGGCGGCCTTCGGCCGTCCGGCGTCGCTGTTCGTGATCACCGGTGGTGACCCGTTCCAGCGCCCGGACCTGGCGGAGCTGGTGCGCCGGGGCACCGGGCTGGGCCTGCCGGTCTCCGTGTCGCCCTCCGGCACCCCGACCCTCACCCGGGCCGCGCTGGTCGGCCTCCGGGAGGCCGGTGCCCGGGCCATCTCGCTGAGCGTGGACGCGGCCACCCCCGCCGGGCACGACGGGTTCCGGGGCGGTGCAACGGCCTGCTACGGACTGAGCGTCCGTAGAATAAATAAGATCACTAGTAATAACCAGTGCCCTTGGTCAAATCACACGGGGGCCCAGCGGACCCCCTTGTGGCTCCTTGCGTCGCTGGATCTTGGGCGGAGGTGGCGTCCGGATGCGGCCCCGTTCCTTCGCCCAGCGGCCAGGTGGCCGCTCCCGGATCGGGATCGTGCCGCGCGCGCCTGGACGGTCGGCAATTTAGCCGAAAGGCGTCGGGTAAACCGCGTTGACCGCAGGTGAATGCGCAGCTGGGGTGCGGCGGAACGCCGACGGCGCGGCTGTGGACCCGGGTCAGGTTCGGTTCCGTCGGTCCGGAACGGATGGGGATGAACGGACCGGGGTCGTGGCTCGTCGTCCCTCGTGAGCCGCACGGTGCGTGCTGTGCGGAGAGGTTCTAGCGTGTCCGCGAGGGTGGGAAGGATTGGTAACTGTCGGGTATCAACGACGGCGGCGGCCTGCGGCGGTCGCGGCGGTCGGGATGGCTGGCTCGGTTGTTGGTCGCCGTCGGTGTGCTCGCCGGGGCGGTCCTGGTCTCCGCGTCTCCGGCACAGGCATACGTCGGTCCGAACCTGCTGCGCAACTGGGCGACCGGCCGCTGCCTGGACAGCAACCGAAACGGCAATATCTACACGTCGCCGTGCGACGTCGGCCGCGGAAACCGGTTCCAGCTGTGGCAACCGGAGAAAATCGGCCAACAGGACCATGACGCGATCCGGTTGAAGAACGTTGAGACCGGTATGTGTGTCAGTTGGGGGCAGTGGCTCAATGGCCCCGGCAGGGGCTACGCCTACACACGTACCGACTGTTCGCATGCGTTCGGAGACTGGGAGGCGGAAGGAACAAGCTGGACGATGGTGCGATTCAGGGCGACCACTAACAACCAGTGTCTCGACAGCAATAGCGATGGTGCCGTCTACTACCTTCCGTGCAACACCGGTGGTTACCAAAAGTGGCGGTTGGGCTACTAGTTCCGTACCAGTGGTGTCCGAGCCCTATCGTTTCTCCTGAGCACGCAACGGCGAATGCCGCTGCTGACACGCCCAAGGGCAGCCGCGCGTGCGCGGCTGCCCTTGGCGGTCGGTGTTACCGGCCCTCGTCGTCCCGCAGACCGTCGGCGTCGATGCGTTCCTTGCGCACCTGGCCGCTGACCGGCTCGTCCTGGGTAATCTCGTCCGTGGCCAGCCGGACTCGTTCCACCGGGACGGTCTCCTTGTTCATCACCGGACGTTCCTCGTGGCGCACGACCTCGCGATCGTCGTCCGACATCTCCGATGACATTCCCCGGCCGCGGTCGGTGATCGGCTCGCGCTCCAGGTGCACCTTCTCCTTGCGTACCGGCACCGTCTGCTGCTGTTCCTCGGTTACCACGTACTTGCGCAGGTGCACCCGGCCGGATTCGACACGCTCCTGACCGACGTGCATCCGCTCCTCCGAGCGGACCATCGCGTCGTCGGGGCGGGGCATGTGCGTGCCCGATGGCATCGACGGCTGCGCCAGACCGTAGAACTCGCACATCTTGGCTTCGTCCTGCTCCGACAGGTGGCCGGCGCTCACCGGGTCGACGTTGGGCGCGTTGGAGATCTGGTCCTTGCTGAACGGCACCACGACCTCGCTGCCGCGCAGTTCCGCCGGCTCCAGCGGGACGAAGCTCTCCCGCGATCCGAACTTGCCGGTCTGTACGGTCATCCACTCGGGCTCGCCGGTGCGATCATCCACGTACACGTGCCCGATCGTGCCGATCCTGTCGTGTGAACCGTCGTATGCGGTGTTGCCGAGCAGGTTCGGGATTGCTTCTCTGGCGATCATCGCTCGCCCCCTTCGACACCTCTCGTGATCGCTACCCATTCGGCAATACCCCGCCGCCGCACAAATACGCCGCGAGTCCGGCGCACCGAAGGGGTTTCCCGCTTCGTCTTCCGGAGATAACCGCCGTGACGGCGAAAATCTCATGGGAGGTTGTGTCAGATGTCGAGCCCTGTGAACAGGACCGCCCCGGCCGTACCCAGCAGTACCGGTGCCAGCGCATTCGGCGTCGCGTCACTCGTCATGGGCATTGTCGGCATCTTCGTCCTGAATGTCATTCTCGGTCCGTTGGCCATCATCTTCGGCGCGGTCGGCCTCAACCGGGCGAACCACGCCGGTGGTCGGGGCAGGGGGGTCTCGATCGCCGGCATCGTGCTGGGCGTCGTCGCCCTGGCGGTGTTCGCCATCCTGCTCGCCACGGCAGCCCACCGAGGCTTCGTCTGGCACGTCTGACTCGGCGGCCCGTGGCGCGTCATGCGGCTCTTCTGTGGCGTGGGCAGTCTGGTGGGGCAGGGTTAGGCTGGACGGGCCCCAGGTCCGGCCACGCCTTGCCGAAGCCGCCACGGGCCAGGACCTCGTTGACCCGGTCGCCGGCCCTCTGTTGCAGCGAGACGGCTCGCTGAAAGAAGGGCGCCGCGGCCGGGTCGTCTCCCAACCGGGCGTGGCGGGGACCTTTCGGTACCCGCCACGCCCGTCCAACGGATTGTGCTTACCGCGACATCCGGTGTGGCCCGGACCGGTGCGCCAGCAGCCTCACACGCGCTCCCACATCCTTCACCGAGAAACGATAGGGCCCGGGCGCCACCCGTACGGGACTAGTAGCCCAACCGCCACTTTTGGTAACCACCGGAGTTGCAGTTAAGGTAGTAGACTTCGCCAGCGCTGTTGCTGTCGAGGCAAAAACCTATATTGACGTCTCTGAATTGTACCATCGTCCAGCTTGTGCCCCACGCCTCCCAGAATCCGAGCGCCTGATCACAGTCGGCGCGTGTGTAGATCCAGCCTCTGCCGGGGATCAGGTAAGCCCACTTCCCCCAACTGATACACATGCCAGTCTCGACGTTCTTCAACTGGACCAGGTCATGGCTCATGTAGCCGAAGTAAACCGGTTGCCACAGTTGGAACCGGTTTCCGCGGCTGGCGTCGCACGGTGACGTGTAGACGTCGCCGTTTCGGTTGCTGTCGAGGCAGCGGCCGGTGGCCCAGTTACGCAGCAGGTCCGGACCGACGTATGCCTGTGCCGGAGACGCGGAGACCAGGACCGCCCCGGCGAGCACACCGAGGGCGACCAGCAAACGAGCCAGCCAGTGTCCCGACCGCTCCGACCGCCCCGACCGCCACGGCCGTCGCGGGCCGCCGTCGTCGTCGTTGATACCCGACATGTACTAATCCTTCCTGCCCTCGCGGGCACGCTAGAACCTCTCCGCACAACCCGCCGCTGAACGACCGAGATCGACACGGCACGCACCGTGCGGCTCACGAGGGACGACGAGCCACGACCCCGGTCCGTTCATCCCAACCCGTTTCCAACCGACGAAACGAACCTGACCGACGGGCCGCCGGCGTTCCGGTGCCGATGAGATCCGCCGATGGCTTAAGCTGTCGGGTGTCGAACAGAGCGATGTAACTGTCCGCGGTCGCGCCGCCACGTCTAGAAACGATAAAGATGCCGCATCCCCTACGACACGGGCGCCGCCTGTACGGGATTAGTAGCCCAACCGCCACTTTTGGTAACCACCGGCGTTGCAGTTAAGGTAGTAGACGTCGCCGGCGCCATTGCTGTCGAGGCAATATTCATTCAAGGGCAAGACGAATTGCACCATCGTCCAGTTTGTGCCCCACGCCTCCCAGTCTCCGGAGCTCCAATCGCAGTCGGCGCGTGTGTAGATCTGGCCCCTGTTAGGGGCCGGGTAAACCCACATCCCCCGACTGAGACACATGCCGGTCTCGACGTTCTTCAACAGGACCAGGTCGGGTCTCTCCGGGCTCAGCTTGCCCCGGTAAATCGGTTGCCAGAGCTGGTACCGGTTTCTGCGGCTGGCGTCGCACGGTAACGTGTAGACGTCGCCGTTTCGGTTGCTGTCCAGGCAGCGGCCGGTGGCCCAGTTACGCAGCAGGTCCGGACCGACGTATGCCTGTGCCGGAGACGCGGAAACCAGGACCGCCCCGGCGAGCACACCGAGGGCGACCAACAAACGAGCCAGCCAGTGCCCCGACCGCCACGACCGCCGCAGGCCACCACCATCGTCGTTGATACCCGACATGTACCCAACCTTTCCCACCCTCGCGGGCACTAGAGCCTCTCCGCGCAGCACGCACTGCGCGGCTCAGGAGGGACGACGAGCCACGACCCTGGTCCGTTCATCCCGATCCGTTCCGGACCGACCGAGCCGAACCTGACCCGGGTCCACGACGGGCCGCCGGCGGTCCGTCGGAAACACCGCTCGAACGTCATCACCACCCCGGTTCCCGTTCGTACCGGAAGCCGGCCGGGTCGTCGCGGGCACCGCGCCCGCCGACCGTAAGCTAGTGTGGTTCGCGTACGTGCGGCCGAGCTTGGTTAGCCGAAAGAAACCTGCTGCGCTAACGGCAGCTCGCAGGGTCAGGAAGGATATGGCTGTGGGTTGCGGATGCTGTCCGCGGCGAGCGCGGCATCCGTCCTGGCCGCACCGTACGGGTCACCAGCGGCGACGTCTTCCAGCAGCGGAAGGAACCGTGGCCACCGGGTGTAGAACACGGCGAGTACGGCCTTGTGTCGCACCACCGCGCTCGCATCGGTCAGGCCGGCGCTGATCGCGTCGAAGACCTGCTGATCGAACGCCTCCGGACCACCCACACGTACTCCTCGGGCTGATCGCCGGTTGCCGGCCCTCCGTCGCCGAACTTCCAGCCCTGATCCTGCGCGAACCGGCCGAACTCCTTCGGGGACACCGGATTCGCGAAGACAACCCGGTGTCTCACGGTTGACGCACCCTCGTCATGCCGACTCCGATCTCAGGGGCAGGTATTCCCGCGGTTCCATTGGAGGAATTTGTCCAGCCGAGAATCGTCGACGAAAATCAGGTTCGAGCTGGCGGGCCTCGGCTCGGCGCCGGCACACCGGCCACCAGTCCGGCGCCACGGTATGCGCCACATCAGCGCCCCAGCACGGGACGTCATCGGTCGGCGGTCGGCGCCGCACTTGGCGGGGTGGCGGGGATAGGTGCGCTGGCGCGGCGCTCGGTAGATGTCTACACTGAACCCGGCTCAAGCAAGATTGTCTATGTACGGCACAACCACCTACCGCTAGATTCGCACGTTGCCACATCGCCACGTCCACGGGGGCAGGGGGCACGACTCAATGTCGATGACGGCTGGTTTAGATGACCTTGGGAGCGCTCCCAAGATCATAGATGAGATCGTGGAGCAGTATCTGGAACGGCTACGGGCGCAGGATAGCGGGCTCATTCGCAACCCCGATGCGCTCTGGCAGCTGAGGCGGCAGGTCGCCGTCATTGTGGACGAGGTCGTCGCCGCGACAACCGGCGAACCGGCGTGGCACGCGGGCCGATTAGCCGATGATCGGTCCAACCACCGGCTGGCCGTATACGACGCCGATATCGACACGGACGGAGCCCTCAGGGGCGTCCACCCGCTCAACTTCGTTCACGCGGCGACCTCGCTCTACGAGGTCGCGTTGCCCCTGATCGTGCGGCGCTGGTCACTGACCGACGCCGAAACCCTGGTCACCGCGGGGCGGGCCCTGCACGAGGCCATCCTGTGGCACCTCGCCCTGACCAGCGTCTCCTACGCCACGTCCGCCCTCGACAAGCTCCGGGTCTCCCAGGAGGAGGAACGGCTGCGCATCGCGCGTGAGCTGCACGATCGGATCGGGCACGGGATAGGACTCATCCTGCAGCACCTCGACATGTACCGGGTCCTGCTCGACCGGGATCCGGAACGGGCGCGCGCCAAGCTGGCCGCCGCCACCGACGCCGTCGGCGAGGCGATGTACGCCACTCAGCAGCTGTCCGCGGAGCTACGCCGCTCGGGGCTGAGTGGCGGCATCGAGTATGCATTGCGTAGCTATGTCGAGGCAGCCGTGCCCTCCGCAATTCACACCAAGATTACCGTTTGCGCGGATGTGCTGGGGCTACCGCAGGTCCTCAGCGAGGAGGTCTATCTCATTCTGCGGGAGGCCGTTCGCAACGCGGTGCGTCATGCCGGAGCCACGCACATTGAGGTGTCTGTCGATGTGACCGAGTCGGAACTCGTCGCGTCGGTCACCGATGACGGCCGCGGGTTCGAGCCGGATCTGGTAGCCGACCCGCATGGGCACGGTCTGCGCTCGATGAGCGAGCGCGCGGCGCTGCTGCAAGGAGTGTTGAGCATTTCCAGTCGGGTTCACCGCGGAACGACGGTCGATGTGCGCGTGCCGCTGGTCCGGAGCCGTTTGTGACGGCTGCCGGCATGGTCATCCGCGTCGCCCTGGCGGATGATCACAACCTGTTCCGTGCCGGTGTGCGGGAAATGCTGTCCACGGATCCGGGATTCAAGGTCGTCGGTGAGGCCGAGAACGGGAACGAGGTGCTGGCTCTCGTCCTCGCCCGTCAACCGGACGTCTTGCTGCTCGACGTGGAGATGCCGGGTCCCGGCGCGGCCGCGGTGATCCGGAAGGTGCGCGAGTCCTCTCCGCGAACCCAAGTCGTCGTATTGACGATGCATGATGATGCCGACATCGTGCGCGAGCTCCTGCGCTGCGGCGCCGCGGCGTACCTGACCAAGACGACGCTCCGCGACGAGTTCTTCGCCGCGATCCGATCGGTGGCCCGGTCCACCACGACCGTCCTGCTGTCGGTTTCCCGGCAGACGGTCGAGGCGCTCGACCGTCTCCGGGTGCCCGGACGGCGGGATCCGCTCACCAGGCGGGAGCAGGCCGTCTTGCGGCTGGTGTCGCTCGCCCTGAGCAACGCGCAGATCGCCACCCGGCTGCACATCACCGAGGCGACCGTCAAGCGTCATCTGACGAACATCTACGCGAAGCTTGAGGCGGTGTCCCGGGTGGACGCGCTGCGCAAAGCCAGTGCCGCGAACCTGCTCGACAACCGCAACGCCGTGCTGCCATCCGTCGGTGACTGACCGCCCGGCGTACCCGGTCTGCGACGTTGGTAGTAGGTCACACTACATCGAAGGTCGACAATGCCCTAGAGGTTTGCCCGCCACCTGGTGACCAGATATTCCGCTTTCTAGCGTGTGGCGCGGGAAGCGGTGCGGCGTTCGGAGTCCAACTATGACGGGGCAACCGGTACAGCTCCGGCTGATAGGGCCGGTACAGCTCGCCGAGCAGGGGCGGGTGCTGGACGTCGGGCCGCCACAGCGGCAGGCGGTGCTGGCGGCGTTGGCCGCCGACGCGGGCACGCCGGTGCCGGTGGAGCTGCTGGTGGACCGGGTGTGGGGCGAGCGCCCGCCGGACCGCGCGCGGACCGCGCTGTACGCCCACGTCAGCCGCCTCCGGCGGGTTCTCGCGCGGCTCGCGGCGCCGGTCCGGTTAGACCGGCGCAACGGCGCGTACCTGCTGGGCATCGACCGGGACCGGGTGGACCTGCATCGCTTCCACCGGCTGCTGGACCAGGCCAAGAACCCGCGCTGCGCGGACGACCGGCGCGTTCTCCTGCTCCGGGAGGCGCTGGCGAACTGGTGTGGCGAGCCGATGGCCGGCGTACCGGGCACCTGGGCCGCGGGGCTGCGCCGGGGCACCGAGCCCGTGCTCATCGGTGCCGCCGCACTGTGGGCGCAGGCCGAGCTGCGGCTGGGTCACGCGGCCGCGGTGATCGACCGGCTGTCGGACCTGATCGGCCGGTACCCGCTGGCGGAGCCGCTCGTCGCGGCCTTCATGCGGGCGCTGAGCGCGGTGGGGCGACAGGTGGAGGCCCTCCAGTGCTACGCGACGACCAGAGACCGGCTGCGCGAGGAGTTGGGTGCCGAACCGGGGTCGGACCTGCGCGACCTGCACCTGGCGATCCTGCGGGCCGGACCGGACCGGCCACCCACCGCCTCCGTGGCTACGACGGTCCGGCCGGCGTGGCCGGTGCCGGACCCCACGCAGCGCCCGATCCCTCGGCAGCTGCCCTCGCTCGGCGCCGGATTCGCCGGCCGCGTGCGCGAGCTCACCGCGATCGAGGCTGCGTTCGCGGCCGCGGCCTACGGTGGCGAGGCGGCTGTGGTGGCGATCAACGGGCGGGGCGGGGTCGGCTGCTCCGCCCTCGCGATCCGTGCCGCCCACCGCGTGGCCGACCGGTTCCCCGACGGCCAGCTGTACGTGAACCTGCGCGGCGGTGGCGCTGGAGGGCAGCGGGAGCGCCTGATTCCCGTGCTGCACCGGTTCCTGCGCACCCTTGGGGTGTCGCTACCGGCCCGGACCGGCGGGATCGAGGAGGCGGCCGGCATGTACCACCTGGCGACCGCCGGGCGGCGGCTGCTGGTGGTGGTCGACAACGCGCGAGCCGCGGTTGACGTACGCCCGCTGCTGCCGGCCGACCCCGGCTGCGGGGCCATCGTGACCAGCCGCCGGGCGCTGGTGGGCCTGGACGGCGCCACCCACCTGCACCTCGAACCGCTGTCCGAACCGGAGGCGCTGGACATGCTTCGGCAGCTGCTCGGCGCTCGCCGGGTCGCGGCCGAGCCGGATGCGGTCGCCGAGGTCGCGCGCTGGTGCGGCTACCTGCCGCTGGCGCTGCGCGCTGCCGCGGCGCGGTTCGCGGCCCGTCCAAGGTGGCCCCTGGCCGAGTTGGCCCGCCGGCTCGCCGACGACCGGCGCCGGCTTGATGTGCTGGACCTGACCGAACTGAGCATGCGCCACTGCCTGGCCGGGTCCTTCCGGGACCTGAGCGCGAGCGCCGATGCCAAGGACCACGCGGCGGCAGCGGTCTTCACCCGACTGGCCCGGTACGACCGGGACGATCTGTCCAGTTCGGATGCGGCGGTGCACCTGTGCCTGCCGGTGACCGAGGCGGAGGCGTTACTGGAGCGGCTGGTCGATGCGCGGCTGCTGGACAGCCCGGCGCCGGGCCGGTTCCGGATGCCCCACCTGCTCCGGCTGTACGCCCTGGAGCAGCCGCACCCGGTCACCGATCCAGCGAGATGATCACTAGCTGCCCACTGTGGTCGGACTGGCCGTCTGACGGGATGAACCGGTACCGGTGCACGGTGATGTCCGGGGTGGTGAACACCCAGTCGATCCGCCACAGCCGGACCTTGCGTTCGTCCCAGGAGACCGGGGCGAGCGAGCGGAGCGCCGGGGTGGCGTCCACCATCCGGCGCGGCACCATCCGCATCAGGCCCATCGCCGGCGAGGCGTTCAGGTCGCCGGCCAGGACCGCCGGCAACGGGTTGTGCTCGACGTCGTCAGCGAGCGCCCGCATGTTAGCCACCCGCAGCTCGTGCTGGGTGCGGCTGTTCAGCCGGGGATCCGGCGGCGGATCCGAGCCGCGCAGGGACAGCGCGACCGCCGGGGCGTACACGTGGGTGTTGTAGAACGAGATCGTGGCGGCACCGATGCGCAGGTCGGTGCGCAGCGACTTCACCAGGTGGTAGTCGGGGAGGCCGGAGCCCGGCGGCACGAGATCCTCGGTGCGGCCCGACCACGCCGTGCGCAGGTCGATCGGGCGCTGGTCGACGATCGGGAACCTCGACAGCGTCAACAGCTCGCCGGCCGTGGCGATGTGGTACCCGGGAAACTCCCGCCGCAGCCGGGCCGTGTCGTCGACGCTGATCGGGTCCCACCCGTCGGTGAAGTAGAGGTACTCCTGCAGCAGGTAGACGTCGGCCCGCTGGGCGTGCAGGTACCGGTAGAAGTCGTCGACGACGCTGGCCGGCGTGCCGCCCGCCGGGGGCCGGATGGACCCGTCACTGGCCTGCTGGTCCCAGTACCACGTGTTCCACGAGAAGACGGTCACCGCGTTCGGGGGCGGCGGAGCGGGCCGGTGCCACAGCATGGCGGGGTTGAGCCCGCTCAACCCGCCACCCAGCACGAGCGAGGCGACCAGCACCATGGTGATGCGCCACTTGGCCGGGCGGGCCAGCGGCGTCACCACCAGCATCAGGGCCGGCACCACCACGAACGTGGCCGGCGGGATCAGGTCGGGCAGGCTCCACCACCACACCCGGCCGGTCAGCCCGAGGTGCAGCGTCACGAACGCCAGCCAGGACAGCGCGGACGAGAACACCAGCCTGGTCCCCCAGCACCAGCGCCGGGTGCGGGCGCGGCGGACCGGCGCGGCGACCGACCCGGCGTCCACCGTGGATTGATCGGATACGGCCAATGCCCTGTCCTTCGGTTCAGCCCGGCGGCAGCCGGGAGACGAGGAGGAACGCTCCGGTCAGGCCCGCCCACAGCACGGAGTTCACCACGAGGGCAGGGTCCCGTAGCAGGATACGGACCGGGTCGCCGCCACCGCCGCCGACGATCACCAGTTGCAGGTACCGGAACAGGGCGAACAACGCCAGCGGTGCCAGCAGCGCCGCGGCCAGGGTGCCGTACTCGCCCAGCGGCGCCTCGGTGCGCAGATAGAGCAGGTACGTGCCGGCCGCGATGACGGCACTGAGCACCATGAGCTGGTCGATGAGCGGCACCGTGTAGCCGCGCAGCGCGGGTCGGTGCACGTTGCCGGTCGTCGCCAGTTCGTGGCGGCGCTTGCCGACGGTCAGCAGCAGGCACAGGCTGAACACGCAGGTCATCAGCCAGCTGGCGACGGCGGTGCCGACCACGACGTAGCCGAGCATGAGCCGCAGGCCGAACCCGGCTGCGACCAGGAAGACATCCAGCAGCGGTGCGTGCTTGAGACCCAGCGTGTAGGCGGCGTTGAGCAGCAGGTAGGCGACCACCGGCCAGGCCCACGCCCACGGTTGGAGGCTGAGCAGGCCGACGAGCAGCACCAGTTGGGCGGCCGCGAACCCGGCCGCCATCCGCGCCGAGATCCGGCCGGAGGCGATGGGCCGGTGCCACTTGTGCGGGTTGGCGGAGTCGTACCGGCGGTCCGCCAGATCGTTCACCGTGTACACCAGAACAGCGGCAACGGTGAACACCGCCACCGCCCAGGACAGGTGCCAGAGCAGGCTCGGGTACCACACCTTTACGTCCAGCACGGCCAGCGGGACAACGAGAATGTTCTTGGGCCACTGGCCGGGCCGGGCCACCTGAAGCAGATCCCGGGGCACCCGGAGGGTGTCCCGCTCGGCGCGGGCTATCGCGACCATCAGAAGAACACCTTCGCGGCCTGCAGCAGCCCCTGCCGCCACGGTTCGCGGCTGGTGCGGCCGGGCCGGACGCCCCCGGCTGCGCCGTCGCCGGTGGCCGCCCGTTGCTCGCGCCACCACTGGAAGGTGCGCAGCAGGGCATCCCGGTTGGAGTAGCGCGGCTGGAAGCCCAGCCGCTCGCCGGCCTTGTCGGTGCTCACGTAGGAGTCCGCCAGCAGCTTGAACAGCAGCCGTTCGTACACCGGGGACAGTCGGGCCCACTGCAGCATCCGCAGCACGGCCACCGCCGGCCGGGCCGGGATCGACACCACCCGGCGCCGGTGGCCGGCGGCGTCGAGGACCGCCTGGAAATCCTCGCGCAGCGTGCCGAACCGTGCGGCGGCCACATTGAAGGTGTCGTTGGCGATCCCGGCGTCCGCGCGCAGCACGGTAGCCACGCACTCCACCACGTCCTCCACCGCGCACATCTGGATGTGCACGTCACCCTTTCCCAGGATGGGAAAGTGCCGCCCCTCCTCGGCCCACTCGAACAGCATCGCGAACAGGCCCATCCGGCCCGGCCCGAGAAACGTCTTCGGGCGCAGGATCGGCACGCACAGGCCGTCCTTGCGGAACCGTTCGCACCACACCTCGGCCTCCGCCTTCGCGCGCCCGTACCGGTCCACCGGCTCGCGCGGATAGTCCTCGGTGGTCGGTACCACGCTCGGCAGGCCGTACACCGCGGTGGAGGAGATGTGGACCACCCGGGGCACGCCCGCGTCCCGCGCCGCGGTCAGCACGGTCCGGGTCCCCTCCACGATCACCGAACGGATCTCCTCGGGGGAGTAGCTCGGCAGCGCGCCGGCACAGTGCACCACCGCGTCCGCGCCCGCCACGGCCCGGGTCATCGCCGCCAGGTCGCGGATGTCGGCGATGGTGTGCTGCACCTCCGGCTCCGCCGCGCCGGCCGGCCGCACATCCACGCCCCGTACCGGCCAGCCCTCGTCGCGCAGGTGCCGCGCCACGTGTGAACCCAGCATGCCGAGACTGCCGGTGACGACGACGCGGGTGGCCGTGTCGCTCACCATGTCGCGGCCACCTTCTCGCGGACGAAACGGGAGAGCAGCCGGCCCAGTCCCAGCGCGAGCGTGGCGTCCAGCGCGGACAGGAAGTACTCCAGTTCGGACGGCTCGATGACGAGTGTCGGTGCCACGATCAGCGGGTTCTCCACGTTCGGGCTGTAGTACGTCATGATCTTGTGCTCGCGGTACAGGTGCGCGATCACCGACAGGGTGATCAGCTTGGTGCGGAAGTGCGGGTCGCCGGAGAAGCCGGGGACCAGCTTCCCGGCCAGGTCGAGCAGCTTCGGGCCGCCGCCGAGGAAGACCCCGTGCAGCGAACCCACGCCGGCGACCCGCTGCACCGTGTCCGGATGCGCCTTCTGGATCCGCTCCAGGCCCGGGGCGAGGATCGCCTCGATCTGCCGGGCCCGGGCCGGATAGTCGTCCTCGACCACCACGTTGACCGCTTCGAGGGCGGTGGCGGTCTCCTCGCCGAATCCGTAGTACGTGGTGCTGTGCAGGATCACGTCCGACAACCGGTCGTACGCCTTGCGGAACAACGGCTCCCGGACGGTGTACCCGGAGATGGACGCCTTGCCGCCGCCGAGTGACTTCGAGTACGTCAGGATGTCGGGGACCAGCCCCGGGTGGCGCATGAAGTAGAACAGGTTGCCGGTCTTGCCCCACCCGGTGTAGATCTCATCGAAGATCAGAATGATCCCTTCGGCCGTGCACAGCTCGCGCAGCTCGCGCAGGTCGGCCTCGGACCAGCAGCGTATGCTCGACGCGCTGAACGGCTCCGCCATCAGCGCGTAGATGTCGCTCTTGCCGTCCGGCCCGCGGGTGGACCGCACGATCTCGCGCAGCGCCGCGAGGTCGCCGTACGGGTACACGACAATGTTGGGCAGCCCGGGGAAGCGGAAGTGGTTCTCGGCCGAGCCGGTCAGGCTGCCCGCCCCCAGTGTCTTGCCGTGGAAGCTGATGTCCGAGCGCAGGATCGTGCCGCGCTTGCCGTCGTGGTACTTGTACGCCAGTTTGATGGCGCCCTCGTTGGCCTCCGCCCCCGAGTTCGGGAAGTAGGAGATGTTCAGATCGCCGGGCAGCAGCTCGGCCACGTTGTGGCTGAGCGCCGCCAGGTACGGCGAGAAGAACGCCTTGTGCACCTCCATCCGGCGCTGCTCGGCGAACCGACGCCGGGCGGCGAGAATGCGCGGGTGGTTGTGGCCGTGGTTGAGCACCCCGACCCCGCCGGAGAGGTCAAGAACCCGGCTGCCGTCGCGCATGTACACCCACGGACCCTCGGCGTAGTCGACCAGTTCCCGGCCGAACCCGAACGAGGTCATCAAGGACACCTGGCTGCGGCTGACATACGTGCGGTACAGGTCGTGCACCTGACTAGCGGTCAAGCGCTCGCACTCGTCGATGCTGAACAGTTTGGACATCGCCTTCCCCCTCTCCCGCTGCACCTTGGGCAGTTGACATGGACACGGTGTCGCCCGACCGCCCTCCGGCGGCGGCCGGCTTCGGCGTGCGTCGATGCACGACCTCGGCCACGGCCAGGGCGACACCGCCGAGAACCACTTCGCTGGCCGTGGAAACCAGGCGGCTGGCCAGCGCGACCACCGCGGCGGACGGCATCGGCAGCACCACGGACAGGGCCGCCGCCATCACCGCTTCCCGAACTCCGATCCCGTCGGGGAGCACGACCGCCAGCAGCCCGAGCGTCGTGGCGAGGGCGTACGCGCCCACGCACACGGCCAGCGAGCGTGCCGGAGGCGCCCCCATCGCCACCGCGAGCAGCCACAGGTGCAGCCCGGTGACCACCCAGGACAGGCTCTGCAGCGCCACCGAGAGCCGTACCGCGCGCGCCGAGGCCAACCGCACCGGCGCGCGCCGCAGCAGCCGCAGCAGCAGGCGCACGCAGTGGTTGACCAGGTCCGGCCAGATCAGTACCACCGCGACCAGGACCACGGCGGGTGCCAGCCAGCCGACCCGCGCGCCGAGTACCTGCACGCCCGGGAGCAGCCCGATCGACAGCCCGGTCAGCATGACCAGGCTCATGTTCACCCCGCCCGCACTGGTCAGCCGCCCGAAGGTCACCCCGCTGGCCCGCGCTACCTTGATCGTGGCGACCAGGCCGGGTACCCGACCCGGGATGTACTTGGAGAGGAACCCCACGAAGAAGATCCGTACGACCCGGGCGAAGCTGACCGGCGGTCCCAGTTCGAGCAGCACCACCCGCCAGGAGAGCAACCCGAACGCCAGCCCGACCGAGCTGACCAGCAGGGCGCCGATCAGCAGCAGGATGACCTGAGCGCGGTCGCGCTGCCGGAGGACGACCGCGACGACGCTCCAGTCCTGACCGGCCAGCGCCGATCCGAGCACGCCGACCAGGACCAGCGCGAACACGAGCCCCAGCAGCCGCCAGAGCAGGCGGCGTACCCGGTGCGGCCCGGCACCTCCGGCGCCGGGCCGCGGCCCGGACCAGTCTTCGGCCGGGTCCGCGGCCGGCGGGACCGCGCTCACCGAGCGTGCCTTCCGGTCGCGCTCACTGGTGGGCACCCGCCGACGCGGCCCGCGGGACGCCGGGCTGGATCGGCTCTCCCTGGCCCCGCAACAGCTCGTACGCCACCCGCAGCAGCCCCAGGCCGGCGCCGAAGAAGAACACGGCGTGGTAGAGCAGCTGCATGCCGACCACGAACGTGCCGAAGCGGGCGCCGCGCAGCCGGTACGCGAACCGGAAGAACTCCAGATTGACGGCCAGGAACGCGAGGAACACCAGGGCCTGGAGGGCCACCAGCCACGGTACGAGGAACACCACCGGCAGCAGCGACAGGGTCAGCGCCGCCGTCATCGACGAGATCCGGGGCGGGCGGCGGCGGGTCCGGGGCGCCGGCCCGATCATGTCCAGCCGGAACCCGGTCGCACCGTCGTGCCGCAGGCGCCGTGCCCGCATGACGATGACGGGCAGGGTGCTGGACCGGATGAACCGCTCCCACAGGCACGGCAGCAACTGGTCCTCATCGTCGGCCCGGGTGACGACCGACTCGGTGACCACGAGCCGGTACCGGGCCGGGACCCGGGTGCCGAACTCGAAGTCCTCGCCGTCGCGCAGCCGCTCGTCCAGCCCGCCCGCCTCGTCGAAAACCGCCCGCGGGATCAGCGTGCAGGACAGGAACGTCGCGGTGCTGCGGGTGCGGTCGAAGTTCTCCCAGGCCACCCGGAACTGCTCCACCATGCCGTCGTCGTAGAGCGGCTCCGTGTCGTAGACGCCCTGCACCATGCCGCAGTCGGGGGTTTCCCGGTACGCCTTGACCGCGTTCTCGATCGCGTCCGGCGCGAGCGCGGTGTCGGAGTCCACAAAGAACAGCAGCGGGGTGGTGCTGGCCGCCACGCCGGCGTTGCGGGCGCCCGACGGACCCTGGTTGCCGGCCAGCTTGACGATCCGGCAGGGGAACGACCGCGCGATGTCGAGCGAGCCGTCCGTGCTGCAATCGTCGACCACGATGACCTCGGCCGGGCGGTAGGTCTGCGCGTACACCGACTCCAGGCAGGCGCGCAGCGTCTTCGTCTTGTTGTAGTTCGGCACGATGACCGCGACGTCGTCCCGGTGCTCGATCACGATGTCTCCCTTCCGGCGGCGTATCCGGCGATCTAGTCGGTGCTGAGCGAGATGACCGTCCGTTGCGGACGGTGGTCGGACTGGCCGTCCGCGTCGAGCAGTTCATAGCGGTGTACGGTCAGGTCGGCGGTGGTGAGCAGCCGGTCGAGGCGCCACAGTTCGAACTCGCCGGCCAGCCACGTCGTCGGGTACAGGGACGACAGCGCCCGGGTGTGATCCACCAGTTTGCCGGGCAGGAGCCGGAGGATTCCCATCGCCGGCGAGGTGTTCAGGTCACCGGCCAGCACCACCGGGTTGTGGTTGGCCTCGATGTCGGCGCGCAGTGCCCGGTAGCTCGCCTCGCGCCGGTCGTACTTCCACCGGTTCGAGTCGCGCGAGGCCCGCCGGTACAGGTGCCAGTCCAGTGGCGGCTGGAGGATCTGTGTGTTGTAGAAGGACACCACGGTGCCGTTCAGCCGGATGTCGGTACGGAGCGTCTCGGTCGTGTAGGAGTCGGGGAAGTCGCGCATGTCCGCCGGGATCTCCCGTTGCTCCGCCGGCACCCAACCGCGCAGGTCGAGGCCGTGGTACGACACGATGGGCAGGCGGGACAGGGTGATCTGCTCGCCCGCCACCGCGACCTGGTAGCCGGGGAACTCGCGGGCCAACCGCGCCGAGGTGTCGATGCGGACCGCCATGTCGCCGGTGAACTTGCCATCCATGGCGTCGCCGCCGGCCGAGTACAGGTATTCGCTCAGCAGGTAGACATCCGCGTCGAGCCGGTGGAGGAATTCGTAGAAGTCGGCGCGGTGGCCGCCGTCACCCCGCCAGTCCTGGTCCCAGAACTCGGTGTTCCAGGCGACGACGGTGATGGCTCCCGGCGGTGCGGCCGGCGGGGTGTACCAGAGGGTGGCCAGGTTGATCCCGCTGAGCCCGGCGCCGACCAACCCGGCCACCACGGGGATCGGTAGCCACCGCCAGTGGAACGGCCGGACGAGGGGGATCAGGGCCGCGAGTACCACCGGTATCCCGATGAACGCGATCGGCGGCATCAGGTCGAACGGTGCCCACAGTGGAGTCCGGCCACTCAGCAGGCGATGCAGGAGCACGTACAGCAGCCAGCCGACGGATGCGGTCAGGACTAGGCCGATGCGTAGCCGCCGCCACCGCCTTCCCGACCGTGGTTCGGGTTGGCTTGACTCCGGCCGGTCCGGCGCGACCGGGGTGGGCGGCCGCTCGGCCACGCGGTCCTGATTGTTCACCAGCACACCATCCCGGTCGGTCAGCGGTTCGCCTCGGCGGTGCACCAACCTAGCGACCGATTCTTGTCGATTCCTTGTCGCGCCCGACCCCGGTGCGACAAGGTCCCGACAAGCTGCGGCGGCTAGCGTGGCGAGCCGCAGTGCGGTACACGGTTGACACCATCCCAGGAGCCAGCATGAGTCGAGCGAACCCGTTGGTATCGGTCATCGTGCCCAGCTACAACAGTGCCCGTACGCTCCAGGCGTGCCTACAGTCCGTGGCCGACCAGACGTACGCGCCGCTGGAGCTGATCGTGGTCGACGACGGCAGCACCGACGACACGGCCCAGATCGCTCGGGCCTGCGGCGCGACAGTGGTGTCCATCCCGGTCAACAGCGGGTCGGCGGTCGCCCGCAACGTCGGCGCCCAGAATGCCAAGGGCGAGATCTTCTTCTACCTTGACTCCGACCTCGGGCTGGATTCGCGCGGGGTCGAGGTCGCGGTGGCGATGCTGCGGGAGAACCCGAGGATCGGCGCGATCTGCGGCGCGTACGACCCCGAGCCGCTGCTGCCGCCCAGCCTCGCCGCGCGGTACCGGTTGTGCGAACAGTACGTCTGGTTCAACGAGATCAAGATCGGGCCGATCCCGGGGCTCTACACCGCCCTGTTCGGCATCCGGGCCGAGGTGTTCCGCGAGATCGGCCTGTTCCAGGCCGGCCTGTCGTACACGGAGGACATGGACTACGGGTTCCGGATCCTGCAGCGCTACGAGATCTGGGTGACCACGGCCATCCACGGCCGGCACGACCACGATGCGACGCTGCGCATGGTTCTGTCCAAGGTGTTCCACCGGACCTACGACGGCATGCAGTTGTGGATGCGGTACCGGTCCCTGCCGGGCGGCGCCGCGACCGCCGCGCGCGCGACCGCCGCCGTGACCATGTTCGCCGCGCTGCTGGCGCTTCCGCTGCCGTGGCTGCTGGGTCCGCTCGCGGCCCTGGTCTCGCCGCTGCTGCTGGTCACCACGGTGGCGCTGGACACCAAGATGTACCGTCACGCGTTTGCCAGCGGCGGGCTCTGGTTCGGCCTCTTCTTCAGCGTCATGCGCCTGCTGGTCACGGCCACCACGGGCGTGGCCGCCGCGGCCGGAGTGCTGTTGTACCTGCTCAGCCGCCGGCCCGACGAGCGGCGGCCGGCCGTCGCCGCCGACTCGGCCAGCACCGGCGCACCCACCGCCGTCCACACCCACCGGAGCGGGTCATGAGTCCTGAGAGCACGTTGGTTTCGGTCGTCATTCCGCACCGCGACCGCTCGCACCTGCTGCGCCTGTGCCTTCACGCCATCGCGCAGCAGACCCACTCGCCGATCGAAGTCATCGTGGTGGATGACGGCAGCACCGACGACTCCGTGCGGGTGGCCACGTCGATGGGTGCCACCGTGGTGCGCACGGCGACGAACAGTGGGCCGGCTGCCGCCCGCAATCTGGGCGCGACGCACGCCCGCGGCCGCGTTCTGCTCTTCGTCGACTCCGATATCGCGCTCGAGCCGGACAGTGTGGCCAATGCCGTGGCCATGCTCGCCGCGGAGCCGCTGCTCGGTGCCGTGGGTGGCATCCTTCTGCCCCAGTCCCTGGTGTCGGACACCTTGGCCGCGCGGTACCGGGCATTGCAGATGTACCACTGGTGGATGCCGACCGGACGGCCGACCCTGGAACTGCACGCCTGCGTGCTTGCCGTTCCGGCCGAGGTGTTCACCGAGGTCGGTCCGTTCAATCCGGATCTGCGCGACACCGAGTCCTCCGACTATCGCTTCCGGCTGACCCAGCGATACCAGGTTCGCATCACCGAGGCGGTGCGCGGCCGGCATGATCATGATTCGACGGTGCGGATGATCCTGCGCAAGGTTTTCCGGCGGGCCCGGATCAGCGCCGCCGAATGGCGGCGCGGCGAGACTCCGGGGGATTCGATGGCGCGGGCCCTCGCCGGTGCCCTGCTGCTGGCCGCGGTGCTGGCAATTCCGCTACCGGTGCTGGTGGGCGCGGCCGGTGCCGTCCTGCCCCTGGCCCTGGTCGCCGCGGCAATAGCGCTGGACGGCAAAACGTACCGCCGGGTATTCGCCGACCGTGGGCTGGCGTTCGGCCTCTACTTTGTCGCGGTCCATCTCCTGGTCACGTTCACCGGAGCCGCGGGCGGGGCGGTCGGTACATTCCAGCGCCTGCTGTCCCGACGGTCGGCCGGGACGCACCCGCAGCACAGTCTCGCCCGTTCGTAATTCCGCCGTGGTTCGCTTGTCCAAACGGGACCGGGATGACAGGATCGTGAATCGTGGAGTATCGGTACCTGGGTGGCAGTGGTCTACGGGTAAGCGAGTTGTGCCTGGGCACGATGACGTTCGGCAACGAGGCCGACGAACAGACATCCCATCGCCTGCTGGATCGGTACGTCGAGGCTGGCGGCAACTTCATCGATACCGCCGATGTCTACGGAGAGGGCGCCTCCGAGGAGATCATCGGGAGTTGGTTGGCACACCGGTCGCGAGATGATCTCGTTATTGCCACCAAACTGTTCTGGCACACCGGCGGCGGTCCAAATGATCACGGCGCGGGGCGCAAGCACATTCTGGCCGCGGTGCACGCGAGCCTGCGCCGGTTGCGCACCGACTACATCGATCTTTACCAGGTGCACGCTTTCGACGAGGCCACCCCGCTGGACGAGACGCTGTCCACGCTGGACGGTCTGGTGCGGGCCGGCAAGGTGCGGCACCTCGGCGCCAGCAACTACGCGAGCTGGCAGTTGCAGAAGTCGGTGGACGTGGCCCGCCACCGCGGCTGGGAACCCTTCGTGTCCCTGCAACCGCTGTACAACCTTCTCGACCGGGTGGCGGAGCAGGAGCTGCTTCCGGTGTGCCGCAACGAGGGGCTGGGCGTGATCCCGTGGGCCCCGCTGCGCGGCGGATGGTTCACCGGCAAGTACCGGCGGGGCATGGCCGCGGCGCCGCCGGACACCCGGTGGGAGGCGGACAAGCAGCCGTGGCTGGGCGACTGGGAGACCAGCGTGGACGAGCGCGCCTGGTCGGTCACGGACACCGTGCTGGCCGTCGCCGAGGAGACCGGCCGCAGCCCGGCACAGGTGGCCCTGCGCTGGTTGCTGCAACGGCCGGCGGTCACCGCGCCGATCATCGGCGCCCGGACGCTCGCCCAACTGGAAGACAACCTCGGTGCCTCGGGCTGGGTCCTGGACGAGAAGCACATCGAGCGGCTGACCACGGCCGGCGATGGCCGGTTGCCGTACCCGCACGGCTACCTGGCGCGCTCCCCGCGCCGGCGCCCGTGACCGACGTACCCCGCACGCCGTCGTCCGGGTCCGGCTGATCGTCGCCAACACCGGCGTCCGCGTGCCGCCCGGCGACGTCGAGCGCCTCTTCGAGCCGTTCCAGCGCCGGCGCCGGGTCGCCGACGACGGCCACCACGGGCTGGGCCTGTCCATCGTGCGGGCCATCGCCCAGGCCCACGCCGCCCAGCTCATGGCCGAGGCCCGGCCCGGCGGCGGGCTCAGCGTCCGGGTGCTCTTCCCGGCCTGAGCCGCCGCGGTAGCCACCGGGAAATCGGCGGCGGCGCTGCTCATCGGCGCCGTCGGCGTCCTCGGTGAACCAAATTCCCCGGGCCGCGCGATAGTCCATGTGTGCGGCGAAGAAGAAGCCATGAACCCGGGCGGCCGGTCGACGAGCTGAGCAGTGACGCCGAGTTGTTGCGTGCCGTCGCGGCGGAGCGGACCGAAGCCCTTCGCCTGCTGCATCACCGGCACGCTCCCTGGCTGCGCGCCCGGCTGCGCCGGCGCTGCGCGGACCCCGATGTGGTCGATGCCGCGCTCCAGGACACGTTCGTCGCCATCTGGACCGACGCCCACCGGTACGAGGTGACCGGCGCCGACGCGGCCGCCTGGATCTGGACCATCGCGGTCAGGCGGCTGGTGTCCGCGCTGCGTGGTCCCGGGCACCGCTGGCTCAGCGGCGCCACCACCGACCTGCCCGACGTCACCACGGCACCCTCGGCCGAGGAGTTGGTGCTGCTGGGCGTCGAGCACGGTGACCTGGGCGGAGCGCTCGACCGGATCCCACCGGAGCTGCGGGCGCTCATCCAGGCCACGGCCGTGGACGGCCTGACCGTGCGGGAGGCGGCCAAGCTGCTCGGCATCGCGGAGGGCACGGCGAAGACCCGGCTGCTGCGCGCCCGGGCCCGGCTGAGGGAGTTGCTGACATGACCGGCTGGCACATCGACGCGGCGCTGCTCGCGGAGTACGACCGGGGATCGCTCGACCCGAGCCGGGTCATGGCCGTCGACGCCCATCTGCTGGCCTGCGCCTCCTGCCGTGGGCGCGTCGAGGTCGACACGGTATGGCTGGCCGACAACTGGGCGGCCGTGTTCGACGCGGTCCACGCGCCCAAACAGCGGGTGCTGTGGCGGCTCCTGGGTCGGCTCGGGCTGCCCGAGCACCGGATCCAGTTGCTCGCCGCGACACCGGCACTGCGCTGGTCCTGGTTGGGCGCGACGGCGGCGGTGCTGGCCCTCGCGGTGGCCGCGGCGTATTTCGCCCAGCCCGGGGCGCGAGTCAGCGCCATGCTCTTCCTCGTCCTCGCGCCGGTTCTGCCGGTGCTGGCGGTCGCCACCGCCTACGGGCCGCCGGCCGACCCGATGCACGAGATCACCGGCACGATGCCGGCGGCCGGGCCGTCGCTGGTCCTCTGGCGCGCCACCGCGGTCGTCGCGGTCGCGGTGGCGATGGGCATGGGGGCGGCGGCCCTGCTGCCCGGGCCGGGCTGGTACGCCGTGGCCTGGCTGCTGCCCGCCCTGGTGCTCAGCATGGGGAGCCTGGCACTGAGCACCGTCGTTCCGCTCTCGACCGCCACCGGCCTGCTGGGCGGTGCCTGGCTGATCGGCGTGGGCACCGCGGCCACGGTCCATCGCGGGTCTTCCCTGCCGATCATCTTCGGTGGCACCGCGCAACTCGGCTACCTGCTCGCCGCGGCGATGGCCGTCGCGGTCCTGACCATGCGGCGAGGCCGCCTCGACCCGGGGGAGACTCGATGACCACCGTCAGCATCGGCGGGCTCGGTAAGCGTTACGGGGCCACGGTGGCGCTGGACAGCCTGGATCTGGAGATCGGGACGGGGGTCACCGGGCTCCTCGGTCCGAACGGCGCCGGCAAGACCACCCTGCTGCGTTGCCTGGCCACCGCGCTGGCGGCCGATCGGGGCCGGCTGCGGATTCTCGGTCTCGACCCGGCGGTCCCCGCGCAGCGCACCGAACTGCGCCGGCGGATCGGCTACCTGCCGCAGAATCCGGGGCTCTATCCCCAGTTCACCGCCTACGACCTGCTCGACTACGTGGCGGTGCTCAAGGAGCTGACGGACGGCCGGCAGCGCCGGGCCGAGGTGCGCCGGGTGCTCGAGGAGGTCGAGCTGACCGACCGGGCCAGGACCAGGGTGCGCAGGCTCTCCGGCGGTATGCGGCAGCGGTTGGGGCTGGCCCAGGCCCTGCTCGGCGAGCCGCAGCTGCTGATCCTCGACGAGCCCACGGTGGGTCTCGACCCGGAGCAGCGGATGCTGTTCCGGGCCTTGATCTCCCGGCTCGGCGAGCGGCGCACCGTGCTGCTGTCCACCCACCAGACCGAGGATGTGGGCGCGCTCTGCGAACGGGTCGTGGTGATGAACTCCGGGCGAGTGATCTTCGATGGCAGCCCGCGGGAGCTGGCCGCTGTCGCCGATGGCCGGGTCTGGCTGTCGACCACCGCTCCGGCCGGCTCCCAGCCGTACTGGCGCAACGCGGATGGGCTGTACCGGACGCTGGGTGACCAACCCGAGGGCGGTGAGCGCGGTCAGCCATCCCTTGAGGACGGATACCTGCTCCTGCTCGGACCGTCGACGCGGGCGGGGGCGGCCCGATGACGGTGCTCGCCCCGGCGTCGGTCCGGCCCAGCGGTCGGGTGGCGGTGGGCGCGCTCGCCCGCGCCGAGGCGCGCCTGCTGCTGCGCAGTCCGCTCCTCTGGGCCGGCATGGTGCTCTCCCTGGCGCTGTACACGGCGTGGGGGTGGACCACGATGCCGACCTGGGATGCGTTCGCCCAGAACGCCGGGATGGCCTCGCTCGTGCTGGCGGGCGCGCTCCTGCTGGCCGGGCACCTCGCGGCGAGCCGCGATCGGCGGGCCGGGGCGGAGAGCCTCGAAACGGTGCCGACGACCGCCGCTCGGCGCGGCCTCGGCCTGCTCGCGTTGGTGCTTGTGGCCGGTGCGGCCGGTGCCTCGGGCTGCCTCGCCGGGCTGCTGGTCATGCTGCCGGCCTGGCCGGTCGGGCGGTTCGACCCGTGGGCGCTGCTGGTCACCGTGGTCGTTCCGGCGATCGGTGCGGCGCTCGGGATCGTGGTGGGCCGCTGGCTGCCCACGGCGGCCGCCGGGCCGCTGACCGTGCTCGCGGCGGCGGTCGTCCTCGGCGCCCTGCCGGTGCTCAGCACCGGCGCCGACACCCTGGTCCGGCACCTTTTCCCCGTGCCGGACACACCGTGGGTGACCGGGGCGGCGCGTCCCACCGGGTGGCATCTGGTCTATCTGATGTGCGTCCTGGCGGCGATCGTCGCGCTGCTGCGGTGGCGACACTTCTGGATCATCGCGATCGGGGTGCTCCCGCCGGCGGTGGCGACCGGCGCCTTCGCCACCGACCAGCAGGCTCGGGCCACCCCGGCGGTGATCTACCCCGAGATGGTCTACGCGGTGGCCGGCCCGGCGGTGCTCCACTGCGAGACGCACGGCGACGTGCGCTACTGCGCCCTTCCGCATTACGGGGGCTGGATTCCGCTCTGGCGGGAGGCGGTCGAGCCGGTCACCCGCAACCTTCCCGCCGGGGCCACCCGTCCGACGGTCCGCCAGCTTGCCGGCATGGACGATGGCCACGTTCTCGTCCCCGAGGTGCCGGAGATCGCCACCTGGCCGCGCTGGGGGCGGCACGGCCACTGGGCGGAGCACTCCCGTACGCAGCTGACCATCGACTACACCACCGCGGCCACCGGACTGTTCGGGCGCGGGATCACGCCGTTCGACGAGGCGGCCAGGTCCGGTTGCTCCGGTGCCGGTCAACATCGCACCGTGGTCGCCCTGTGGCTGCTGGCCCAGGCCGTGCCGGATGGCACCCGCCACCTCGCCGACGGCGGTCTGAACCTGGGGCGGGTCCGCTACGACCGGGCGGACGCGCAGGCCGCAGCCGCGCTGCTCGCCCGGCCGCAGGACGAGGTGGCCGCGTTCCTGGTCGCGCACTGGCCGCAGGTCATGGACCCGGCCGGGCGGGCGCTCGCGCCGCTGGGGGTGACCGTGCAGCCGCCGGTGATCCCGGCCGGCGGCGAGCCCTCGGACCAGCCGAGGATCTGCCGGTGAGCGCCATCCGCCTCGGGATGCTGCTGCTCAAGCCGCTCGCCCGAGCCGTACCGTGGTGGCCGCTGGCCGCCGCGGCCACGCTCGCGGTGCTGGGCCAGCTACCCGTGCTGTTCGCCGAGCCGGTGGCGGGCCTCGCGCTGCCCGGCCTCCGGCTGGCCGCGGCCGCGCTCGGCGCGGCGGCCTGCTTCGCGCTGCCGGACCGGATGGCGTCGACCGTGCTGGCGCCGTCCCCGCGATGGGTGCGGCAGTGGCTGCGGCTGGCCCTGAACCTGATCCCGGCGGTCGCGGTCTGGGTGCTGCTCTACCTGGCGGTCGTGGCCGTCGGCGGCCGGCTCGTCGTCGAGCCCGCCGGTTACCTCACGTTGCAGGCGGCGGTGTGCGGCCTGATCCCGCTGGCCGCGGCCGCCGTGGCGGCGCGGTACCGCAACAATCTGGGCGCGGCGCTCACCGGGCCGCTGGTTCAGGGCGTCGCGCTCGTCGGGACGCTGTTCTTCCCGGGCACCAGGTCACCGTGGCCGATCCCGCCGGAGACGGGGTGGACGGTTGCCCACCTGTGCTGGCCGCCGGCGTTGGTGGTGAGCGCGGCCGTCCTGCTGTTCGCCAACCGGGACGTCGGGTGATCGGTACCTCGGGTCAGTGCCGTCCCCCGACCGACTCGATCTCCACCGAGCCGAACATCGTGGTGACGTGAATAGTGATCAGCGGGGTGCCGCGGAGCCGGGGAACCGGGGCCAACCTCATCGTGCGCGAGGCGAAGATGGCCGGGCCGGAGACCCGGACCTCCACGCCTTCCGGGACCAGGACGCGGAGTTCGCCGAAGAAGCACCCACCGGTGATCTCGATCTGCTCCCCGCCGCCCAGCACGCCGCGCAGGTCGATCTCGCAGGAGCCGAAGACGGTTACGGTGTGCAGCGGCTGGGGCGACAGCCGCCAGCGGCCCGCCTTCCTGCTCTCACCGAAGACGGTGACGACCCGCTCCACGGGCTGGTCGGTGCCGACGATGGTCACCGGGGCCGCGGGCAGGTCGCCGAGGGTCCGGGTCAGGTCGGCGCGGGTCTGCGCGGCCCAAACCTTGCCAACCCGGACGCTGAACTCGTCCAGGGTCAGGATCCCCTGGCCGCATGCCTGCTGGAGGCGCTGCGCCGCGCGCTCGCGGTCGTCGTCGGACGCGGGGACATTCACGGGACTGGACACCGCCTCACATTAGTCAATGGGCTGTCGCTGCACGATGGCGGTGGCGACGAGGCCGTCGCGGTGCAGCCATCGGCCGGCGAAGCCGGACAGCCTGGTACCGCCGGCCACCGGACCGGGGACGAGCAGGGTGGCGGTGAACGTGTGCGCGGCCGGGTCGATGTCGATCCGCGCCTGGTGGAAGTCCAGCCACGCGCCGGTGAGCGGGAACCACGCCTTGTACACCGCCTCCTTCGCGCTGAACAGCAGCCGGTCCCAGGGCACCCCGGGAACGGCCGCCGAAAGCCCCGAGACCGAGGCGCGTTCCGGGTCGAGCGCGATGGCCTCCAGCACCCCGTCCGGCAGCGGGCCGGCCGGCTCGGCGTCGATGCCGATGGTGCACACGTCCCGACCGAGCGCGACGGCGGCGGCGCGGTAGCCGTCGCAGTGGGTCATGCTGCCGACCACCCCGGCCGGCCACGCCGGGGCGCCGCGGGGGCCGGGGAGGATCGGTGCGGGTGGGATGCCGAGCTGAGCCAGTGCCGCGCGGGCGCACACCCGGGCGCTGGTGAACTCGCGGCGCCGTTTGTCCACGGCGCGAGCGATGCACGCCTCTTCCTCGGGGTAGAGGAACGCGTCGGCGGTGTCGCCGAACGACTCCACGGCGACGGTGCCCGGCGGCACCAGGCCGGCCAGCAGCGCAGTCACAGGACCACCTTGGGCTGAGTAGGGCCGCCGCGGGGGCGCCACTCCCGCGGGTAGCCGACCGAGACCTCCTCGAAGCGCACCCCGTCGTGCCAGGTGGTCCGCGGGATGTGCAGGTGGCCGTAGACCGCCACCGCGGCGCGGAAGCGCAGGTGCCAGTCGGCGGTGCGTTCGGTGCCGCACCACTGGGCGAAGTCCGGGTACCGCAGCACCCGCGTCGGCTCCCGCACCAGCGGGAAGTGGTTGACCAGGACGGTCGGGATCGTGGGGTCGCACTCGGCCAGCCGGCGCTCGGTCTGCTCGACCCGCGACCAGCACCACTCTTCCCGGCTGGGGTACGGGTCGGGGTGCAGCAGCATCTCGTCGGTGCAGACCACCCCGGTGGCGTAGGCGCGGGCGAGCGACTCCTCCTTCGTCGCCACCCCGTCGACCCGGAAGGAGTAGTCGTACAGCAGGAACAGCGGTGCGACCGTCGCCGGACCGCCGGTGCCGGTCCACACCGGGTACTCGTCCTCCGGTGTGTCCACGCCCAGTTCCCGGCAGAGCTCGACCAGCCGCCGGTACCGGGCCTCGCCGCGCAACGACACGTCGTCGTCGCGCGGCGTCCACAGTTCGTGGTTGCCCGGCGACCAGATCACCCGCTGGAACCGTTCGCTGAGCACGCGCAGCGCCCAGGCGATGTCCGCGAAGCGCTCCCCGACGTCGCCGGCGACGATCAGCCAGTCGCGGTCGGAGCGGGGCCGCAGGTTCTGCACCACCTGGCGGTTCTCGGCGTAGGCGACGTGCAGGTCGCTGATCGCCAGCAGGGAGCCGCTCACCCGAGCCGGACCTGCTCGAGGTGGTCACCGATGAGTTCGATCACGGTGGGGGCGTGGTCGTTGAGGAAGAAATGCCCACCCGGGTACTCGTGCAGCGCGAACGGCCCGGTGGTGTGCCCCTCCCACGCGGTGGCCTCATCGCGGGTCACCTCGGGGTCGCGGTCTCCGGTCAGGACCACGATGGGGCACGCCAGCGGCGGGCCGGGCACGTACCGGTACGTCTCGGCGGCCCGGTAGTCGCCGCGGATGGCCGGCAGCAGCGAGCGGACCATCTCCTCGTCGCGTAGCACCTGCGCGTCGGTGCCGCTCATCCGCTCCAGGGTCCGCAGCAGTTGCTCGTCGGTGCCGAGGTGGACCCGCTCGTCGCGGTGCTTCGACGGCGCCCGCCGCCCGGAGGCGAACAGCACCAGCGGGACGATGCCCTCGGCCTCCAGCCGCAGCGCCACCTCGAAGGCGAGCGTGGCGCCGAGGCTGTGGCCGAACAGCGCCATCGGCCGGTCGGCGAACGGCCGCAGCTCACCGACCACGAGGTCGGCCAGTTCGCGGACGTCGTCGACGCAGCGCTCGGCGCGCCGGTCCTGGCGGCCGGGGTACTGGATCGCCAGCACCCCGGCCCGCCCGGACAGGGCTCGGGAGACCGGGAAGTAGTAGGTCGCCGAGCCGCCGGCGTGCGGGAAACAGACCAGCCGGGTCGCGGCCTGGTCGTCCGGGTGGAACCGCCGCACCCAGGCGCTCGTGGCGCCGGATAGTGTACTCATAGACGTTCGTCTCGCTTTCTGGTCGCTGTGGTCGATGGTCGAGCGTTACCGAGGCGGGTGACCCGGGCGGGCCCAGCCGCCCGGCGGGCTGTAGTCGCTGACCGGCGCCCAGCCGGTAACCGAGCGTGCCATGGGCCTCGCGGCCGGGGGTTGCGGCCCGGCGGCCCGTGCGACCAGCGCCACGATCACCGCAGCGAGATCCTCATCGGTGGGCCGCCCTCGCACGATGCGCACGAGGCCGGCGCTGTCCGCGCTCATACCGGTGGGTTTCCGTGCTTGCGGGCGGGCAGCCGGGCGTACTTGGCACGCAGCATCGCCAGCGCGCTGATCAGGGTCGCGCGGGTGTCGGCCGGGTCGATGACGCCGTCGACGAGTCCGCGCTCGGCCGCGTAGTAGGGGTGCATCAGCTCCTGCTGATACTGCTTGATTCGCTGCGCCCTGGCCAGCTCGGGGTCCTCCGCCGCGGCGATCTCCCGCCGGAACACCACGTTCGCCGCCCCCTCCGCGCCCATGACCGCGATCTCGTTGATCGGCCACGCATAGGATAGATCAGCACCGATTGAGCGGGAGTCCATCACGATGTACGCCCCGCCGTACGCCTTGCGCAGGATGAGTTGGATGCGCGGGACGGTGGCGTTGCAGTACGCGTACAGCAGCTTCGCCCCATGCCGGATGATCCCACCGCGCTCCTGCGAGCTGCCGGGCAGGAAGCCGGGCACGTCGACCAGGGTGACCAGCGGGACGCTGAACGCGTCGCAGGTCTGCACGAACCGGGCCGCCTTCTCCGACGCGTTGATGTCCAGCACCCCGGCCATCGACGCGGGCTGATTGGCCACAATGCCCACCACGTGACCGTCCATCCTGGCCAGTCCGCAGATGATGTTCGTCGCCCAGGTGGCGTGCACCTCGAACAGGTCCCCGTCGTCGATGATCTCCTCGATGACCTCGCGCATGTCGTAGGAGCGGCTGGGATCCGCCGGCACCAGGTCCAGCAGCGGTTCGTTGGTGCGGCCCGGCGGGTCGGTGGCCGCGACCATCGGCGGCATCTCGCGGTTGTTCGAGGGGAGCAGCGAGATGAGGTGGCGCACGTCCGCGAAGCACTCGGCCTCGTCCTGATAGACGAACGCGCTGGCCCCGGAGACGCCGCTGTGCACGTCCGCGCCGCCGAGGTCGTCGTGCGTGATGCGCTCGCCGGTGACCGCCTGCACGACGTCGGGGCCCGTGATGTACATCTGCGAGATCCCGCGCACCATGAACACGAAGTCGGTGAGCGCGGGGGAGTAGGCCGCCCCGCCGGCGCACGGCCCGAGCATCACGCTGATCTGCGGGATGACCCCGGACGAACGCACGTTGCGCCGGAAGATCCCGCCGTACCCGGCGAGGGCCGTGACCCCCTCCTGGATCCGCGCGCCCGCCCCGTCGCTGAGGCAGACCAGTGGCGCACCGGCCGCCTCGGCCAGGTCCATCACCTTGTGGATCTTCTCCGCGTGCGCCTCGCCGAGCGAGCCGCCGAAGATCCGGAAGTCGTGCGCGTAGACGAAGACGGTCCGGCCGTACACCTCGCCCCAGCCGGTCACCACCCCATCGGTGTGCGGGCGGCGGTCCTCCAGGCCGAAGCCGGTCGCGCGGTGCCGCCGCAACTGCTCGATCTCGCGGAATGTGCCGGCGTCGAACAGCAGGTCGAGCCGCTCCCGCACGTCGCGTTTGCCCTTGGCGTGCTGCGCCGCCGACGCCCGCGCTGACGGGCCGGACTCCGCGGCGGCGCGGTGCGCGCGCAGCTCATCGACCCGGGTCCTGAGGTTGGAATACGGGTCGATGGTCGCGAGCGGCACCGTCGCGTCCAACCCGTTGTCGGTAACAGTCATGCCCACCCATCCAGTCGGACGTACGACCCGCGCACGGTCGGGATCCGGCATATTGAAGCGGGCGCATCGTGGGCTCGGCCACACCGAGTGCCCCCTCAACCAGAATCCGCCGACCCCTATCGGCGTGCCGCCGTTGCCGCACGCACCGGTTCACGGGGTCGGTAGGGGTGCCCGGCAGGCGCGCCCGCGCCATAGCGTCCGCACTCAGCATCAGGTGGCTTCCGCTCGCCGGAGCAACGCCGATCTGGGAGTGTACAAATTGGACCGGTCCGGAAATCTCGCTCTCGCCCACCGCCTCGCCGACCTGCCGGAGTCCGAGCAGACCAGGCTGCTGCTGGACCTGGTGTGCGCGCGGGTGCTCGACGTCGTGCGGAAGGCGCGGCCGGACGCCGGCCCGATCGCTGACGCCCAGCGTCCGCTGCGCGAACTGGGCCTGGACTCGCTCGGCCTGGTCGAGCTGCACGCCCGGCTCAGCACCGCGACCGGGCTGGCGCTGCCGATCACGATTGCCTTCGATCACCCGAGTCCGGCGCTGCTGGCCGGTTTCCTGCGTGCCGAACTGCTCGGGCTGGCCACCGAGTCCGACGAGCCGCTGCCACCGCTGGCTGCCGACCACGACCCCGTGGCCATCATCGGGTTCGGCGGCCGGCTGCCCGGCGGGATCCGCTCCGCCGAGCAGATGTGGGAGCTGGTGGCGCAGGGGCGCACCGCGGTCGGCGACTTCCCCACCGACCGTGGCTGGGACCTCGAACACCTCTTCGCCGACGCCGACGTCCCCGGCCGCAGCTACACCCGGGTCGGCGGATTCGTGCCCGACGTCACCGAGTTCGACGCCGAGTTCTTCGGCATCGGCCCGCGCGAGGCGCTGGCGATGGACCCGCAGCAGCGGCTGCTGCTGGAGACCGCCTGGGAGGCGCTGGAGCACAGCACGATCGACCCGACGTCGCTGCGCGGCAGCCAGACCGGCGTGTTCGTGGCGGCGGGCGGACACGAGTACGGCGTGCGGGTCGCCGAGGCCCCCGAGAACCTGACCGGCTACCTGCTCGCCGGTAGCGCGCTGAGCATCGCCTCCGGTCGGGTCGCCTACGCCCTGGGACTTGAGGGGCCGGCGCTGACCATCGACACCGCCTGCTCCGGCTCCCTGGTCTCGCTGCACCTCGCGGTGCAGTCGCTGCGCCGCGGCGAGTGCTCGCTCGCGCTGGCCGGCGGGGTCACCGTGCTGAGCACCCCCGGCCTGTTCACCGAGTTCAGCCGCCAGCGCGGGCTCGCCCCCGACGGGCTGGTGAAGGCGTTCGCGGCGGCGGCCGACGGCACCGGCTTCGCCGAGGGCGCCGGGCTGCTCGTGGTCGAGCGGCTCTCCGACGCCCGGCGCAACGGGCACCCGGTGCTCGCGGTCATCCGCGGCACCGCGATCAACCAGGACGGCGCCAGCAACGGCCTCACCGCGCCGAGCGGGCGCGCCCAGCAGCGGGTCATCCGCCAGGCGCTGCACGACGCCGGGCTGAGCCCCGCCGACGTCGACGCCGTCGAGGCGCACGGCACCGGCACCGCCCTCGGCGACCCGGTCGAGGCGAACGCGCTGATCGCCACCTACGGCAGGGATCGCTCACCGCAGAGCCCGCTGTGGTTGGGCTCGGTGAAGACGAACCTCGGCCACACGCAGGCCGCCGCCGGCGCCGCCGGGGTGGTCAAGATGGCGATGGCGATGCGGCACGGGGTGCTGCCCCGGACGCTGCACATCGACGAGCCGACGCCGAACGTCGACTGGTCCACCGGTACCGTGCGGCCGCTGATCGAGCCGGTGCCGTGGGCGGCCGGCGAGCGGCCGCGCCGCGCGGGCGTCTCCGCCTTCGGCATCAGCGGCACCAACGCGCACGTCGTGCTGGAGGAGCCGCCGTCCCGTGCGGAGCAACCCGCCCCGCCGGCGCTCACGCACGCCGTGCCGCTGGTCGTGTCCGGCCGGACCGAGGCGGCGCTGCGCGCCCAGGCGGCCCGGCTGCTGTCCTTTGCGGACACCGAGCCCGAGCTGAACCTGGCGGACCTCGGCTACTCGCTCGCGACCACCAGGACCGCGATGGAGCACCGCGCCGTGATCCTGGCCAGCGACCGCGAGGAACTGCTGCGCGGGCTGCGCGTCGTCGCCGCCGGCGAGACCGGCCCGGGCGTGCACCAGGCAGCGGCGGGCGCCGGCCGACTCGCGTTCCTCTTCACCGGGCAGGGCAGCCAACGCCTCGCGATGGGGCGGGAGCTGTACGCGGCCTTCCCGGTCTTCGCCAGTGCCCTCGAGGAGGCGATCGGCTACCTCGACCTGCAGCTCGACGTGTCGCTGTGGGACGTGCTGTTCGCCCCCGACGCCGACGCCGACCTGATCCACCAGACCCGGTACGCCCAGGCCGCGCTGTTCGCGGTCGAGGTGGCCCTGTTCCGGCTCGCCGAGTCGTGGGGGCTGCGGCCGGACTTCCTGGCCGGGCACTCGATCGGTGAGATCGCGGCCGCGCACGCCGCCGGGGTGCTCTGCCTGGAGGACGCGGCCACCCTGGTCGGCGCGCGCGGCCGGCTGATGCAGGCGCTGCCCGCCGGCGGGGCGATGGTGGCGATCCAGGCCCGCGAGGACGAGATCCACGGCGTGGACATCGCCGCCGTCAACGGGCCGGACTCGGTGGTCATCGCCGGGCCCGAGGCGGCCGTGCTCGCGGTCGCGGAGCGGTTCGCCGCCCAGGGCCGCCGAACCCGGCGGCTGCGGGTGAGCCACGCGTTCCACTCGGCGTTGATGGAACCGATGCTCGACGAGTTCCGGCGGGTCGCGGGAATTCTCCGGTACCAGCCGCCGCGCATCCCGATCGTCTCCGACCTCACCGGCCGCCCGGTGCCCGCCGAGGAGCTGTGCTCGCCGGAGTACTGGGTGTGCCACGTCCGCGGCACCGTCCGCTTCGCGGACATGGTGGGCTGGCTCGCCGAACAGGGCGTGCGCACCTTCCTGGAACTGGGCCCGGACGCGGTGCTCGCCGGCATGGGCCAGGACTGCCTGCCCGACGGCGTCACCGGCGCGGCATTCGTCCCGCTGCTGCGCGGCGGCCGGCCCGAGGTGCCCGAGGCGATGTCCGCCCTGGCGACCGCGCACGCGCGCGGCGCCGCCCTCGACTGGGCCGCGCTGTTCCCCGGAGCGCGCCGGATCGCCCTGCCCACCTACGCCTTCCAGGGTCGCCGGTTCTGGCTCACCGCCCCCGCACCCGGCGGCGACCCGGCCGGCCTCGGCCAGCTCGCCGCCGAGCACCCGCTGCTCGGCGCCGTCGTCGGGCTCGCCGGCTCGGAGGGCGTCGTGCTCACCGGCCGGGTCTCGCCGCACTCCCACCCGTGGCTGGCCGACCACGTCATCTCCGGTGTCGCCCTGCTGCCCGGCACGGCTTTCGTCGAGCTTGCCACCCGCGCCGGCGACCAGGTCGGCTGCGGGCTGCTGACCGAGCTGGTGCTCGAGCTGCCGCTGACGCTTCCGGCGTCCGGTGGCGTCGCGCTGCAGGTCGTCGTCGGCGCCGCCGACGCGGGCGGCCGCCGCACGGTGGACATCTACTCGCGCGCCGAGGACGCGCCCGCGGATGGTGCCTGGGCACGCCACGCCACCGGCCTGCTTGCCGCTTCGACCGAGCCGGAAGGCGCGGACGCGCTCGCGACCCTTGCCGGGCAGTGGCCGCCGGCCGGCGCGCAACCGGTCGACGTCACCACCTTCTACCGTGACCAGGCCGGTGAGGGCTACCAGTACGGCCCGGCGTTCCACGGCGTCCGCGCGGCCTGGCGCCGTGGGGTCGAGGTGTTCGCCGAGGTCGCACTGCCCGAGTCGGTCGCGCCGGACGCGGCCGCCTATGGCCTGCACCCGGCGCTGCTCGATGCCGCGCTGCACGCCGCCGACCTCGCGGCCCCGGACGCGACCGCGGGCGAGGCCCGGATCCCCTTCTCCTGGAACGGGGTGGCCCTGCACGCCGCCGGCGCGCGGGCGGTGCGGGTCCGGATTGCCGCGGCGTCGCGGGACGACCTCACCGTGGCCATCGCCGACACCACCGGCGCCCCGGTCGCGTCGATCGGCTCGCTGCTGCTGCGGGCCGTCACCGCGGACCGGTTGCGCGCGGGCGGTCCGGGCCGGAACGAGGCGTTGTTCGTGGTCCGCTGGGCGCCGCTACCGCGCGCGGTCGAGGGCGGCCCGGCACCCGAGTTCGTGCTGTACGAGGCCCCGCCGGCCCCGGAAGGCGCCGATGTTCCCGCGGGGGTCCGCACCGTCGCCGGGGACGTGCTGCGCAACCTGCGGCAATGGCTCGACGATGACCGAAACGCGTCGGCGCGGCTCGTGGTCGCGACCCGCGGCGCGGTGGCCGCCACGGACGGCGACGAGATCGACCTCGCGCAAGCGCCCGTGTGGGGGCTGGTCCGCTCGGCCCAGGCGGAGCACCCGGACCGCTTCGTCCTGCTCGACCACGATGGCAGGGCCGAGTCCACCGCCGCGATCGCGCGGGCGGTCAGCTCCGCGGTCGCCGCGGGCGAGCCGGAGATCGCCCTGCGATCCGGCTCGGTCAGCGTGCCCCGCCTGGTGGCCCTGGCGGCCGAACAGGAGGAGCGGCCGGCGCCGTGGGACCCCGACGGCACCGTACTCGTCACCGGCGGCACCGGCGGCCTCGGCGCCCAGCTCGCCCTGCATCTGGCCCGCGAGCACGGCGTGCGCCGCCTGGTGCTCACTAGCCGCCGCGGCCCGGACACCCCCGGCGCCGCCGAGCTGGTGGCCGAGCTGGCCGCGTTCGGCGCGCACGCCACCGTGGCCGCCTGCGACGTCGCCGACCGCGCCGCGGTGGTGGCGCTGCTCGCCGCGATCCCGGCCGAGCACCCGCTGCGCGGCGTCGCGCACGTCGCCGGCATCGTTGATGACGGCCTGATCGAATCGCAGACGCCCGAGCGGCTCGACGCGGTGATGCGCTCCAAGGTGGACGCCGCGTGGACGCTGCACGAGCTGACCGCGGGCCTGGACCTGTCGGCCTTCGTCCTCTACTCCTCGGCCGCGACCCTGCTCGACGGCGCCGGCCAGGGCAACTATGCCGCCGCGAACCTGTTCCTGGACGCCCTCGCCGCCCGCCGCGCCGCCGCCGGCCAGGTGGTCACCTCGCTCGCGTGGGGGCTGTGGCTGGGCGGCGGCATGGGTGAGCGGCTCGACAACACCGCGTTGCACCGGGTTCGGCGGCTCGGCCTGGACCCGCTGACCGCAGCGGAAAATCTGCGGCTCCTGGACGCGGCTCTGCGCGGCGGCCACGCCACCGTGGTGCCGCTGCGGGTGGACCTCGCGGCGCTGCGGGCCCGCCCGGAGGGGGTACCCGCGCTGCTGCGCGGCCTGGCCGGCCGGCCCGCGC
>NZ_BBQH01000025.1 GCF_018397995.1 Rhizomonospora bruguierae
ACTGCTCCAGCTTACCCGCTCAAGCTGCGCTGTCAAGACCCAAGTTTCGGGATCTCGCTACCGCACCTCGACCGAGCCCTACCCACGCCACTGCGACCGGACGAGCCGGTGTCGGCGTCAGCTCAGTAGGAAACCCGCAGACCGGCCGATGTTCGCTTGACGAACCATCCGCCCGGCTCCTGCCGGCCCAGCTACTCTACCCGATCGGTTCCGCAAATCCAAGTCCGGCTTCCCGGATCGATCTGCCCCGCTCGACCCAGCCCCGCTCGGCGTCGCCGCCCCGGGCCTGGCTGCCCGCGTGGTTTCCGGCTCTTTGTCCGGGTCCCCGTGGGCAGAGAGAAAGTTACGTGGCCGCACGCCGAACGTCAAATCGGCGCCGCATGGCGCGGGTCACATGATCGATAGTGCCACATCTTGGCTGGTCAGGAAGACGGAACGGGCGAACCGGTTCGCCCGTTCCGTCGACCGCCGGCGGCACAACCCCGCTCGCCGGGCTTGGTGTTCCCGCCGTCGTTCGGTGGCTCGCGTACCCGGGGCCGTGGGACAGTGGCCGCGTGCCGTCCGTCCACCGGCAACTCGCCGCCGAAGCGCTGACCGATCTGCTCCTGCCGTTCTGGCACTTCGTGATCGGTTCGCTGGTCCTGGTCATGGTGGTCGTCGCCGGCGCGCGCCTGCTGCGGCGCGGACGGTCGCGAATGACCACCGCCATGGTCGTGACCGCGGCGGCCGTGATCGGGCTTGCCACCATCGGAATCCTGCTCCAAGGCCGGTAGCCCGGGCCGAGTTCGTCGTCGGCGTCGCAGCCGAACGCCAGGGCCGGCCCCGACCGCGGGCTGCGGCGAGACTCTCGCCATGAAGGCCATCCTCGACCGCGACCTCCCCGCGTTTCGCCACTGTCACTGAAGCCGTCATCGCCGCGGACCCCGTGCGGAACACCGTGGCCGGGACGATCATCCGCCAGTCCCTCGACGGCGATCCGGGACCGGAGGCGCTGTGGGTCCGCGTCGTCGACGACTCTGTCGCGGGAGCGCCTCCGGTCGGCCTGGCGATCCGCACACCGCCCCGATCACTGCTGCTCACGGCCATGCCTGTACCGGCGGCGGAGGCCGTTTGCGACCTGCTCATCGCGTCCGAGATGGTTCTTCCCGGTGTCAACGGGCCGACGGCGGCGAGCGGCGCGTTCGCGCGGCGGTGGGCCGGGCGGAGCGGGGTGACGGCACACCGGCTTTTCCGCCTGGGCGAACCGACCCCACCGACCGGCGTCCGCGGCGGGCTGCGGCCCGGGTCCACAGAGGATCGGGACCTGCTCGCGGCCTGGACCTCGGCGTTTTCGGCGGAGGCGATACCGGACCAGCCGCCCCCGGACGCCCGCCCAATGATCGACGCACGACTGGCGACCGGGACGGTCTGGACCTGGGTGGACGACGGTCGGCCGGTGTCGATGCTCTGGATCAGCCCACCGGTCTCCGGGGTGGTCCGGGTGAGCGCCGTCTACACCCCGCCCGACCTGCGCGGACGCGGGTACGCGAGCGCCTGCGTGGCGGCGGTCAGCGGGCGCGTGGCGGTCGAAGGGCACACCTGCGTGCTGTTCACCGACCTGGCCAACCCCGCCAGCAACAAGATCTACCAGGCCACCGGGTACCGGCCGGTCATGGACACCGAAAACTGGGCGTTCAGCGAGGCGGCCAGCCGCTGGGGCGCCTCGGAAGGCACGGTCGGTGGCGCCGGCCCCAGGCGACGACCGGATCCCCGCATACAGCACCGGATCGCCGCCTGGGCCTCGCCGCGACCCGATCCGGCCCGGTCGAGAAACTGGCGCTAGACCAGCCGGCGATTGGCGAGGCTCGGCACCTCGGCGCGGATCGTGGCGAGCCGGTCGAGGTCCAGGTCGGCGACGGTGACACCGGCCGTGTCGGGCTGCTGTGCCACCACCGTGCCCCACGGGTCCACGACCATGCTGCGCCCGAAGCAGGTGCGGCCCGGGTCGTGGTCGCCGATCTGGCCGGCGGCCGCCACGTAGCACTGGTTCTCGATCGCCCGGGCCCGCAGCAGAACCTCCCAGTGGTCGCGGCCGGTATGCGCCATGAACGCGGCCGGCACCGCGAGCACCTGGGCGCCGGCGATGGCCAGTTGCCGGTACAGCTCGGGGAAGCGCAGGTCGTAGCAGATGGTGAGGCCGACGCGGACGCCCTCGACGTCCACGGTCACCGCCGCGGCGCCGGGCGCCACCGCCCGCGACTCGTGGAAGGAGACCCGGCCGGGGATCTCCACGTCGTACAGGTGGATCTTGCGGTAGCTGGCGGCCAGCTCGCCGGCGCGGTCGAACACCAGCGCGGTGTTGTAGATCCGCTCGGGGTCGGGGCCGGTCTCGTGGAAGGAGCCGGCCAGCACCCACATCTCCAGCTCGCGGGCCGCGTCCGCGAAGAAGGCGGCGAACTCGCCGTCCGCGGACTCGGGCTTCGGGGCGGTCGCGGCCGGGCCGAGGTGGTCCACGTACTCGGGCAGCACGGCGAGGTCGGCGCCGCGCGCGGCGGCCTGCTCGAGCAGCGAGCGCGCGGCCGCGAGGTTCGCGGCGCGGTCGTCGCGGGAGTTCAGTTGGCAGACGGCGACCCTCATGCCGGTAGCCTATTGCCCCACCCGCGGCGACGGCCAGACCACGCAACGCGGTCGGCCACGCCGTCGCTCGGGCCGGACCAGCGTCGCGAACCCCGCGGCGACGGCCAGACCAGGGAATACGGTTGGCACCGGCTCAGGACGAGGCCAGGACGAGCGCCGTGGCGGCGAAGCCCAGGCCCGCGAGCTGGATCGCCCGCAGCCGCTCCCGGTCCACGATGAGCGCCAGCAGGACCGTGCTCGCCGGGTACAGCGAGGCGATCGCGGCCACCACGCTGAGCTGGCCGCGACCGGCGGCGGCGAGGTAGAGGGCGTTGGCGGCGATGTCCAGGCCGCCGGCGGGCAGTGACCAGAGGGTGCCGCGCAGGCCGATCTTCGGCGGGGTGCGGGTGGCGAGCATCCACAGCGCCCCGACGCCGATCGACGCGACCCGGGCCGTCACGAGCGGCCACATGCCGCCGCCGGTGGTCGCCTGGCCGAGCAGCGCGAAGAACGCCCCGAAGAACACGCCGGATCCGACCGCGTAGACGACCGTCTCCCTGGCGACCCGGCCGCCACCGCCACCGCCCATGCTCACCAGCGCGATCGCGGCGACGGCCGCGGCAATGCCCAGCAGCGCCGGCACGCCGGGTGCGTCGTCGGTGAGCAGGCCGACGCCGATCGCGACCACCGCGGCGGTGACGGCCGTCGTCGGCGCGGCCACCGCCATCGCGCCGCCAGACAGGGCGCGGTACAGCAGCACGATGCCCACCAGTCCGCTCGCGCCGGCCCCGGCGCCCCAGGCCAGATCGTTCAGGCGCAGGCTGCCCGGTACCAGGAGCAGGCAGACCAGCAGGACGGGCAGCCCGTACACCTGGGACAGGACCGTCACGGCCAGCGGGTTGGCGCGCTGGCTCGCCTTGCCACCGCTGAAGTCGGCGCTCCCCCACACGAGGGCGGCGAGTCCGGCGAGCACAATGGGGAGCACCGCACCGTTGTACCAAAATGTTGACCGCGAAGGACAGCGTGTTGACCGACACACCTCGCACCGGCGCACCCCGTGCCGGCGCTCCCGCCGCCGGCACACCCCGTGCCGACACCGCCAACCACGTGGCCGAGGTGACCGCCTGCGTCGCCGACCACGTGCGCGCCCTGCGGGTCGCCCGCTCCTGGTCGCTGGACGAACTGGCCGCCCGATCCGGGGTGAGCAAGGGCATGGTGGTGCAGATTGAGGCGGGGCGCACCAACCCCAGCATCGGCACCCTGTGCCGGCTCGCGGACGCGTTCGGCGTCACCATCGCGCGGCTCGTCGAGGCGGCACCGGAGCGTCGGGTACGCCTCACCGACCTGGCGGACGCGCCGACGCTGTGGCGCGGCGAGCGGGACGGCTTCGGGCGGCTGCTCGCCGGGCTGGCCGAGCCGGCGTGCCTGGAGCTGTGGGAGTGGCGCTTCGCGCCCGGCGAGCGCCACCGGTCGGACGGGCACGCACCCGGGACGCGCGAGATGCTGCACGTGCTGGCGGGCCAACTGACGGTCACCGTGGACGGTGCGGATCACCGGGTCCGGACCGGCCAGACGATCGACTTCGCGGCGGACCGCACGCACACCTACCGCAACGACGGCACGGGCACGGCCCGCCTGATCATGGTGGTGGCACCGCCGGCCGACGAGTGGGACCGCCGATCCGCCCGGGACCCGGCAACGGGGCCGGACCGCTAGGGAACGAGCAGCGCCTCGGCGCCGACCGGGCGGTACCCGGCCGCGAGGAAGGCGCGCACGCTGGCCGCGTTGTCCGGCGCCACCTGCGCCCAGACGGGGCGGCCATCGGGCACCAGGCCGCGCGCCGCCGCCGCCAGGGAGCGGCCGACGCCCGCGTTGCGGGCATCCTCGTCGACCTCGATCGCCGCCTCCCACCGCCCCGCCAGCCCGCGACCGAGGATCAGGACGCCGCCGGACACCTCGTACACGGTGATGTCGTCCCGGTAGCGGCGGGCCCGGCGTACCCGCGGGTGGTCGACGTCGACGGCGGGGAGCGACACCGGCGACACCGGCGACGCCGTCAACACCATGTCGATGTTGTTGACGCGATGGCCGAGCTTCTCGCACAGCGCCGTCAGGAACGGCGGGTTGAGCGCGGCGGAAAGGTCACCGTCGGGCACCAGGTCACGGACCCACACCGGGTCGACGTCCGCGGCCACCACGATGAACCCGGGGAACGCGACGACCGCCGCGGCGCGCGGACCCGGCTGCGGGACGACCGCCAGCCACGGTTCGGTGGGCAGCCGCTCGCCCGCCTCGACGCGCGCCAGGATCGCGGCGAGCGTCGCGGGTGCGCTCAAGCCGACTTCTCTTCGCGGTCACCGCGGGAGGCGCGACGCCGGCCGCCGAAGTCGCGCGGCACGATCGTCGGGTTGACGTTCTCCAGGACGACCTCACGGGTGATCAACACGCGGGCGGCGTCCGGGTTGCTGGGTACCTCGTACATCACGGAGAGCAGAACCTCCTCCATGATGGCGCGCAGGCCGCGCGCGCCGGTGCCGCGCAGCATCGCCTGGTCGGCGATCGCCTCCAGCGCCGGCGGCTCGAACTCCAGCTCCACGCCGTCCAGCTCGAACAGCCGCTGGTACTGCCGGACCAGCGCGTTGCGCGGCTGGGTGAGGATGCGCACCAGCGCCTCCCGGTCCAGGCTGCGCACGTTCGTGATCACGGGGAGCCGGCCGATGAACTCGGGGATCAGCCCGAACTTGAGCATGTCCTCCGGCATCACCTGGGCGAACACGTCATCCGTCGAGCGCTCGGAGATCGAGCGGAGGTGGGCGCCGAAGCCGAGCCCGCCCTGCCCGGTGCGGGACTCGATGATCCGGTCCAGCCCGGCGAACGCCCCGCCGAGGATGAACAGCACGTTGGTGGTGTCGATCTGGATGAACTCCTGGTGCGGGTGCTTGCGCCCGCCCTGCGGCGGCACGTTCGCGACCGTGCCCTCCAGGATCTTCAGCAGCGCCTGCTGCACGCCCTCGCCGGAGACGTCCCGGGTGATCGACGGGTTCTCCGACTTGCGGGCGATCTTGTCGACCTCGTCGATATAGATGATCCCCGTCTCGGCCCGCTTGATGTCGTAGTCGGCCGCCTGGATCAGTTTGAGCAGGATGTTCTCGACGTCCTCGCCGACATACCCGGCCTCGGTGAGGGCGGTGGCGTCCGCGATGGCGAAGGGGACGTTCAGCATCCGCGCGAGCGTCTGCGCCAGGTGCGTCTTACCGCAGCCGGTGGGCCCGATCAGCAGGATGTTGGACTTGGCGACCTCAACGGCGTCGGCACCGGAGGACGCGCCGCCCACCTCGGCCTGGATCCGCTTGTAGTGGTTGTAGACGGCCACGGACAGCGCCTTCTTGGCCTGGTCCTGGCCCACCACGTACTGGTCGAGGAACTGGCAGATCTCCATCGGCTTGGGAAGCTCTTCCCACTTCACCTCGCCGGACTCGGCCAGCTCCTCCTCGATGATCTCGTTGCACAGGTCGATGCACTCGTCACAGATGTACACACCGGGGCCCGCGATGAGCTTTTTGACCTGCTTCTGCGACTTACCACAGAAGGAGCACTTGAGTAGGTCGCCGCCGTCGCCGATCCGTGCCACCTACGTATCTCCCTGCACTCTTGGCCGGTCGTCCACGCCGACCCCGGCCTGAGGACGGTGTTGCCTCTCAGTTACCTTGCCGCCGGCCGGACACTCCAACCGCCCCGGATCGCGGGGTCAACCGGGCCCGCCGACCGTACAGCCTCGACGGTACCCGGTAAGAACGGTTTCTCCGACCCCCAAATCGGGTGTGTCCGGACCGGTCCGGGGAAGCAAGCGCCCCGGCCGGCCCGGATCGGAACCCGTTCCGGCTTGGCTCAGCCGCGCGCGGCGGCCGCCAGGGCGTTCTTCTTCCGGCTGGTCAGAACGGTGTCCACGAGGCCGTAGTCCTTGGCCTCGTCGGCTGTCATGATCTTGTCCCGGTCGATGTCGCGCCGAACCTTCTCCACCGGCTGGCCGGAGTGCCGGGCGACGATCTCCTCCATCTGCGCGCGCATCCGCAGGATCTCGCGCGCCTGGATCTCGATGTCGGAGCCCTGGCCGTACCCACCCTCGGTGGCCGGCTGGTGAATGATGATCCGCGAGTTCGGCAGCGCCATCCGCTTGCCCGGGGACCCGCCGGCCAGCAGGATCGCCGCCGCACTGGCCGCCTGACCGAGGCAGACCGTCTGGATGTCGGGCCGGACGTACTGCATCGTGTCGTAGATCGCCGTCATCGCGGTGAAGGAGCCGCCGGGCGAGTTGATGTACATGATGATGTCGCGGTCCGGGTCCGTGGACTCCAGCGTCAGCAGCTGGGCCATCACGTCGTTCGCGGACGTGTCGTCGATCTGCACGCCGAGGAAGATGATCCGGTCCTCGAACATCTTCGTGTACGGGTTGGACTCCTTCACCCCGTACGACGTGCGCTCGACGAACGACGGGATGATGTACCGGTTGTGTACCGGCTGGACGACGCCCGCCGGCTCGAAAAGCTGAGACATCCCCAGTCCCCTCAGTTGAGCGTGCCCGCGCCGGCCGGAACCTGCGTCGCACTGGTCACGACGTGGTCGATGAAGCCGTACTCGACCGCCTCCTGGGCCGTGAACCAGCGGTCACGGTCCGAATCGGCCTCGATCTGCTCCGGCGCCTGCCCCGTGTGGAACGCCACCCGCTCCTGGAACATCCGCTTCGTGTAGAGCATCTGCTCCGCCTGGATGGCGATGTCCGCCGCGGTGCCGCCCATGCCGCCGGACGGCTGGTGCATCATGATGCGCGCGTGCGGCAGCGCGGAACGCTTGCCCTTGGTGCCCGCGCAGAGCAACAGCTGCCCCATCGAGGCCGCCATGCCCATCGCGACGGTCGCCACGTCGTTGTCGATGAACTGCATCGTGTCGTAGATCGCCATGCCGGAGTAGACCGAACCGCCCGGCGAGTTGATCCACAGGTTGATGTCGCGCTCGGAATCCTCGGCGGCCAGCAGCAGCAGCTGCGCGCAGATGCGGTTGGCCACCTGGTCGGTCACCTCGCTGCCGAGGAAGATGATCCGCTCCTTCAGCAGCCGGTTGTAGACCGAGTCGTCGAGGTTGCCCATCGCGTCGCCGCCGCGGGCCTCGATCGCCCGGATCATGCCGGGAACATGCAGATCACTCATGGCCAGCCCTTCGCCTGTGTACTACCTAGCAAAACCCTATCCGCCGGGACCGACACCCATCCCGTTCTCGGGAACGTGTTCGCTCTGAGCGCACCGATTCCCGGCAGCGGTGATCAGTGCTCGTGGTCGTGCGCGTCCTGCTCCGCGCCGCGAAGGTCGTCCAGGCTCAGCGGGGTACCGTCCGAGTCAGTGATCTTGACCTGCTCCAGGACCAGCGCGAGCGCCTTGCCGCGCCGCACGTCCCCGAAGACCGCGGCCGCCGTGCCCGAGCGCATCAGCTGGTCGTAGTACTGCTGCGGGGCCACCCCGGCGCGCTGCGCCCGGTGCACGATCTCGTGCCCGAACTCGTCGTCGGAGACCTGCACCTCCTCGGCGTCGGCCAGGGTGTCGAGCACGAGCTGGATCCGCACGCCCTCCGCGGCCGCGTCGGTCAGCTCGGCGTTGATCTCCTCCTCGGTCTTCCCCTCGGCCTGTAGATAGTCGTCCAGCGAGGCGCCGATCCGCTCCAACTGGTCGGTCATCGCCTCCCGGCGGTGCTCAACCTCCTCGCGCACCACACCCTCGGGCGTCGGCACGTCCGCCGCCTTGACCAGCGCCTCCAACGCCTTGTCCCGGGCCGCGTAGAGTTGCTCCGCCCGCTTGGCCCGGCCCAGCCGCTCGCGCAGGTCGGCGCGCAGCTCCTCCAGCGTGTCGAACTCGCTGGCGAGCTGGGCGAACTCGTCGTTCAGCTCCGGCAGCTGCTTGTCCTTGACGCTGCGCACCGTCACCGCGACCTCGGCGTCCCGGCCGGCGAAGTCACCGCCGACGAGCTGGGTGGTGAACGTCGTCGCGTCGCCCGCCGACATGCCCACCAGCACGTCGTCCAGGCCCGGCAGTAGCTGCTGCGACCCCACCTCGTGCGAGATGTTCGTCGCCGAACCGCCCGGCACCTCCTCGCCGTCCACGGTCGCCGCCAGGTCCAGCTGCACGTAGTCGCCGACCATCGCGGCCCGCTCCGCCGTCTTCAGCGTGGCGAAGCGCTCCCGCAACCCGTTGAGCTGCTCGTCCACCTCGGTCTCGGCCAGCTCGACCGCGTCCACCTGGACCTCGATCGCCGACAGGTCGGGCAGCGTGATCTCGGGGCGCACGTCCACCTCGGCGGTGAACTTCAACGGCTCCCCGTCGGTGAACTCGCTGATCTCCACCTCGGGCCGGCCCAGCGTCTTGACCTCGTGCTCCCGCACGGCCGCGAGGATCTGCTGCGGGATCGCCTCCTGCACCGCCTCGTTCAGCACCGCGCCCCGGCCGACCCGCTGGTCGATCACGGCCGCCGGCACCTTGCCCCGCCGGAAGCCCGGGATCGTCACCTGCGCGCCGATCTCGCGGTACGCCTTGCGGAGGCTCGGCTCGAGCTCGGCGAACGGCACCTCGATGGCGAGCCGGACCCGAGTCGGGCTCAGGGTCTCGACGGTGCTCTTCACAGGCGTACTCCTCAGAACAATGTCCAACGATGTCGGCGGGCAGCAAAGCCCGGTTGAGTGTAAAAGGCGCAGAGCGCCGCCGACCCGCCGGGGCCGCGAGCGGAGCGACGTCAGGACGCCACTCGCCCACGGCCCGGCAGCACGCCGGCGCGCTGTTGTCGGGGTGGCGGGATTTGAACCCACGGCCCCTCGCTCCCAAAGCGAGTGCGCTACCAAGCTGCGCCACACCCCGCCGCGACGGTCAGTGTAAGCGCTACCGTCCCGGGGTGCCGAGCCACCCACGGGCACGACATTCAGTAGGCTAGTGTGACGCCGGCCGGGTGTCGGCGTACGCGGGCGTAGCTCAATGGCAGAGCTTCAGTCTTCCAAACTGACGGTGCGGGTTCGATTCCCGTCGCCCGCTCCAACGGCCTCCGGCCCAGGTCAGAGGTTGCATCCCCCGATCCTGGGCCTCCCCCGCTCCGGTCTTGCGGGCCATTAGCGGCTCTGCCCGCCCCTGCGCCGCGCCTGCCGGGCGATCCGCCGGTCCATAGCCGAGGCGGCCCGCAAGCGGGCCGCGCCGGCCCGGTCCCGGCCTGCTGCCGACCTCCGACCGGCATCGGCCGGGCCGGCCGGCCACGCTTGGGGACGACACGATCAGAAGACCTCAGGGCTCCGCCCGAACCCCGGCCCTCCTCAGAGATGCCGGGGCGGATCACCTCGCCGGGCACCACAAGGGCTACCAGCCTCCCCGGACGGTCTACGACTGCCCGACGAGGAGATCCGCTCAGCTTTCAGGATCTGCCGCCTTTCTACCTAACGGCGGTTCTTGCGGTTCAGCTCTGATCGAGGTCGATGTAGTTGCCGCTCGGGTCGAGCAGGCAGGACGATCGCGGCTTCCACGGCCGCTCGACGGGCGGGTATACCTCGTTCGCCCCGGCATCGAGCGCCCGCTGATGTGCTGAATCGACATCCTCAACGAGTAGGCCGAACCGCTGGACTCGACGGGCATTTCAAGCTGGCGCAGTGCGCGGATCAGTCGGGCCTGTTCAACCTGCTCCGGTCGGTAGCGGCGGTACCCGGTAACTGGGTCGACGCAGGCGGGCAGCAGGATGCCGACCTCGTCGTAGTGCCGCAGTGCCGTGATGGACAGGCCAGAGACGATGGCGAAGCCGCCGATGCTCAACAGGTGATCCGTGCTCACCGCAACAGCATCGGGTCTCGGGCAACGCGAGAGTCAAGGACTTGCAGGCTCTAACTCTGATCAGCCATCCCCGATCTTGCTTCTACTCCAAGGCCATGGGCCATCCACGGGCCAGTAACCGTGGTGCATAGCGGGCACGAGCGGGCACGAGACGCAGGATGCGGTTCCGGGAAGTATCCGGGCCTATCAGCGCCCCGGTAGCCGAGCTGGGTGGTCAGCCGGTGTGGTTGGAGGCACCGACGTGGCGCTCAACTTCGGCGGCGGCTGGTGCCCCTTTCCGCGTGATCGTTCGTCGTTATCGCCCGGACGGACGGTTACCTACGGCTACCACCGATGAGGAGGATGCCAGGGTGACTTACCCGCAATACCCTTCTGATTCTGACCCCCAGCGCGGCCCCTCGTACCCGCCGCCGGCTCCTGCGGTTCACCCGGCCCCACCGGCATCGAGGTCGAACAAACCTTTGCTGATCGGCATACTTGCCGGTGTCGCGGGGCTTGTCGTCGGCTGCTGCGGCGGCATTGGCATCGGCTCGAGCCTGAAGGACAAGCCCGCGGAGAAGGCCACCGCGTCGACGGCCGAGGCGACTACCGAGGCACCGGCGGTCGTCGCGGAGCCACCGGCTCCGACGCCCACGGCCACCACCCCGCCGACACCGCCGTCCACAACCGCGGCGGCGTCGGCCGTGATGCCGGACGTCGTCGGTCAGAACGCCGCCGTGGCGGAGGATGAACTCCGCCGGCTCGGCTTCACCAAGATTCAGCTCGGGTCGCAGGACGAGCACGACACCGTCGTCATCCTGGCGGCCAACTGGACGGTCACGAAACAGTCGACGGGTGCCGGTGAGCGAGTGCCGCTGGACACCCTCATCGTGCTCACCTGTACGAAAAAGCGCTGAACAGCGATCTGAACGGTCCCCGAAGCCCCGTTCACGATGGCTGCGGGGAAGCACCGCGGTCCCCGCTCCGGTCAGCTCATCCGGGCAACGGTTCGACCACCGCGTTCTCCCCGGGAATCCCGGATTCCCGGATCCGGAACCGGTCGGTGCCGGCGGGCCATTCCCGGAAACGTCGAAACGCCATCGGGATGCCGACCGCGACCGACAGATCCAGGCTGTCCATGACCTGTACATGCAGGTGCGGCTGGGTGGAGTTGCCGGAGTTTCCGCAGGCCGCAATGTGCTGGCCCGCCGTCACCCGCTCGCCGGGAGCCACCCGGATGGAGCCGGCTCGCAGGTGCACGAGGGCGGCGAATGCGTCGCTGTCCCGCAGCTTGATGATCAGATGGTTGCCGGCGATCGCGCTCGGGCCCTGCCGGGCCCGCGCCGCCTGGCCCAGCATGTACGGCACCAGGGCGAGCTGGGACCGCCGCGCTTCGTGGTCGATCTCGCCGTCGTGTGCCCGGACGACCACGCCGTCCGCGGGTGCCAGGATCGGCCGGCCGAAGGAGAAGAACCGTTCGGGCGGTTCGGTGGCCAGGAAGGTGCGCCAGTCCCGGTGCGGCGCGGTCCGCCGGCGATCGTCCACCCCGATGAAGTCGATGGCGTAGCGCTCGCCGAACAGGTCCGACCCGTGGCTCGGGACCCGCCGCGCCGGGCTGTTCCGGGCTAGCCACCGGCCGGCGAACGGGAGCGAAAGGACGATCATCCGGGTCGGGCCGCCAGCCATGGGACCAGCCTAGGCGAATGGGTTTGGCGGATCTCCCCTGTGACCGGTGCCTGGCGGGCGTCACCGGCGCGGCGTTGCGTTGGCGAGCCGGATCCCGCTGAAGCCGAGGGTGCTGCGCACCACCGCGTCCCACAGCGGCCAGAGGGTCGGCAGTACCCGAAGCTGGATGCCGGCCTGCTCGTGCAACGCGAAGAGGTCCCCTACCCGTTCGGGCGGGCCCAGCGGCTCGACCGGCTCCGTCGCGACAACGGCGTGGGGAACCGGGCTTCCGATCGGCGTGAACCGGTCGGCCGGCAACCGGTAGGCGAACAGCCGCACCGTCCGCATCGCCGCCAGCCACTTGTACTCGATCGCATGCACCCGCGTGCCGCCACCCGGGCCGATAATGCGTGCCTGGTCCGCCGCCGACGACGTTCCGGTCGCCCACGCCATGGCCCGCGGGCACTCCCGCGGAAACCAGTAGTCCGGTGCGCGGGTGTGGTCCACCGCCCACACGTACGCCTCGGACTGTCGCGCCGTGGCCGCCACGTGCGGCACGAAACGTGTGATCGCCGGGTCCTCTGAGAAGTGCAGGACCTGGCCGGGCGCGGGACGCATCGCCCCTGTCTACACCCCGGCCGGGCGCGGCGGCGGGCGGGTCAGCGGCGGCGCCGGCCGGCGAGGAGGTCGTCGAGGATCAGACCGATGCCGATCCCGAGCATCCAGACGTCCTTGCTGATCGCGATGCCCTGCTCGGACGGCTTCACGCTGCCCGGTCGGCGCAGCGCGGGCGTGCGCAGGTACATGGTCAGGAGGCCGCCGGCGAACGCGGCGAGCCCGGTACCGGCGAGCAGGCCGGGGACGACGGGCGCCAGCAGCGCGCCGCCGAGGGTGATCTCGGCGGTGGCGAGCAGGCGCAGGAACCGCCGCGGCGGGAGCGCCTTGAGCTGTGGGAAAGCCTGCGCCGCGGCGCCCTGGAGGCCGGTCGCCTGCTCCTCGCCGGCCCGCCATTTCTCCAGGCCGGTGCTCAGGATGTAGGCGCCGGTCGCCACGCGCGGCGGCACCTGCTCGGGCGTGACGGACAGTCTCATGATGTTCCTCCGCTTCGCGGGCACCGGTGCCGTGCGCCCCGCGGGTCAGGCCGGTAGATCGGCCGGTGAGCTGGCTGGTGAGCCGGGGCACCGTGGTACGGGCCGATACCCGTGGCAGCGCGATCCAACGGTTCGGGCGGCCCCGGTTTTGCGGCATTGACCGCGGGTAGTCCAACCGTGACAGCGGAAAGCAGAGAAGGGAGTGGCCTGATGGCCAAGAAGTCCTCTCAGCAGACCAAGGTCAGGCCCGAGCAGCTTCGCGCGATGAAGACCGGCGAGATCGTCGAGGTCGCCCGGCAGGCGGGGATCAGGAATCCGGAGAAGATGAACAAGGATCAGCTGATCCAGGCGCTCGGCGGTGGGGGCGCGAACTCGTCCCAGCCGGGGCGCAATGGTGGGCGCGGTGACCGGCCGCCGCCGAAGGGCTCGAGCCCGCAGGAGTGGAAGAACATTCCGGGCAACCAGAGCTGACCTTCCGCCGCCCGCCTCCCCCAGCGGGCGGCACCACCCCCCATCCGCATACCGGACCGTGCTGGCCGGGGGCGGGTGGTCGCCCGCTCCTCGTGCAGCCGGCCATGATCATCCCGGGCGGGAGGGGCGTTGGCTCCTCCCGCCCGGACCGGGGTCACCCGCTGGCTCGCACGCCCGCCCGGCCTCGTGTCTGCGCCGGTATCCGTGGCGCGTCCGGGGCCCGCCTGAGGCAGCCGCCGGCGGCCAGGTCGTCCAGCGCGGCGAGCAACCGGTCGACCTGGTCGTCGGTGTGCGCGGCGGTGAGCTGGACCCGGAAGCCGACCTCCGAGCGGGGTACCAGCGGGTAGCCGGCGACCGTCACGTAGATGCCGCGGCGCCACAGTTCCATGGTCACCTCCGGCAGGTGCTGCTCGGCGGCCAGGGGCAGCTCCACGATGGGAGTGCCGAGCACGTTCGGCGTGTCCAGCCGCAGCGATCGACAGCGGTCCAGCAGCCGGGCGGTGTGCCGGTAGAGGGTGGCCCGCAGGTCGTCGCCGCGCCGATCGTTGATGTCCAGGCCGGCGAGGGCGCTGGCCAGCGAGGCGGTCGGCGATGGCCCACTGTAGAGGTACGGGGCGGCGGCGAACTTGAGGTGCTCTTTCAGCGTGGTCGGCAGGGCGAGGAACGCCAGCAGCGACGAGTACGCCTTGGAGAAGCCGCCGACGAGCACCAGGCCGTCGTACCCGAGACCGGCGTAGCGGATCGCGCCGTTGCCGCGCCGGCCGTAGGGCGAGGACTCGTCCGGGTGCCGCTCCCCGATCACGCCGAAGCCGTGGGCGTCGTCCACGTAGAGCAGTGCGCCGTGCCGCGCGCAGATCGCGGCCAGCCGGGACAGATCGGGCAGGTTGCCGGTCATGCTGTTGACGCCGTCGAGGCAGACCAGGCGGGGCTCGTCGGCGGGGGCGGCGCGCAGCAGGCGGTCCAGTTCGTCGGGGTCCTCGACGCGGAAGCGCAGCAGCGTGGCGCCCAGGCCCCGGGCGTGGACGGCGCCGTCGTAGATGGTGCGGTGGGCGTGGCGGTCCACCAGCACGGTCCCGCGACCGGCCAGGACCGGGATCACGGACAGGTGGATGTGCGTGATGGTGGGCAGGAGCAGGGTGTCGGGCGCCCCGAGCAGGTCGGCCAGGCGCTCCTCGATGGACACGTACGCGCGGGGGCTGCCCAGCAGCCGGGACCAGCTGGGGTGGGTGCCCCAGCGGCGCACCGCGTGGTCTATCGCGGCCGCGACGCACGGGTCCAGGTCGAGGCCGAGGTAGTTGCAGGAGGCGAAGTCGACCAGCCAGTGGTCGCCGATCCGGATGGCCCGGCCGGCGACCTCGTCGATCACCGCGTCGAGCATGGGCAGGCTGCGGAGGGCGTGGAGATCGGTCACACTTTAATTGTCTGATCTTATGCCGCGATCTGCTCGTCCAAAAGCCAGCGAGTCGCGTCGCGATACGCCATCGGGCGGGCGAACAGGTAGCCCTGCCCCGCCTCGCAGCCCACCGCGGCGAGCAGTTCCCGGTCCTGCGACTGCTCGACACCTTCGGCCACGACGGACAGTCCGAGCGTGTGCGCCATGCTCACGATCGCCTCCACCAGCGCCCGCTGCCGGACCGAGGTGGTCATGGTGTCCACAAAGGTCTTGTCAATCTTCAGCACGTCCGCCGGCACCTGGCGCAGGTAGCTCAGCGACGAGTACCCGGTGCCGAAGTCGTCGATCGCGATCCGCACGCCGCGCTCGCGCAGCCGGGCCAGCCCGGTCCAGACGTCGTCCTCGTCCCGCAGCAGCAGGCTCTCCGTGATCTCCAGCATGAGGCTGGCCGCCGGCAGGCCCCGCTCGGCGAGCTGACCGAGCACCGAGTCGATGAAACCCGGGGAGCGGAACTGCCGGGCCGAGACGTTGACGCTCAGGTACGGCACCCGCTCGCCGGTCGCGTCCCGCCAGCGTGCGGCGGCGTCCAGCGCCTGCCCCAGCACCCAGGCGCCGAGCGGCACGATCAACCCGCTCTCCTCGGCGATGGGAATGAACTGGTCCGGCGGGACGAGACCGCGGTCCCGGTGCGGCCAGCGCAGCAGCGCCTCGAAGCCGGCCGGCGACCCGGTAGCCAGGTCCACGATCGGCTGGTAATGCACCTGGAACTGGTCCTCGGCCAGCGCCCGGTCCAGCGCGGCGCGCAACTCCATCCGCTCGCGCACGGCGGTGTGCAGGGCGGTCTGGAAGCGGCGCCAGCCGCCCTTGCCATCCGCCTTCGCCAGGTACAGCGCCAGGTCGGCCTGGCGCAGCAGGTCATCGGAGTCGATCGCCTCGCCGGTGGTGGCCACGCCCACGCTGACCGCCCCGCCGACCGCCCGGTCGCCCAGCTCGAACGGCTCGCCGAACGCCTCGGAGATCCGCTGCGCCACCCGCTCCACCGCCGCCGGGTCGGCCACGTCCTCCACCAGCACCGCGAACTCGTCGCCGCCGAGCCGGGCCACGCTGCCGTCCGGTACCACGATGGCGCTCAGCCGGCGGGCGGCGGCGACCAGCAGCCGGTCCCCGGCCTCGTGACCGAGCGTGTCGTTGACGACCTTGAAGTCGTCCAGGTCCATGAAGAGCACGCCGACGATGGCGCCGGTCCGGCCCGCCCGGGTCACCGCCTGCTCGAGCCGCTCGGCGAACAGCGCCCGGTTCGCCAGACCGGTCAGCGAATCGTAGAAGGCCCGGTGCACCAGTTCGCGTTCCAGGCTGCGCCGCTCCGTCACGTCGTGCAGGGTCAGCACCAGCCCGCCGACGGTCTCGTCGGCGCGTAGATCCCGGCAGGAGACCTCGGCCTGTAGCTTGCGCCCGTCGGCGCGGACCATCGTCCAGTCCTGCCGCTCCCGCTGCGCCGGCTCGGCCGGGTCCGCGCCGCTCGACACCGCCGCGCTGACCGGGTCCGTCCAGCGCACGGTGTCCAGGTACTCCTGCGCCGGTACCCGGCCCGCCGCCTCGACCAGGTCCACCACCGGCCGGCCGACCAGCGCCGCGTCGAACACCGCCGCCGCGGACGGGCTGGCGTACCGGATCCGGTCCTGCTCGTCGAGGATCAGGATGACGTCGGCGGTGTTGTGCACCAGGGTGCGGAAGTACTCCTCGCTGCGCTGGCGGTTGATCTCGGTGGTCAGGGCGATCCGGTGGCGGGCCAGCGCGGCCTGGCCGGCGAGCACCTCCAGCGCGTCCTGTAACGCGGTCAGGTCCCGCTCGGCGGCGGCGACCAGCAGCGCCCCGGTGGGGCCGCCGCCGCCGGCCTGCGGGCAGACCAGGGCCAGCTCGAACCCGGCCAGTTCGGCGGCGAGCGGCGCGGGCAGCGCCCGGGTGTAGACCAGGTGTGGAGCGTCCGCGGCGTCGGCCGGGACGGCCCCGCCGAGCTGGTCCACCTCGAGCTGGTGTACCCGGTGCCCGCCGTGGGCCGGCAGCAACCGGGCGACGGCGTCCCGCACCGCGGCCTCCACCTGCTCCACGTCAGTGGAGGTGAGCAGGGCGGCACCCGCCCGGCGCAGGGCGCGCTCGCGCGACAGCGCCTGCCGGTGCACCGCGAGCACCCCCGAGAGCCGGGTCAGCACCAGCAGGAACATGGCGGCGGAGAACAGCGCGATCACGCCGCCGTTGCGCACCTCGCCGCGCAGCGCCTGCACCCCCAGCAGCGCCGGTGCGATCAGCGTGGACGCGGTCAGCGCCAGCAGCCGGGCGCGGGACAGCTCCCGCACGCGGACCACCCGCGGATCGGTCAGCTCGACCATCGACGGGTGCAGGGCCGCCGCCCCCACGCCGGCGTAGAAGGCGATCCAGAGCAGATCCACCAGCCGGCCGGTCTCCCACTCGCCGGAGAGCTGGCCGGCGGCGTAGACCACGTCGGCCGCGAGCAGGCCCGCGCCGCCCAGGCCGAGCAGGGCCACGGCCGGGGTGACCCGCACCGCGGTCAGCAGGCGGAGGATCACCGCCAGGTTGAGCACGTCGATCAGCGGGTACGCGGCGGAGATCAGCTTCTGCCCGGCGGTGAGGCGCGGGTCGCTGACGTACGGGGTGACCAGGTAAATCCAGGACAGCAGGGCGAGGCCGGCGGTGAGGATCAGCGCCTCGATCGTGCTGGCCCGGCTCATGCCCGACCCGGCGTACCGGTTCAGCAGCAGCAGCGAACCGACCAGCAGCGGCGCGAACACCAGCAGGTAGATGCCGTCGGCGACGGACGGGAAGGGATTCTTCCGGCCGAGCATCTCGATCACGCTGTAGGCGGTGTCCCCGGCGATGAAGGCGAACAGGCCGGCCGACATCAGTGCCCAGGGCAGCGGGAGCCGTGGCCGGTTGCGCCAGGCGCCGGTGGCGACCGCGGCGGCGGCGCTGAGCCCGATGAGCGCCCAGGTGACCACCTGCCACCGGGGTAGCGCGAACATGACCACCGTCAGCAGGGCCATCCAAAGGCCGTAGCCGGCCAGGAGGGTGCTGCCCGGCCACCGGGACGGGCCGAGCGGCACGCCATGGACGAGGTCCATCGCGCGCCGTTGCGAGCGCCGCACCGCCAGGCTCATACGCGCCCTATCGGCCGGTATCGGGCGCGGTTGAGCGCCCCGCGCCCGCGCGCCGGAGAATGTCGGTCATGCCGTCCCTGACCCTGACGACCCTCGCCGAGCGCTCCGACCTGGCCGACCGCTGGGACGACTTCCCGGGCGCCTGGCCGGAGTTCCTCTTCCACGACGCCGTCGCCGAGGCCCTCTACGCCGGCCTGGTCGCGGCCCACCCCGACCTGTGCGTGCTCGCGCTGGAGGAGGGCGAACCGGACCGCCCGGTCGGCAAGGGCTGCGCACTGCCGTTCACCCCGGGCGATGGCGCGCTCCCCGCCACCGGGTACGACGCGGTGCTGCTCGGTGCGGCGGCGGACCGCCTCGCCGGCCGGCGCGGTACCCGGATCTCCGCCGTGGAGATCGTGGTGCGGGCGGACCGCCGGGGCCGCGGGCTCTCCGCCGGGCTGCTGGACGCGCTGCGCCGGGTCGCCGCCCGCCGGGGGTACCGGGAACTGCTGGCACCCGTCCGACCCACCGGCAAGCACCTGGTACCGGAGGAGCCGATGGGCACGTACGCCCACCGCACCCGGCCGGACGGGCTGCCCGCCGACCCGTGGCTGCGCACCCACGTGCGGGCCGGCGGCGTCCTGCGGGAGGTGGCGCCGTGCTCGATGACGGTGACCGGCACGCTCGCCCAGTGGCGCGCGTGGACCGGGCTGCCCTTCGACGCACCCGGGGCGGTGACGGTGCCGGGCGCGCTGGTACCCGTCCACTGCGTGCCCGATGAGGACCGCGCGGTGTACGTCGAGCCGAATGTCTGGCTTACTCATTCAGTGCCAGGATCCAACGCCGTGGGCGGTTCGCCCGTCTTGCGGGTGAGCCGGCCGACCACATTAGGCGGGACCATCGACGAATGATACTCATCACCGCATTCAAGCGTCATCGCGTCCCGAAGGCGATAGTCCCGCCGGCTTCAGTCCCGCCGGCTTCGTCACGGCGGCGTCCCGGCTACGGCACCCGCGGCGCTCCGGTGTCAAGGGCGCGGGCGGAGGCGTCCTCCTGGGCCAGCCAGCGCAGCGCGGTGAACATCGTGTCCCCGAGGGTTTCGCCCAGCAGCGCGCCGTAGACCATCGCCTCGGGCGTCGCCCGGCTCCGGACCAGCCTCAGGTCGATCGCGGCGACCCGCTCGGCGAGCGCGGCGTACTCATCGATCAGGTCCGCGATATCGTCCCCGCCGACCCGGCGCAGCGCGGCGAGCGCCTCGGCGAGGGTGCGCCGGGCCGGGGCGCCGGGCGCGACCTGCCAGCCCCGCCGCTCGATCAGCGCCTCGACCTCCTTGGTACCGGCGGCGACCGCCTCGTCGGCCTCGCCGGGACTCCCGGACCGGGCGGCGGTGACCGTCCGGAGCACCTTGCCGAGCTTGTAGTGCGGGTTCATCTCGGACTGGTCGAGGAAGGCGAGCAGTTCCCGGACGGTCGCCACGGGCAGCCGACCGACCTCGATCAGCGCGCGCACCAGCCGCAGCCGGTCGAGGTGCCGCTCATCGTAGCGGGCCTGGTTCGGGCTGGTCAGTTCGCCCGGCGGCAGCAGGCCCTCGCGCTGGTAGTACTTGATCGTCGCCACCGGCACGGCCGACCGCCGGCTCAGTTCCGCGATGCGCATCCATCTCCCTCTCGACAAGGCCCTTGCGCGCCCCGCCCGCAACATGGATAGTGTAACTCTCTAATAGTGGAGAGTGACGCTATCCGTTACGGAGGGACTCCCATGCCCAAGTTGTTCCGAGCCCACCCCCCGCTGATCGCCTGCGCCGCGCTGATGGTGGCCCTCGCCGGCATCTGCGTCGGCGGGCTGGTCGCCGACGACCGGATGCTCGTCGGCGCCCCCATCTGGCTCAAGCCGCTCAAGTTCACGATCTCCGTCGCCGTCTACGCCACCACCCTCACCCTGCTCATCTCACTGCTGCGCCACCGCCGGCGGCTCGGCTGGTGGCTCGGCGCGGTGGTCGCTGTGAGTATGGCCCTGGAGATGGTCGCCATCGTCACCCAGGTGGTCCGCGGCCGGCAGAGCCACTTCAACGTGGCCACCCCGCTGGACGCCGGCCTGTTCGCCGCCATGGGCGCCACCATCATGGTGGTCTGGCTGGCCACCGCCTGGCTCGGGATCCTGCTGCTGATCGAGCGGGTGGCCGAGCGCCCGCTCGCGGTCGCCGTCCGGCTCGGCCTGGCGGTCGCGCTCGCCGGCATGGGCGTCGGCTTCCTCATGACCGGACCCACCGCCGCTCAGGTGGACGCGATGCGCGACGCGGCGCCGACGCTCGTCGGCGCGCACAGCGTCGGCGTGCCGGACGGTGGACCCGGCCTGCCGCTGATCGGCTGGAGCACCACCGGCGGGGACCTGCGGATCGGTCACTTCGTCGGCATGCACGCCCTCCAGGCCCTGCCGCTGCTGGCGTTCGCCCTGACCGCGGCCGGCCGCCGGTACCGCCGGCTGCGCGCGGAGCGCGTGTGCACCCGGTTGATCGGTGTGGTGGCGGGCGGGTATGCCGGCGTCACCGCCCTGGTGACCTGGCAGGCCCTGCGCGGCCAGCCGCTCATCCACCCGGACGGGTTGACCCTGGCCGCCCTCGGCGGGATCGTCGCCGCGGTCGCGCTCGGGGTCGCCTGGGCCCTGGCCAGCCGCGCGGACGCCCCCGCCCCCACCGCCGGGCCCCCGATGGTCGAGCCGATCGCCGAGCACCCCGAACGGGTAGCGGTTCCGGCCTGACCGGGAGCCGGTTCGCGCTGGCCGTCCCGACGGCGGCGCCGTTCGGGGCGCCGACCCTGGTGCTGACCATCCTGCTGTCCCCGTTCGGGCTGCTGACCTACCTGGCGGTGCGGGCGTTCGCCCGGGAGCCGGCGCCCTCCGCCGGCCGCGAGCCGGTTGCCCTACCCGGCGGACCGGCCGGCGGCGGGAACGTCCGGACGGCCGGGAACGCCGGCGGATGACGCGGTGGCGGCCGGCTCACCGGCGCGCGACGGACCGGGCTTCGCGGCGCTGCCGTTCGCCGCGAAGCCCGCCGCCGGCGCCCAGCGGTACGCGACCATCCCGAGTAGGCCCGCGCCCAGGGGCGCCGCACCGACCGGCCGCCACCGCATCAGCACCCTCCCTTGCCGTTCCGCCACCTGGTACGGCCGGCGCGGGCGCACGGTTCAACCCGGTGCCGGTACGGTCGGCAGCGAGGAGGCGATCCGTGTCGGAGTTCACCTACCCCGAGGTCGGCGCGACCCGGGACGGCCGGCTACCGGCCGGCTACCACCACCTGCGGTACCGGCGGTACGTGGCCGACCGGGAGGCGTTCGGCGCCGCCGCCGAGGCGGTCCTGACCTGGCGGGTGCACCGCGCCGCGGGCATGCGCATGGACGCCTCCGCCGAGCGGGCTGGCCCCGGGGTGCACGTCACCACCGGCCTCGGCGTGGGCCCGCTGCGCCTGTCGGCGCCGTGCGAGGTGGTGTGGAGCGTCGATGAGCCGGACGAGGCCGGTTTCGCCTACGGAACCCTGTCCGGGCACCCCGAGCGGGGCGAGGAGTCGTTCCTGGTCACCCGGGACGGCAAGGGCCGGGTGTGGTTCACGGTCACCTCGTTCAGCCGCGCCGACCGGTGGTTCACCCGGCTCGCCGGCCCCGGCACGGTCGCGTTCCAGCAGTTGTACGCGCGCCGCCTCGCCGCCACCCTGCGCAATCTCGCCGCCGGCCGCCCCCGCTGACGGCGCCACGCGCATCGGCGGCGCCGGGAGTGCCGACGGTCAGGAGGCGGAGCGCCGTGAACGCGGCGCCGGGTTCCGCGGCAACTGGCGCGGTATCGACGACCGGGGCAGCGGCCGCTTCAGGTGGTAGCGGTGGATCTCCATCGCCTCGTGCACCATCCGCTCCTCGCTGACCGACGCCAGCTCCCACCCCAGCTTCCCCACCTCGTTGAGATAGGCCAGCGCCGTCTTCACCCGGGGGTCCAGCTCGGTGATCGAACCGTCCGGGCCGTACCAGGCGTACGTGATCTCCAGGCCCCCGGTTGACGGGCGCAGCCGCCGGCGCCGGACCAGCAGGGCGTACTCCCACCGCGTCATCGGCCACCACCCCCCGGAAAGGCCGCGCCTGTAGCGACGGATACCGGCGATTGTTCGATCGGTACCGGGGTGAGGCAAGCGCCGGGGATCGCTGCCACGCGGCGGCGCGGCGGGAACCACCCGTTCGGTGGACATCGATCAGGCGGGGGCGGTCAGGCCGGGGCGGTCAGGCGGGGCGGTCAGGCCCGGAAGCCGCGCAGCCAGGTCCAGACCTCCACCACCCACTGCGTCTGGCGCAGGTACGCCAGGCCGGCGCCGACCAGGAACAGCCCGGTGAGCAGGTGCGCGACCCAGGCGCTGCGCCGCCGCCGGCCCAGCGTGCGCTCCAGCACCACCCGGCCGACCAGCCGGGAGAGCACGAACACGCCGGCCGCCACCGACAGCACGAGCGCGAAGGCGATGGTCGGGACCACCAGATCGGCGCCGCGCACCGAAACCGCCCAGATGCCCCAGCAGATGAACGCCCAGAGCCCACCGGCCCACGTCCACCCGCCGCCGCGGCGCAGTTGGCGCCGGTCGAACCGGTACGGCACCGGCTCCGGCCGCGGCTCCCACCGTGCCTCGGCGGTCCGCTCGTCCACGGTCGCGTACGGCTCCGGCTGGCCGGGGCGGTTCGGGTTCACCTGGGCAACGCCCCGGGAGAACGCGGGCGAACCCGCCATGCCCGGCTTCGTCTCCACGGTCGGCTCCGACCACGGCTCCACCCACGGCGGCGTGCGGTCTGCCATCGCTCCCCCTGCCGGCTTCCCCTGCGAGCGTTGCCGCGGAGTTGATCCCGCGAATGGTTCCCGGGATGCCTCTGCGTAGTTGCTCCGGGTTCGAGCCTAGCGAGGCGGAACCACCGCGCGACAAACCGTTCGCCGCTCCGCCGCGGATCCGTTACACACGACACATGACCACGGATCAGGCCACCACCGCTCAGCTCAGCACCGACCCGGCAGCCACGGACCTTCCCCTGCGCGCGGCGACCCCCGACGACTGGCCGGGCGTGTCCCGGCTGGTGAACGCCAGCTTCCACGAGACGCCCGACGAGGAACTGGACCGGATCGAACGCCGTACCTACGAGCCGGAGCGCGCGCTGCTGGCCACGGACGGCGGCGAAGTGGTGGCGCACGCGGCGGCGTTCACCCGGGACCTCACGGTGCCCGGGCAGGTGGTCCCCGCCGCACACGTGACCATGGTCGGGGTGGCCGCCACCCACCGCCGGCGCGGCCTGCTACGCCGGATGATGGAGCGCCAGCTCCGCGAGGTACGCGACGCCGGCCACGAGCCGATCGCGGTGCTCTGGGCCAGCGAGGGGCGCATCTACCCGCGCTTCGGCTACGACAGCGCCGCCCGGCACGTCACCTACGAGATCGACCTCCGCGAGGCGGCGATCGCGCCGGCCCCCGCCACCGGCACGCTGCGCACCGCCGAGCCCGACGCCGTCGCCGCCGAACTGGCGAAGGTGTACGAGCGGTTGCGCCCCGGCCGGGTCGGCTGGTCCAGCCGCGACGACGCCTGGTGGGCGTACAACCTGGCGGACATCGCCGCCCGCCATCCGGGCCAGACCAAGCGCCGGGCCGTGCTGCACGAGGGCCCGGGCGGCGTGGACGGGTACGCCCTGTGGCGGGTCCAGCGGGGGTGGGACCACCTCGGCCCGTGCGCCACGGTGAAGGTCGACCTCGTCGCCGCCGCCGACCCCGGCGCATACCGGGACCTGTGGGGGTTCCTGTTCGGCATCGACCTGGCCCGCCGGGTCGACTACGCCTACGCGGCCCCCGACGAGCCGCTCCAGTACCTGGTCAACGAGCCGAACCGGCTGGGCGCCCGGCTCAACGACAGCCTCTGGATCCGGGTCGTGGACGTGCCCGCCGCGCTGGCCGCCCGCCGGTACGCCACGCCCGTGGACGTGGTACTCGACGTGGCGGACCCCCTGCTGCCCGCCAACGCCCGCCGGTGGCGGCTGTCCGCCGGGCCGGACGGCGCCGCCTGCGACCCCACCGACGCCCCCGCCGACCTGGCGCTCAGCGTCAACGACCTGGGCGCGGCGTACCTCGGCGCCACCCCGCTGGCCGGGCTGGCCGGCGCCGGCCGGGTGCGCGAACTGCGCCCCGGCGCGCTGGCCGCCGCGACCGCCGCGTTCGGTTGGCACACCGCGCCACAGGCGGTAGAGGTGTTCTGACGCTGCGGGTACGGTCGTGGCATGCCTGACAGCGAGCGGCGCCGGCGGCGGCACCGGCACACCTCGGGCGCCGCTGCCGGGCCCCCGGCGCCCGGCGAGCCCGTCGCCGACACGTCCGCGGTGCTCGACCCGGAGCCGGAGTCCGGGCGGGAGCGCGGCGGCCGGGGCGACGACACCGAACGCGGGCTGCGCGGGCTCGTCGGGGCCGGCTCCTCCCAGGTGAGCGTCGGCGCCGCCCTCCGCGCCCGGGACGCCGCCCGCCCCACCGAGGCGCACCTGGTCGACGCCGAGGCGCACCTGCACATCGTCCGCCGCGGCTGGGTGCCCCGGGAGGAGCTGCCCCGCGGCGGCCGGTGAGCCGCCCGCTCCGGCTACGGCAGCGGCGGCAGCTGGCGCGCCCGCTCATAGTCGGCGACCTGCGCGATGCGCCGGCTGTGCCGCTCCGCCTGCGAGAACGACGTGGCCAGGAACGCCTCGACGATCGCGGTGGCGTCGTCCAGCGTGTGCTGGCGGGCGCCGATGCCCACCACGTTCGCGTCGTTGTGCTCCCGGCACAGCCGCGCCGTCTCCACGCTCCAGGCCAGCGCAGCCCGCACCCCGACGACCTTGTTCGCGGCGATCTGCTCGCCGTTGCCCGAGCCGCCGATCACCACGCCCAGGCTGCCCGGGTCGGCCACCACCCGGGCACCCGTGTGCAGGCAGAACGCCGGGTAGTCGTCGTCCGGGTCGAACTGGTGCGGCCCCACGTCGACCACCTCGTACCCCTGGTTGGACAGGTAGGTGGCCAGGTGAACCTTGAGTTCGTAGCCGGCGTGGTCGGATCCCAGGTAGACGCGCATGGAGGCAGTCTGGCAGCCGATCACAACTGGGCGAGCACCAGGCCAGCCCGCGCCTTCGGCGTGAACCAGGTGCTCTTGCGCGGCATCTTCCGGCGGGCCAGGTTCACCGCCACGAACTCGTCCACGGTCACCGGCGCGATCAGCACCGCCAGTTCCGCCCGGCCCGCGTCCACCTCCGCGGCCAGCCACGTCGCCGGGTAGTCCCCGCCGACGTAGGTGATCCGCTTGTCGCCCGGGTCCAGCCCCAGCGCGTCCCGCAGCACCACCCGCTCCACCAGCGCGTGGTCCAGGTTCTCCACCACGTCGCCGCCGGGGTCCCCCGGCAGCCGCACGTCGTACAGCCGTCCGCCCCCCGCGTACAGGCGGATCATGCCGCCCCCGCCGGGCACCCTGGGCACCTCCTCGACCGCGCCAACGGCCGCGCCGGCCGCCCGCAGCCGGTCCAGCAACTCGTCGACGGTCGTCGGCAACTCGCTCACCAGCCGGTTGTACGGCTGGATCGCCACCGACGCGGGCGTCGTCACCACCGCGAGGAAGCGCGGCAGGCCGCCGGTCTGCGCCGCGAGGCTGCGGTGGTTCCCGTCCGCCACCACCAGCTCGCCGCCGCCGGCCAGCGCCAGCAACTTCGCCTGCAGCGACCCCGGCGGCACCGGCCAGATCGCGTGGGTGCGCCCGGCACCGTCGACGTCCGTCGCCGCGGGCGCCCCCGCCGCCTCGGTCGCCGCCGCCAGCGCCGCGTGCAGTTCCTCGCCCCGCCCGGTCTGCAGCAGCAGCACCGGCGAGAGCAGGTGCCCCGTCGCCTCGGCCAGCGCCACCCGCTCCCGCACCTTGGCGATGAACACGTCCTCGTTGCGGATCACCAGCCCCGGCTCGTCCGCGCTGGTGGAGATCTGGTCCGTGTCCACCGTGCACCACAGCCCGTACGCGGCCGCCTCGCTGGCCGGCTCGGTGATCCGGTACAGCACCGCCACGCCCTGCGCCGGCGTGTAGCTGCCGTCCGCCTTGGCCTCGCCCAGCCGCCGCACGGCCGCGGGCAGCGCGTCCAGGAACGACTCGCCCAGGCTCTCCGGGGCCCGGTGCGGCATCTCGATGCCGAGCGCGCTGCGCGGGTTGTCGGCGATGATCGCGGTAATCTCCGCGTCGTCGGCGAACTCGTCGTAGTTCTGCGCGCCGGTCCCGCCCGTCGTGATCCAGGCCCGGTCGATCGGATGCACCACCGTCATACCTCGGACGCTACCGGCGTCGCCGGCGCCGCCCGGCCTCCCCCCACCGCCCGTTCCACCCAGTGGTTCTGCCTTCCGATCCCTGCTCTGCGCCGGGCCCGGCACCCGCCCCGCAGGACGTGTTACGGGACCAGGGCGGGCTCGGGGCGGACCGGGAACGCGCCGACCAGGATCGGCGGCGCGACCAGGTCGGCGGGCGGGCCGGAGGCGGCCGGGGGTGGCGGGTCGACGGTCCAGTAGCTGGTGCCGGTGCTGGCCTCGACCTCGGACCGGGCGGCGCGGCGCCGCCAGGGGGTCGGGTTGTTCTCGGCCACCGAAAGTCGCCTCCGTCAGAAGGGTGCCGTGTCACTGTGGGCAACGACCAGCGTCGCGCCCGGGTCACGCCGGCGGCACCCCTCTGGCGGGTGGCGGACAGCGGTTCAGTCGAAGATCGGACCCAACTCCCGGGTGCGCTTCAGCTCGTAGAAGCCGGGGGTGCCGGCGACCAGCAGGACGCCGTCCCAGAGGCGGGCGGCGGCGTCGCCCTTGGGCGCGGGGGTGACGACCGGACCGAAGAAGGCGATCCGCTCGCCGGGCACCGGGCCGGGCGCGTGGATGACCGGGGTGCCCACGTCGGTGCCGACCGGCTTCATGCCGGCGTTGTGGCTGGCGCGCAGCGCCCCGTCGTACTCGGTGGAGTCGGCGACGGCGGCCAGCGCCGGGTCGGCACCGACCTCCGCCAGGGCGGCACGGTACAGGTCGGGGCCCAGATCCTGCTTGCCGAGGTGGATGCGGGTGCCGAGCGCGGTGTAGAGGTCCCGCAGCTTCTCCGGCCCGTACTTCTGCTCGACGGCGATGCAGACCCGTACCGGCCCCCAGCCCTTCGCCATCAGTTCGCGGTACTGCTCGGGCAGTTCGGCACGGCCCTCGTTCAGCACGGACAGGCTCATCACGTGGAACCGGATGGCCATCTCCCGGACCTTCTCGACCTCCAGCAGCCACCGGGACGTCATCCACGCCCAGGGACAGATGGGGTCGAACCACATGTCTGCGGTGTTGCGCTCGTCGGCCACGCCGAGCCTCCCCTGAAATCGGACCGGAGTGTGGAGTGTCCATCATGACGCTCCTTACGCATCCTGTACCCCTTGCCCCCACCCTGCACGGCGCTCAGCAAGTGACCTGGGGCACGCCGGCCCGGCTAGGGTGGCATGCAAAACTCGGCGCAGGGACGGGGCGCCGTACCGGGTCCGCCGCCAACGACGACGGCCGGATCGACCTTGTGGATGGAGAGTTGGCCGTGGCCGGAGTGCACAACCTGACCCAGGTGGAGGCGATCGAGCGGGCCCGCCTGCTCGACGTGACGGGGTACGACATCAGCCTGGATCTGACGGATGGCACCGGTGGCCCCGGCGAGGGCACCTTCCGCTCGGTCACCGAGGTGCGGTTCCGCTGCGCCCAGCCCGGCGCGGGCACGTTCGTGGAGGTGGCGGCGGAGCGGCTGCGGTCGGCCACGCTCAACGGCGAGCCGCTGGACGGGTCGGGCTGGAGCCCGGAGGGCGGGCTGCCGGTGCCCGACCTGGCCGAGGAGAACGTGCTGGTGGTGGACGCCGACTTCCCGTACTCCTCCAGCGGCCAGGGCCTGCACCGCAGCGTGGACCCGGTGGACAAGGAGGTCTACCTCTACAGCCAGTTCGAGACGAACGACGCCCAGCGCGTCTTCGCCTGCTTCGACCAGCCGGACCTGAAGAGCCAGTACACCTGGCGGGCGACCGTGCCGGGGCACTGGCGGGTGGTGTCCAACATGCCGGTGGAGCGGGAGGAGCCGGCGGACGCGGGCGCCAAGACGGTCCACTTCGTCCCCTCGGTGCGGATGAGCACCTACGTGACCGCGCTGTGCGCCGGCCCGTACCAGGAGTTCACCGACCACCACGACGGCATCGACCTCGGCGTCTACGCGCGGCGCAGCATGGCCCGGTACACCGACGCGGACGACCTGTTCCTGGTCACCAAGCAGGGCTTCGACTACTTCCACGAGAAGTTCGGGGTGCGCTACCCGCTCCCCAAGTACGACCAGCTGTGGGTGCCCGACTTCAACGCCGGCGCGATGGAGAACTTCGGCTGCGTGGTGCACGCCGAGCAGCGCTACATCTTCCGGTCCCAGGTGACCGACTACGAGCACGAGAACCGCGCCAACACCATCCTGCACGAACTGGCGCACATGTGGTTCGGCGACCTGGTGACCATGCGCTGGTGGGACGACCTGTGGCTGAACGAGTCGTTCGCGGAGTGGGCCAGCCACTGGTGCAACGCCAACGCCACCCGGTTCTCCGACGCCTGGACCACGTTCCTGGCGATCCGCAAGAACTGGGGCTACCGGCAGGACCAACTCTCCTCCACCCACCCGGTCTACACCGAGATGCCGGACGTCGCCGCCGTCGAGGTCAACTTCGACGGCATCACGTACGCCAAGGGCGCCAGCGTGCTCAAGCAGCTGGTCGCGTACGTGGGCGAGGAGGCGTTCCTGGCGGGGCTGCGCTCGTACTTCGCGAAGCACGCGTGGGGCAACGCGACGTTCACGGACCTGCTGAGCGCCCTGGAGGCGGCCTCCGGCCGGGAACTGCGGGACTTCTCGGCGCAGTGGTTGCAGACGGCGCAGGTCAACACGCTGCACCCGTCGTTCGAGCTGGCGGGCGACGGCACGTACGCCTCGGTGGCGGTACTCCAGGAGGCGCCGGCGCAGTACCCGACGCTGCGCACCCACCGGCTCGCGATCGGCCTGTACGACCTGAAGGACGGCGCGCTGGTCCGCCGGGAGCGCGTCGAGGTGGACGTGGCCGGCGAGCGCACCGAGGTGCCGGCGCTGGCCGGCCGCCCGGCGGCGGACGTGCTGCTGCTCAATGACGACGACCTGACCTACGCCAAGGTGCGCCTGGACGAGCGGTCGATGGCGGCGGTGGTGCGGCACATCGCCGGCATGGAGTCGTCGCTGGCCCGCTCGCTGCTCTGGACGGCGGCCTGGGACATGGTCCGGGACGCGGAACTTCCGGCCCGCGACTTCGTGGCGCTGGTCCTGGCCGGCCTGCCCGCCGAGCGGGACATGAGCCTGGTCACCGGCGTGCTGCGCCAGGTCGCGGGGGCGCTGTCGTACTACGCGGACCCGGCGTGGGCGCCGACCGGCTGGGCGGAGTTCGCCCGGGTCGCGCGGGCCACCGCGGCGGGCGCCGAGCCGGGCAGCGGGGCCCAGTTGCAGTGGGCCCGGGCGTTCGTCGGCGCGGCCCGGTCCGCGGCGGAGCTGGCCGTGCTGCGCGGCTGGCTGGCCGGCGACGGCGTGCCGGAGGGCCTGGCGATCGACACCGAGCTGCGCTGGGCGCTGCTGGCCACGCTGGTGGCGAACGGGGCGGCCGACGAGCAGGAGATCGAGGCGGAGCTGGAGCGGGACCGCACCGCCAGCGGCGAGCGGGAGGCCGCCCGGGTGCTGGCGCTGGTGCCGACCGAGGCGGCCAAGGCCGAGGTGTGGCGCCGCCTGACCGGCGACGAGGCGCTGCCGAACTGGCTGCACCGGTCGCTGCTGGAGGGCTTCCAGCACCCGGTGCAGGTGGGGCTGACCGCGCCGTACGCGCGGCGGTACCACGAGGTGGTGGACGCCGCCTGGGCGAGGCTGGACAGCGGCCCGGCGCACGAGTTCGTGCTGCTGGCCTACCCGACGTTCCAGATCAGCGGCGAGACGGTCGCCGAGACCGACGCGTGGCTGGCCGAGGCCGGGCGCCCGGCGTCGCTGCGCCGGCTGGTCGCGGAGGGCAAGGACGGCGTGGTGCGGGCGCTGCGGGCGCGGGAGCGGGACGCGGCGGCCTGAGGGGCGTGCGAAGGGGGCCGGCCCGTCTGGGCGCCGGCCCCCTTGTCGTCGCATGGGTGGCGCCGGGCGGGAACCACCCGGGAACGCGGCGCGTCCGATCGGCCATGACGCCGTTTGGAGACCCACCGGAAGAGGTCGTGGTCGTACCGCCGCCGGGTGCGCCGCCGCGGCGGCGGGTCAGCGGCTCCGGCCGCCCCGGTCGGCCAGCTGCGCCAGGCCGCTGATCACACCGCCGGCCAGGTCGCCGCCGGTGAACGCGGCCGCCATCGACAGGGCGGCCAGCTTGGCGTCCCGGTCGGTGATCCGCTTGCGGGCGTTCGCCCCGGTCACGATCTCCAGGACGCGCTGGCCGGGCGAGACCGCCAGCAGGACCGAGTCGTCCGGGGCGGGCAGTTCGGCGAGCAGCTTCTCGGCGTGCCCGCGGACCGGCTCGTCCAGTTCGCCCACGTACAGGCTGTAGGTCAGCCCGGTGGACTCGTCGGCGATCCGCAGCGCCTCGTCGAGGCGGAGCAGCTGGCGGGTGGTGAACGGCGAGTCGACGGGGTCCGCGACCGGGTTCACCTCGCCCTGGGTGTGGCTACCAGCGGTCACTTGCGCCTCCCGTACCGCGCGGCCCGGCCGGCCGCTCCTGCACCGTCAGCCCGGCCGCGGCCGAGGTGGCCGGCAGGGCGCGGTAGGTGCCGCCCGCGGCGAGCTCCCGGCCACCGCCGGGCTCGGCGCCGCCCGCCGCGTTGGACAGGAACCAGACCGGGGTGAACTCGTACGGCCGCCCCGGCCGGTACCGGCGGCCACGGCGCCGGCTCCCGCCGAGCATCGCCAGGGCGGCGACGACCGCGAAGATCACCGCGGGCACGATGACATAGATGAGCACCGTACTGCTAACGGCCAATGCCTCCGCCCCCCGGCGTCGCAACGACTTCGGACGGTCTCACGGTAGCGGAGCCACCAGGGGATACCCGAGCCGGGGGCGATCTATCGCGGTGTCTACCGTGGCGCCGTGGACGATCTCCTCGCCGCCGCCCGCGCGCTCGATGCCCGCGACGACCTCGCCGGATTCCGGAGCCGATTTATCATCGTCGATGACGATCTGATCTATCTGGACGGAAATTCCCTGGGCAGGCTCCCGCTGGCCACCCGGGACCGGCTCCGCACCGTCGTCGAGACGGAGTGGGGCGAGCGGCTCATCGACGGCTGGTCGGAGTGGATCGGGCTGGCCCGCGAGGCCGGCGCCGCGCTCGCCGGCCGGGTCCTGGACGCCGCGCCCGAGGAGCTGGTACTCGCCGACTCCACCACGGTCAACCTCTACAAGCTCGCCGCCGCCGCGCTCGACGCCCGCCCCGGGCGCCGCGTCATCGTCACGGACGACGACAACTTCCCCACCGACCGGTACGTGCTCCAGGGCCTCGCCGCCGCGCGGGGCCTGGACCTGCGGGTCCTCGCGACCGACCCGGACCGGGGCGTGGACGCGGCCGCGGTCCGGGACGCCCTGGACGACGATGTGGCCCTGGTCAGCCTGTCGCACGTCGCGTACCGGTCCGGCGCCGTCGCCGACCTGCCCGGCATCACCGCCGACGCGCACGCCGCCGGGGCGCTGACCCTGTGGGACCTGTCGCACTCGGTCGGCTCGGTGCCGATCCCGCTCGCGGCGGCCGGCGCCGACCTGGCGGCCGGCTGCACGTACAAGCACCTCAACGGCGGGCCGGGCGCCCCGTCCTTCGTGTACGTGCGCGGCGGGCTCCAGGCCGAACTGCGCCAACCCATCTGGGGCTGGTTCGGCCAGCGGGACCAATTCGGCATGGCCGGCGGCTACGACCCGGCGGACTCGATCGACCGGTTCCTGGTGGGCACCCCGCCGGTGCTCGGCGCGTACGGGGCGCTGGAGGGCATCCGGCTCACCGCGGAGGCGGGCATCGACCGGATCGCCGCCAAGGCACGCGGGCTCGGCCGGTACGCGTGCGACCTGTACGACGCCTGGCTGGCCCCGCTCGGCCTGACGCTCGCCTCGCCACGCGACGACGACCGCCGGGGCGCCCACGTCACGCTGCACCACCCGCAGGCGTGGCGGATGTGCCAGGCACTCAAGGCGGCGAAGGTGATCCCCGACTTCCGCACCCCGGACCGCCTGCGCCTCGGCCTCGCCCCGCTGTACACCCGGTACGAGGACGTGTACACCGGGCTGGCGCGGCTGCGCGACATCGTCGCGGACGGCTCCTACCTGGCGTTCCCGGCGCAGCGCACGCGCGTGACATAACCGGGCCGGGCGCTAGGCCGCCATCCCGGGCAGGTCGAGCCAGTCCGCCCAGCGGGGATCGGGCGTCCGGTGCCCCAAGACGCGCCACGCCGCGCCCTTCGGCGCGGCGGGGATGGCGTTGAGCCGCCAACCGAGTTCGGCGACGGTGCGATCCCCTTTGGTGTGGTTGCACCGGGCGCAGGCCGCCACCACGTTCTCCCAGGCGTGCCGGCCGCCCCGGCTGCGCGGCATGACGTGGTCGATCGTCTCGGCCGGCCCGCGGCAGTACGCGCACCGGCCGCCGTCCCGGGCGAAGATCGCCCGGCGGGACAGGCCGATGTGGGTCCGATACGGCACGCGCACGTACCGAGTCAGCCGGATCACGGACGGGACGGGCATCTCGCGGCGGACGCTGTGCAGCATGCCCTCGCCGTCCGCGACGCACACGGCACGGGCGGACAACACGAGGATGGTCGCTCGGCGGACGGACACCACGCACAGGGGCTCGTATGTCGCGTTGAGAACCAACGCGGCGGCACTCCTGCTGCGTATGTCAGGCATCGCCGTCACCCTCCGGTCCTGGGCCCCGCTCCTGTCAGTTGCCGACGGACTCCGCGCGGCCACCGCATGCGGCCTCGCCGCGCCGACCGATCGCCGACGCCTGTGCGCCAATAGTCCCCGATAGGTGAGTGAATTGCACGTACTAATCGCCCCCCGATCACGCCCCTGGGAAGTGAAGCTTTGACACCGCTGCGTGAGTTGCCCGTTTCGTACCGATTGACCGACGCCCATGCGGGACCCCGCCTGTCACACCCGCCCCCAATGCGGTACTAAAGGTCCGTGCTCGCACGCCTGCCACTCGAAGCCCTTCTGGCGCTGCCGCCCGACCCGAGCCCCGGGGCCCCCACCGAGACCATCGGGCCGGCCTGCACCAACGATCCGCTGTGCACCCAGATGTACGACCTCACGGGCTCCGTTTGGTTCGCCGAGAGCAGCTACTGGATTCTGATCAAGCCGCTGCGCATTCTCGGCATCATCCTGGTCGCGGTGCTGCTGCGGTTCCTGCTCCAGCGGGCGATCAGCCGGCTGGTCCGGACCACTTCCAACGGCGCCGTCCCGACCGCGCTGAAGCCGCTGCGGGAGCGGATGAACGCGGCCCTCCAGCAGGACGCCGCCGCCATTCCCGAACGCCGCCGCCAGCGCGCCGAGGCGATCGGGTCGGTGCTGCGCAGCTTCGTCACCGCCACCGTGTTCGGGGTCGCGCTGCTGCTGGTCCTCGGCGAACTCGGGTTCAACCTCGGCCCGCTGCTGGCCAGCGCCGGCATCGTCGGCGTGGCCCTGGGCTTCGGCGCGCAGTCCCTGGTGAAGGATCTGATCGCCGGGCTGTTCATGCTGCTGGAGGACCAGTACGGCGTCGGCGACACGGTGGACGTGGGCGAGGCGACCGGCACGGTCGAGTCGGTGGGGCTGCGGGTCACCACGATCCGGGACGGCCGGGGCGTCCTCTGGTACATCCGCAACGGCGAGATCGTCCGGGTCGGCAACAAGAGCCAGGGCTGGGCGGTGGTGGTCGTGGACATGCCGATCGGCTTCGCCGGCGTCGAGGAGGCCGGCACCGTGCTGCGCGAGGCCGCCGCCACGGTCGCCGGGGACCCGGCGTACGCCGAGTACTTCATCGACCCGCCGGAGGTGCTCGGGGTCGAGCAGATCACGGTGGACGGCGCGGTGGTCCGCACGATCGCCAAGACCACCGCCGAGGGCCAGTTCCGGGTCAACCGCGCACTGCGCCGCCGGCTCGCCGAGGCGCTGGACGACGCCGGCATCACGGCCCGGATCGCCGCCGGCCGGGTGTACCCCCGACCGGCCGCACCCCCCGACGACGCGCTCGGCGCGGGCAGCGCCACCTGACCACCCGGCGGTACCGGCGTTATCAACGTGGCCTGGACGGATCGGCCGCCTCGACCGGGCGGCCTAGGGTTCCGTACCGGCCGGCGACTTAGGTATCGTCCTTTCGTTCAGTCGGACAGACGACCACACCGCCGTTCGCCCTAGCCAGGGTTAAGCAATTCAGGCAGAATCCCGGACAAAGCTTCGGTCGAAGCTTGCCGATAGGTCGAAGAGTCCGAACCGTTTGGCTACGTTCCGCGACGAGAAACACCGTGGCGGTGGCTGTCGGTAGCGATGGAGGACCCCGTGTCCAGCGAGGTGCGTGCCACACAGCGCCCGGCGACATTTCGCGAGGTGTTCGCGAGCCGGGAGTTCGGGGCACTGTACCTGGCGAGCGCCATCTCCTGGTTCGGCGACTACCTCGCGCGCGCCGCCGTCACCGGCCTGGTCTACGAGAAGACCTCCTCGGTCGCGCTGTCCGCCGCGACGTTCGCGCTCAGTTACGCACCCTGGATCGTCGGCGGGCCGTTCCTCGCGGCGCTCGCCGAGCGGCTGCCGTTCCGGCGGGTCATGGTGTTCTGCGATGTCTTGCGAATGCTGCTCATCTCGGCGGTCGCGCTCCCGTTCCTGCCCATCCCGGCGCTGCTCGGCCTGCTGTTCCTCACCGCCCTGCTGAACCCGCCGGCCCAGGCGGCCCGCTCCGCGCTCATCCCGGTCCTGCTCACCGGCGACCGGCTCGTCGTCGGCCTGGCCCTGAACATCACCACCGGCCAAATCGCCCAGTTCACCGGGTACGCGGTCGGCTCGCTGCTGGTCCCGGTGAACCCCCGGCTGGCGCTGATCGTCGACGGGTTCACGTTCCTGATCTCGGCCGTACTGCTGCGCGTCGGGTTGCGCGAGCACCCCTCGCTGCTGCCCGCCGAGGAGGAGCGCCACCTGCTCCGAGACACCGTCGATGGGTTCCGCGTCGTCTTCGGCACCCGCATCCTGCGGGCGATCGCGATCCTGGTGTTCAGTTCCATGCTGGTCGCCGCCGTCCCGGACGGGCTGGCGGCCGCCTGGGCCGCCGAGGTGAGCAGCGACGGTGCGCGCGGCGTCAGCCAGAGCGTGATCATGGCGGCCCACCACGTCGGCTACGTCCTCGCCGGCCTGATCATCGGCCGTCTCGTCCGCCCCGCCATGCGCCGGTCCCTGATCCGGCCGTTCGCGGTGCTGGCGCCGCTGGCCCTGGTACCGGCGGTGCTGAACCCGCCGGTGGCCGGCATCGCCCTGATGTCCGCCTGCTGCGGCTTCGCCACCGCCGGCATGCTGCCGGCGGCCAACGGCCTGTTCGTGCAGGTTCTGCCCGCGGCCTACCGGGCCCGGGCGTTCGGCGTCATGCAGAGCGGTGTGCAGATCATGCAGGGCGTGGGCGTCATGGCGACCGGCCTGCTCGCCGACCGGCTCAGCCTGCCGATGGTGGTCGGCCTGTGGAGCCTCGCCGGGGTCGCGCTGATCCTCGCCGCCTCCCTCAACTGGCCCTCCGCCAGTTCCATCGAGCACGCCATCACCACCAACGCGCAACTCAACGAGGCCGCCGCCGCGCCCGCCCAGCCGGTGCCGGCCGCCGGGCACGCCGTCACGGGCGCCATCCCGAGCGCCGCCGCGGGCGAGGCCGCGCGGCCCGCCACGGGCGGGGTCTCCCTGTAGACCTGGCAGTATGGAGGGGTGAGCGACCCCTCCACCTTCTACGACGAGATCGGCGGCGAGCCCGCGTTCCGCAAGCTGATCGACGAGTTCTACGCCGGGGTCGCCACCGACCCGATCCTGCGTCCCCTCTACCCGGAGGAGGATCTGGGCCCGGCCAACGAGCGGTTCCGGCTGTTCCTCATGCAGTACTGGGGCGGCCCGACCACCTACTCCGAGCGGCGCGGCCACCCCCGCCTGCGCATGCGCCACGCCCCGTTCCGCATCGGCCCCGCCGAGCGGGACGCCTGGCTCGCCCAGATGCGCCGCGCCCTGACCACGCTCAACCTCCCGCCGGAGCAGGACAAGATCTTCTGGGACTACCTGGAGCGCGCCGCCTGGTTCATGGTCAACACCATGGATGACGCCTCCCCCACCCCCTGACGCGCGGCGAGCCACAGCGGCCTCCGCCCCCTCCCGCACCGCGCCGGGCCACACGACACACGGACAAGGCAGAACGAAAAGGGCATTTCTTCGTTGACGGTGTGTCCCCATCCCCGAGCCGTCACGGGAGCCGCCCCCATGCGCCGACGCCTACTCGCCTTCACCGCCCTCATCGCCACGACCGTGGCCGCCGGGGTCCTGCCCGCCACGGCACAGACCGCACACCCCGAAGTGGTGAGCGACGACCCGGTGGACTGGACCCCCCACGTGCTGGACGGGACGGTCCGGGCGATCACCGTGGTGGACCGGACGGTGGTGGTCGGCGGCGACTTCACCGAGGTGACGGACGCCCCGGCCCGCTGGCGGTACCAGCGGCCGTACCTGTTCGCATTCGGGCTGGACAACGGGCAGGTGCACTCCTTCGCCCCGGACCTCGACGGTCCGGTGTACGCGCTGGCACCGGGCGCCGACGGCACCGTCTACGTGGGCGGGGCGTTCAAGCAGGTCAACGGCGCCAGTCAGCGGGGCGTCGCGCGGCTGCGGGTCAGCGACGGGGCACGGCTGCCCGACTTCGCGGCCCGGATCAACTGGGGCGACGTGCGCACGCTCGCCGTCCGGGGCGACCGGGTGTACGCGGGCGGCACGTTCAGCGCCATGACCGGCGTGCCCCGCGTCGGACTGGCCCGGATCGACGCCGTGACCGGCGCCGTGGACCACGGGTTCGACGCGAGGCTGGCGGCGCGGGGCCTGACCCGGGTCAAAGTGGAGGACATGGCGCTCTCGCCCAACGGCGCCCGCCTCGTGGTCATCGGCGGGTTGACCCACGCCGGCGAGCAGCCGCGCAGCCAGGTGGCGGTGCTCGACGCCCGCGACGGCGCCGCGGTCGACTGGTACACCACCGCCTACCAGCCGGTGTGCAGCCCCAGCGACTTCGAGACGTACGTGCGCGGCGTGGACCTCGCCCCGGACGGCAGCTACTTCGTGGTGGTCACCACCGGGCACGACTCGGCACCGGACCGGATGTGCGATACGGCGGCGCGCTTCGACCTGGCCGGCACGGGGCGGCACGATCCGACGTGGGTGAACCACACGGGCGGGAACACCCTGTACGCGGTGGCCGTGACCGGCAGCGCCGTCTACGTGGGCGGCCACCAGCAGTGGCTGGACAACCCGTACGGGCACAAGACGGCCGGCCCGGGTGCGGTGAGCCGACCGGGGATCGGGGCGATCGACCCGCGCACCGGCAAGGCACTGCCGTGGAACCCCACCCGTACCCGGGGCGTGGGGGTGCGAGCGTTCGTCGCCATCCCCGAGGGGCTGCTGGTCGGCTCCGACACCGACCAACTCGGCCGCGAGTACCACGGCCGGATCGGCATGTTCCCCACCGGCGCCACGGGCGGCTCCGGCCGCCCCGGCGCCTGGGATGCCGGCCGGCCCGTCATCAAGCCGGCCGGCGTGGTGCGGCGACCGGTCGGCTGACGCACGGCCGGTGCGGTGAGGACGGGCGTCAAGGGTGGTGGCGCCCGTCCTCACAAGACCCGGTCCGGCCGGCGCCGGTCAGAGCAGCGCGCCCTCGTCGTGCAGCCAGTCCACAAAGGACGTGGCGACCGCGGCGCCGCAGTCCAGCAACTCCACCAGGAGCGCGTCGTGCGCCCCGGCGGAGAGCGGGACCTGCATCTCCGCGTAGATCGGCAACTGGCCGCGCTCGGTCGGGTCGCCCACGTACGCCTTGCAGAACCGGCGGGTGTGGTTCCACTCGTTGACGACCCGGTACGCGTGGTCGGCCCAGTCCGGCGGGACGGTGGAGTGCGGCCGGGCGCGCACCACGAGGATCTCGTCGTCCGGACCCTCCAAAGTGAACAGCACGGCGTGCCGCTCCCACATCGCCAGCAGGCTGCCGTCGCCGTCGGCCAGGTACTTCACGTCCAGCAGGTCGAGAGCCTCGCCGAGGCGTTGGAGCGTGACCTCGGAGACGACCACCGGAAGGGTCTCGACGCTCGACCGCTCCACCTGGCGCTCGATCGGGCGCTCGGCCTGGCGTTCCGCCGGCGGAGGCGCCGACGAGGGGCTGCGCTGGGCCGGTGGGCCGAATCGCACGGCCCGCTCGGCTCCGGTCGCTGACCGCGAACCGGACGTTCCGCCACCCGGCTGCCCGGGGCGCCATGACCACCACGGCATAGTCGTGCACCTCGCTCCCCAGCGGATCCGGCTGAGTACTGTGCGTCGGACCCGAGGCACGACGCTACCCGTACAGCCGGCTCAGGTCATCCCCCCAACGGCCTGCGTTGTCTTCACGGACCATAACGGGTCAGCCGAATGGATGACTAGGCCCATCCCGGGCGGAAGCCGGGAAACCTACCCCCGGGGGCGCAGCGACAGGGTGTGGGCCGTGCGCAGCCACGCGGTGCCAAACGGTGCGGCCAGCCCGACCCAGTCACCGCCGCTCCTGACCCCCACCGGCGCCTCCTGCCCGGCGGCGTCGGCGGCGCCCAGGAAGCCCATCTGGAGGACGGCCTGCACGAGCCGCTGCGGCACCTCGATCGGCGGGCCGGACGGGGTGGTCACGGTGATCGCCACGTGGTCGAGGAGCGCGTCGCGCAGGACCCGCTGCCCCACCGGGCGGCCGCGCACCCCGCTCTCGGCGGCCTCGCGCAGCGTACCGGCGGCGGCCGCCCCGATCCGGCGCAGCCGGGACGCGGGCACCCGCTCGACCTGCTCGACCGCGTTCGGCGGCAGCGGCCAGCGCCAGTCCCCGTCGCGGGCCGGCGGCAGAATCGTGCCCCCCTTGGCCAGTTCCGCCAGCAGGGCACCGGCGGAGACCGTCACGTCACCGCAGCCCCCGCCCCGGACCGTGCGGGTGACCAGCACGTTCCACGGCAGCATCGCCCACAGTTCGACACCGGCGCCGGCCCGGCACAGGCGCACCGGGGCCGCCGGGTTCAGGCGGGCCAGCCGGGCCAGGAAGGCCCCGGCGTCCGACACGCCGGCCAGGCCGTGGGTCAGCCCGGTCGCGCTCATGGCTGCTCCTCCCGGTACCGGCCCAGAAACTCGGCCTCCTCGGCGGTGAGCCGGCGGGGACGCTGCGCCGCCAGGTCGTACGGCGCGCAGACCGAGCGGGCCCGGCTGGCCACCGCGTCGCCGTCGAACAACTCGTACCCGACGTCGAACCGGGACGGTCGAATCTGCTCGATCCACAACTCGATGCGGACCTTGTCGTCGAAGTCGACCGGGCGCAGGTAGTCGACCTCGTGGCGGACGATCACCACGCCCCGCTCCAGCGAGGTGAGCCCCGCCGCGCGCGCACCGATGAACATCAGGGCGACCCGCGCCTCCTCGTACAGGGTGAGGAAGCGGGCGTTGTTGACGTGGCCGTAGGCGTCCATGTCGGACCAGCGGACGGCGACGTGGTGGATGTACCGCAAACCGGTCACACCCCACCGCGGGAGGCGGTCGGCAGCATGGGGACAGCGTCCCACATGCCGCCGATCCGGCCGCTACCCGCGCACGGGTGATCTCAGTCTCGGGTCAACTTCCGGTACGTCACCCGGTGCGGCCGGGCCGCCTCGGCGCCCAGCCGGTCGATCTTGTTCTTCTCGTACGCCTCGAAGTTGCCCTCGAACCAGAACCAGCGGTCCGGGTCCTCTTCGGTGCCCTCCCAGGCCAGGATGTGCGTGGCGACCCGGTCCAGGAACATCCGGTCGTGGGAGATCACCACGGCGCAGCCGGGGAACTCCAGCAGCGCGTTCTCCAGGCTGGACAGGGTCTCCACGTCCAGGTCGTTGGTGGGCTCGTCGAGCAGGATCACGTTCCCGCCGATCTTCAGCGTGAGCGCCAGGTTGAGCCGGTTGCGCTCGCCACCGGAGAGCACCTTCGTGGGCTTCTGCTGGTCCGGGCCCTTGAAGCCGAACGCGGCCACGTAGGCCCGGGACGGCATCTCGACCTTGCCGACCATCAGGTGGTCCAGCCCGTCGGAGACGATCTCCCAGACGGTCTTGTCGCCGTGCAGGCCCTCGCGGTTCTGGTCGACGTAGGACAGTTGGACCGTCTCGCCGACCTTCACCGCGCCGGCGTCCGGCTGCTCCAGGCCCACGATCGTCTTGAACAGCGTGGTCTTACCGACGCCGTTCGGGCCGATGATGCCGACGATGCCGTTGCGCGGCAGCGAGAAGCTCAGGTCGTCGATGAGGACCCGGTCGCCGAAGCCCTTCTTCAGGTGGCTGACCTCGATGACCGTGTTGCCCAGGCGCGGGCCCGGCGGGATCTGGATCTCCTCGAAGTCCAGCTTGCGGGTCTTCTCCGCCTCGGTGGCCATCTCCTCGTACCGGTCCAGCCGGGCGCGCGACTTGGTCTGCCGCGCCTTGGCGTTGGACCGCACCCACTCCAGCTCGTCGGACAGCCGCTTCTTCAGCTTGGCGTCCCGGCGGCCCTCCACGGACAGCCGCTGCGCCTTCTTCTCCAGGTACGTGGAGTAGTTGCCCTCGTAGCCGATGGCCCGGCCGCGGTCCAGCTCGAGGATCCAGCCGGCCACGTTGTCCAGGAAGTACCGGTCGTGGGTGATCGCCAGCACGGTGCCGGCGTACTTGGCCAGGTGCTGCTCCAGCCACTGCACGCTCTCCGCGTCCAGGTGGTTGGTGGGCTCGTCCAGCAGCAGCAGGTCCGGCGCCTCCAGCAGCAGCTTGCACAGCGCCACCCGGCGCCGCTCGCCACCGGAGAGCTGGCCGACCTCGGCGTCCGGCGGCGGGCAGCGCAGCGCGTCCATCGCCAGTTCGAGCTTGGAGTCGATGTCCCACGCGTCGGCGTGGTCCAGCTCCTCCTGAAGCCGGCCCATCTCCTCCATCAGCTCGTCGGAGTAGTCCGTCGCCATCTGCTCGGCGATCTTGTTGAACCGCTCCAGCTTCGCCTTCGTCTCGGCGACCGCCTCCTCGATGTTGCCGAGAACGGTCTTCTCCTCGTTCAGCGGCGGCTCCTGCGCCAGCAGGCCGGCGGTGTAGCCGGGCATCAGCCGGGCCTCGCCGTTGCTGGGCCGGTCCAACCCCGCCATGATCTTGAGCAGGCTGGACTTGCCGGCCCCGTTCGGGCCGACGACGCCGATCTTCGCACCGGGCAGGAAGCTCAGCGTCACGTTGTCCAGCACGACCTTGTCGCCGTGCGCCTTGCGCGCCTTCTCCAAGACGTAGATGTACTGGGCCACGGTGCGGCCTACCTCCGGTAATTCGCAGAAAGTCGTGCGGCTCGGGCCGCCGTCCGGTCAATCCTCCCAGGCGGGTGGTCGGCCGGTCGGCCCGCCCCCGCACTCCGGTGTGCCAGGGACCACAGAATCACAAGGTCACCCCGGGTTGCCACATTCCCTGGCGGCCCTCAAGTACCGGCCGGCACCCACGGTTCAGTACCCTCGCTGGTGAACCCGCTCGTCGGCCGGAGGCATGCATGACCGTACGCAGCTCGTTCGTCGTCGTCGCCAACCGTCTACCGGTGGACGAGGTGACGACCTCCCAGGGGCGTGAATGGCGGCGCAGCCCGGGCGGCCTGGTGACCGCGCTGCACCCCGTGCTGGTCGAGCACCGCGGCACGTGGGTCGGCTGGGCCGGCGGCACCGGCGACGCTCCCGAGCCGTTCGAGCTGGACGGCATCCGCCTGCACCCGGTGCCGCTGTCGGCCGAGGAGCTGGAGCGGTACTACGAGGGCTCGTCCAACGCGACGATCTGGCCGCTGTACCACGACGCGGTCGAGACCCCGGTGTTCAAGCGGCGCTGGCGCGAGGCGTACCGGATGGTGAACCAGCGCTTCGCCGACGCGGCGGCGGAGGTGGCCGCGGAGGGCGCCACCGTCTGGGTGCAGGACTACCAGCTCCAACTGGTGCCCGCGATGCTCCGCGAGCAGCGCCCGGACCTGCGGATCGGGTTCTTCCTGCACATCCCGTTCCCGCCGATCGAGCTGTTCATGCAGATGCCGGTGCGGGCGGAGATCCTGCGCGGCCTGCTCGGCGCCGACCTGGTCGGCTTCCAGCAGCGGCTGGCCGCCCAGAACTTCGTCCGGCTCGCCCGGCACCTGCTCGGCCTGCGGTACGAGGGCCAGGTCATCGACGTGGACGGGCGACCGGTGCGGGCCGGTGCGTTCCCCATCTCCATCGACGTCAAGGAGATGGAGGCGATGGTCGCCACCCCGGAGGTGCAGGCGCGCGCCAAACAGATCCGCGAGGAGCTGGGCAACCCGAAGACGATCATCCTGGGCGTGGACCGGCTGGACTACACCAAGGGCATCGAGCTGCGCCTCAAGGCGTTCCGCGAACTGCTGGCCGACCGGAAGCTGACCGTGCCGGAGGCGGTCATGGTGCAGGTCGCCACCCCGAGCCGGGAGCGGGTCGAGCACTACCAGGCGCTGCGGGTCAAGGTCGAACGCGAGGTGGGGCGGATCAACGGCGAGTTCGCCAAGGTCGGCGTCCCGGCGGTGCACTATCTGCACCAGTCCTACAGCCGCAGCGAACTGGCGGCGCTCTACCTGGCCGCCGATGTCATGATGGTGACGCCACTGCGCGACGGGATGAATCTCGTCGCCAAGGAGTACGTCGCCGCCCGCGCCGACACCGGCGGCGCCCTGGTACTCAGCGAGTTCGCCGGCGCCGCCACGGAGTTGCGTCAATCGTTCCTGTGCAACCCGCACGATCCGGACGGTGTCAAGGACGCGCTGATCCGTGCCGTGCACGTCGAACCGGTGGAGGCCCGGCGCCGTATGCGGATAATGCAGCGCCACCTACGCAGCCATGACGTGCGGCAGTGGGCCAAGTCCTTCCTTTCCACCCTGGGTGTACCGGAGAACGAATAAGTGACAGATCAACTCGACCCCGCCCTGCGCGCCGCCGTCGGGCGGGCCGCCCGCGTGCCGAACCTGCTGGTCGCCTGCGACTACGACGGCACCCTGGCGCCCATCGTCCCCGACCCCACCACCGCCCGGCCGCTGCCGGAGTCGGTGGCGGCCCTGCGCGCGCTCGCCACGCTCCCGCAGACCTCCGCGGCGGTGGTGTCCGGCCGCGCCCTGCGCGACCTGGCCACCCTGTCCCGGCTGCCCAGCGAGATCTACCTGGTGGGCAGCCACGGCTCGGAGTTCGACATCGGCTTCGTCGAGCGCCTCGGCCCGGACGAGATCGACCTGCGGGCCCGGCTCCAGGCCACCCTCGAGGACATCGTGCGGGGGCGGCCCGGCGTGCGGCTGGAGCACAAGCCGGCCAGCGTCGCGGTGCACACCCGGACCGCCGAGCCGCAGGTGGCCGCCGAGGTCAACGAGGCGGTCCTGACCGGCCCGGCGGCCTGGCCCGAGGTGCACGTCACCCAGGGCAAGATGGTCATCGAGCTGTCCGCGATCCGCACCCACAAGGGCACCGCGCTCGACGCGCTGCGCCAGCAGGTGGGTGCGAGCGCGGTGCTGTTCATCGGCGACGACGTGACCGACGAGAACGGCTTCGCCAGCCTGCACGGGCCGGACATCGGCATCAAGATCGGACCGGGCGACACCCGGGCGCAGTTCCGGGTGGCCGAGCCGATCGAGGCGGCCCGGGTGCTCGGGCTGCTGCTGGAGACCCGGCGCAAGTGGCTGTACGGGGAGCACGCGGTGTCGATCGAGCGGCACTCGATGCTCGCCAACCGCCGCACGGTCGCCCTGGTGACCCCCGCCGGCCGGATCAGCTGGCTGTGCCACCCCCGCCCGGACTCGTCGGCGATCTTCGCGGACCTGCTCGGCGGCACCCCGGCCGGGCACTTCTCGGTGACCCCGGAGCGGGAGGCGCTGCCGCTCGGCCAGCGTTACCGGCAGCACACGATGACCGTGGAGACCCGCTGGTCCGGGCTGACCGTGACCGACTGGCTGGACACCCTGGGCAACGACTCGGTGCTGGTCCGCACGCTCACCGGCAGCGGGCGGGCCTGGGTGGAGTTCGCGCCGCGCCCCGAGTACGGGCAGGTGGCCATCAGCCTGGAGGCCCGCCACCAGGACGGCGCGGACGGGCTGGTGGTGCTCGGCTCCAACGAGCCGGTCGCCCTGCACTCCCCGGGCGTCGCGTGGGAGATCGTCACCGATGGCGAGACGCACTCCGCCCGGGCGCTGGTCGACCTGTCCGTCTGCGGCGGCACGCTGACCCTGGAGCTGCGGTTCGGCACGCACGACCTGACGCCGGCCCCGGTCCCGGCCGCCGACCGCCGCATCCGCACGGAGCGCGGCTGGCGGGAGTGGGCGGGGTCGCTGCGGCTGCCGTCCGTCGGCCGGGAGCAGGTCATCCGCAGCGCCCTCACGCTGCGCGGGCTGTGCCACCGGGAGACCGGCGGCATCCTCGCCGCCGCCACCACGTCACTGCCCGAGGAGCTGGGCGGCGTCCGCAACTGGGACTACCGGTACTGCTGGCTGCGTGACGCGGCGATGACCGCCCGCGCCCTGGTGGAGCTGGGCTCGGTGGGCGAGGCGGAGGCGTTCCTGCGCTGGGTGGAGGCGCGCGTCGAGCGCACCGACGGCCACCCGGAGCGGCTGCACCCGCTCTACACGCTGGACGGCAACGAACTGGGCCCCGAGGCGGTCATCGAGATCCTGCCCGGGTACGCGGGCTCCCGGCCGGTGCGGGTCGGCAACCTCGCCAACCGCCAGCTCCAGCTGGACGTGTTCGGCCAGGTGGCCGACCTGATCGCGGCGGTGGCGGGCGCCCGCGGCACCGCGCTGCCCCGCGAGCTGCGGGTACTGGAGGCGATGGTGCAGGCGGTGGAGCGCCGCTGGCACGAGCCGGACCAGGGCCCGTGGGAGGCCCGCCTGGCGCCCCGGCACCACGTGTACTCCAAGATCATGTGCTGGCTGACGGTCGACCGCGCGCTGCGGGTGCTGGCCGCGCACGGCGGGCCGGACCGACTCCGGGCGCAGGAGCCGCAGTGGAAGGAGCTGCGGGACCAGATCGGCACCGACGTGCTGGAGCACGGCTGGAACGAGCGGGCCGGCGCGTTCACGGTCGCGTACGGGGAGGAGGACGTCGACGCCTCCGCGCTGTGGGTCGGCCTGTCCGGGTTGCTGCCGGACGACGATCCGCGGTTCCTGGCGACCGTGCTCAAGGTCGAGTCGGAGCTGCGTTCCGGGCCGGTCGTCTACCGGTACCACTGGGACGACGGACTGCCCGGCGTGGAGGGCGGCTACCACATCTGCACGACGTGGCTGATCGAGGCGTACCTGCGCACCGGGCGGCGGCTCGACGCGGAGGAACTGTTCGAGCAGATGGTGCTCACCGCCGGCCCCACCGGGCTGCTGCCCGAGCAGTACGACCCGGTCGCCGAGCGCGGGCTGGGCAACCACCCGCACGCGTACTCGCACCTGGGGTTGATCAGCTGCGCGGTGCGGCTGTCCCGGAGCTGACCACCCCGCCGATCACCACGATCACCGGGGGCCGCAGGCCGGCCGCGGCGACCGCCGCGGCCACCTCGCCCAGGGGGGCGCGCACCGTGCGCTGGTGCGCGGTCGTGCCCTCCTGGACCACGGCTGCCGGGGTGGCCGGGTCGCGGCCGTGCGCCAGCAGCTTGGCGGCGATCGCGGGCAGGTGCCGCAGCCCCATCAGCACGACGAGCGTGCCGCGCAGCCGGGCCAGGGCCGGCCAGTCGACCAGCGACGCCGGGTCGTCCGGGGCGACGTGGCCGGAGACCACGACGAACTCGTGCGCCACGCCGCGGTGCGTGACCGGGATGCCGGCCGCGGCGGGTACCGCGATCGCGCTGGTGACGCCCGGCACCACGGTCACCGGCACGCCGGCCGCCGCGCAGGCCACGGCCTCCTCGCCGCCCCGGCCGAACACGTACGGGTCGCCGCCCTTGAGCCGGACCACCGCGCGGCCGGCCAGCGCCCGGTCCACCAGGATCCGGTTGATCTCCTCCTGGGCCCGCTGCGGCCCGTACGGGATCTTGGAGGCGTCGATCAGTTCCACGTCCGGGCCCAGCTCGTCCAGGAGCAGGCCGGGGACCAGGCGGTCGGCGACCACCACCTCCGCCGCCGCGAGCAGGCGCCGGCCCCGCACGGTGATCAGTTCGGGGTCGCCCGGGCCGGCACCGACGAGTGCAACCCAACCGGCCCCGTTCCCGGCCGCGGGCCGGTGCTCGCGCGCCGGGGCGCCCGGGTGGCCGATCGCGCCGCCGGCCAGCGCGTCCCGGACGGCGTCGCGGATCGCGGCGGAGCGGCGCGGGTCCCCGCTGAGCACGGCGACCGTGACCGCGCCGTGCCGGGCCACCGCCGGGGTCCAGGCTGTCGCCTCGTGCCGGTCGTCGGCGCGCACGCAGAACACCCGCCGCTCCTCGGCCGCCGCGCTCACCTCGGCCGCCGCGGCCGGGTCGTCCACGGCCACCTGCACCAGCCAGGCACCGTCCACATCGGAGGGCTGGAAGCCACGCTCGGACCAGTGCACCCGCCCGGCGTCGACCAGCCCCCGCAGCGCCGGGGTGAGCACCGGGGAGACCAGGTCGACCCGTGCACCCGCGGCGAGCAGGGCCGGCACCCGCCGGGTGGCGACGGCGCCCCCGCCGACGACGAGCACCCGCCGCCCGTCCAGCCGCAGCGCCATCGGGTAGAGCTCGCTCCGGGTGTTCACTTCTCGGCCACCCCGGCGCTGTCGAACGTCGCGACCTCGTGCAGGACCCGGACGGAGGCGGCCACCAGCGGCAGCGCCAGCAGCGCGCCGGTGCCCTCGCCGAGCCGCATGCCAAGATCCAGCAGCGGCTCCAGCCCCAGGTGCGCCAGGGCCACCCCGGCACCCGGCTCGGTCGACCGGTGACCGGCGACCATCGCGCCGACGCTGTGCGGGGCGAGCGCGGCGGCGGCGAGCGCGGCGGCGAGGGCGCTGACCCCGTCCACGATCACCGGCACCCGATGGGCCGCGCCGGCGAGGATCAGCCCCGCCAGGGCGGCGTGCTCCAGCCCGCCGACCGCGGCCAGCACGCCCACCGGGTCCGCCGGATCGGGGCGGTGCCGGTCGAGGGCGGCGCCCACGACGGCGGCCTTGCGGGCGAACGTCGCGTCGTCCACGCCGGTGCCCCGGCCGGTGGTGGTCGCCGGATCCGCCCCGGTGAACGCCGAGATCAGCGCGGCCGCCGGGGTGCTGTTGGCGATGCCCATGTCCCCGGTGACGAGCGCCCGCGCGCCCTGCTCCAGCAGCCGCCCGGCGACATCGATGCCCGCCTGGACCGCGGCCGTCGTCTCGCCCCGGGTCAGCGCCGGCTCGGCGGTCATGTCCCGGGTACCGGTGCGCACCTTCGCGTCCACCAGCCCCGGCGCCTCGGCGAGGGGCGACGCCACCCCCACGTCCACGACCGTCACCCGCGCGCCCACCTGCCGGGCGAACGCGTTCACCACCGCGCCCCCGGCCAGGAAGTTCGCCACCATCTGCGCGGTCACCTCGACCGGCCAGGGGGTCACGCCCCGGGCGTGCACCCCGTGGTCGCCGGCGAACACCACGACCGCGGCCGGCTCGGGCAGCGGCGGCGGGAACACGCCGGCCAGCCCCGCCAGCCGGGCCGACAGCCCCTCCAGCGCGCCGAGCGAGCCGGCCGGCTTGGTGAGCCGCGCCTGGTGCGCGCGGGCCGCGGCCATCGCGTCGTCGTCCAGCGGGCGGATGGCCCCGATCGTCGCCTGCACGCTCACTCCGCTCCCGGTGGGGCCGGCGATTCGCGCCGGACGTCGGCCAGAGTCTGCACGAAATCATCCGTGGTCGCTGTGTCCCGCACCGCAATCCGGAGCCAGTCCGGGCCCAACCCGGGGAACGTGTCACCGCGGCGCACCGCGTACCCCCGCTCCCGCAACCGCTCCCGGACCCGCGCGGCACCCGCCAGCCGGACCAGGACGAACGAACTGGCGGGCCGGCCGGCGACGGCGACACCCTGCGCGCGCAGCCGCTTCACCAGGTGGTCGCGGTCGGCGGCCAGGCGGTGGGCGATCTCCCGCTCGGCCGCGACCGCCGCCGGGCTGGCGCACGCCCGCGCGGCCGCCAGCGCCGGCGTCGACACGGCCCACAGCGGTTGGACCGCCCTCAGCCGCGCCAGCAGGTCGGCCGCACCGAGCACGTAGCCGACCCGGAGGCCGGCCAGCCCCCACGTCTTGGTGAGGCTGCGGACGACCAGCAGGCCGGGCAGGTCCCGCCGGCCGGCGAGCGACTCGGGTTCGCCGGGCACGGTGTCGGCGAACGCCTCGTCCACCACGAGGACCCGGCCCGGCCGGGCGAGCGAGGCGACCGCCGCCGCCGGGTGCAGGACGGACGTCGGGTTCGTGGGGTTGCCCAGCACCACGAGGTCGGCGTCCCCGGGTACCGCGGCAGGGTCGAGCCGGAAGCCGTCGGCCGCGCGGAGGATGACCCGCTCGACGGCCCGCCCCGCGCGACGCAGGGCGGCCTCCGGCTCGGTGAACTGCGGGTGGACGACCACCGGCCGGTTGGCCGGCAGCGCCCGCGCCAGCAGCACGAACGCCTCGGCCGCGCCGGCGGTGAGCAGCACCTCGTCGGCCGGGCGGGCGTGGCGGGCCGCGACGGCCGCGGTTGCCGGCGCCGGGTCGGGGTACCGGGCCAGCGCGGCGAGGGAGGCCGCGACCGGCCCGGCCAGCCAGGGCGGCGGCGGGTCGGCGCGCACGTTCACCGCGAGGTCCACCAGGCCGGGCGCGGCCTCGACGTCGCCGTGGTGGTTCAGGTCGACCATGAACACTCCCCGCGAGGTGCCGGTTCGCCGGCCTGGACGGCTCGCCGGCCTGGACGGCTCAGCCTCCGGCCGGGACAGGCCCGGCTGGAGTTCAGCCTTCCGGGGTGTGCCGGTCCACCGGCGGGGAAGGCCCAGCCGCTGATCCTCCCCCGCGCGGGGTGAGTGACGGGCGACGGGTGGCCGAACCGCTGCGCGCGTTTTGGGGCAAAGCCTACCTTCAGGACATGGCACGCATACGGCGGCTCGGACCGGCGGTGCGGATCGGCCTGATCGCCGGCGTCCTCGTCGCGGCGCTGGCGTTCCCGCTGGCCGCCCTGGCCGGCATCGGGATCGTGGACACCGGCCGCGGACTCAACGGCATCCCCACCGAACTGACCGTCTCCCCGCCCGCGCAGACCAGCTACGTGTACGCCGCCGACGGCCGCACCCTGCTCACCGCGTTCTACGAGGAGAACCGGCACGACGTGCCGCTGGACGCGGTCGCCCAGGACATGCAGCACGCCATCATCGCCGCCGAGGACGCCCGCTTCTACCAGCACCACGGCGTCGACGCCCGCGGCGTGGCCCGCGCGTTCGTGGCGAACCAGAAATCCGGCGGCGTCTCCCAGGGCGGTTCGACCCTGACCATGCAGTACGTGCGGCTGGCGCTGCAGAACAGCGCCCGCACCCCGGCCGAGATCACCGCCGCGACGCAGCAGACCGCCCCCCGCAAGGCCCGGGAGATGCGGCTCGCCATCGAACTGGAGAAGCACACCTCCAAGGCCGAGATCCTCTCCCGCTACCTCAACGCCGCCTACTTCGGCCACCGCGCGTACGGCATCTACGCCGCCTCGCAGGTCTTCTTCTCCAAGCCACCCAGCGACCTCACCATCGCCGAGTCGGCCACGCTCGCCGGCCTGGTCAAGGCGCCCACCGACTTCGACCCCGCCAGCCAGGACCAGGGCCCGGCGCGGGACCGCCGCAACTACATCATCGACAAGATGGCCGAACTGAAGTACATCAGCCCCGCCCAGGCCGACCAGGCCAAGCGCGAGCCCATCCGCCTGCGCCTGAGCAGCCCGCCCAACGACTGCGTCTCGATCCCCGGCGGGCTGCGCGACTACGGCTACTTCTGCGACATCTTCCGCAACTGGTGGCTGCGCCAGCCCGCGTTCGGGAAGAACTCCCTCGAACGCGAGGAGCAACTGCGCCGGGGCGGGTACCGCGTCGTCACCTCGATCGACGCGAAGGCCCAGGCCGCCGCCACCGCCGCCGTGCAGCGCCAGCAGGCCAGCGACAGCAACCTCGCCATGGGCGTGGTCGTCGTCGAACCCGGCACCGGACGCATCCGCGCCGCCGCCCTCAACCGGGTCTATTCGCTGGAGCCCGGGCGCGCCAACACCGTCAACCCGCTGCTCGGCGGCGGCGACATCCCCGGGTACCAGGCGGGCTCCACCTTCAAGATGTTCACGATGCTCGCGGCGCTGGAGCACGGGATGCCGCTGTCCACCTCGTACAACTCGCCGATGCAGTACCGATCCAAGTACCGGATAGGTTGGGGCCAGTACAACACCTGCGGCAGCTACTGGTGCCCGAAGAACGCCAGCAAGGAGATGACCGGCGACCGCAACATGTGGAGCGGCTTCGGCGAGTCGGTGAACACCTACTTCGTCCAACTGGAGGAGAAGGTCGGCGCGGACAACGCGGTCAAGATGGCCGAACGCCTGGGGCTGCGGTGGCGCACGGACGTCGACTCCCGGCTCGCCGAGCCGCGTCACGCCAAGAACTGGGGCTCCTTCACGCTCGGCGTCTCCAGCACCACCCCCCTGGAGATGGCGAACGCGTACGCCGCCGTGGCCGCCGACGGCCGCTACTGCGCGGCGACCCCCGTCGTGTCCATCACCGGACCCGACGGCCGCCCGGTCTCCGCCGGCCAACCCCAGTGCCAGCAGGTCGTTTCCTCCGGCGTCGCCCGCGCCGCCACCGACGCCGCCCGCTGCGTCACCGGCTACGGCGCCGCCGCCGGCGGCTGCGGCAGCTGGTCCACCGGAACCGGCATCTACCGCGCCGTCGGCCGCCCCGTCGCCGGCAAGACCGGCACCACCGACAACGACCGCTCCGCCTGGTTCGTCGGCTACACCCCGGACCTGGCCGCCGCCGGCTTCATCGCCGACCCCGACAACCCCAACAGCACCGTCGGCGGCGCGACGGAGGCACCGGGCGTCGCGGTCGCGGAAACCCTCCGCGGCGCCTCCGCCGGAACCCCCGCCCACGACTTCAAACCACCCCCCGGGCGTCTCGTCTCCCGCTGACCCCCGCACCGCCAGCCCGGCGCTGCAGGCCCCGCGCCGCTGTGGCCCCGCGCCGCTGTGGCCCCGCGCCGCTGTGGCCCCGCGCCGCTGTGGCCCCGCGCCGCTGTGGCCCCGCGCCGCTGTGGGCCACGCGCCGTGGGCCGTGGGCCGCGCCCTGTGGGCCGGGGCGGCCTGCGCCGTCGTGGGTCAGCGCAGGTCGGCGGTGACGAAGGACCAGACCTCCAGGTCGGTGCGGCCGCTCAGCACGTGACCGGCGTTGCGCAGCAGCCCCTCGTAGGTGAAGCCGGCCTTCTCCGCGACCCGCCGGGACGCCGTGTTGCCCGGCGCCACCCGCAGTTCGACGCGCTGGAAGCCGTGCTCGCCGAGCAGCGCGATCGCCACGACCACCACCGCCTCGGCGGCCAGCCCGTACCCGCGTACCTCCGCCGCCACCGCGCACCCGATCTCGGTGACCCGGGCGACCCGGTCCGTGCGCTTGGTCCAGACGCAGCCGATCAGCCGGTCGTCCTCCCGCCGGACGATCTCGTAGTGGTCGCCGGCTCCGCTGTCCCGCCGCTCGGCGGCCAGTTCGGTGCACCACGCCCTGGCATCGACGTCGCCGTGCTCGGGCGGCACCGGCAGCCAGCGGCGGGTCTGCCGGTCCGCGAAGATCTCGGTGACGAGCTTGGTGTCGGCCGGCTCGACCCGGCGCACATGCAGCCGGGGCGTCCCGACGGTCAGCGCCGGGAACGGCCGGACCGGGACGGCGCCGCTCATCACGCCACCTCGGTGGGGTGGCCGCCGACCGGGGCGCGGCCGGTCGCGCGCCGGGCGATCGGGATGATCGTGGTGGGCACGCTCTCGACGGCGTGTCGGGCGCTCTCGGGCGACGCCGCCTGCCGGGCCGCCTGCCGGGCGGCCACGACGACCCGCTGCGCCAGCCCCGGCACCGCCACCCAGTGCAACCGGAGCTGCGACGCGTACACCCGGCGCTCGATGAAGCCCTCCGGCGGGCCGCCGGCCCACGTCCACGCCGGCTGCGCGCCCGCGCGGGGCGCCACGACCGCCCGGTGATGCTTGTACCCGACCAGCCGCGTTCCGGCCGGCGCGACCGGTGACGGGCCGTGCGCGGTCGCCTCCCGGTACCCGACGACCAGGTGGTCGGTGTTGTGCGCGGTGGCGTCGAGCACCCCGCACATGGGCAGCCCGTCCAGTTCGCGGGCGAGCCACAGCAGCCCGGCGCCCTCGGCGACCACCGGCGCCCCGGAGCCGGCCAGCTCCGCGACCGACCGGCGCAGCCGCACGTTGGCCGACAGTTCGGCCGCGTATGCCTCGGGCAGCGCGTCCCCGATGATCAGCCCCGCGGTGCCCGGCGGCAGCGCCTCGTCGCGCAGCGGGTCCACCGGCATGATCCGGGCGCCCGCCGCGGCGAGCAGTTCGGCGGTCTCCGGATACCCGTACTCCAGGTCCGGGCCGCCCGCGACGGCCAGCACCGGTGGCCGGGCCACGACGTCGAGGGTCTCCTCCTCGGCGCGGGCGCCGTGCGGGCTCCACGCCTCGACCGCCAGCCGCGGCGCCGATCGCGCCAGCCCCAGCACCCGCTCGACGTCCACCGACCCCTCGATGATCTCCCCGAGCCGCCGCACCGCCCGCGCCGCGTCGGCCGCCCGCCGCGCCACCGGCTCCACGCCGAGGTGTCGGCCGGGCAGCCCGGCCTGCGCCGCCTCGGCCACCAGATCCCGGTGCAGGACGCCGAGCACCGGCACGCCGATGTCGTCCATCGCGTCCCGCAGCAGTTCCTCGTGCCGCTCGGACGTCACCCGGTTGAGCACCACGCCGCCGAGCCAGACAAGCTCGTCGAAGGCGCGGAAGCCGTGCACCATCGCGGCCACCGACTGCCCCATGGCCGCCACGTCGATGACCAGCACCACGGGTGCCCGCAGCGCCGTGGCCACGCCGGCGGTGGAGTCCGCATCCGACTCCTCGGCCAGCGCGTCGTACAGGCCCATGGTGCCCTCGACCACCGCGACGTCCGCGCCGGCGGCGGCGTGCGCGAACAGCGGCGCGATGCGGCGCTGCCCCAGCAGCCGGGGGTCGAGATTGCGCGCCCGACGCTGCGCCGCCAGGCCCAGGTAGGCGGCGTCGGTGTGGTCGGGACCCACCTTGCAGCCGGCCGCGGCGAGCCCGCGCGCGGTGAACGCGGCGAGCAGGCCGATGGCGACCGCGCTCTTGCCGTGCCCGGCCGACGGCGCGCTCACCACGATGCGTGGGACGGCGGTCATCGGCTGCTCCTCGGGCGGACTCCAGTTCTGCTCGCCGCCGCGACATTACCCGGACCTTACGACACCCGCCGGGCACCGTGCCGCCCCCGTTCGGGGGATCGGCCGACCGGGTGGCCGGCGGTCCGGGGACCCGCCGCGGGTAGCCTTCGAGCGTGTACCGGTTTCTGCTGTCCGCCCGCTGGCTCGGCGGCGCGCTGCTGTCGCTCGTCGCGGTGGGCGTGATGGTGCTGCTCGGCCTCTGGCAACTGGACCGGTACCAGGCCCGCCACGCGATCAACGAGCGGATCGACGCGGCCAGCGCCGGTGCGCCGGCCCCGCTGCCCGGCCCCCTGCCGCCGCCGGGCCGCGACCCCGGCACCGTCGCGCCGCCACCGTCGCCGAGCGCCGCCTGGCAGAAGGTCAGCGCCACCGGCCGGTACGACGAGAGCCACCAGATCCTGGTCCGCGCCCGCACGGTCGACGGGCAGGTGGGCTTCGAGATCGTGACGCCGCTGGTCCTCGGGGACGGCTCCGCGATCCTCGTGGACCGGGGGTGGGTGCCCGTCCCGTCCACCGGGGACGCGATGGCCGTGCCCACGGTCCCGCCCGCCCCGGCGGGGCAGGTCACCGTCGTCGGGCGCGTGCACCCGTCGGAGAGCCGCCCGGGGCGCGTGGACGTCCGCGACGGCCGCATCGAGGTGCGCCGGATCGGTGTCCCTCAACTCGCCGAGAAGCTGCCCTACCCGCTCTACTCGGCGTACCTGCTGGCCGAGCCGGTGGAAAAGGGTTTCACCGCGATTCCGATCGGCCACGAGAACGACTGGCAGAACGCCGCGTACGTATTCCAGTGGTGGCTGTTCGCGCTGCTGGTGCCGGTGGGCTTCTGGTACGTGGCCCGGCAGAAGGCGCACGGCGGCCCACCGGACCGCCTGGCACCGCCCCGTGACCGCCTCTCCCCCGCACCCGCGGATGCCCGCGCGCACTCGGAGGCAGCGCCACCCGTGTAGGCCCACTCGCACCCGAGGTCCGCCCCGCCCGCGCGGGTTGCCGCCCCGCGCCCGAGGGTTGCCTGGGCGGGCGGCTACGGCACCAGCCCTGGCGTGCGTGCCGCGAAGGCGGCAGCACTACCCAAGCAGCATTGAGGTTTGACGCCCCGGTGCGCCCGCGAGGACGGTGGCACCCGATCGGGTTAGGGTGCCCGCATGACGGACGCGGACGCCAGCGGCACCCCGGCCCCCGAGCCCCGCGACGCGACATCGGAGGCGGCGCCGACCGCTGCCGGGCCCTCGTCGCCGTTCGGCGACTGGCCCGCCGCCCCACCCGAGCCGAGAAGCGCTCTGGCGCCCGACCCCGGAGCTCTGCCCGGTGGCCCCCTGTGGGACGCGCCCCCGATCCCGCCCGCCCCGGTGGTGCCGGCCCCGGCCGTGCTTCCGAGCACTTTGGGCGGGCCCGGGGCCGCGGGCGCGCCCAGCGCCGCGGGCGTGCCCGGGGCTCCAAGCGTGCCTGGACCCCGAAGCGTGCCCGGGGCCGCGGGCGCGCCTGGCGGCGCCGCGTCCGCGCCTCCGGCGGGTGACGGCCCGGTGATTGCCCGGATCGGCGAACTCGCGGTCACCTCGTCCACGGTGTACACGCCGGCCGGCCCGATTCCCCTGGCCGGCTCGACGTGGCAGGTCAGCGACCAATGGATGACCGAGCAGAAGACGGCGACCTGGGCGGTTGTCGTGGCGATCCTCGGTTTCTGCGTGGTTGGCCCGTTCAGCCTCCTGTTCCTGCTCGTGAGGCAGAGCACCTACCGCGGAACCGTGCAGGTGGTGCTCACCAACGGCCAGCGCCAGTACGTGGCGCGGATCCCTGTCGCCGCGCCGGCCGGAGTGCAGCAGGTCCACCAGCAGGTGAACTATGTGCGGTCACTCGCCGCCCTGTGAGCCACCGTGTGGTCTGCTCTCCGGCCCGCCGGGTGAGCCGCCCTCGGCCGCCTCGGAGGGCCGGCCGCGGTGGATCGCGTGCACCATGTCGATCGTGTCCGCCTCGGCGGCGCTCTTGTCGTGCCGGTAGCGGATGACCCGGGCGAACCGCAGCGCCACGCCGCCGGGGTAGCGGGGGCTGCTCTGCACGCCGTCGAAGGCGACCTCGACGACCTGCTCCGGCCGGACCTTGACCAGCCACTCGTTCCGCTCGACGGCCAACCCCAGGAACCGCTCGGTCTGCCAGCGCAGCAGTTCGTCGGTGAGCCCCTTGAACGTCTTGCCGAGCATGACGAAGCCGCCGGTGTGCGGGTCGCGGGCGCCGAGGTGCAGGTTCGACAGCCAGCCCCGCCGCCGGCCGTGCCCCCACTCCACGGCGAGCACCACCAGGTCGAGCGTGTGTCGGGGCTTAACTTTGATCCACGCCCCGCCGCGCCGGCCCACGTCGTACGGCGCGTGCGGCGCCTTGACGACCACCCCTTCCTGGCCGCCGTCCACCGCCGCCGCGAACGCGGCCGCCGCCTCCTCCACGCCCTTCACCTCGGTACGCGGGACGATCAGCTCGCCGGGTAACGCGTCGGCGAGCGCGGACCACCGTTCGGCGCCGGGTCGGTCGAGCAGGTTGGCGCCGTCGAGGTGCAACACGTCAAAGAAGTACGGGGTGAGGCCCGTGCCGGTGGGCGCCTCGGGCCGCGGCGCGTTCTTCATGGCTCGCCGCGCCCCGCGCGTGGCGGCCCGGCTGGATGTCTCCTGGAACGGGCGCGGTCGCCCGGCCTTGTCCAGCATCATCGCCTCGCCGTCCAGCACCAGTTCCCGGGCCGGTAGCGCGCGGACCGCCGCCACCACCTCGGGCAGGCGCAGCGTGATGTCGTCCAGGCTGCGGGTGAACACCGCCACCTCCTCCCCGGATCGGTGCACCTGGATGCGGATGCCGTCCAGCTTGGCGTCGACCATCGCGGGTGCCCCGGTGACCGACAGCGCCTCGTCGAGGCTGGCGGCGCTGGCGGCGAGCATCGGCGCCAGCGGCCGACCCACCCGCAACGTGAACTCGCCGAGCGCCGCCGCGCCCCCGGTCAGCGCCGCCACCGCCACCTCCTTCAGGTCCCCGGCGAGCAGCAGCGCGCGCCGCACCGATGCCGCCGGCACCTCGGCCGCCCTGGCGATCGCGTCGGCCAGCAGGCCGGCCTGTGCCCCCTGCCGCAGTTCCCCGCTGAACAACCCGGTGAGCAGCCGCTGCTCGTCGGCGGTGGCCGCCGCGTACAGCCGGTTCAGCAACTCCCGCCGCCGCGCCTGCGACCCGACGCCCGCCACCACGGAGATCTCGCCGATGGCGTGGTCCACGGCCGCGACGGTGAGGCTGGGCTGCTCCGCGGGCGGCGGGGTCTCCCGCAGGCTGGCCCAGCCGACGCCGGTCTGCCGCTGGCGCAGCTCGCCGGCCAGGTACCCGGCCCCGGGCGCGATCTCCTCCGGCGCCAATCCCCGCAACGCGCGGGCCAACAGCTCCACCTTCGCCAGCCGCCCGGACCGGGCGGCGACGGCGGCCGACGTGGCCGCGACCTCCGCGAACAGCACCCCGCCATACTCCCAGTCCGGACCGACAATCCCCCACGCTCGCCCGCCCCGCCCGGGCGCAACCGGGCGGGGCGGGCGAGCGGGTCAGGCCACTGCGGCGAGGGTGGCCCGCACCCGCTTGGGAAGCGGCTCGACGACCGGCTCGGTGACCGCGAACCCGCGGGCGCGCACCTCGTCCGCCAGCCGGCTGAGCTGCGCGTCGACCCGGCACAGCACGGTGGACAGCTCGTCCAGCCGAGCACGAAGGGTGTCATCCGACCACCCGGAGACGTCCACGTCCCCCAGAGCGCTGGCGGCCTGCGTGAGCCGCCCGATCGCGTCATTCGAACTCATGTTCGATAGATTACCGGCGCCCTCCGACACTTCTCAAGCGACGCGGCGGGCGACACGCGGACGGGTTACGGCTAGTCCCCGTAAGCCCCGGCGACCCGGCCGAACATCAGGGCCTCGGCGAGGCAGGCCCGGGCGAACTCGGCCAGGTTGAGGCTCTCGTTCGGGCCGTGCGCCTGCGCGTGCGGGTCCTCCACGCCGGTGACCAGGATCGTGGCGGACGGGAACATCTCCTGGAAGGTCGCGATGAACGGGATGGAGCCGCCGACGCCGATGTGTACCGGGTCGACGCCGTCCCAGGCGTCGCGGAACGCGGTGCGCGCGGCGTCGAAGAGCGGGCCGGACGCGTCGATCACGCACGGGTTACCGTCGTGCTCGAACGAGTGGTGCACCTTGACGCCCCAGGGCGCGTGCTCGTCCAGGTGGGCGCGCAGCGTCTCGTACGCCTTCTTCGGGTCGTCGCCGGGGGCGAGCCGGAGGCTCAACTTGGCCTTGGCGCGCGGGATCAGCGCGTTCGGGGCGCCCACGGTGGACGGCGCGTCGACGCCGAGGACGGACAGCGCGGGCCTGGTCCACAGCCGGTCCACGAGGCGACCGGTGCCGATGAACCGGACGCCGTCGAGCATGCCCGCTTCCGCGCGCAGCCGGTCCTCGGGCAGGTCCAGTTCGGCGGCCGGCCGGGACACGAGCCCGGCCACCGCGACGTCGCCGGCGTCGTCGTGCAGGCTCGCCAGCAGGCGCGACAGCGCGATCAGCGCGTCGGGTACCGCGCCGCCGAACATGCCGGAGTGGACGGCGTTCCGCAGCACCTCCACCTCGACGAAGCAGTTGATGACGCCGCGCAGCGAGGTGGTGAGCGCGGGCACGCCGATGTCCCAGTTGCCGGAGTCGGCGATGACGATCACGTCCGCGGCCAGCTCGTCGCGGTGGGTGCGCAGCAGGCCCTCCAGCGAGTCGGAGCCGTATTCCTCCTCGCCCTCGACGAACACCACCACGCCGACGGGCAGCGCGTCGCCCCAGGCGCGCAGCGCGGCGACGTGCGCCAGCACGCCCGCCTTGTCGTCGGCGGCGCCGCGTCCGTAGAGCCGCCCGTCCCGCTCGACCGGCTCGAACGGGTCGCTGTCCCACAGCGCCGGGTCGCCGGTCGGCTGCACGTCGTGGTGCGCGTACAGCAGCACGGTCGGCGCACCGGGGGGCGCTGCCTTCGTCCCGATCACCGCGGGTTGGCCACCCGCCCGCACGATCTTGGCTTCGAGCCCGCAGCCGCGCAGCAATTCGGCCACGGCGGCGGCGGACCGCTCCAGGTGCGAGTGGTCGAAGCCGTCGAACGCGATGCCCGGGATGCGGACCAGTCGTTCCAGGTCGGCGCGGACGCCGGGCATCTCACGGGCGATGGCCGCGCGGAGCTCGGACTCGGTGAGGGTGGGTGCCGTCATGCGGGCATCGTATGTCCAGCGGATCATCACGCGTGGCGGGCCCGACTGCCGACCAGGTCAGTTCCGGCCGGGACCGCTGTTCGGGCTCGCGGGCCTCTGCGCTGCTGGCACCGTTCCGGCGGTCGCCCTGGGGCTGCGGCCGTCAGCTCGGCCGGTCTCCGGGATCGTCCGGGTGCTCGCCACTGCTGGCACCATTCCCGTTGGTCTGCCCGGCTCCCTCCGTGGGGGCTGCCTCGCCGGGCTGGCCGGCGGCGCGCGCGGCGGCGTCGCTGGCGGTGGCCATCCACGCGCGGGCGCGCCCTACGCCACCGCCCACCCATTCGCCGACGTCCGTGGCGCCGTCGCCGAGCCGGCGCAGCAGCCCGACCAGCGGGTCCTGGGATCGCTGGAAGCTCTCCCGGTACGAGTCGGCCGCCGCCTTGATCTCCTCGGTCACCGAGGCGGCGGCGTCCCCGTCCCGCCGCGGGTACTCGCCGGCGAGGACGCTGCCGTAGCCGCCCGAGTCCACCCATTGCCGCAGGTAGGCCGCGCGAGCGACCGGCACCGGGTGGCTGGCCCAGGCGGTGATGCGGAGTTTGTGGAGGCTGTCCCGCAGGTCGCCGCCGCGCTCGTACTCGGCGGCCTGTTCGAGGAACGCCGTCGTGTCGATCTGGCTGAGGTCGCCGCCGCCGGCGAGCTTCATCAGCAGCCGGAGCGCGGCCGCCGGATCCTGGCCGGCGAGCAGGCCGGCGCGGTCGGCGGACAGCTCCGCCTTGCGCCACCACTCCAGCATCGCCGCGATGATGGCCCGGAGGGCGATGGCGCCGACCGGCAGCCAGCTGAGGTTCTGTGCCCACTGGGTCAGGACCATCAGGATCGTCTTGTAGACGGCGTGCCCGCTGACCACGTGCCCGATCTCGTGGCCGAGCAGGCAGCGCAGTTCGTCGTCGTCGAGGGCGGTGACGGCGGCGGAGTCCAGCACGATGAACGGCCGGTCCAGGCCGATCCCCTTGGCGTTGATCCACGGGGACTGGGTGACGTACAGCTCCGGCAGTTCGGCGACGTCGAGGGTGCTGGCCGCCTCCGTGTAGATCCGGTAGACCCGCGGGTACTGGCGGTGGTCGGCGCGCACGCTGCCCGCCAGGTACATGAGCCGGAAGCCACGTTCGTTCCACATGCCGAAGAACGCCTTGACGACGTCGTCGAAGCCGCGCAGTTCGCGCAGGGCGGTGAGCGCGCCCCGGTCGGCCGGGTGTTCCCACGCCCGGGAGCTGATGCCGGTCAGCGTCACGCGCTTGCGTGCCGGTGCCCGCTCGCCACTTTCGTCCGCACTCATCACGTCGACCCCTCCCCCGCGGCCGGTGCCGCCCGCCGTCCTCACCTCGTCGTCACGCCGTCGACTGCCGATGCTCCCCTAACCCGACCGCCACGTCTACGCCTGCCGGCCGCGCCCCGCCGTCGACCACGAGATCCGCCAGTTCCTTGGTGCGGTCCCGGGCGAAGTACCGCTCGGCGACCCGCTGCCATCGCTCAAGATACGGGCGCAGCGCCAGCCCGTCCCGCGCGACGGCCCGTTGCAGGCCCTCGGTCGGCGGGACCGATACGAAGATCGCCATCGTGAGCTCGGGCCGGATCTCGGCGCGCGCGGTCGAGAACCCGTCCAGGATCACGACCGGGTCGGCGGGAACGGGAACCCATTCGTCCCCGAAGCGCTTGGCCGTCCAGTCGTACCGCCGGTACCCGCCGGGCTGCCCGGCGCGCAGCGGGGCGAGCACCTGGCTCTCCAACCGGGGCCAGTAGTTGGTTTGGTCGTCCCAGCCGTCCAGCAGGTCGTCCGTGTGCACGACCACCGCCTCGACGCCCTGCCGGCCGAGCGCGAGGGCCAGCCGGCGGGCGAGGATGGTCTTTCCCGCGCCACTCGCGCCGTCCACCGCTACCAGGCGCACGCCGCCGAGCCGGGGTGGGCGGGACAGGATCTCGCGGGCCAGGTCGTCGTAGTCCCCCATGGTGACTGCACCTCCCCCGTTCCCGGGGCCCTCATGCCCGGCGCCCTCACGCCCAGGGGCCTCATGCCCAGGGCCTTCACCCTTCGGAGCCCTCACGCCGGCGGCCTCACGCCCGGGGGCTTCACGCCGGACGGTCTCCCGCCCTGCGGTGTCACGCCCAGCGGTGGCACGCCCGGCGGGACGAACGGCAGGCTGGGCGGCGGTCCGGACTCGATGAGCCGGAGCAGGGCCGCGGTGTCGAGGTGCTGCTCCACCAGGTCGCCGAGCAGGTCGAGGGCGCGCTCCCGGGCGCCGGCGAAGCTGGTGTCCGCCGCGACCCGGAAGCCGTGCCGCCCGGCGATCCGGGCGACCTCGGCGAGGAAGCGGCGGCGGAACCCGTCCGACTCGAAGGCGCCGTGCCAGTGCGTGCCGAAGACGGGAGCGGCCGCGGCACCCTCGGGGCGCCCGTCCTCGTACGCGAGCAGCGGGGCCAGCCCCGGATCCGCGCTCGACACGTACCCGTGGTGGATCTCGTATCCCGCCACCGGCACCGCACCGTAGGCGCTGCCGGCGGCCCGCCGGACGGTCTTGCGTGCCCGGAAGGCCACCTCGATCGGCAGTAGCCCCAGACCGGCCACCGTGCCCCGCCGGCTCTCCACCTCGTCGTGGATCGCCCGGCCGAGCATCTGGAACCCGCCGCAGATCCCCAGGACGGGGCGGCCGGCGGCGGCGTGCGCCCGCACCGCGTCGGCGAGCCCGGTCGCGCGCAGCCAGGCGAGGTCGTCGACGGTCGACTTCGAGCCCGGCAACACGATCAGGTCGGCGTCGGCCAGTTCGGCGGGCTCGATCGTCAGGCGCACCCGGACGCCCGGCTCGGCGGCCAGCGCCTCCGCGTCGGTGGCGTTGGAGATGCGGGGCAGCCGGATCACGGCCACCCGCAGCCATTCGTCGCCGAGCGGCGGCCCGGGCCGGCCGAGGACCGTGCCGTAGGCGAGCGAGTCCTCGGCGTCCAGCCAGAGGTCCAGCGCCCAGGGGAGCACGCCGTAGGTGGGGCGGCCGGTCAGCTCCCGCAGCATGTCCAGGCCCGGCTTGAGCAGGGCCAGGTCGCCCCGGAACTTGTTGATGACGAACCCGGCGACCAGGGCCTGGTCCGCCTCGTCGAGCAGGGCGAGGGTGCCGAACAGCGCGGCGAACACCCCGCCGCGGTCGATGTCACCGACGACGATCGCCGGAAGCTGGGCACGCCGGGCCAGCCCCATGTTGACGAAGTCGCCGTCCCGCAGGTTGATCTCCGCCGGGCTGCCGGCGCCCTCGCAGATGACGGCGTCGAACTCGGCGCGCAGGGCGGCGAGGGTCTCGAACACGGTCTCCGACAGGCGCGGACGCAGGCTGCGGAAGCTGCCCGCGCTGACCGTGTCCACCGCCTCGCCGAGCAGTACCACCTGGCTGGATAGGTCGCCGCCCGGCTTGAGCAGAACCGGGTTGAACCGCACCTGCGGCGGCAGCCCGCACGCCGCCGCCTGGAGGGCCTGCGCCCGACCGATCTCGCCACCCCGACCGGCCTCGTCGACCGCGACCGCCGAGTTGTTGGACATGTTCTGGGCCTTGAACGGCGCGACCCGCACCCCGTGCCGGTACAGCCAGCGGCAGATGCCGGCCGTCAGCACGCTCTTGCCCGCGTCGGAGGTGGTGCCGGCCACCAGGAGTCCTCCGCTCATCGCGACCTCCCGCACCCGGCGCCTCGAACCGGCGGCGGCCCGGCTTGCCGGCGGGCGGCGAGCAGGGCGGCGAGGCCCAGGGCGGCCACACCGACGGCGGCGGAGAGGCGGGCGGCGCGGCCGACGTCAGCGGGGCCTGGCGGTTGACCGTCCCCCATCTCCGGGCGGACCTCCGTCCGTCCGACATAGACGTTCCTGCCACCCAGGCGCACCCCGAGCGCGCCCGCCATCGCGGACTCGCACTGCCCCGCGTTCGGGCTCGGGTGGGCGCCGCGGTCTCGCCGGAAGACCCGCCAGGCGACCCCGGCGCGCCCCCCGGCCAGCGGTGCGGCCGCCACGGTGAGCAGCCCGGTCACCCGGGCCGGCAGCAGGCTCGCCACGTCGTCCAGGCGCGCCGCGGCGGTGCCGAAGCGGGCGTACCGAGGCGACCGGTGGCCCACCATCGCGTCCAGCGTGTTCGCCGCCCGGTACCCGACCACGCCGGCCGGGCCGAGCAGGGCGCCCCACAGCAGCGGCGCCACCTCCGCGTCCGAGGTGTTCTCGGCGACCGACTCGACCGTGGCCCGGGACAGCTGCGCGGCGTCGAGCCCGGACGGATCCCGCCCGCAGAGGTGGTTGAGGCGGGCGCGGGCGACGGCCAGGTCACCGGCGCCGAGCGCGGCACCCATCACCTTCGCCTCCCGGCGCAGGCTCCGCCCGCCCAGTGCCGCCCAGGTCACCCCGGCCATCAGTGCCGCCCGCGCGACCGGCCGGCGCCGGGTGGCGACGGTGGCCGCGAGGGCGGCGGCGACCGGAACTCCGACCGCCACCGCCGTGTAGGCCGCACCCGCCGCGCGGGTGGGTGCGTAGAGGCGCCGCTCCAGGGCCGCCGCGAGCCGCCCGTAGCCGGCCACCGGGTGGTACCGGCGCGGGTCGCCGACCAGGGCGTCCAGCACGTACCCGGCCACCAGGCCCACCGCGTCCGGGCGCATCACGCCACCGTCCGGAAGCGATCCGGCCGGAACAGCCGGATGTCGTTCGCGGTGCCGCCGGCGAGGGTGAGGTCCGCGAGGATCTCGCCGACCACCGGGACGAACTTGAACCCGTGCCCGGAGAAGCCGGCGGCCACCGCCACCCGCTCGTGGTCCGGATGCCGGCCGAGCACGAAGTGCCCGTCCGGGGTCGTGGTGTAGCGGCACGGCTGGCCGAACATCCACGTGGCGTGCAGCAGGCGGGGCAGCCGTGGCTCCAGCCACTCCTGGATCGCCCGGACCTCCTCCGGCAGCGTGGGCATGAGGATCTCGCCGGGTTCGTCCGGTTCGTCGCCGGTGTGGAAGGCGACCTTGACCAGTTCGGGGGCAAGGTCCTCCCAGCCCGGCGGGGAGGACAGCCGCGGCATGCCGTAGGCCACCACGCCCCGCGCCGACTCCCAGATCCACACCGGGAACCGACCGACCCGCATCTCGTCCGCCCCGGACTCCCAGTAGTGCTGGATCCGCCGCTGAACCTTCAGCGGTACGCCGAGGTCGGCCAGCATGTCACCGGCCCAGGCGCCGGGGCAGAGCACGAGCCGCTCCGCGGTGATCTCCCCGTCCGTCGTGGTGACCGCGACCCCGTCGTTGCCGGCCCGCCAGCCGGTGATGGGGGCGTCGTAGCGCAGGTCGGCGCCGGCGCCGGCAGCCAGGTCGAGGAACATGCCGATGGCGACCTCGGGGCGGATCGCGCCCGCCGCCTCCTCGTAGAGGGCGACATCGCCGTCCCCCGGGGTGAACATGGGGAACCGCCGCCGCACCTCGTCCGCGTCGAGCACCTCGTGCGCCAGGCCGTGCCGGGCCGCGGACTCGATCGCCCCGGCCACCGTCGGCGATTCGGGTCGCCCGAGGATCAGGCCGCCGGTCCGGGTCAGCACTTTCGCCCCCGCCGCCCGCTCCGCTTCGCGCCAGAGCTTGTGGGCGCGGTGCAGCAGCGGCACGTACCCGGCGCCCTCCGCGTAGGCCATGCGGATGATCCGTGACCCGCCGCCGTGCGAGCCGTACCGGTGGGGCGGCCGGTACCGGTCCAGGCCGACGACGCGCGCGCCGCGCTTGGCCAACTGGTACGCGGCGGCCGCGCCCATGCTGCCCAGGCCGACCACGATCACATCCGGCGCCACACCTGATCACCTCCGTCCGGCAGCCTAACCAGCCCGCGACCGGTCCGACCCGGCCGCGGGAAGGCCGCCCGGGCACCGCCTTCCCGCGGCGCCATCGCTAGACCCCCGCCGTGGCGCGCGACCGCGACCGGCGCCCTCGCGCGGGCGGCGCCACCGTCTCCGTAGCGCCGGCCTCCGTACCGGGAGCCTCCATGCCACCGCCCTCGGTGCCGTCGCCCTCCGCGCCGCCCGCCTCGGTACCGTCGCCGGACGACGCGCTCTCCGGCGCCTCGTCCGGCGCCTCGTCGAGCGCACCCGGATCGAGGTCCTCGACCTCCAGCACGGCCCCGCCCCGGGCGGACGGGAAGTCGGCGCGCAGGCCGGCCAGCGGGTCGTACGCGCCGGGCAGGGCCGCGGGGAGGCCACCCGGCCCGTCCTCGTCGTCGAACATCGCCTCCTCACGCCGGACCGGCGCCTCGCCACCCGGCACCAGCTCGGTCGCCTCGCCGTTGATGATCGAGTCGGCCTCCGCGTCCTCGATCGCGCTCGTCGGTGACGGCCGGTTCCGGACGAACCGCGAGCGCCCGCGGCCCAGGTCGTGCCCGACCGCCACCGCCTCCAGTTCGTACATGGTGCGGTGCTGGCCCTCGGCGTCGGTCCAGTCCCGGGTGTACAGGCGGCCGACGACGATCACCGGATCCCCGGTCATCAGCGACGAGGCGACGCCCTCGGCCAGCCGCCGCCAGCAGCTGACCCGCACCCGCAGGCTGTTGCCGTCGACCCATCGGCCGGTCGACCGGTCGAAGCGGCGGGCGGTGGACGCCACGCGGAAGTGCGCCACCAGCGAGCCGGTGTTCGCCGTGCGCCGCCATTCCGGCGCGTTCAGCAGGTTGCCGACCAGCGTTACGTTCGTGTCGTACATCAGGTCTCCACAGTGTCCGGTGCGGATACCGGCCCCGGAGGGCCGGCTTCGGTCAGTGGCGAGTCGACTCGGCGCACAGCGTGGACCCATCCGGCGACCCCGCGCCACCGGTGCACCATCAATCTGGGGATAACCCCGGGGCTGTGGATAACTGGCGGTGTTTCCGCGGTGCGCGACTATGTTTGTGGCGTGGATGCGGACCTGTTGGGGCACCCCTACATGCGGCGGGTCATCGATCTAGGGCACGACGACGAGGGCCCCGTGGTGGCGACGCTCGTCTCACGGCGAGCGGAGACGCCCAGCCGCCGCGCCGTGTTGTACGTGCACGGCTTCGTCGACTACTTCTTCCAGACCCACCTGGCCGACTTCTACGTCGAGCGGGGCTGGGATTTCTACGCGCTCGACCTGCGCAAGTACGGCCGGAGCCTGTTACCGCACCAGACGCCCAACTTCTGCCGCAGCCTTGAGGAGTACCACCCGGAGCTGGACGAGGCGGCGCGGATCATCCGGGAGGAGGACGGGCACGACACCCTGCTGGTCAACGCGCACTCCACGGGCGGGCTGATCATCCCGCTCTGGGTACACGCCCGGCGCGACCGCGACCTGGTCGACGGCATGTTCCTGAACAGCCCGTTCTTCGACTTCAACGCCGGCTGGTTCGTACGCCGCCCGCTGGTGACGATGGTGGGGCGCACCGGTCGGGGCCGGCCGTACGGGGTGGTGCCGATGGGGCTCAGCAAGGTCTACGGGATGAGCCTGCACGCCGAGCACCGCGGCGAGTGGTTGTACGACCTGACCTGGAAGCCCCTCGGCGGCTTCCCGGTCCGCGCCGGCTGGGTGAACGCCATCCACCTCGCCCAGCGCCAACTGCGCGCGGGGCTGGATATCCGGGTGCCGATCCTGGTTGCCTGCTCCACGGTCTCCGGCCGCTACACGCAATGGTCGGAGGCGGCGCACGCCGGGGACGCCGTGCTCGACGTGGCGCACATCGCCCGGTGGTCCCACCGCCTGGGCCGGCACGTCACGCTGGTACGCATCGAGGGCGGCCGGCACGACCTGGTGCTCTCCCGGGAGCCCGCCCGCGGGCGGACGTTCAGCGAACTCGACCGCTGGCTCTCGGGGTACTTCCCCGCTCCGCCGGCACCTCCGGCAGAAACGGCATCCACTCCTGTTCCCGCCGCACCAGCAGATCCTGGCTGAGCAGGTGCTGGTCGCCGGCGAAGAACACCCGGTCGACCGCGCGCCGCGCCTTCGCCAGTCCCGGCCGCGACTGGGAGCCGGTAATGATGACCACGTCCCGGGCCGGCACGCCGACGACCAGTTCGCCGGGGACGCCCTGCTCCACCCGGTCCCAGAACTCGTCGGCCAGTAGCACGCTGGATTCCAGCCCGCCGAACGAGAGCATCAGCGCCGGCGGCCGCCCGTGCACCTCGACGTCGTCCAGCGCCCGGTACAGGTTCTCGGTCGCCTCCCGGCGAACCGCCCGCCGGGGAATCCGCGACTGCTCCAGGTCGTCCCAGGTCACGAGGCGCTGACCGTAGGGCGGGCCGAAGGAGTAGGCGATTGCGAGCCCCGGGATGAACTCGTCCAGGAGGTGGTCGCCGCCGACGCCGGGATCGTCCTCGGACACCAGCAGCGGGAGAAAATGGGTTCCCCGAACCTGCACGGCTGACAAACTAGACGATCCAGGCGGCTTCCGTCACCGTCCCGGGGCGCACACCGATGGCCGGAGGAACTGGCCGGCCCACACGGGTCCGGCCGTCGGACTGGACGGTAACCTTTCTGAACGACCCGGCTCATGCCGGCCGGGCCGGGCGCTCGTAGCTCAGTGGATAGAGCAGAGGACTTCTAATCCTAAGGTCGCAGGTTCGAATCCTGCCGGGCGCACCCACGTTTCCCCAGCTCAACCGGCATGAGCCCGACAGCGCTACCGGGGCGGGGACAGCCAATCAGTCGACGAGATGCGCGACTCGCGTGTCCGTGGCCGGGCCGCGACCTCGGCGTGGCGGCCTCACGCGGAGCCGTGGACCGGGACGAGATCTTGGTATGGATCTCGCCAAAAATCGGCAAAAATCGGCGTGGCCGTACCAAGATCTCGCTCGCCGGGCCGGTGGCGGCAGCGGCGACGGGCACTGTCCGGGCCATACGGTTATTGGCCATGCAGCGACTGGCGCTCTTCGATCTCGACAACACGCTTGTGGACCGTTCGGAGGCCTTCCGGCGCTGGGCGGTCGAGTTCTGCGCCGATCACGAACTGCCGGACGGTGCGTTGGCCTGGCTGATCGCTACGGATCGGGACGGGGCGGTACCCCGCGACTGGTTCTTCGGCAAGGTGACGGAGCGTTTCGAGCTGGCGGCCCCGGCGGAGGAGACGTGGCGGCGGTATCGGCGCCGGATGCCGGAGTTGGTGAGTTGCCGCCCGGAGGTGCTGGCGTCGCTGGCGCTGCTGCGTGACGACGGCTGGAGGGTCGCGATCGTGACCAACGGTCAGGTCGACAACCAGCTGGGGAAGATCATGCGCACTGGACTGGACCAATGCGTCGACGCCTGGACGGTGTCCGGAGAGGTGGGCATCCGGAAGCCGGCACGCGAGATCTTCGAGGCGGCGGCCCGTGGGTGCGGCCTCGATCTGCTGGGCGGGGGTTGGACGATCGGCGACAGCCCGGTACTCGACGTCGAGGGTGGTCGCGCGGCCGGGCTGGCCACCCTTTGGGTCAGCCGGGGGAAGGAGTGGCCGGCGGAACTCGCCCCGCCCGACCGCACCGTCACGGACGTCGTGGCCGCCGTCCAGGTACCGGCGGGTAGCCGTACAGTCTGCGCGGCCGAACGGAGCCGCCGCCAAAGAGCCGATCGATAACAACGCGCCGATCAATGTCCTGGTGGGTGGCGCGGGCCTCCTCGCGGGAGGTTGCCGGCCGGCAACCTCCCGCGGGAAGCCTTCCCGCACCGCCCTCGCGGGTACCGTCCGCGCGACGGATCCGCGAGGGCCGTCTCCGATGGGTCAGCGCATGGGCGGGTTCGCCAGCTGCACCAACTCGATGGCCTGCTGGTCGAACCAGGCGCCGGCGGCCGGGTCGGCGATGCCGCCGCGGGCCGGGTCGGTGCCGGTACCGGTGCCGCGGTCGCACTGGCCGTCGGACTGGCCCGGGATCTTGACCCAGAGGAACGCGTCGGCGAGCGGGTTGCCGGTGTTCGTGGTCGGGCGCAGGCCGAGGCCGCGGTCGGGCGGGTTGCACCAGGTCTGCGGGTCCGGCCAGGTGACGCCGGCCGGGGCGGACCAGGGGCCGTGGCCGTTGCGGCTGGTGTCCACGACGAAGTGGGGCAGCCGGCTGGCCGGCACGGTGCCGACGTTCTCGGCGTACCACTGGTCGGTCTGCACCCAGGTGCTGAAGTCGTTCGGGTCCGCCGGGTAGTACTGGCTGGCGCACCAGTCGAAGTGTCCGCGGGCGGAGTCCGGACCCTGGGTGCCGTAGTACACGCACTGGGAGATCCAGTTGCCGTACTTGAGCTGCCGCTCGGTGGTCTCGTAGTTGGAGACGTTCAGGAAGAAGCCGTTCGCCCGGCTCACCCCGGCCTTGACGAGCCGGTCGGCGGCGTCGCCGACGCCGAGCCAGGCGCTGTGCGTGCCGTCGAGGTAGACGCTGGTGTTCGGCAGCGCCTTGAGCTTGGTCACCGCGTAGTTGAGCATCGCGAAGCGGTCGCTGGCCGCGGTGGCCGGGTTCGCCTCGGCGGGCTGGCACCAGTCCTGCGAGCCGTTGATGGTGGTGTACCACGGGATGATGCCGAGGCCGTCCGGCTCCAGCATCACCGCGGCCTCCTGCCGGCCGATCCCGGCCGCGAGGGCGTCGATCCAGGCCTTGTACTCGGCGACCGTTGTCGCGCCGCCCGCGGAGTACTGCGAGCAGTCGCGGAACGGGAGGTTGTAGGCGACGAACACCGGTACCGAGCGGGTGAGCTGGGCGCGCCGCACCACGTCCTGGACGGACTTGGTGACGGCCCGGCCCGTGCCACCGGTGACCCATACCGCCTGCGGGGTGGCCGCCATGGCGGTGAGTTGGAGGGCGAGTGTCCACTTGCCCTGGAGGGTGAGGCGGAGGATCTGCTTGACGGCGTGCGGGTCGGGTGCGGGGGTGTAGAACCGCGTGCCGTGGGGGGTGGCCGCGCTGGCCGGCGTGGCGCCCAACGGGACCGTCACGGTGACCGCCGCGAGGGCGGCCATCAGGACGGTGGCGGCGCGACGGCGTAAGCGACTCAGGGTCATGTCGTACTCCTGATCCGGGGCAGTCGTGGTGGTTGGGAGCGTTCCCATCTGCCCATCCAGGGAGCCTGCTTGCTTACCTCCGCCCTGTCAACAGCCGGCCTTCCTGGTGAGCCTCGCCCGCGACCGGGTATGGGTGCGGCATGGCCGTTAACCCAATCCAGCTCCAGAAGTTCCTCGGCGGGATCGACTACCCCACCGACAAGAACAAGCTGCTCGATCGGGCCCGCCAACACGGCGCCGACGAGAACGTCCTCAAGACGCTGGAGAAGCTGCCGGGCAACCGTTTCAACTCCCCCAACGACATCAGCGAGGCGGTCGGCAAGCTGATCTGAGCGGCACCCGGCGGCCCGCCGAGGGCAGCGGCCCACTGAGGACGGCCGTTACTGTGACCGCCGTGATCGTCGACTTCCACCGGCTGAAGCCGACCGAGTTCGCGTTCCAGTCCCTGGCTCTGCGCCGCCCGTGACGGCCGCACGGCCGGTCGAACGAGCGACCTAACGGTTACTCACGGTCGGGGCGCGGCCAACAGGGCTGCGTGGTGCAGCCGTCCGATCATGTTCCGGCGTTGTGCCAGTCAGAATGGCTGGCGTGACCCTCCGCGCCGCGCTCGCCCCGCTGGTCAGTGGCGCCACCTACCGCCGGCTGGTGCACCTGCTGCTCGGCGGCGTGATCCTGCTGCCGTATGTGCTGCTGGGTGCCGCGTTCGCCCGCCTGCTCACCGCGGACTCGCCACTGCCGGCGGCGCTGCTGCTGCTCACCGTGGCCACGGGGATCGTGGCGGTGCCGGCGTTCCTCGGCGGCACCCGGTCGCTGGAGATCGCCGCCGCCCGCGCCCTGCTGGACGTGGACCTGCCCGAGCCGCCACCGGGCCGCCCGGGCGTGCGGATGGAGACCCGGCTGCGCGGTGCGCTCTGGTTCGCGGTCCACCTGCTGGCGGGCGGGCTGGTGGGCGCGGCGCTGCTGATCGCGCTGCCGATGGCGCTGGTGTTCATCGCCCAGCTGTTCGGGCTGACCACGGGCGGCGCGCTGGCCGGCCTGCGGATCGGCCCGCTGGACGAGCACGACGCGGGCTGGCTGACCGTGATCGGGGTGCTGATGCTGGTCGGGCTGGCGTATGCGGTCGCCGGGCTGGGCGCGCTGGCCGCGCTGATGGCGCCGGTGCTGCTCGGCCCGTCGCCGGCGGAGCGGATCGCGGCGCTGGAGGCGGAGGCGGCCGCGCTGGCCGAGCGCAACCGGCTGGCCCGGGAGCTGCACGATTCGGTCGGGCACGCGCTGACCGTGGCGACGCTCCAGGCGGCCGCCGCCCGGGAGCTGCTGGACCGGGACCCGGCGTTCGCCCGTACCGCGCTGGCCGCGATCGAGCGGACGAGCCGCGCCGCGATGGCGGACCTGGACCACGTGCTCGGGGTCCTGCGCGACGCCGAGCGGGCCGGCACCGGCGTCCGGGCGCCGCAGCCCACCCTCATCGGTCTGGACCGCCTGGTGGCCGACGCCCGCCGCGCCGGCGTCCCGGTCGAGGTGCGCGTGGACGGCGCGCTGGACGGGGTGCCGGCGGCGGTGTCGCGGGAGGGCTACCGGATCGTCCAAGAGGGACTGACGAACGCCGCCCGGCACGCCCGCGGGGAGCGGGTCACCCTGCACCTGGCCGTGGCGGACGGCCGGCTGGCGATCGACCTGTCCAACCCGGTGCCGGCGGCGAGCGGCGAGAACCGCGGCGGCGGGCGCGGGCTCGCGGGCATGCGGGAGCGGGTCCATCTGCTCGGCGGCGAGTTGGCGGTCGGCGCGCGGGAGGGGCGTTGGCGGGTGAGCGCGCGGCTGCCGACCGCTGCCCCGGCGGATCCCGGGCGGCTCCCCCGGTAGAGGGAGGCGAATCCCGTTCCAGCGGGAGGAGACCGCGCCGCGATTCCCCGATCGTGGTCGTGGGCCAACCAAGCGACCACGAGACAGTGCTCGTGGGCCAACCAAGCGCCCACGAGACACCGGAGGGGGAGCCATGACCGCGGTCGCCGAGCGGGAGCGGGTTGCGCCGGGCCGCGGGACCGACCGGCGCGGCTACATCGCCGCCGCGTGGGCCGCCGGCTACGGCACGATGGCTCTCGTCTGGACGGTCACCGGGCACGGGTACCCGTTCGGCCGCAACGACCCGGGCGGCGAGGTGAGCCTGCTGCACCCGCTGCCACCCGGCGTCGGCGCGCCGCTGTTCGCCGCGGTGCTGCTGGCCGCCGCGGTCGCCGCCCTGGCCACCGCGGGCCGGCAGTCCGCCGGTCGGGCGGTGCGGGCCGTGGTCCTCGGGTACGGCTGGGCGGTCGCCGTCGCGCTGCTGATCGTGGTGCCCGACGCCCGGCTGCTGACGCTCGCTGGGTACGCGCCCATGCTCGTGCTCGGTGCGCCGTTCGGCTGGCCGCCGGTCGACTATTCGACGGTCTTCACCTGGCCGCTGGCGAACCGGGCACTCTGCTTCCTGGGCGGCCTGCTGCTGGTCCGCGCGCTGCTGGCCTGGCAGTTCCGGACGGCGGGCGGGTGCGCCGCGTGCGGGCGCCGGGACGGGTCGGGCGCCTGGACCACCGCCGCGTCCGCCGCCCGCTGGGGCCGCTGGGCGGTCGGCGTGGCGGCGGTGATCCCCCTGCTGTACGCGGTGACCCGGTTCGCCTGGCTGGCCGGCATCCCGCTCGGCATGTCCCGCGCGAACCTCGACGACCTGCGTCACAGCGGCGCGGTCTGGGCCGGTGCCGGGCTGGGCGCGTTCGCCGTGGTCGGCGCGCTGCTGACCCTCGGCCTGGCGCGGCGCTGGGGCGAGACGTTCCCCCGCTGGACGCCCGGGCTCGGCGGCCGGCGCGTACCGGTCGGGTTGGCGGTGGTCCCCGCGGCGCTGGTGGCCCTGCTGGTGACCTCGGCGAGCCTGGCGCTGCTGGTCGCGCCCGGCTTCCGCGACCTGCTCACCGGGGGCGGCGACTGGGCCGGCACCGCGCCGATCCTGCTGTGGCCGGCCTGGGGTCCGGCGCTCGGTGCGGCCGCCCTCGCCTACCATCTGCGCCGCCGCGGCGCGTGCCGGCGGTGCGGCCGCGGCGACTGACCGACATCCTTCAACGGGGGCGGGCGGTGCCGCGACGGTGTCGCGGCACCGCCCGATGGGGGTGAGCGGTGGCCGATCCCCGCTGCGCCGCTGATCCACCCTGATGTGATCGGTCCGATGACTGCGACCATGCGCGCGATCCAGCTCGACGCCCCCGCCCGGCGGGACGCGCTGCACCTGCGCGAGGTTCCGGTGCCCGAACCGCCGCCGGGTTGGGCGCGCATCGCCGTGGAGGCGTTCGGCATCAACCGCGCCGACCTCGAGTACGACGCGGGTGGCCCGCGCATCCCCGGTGTGGAGTGCGCCGGCGTGGTGCGGGCCGCCCCCGAGACCACGCTGCGACCGGGCCAGCAGGTGGTGGCGCTGCTCGGCGGGATGGGCCGGGACTTCGACGGCAGCTACGCCGAGGAGGTGATGGTCCCCGCGTCCCAGGTCGTGCCGATCGGCACCGACCTGCCGTGGGAGGTGGTGGCCGCGCTGCCGCAGATGCTCCAGGCGGCGCACGGCTCGCTGACCGTCGGCCTGAACGCGCAGCCCGGCCACGCCGTGCTGATCCGGGGCGGGACCGCCGCCGTCGGCCTGTGCGCCGCCGCGCTCGCCGCCGAGCGGGGCGCCACCGTGCTGGCCACCACCCGCCGCGAGGACCGCCTCACCGCGCTCGCCGCCCGCGGGGTCGAGCACCCCATCCTGGACGAGGGGGAGATCGCCGCCCAGGTCCGGGACCAGTTCCCGGAGGGGGTTGACGGCACCGTGGACCTGGTCGGCCCCGCCACCCTGCCGGACTCCCTGCGGGCGACCCGCGCCCACGGGACGGTCTGCGTCACCGGGTCACTGTGCGGGCGGCGCACCCTGGCGGAGTTCGAACCCATGGTGGCCGTCCCGAACGGCGTGCGGCTCACCGGGTACCAGGGTGGTGCCGCCGACCTGCCCGCCGCGCTGCTCCAGCGCTACCTCGACGCGGTCGCGGACGGGCGGTTCGATCTGCCGATCCACCGCGTGTACCCGCTGGAGGGCGTGATGGACGCCCACACCGCCCTGGCCACCGGCGAGCCCATGGGCAAGCTCGTCGTGCGGGTCCGCCGCTGACGCGGCCAGCGCGCGCCGCTCCCCTGTGATCCGATCGACCCTGGGCGAGGCGCCGGCCCACACCGTGCCGCTGCCGGACGGCCGGTACCGGCTGTACTACGAGGCCACCCGCCCGGACGGCGCCCACGAACCGCGCACCGAGCTGCGGTGACCCGGCCGGCGACCACCGCCAGCTTGGCCGGGGGAGCCTGGCGCCGCACGACGGCGGGTCGCGGGCTCAAGGGCCAGCCCGTTGGTCGGGTCCGCCGCGCCCGGCTTTGCCGCCCCCGCCTACCCGGCCTGACGCAGCTCGCGCCCGACCCGCCGGGCGTCGCCGCGAACCAGGCGCACCACGCCGCGCCGCCACGGGTGCTCGGGCCACCCGGTCGGCTGCGGCTCCTCCAGCGGCCCGAACTCGGCCGCCACCTCGGCATTGATCCGCGCCCAGACAACGTCCACGCCGCGATCGTACATCCGTTCGATCGGGCGGCCCGCCGCTCCCGGCTCCAGCCCATCGTTCGTCAACTATGTCAATGATTCGTTGACACCGAAGCGGCAGCGGACCGAGACTTCGCGGGTGGACCTCCAAGTCATCGCGGACCGCCTGGCGGCGTACGACCCGGGACCGGCCGACGGTCCCGCGCTTGAGGAGACTCTCGCGGCGATCGCCCTGGTCCGTGCGGAACTGGACGGGGCCGAACGGCGGGCGATCGAGCGGGCGCGCGCGGGCGGGCTCACCTGGCAGCGTGTTGCCCGGGCGCTGGGGCTCGGCTCGCGCCAGGCGGCGGAACAGCGCTGGCTCCGGCTCACCCGGAGCCAGCGCGGCCGTCAAGAATTCGTTGACAACCGTGTCCTTCTCGAACTCCGCGCGGCCGTGGAGTCCCTCCGCATCCAACTTCGGCACGGGGCTGCGGAGGGGCCCGTCGGGCTGGCGCGAACCAGCCTCGACCTGGCCGCCCAGGCACCGCCCGGGCCCCTGCATGACCTGGTCGGAGCCGCGCTCGACGACCTGGACGGGGTACGCCTGGGCCGCCGCCTCCGGTACGCCGTGCACCGGGTGCGGTCCGCTCTCCAGACTTGACATGAGCGGGCTCAAGATTCGAGCCTGCCGCCGTGACCAAGCGACAGACCCCGCTGCTGCGCGTCCTGGGCGACCGCAACGCCGCCACGTTCCTCACCGTCTCGCTGATCTCCGGTTTCGGCAGTACCGCGATGGGCCTGGCGGCCGGGATCTGGGCCAAGACCCTGACCGGCTCGGACACTCTCTCGGCGCTGACCATGGCGTGCATCTGGCTGCCGCTGATGGCCGGCCCGGTACTCGGCCTGGTGGTGGACCGGGTGCGTCGGCGGCGGCTGCTGGTCGTCGCGAACCTGGCGCTCGCGGCGGCGCTGCCGGTCCTGTTCGCGGTGCGGTCGGCCGGCGACCTGTGGCTGCTGTGGGTGGTGCTGATCGGGTACGGCGCGGTCGGCGTGCTGACCAGCGCCGCCGAGGACGCGCTGCTGCCCTCGGTGGTCGACGGCGATCTGCTCGGCGATCTGAACGGGCTGCGCATGACCGCGCAGGAGGGCACCAAACTGGTCGCGCCGATGGCCGGGGCGGCGCTGTTCGGCTGGCTGGGCGGGCCGGCGGTCGCGCTCCTGGACGCGGCCACCTTCGGCGTCGCCGCCCTCGTCTACAGCCGCCTGCGCACCGGCGACCCGCGCCCGGAGCGCACCGGGCACGACCGGCGGATCACGGCGGGAGCCCGGGAGATCCGGCGCCGGCCGGAACTGCGCCGGCTCGTCCTGACCGGCGGCATCATGATGATGCTCTCCGGCGCCAGCACCGCCACGCTCTACGCGGTGGTCGACGCCGGGCTGCACCGGGCGCCCACATTCGTCGGCGTGCTCGCCGTGGCCCAGGGCGTCGGGTCGGTACTCGGCGGCTTCGCCATCGGACCGCTGCTGCGCCGGTACCGGGCCGCCGTGGTGGCGGGCCTCGGCGGGGTGCTGTTCGGCGCCGGGATCGCGACCAATGCCGTCCCGCTGGTGTGGGCGGTGCTGCTCGGCCGGGTGGCGATCGGCGTCGGCCTGCCGTGGGTGATCGTCGCCGCGGTGACCGTGCTGCAGCGCACCGTCCCCGGCCCGCTCATCGGCCGCGTGTCAGCCACCGTCACGATGGTCGTGTTCGCCCCGACCGGCGTCGCCACCGCCGCGGGCGCGGGGCTGCTGTCGCTGTTCGGCTTGCGCCCGCTCGTCCTGGCCACCGCCGCGGCTGCCGTTCTCACCGCCTGTGTCCTGCTCGCGCTCCCCAGCCCGAAAGCCGTCATCGCAGACGGCGATCTGGGCCCTACCCCGCACCCGGCCACCGTGGCTGCCACGACGGCGGCTCCGGTCAGCGCGGCGGCGACGCCCGGCGGGAGCAGCGCCGGTGCCACCGGGCGGGGATGACGCTACGGGTGCAGGGACAGACCCTTGACGATCTTGTCGATGTCGGGTCGGCGGCCGTGCAGGGCGAGGCCGGCCAGCGCCAGCTTCTCGCCCGGCACCGCCCGCACCGCCGCGCGGTTGTCCTCGTCGTTGCCCGTCGAGAACAGCTCGTCGGTGAATACCGCCACCCCGACCGGCCGGCCCACCGCCCGCTCCCACGTGCGCCGCAGATCCTCCCCGGACGCGCCGAAGATGAGCACCGGTTGCCGGAACATGGGCAGGTAGGCGCGGCCGGATCCGTCCTCGTAGGGCTGGCCCAGCACACCGTCCCGGCCGCCGGCCACCGCGCTGGCGAGGAAGGCGGTCATGTTGAGCCGCTGCCAGGTTGGCAGGTCCGCGCGGACGACGATGGCAATTTTGGTGTCGAAACGCATACGGCCAGGGTGCGCCGCCGGGCCGTGCGGGGTCTTGAACGGTGGTGCGGTGCGAGGATGGGCCGGTGGACGCGGGTGAGTGGGTGCGCTACCGGCGCTCGCCGGACCGGCCGCTGGAGGCGATGCACGCGCGGTTCGCCAGCCACGTGTACCACCGGCACACGCACGGGACGTACTCGTTCGGGGTGACGGAGGCGGGCGTCCAGGAGTTCACCTGCCGGGGCGGGCGGTACGCCAGCGGGCGGGGCATGGTGATGGCGTTCAACCCGGACGATCCGCACGACGGGCACGCCGGCGACCCGGCCGGGTTCGTCTACCGGATGGTCCACATCGGGCCGGATCTGGTCACCGAGGTGCTGGCGGAGGCCCTGGGCCGCGCCGCCACCCGGCCGCTGTTCTCGGCACCGCTGCTGCGCGACGAGCGGCTCGCCGGCGCGGTGCGGCGGCTGCACGCGGCGCTGATGGGCCCCGCGACGGCGCTGGAGCGGGACGAGCGGCTGACGGCGGCGGTCGCGGCCCTGCACCGGCGGGCCAGCCGACCGGTCCGGGCCGCCGCCGGCCGCCGGGCCGCGTCACGGTCCATCGCGGACACCGTACGGGAGCGGCTGCACGCCGACTTCCTGAGCGACCTGCCCGCCGAGGCGCTGGCCGAGGCGGCGGGTACCAGCCGCTTCGCGGTGTACCGGTCGTTCCGCGCCGCGTACGGCATGTCCCCCAGCGACTACCAGCGCCTCCTGCGCACCCGGGCGGCCCGGGATCTGCTGGCGGCCGGGGTCCCGCCCGCGCGGGTGGCCCCGGAGGCTGGCTTCGCCGACCAGGCGCACCTGAACCGGTGGTTCGTCCGGTACTTCGGCCTGACCCCGGGCGCCTACCGGCGGGCCGTCACCCGGTAACGCGGGTGGCCCGGTAGACCCTCGTCACGTACGGCAGGTCGAACGACTCCCGCCCACGCAGGTCGGGATGGGTGGCCACCAGGTCGCGGGTGGCCCGCTCCACCTCGGCCCGCCGCTCCGGCGAGGCCGTCAGGTAGTACGACCGGGATTTCACCAGCGCGACCAGGCTGTCCACCGTGTGCCGGGTGACGTGCCGGAACTCGGCCCGCTCCGGCGGAGCGAACAGCGGCCCGAAGTCGTCGACCTCGGAGCGCTCGGGCAGCTCGTCCGGGCTGATCACCTGCCACAGCTCGCGGACCCAGGCCACCGAGCCGTCCCGAATGTTCCAGATCGGCGCGAACACCCCGCCCGGAGCGAGCACCCGGGCGATCTCGGCATGCGCCGCCTCCCGGTCGAACCAGTGGTAGGACTGCCCCGCCATGGCGCCGGTGGCGCTGCCGGGTGGCAAGGGAATCCGCTCGGCCGACCCGTCGAGGGCCGTGCTGCCCGGGATCGCCGCCGCCAGACGGGCGCGCATGCCCGGGTCCGGCTCGACGGGTACGGCGTCGTGGCCGAGCCGGGCGATGACCCGGGTGAGCAGACCCGTTCCGGCGCCCAGATCCACCACCCGGCGGCGAGCCGGGCCGAGTGCCCACGCCACCGCCTCCGGCGGGTAGGACGGGCGGATCGAGTCGTACAGGTCGGCGGCGCCGCCGAACGAGAGCCGCTGCACGTCCCGGTCGTTCACCCTGTCGTCCGCCCTGGCGTCCACGTCGCCTCCCGTACGCTTGACCGATCGTGATCGAACATATCCGTACCTACCATCCTCGCCGGGGTCGCATGGGCCCCCACCAGCGGGAGACCATCGAACGGCTGTGGCCGCGCTTCGGTGTACCCCCGGGGCTGGCCGACCCGGCCGCGCCGTTCGACCGGCCGGCGCCCGTCGTACTGGAGATCGGCTTCGGGATGGGCGAGGCGACGGCGGCGATGGCCGAGGCCGACCCCGACCGGAACTACCTGGCGATCGACGTGCACACGCCCGGCGTCGCCGCCCTGCTCGCCCGGGTCGAGGAGCGCGGCCTGACCAACGTCCGGATCGCCACCGAGGACGCGATCGTGCTGGTCCGCCGGCTGCCGCCGCAGAGCCTCGCCGCGGTGCACGCGTTCTTCCCTGACCCGTGGCCCAAGGTCCGGCACCACAAGCGGCGGCTGATCCAGCCCGTGCACGTGGCGCTGCTGCGCTCCCGGCTCACGCCCGGCGGGACGCTGCACTGCGCGACCGACTGGCCCGAGTACGCGGACGCGATGCTGGAGACGCTGACGAGCGATCCGGGCCTGGTCAACGCCCATGACGGGTACGCGCCGCGCCCGGCGCACCGCCCGGTCACCCGATTCGAGCGGCGCGCCCAGGTCGCCGGCCGTCCCGCCCGCGACCTGGTCTTCCACCGTCCATAATCGGCGGATGGCGACCAGTATCCCGGTGTACCTGGAGGTCGGCGCGAAGAAGGTCTTCGCGGTGGCCGTGGAGTGGCCCGGCTGGGCCCGTTCGGGGCGCGGCGAGGAGGCGGCGCTTGAGGCCCTGCTCGCGTACCGCGACCGGTACGCCGAGGTGGTGCGGCTGGCCGGCGCGCGCCCGCCCGGCACGGGGGCGCCGACCGTCGTCGAACGGGTCGAGGGCAACGCCACCACGGACTTCGGCGCCCCCGGCGTGGTCGCCGACGTGGACCGCGAACCGCTCACCGCGGCCCGCGCCCACCGGCTCATCGCACTGCTGCGCGCCGCCTGGCAGACGCTGGACGACACGGCGGCGAGGTCGCCGGCCGCGTTGCGGAAGGGCCCCCGCGGCGGCGGGCGGGACCGGGACAAGATGCTGGCGCACGTGCTCGGCGCGGAGGCGGCGTACGCCCGGACGCTCGGCCTGCGGCACAGGGAACCGGACATCGCCGACCGGGCCGCCATCGAGGCGATGCGGGCGGACATCCTGGCCACCCTCGACCGTTCCTCCACCGGCGAGCCGCTGAAGCCCAAGGGCTGGCCACCGCGGTACGCGCTGCGCCGGATGGCCTGGCACGCGCTGGACCACGCCTGGGAGATGGCGGACCGCAGCGAGCCGGCCTGACCACCGGCCCGGAAAACCACGACGCCGCCCCTCAGCATCGCTGCGGGACGGCGTGGGCGTCGGTGTGCAGGTCGCCTCTCGGCGAGTGGCACGACGCGGCTCCAGCCGGACGGTATTCCGCGAAGGCAGATAGGTGAGGCCCGGGGACACTGGATCACACCGACACGGGGCACAACGGCAGGGGCCCCGCGGGGATTCCACTTTCCGGACGTGGCGCGGGTCACCCGCCCGCGCCGGTCAGCCGGGCGTCAGGTTGTCCGCCACCTCCCGGGCCAGGTTCGCCAGCGCCTCGTCCAGCACGCGCGGCAGCCCGACCCGGGTCCGCTCGCCGAGCGCGTCGTCCAGGGACCACACCACCGAGGCGCCACCGCTGGGCACCTCGCGTACCTGCAGGTACCCGCCCCGGCCGGAGGCGCCGCCGGCGGACCACTCCAGCCGCATCCGCGAGGCGTCGGTCGAGTCCGGTGGGGGCAGCCCGACCGGCAGCCAACCTGAGCGGCGATCGGGATCGGACACCGTGTTGAATACCACCTCGGGAGGGGCCGAGAAGCCCCGTTCCGCCCCATAGCTCATGCGCCGGTGTACCCCCGTACCGGCCGTTTGATGCGTTTACGACACGCCGTCGTAAGAGCGCGCGGCCGCGCCGGTACCCTCGCTGGTATGAGGCGGCTGTTGACCCCGGCGTGGATCGCGCGGCACGTCGCCATGCTCGTGCTGGCCGGCGGCTGCGTCGGGCTCGGCTGGTGGCAGTTCACCCGCGCCTCCGGCGGCAACTCGCTCAGCTGGGCGTACATGTTCGAGTGGCCGGTGTTCGCCGGCTTCGTCGTGTTCCTCTGGTTCCGCGAGGTGCGCCTGGCGCTGCCCGGCGCCCCGCCGCCCGAGCAGGCGCCGGCCCCGAGTACCGCGCGCCGGCCGCTGGTCACCGCCCGGCGCGCCGCCGAACCCACCGACGGCCCCGACGCCGACCCCGAACTCGTCGCCTACAACCGCTACCTGGCCTGGCTCAACGCCAACCCCGGCGCCAGGCCGGCCGACTACCCCGGCTGATTGCCGCAGAAAGGAACCCCGGTGGGCGCTGCCCTGACCCGCTACCGCGCGATCGCCTACGTCGTCGGCGTCGTGCTGATCGTCCTGGTCCTCGTCGGCATGCCGCTGAAATACCTGGGCGGCAACCCCACGATCGTGCAGACCGTCGGCCCGGCGCACGGCTTCCTGTACATCGTCTACCTGGCCGCCGCGTTCGACGTCTCCCGCCGCGCCGGCTGGCCGCTGACCCGGACCGCCCTGATCATGCTCGCCGGGACGATCCCGTTCGTGTCGTTCTACGCCGAGCGGACGGTCACCCGCCTGGTCCGCGAGCCGGAGCCGGCGACCGCCTCACGCGGGTAGCCGGAACTCCCCCGCCGCGACCGCGTCGCAGAACCGCCGCCACTGGACGGCGTTGACCGCCAGCACCGCGGCCGGCTCCCGGGAGTTCCGCACCCGCACGCCCTGCGGCGTCACGGCCACCTCCACGCAGGCGTGCGACTCGCACGCCCGCGCCCGCCGCCAGACCAGGTCACCGTCACCGTCGGCCATGGAGAGCCACCCTTCCGTCGCCTCGGCACGTTACTCAATGTGCCACGCGCCGACCATCGAGTAATCGCACCGGAAACGGCTGCGAGCGCCGCCCGGGACGCTCCCGAACGGCGCTCGCCGGCCGTCTCTTCCGCGGCTTCGCGGCCTCAGTTCGGCCGGTCGAACTCCCCGGCCCGCACCCCGGCGAGAAACGCCCGCCAGGCCGGCGCCTCGAACGTGAGCTGCACCTCCGGCCGGGTGGAGTTACGCAGGCCGGCGTGGGCGCCGAGGTCTGCGAGCTCCAAACAGTTGGAGGACTCGCAGCGCGTGCTCTTGCGCCAGCGGGCTGCGGTGCTGTCGGGCAACGCCATGGATAGCTCCTGAACTGGATCATTCATTGTTCGCGGGCAGGGACGGCACAATCGGTGCCGAACGAGTGCGGATCATAGTATGAATTTGCGGTTGGTGGATCCCATGCGACCGCCCCCGTTACCCCTGCGGCGGAACGCGCCATCGCCCCGTTACCCCTGACCGGACTGAAACACGCGATTTCGGTGCGGGAGACTCCCCTTACCCGTTGCCCGGTTGTGATCGCGACTCCTTCGCCTACCTCCGGCGCTGGCGTATGGTCGAACGAAGCGCGCAAATTGCCAGGTGGCAGTCTGCCCGGTCAGCGCCGGTATGGAGGTTGGGCGATGTCGGCAGTCCAGGGCCCGACGGTTGGCCGGCGCCGCCTGCGCACCGCGCTGCGCCGCGCCAGGGAGGCGGCGAACCTCAAGCAGGAGGCGGTGGCCGCCGCCATGGACTGGTCCCTGTCGAAGCTCATCCGCATCGAGGCGGGCAGCGTCAGCATCTCGACCAACGACGTCAAGGCCCTGCTCCAGTTGTACAAGGTCGCCGACCAGCGCCTCGTGGACGAACTGGTCGGGCTGGCCCGGGTCGCGCGGCGGCGCACCTGGTGGAGCGGCCTGAAGGAGAGCCTGCCGCCCTCGTACGCGTCGTACATCGGCCTGGAGGCGGATGCGACGCGGGTCCGCTACTTCCAGCCGATCAACGTCCCGGGCCTGCTCCAGACCGAGGCGTACGCCCGCGCCATCATGCCGCAGGACGGCCCGCACCGGATAGCCCCGGAGGAGATCGAGACGAAGGTCAACATCCGCCTGACCCGCCAGCGCGAGGTCGTGGGCCGGCCGGATCCCCCGGAGATCCACGCGATCCTCGACGAGGCCGTGCTGCGCCGCGTCACCGGTTCGCCGGCCCTGATGCGCGAACAGCTCAACCACCTGCTGACGATCAGCCACCGGCGGGCGCTGCGCATCCAGGTGTTGCCGTTCCACGCGGGCTACAACTGGGTCAACGGTCCGTTCATCGTGCTCGGCTTCGCCGACCCCACCGTCGACGGGGACGTGGTCTACATCGAGAGCGCCCTTGTCGAGGACGTTATCGACCGGCCGGACGCGATCGCGCCGTACTTGCGGATCTTCGACAAGCTGAGCGCCGAGGCACTGTCGGAGACGGAGTCCCGCAAGCTGATCGAGAAGGTGGCCCAGGAACTGGGCTGAGCGAGGGCGGGCGAGGCCGCCGGCTCGGCGTTGAGCCGGCGGCGGCTCGCCCGCCCGCCTTCCCCGGCCTCGTCCCGGCTGAGGCTCCGGCGAACCGCCGGCGGGGAGGTTCTGTGGCGTTAGCGGGGAATGGAGTTCCATGGGTCCAGGCTCGGCCAGGGGTCGTACGCGGGGCCGAGGCGGGCCTGTTCCCGCGCCCGGACCAGTGCCCGGCAGATCTGGTTGTACTGGCGCTCGCTGTCGCTGACCAGCAGCCGGGTCGCCATGCCCCGGTAGTCCGCCCAGAGTTCGTAGCGACGGGGACGCAGGCGGTGGCCGACGAAGGCCATGGCCAGCGGGACCAGGACGATCGCGCTGGCCGCGACGATGGTGGTGGCGGCGGGCGGCTCCGGGGCCGCACTGGCCAGCACGGTTCCGACGGCGCCGGCGAGGACGACGCTGAGGGCCAGCGAGCGCATCGTCAGCGGGTCGCGGGGTCCGCGGGCGGTGCGCAGCCGGGACAGTTCGGTGATGGCGAAGCGGCGGTCGGCCACGATGAGCCAGCCGCCGGCGACCCTGGGGTGCTGGTTGACCAGCGGCGGAGCCGGTTTGCCCGGCGCTGGTTTGCCTGACGTGGAACGAGTAGCATCCACGATGTGCCTCCATCTGGCTCGTGAGGCGAGCTGAACTGGTGGTCTTTTGATCAGCGCCCCGGCTGCCACCGGGGCGCCGGTCTTTGTGCGTCGCGGCGGCCGCGCCCCGATCCGGCTGGGACGCGTCGACCGGTCCGGCGCTGCCACGCCGGGCCGGCCTCCTGAACGTTCCCTTAGGGAGCGAGGGTCTACTGCCATTGTGCGAAGTGCAAGCTACTTAACGGAAGGGGCGCAATCTGCCAGGTGGCTGATTGGCACGTCGCTAGTAGTGGATTCATCCTGCTTTGGGGGTATGAGCCCCGGCACTCATTCGCGTCTTTCACGCCCGGCGCACGGCGCGAAGCGGATCGACACCCACAGGATCGACTTAGCGGGGCGGAGTACCGGGGTCCGGGCGCGGGATGTCCGCGCACGCGCGCCCGTAGGTGCCGCGGCACTCGTGGTAGGTCGCGGTGACGACGGTGTCCGCCTCGGGCGCCACGATCGTGTGCGTCGGCGCGCCGCCGTCGGACCAGTCCACGAACCGGCGCACGCGACCGTCCACGAGGGTCAGAGTGGTGGGCGCGCTCACCGTGATCGAGGTGCCGACGATGACCGTGCGCATGAACGGGGTCGGCAGGGTCTCCCCGCCGAACGTCAGCGGTGACCCGGCGGGGTCGGCGGTGACGGTCACGTTCACCGTCCGGGGGCTGATCTGCACGCTGGACGCGCTCTGCTGCCCGTCCGAGTCGGTGACCGTCAGGCGCAGTTCGAGGAAGGCCGGGTACTCGTGGTCCGGCGCCACGAAGCTTCCGGAGGAGACACCGATGAACTCCTCGGCGGGGTGCTGATGGCAGGCGCCCCCTGGGTAGCAGTGGTGCAGCACCAGCTGCCAGGTCAACGCCGAGGCCGGCAGGGTGCCGTCCTTGTCGTCCACGCCCCGGCCGGAGAACGTGATCGTCTGCCCGGTGGCCCACGTGTCGGTGGGCACGGGCGAGTCGATGACGGCGGTCGGCTTGCCCGCCGCCACGTCGATGTCCCGCACCGCGATGTCCGGCAACCCCGCCCCGTCCCTGACGCGCAGCGCGGCGTGGTGGACGCCCTGCTCCGCATACACGTGGGTGGCGGTGCGGCCGGTGGCGTCGACCCCGAAGGCGCCGCCCGGGGTGTAGTCGAAGTCCCACTCGTAGGTGAGCAGGTTCTGGTCGGCGGCGTCCGGGTCGACCGATGATCCGGCGTCGAACGCCACCTTCAGCGGCGGGGCGCCCGAGACGGGGGTGGCGGAGAACGCGGCGATCGGCGGCTGGTTGCCCGCGAAGTACCGGAACCGGCGCACGGTGCCGTCCAGGTCCACGTAGTACAGCAGGGTGTCCGGGCCGATCTCCAGGTCGACCGGGCGGGCCGCGGCGGCGAAGGTACTGATCCTGGCCGGGCTGGGCGTGCCGTCCGCGCCGGGCAGCATCGCCCAGATGCACTGGCGGGCGTAGTCGGCGAAGAACAGCGAGTTGCGGTACTCGGCCGGGTACGTGCTCGGGCCGCCCGGGTAGAACGCCAGGCCGCTCACCGACGAGCCGCCGCTCGGGCAGATGTCACCCGCGCGCACCTGGTCCGCGTGCCGGTACGAGAAGTACGGGGCGGTGACCGCATTGGCCTTGTAGAGGTTCTCGCAGATGGTGAGGTCGGCGCCGTCGTATCCGGCCTGCCTGCCGGGGCCCTCGTAGCAGGGCCAGCCGAAATTGGTCACCGTGGTCGGCGGCACCGCGAACCGGTTGATCTCCTCGACCGTGTTCCAGCCGACATCGCCCATCCAGAGTTCCGCGGCCTTCCCGCCGGCCGCCGGGCGCAACGCCATCCGGTACGGGTTGCGCAGCCCGTACGCGACGATGCGGCGCTTCGCCTCGTCGCCGGTGCCCGGGGTGTCCGCCCTGGGCTTGAGCGTGCCCGGGTCCAGGCGCAGCACGGCGCCGTTGTACCCGGTGGGGTCCGTGATCGTGCGCGCGTCTTGGGCGCGCAGCGCGCCGCCCTCCGCGGCCGGGGGCGTGAGCTTCGCGCCGCCGGGCGGATCGTTGCAGGCGTTGCTCTGTCCATAGTCGACCGAGCTGTACGAGGCACCGTCACCGCCGGTGACGTAGAGTGCGCCGTCCGGGCCGAACCGGAGCTCTCCGATCGAGTGGCTTGGGAACTGCTGACACCAGCCGTCGAGCCGCACATCGGTCAGCGTGCCCGTGTTGCCGGACGCCTCGAGCACCGCGAGCCGGCCACTGACCACGCACGTGCCGTCATAGAGGTTGGCGCATTTGTCGTCGGGGTACTTCGGCGCCGTGCCGCCCACGTCGGCGTTGCGGGTGTAGAGCACGTACACCCGGGGGTCCGCGGGGAAGGTGGGCGCGAGCGCCAGGCCGAGCAGGCCCCGGTCGCCGCCGTTGAAGACCTCGGTGCGCAGGTCGGCGAAGACGACCGGCGAGGTGTCGCCCACGCCCGAGAAGACCTTGATGACGCCGCGCTTCTCGGCGACGAAGATGCGCCCGTCCGAGGCGAACTCGAGGTTGGTCGGTGTGTCGAGGCCGGAGAGCACGACCTGCTCGCGGAAGCCCGCCGGCAGGGCCGGGGCCGCCTGGGCCGGCACCGGCCGATGCCGCTGAACCACCACCGCCACTCCCGTGAACGCGGCAGCCAGCACGGCGGCGGCGGCAACACCCCGGATCAGGCGTCGGCTCAGCGACATGTCCATCCTCCCCCGGGGGCATGTCCGATCTGGACGGCTCGGGGAAACTACCCGAACGGGTGGCGCCGCGTCGTCGCCGGAGCGGCGGGTAAGCGCGCACCGAACGGCCAAAAGTCGGCGGCTGTCACCGTGAGGGATCAGAGTAGACACCGAGTGTGATGGGGACATTTATCTGATGCCGGTCTCTTGCCGCCAATCGGACCGGTCAACCGATGCGGACCCGGGAAGGGGGCGTTAGGTTGGGTGACGCGAGTCCGGTCCCCAGTCACGTACGGAGTGGCGCCGGTCCCGCGCCGCCGAATCAGCGGCCGGCACCCGCGGTGTCCACACCGCACGCGACGCCGGCCACGAACCGGGGACCCATCGTTCCACCGGGGTGAATCCGCGCCAGCGGTAGGGCGTTCTTCCCGCCCGAACCCGTCAGCTAACCCGGTAGGCGGCCACGGGAAGAAGGAGTAACGCCTCGTGCCATCCGCGCGCAGGCTGCTCCGCGCGCTCGTCGTCACGAGCGTCGCGGCCGGCCTGATCGTGCCCGGGACGGTCGCGTACGCCGCGCCGTCCCCCGCCGAGATCCAGCAGCAGATCACCAAGTCCTCCACCGAGTTGGAGGGCGTGGTCGAGCAGTACAACAAGCTGACCGAGCAGCTCAAGCAGACCAAGTCGGCGATCGCCGACCTGACCGCCAAGCTCGGGCCGCTCCAGCAGCGGGTGAATGCCGCGCAGGCCGACGTGGCGGAGATCGCCGCGCGGGCCTACAAGACCGGTGACCTCAGCGCGGTCAACGCGCTGCTGTCCAGCGGCTCGGCCGAGGGGCTCCTCGGCCGCATCGGCTACCTCGACCGCCTCGCGCACGACCGGCAGAAGACGATCACCGCGTACTCGTCCACCGAGGCGCGCTTCACCGCCGAGCGGGACCGGCTGGCCGGCGTGCAGGCCCGCCAGGACGCGCAGATCAAGCAGTTGGCCACCCGTAAGGCGAGCATCGAGAAGGAGATCAAGCGTCTCGGGGACCTGCGCCGCAAGCTGTACGGTTCGGCCACCGAGTCCGGCTCCCGGTACACCGGGAGCATCCCGAAGATCGCCGGCAGCGCCGGAGTGGCGGTCACGTACGCGTACAACGCGATCGGCAAGCCCTACGGCTGGGCGCAGGACGGGCCCAACTCGTACGACTGCTCCGGGCTCACCATGGCCGCCTGGCGGGCCGCCGGGCACTCGCTGCCGCACAACGCGGCGATGCAGTGGAACACGGTCGCCCACATCGGTCGCGGCTCGCTGCTCCCGGGCGACCTGGTGTTCTACAACGGCCTCGGGCACGTCGCCCTGTACGTGGGCAGCGGGAAGGTCATCCACGCGCCGACCTACGGCGAGACCGTGAAGCTCGCCTCGGTCGACATGATGCCGCCATACGGCTACGGCCGGGTGCGCTGACCCAGCGGCAGGAAGGCGTCGAGGCCGGCACCCGAGCGGTGCCGGCCTCGCGCCGTTTATGTGTGTGAGCTGCCGTTACGCGGCCTGCAGACCCTCGGCCCGGGCCAGCTCGCGCAGCCGGCCAAGCGCCTGGATCTCCAACTGGCGGATCCGCTCCCGGGAGAGCGAGAACCGCGACGCCACCTCGGTCAGCGAGTGCTCGCGGCCGTCCTCCAGGCCGTACCGGGCCCGCATGATGCCGGCCGACCGGTCGTCCAGGTGGTTGAGCAGCCCCTCGATGCGCTGCCGCTCCAGGGCCGAGAGCACGACCTCCTCCGGCGACGGCTCGTCGCGGTCCGCGACCAGGTCGCCGAGGTTGGTGTCGCCGTCGTCGCCGACCGGCGTGTCCAGCGACACGGTGTCCTGCGACCAGCGGATCAGCTCGTTGACCCGCTCCACCGGCACGTTCAGCGCCGCGGCGATCTGCTCCGGCTCCGGCTCGCTGCCCAGCTCGCGGGTGAGCTGCCGGGCCGCGCTGCGCATCCGGTTCACGTCCTCCACCAGGTGCACCGGCAGCCGCACGGTGCGCTCCTGCTGGGCGATCGCCCGGCTGATGGCCTGGCGGATCCACCACGTGGCGTAGGTCGAGAACTTGTAGCCGCGCTCGTAGTCGAACTTCTCCACCGCGCGGACCAGGCCCGTGTTGCCCTCCTGGATCAGGTCCAGCATCGGCATGCCGGACCGCACGTAGCGCCGCGCGATCGACACGACCAGCCGCAGGTTCGCCCGGATGAACAGGTCCTTGGCCCGCTCGCCCTCGGCGACCAGCCACTCCAGTTCGTCCCGGCCCACGCCCTCGGGGAGCCGATCCGCGTCGAGCAGGTGCTCGGCGTACAGGCCCGCCTCGATGGCCTTGGAGAGGTCAACCTCCTGGGCGGCGTCGAGCAGCGGTGTCCGGGAGATCTCGTGCAGGTAGACTCCGACCAGGTCGCGCTCCTCGGCGACTTCGTCGGTCCGCATCACCGTGTTCTCCTTCATATCGGCCCCTCCCCCGTCTCTATCCGCTCTCGTCGGCCGGGTTGCGACCGGGTTGACGGATATCTCGCGCTGTTCATCTGAACAACAGATGACGTGGCACCGAGATTCCGCGGTGCGAGACGAAACTGTCACGACTGCCTGTGTGGTTGCTGTGAGCTCCCACTGCCGGGGGATTCGCGGCCGCGGTCATCGTGGCTGGCGATCGGGGTATCCGGGCTGCTCCGCCCGGTAGTCGCGCCCTGGTTCCATGACCGTAACCGTTTCCTGCCCGTCCCACTGCGATCTGTGTCACTGCGTGAGCACGGTCGCTTTCCCTCACATACGCACGTCAACGGCTCTTGGTTCACGATTCCCCGGATCGGGGGTGACCATGCGCCGCGCCAGCCGGTCGCACGTCCCGCACGCGGTGCTTTCCGGGGCGGCGGGCCGGCGCCGCGCCCGGGGCTCAACCGGCGAGCAGCGCCAGGGCGCCGCGCACCTGGTCGTCGGCGCGAGCCAGGGCGGCGCGGGCCTCGGCGACCGCCGCGCCGGACAGCAGCGACACCAGGGCCGCCTTCAGATCGCCGTCGGCGCGCAGCAGCGCCTCCCGGCAGGCGCGCTCGCCCGCGCCGGTCGCCTCCATCAGGATGGCGATCATCCGGCCGCGCAGCTTCGCGTTGGTCGCCACCACGGCCACCATGAAGTTCGAGTAGACCCGGCCGAGGCGGACCATCACGGCGGTGCTGAACGCGTTGAGCACCAGTTTCTGCGCGGTGGCGGCCTTCATCCGGGTGGAGCCGGTGACCACCTCCGGGCCGGTCGCCACGCCGATGAACACGTCGACCTCGCCGGCCGCGGCCGCCGTCGGGTCGGCGGCGACCAGGGCGGTGCGGGCGCCCGCGACGCGCGCGGCGCGCAGGGCGCCCAGCACGTACGGGGTGCGCCCGCTGGCGGCCAGCCCGATCACCAGGTCGCCGGCGGCGACGCACTCGGCGGCCTCGGCGGCGCCCGCGGACTCGTCGTCCTCGGCGTCCTCGACCGCCCGGGACATCGCCTCCGGACCGCCGGCGAGGTGTGCGCAGAACCACCCGGGCGGGGTGTTGAAGGTGGGCGGCAGCTCGGCCGCGTCGAGCACGCCGAGGCGCCCCGAGGTACCGGCGCCGAAGTAGTGCACCCGGCGGCCGGCGCGCAGCGCGGCGACCCCGAACTCCACCGCGTCGACCACCCGGTCCAGCACGGCGGTGACCGCGTCCGGCACGGTCCGGTCCTGCGCGTTGATGAGGCGGACCACGTCCCGGGTGGACATCAGGTCCAGGTCCCGGGTCTGCGGGTTGGACCGCTCCGTCGGGGAGGTGACGAGAACCACCGGCGGTTGCGGCGACCCCGCGCCGGTGTCCGGTCGCGGGGTCGGAGTCGTGGCGGGGCCGCTGCCTGCCCCGGTCATCCGCGCCGCCGCCCGCCCGGGAGCCGGTGACCCCGCACCGCCTCGGCGGTGATCTCGATGGCCTTGCGGGCCCGGGCCCGGTTCCGCGCCGCCACACCGACGAACAGGCAGTCGATCACGGTGAGCTGGGCCAGCCGGCTGGCCATCGCGCCGGACCGGTACGTGGTCTCCCGGGCCGCCGTGGTCAGCACGTGGTCGGCGACCTCGGTGATCGGCGAGCGCGGGAAGTTGGTCAGCGCGACCGTGGTGGCGCCGCGCAGCCGGGCCTGCTCCAGCACCTCCACGGTGTCCGCGGTGGTGCCGGTGTGCGAGATCCCGATGGCCACGTCGCCGCGGCTCAGCAGGGCGGTGGAGGTCAGCGCGGTGTGCACGTCGGGCCAGTAGAAAGCGGTACGCCCGATGCGGTGCAGCTTCTGCTGGAAGTCGGAGGCGACGAAGCCGCTGGCGCCGGCGCCGTACACCTCGACCCGCCCGGCCTGGGTGATGGCCTCCACCACCCGCTCGCAGACCGCCGGGTCCAGCTGCTCGGCGGTCTCCTCGACCGCGCGGGCGTCGTTGAAGGCGATCGTGGCGATGATCTGGGCGAGGTCCGCGCCGGGTGGGATGTCGCCGCCGACCACCCGGGCGTCCGGCGGCTCCACCCGGCGGGCCGCCTCGGCCGCGAGCCGGATGCGCAGTTGCGGGTACCCCTGCATGCCCACGGACCGGCAGAACCGGATGACCGTGGCCTCGGAGGTCTCGGCGGCGGTGGCGAGGTCGGTGATGGTGCGGCGGGCGGCGTCGGCCGGGTCCGCGATCACCAGCCGCGCCACCCGCTGCTCGGCCGGGGAGAGCGACGGGAGCAGGCCGCTGATGTGGACGATCAGCCCGCCCGCGTCCCGGTTCGCGGAAACCTTCGCCGTTTTCACCACGGATGAAACTTACTTTCAGCACGCCCGAGCGTCAACTGGCGCCCGATAGCTAGGAAGGCCAGCCGCCGGCGGTGTGACGAGCGCGTTCACGACTGGTGAGCATGCCATTCCGCCAGCACTTTCGCCTCGTCCTCGGCCGAAAGGCCGGCCCGTTCCAGACCCTCCGGATGATCGGCCAGCCAGGCCAGCGTGTCCCGGGCACTGTCCGACACCGGACGGGTGGTCAACCCCGCGGCGAGCGCGGCCGAGGCGTCCCGGGTCAGGAAACCGCCGTACTCGGGCAGCGGCAGCCACAGCGGCAGCGAGCGGGGACCGGCCCACGGGTTCACCGCCTGCTCCGCCAGGAACGCCTGCGGTACCCAGGTGAGCCGCGGCTGCTCCCGCTCGCCGCGGACGCCGGCCGCCACCCCGGCCAGGAACTCGGCCCGCGGCACGGGCGCCCCGACCACGTCGAAGACGCCGGCCAACCGGCGCTGCGCGGCGGCGATCAGGAAGGCCGCCACATCCCGCGCGTCGATCCACTGCACCGGGTCGGCCGGGTCGCCCGGCGCCAGCACCTCGCCGCCCCGGGCGAGCCGGTCCGGCCAGTACGCGAACCGGCCGCTCGGGTCCCGCGGGCCGACGAGCAGGCCGACCCGGGCGATCAGGGCGGGCACCCCGGACGCCAGGACGCTGCGCTCGCAGGCCACCTTGGCGGGACCGTAGTTCTCCAGTTCCAGCGCGACGTCGTCCTTCTCGGCGGGGAGCGGCTCGCGCAGCGGGGCGGTCCCCGCCCGCTGGCCGGGCGTGCTGTCGTCGGCGTAGACGTTGCCGGTCGACACGAACCCCCAGTGGCCGACCCGCCCCGCCAGCGCCGCCACGGCGCGGCGGACGTGCAGCGGGTGGCGGGAGACGTCCACCACGGCGTCGTACTGGCCACCGTCGAGGACGGCCAGGCCATCGGGATCATCCCGGTCGACCGGGACGAGCTGGGCGCCGGGCGGCACCGAACCGGACCGGCCCCGCGCGGCGCAGATCACTTCGTGGCCGGCGGACAGGGCGTGGGTTGCGACGGCCCGCCCGAGGAAGGCGGTCCCGCCGAGGATGAGAAGGCGCATGCAGGGGATCGTGCCCCGGCGGCGGGCCGCCGCATACGCCCGTTCACCCTCAGCGGACGGGTTACGCCCAGGGCGAAGTACCGTGTCCGGCATGGCCGATCGCACCGCACTGGTCACGGGCGCCACCGGCGGGCTGGGCGGCGCCGTCGCCGCGGCCTTCGCCGAAGCCGGCTGGCGGGTCGTCGCTCCCGCGCGCCGCACCGCACGGACCACCGCCGTCGCCGGGCTGACCCGCGCCGAGGTCGTCGAGGCGGACCTCGCCGACCCCGCGGCGGTCCGGGCGGCCGTGGAGGTCGCCGCCGGTCACCCCGGCGCCCCGCTCCGCGCCGTCGTGAACCTGGTCGGCGGGTACGCCGCCGGCGGGCTGGTACACGAGACGCCGGTCGAGGAGTTCGACCGGATGCTGGCCCTCAACCTGCGCCCCACGTACCTGGTGACCCAGGCGTCCCTCCCGCACCTCGTGGCGGCCGGCGGCGGCTCGGTGGTGTGCGTGTCGTCCCGGGCCGCGGTGGCGCCGTTCGCCGGCGCGGCGGGGTACGCGACCGCCAAGGCGGCCGTGCTGGCCTTCGCCAACGCGGTGGCGGTCGAGTACGGGGCGGCGGGGGTGCGCTGCAACACGGTCCTCCCCAGCGTCGTCGACACCCCGGCGAACCGGGCGGCGCTGCCCGACGCGGACCACTCCCGCTGGGTCCCACCGGCCGACCTGGCGGCGCTGATCCTGTTCCTGGCCGGCGACGAATCCCGGCCGACCAGCGGCGCGGCGATCCCGGCGTACGGGCGGGCCTGAGCCGAAGTCCCAGGAAACTGCCAGCACCATTCCCCCGAACGGGTGGCCCCCTGCCCACCGAACGGTCTACGGTGGGGAGAAATACGGCCGACGCGCACCCCATGCCCGGCCGATGTCCGGTGGCGGGCGGCGCCCGAAGACCCCCGCCGCGCTCCGCAGACCACCGTCTCCGGCCGGACAGAACCACATCACCAGCGAAGCCGGGACCGCACCACCCGCGAGGCCGCGAGCGCACCGCGTACGACAGGACGCACCGCGCGCGAGGGACGTGGCCTTACGTCGCGCGACACACCGGCCAACCCGTGCCGGTGCCCGCGCGATCACGTGAGGAGGTACCACCGTGACCGCGACGATCGCCCAACGTACCGAGATCCAGCGCACCGAGCCCCCACGGACACAGCCCCCACGGACACAGCCCGCCGAGACCCTGCGCAGGGGGACCGGGCGCACCGGTCGAATCCGGGAGAACCGGGGCACCGACCGGGGCACGGACCTGGTCGTGGCCATGGCCGCCCTGCCGGCCGGTCACCCGGAACGGGCGGCCCTGCGTGCCCGGGCCATCGAATCCTGGCTGCCCCTGGCCCAGCACCTGGCGAACCGGTTCGGGGGCCGCGGCGAGCCGGTCGAGGACCTGTTCCAGACCGCCAGCGTCGGCCTGATCAAGGCGGTCGACAAGTACGACCCGGGGCGCGGGGTGGACTTCGCGGCGTACGCGATCCCCACGGTGCTCGGCGAGATCAAGCGCCACTTCCGCGACCGGACGTGGGACATCCGGGTCCCCCGGCGGCTTCAGGAACTGCGGCTGAGCCTGTCCGAGGCCAGCGCCGACCTCCAGCAGCGGCTGGGCCGCTCCCCCACCGTCCGCGACCTGGCCGACCACCTCGGCATCACCGAGGACGAGGTGATCGAGGGGCTGGAGGGCGCCCGCGCCTACAACGCGGTGTCGCTGTCCACGCCCACCGCCGACAGCGACGGCGAGCGCGGCGCCGAACTCGGCGATCTGATCGGCCGGGCCGACGACGGCTACGAGCTGACCGAACTGCGGCTCGCCCTGGGCCCGGCGCTGGCCGCCCTGGACGACCGCGAACAGCGCATCCTCACCCTGCGCTTCTTCGGCAACATGACCCAGTCGCAGATCGCCGCCGAGATCGGCGTATCCCAGATGCACGTGTCCCGGCTGCTCTCCCGGGCCCTGGCGAGGTTGCGCGGGCAGCTCGCCTGACCCGTGTGAAGGCCGGGGCGGAAGGGTACCGGTATGCCCATGGACAGCCCGGATGACGGCCTGATCGTGAGCCTGAAGAAGGCGGCGGCGGTGCTGAAGCAGGCCGACGTGCCGTTCGCCCTGGGCGGCAGCTTCGCGGTGTACGCGCACGGCGGGCACTCCAGCGATCACGACGTGGACTTCCTGCTGCGCGAGCAGGACGTCCAGACCGCCCTCCAGGTGCTCACCGAGGCCGGCTTCACCGCCGAGCGTCCGCCCGAGGACTGGCTCGTCAAGGTCTACGACGAGGGTCGGATGATCGACTTGATCTTCCGACCGGTGGAGGTGCCGGTCACCGACGCCACCCTCGCCGACACGGTGGTGCGCCCGGTCAACGCCATCAGCATGCCGGTGCTGTCCGCGACCGGGCTGATGGTGCACAAGCTGCTCAGCTTCTCCCAGCACCACTGCGACTTCGCCCGCGGCCTCCCGCTGGCCCGCTCGCTGCGGGAGCAGATCGACTGGGACCGGGTCCGCCGGGAGACGGCGCACTCGCCGTACGCCGAGGCGTTCCTGATCCTGCTGGACCGCCTGGACGTCGTGCCCTTTCGGCCCCGCGGCGACGCCGCCGGGGAAGCCGCCGACGGCGGGGACCGCGCCGGACCGGACCGGTCCAAGCTGAGGGAGGTGGCATGAACAGGCGGCTCGACGAGTACGTCGAGGCGGACGTGCAGCGCCTGCTGACCGAGGACGTCGACCTCGCCGAGCAGGGCATCACCGTGCTGCGGCGGGAGCAGAACCTGGTCCTGTGCGGCGAGGTGGAAAGCCAGGCCCGGCGGGACGAGATCGAGCGCAAGGTGCGCGCGGCGTTCCCCGACGTGGCGGTCCTGGTGGACATCGGGATCACCCGCACCCAGCCGCCCGGCGAGGCGGAGGACCTGTCGTGATCAGGGTCGCCGCCGTCGCCGACGTGCACATGGACAGCGACGTGCTGGGCCGGTACCGACCGGCCCTGGAGGAACTGCCCGACAAGGCCGACGTGCTGCTGCTCGGCGGCGACCTGACCCGGCACGGCAGCGCCGCCGAGGCCGAGTGCGTGGCCACCGAGTTCCGGGACCTGGGCGTGCCGGTGATCGCCGTGCTCGGCAACCACGACCACCACCGCGACCAGGTTCCCGAGGTGGTGAAGACGCTCGAGGGCGGCGGTATCGCCGTGCTGGAGGGCGAGGGTACGGTCATCGACACACCCGGCGGTCGGCTCGGCGTGGCCGGGGCGAAGGGCTTCGGCGGGGGCTTCGCCGGCCGCTGCGCGAGCGCGTTCGGCGAGCCGGAGATGAAGGCGTTCGTCCAGACCACCTGCGACGCCGCGGACCGGTTGAGCGAGGCGCTGCGCCGGCTCGAGTGCGACGTGCTGGTGGCGCTGACCCACTACGCGCCGGTGCCGGACACGCTGCTGGGCGAGCCGCTGGAGATCTACCCGTTTCTGGGCTCGTACCTGCTGGGCCAGGCCATCGACTCGGCGCCGACCGCGCTGGCCGTGCACGGCCACGCGCACATGGGCAGCGAACGCGGCGTGACCCCGGGCGGGGTGAAGGTGCGCAACGTGGCCCACCCGGTGATCAAGCAGGCATACAGCGTCTTCCATCTGCACGCGCGGGCGCGGGCCGCCGCGTAAGCACCGTCTACGTTGGAGGGCCGCGGTCGGTGGGCGCGGCCCCTTTCGTTACCCGTGCGGCTTTCCGGCCAGGTTTTCCAGAAGAGACGGTCGGGTACTGCACGGACCATGGACCTACTTCTCTGGATCCTCGCGGTGGTACTGGTGGTCGCCGGCGTGCTCGCCCTGTTCCGGCGGCAGATCCTCTGGGGCATCGTGCTCATCATCGTCGGGCTGCTGGTCGGTCCGGGCGGCGTGAGCATCTTCACCTAGGCCATCCGCGACCCCTCATCACTCATCCCTCTCGATCCCGTCGGGCCGCTCGACCGGAGCGCCCGCGGACCGGCAGCGATCCTCCCCGCCAACCTGGCTGCCGGGCCCGGGCACCGGTGGCGGCCTCGACGCCGTCCCGGGGACGGGTCGGCGCGGGCGGGCGGCGGGTGGGGTGGGAATCGGGTATAGAGAACGGATGTCGCGCAGCTACCTCATGACGATGCCGTTGCACGCGATCACGGAGGTGTACGGCGAGCAGGGGCTGCGGGACCGGTTCGCGCAGGAGATCGAGGCGTTCCCCGAGCCGGGGCGGGCGCGACTGCTGGAGGCGCTGGCACTGGCCTCGCGGTTGCACCGGGACGACCGGCGGGTGCGCGAGCCGTACCTGAACCATCTGCTGCGGGTGGCGATCCGGATCATCCGGTACTACGGCGTGACCGACGTGGACGTGCTGGTGGCCGCCCTGCTGCACGACGCGGTGGAGGACCATCCGGCGGAGTTGTCCGGGCTGCCGGCGGACGCGTCCGGGTCGGCGCGGACGGAGGGCGCGCTGGCGGCACTGGCCGACCGGTTCGGCGTCCGGGTGGCGGAACTGGTGCGTTCGGTGACGAATCCGGAGTACGACCCGGAGCGGGACCGGCACGAGCAGTACCGGGTTCACCTGGCCGCGAGCCTGGCGCGGGACCCGTGGGCGCGGGTCATCAAGGTCTCGGACTTCACGGACAACGGCGTGGGCGTCATCCACACGACGGGGCCGAAGGTGGCCTCCTCGGCGGCCAAGTACCGGCCGCTGGTGCCGATGTTCCGGGAACTGATCCAGCGGCCGGACACGCCGCTGTCCGCGGCCGCGCGGGAGCACATTCTGGCGCAGTTGGACCTGGCCGATCGGCGGTTCGCGGCGATCCTCGACGACTGAGCGTATTCGATGTCACTACCGTCAGTACGCGTAGCGCTACGCTCACGGTCCGCCAGGTTTCCGAATCGTTACTGTGTCCTGGCCCAAGAAACTGGACGGCTCCTGAGTGCAAGCGCTTACATGTGAGGACGCCCACAAGGGAATCCCGGCGGCACGGGGAGGGCCCACCGCCGGCCAGGAAGGAGGACCGCATGGCGGTCAACTCGCGAGGGCGTCGCGCTCTCGTGCTGACCAGCGTGCTGGGTCTGGTGTTCGGCGCCGCCGCCTGCTCGGGCGGGGACAGCGGCTCCGAGAACAACGCCAGTTCGGCGGATTGTGCGCCATACGAGCAGTACAGCGGCCATGACGGCAAGACGGTCTCGATCTACGCGTCGATCCGCGACACGGAGGCCGACCTGCTGCAGGAGTCGTGGAAGAAGTTCGAGGACTGCACCGGCATCAAGATTGACTATGAGGGCAGCGGCGAGTTCGAGGCGCAGCTTCAGGTGAAGGTGGATGGCGGCAACGCGCCGGACCTCGCGTTCATCCCGCAGCCCGGCCTGCTCAAGCGGTTCGCCGACGCCGGCAAGCTCAAGGCGGCCCCGGACGCGACGAAGGCGTCCGCGGAGGCGAACTACTCGAAGGACTGGCTGGCCTACAGCACCGTCAACGGGACCTTCTACGGCGCGCCGCTGGGCTCGAACGTGAAGTCGTTCGTCTGGTACTCGCCGAAGAAGTTCCAGGAAAAGGGCTACACGGTTCCGAAGACGTTCCAGGAACTGATGGACCTCAGCGACAAGATCGCGGCGGGCGGCGAGAAGCCGTGGTGCGCGGGCATCGAGTCCGGTGACGCGACCGGCTGGCCGGCCACCGACTGGATCGAGGACCTGATGCTGCGGACCGGGGGTCCGGACGTCTACGACAAGTGGGTCACGCACCAGATCCCGTTCAACGACCCGGCCGTGGTCAAGGCCGTGGACCAGGCCGGCGCGATCCTGAAGAACCCGAAGTACGTCAACGGCGGGTACGGCGACGTGAAGAGCATCGCCACCACCTCGTTCCAGGAGGGCGGCCTGCCCATCCAGGACGGCAAGTGCTACCTGCACCGCCAGGCGTCGTTCTACGCCAACCAGTGGCCGCAGGGCACCAACGTGGCCGAGGACGGCGACGTGTTCGCGTTCTACTTCCCGACGATCGACCCCGCGCAGGGCGAGCCGGTGCTCGCGGCGGGCGAGTTCACCGTCGCGTTCGCCGACCGGCCCGAGGTCCAGGCGGTGCAGAACTTCCTGGCCACCCCGGAGTACGCCAACGGCCGCGCCAAGCTGGGCAACTGGGTCTCCGGCAGCAAGGGCCTGGACGTGAACAACGTCAAGAACCCGATCGACAAGCTCTCCGTGGAGATCCTGCAGAACCCGAAGTCCACGCTGCGGTTCGACGGCTCGGACATGATGCCGGCCGCGGTCGGCGCCGGGACGTTCTGGAAGGGCATGGTGGACTGGATCAACGGCAAGAGCACCCAGGACACCCTCAACTTCATCGAGCAGTCCTGGAAGTAGCACCACCGGTGGCCCGGTCCGGCGATACGCCGGGCCGGGCCGCCGCACCCCCGATGTGAGACTCCCCGGTACGAGCACCACCCCTTAGCGAGGGAGGGCGGATGGACTTCGACTTCGCGGCCGAGGGTCCGAAGTTCGCGATGCTGCTGTACGGCCTCGTGGCCTTCGTGGTCGTCGTCGGCGGCCTGCTGCTGATCCTGGACGGCATTCCGAGCCTGCTCGCCCGCCGACGCGAGCGGCGCGAACTGGCGTTGGCGGCGGTGGGCGGCGCGGTGGCGCTGGGCCCGGGCCGCCGGCGCAACTGGGAGTGGCTGATGGCCGCCGGGTTCCTGTTCCCGGCCGGCCTGCTGCTCCTGATCGGAGTGGTCATCCCGGCCATCCGCACCCTGCTCCTGTCCTTCATGGACGGCGGCAGCACCGCGTGGGTGGGCCTGAAGAACTACAGCTGGCTGTTCTCCCAGAGCGAGACGCTGATCACGCTGCGCAACACGCTGATCTGGGTCGTGCTGGTGCCGCTGGTCGCCACGACGGTCGGCCTGGTCTACGCGGTCCTGGTGGACCGGGCCCGGTTCGAGGCCGTCGCCAAGTCGCTGATCTTCATGCCGATGGCCATCTCGTTCGTCGGCGCGTCGATCATCTGGAAGTTCGTCTACGCGTACCGGCCCGAGGGCGCCGAGCAGATCGGCCTGCTGAACCAGATCTGGGTGTGGTTCGGCGGCGAGCCCAAGCAGTGGCTGCTGGAGCAGGGCGCCGCGCTGAACACGGTGCTGCTGCTGATCGTGATGATCTGGATCCAGGCCGGCTTCGCGATGGTGGTGCTCTCCGCCGCGATCAAGGCGATCCCGGCGGACATCGTCGAGGCGGCCCGGCTGGACGGGGTGAACGCCTGGCAGATGTTCTGGCGGGTCACCCTGCCCAGCATCCGGCCCGCGCTGATCGTCGTGGTGGTCACCATCTCGATCTCCACGCTCAAGGTCTTCGACATCGTCCGGACCATGACCAACGGCAACTACGACACGGGCGTGGTGGCCAGCGAGATGTACAACCAGGCGTTCCGCTACGGCCAGACCGGCCAGGGCTCGGCGCTGGCGGTGTTCCTGTTCATCCTGGTCGTGCCGATCGTGATCTTCCAGATCCGGAACCTGAGGAAGCAGCGGGAGTCCTGATGACGACCACCACCCCTGTCGCCACCGCGGGTGCCGCGGTCTCCGCCGACTCCCCCCGCACCGCCGTCGGGCGGGTCCGCAAGCGGCTCAACTCGCCGATCGCCACCGCCGCGTCGATCGTCATCGCGGTGGTCTGGACCATCCCCACGTTCGGCCTGCTGGTCTCGTCGTTCCGGCCGGAGCGGCAGATCAAGGGCAACGGTTGGTGGAACGCGTTCACCGATCCGCAGTTCACCCTGCAGAACTACCAGGACGTGCTGTTCGGCCGGTCCTCCTCGTCCGGGCAACTGGCCAGCTACTTCATCAACTCGCTGGTCATCACGATCCCGTCGGTGCTGTTCCCGCTGGCGTTCTGCTCGCTCGCCGCGTACGCCCTGGCCTGGATGAACTTCAAGGGCCGGGACTGGATCTACATCAGCATCTTCGCGCTGCAGATCGTGCCGCTCCAGATGGCGCTGGTGCCGCTGCTGAGCTTCTTCTCCCGGGGGGTGACCCTCGGCGGCATCACGCTGCTGCCGGCGTGGGGCCTGACCGGGTCGGAGAAGTACATCCAGGTCTGGTTCGCGCACACCTGCTTCGCCCTGCCGCTGGGCGTCTTCCTGCTGCACAACTTCGTCTCCCAGCTGCCGAAGGACCTGTTCGAGGCGGCCCGGGTGGACGGCGCCAGCCACCCCCGGATCTTCCGCACGATCGTCCTGCCGCTGATCACGCCCTCGCTGGCCGCGTTCGGCATCTTCCAGTTCCTCTGGGTCTGGAACGACCTACTGGTCGCGCTGATCTTCGCCGGCGGCACCAAGGAGACCGCGCCGCTGACCGTGCGCCTGGCCGAACTGGCCGGCACCCGCGGCAACGAGTGGCAGCGACTGACCTCCGGCGCGTTCGTCTCGATCGTCGTGCCGCTGATCGTGTTCCTGTCCCTCCAGCGCTACTTCGTCCGGGGCCTGCTCGCCGGCAGCGTCAAGGGCTAGTTCCGCCGCGGTCGGACAGGGCGGTTCGGAAACGGACCTGGGGAGGACCGCGCATGGCCCGGATCGATGACGTGGCACGCCTGGCCGGGGTGTCCACCGCGACCGTGTCGCGGGCCCTGCGAGGGCTGCCGACCGTGTCGGAACTCACCCGGGCGCGGGTGCTGTCCGCCGCCACCCAACTGGGATACGTCGCGTCGCCGAGCGCGTCCCGGCTGGCCGGTGGCAAGACCCGCTCGGTGGCGGCGGTGGTGCCCCGGCTCACCCGCTGGTTCTTCGCCACCGTGATCGAGGCCGCCCAGGACCGGCTCTACGAGGCCGGGTACGACCTGCTGCTGTACAACCTGGGCGGCCGGGAACAGGAACGCCGCCGGCTGTTCCACGCCGCCGCGCTGACCCACCGGGTCGACGCGCTCATGCTCATCGCCACGCCGCTGCACGACGAGGACTTCGCCGCGGTCACCCGGCTGGCGCTGCCCGGCGTCACGGTCAGCTCGGGGACCCCGGTACCGGGGTGGCCCTGCGTGCGGATCGACGACACCGCGGCCGGGCGCACCGCGACGGAGTACCTGCTGCGGTTGGGGCACCGGCGGATCGCCCACATCTCCGGGGACCCGACCGACGAGCTGGCGTTCACCGCCCACCTCGACCGGCGCCGCGGGTACCTGGACGCGCTGGCCGACGCGGGGGTACCCGCCGACCCGTCGCTGGACGTGGAGGATGAGTTCACGGTGGCCGGCGGCGAGCGGGCCGCCGCCGAACTGCTGCGCCGGCACGACCCGCCGCCCACGGCGATCTTCGCCGCCTGCGACGAGATCGCGATGGGCGCGATGGCCACCCTGCGCCAGGCCGGCCTTCGGGTGCCGCAGGACGTCAGCGTCATCGGCATCGACGACCACGACCTGGCGGGCGCGGTGGGGCTCACCACGGTCGCCCAGCCCGCCACGGAGCAGGGCCGGCTGGCCGCCACGGCGATCCTCGAACAGGAGCTGGACCCGCGGGACCCGGCGATCTGGGAACCGGACGGCGGGCCGCCGATGGTGCTGCCGACCCGGTTGATCATCCGCGACTCGACCGCGCCGCCGCTCGCCCCCTGACGGAACGCGAGGCACGATGAATGCGTGGCGGCCCCGGGGGCCGCCGCTTGAGCACCTACGCACCGACGGGAGCGAGACCGGTGGACACCCAGCCGAACGAGTGGTGGCGGCGCGCCGTCATCTACCAGATCTACCCCCGCTCGTTCGCCGACGCGAACGGCGACGGCGTCGGTGACCTGCCCGGCATCACCACCCGCCTGGACCACCTCGTCGACCTTGGCGTGGACGCCCTCTGGCTGTCCCCGTTCTACCCCTCGCCGCAGGCCGACGCCGGGTACGACGTGGCCGACTACCGGGGCGTGGACCCGCTGTTCGGGCGGCTGGAGGACATCGACAAGCTGATCTCGGCGGCGAAGGAGCGCGGCCTGCGGGTGATCGTCGACCTGGTGCCGAACCACACCTCCAGCGAGCACCCGTGGTTCCGGGCCGCGCTGCCGGCGGGTCCGGGCAGCCCGGAGCGGAACCGGTACGTGTTCCGGGCGGGCAAGGGCCCGGCCGGCAACGACCCGCCGAACGACTGGGAGAGCAACTTCGGCGGCCCCGCCTGGACCCGCGTCGCCGAGCGGGACGGCCGGCCCGGCCAGTGGTACCTGCACCTGTTCGACACCGGGCAGCCGGACCTGAACTGGGACAACCCGGAGGTCCGCGAGGAGTTCCGGGCCATCCTGCGGTTCTGGCTGGACCGGGGCGTGGACGGGTTCCGGGTGGACGTGGCGCACGGCCTGGTCAAACAGGCCGACCTGGCCGACTGGCGGCCGCCGGTGGAGCCGCTCTCCGGCCCCGGCACCGAGGCGGCGCCCCGCCCGCCGATGTGGGACCAGGACGGCGTGCACGAGATCTACCGGGACTGGCACCGGGTGCTCGCCGAGTACCCCGGCGAGCGGATGATGGTGGCCGAGGCGTGGGTGGAGCCGGTCGAGCGGATGGCCGCCTATGCGCGCCCGGACGAGATGCAGCAGGCGTTCAACTTCGAGTACCTGCTGGCCGCCTGGACGGCGCCGGCCCAGTACGCGGTGATCACCCGCTCGCTGGAGGCGACCGGGGCGGTCGGCGCCCCCACCACCTGGGTGCTGTCGAACCACGACGTGATCCGGCACGCGTCCCGGCTGGGGCTGCCGCTCGACGCGCCGCGCCCGCGCGGCATCGGGCCGGGCGACCCGAAGCCGGACCCGGTGCTGGGCCTGCGCCGCGCCCGCGCCGCCACCCTGCTCATGCTGGCCCTGCCCGGCTCCGCCTACCTCTATCAGGGCGAGGAGTTGGGCCTGCCGGAGGCGATGGACATCCCGGACGAGTACCGGCAGGACCCGACCTGGGAGCGCTCCGGGCACACCGTGCGCGGCCGGGACGGCTGCCGGGTGCCGATCCCGTGGGAGGCGGACGCCCCGTCCTACGGCTTCGGGCCGACCGACGCGAGTTGGCTGCCGCAGCCGGAAAGCTGGGCGGAGTACGCGCTGGACCGCCAGCGCGGGGTGCCCGGCAGCACGTACGAGATGTACCGGTCGGCCCTGCGGCTGCGCCGCTCCCTCGGCCTCGGGCAGGGCACGCTGGCGTGGCAGGAGGCACCGGACGAGGTGCTGACCTTCCGGCTGGGCGACGTGCTGGTGCTGACCAACTTCGGCGCGGAGCCGGCGGCGCTGCCCGCGGGGACGCGGGTGCTGCTCGCCAGCGGCCCACTGGAGGCCGACGGCCGGGTCCCCACCGACGTCACCGTCTGGGCCCGCTGACCCGGCCGGGCGCCAACCGCCGGGTCGGCTGACTCAGGTGCCGGTGCTCCGGTGGTCCCGTGACAGCCTCGCGGGGCCACCGGCGGCGAGTTCCTCCTGCGCCCCGCGGGCGGCCAGCAGGTCACGCACGGCGACGATGTCGCGGGGCGAGGTGCGCGAGGCCAGCCAGTACATGATCCCGGTCGGGATGAAGAACAACTGGAACATGGCCAGCCCCACCGCGTAGTTCAGCGGCGGCGGGAAGGCACCGCTCAGCCCGCGCGCCGCCACCCCCACCAGCCAGTTGCCGCCGGCCCGGCCCACACCGTTGACCAGATTGCCGAGGCTGTACACGGTGCCCCGGTGCTCGGGCGGGTTCACGTCGGCGATCAGCGCGAACCAGTTCGGCGAGTTGGCCGAGGTCAGCGCGATCGCCAGCATCGCCGCGAGGAAACTCAGCCCAACCGTCGGCTCGGTCACCACGCTGTGCAGCACGCTGCCGATGATCGAGCCGCTACCGGCGCCGTCCGGCACGTGCAGGCGCATCGGCACGAAGAACAGCACCAGGTAGAACGGCAGCGCCGCGAGGATGCCCACCGAGGCCACCATCGCCCGCCCGCGCAGCGTGCGCCGCTGCCAGCGGTCCCCCACCAGGCCGCCGACGATCGACAGCACCCCACCCAACTGGAACAGCGTCGCGAACACGCTGCCCACCTTGATCGCCGTGTCCAGCGAGTACCCCTGCGCCTGCGCCCGGGTCTGGAACAGCACCGGCAGCCACACCAGCGACCCGAACGCCGCCTGCGCGGTCAACCCCTGGAAGATCAGCCACAGGTTGGTCCGCCGGCCGAGGATGACCGGCAGGTCCGCCCGGCTGATCCGGTACTCGTACTCCTCGCCGGACGCCACCATCGCGGCCAGTTCCGGTTCGCTCTGCCCCCGGCGGATGTCGAACGTGGCCAGGTACGCCACGGTGGCGACCAGCCCGACGACGGCGAGGGTCAGGAACGGGCGCCGCCAGTTCGCCGCGCCCAGCAGGCCGCCCATCAGCGTGCCGGCCAGCGTGCCGACGCCCTGCGACAGCCCCCAGAAGCTCATCACCAGTCCGCGGTGGCGCGGCGAGATCAGGTCGCTGACCACCGAGAAACCCACCGACGCCACCGCGCCCAGCCCCACCGAGGCGAGCATCTGGGCCGCGAACAGCGCCGGGTAGTTGCGCGCCAGCCCGGTCGCCGCCATCCCACCGGCCCAGATCAGCGTCCCCACCAGCAGCAGCGGCTTGCGGTCGGTGTGGTCCCCGGCGTACGCCCAGACCACCGCCGCGATCGCCGTGACCAGGAAGGTCGCCGCCGTCACCGCCCCGATCGCCGCGTCCGGCACGCCGAGTTCGGCGGCGATCGGCTTGTACAGCGGCGGAACCAGGCCGATCGCCACGTTGTCCAGCGAGGCGAGCACGATGAACACGACCACGCTGTAGAACCGGTGCGCGCCACCGCCCCACCCCGGCACCCGCCCCGATTTGCTCATCCCGGGCAGTATGCGCCACCGCCCCGCCCGGCGGGGCACCATGGGCGGCGCGCTGACCGGCCCCGCCCGCCGGAGCCCGCTACGCGAGCAATCGGCACTACGTGGTGCGGGGTATCGCGAGTTCCTCGGCGCGCTCCCAGACGGGGCGCATCGCGGCGTCCGGGTCGCGGGCGAAGCGGCTGGCGGCCAGGCGCACGAAGACGCAGTTGCCGACCCGCTCCAGGATGGCCTGGCGCCGCAGTTCCTGAGCGAACGCGCCGGCGCCGGCGTACCGGTCACCGTCGCACTCGATGGCCAGGCGGCGGCCGTCGGGGGCGGTGAGCACGAAGTCGATCCGGTAGCGGCCGACCCGGAACCCGGGCACCGGCGACAGGCCGCGCTCCCGCAGCCGGCGCAGGACCGCCCGCCGGAAGTCGCCCTCGGGCGCGGCGCCGACCTCCGCCGGAGCGGGTGGCTTGAGGTAGTGGGCCAGCAGGATCGCGCGGGCGTCGTCCGGGTGCAGGTCGGCGAGGGTGACCGAGTGGAACAGCCACAGCTGGTCGCGGGCCCGGGAGGCGGCGACGTTGACCCGGCGGTGGTAGTCGCGCTTGGTGAACGCCCCGAAATCGCCGTCGGCGGAGACGACCAGCGAGACGAGCACCACGTCCCGCTCGTCGCCCTGGAAGGTGTACGGGTCGCCCACCCGCAGGTCGCGGCGGGCCAGTTCCCGGGGGCCGATCTCGGCGCGCAGCCGGTGCTGCAGGTAGGCGGCCTGCCCGCTGCCGGAGAGCAGGCTGACCACGCCGATGGTCCGACCTTCGTAGGCGGGGTCGGCCACGATCGCGGCGACCCGGGTGACCAGCGCCTCCGCCTCCTCGACGTTCACCTCGCCGTACTCGGGCAGCGCCCGCCGCCGGCCGTCCGCGACGTGGACGGCGTGCACCGGGGCGCCGATCCCGGCGGGGGCGTCGGCGCGCAGCGGCTGGATCCTGTTGTCGTAGTAGGTCGCGCTGGAGAACTCGATGATCGACGGTACGCAACGGAAGTGCTCGGTGAGCAGGATGCGCTCCGGGGAGCGGCGCACCGCGTGGTCGTACAGGCTGCTCTCGGTGTCGAAGTACGGCGCCGACGGGACGCCGCCCGCGACCAGGTGCGCGTTGATCAGCGCGGTGACCCGGTCGGTGGGCACGCCGACGAGCTGCGGGCCGATCTGCTGGTCGTCACCGACCACCACGGCGCGACGGGCGAGGCTCAGCACGGGCAGGGCGAACAGGTCGGCCTGGGACGCCTCGTCCACGATCACCACGTCGAAGACCGGCTCGCCGCCGGTGAACTGCTCCAGGGCGCGGTCGATCGACATGATCCAGACGGGGACGGCGGCGACGGCGTCCGCCATCGCCCGCTGCGCGGCGGCCTGCCAGTGCGCGGCGCTGCGGCCGGTCCCCTTGCCGATCTTGCGGAGGGCGGCGGTCCAGTCGGCGAGCGCGGCCCGGCGGCGGTCGTCCAGGGTGAGCGAGACCTCCAGCCAGGCGGAGCCGACGACGAGGTCCCCGGTGAGCTGCGTGATCCGGTCGCGGAGCCGCTCGACGCGGCGCCCGATGGCGACCGGGTCGACGGCGAGCACGGTCTGCTCGAACCAGGTCTGCGCCTGCCGCCACCGCCAGCCGCGCAGCAGGTCGTCACCGCCGAGCACCGGGACGGCGCCGGCGCGGGGCTCGACGGCGCGGGGCTCGACGGCGCGGGGCTCGACGGCGCCGCTCGCGTCGCTGCCGAGTGAACCGGTGTCGATCGCCGCGGCCAGCCGGGGCGCCACCGCCCCGAGCCGGGCGTGCAGGTCGGCGTAGCGCAGCGCCGCCGGGCGGAGGTTCCACAGGCGGCGGATCTCGGCCAGCGCCGCGTCCCAGGCGACGTCGTCCGCCGCGTCCCAGGCCGCGACCAGGTGCCGCAGCACCGGGGCGGCGGCGCGGTCGCCGGCGGCGGCGTGCAGCCGATCGGCGAGGTGGTCCAGCTCGTACGCCAGATCGTCGACCCGGAAGACGTTCTCCGCCGCCGCCACGAACGCCGCCAGCTCGCCGAGTTGGTGGGCGTCCACGGTGCGTGGGCCCGCGGGGTGGAGCGACGCGAGGGTGGCGTGCAGCTCCGGCCAGCGGCGGCTCTCCCACTCCAGCGCGTCAACCGCCTCCGCGAGCACCTGGCCCGCCCACAGCTCCGGGTCGCCGCCGGGCAGCGGTGCATCCAGGCGCTGTGCCCACTCGGCCCAGCGCGCGGCGAGCCGCTGCCGCAACTGCCCACGCTCCACCTGCGCGACGACCAGGTCCACGTCCGCCACCGCGCGCAGCGGCTCACCATCCACCGTGGACTCGGCGGCCAGGCGGTACAGCTCGCCCTGGGTGAGCCGGTTCGGGCGCCGGCCGGCGGCGAACCGGCTGCGCAGCTCGCCGAGCCGGGCGAGCAGCATGCGCGGCTGGGCCGCGGCCTCGGGCGGGACCACCACGACGTGACCGGCCAGGGCGGTGGCGCGCCGGGCCAGCTCCTCCAGCGTGCGGGCGGTCGCGGCGGCGTGCTCCGCCCAGACGCCGCGCCAGGTGTCCTGCGCGACCAGCCGGCCGAGGCGGTCGGTCCAGCTGCCCTTGCGGCGGGCGAGGGCGTCCGCGGCGGCGCGCAGGGCGGCACCCAGCTCGGCGACCGCCCCGGGGCCGAGCCGGCGCGCCGCGTCGACGGCCAGGCCACGGTCCCGCAGCGAATCCACCGCCTTCTCCGCCTCCGCCAGCGCGGCCCGGCGGGCGGCGAGCGCCTCGCCGGAGGGCAGTTCACCGTCCGCGGGCAGGTCGGCGAGGGCCGCCACCCGGTCCACCAGCGGGAGCCGGCGCGCCAGGTCGAGGAGGGCGCCGAACTCGGCCGCGTCCAGCGGCGGGTCGACCTCCGGGGCGATGACGTCCGGCACGAACCCGTCCGCCGGCTCGCGGCGGCGCAGCCACTCGGCCACCTCGCTCGCCGTCGCGCTCCCACCCGCCAGCGGGTACGTGCCGGACTCGCGCTCGGCGGCGGCCCGCAGCCCATCCTGTGCCCGGTGGAACTCCGCCCCGGTACGGGCGATCTCGGCGGCGAGGCGCTCCACATAGGACCGCTCGGCGGCGCGGTCGAGCGTGGCGGCGCGGTCGGACAGCTCCCGCGCGGAGATCTGCAACTGGACGAGCTGGTCCACCGAGCGCCCCAGGATCGCCAGGCTCAGCGGCTGGATCTCCGCCGGCAGCCCGTCCCGCAGCACCCGCAGCGGGTCCTCCTTCTGGGCCAGCACCAGGACCCGTTTGCCGTGCGCGACCAGGTGGCAGATGAGGTTACGGATCGTGTGGGTCTTGCCCGTGCCGGGCGGCCCCTGCACGACGACGTTGCGGTGGACCGCCAGCCGCCGGGCGATCGACTCCTGCGCCTCGTTGGTGGCCATCGGCATGAGCAGCCGCGCGCCGACCCGCTCCCACGCCGCGGGCTGGTCGTCCGGCAGCCGCAGCCGGCTCGGCTCGTGAGCGAGCACGCCGGCCAGCGCCCCGACCGAGGCCGCCGCAGCCCCGGCCTCGCCCCCGCGACCCGCGGCGACCAGCCGGTCCCGCATCTGCGCCAGGAACCGGCGGACCATCCGCTGCCGGGGGCGCACGAACAGCACCGCCGAATCCCGCACCCCGACCCCGCCGGGCGGCGTCGGCTCCTCGGGCGGGCGGATCACCGGGTCCAGGCCGAGGCGGCGCATCGCCCGCCCGGCCAGTTCGCGGCGCTCCTGCTCGTCCCACGGGTCCACGTCCACCTGGCCGCCGGCGCCGCCCAGGTCCAGCAGGTCGGCGACCCGGCGGTCGTCCAGGCCGCCGAGCGCGTCCGGCTGGAGCCGCACCGGGCCCTGCGGCGCCACCCGCACGGTGCCGCTCTCCGGGTCGTACTCGATCGCCACCGGCGTCGCGATCAGCGGGTACCGCACCCGCTCACCGCCGATCGACCCGTCCACGATGAGGTGACCCCAGACCAGCTCCAGCCGGGACGCCTCGATGTCCAGCCGGTACCGCAGGTCGTAGAGCCGGTCGTGCAGCCCACGCACGGTGGCGGCCACCTGCGCCCGCTCGGCCCACGGCTGCCACTGGGCGTCGAGCCAGCCCGCCAGCGCGGCCCGGCGGTGCTCGTCGGACTCGTCGGCCAGCCGGGGCGTCACCTGCCAGGACAGGTCCCAGACCAGGTGGCGGACCAGCCCGGGCGGGATCGGCGGCGGCTCGGGCGGGCCCGGACGGCCGATCCGCAGCCAGCTTCCGCCGGCCCGCAGCGGCCCCACCTCGCAGGCCGGGTGCTCGGGCAGCCCCTCGATCCAGTACGCGTCGGTCGCCGGCACCGTCCGTACCGGCTTCTCCACCAGGGCGCGCACCGCCAGCAGGTACTCGACCAGCGCGATCGCGCGATCGCGTACCACCGAGGGAGTCTCCTCCACGGCGGCGTCGGCACGGTCCGGAATGCTCATCCGAATTGAACGGTAGCGGCACCGCCTCCCGGCCGCGTGCCACGGGCGGGAATACCCGCCGCACGCTCGGGCCCGGACCCGCCCCAATCTTGCCGATCTTGGACTCATCGTGGGGACAAAGACGCGCCAATCGGAGCAATCCCGGCACCACAAGTCCAAGATCGACAAGTATTGGGCTAGGGGGTGAGGCGGTTGAGGGTATGGTCGCGGGCCTCGGCGTAGCGCTGCCGCACGGCCGGCACCGGCTCCGCCTCGTACGTGGCCGTCGTGCCGAGCGACCAGGCGGGCGCCTCGGCGCCGCCCAGGGCCACCCAGGCGGCCTGCCGGGCGGCCCCGTCCGCGACGTACTCCCCCGGTGGCGGGACGAGCACGGGCAGCCCGAAGACGCTCGGCGCGATCTGCTGCACCGCCCGCGACCGGGCTCCCCCGCCGACCAGGAACACCCGGTTCACCGTGGCGCCCTGGGCCAGCAGCGCGTCGAGCCCGTCGGCCAGGGCGCAGAGCATGCCCTCCACCGCCGCCCGGGCCAGGTGCGCCGGGGTGGCGTTGCGCAGGGTCAGCCCGTGCACCGCCCCGGTCGAGAGCGGACGGTTCGGGGTGCGCTCGCCCTCCAGGTACGGCACCACGGTCAGCCCGTCCGCGCCGGGTGGGGCGGCCAGCGCCAGGTCGGCCAGGCGCTCGTGGTCGACGCCGGCCAGCGCCGCCGCCGCGTCCAGCACCCGGGCCGCGTTCAGCGTACAGACCAGCGGCAGGAAGTGGCCGGTCGCGTCGGCGAAGCCGGCCACGAGGCCGGAATCGTCGGCGGTCGGCGCGTCGGCCACGCTGAACACCGTCCCGGAGGTGCCGATCGACACGACCACGTCGCCGGGGAGCAGGCCCACGCCGAGCGCCGCCGCGGCGTTGTCGCCGGTGCCCGGGCCGAGGATCGCCCCGCCCCGGGTCTGGCCGGCGCGCTCCGCCGGGCCGAGCACCCTCGGCAGCGCCGGCTCGGCACCGAACGCCCGGCGGAGCAGGTCCGGCCGGTACGCGCCGGTCGACGGCGACCAGTAGCCGGTGCCGCTGGCGTCGCCCCGGTCCGTGGTGACCGCGAACGGGTCCCGCGAACCGGTCAGCCGCCAGGTCAGCCAGTCGTGCGGCAGGCAGACAGCGGCCGTGCGGCGGGCCGACTCCGGTTCGTGCTCGGCCAGCCAGCGCAGCTTGGTGACGGTCAACGAGGCGACCGGCACCGTGCCGACCGCCTGCGCCCACGCCTTCGCGCCGGCCGCCACGTCGCCGTCGCCCAATTCGGCGACCAGGTCGGCCGCGGCCGGCGCCGAGCGGGTGTCGTTCCACAGCAGCGCCGGGCGGACCACCTCGCCCGCCTCGTCCAGGCATACCATGCCGTGCTGCTGGCCACCGACCGCGACGGCCGCCACGTCGGCCAGGCCGCCCGCCTGGTCCACGGCCGCGTCGAGCGCGGTCCACCAGGCGTCCGGATGTACCTCCGTGCCGTCCGGGTGGCCGGCGCGCCCCTCACGGACGAGCGCGCCGGTCTGTGCGTCCCGGATGACCACCTTGCAGGACTGGGTCGACGTGTCGACCCCGGCCACCAGCGTCACGACTCCCCCTCGTGGCTAGGAACGGGCGCCCATCAGGTGCTCGACGGCCAACTGGTTGAGCCGGACCGCGTGCAGGCCCCGCTCGCCGGCGGCCACCGGGTCGAACTCCTCGAACGCGGAACGGTCGGCCAGCAGGTCGGTGTAGGTCTCGCCGAGGGCCAGGGTCGGCTCCTTCAACTCGCCCACCCGGGCCGCGGCCAGCGCCTCGACCACCTCGGGGTCGGCCCGGAACGCCGCCGCGCGCTCCTTGAGCAGCAGGTACGTGCTCATGTTCGCGGCCGCGGAGACCCACACGCCGGAGTAGTCCTCGGTGCGGGCCGGCTTGTAGTCGAAGTGCCGCGGGCCCTCGTACGCCGGCACGCCGCCCACGCCGCCGTTCTCCAGCAGGTCCACCAAGAAGAAGGCGTTGAGCAGGTCGCCGTGGCCGAACACGAGGTCCTGGTCGAACTTGATACCGCGCTGGCCGTTCAGGTCGATGTGGAACAGCTTGCCGGCCCACAGCGCCTGGGCGATGCCGTGCATGAAGTTCAGGCCGGCCATCTGCTCGTGCCCGACCTCGGGGTTCACGCCCACCATGTCGGAGTGCTCCAGGCCGGCGATGAACGCCAGCGCGTGGCCCACGGTCGGCAGCAGGATGTCGCCGCGCGGCTCGTTCGGCTTCGGCTCGATCGCGAAGCGCAGGCCGTAGCCGCGGTCGATGACGTACTGGGCGAGCAGGTCGATGCCCTCGCGGTACCGGTCCAGCGCGGCGCGCACGTCCTTGGCAGCGTCGGACTCCGAGCCCTCCCGGCCGCCCCAGAACACGTACGTGGACGCGCCCAGTTCGGCGGCCAGGTCCAGGTTGCGCATCACCTTGCGCAGTGCATACCGGCGGATGTCGCGGTCGTTGCTGGTGAACGCGCCGTCCTTGAAGACGGGCTGGGTGAACAGGTTCGTGGTGACCATCGGGACGACCACGCCGGTCTCCTCCAGCGCCTTGCGGAACCGGGCGATGTGCCCGTCGCGGGCGGCGTCGTCGGAGCCGAACGGGATCAGGTCGTCGTCGTGGAACGTGATGCCGTTGGCACCGAGTTCGGCGAGCTTGTGGACGGCCTCGACCGGGTCCAGCGGCGCCCGGGTGGCGTCGCCGAACGGGTCGCGGGCGGTCCACCCGATGGTCCACAGGCCGAACGAGAACTTGTCCGCGGCGGTGGGTTGAGGTGCCATGGTGGCCTCCCATCTGGCGATTTGTTAAGCGGTTGAATTATTTGCCGCGGGTGTGAGACTGTCAAGGCCATGACCGCCACGACCGGGGTCGGGCGCGGGGCCGGCCCCGTCCGGCAGGCCAGCCTGCGCGAGCACAACCTCGGCCTGGTCCTGCGCCAGGTCGCGAACGCACTCGCGCCGATCTCGCGCGCCGCCGTGGCCGCCGCCACCGGGCTCACCCGGGCGACCGTGTCGTCCCTGGTCGAGGAGTTGATCGCCGGGCGGCTGCTGCTGGAGACCGAGCCGTCGCCCCGCTCCGGGGCGGGGCGCCCCGCGGTCGGGCTGGCCCTCGCGCCGGACGGCGTGGCCGGGCTCGGCCTGGAGGTGAACGTCGACTACCTGGCCGCCTGCGTGGTCGACCTGACCGGCGCGGTCCGGCACAGCGCGGTCCTGCCCGGCGACCGCCGCGGCCGCCCGCCCGGCGAGACGCTGCGCGCCCTGGCCGACCTGGCCGCCGACGCCGTCGCCACCAGCACCGCTCCGATCGCCGGCGCCACCCTCGCGGTACCCGGCCTGGTACGCCCGGACGGGCTGGTACGCACCGCGCCGAACCTGGGCTGGCGCGGCGTGGACGTGCGCGCCGACCTGTGCATCCGCGGGCTGGACCTCGCCCCGGCCGGCCTCGCCGTGGACAACGAGGCGAACCTGGCCGCCCTCGGCGAACTGCACGCCGGCGCGGCCAGCAGCTTCCTGTACGTCTCCGGCGAGGTCGGCATCGGCGCCGGCATCGTGCTGGACGGCCGGCTGTTCCGCGGCGCCCGCGGGTTCAGCGGCGAGATCGGGCACGTCGCGGTGCGGCCGGACGGCCCGCCCTGCCGCTGCGGCGCGCACGGCTGCCTGGAGCAGTACGCGGGCCAGGAGGCGATCCTGCGCGCCGCCGGGCTGGTACCGGGCCGGCCGGGTGAGGCGGCGGGCCGCCTGGCCGTCGCGGCCGAGCGGGGCAATCCGGCGGTACTGGCGGCGCTGGCCGAGGCGGGTCGGGCGCTGGGGGTCGTACTGGCCGGCGTGGTGAACGTGATCGACGTGCCGACAGTGGTGCTCGGCGGCCTCTACGTGCCGCTCGCCACGTGGCTGTCGCCGGCCGTGCGCTCCGAAGTGGACACCCGCGTGCTCACCGCCGACTGGGAGTCGGTGGAGGTCGTCCCGGCCCGGCTGGGGGTGCGCGCCGCCGCGGTCGGTGCCGCCGGCTCGGTGGTGCGGGCGGTCCGCGACGACCCGGCCCGCTGGCTCGCGCGCGGGTAGCGGCCGTTATCCCATCGCCGCCGCCCCGCGCTTCGCTTACCCCACGGTTATCTGGGCGGGCAGCCTGCTACGCCGTGCGGATACGCGAACCCACGATCGCCGGCTCCCCGTCGGCCGGCTCCGCGGCGGCGAAGGCGCGCAGCCCGCGCAGCAGCGCCACCCGGTCCGCCTGGCTCATCCGCGCCAGCGTCGCCTCCAACCGCCGCCGGCGGTCCTGCCGCAGATCCTCCAGCAGCCGGTGGCCCACCATGGTCAGCGACAGCGAGATCTCCCGCCGGTCCAGCCGGCCCGGCTCGCGCTCCAGCATCCCCGCCGCGACCAGCCGGTCACACAGCCGGGACGCCGAGGACAGGATCATGCCCAGGGCGGTGGCCAGGCCGCGCAGGTTGATGCCCTCGTGGTCCTCGACCACGAGCAGCGCGCGCAGCTGTGAGCCGGACAGTCGAGTCGCGGCGCGCTCTCTCGACGCATCCCACAGGGACACCAGCGGGTCCGCGGCGAACTCCACCGCCGCCGCGACGCTCAGCCCTGGCCCGTCCGGCCCACGGTTTTCGGCCATGGTGCCGCCGAGACTACTACCATCGGCGCCCGGACCGGCGGCCGCGCCGGCCGGATACGCGGGTCGGTCAGTACGCGCCGCGGCCCTTGATCACCGCGCCGAACGTCTTCCAGAGGATGGTCAGGTCCGCGGTGAGGGACCAGTTCTCCACGTAGTACAGGTCCAGGCGGATGCCGTCCTCCCAGGAGAGGTCGGAGCGCCCGCTCACCTGCCACAGGCCCGTCATGCCGGGCTTGACCAGGAGCCGGCGGGCCACGTCGTTGCTGTACTGGGCCACCTCCCGCGGCAGCGGCGGGCGGGGACCGACGAGGCTCATGTGGCCGAGCAGCACGTTGGCCAGTTGGGGCAGCTCGTCGAGGGAGTACTTGCGCAGCACCCGCCCGACCCGGGTGATGCGCGGGTCCGAACGCATCTTGAACAGCAGGCCGTCGGTCTCGTTCCGCTCCATGATCTGCTTCAGCAGCTCGTCGGCGTTGACGACCATGGTGCGGAACTTGAAGACGCCGAACTCCCTGCCGCCCTGGCCGACCCGGATCTGGCGGAAGATGACCGGCCCCCGGGTGTCCAGCTTGATGGCGATCGCGATGACCAGCAGCAGCGGCGAGACGGCCACCAGGGCCAGGCCGGCGATGGCCCGGTCGACCAGGCTCTTGACCCACTTGCGGCCGCCGCGGAACTCGGGCGCCTCGACGTGGATCAGTGGCAGGCCGGCGACCGGGCGGGTGTGGATCCGGGGACCGGCGACGTCGGTCAGCGCGGGCGCCAGGACGAGGTCCACGCCGGTGCCCTCGAGTTGCCAGCCGAGTCGGCGTAATCGCCCGGCGGTCAGCTCGCCGGACGCGGTGACCGCGATGGTGTCCGCCGCCACGGTACGGGCGGCGGTGAGGATCGTGCGGAACGAGCCGACCACCGGGACGTCGCCGAGCCGCTGCGCCTGGGGCGCCACGAGGGCGTCCGGGATGCAGGCGCCGACCACGTGGTACCCGGTGTAGGGCTCGCGCTGCAACTGGTGGACCAGTTCGAGCACGTGCGGGGTGTCGCCGACGACGAGCACCGAACGGGACCAGCCGCCGCCCCGGGTCCGCGCCCGGTGCAGGTGCTTGCGGGCGGCGAACCGGGCGACCAGCAGGCCGACCGTGCCGGCGGCGAAGGCCACGCCGAGGAAGCCGCGGGAGACGCCGGCGTCGAACACGTACCCGGCGATCGCCACCGCGCCGGCCAGGCGCAGGCTGGCCGCGGCGACCCGCCGGTACTCGTCACCGCCGTAGCCGAGCACGCGGTCGTCGTAGCCGCGCATGAGCTTCAGCGACAGCAGCCAGACGACCACCAGCGCCCCGCCGACGATCCAGTACGGGATGAGCGAACCGATGGCCCGCTCGCCCTGGAAGCGGGCGAAGTAGCCGCCGAAGACCGCGGCGGTGAGCACGGTCGTGTCCACGGCGACCAGCGACCGGATGTACGTGCGCTGCTGTGCCCGTAACGCCCCCCGCGCCGCGGTCACGACGACACCTGGCCGCGTCGCGGCAGGGTCCAACGTGGCAGCCGTCACCTGTCCTCCCCACTCGTCAGGTAAACGGGCTCCTGCCGGTCGGGCCGCGATCGGACCGACCGACTTGGGTGCCATGGCACATCCTGGCCCAACCCCCCGGGCCAGTCGTGCTAGCGACGGATAGCCGTCACTAATTCGCGTCGTGGTGGGGCGCGCCGCGAACGAGCCGCGGCGCCGCGGCGGGGCGGGTCAGCGAGGCGCCTGGGAGCGCAGCGAGATCGCCCGGAGGAAGATTTCGCCGATCTTGGCCGGGTCCTCGGCCACGAAGACCCCGCCGCCGGTCACCTGGGTGATCGGGTCCAGCGACGCCTTCTTCACGTCCGGACCGATACCGATGATCACCACCTGGATCGGCCGCTTGGGATCCGCGATCTTCTTCAGCTGCACGGTCAGTTGATCGAGCGAGATCCCGTTCGCGTCGTCGTTCTCCCCGTCGGTCATCACCACGACGGAGTTGACCCGTCCGCCGACCCACCCGGTCTGCACCGCCTTGTAAGCGGCCAGAAGGGTGTCGTGGAGGCCGGTGTCGCCGTTGTCCTTCGGGCGGATGCCGCTCAGCGCGGTCGCCAACTTCTCGCGCTGGCTGGACAGCGGGCCGATGGGGACCAGTTCGCGCCAGTCCTGGCTGCCCACCAGTTCGGTGGAGAACGTCCACAGACCCACCGCCCAGGAGTCGTCGAACAGGGTCAGGCCCTGCTTGGCGGCCTCCACCGTCACCGTCATCCGCGGCAGGTTGTTGGCGGTGGGTACGGGCGCCTTCATCGAGCCGGAAACATCCAGCACGGCGAGCAGGCGGCCGGGCAGGGTCACGGCGGTCCAGGTGGACAGCGCCCGCTCGACCGCGGCCGGTTGCGGGCCGCCGGCGCCACCGCCGCCGGAGTCCGTGCTGGCCGGGGTGCCGCCGAGCGGCGCCGGGCTGGGTGCGCCGGCCGGCAGGACCAGGCCCGTGCCGACGGTGCCGTCCGCGGCGCGCAGCCCCTGGGCGGCCAGCCGATCGGCGAACTGTGGGCCGGCCAACTGCTTGCGCAGCGCCGCCGCCGCGTCGCCCTTCGCCCCGTCCAGGCCCGGCATGACCGCGTACGGGTAGTCCAGCGCGATCGGCGCCGGGTCCAGGTAGACGGCGGCCAGCGGTACCGCGGGCTTGATCTGGTTGTAGGCGATGACGTCCTGCTCGGACAGGGGAGCGGCGCTGACCGCGGCGGCGATGGCCGACGGGTTGGCGGCCTGCGGGAAGCGCTCCAGCAGGTCCTTGCGCAGCCGGCTGGCGCCCTGGGCGAGCGCGCGCAGCGCCGCGGTGGCGCCCGCCTGCCCGCCGCTGCCCTGCGCGGCCGCGGCCAGGGCGAGCAGGCCGGACAGTCCGGTGGCGTCCCGGGTCGGCTCGACGATGCCGGTCTTCAGCCCGCTGCCGGAGGTCATCTGCTGGAGCAGCTGGTCGTACGAGATGCGCTGCTGCGGCCAGCCCAACTGGTCGGCGACGGGTTGCGGCATCGCCAGCACGACCGGGCTGCGGGCGATCGAGGTGGCCTCGGCGGGCACGAAGCCGGCCGCGGCGGTCTGCAACCGCACGATCCACATGGACGAGTCCGGGATCCAGACGTCCGGCAGCGTGGCGGTGCCCGGCGCCTGCCCGACACCGGTGATGGCGACGCCGTGGTCGCCGGCCACGACGGCCGCCACCTCGGTCGGGTCGCTGGCCGTCACGGCGACGGCCACGCACGTGCCGTCGACGGCGGGCCGGTCCTTGGCCCACTGATCGACCGTGGCCTGCACGGCGGGGGCGATCTCTTCGGCGGCGGCGACGGTGAGCCGCAACTCTCCGCTGCACGCGGCCGCCCGCAACTCCCGGTACCCGACCCAGGCGCCCACGCCCACGACGATCAGCGCCACCGCCGCGGCGATGGCCTTTACCCCTCTGAAGCGTCTCGGTGGACGGTGGCGGCCAGGCACAGGTCCCCATAATCCGGGGACTAAGCGACTCTGGCCAGAGACGAACGGGGGATAGTTACCGTTCAGTTGCTGGCAAGATTTCTTTTTCACCCACCGTGACGGGAAGGACCCTTTGCGCGTCTACATAACCGAACGGACAGGCATGGAGTACTGCAGAGCCAGCGATTACGACGTTTCCCCAAGTAGCACGCAAGTCGGACTTGCCGTTTCGTGCACACCGACCGGCTCCGGCACCCCGGTCACCGGATCGAGCCGGAAGACTATGACCTGGTCAGACCGCTCATTCGCCACGTACAGGTAGCCGCCCGCGATCGCCAGATGCCGCGGCGAGCTCCCACAACTTGAGACTTCGGCCACTCGCCGGGGCACCGCGCCCGTGATATCGAACACAGCGACCGTGTCCGGGCCCCGGTTCGCCAGGTAAAGAAAACGCCCGTCCAGCCCGACCACCAGCTCCGACGGCTGCCCGCGCCGCTCCCCGCCGGGCACATGTTGGCGGAAGGCGAGGTCGGTGCCGAGCGCCGCCAGCGTGCCGTCCAACTCGCAGGCCAGGAAGTACCGGCCGTCCGGATGCCGGGCCAGATGGCGCGGGCCGGTACCGCCCCGGAACCGGGCCTCCACGCCGGGCTCCAGGTCGCCGACCTCGGTCAGCCGGTACCGGAAGATCCGATCCGCACCCAGGTCCACCGCGAGCACCCGCTCCACCTCGGGCCGCACCATGTGCGCGTGCGGGCCCTCCTGCCGCTCACCCATCGGGCCCGCTCCCCGATGCTGGACCAGCGCGGTGCGCTCCCCCGGCACCCCGTTCGCGTCCAGCGCATGCACGGCGACACTCCCGCTGGCGTAGTTGGCGCTCAACAGATACCGGCCGTCCGGGCTGACCGCGAGGTGGCAGGGCGACCCACCGCCCGTCGACCGGCTGCCCAACGGTGCCAGCGAACCGCCGGCGCCGATCGCCCAGGCGCTGACCCGCCCCTCAGGCAACTCGTTGACCGCGTACAGCACGGGCAGAGCCGGGTGACGCGCCAGAAACGACGGCGACGGCGTCTCGGCCACCACGCCGATCAGGTCGAGCGCGCCGGTCGCCGGCTCCCACCGAGCCGCCACCACGCCGGCACCACGCCCGCCGCCACTCTCCGGCGTGTAGCAGCCCAAGAACACCAGTCCGCCGCCCATGCCCTCTCCCATTCCCTACTTCCAGTGGAAGTACACGACAATCTCCCGCATACTCCTCGACGCACCGCTTTATGCTCGACGCACCGCTTTATGACGGTGCGTTCGGATCCACGGTGTCCCAGCAGCAGCGGATTCAACCACGCAAGCGACTGACGCACCTCACCGAGCACGCCCAGGAAGTCGCGGCGTACCCGCTCGGGCGGCGCGTGTACCACCAGCCACCCCACGAGGGTTAGCGCCGTCACAGTGCGCGTGTCGAACTGGAGCGCCAGCGTGGTATACAACGAACACTTGCCGTGGACATTCACCGGGTCATGATCTTGTAACGGTCTCGTGAGGTTCGGAAACGCGAAAGTGCCTGCCACGCAAGGGAAAATGGTGATTGCGACATCTACCAGGATCTCTTGCGAGGAGGCACTTCCGACGTGCGTGAGCTTACCGGATGGTCGAAGGACCTGCGCGTCACGGCTGACGGTGACAGGGTGGTGGCGATGGTCGGGGTGGCGGGTTTGCGGATGCTCGCCGACCGCACCGGCCTGACCGCGGGCATCTCCACCGTACTGACCAAGCCCGGATTCCATCCGGTCCACGACCGGGGCCGGGTGCTGACCGACATCGCGTGTTCGATCGCCGCTGGCGGGACCGACGTGTACGACATCGAGGCGCTGCGGGCACAAGCCGCGCTGTTCGGGCCGGTCGCTTCGGACACCACCGCCCTACGCGCGTTGGGCGAGATCAGCGACGGGGCCCTGTACCGCATCGACGCCCAACGGGCGGCGGCCCGCGCGCATCTGTGGAGCCTGCTACCCGCTGGCGTGCCGCAGGCGACCTACGCCGGTGGCCTATCTATGGGCGCGACGGTCGTGCTGCGCGTCGACGACACCATCACCCTGGCCCACTCGCGTAAAGAACACGCGGAGGCGACGTTCAAGAAGACGTTCGGGTTTCACAGCCTCGGGGTGTGGATCGACAACCCCGGTGAACTGGCCGCACTGATGCCCCGTCCCGGCAATGCCGGGGCGAACACCGCCCAGGACCTGATCGAGGTACTGCGTCAGGCGATCGGTCAGGTGCCCGCCAACCCGGCGCGACGACCTGCTGATCACCTCCGACGGGGCCGGTGCCTCCCACACGCTCATCGACTGGCTGCACAGCCTCGACCAGACCGCTGGGCGTCGGCTGGCGTACTCGATCGGCTTCGACGTCGACGAGCACGTCCGCGCGGCCTGCAACCGCCGGCCCGACGATTGGTGGCTGCCGTGCCTGTCCAACACCACAGGTAAGGTCATCGACGGCCGGCAGACCACCGAGATCACCGACCTGCTCCGCGAACGGCTGACCGGCCTGAAGTGGCCCACCACGATGCGGGTCATGGTGCGTCGACGCAAGCTGTTCGACCATGAGCAGGCCACCTCGTTCGACACCAACGGCTACCGGTACTCGGCGTTCGTCACCAACACCCCCGCCCATGGCGAGGACGGCCTGTCCGTGCAACGCGCCGACGCCCGCCACCGCGTGCACGCCCGCGTCGAAGACGGCGTACGCACCACCAAAGACACCGGCCCCGGCCATCTGCCATCCAAGTCGTGGCAGGTCAACAAGACATGGTGCGCCGCGGTCACCATCGCCGTGGACCTCATCGCCTGGATGCGTCTCTACGCGCTGGCCGGCGCTCTGGCGAAGGCCGAGCCCAAGACGCTGCGTTACCGGATCTTCCAGACTCCCGCACGCCTGGTACGAACCCACCGCTACCGGTAGCTACGCCTGCCCCACACCTGGCCCTGGGCTACCGACCTGGCCAACGCGATCGAGACCATCCGCCGCATGCCCATGCCAGCCACCTGACCACCCGCACCACCACCCCGACGACCAGGAGAAACCAAGGAGACCACGCCCACCGGCGCGACAGCCGGCCTACGGCCGCACCCAACGAGCTCGAACATCCACCAACAACGATGAAGACTCGTTGATCATCGACCGACGCCAGACCCGCGAAGAATCAGGGTCGACGCCACACCGCTACGCGCCGTGCCAACGATCAGCCGCAATCTCGGTACCCAAGCCCTGACATTTGCATCGGTCCATTCGCATGCGTTCCGGATATTTGACATCAGCGGTGACAGCAACCGGGGTGCACAA
>NZ_BBQH01000026.1 GCF_018397995.1 Rhizomonospora bruguierae
GGGCCCCGGATCATTCCCGACCCGGTAGGGGCGCTGCGCTGTTCGGGCGCGGACCGTGTGTAACGATCCCGGCGCCCGGATCATTCCCGGCCTGGCGGGGGCGGGTTCGGTGCTGCGCTGTTCAGGCGTGGACCGTGTGTAACGATCCCGGGGCCTGGATCATTCCCGGCCCGGCGGGGGCCGGCGCGGTGCTGCGCGCGGTGGCCGTCGAGGCGAACGCCGTTAGTGGGGGCGTCGGAGCCAGGGTGCCAGCCACGGGACGGTCGCGAGGATGGCGACCGCGAGGGCGGCGATCACCCCTTGGCCTATTCGCCCCGCCGTGACACCCGGTGCGTGGTCCAGGACGTAGTTGGCGTACCCGTTGGCGAGGGCGTCGGTCAGGAGCACGAGGGCCCCCAGGACCAGCCCTTCGAGGCGGCGGAGCAGGAGCAGCCACGCCGCGAGCGGGTCGAGCACCGTCAGCGAGACGAAGTAGGCGGCCAGCCAGGGCGGCATCGAGGGGTACGGGTTCAACCCTCCCACGACGATGTGTGTGACGTGCGCTCCCGTGCCGTAGGCGAACACGACGACTGCCGCGCCGACCGCGAATCGCACCGGGAAGGGCACCCCGGCCCACCGGGCGCTCACGGGCTGACCGGGCCCGTGGCGTACGCGAGCAGCACCGCCTGGGCCCGGCCGCGCGCGGCGACCGCGGCGGCCACCGTGCGGGTTCCATCGAGCCGTACCGTCCCGGATCGCACGGTCACACCTTCGCAGACTTCGCCGCGGCGGCGCATCATCCCCCGTGTCCAGCCGCCCACGTGACCCCCCCATCTCGGACCGCCGGGCCCGCGGATCGGGCAGGTGCTCCGGAACGAGTGCCCGCCGCGCGCCGGGATTCCACGGTGCCGCCGGTATTCTCGCCGGTATTCTCGCGCCGCCGTGAAGGCTGGAGCACGGGGAAGGAGCGCGCCATGAACGGACCGGTGCTGCCAGGCTTCCACCCGGACCCGAGCGTGTGCCGGGTCGGCGACGACTACTACCTGGTGTGCTCCAGCTTCGAGTACTTCCCGGGCGTGCCGATCTTCCACAGCCGGAACCTCACCACCTGGCGGCAGATCGGCAACGTGCTGGACCGTCCCAGCCAGTTGCCGCTGGAGCGTGCATCGCCGTCCGGTGGCATCTGGGCGCCGACGATCCGGTACCACGACGGTCGCTTTTGGATGATCACCACGAACAGCGGCCGGGGCTTCATCGTCACCGGCGAGCGGCCGGAGGGCCCATGGTCGGAGCCGGTCCCGATCGACCTGCCCGGCGTGGATCCGGATCTGGCGTGGGACGAGGACGGCACCTGCTGGTGCACGTTCTCCGGCATCCAGCAGGCCCGCATCGACCCGCTGCGTGGCAAGGTCCTCGAAGGACCGTGGCCGGTGTGGTCCGGCGGCGGGCTGGCCCACCCGGAGGCGCCGCATCTGTACCGGGTGGACGGTTGGTGGTACCTGATGATCGCCGAAGGCGGGACCGGGCACGGGCACTGCGTGTCCATCGCCCGGTCCCGGTCGCCCCGGGGCCCGTTCGAGCCGGGGCCCGCGAACCCGATCGTTTCGCACCGCAGCACCACTTCGCCGATCCAGAGCACCGGCCACGCGGACCTGGTCCAGGCGGTGGACGGTGCGTGGTGGATGGTGCTGCTCGGTACCCGCCCGCGCGGCCACTTCCCGGGCTTCCACGTGCTGGGCCGGGAGACCTTCCTGGCCCCGGTCACCTGGGTGGACGGCTGGCCGGTCGTCGGCGATGTGGGCGCCACGACCACGGCGGCCGGTGGGTCGAGCGCCGCTTGCGGTCCCGCCGCAACCACCGCGGCCGGTGCGTCGAGCGGCGCCCGCGTTCCGACCACGGCCACCGGGGGCGGGTGTCGGGACGACTTCGACGCTCCCGCGTTGGCCCCGGAGTGGATCTCGCCGCGCAGCCGCCCGGACGGCTCGTGGGCGCTGGACGCCCGGCCGGGCTGGCTGCGCCTGCACGCGACCGGGTCGAGCCTCGACCGCCCCGGCCACACCTTTGTGGGCCGCCGGCAACAGCACGCCGATTGTCGGGTCAGCGCGCGCCTGGACCCCGGTGGGGGTCGCGCGGGCCTGTCGATCCGGCTGGATGAGGCGCACCACTACGACCTGGAGGTGGCTGGCGGGCGGGCCAGCGTCATCGCCCGCATCGGCCCGCTGCGGCAGGTCGTCGCCGGCCGGGCGGTGCCACCCGGCCCGGTGGAGCTCGTCGTCCGGATCCGGACCGCCGACGTGCTCCCGCCCGCCGTCACCGCCGCGGATCAGGTCACCGCGGGTCCGCTCGGTCTCGCCCCCGGTCCGGACACCATCGGCTTTCACCTCCGATCGGCCGGCGTCACCGACGACGGGCGGCCGTTGGCCGAACTCGACGGCCGTTACCTGTCCACCGAGGTTGCCGGCGGGTTCACCGGCCGCGTGATCGGCGTGTACGTCACGGAGGGCCACGCCGACTTCGACTGGTTCGACATCCGGCCGACCGGGGTCGACTCGGAGTGAGTGTCTGACCGGAGCGGCGTGGCGCCGTCATGCCGCCCGGCCGGCCAGCCGGGAATTTCGCGGTTAGTTAGGCGGGAGCCGGATCATGTGGCGGTGGACCGTTTGGCGAATTCCGCTCAGCTTTCCTCCGGCGAGGAATTCCATGGGGAATAGCTTCGTGCCCGTTCGCGAGGGGGAGTAGCCATCAGCAATGGCCGATAACGGGAAGTAGATATCTCCCTGCCACTTTCAACATATATCGCATGGGGGGGCTTGCGGCAAGACCCGGGTCATGCCGCAGAATCGCGGGCCGGAGCCGGAACGTCGCGGAAATGGACGCGCGACGTGCGCGTGCGCGAAGGCTCCGAGATCGGAGTTGATGACGTGAACCCGTCGACGGACAGCGCGTTCGATCTTCCCGACCGCCTCTCGTCGAAGGCCGACCCGAGCCTGACCGCCGGCGACGAGCGGCATTTCGCGGCCATCGCGGAGAGCCTCGAGCGGTCGATCGCCGAGCTGTCCGGCCGCCTCGACGCCGAGCGCAAGGCGCCCGGCGGCCTGGGCCAGGCGGCGATGGACCGCGACATGGAGGTCTACCGGCTGACCGCGCGGCTGCGCACCCTGCGCCGCTTCGGTCTGGATCTGTGCCTCGGACGCATGGTCAGGGCGGACGCTCCCGAGCCGGTGTACGTCGGCCGGCTCGGCCTCACGGACGGCGCGGGTCGCCGGCTGCTGCACGACTGGCGGTCCCCGGCGGCCGAGCCGTTCTTCGCGGCGACCCACGCCACCCCGATGGGGCTGGCGAGCCGTCGCAGGTACCGCTGGACCCGAGGCCGGATCACCGACTACTGGGACGAGGTGTTCACCCCGGACGGGCTCGACGGGCACGCCGCGCTGGACGACCAGTCCGCCTTCATCGCCAGCCTGGGCGGCAACCGGTCGGCCCGGATGCGGGACGTGCTCGGCACCATCCAGGCCGACCAGGACGCCATCGTCCGGGCGGGCTCCGGCGGCGCTCTGGTCGTCGACGGCGGCCCGGGTACGGGCAAGACGGTCGTCGCCCTGCACCGGACCGCGTACCTGCTCTACTCCGACCCGCGCCTCGGTCACCGTCGGGGCGGCGTGCTGTTCATCGGTCCGCACCAGCCGTACCTGGCCTACGTGGCCGATGTCCTCCCCAACCTCGGTGAGGAGGACGTGCAGACCTGCACCCTGCGGGACCTCGTCGCCGAGGGAGCCGCGGCGACGGTCGAGGCGGACCCGTACGTGGCCCGGTTGAAGTCGTCCGCGGATCTGGTGAGGGCGATCGAGGCGGCCGTCGGGTTCTACGAGGAGCCGCCCGCCACGGGGATGACGGTGACGACCGACGAGTCCGACATCTGGTTGAGCGCCGACGATTGGGCCGAGGCGTTCGACGCGGCGGAGCCCGGTATCCCGCACAACGAGGCGCGCGACCTGATTTGGGCGGAACTGCTCACGATCCTGATGGACAAGCACGACGGCGACGACGCGGGGGAGTTGCGCCGCCTGTCGCTGGCGTGGAACAGGGAGTTGCGCACGGCCTTCAACCGCGCGTGGCCGCTGCTCGAAGCGGCCGACCTCGTCGGTGACCTGTGGTCGGTACCCGCCTACCTGCGCAAGTGCGCTCCCTGGCTCGACCCGGACGAGGTTCGGGCTCTCCAGCGCGCGGACGCCCGGGCGTGGACGGTGTCCGACCTGCCACTGCTGGACGCGGCCCGGCAGCGGCTCGGCGATCCGGAGGCGTCGCGGCGCGCGCGCCGGCGCAGCGCCACCACCGCCGCCGAACGCGAGCGGATGACCAGGGTCGTGGACGGCCTGATCGAGGTCGCCGACGACGCCTACGGTGTCGGCCTGGTGACGATGCTGCGCGGCGAGGACTTTCAGGACGCCCTCGTCGACGAGGCCGCCCTGCCCGGCACCGAACCGGACCGGCTCGCCGGCCCGTTCGCGCACATCGTCGTGGACGAGGCCCAGGAACTCACCGACGCCGAGTGGCAGATGCTGCTGCTGCGCTGCCCCTCCCGGAGCTTCACCATCGTCGGGGACCGGACCCAGGCCAGGCACGGGTTCACGGAGTCGTGGCGGGAACGGCTCGAGCGGATCGGGCTCGACCGGATCACCCTGGCCTCGCTGACCATCAACTACCGCACGCCGACGGAGGTCATGGCGCAGGCCGAGCCGGTCATCCGGGCCGTGCTCCCGGACGCCAACGTGCCGACCTCCATCCGCGGCAACGGCCTTCCCGTCGGGCACGGATCCGCCGCGGATCTGGGCCCGATCGTCGAGACCTGGCTCGCCGCGCACGCCGAGGGGATCGGCTGCGTCATCGGCGACCCCACGTTCCCGGCGACGGCCCGGGTCCGGTCGTTGACCCCGGAGCTGTCGAAGGGGCTGGAGTTCGACCTGGTTGTCCTCGTCGATCCGGAGGCGTTCGGCGACGGCGTCGAGGGGGCGGTCGACCGCTATGTCGCGATGACCCGGGCGACCCAGCAGCTCGTCATCCTCACGAGTTCCTGACGCCGGCCGGGCCACCGTGGTCGCCGCCCGGCACCCGCTCGGTCAGTCCGTAGGTGCGCACCGCGGTGCCGGCGAAGATCTCCCGCCGGCCCGCCTCGGGCAGCCGCGGCAGGGCCTCCCGCAGAGCGGTACACACACCGGCGTAGTCGGCGACGAGCAGGCAGACCGGCCAGTCCGAGCCGAACATCAGGCGTCCGACACCGAACTCCTCGACCGCCACCGCGACGAACGGGCGCAGGGCGTCCACCGTCCACCCGGGGCCGGCCTCGGTGACCATCCCGGACAGCTTGCAGGTGACGTTGCCGTTGGCGGCCAGGGCCGCGAACCCGTCGCGCCACCGGCGCAGCCCCGCCGCGCCCTCGTCGATCCGCGGCTTGCCCAGGTGGTCGAGCGCGAACCGCAGCCCGGGGACGGCCCGCGCCGCCCGGGCCGCCGACGGTAGCTGATCGGCCCGGATCACCAGGTCGAACACCAGCCCGGCGGCGCCGATCTGAGCCAGGCCGCGGCGCACCTCCGGCCGGTCGAGGTAGTCGGGGTCCGGTTCGCCCTGGACCTGCGAACGCACCCCCACGAGCAGGTCGCCGCCGCGGAGGCGCCGGTACCGGGCGACGGTGGCGGGCACGCCGCCGCCCGCGACGTCGATCCAGGCCACCACGCCGAGGATCGGTTCGGTGTCGGCCGCGTAGCCCAGGAACTCGGCCACCTCGTCGGGATGGCATCGGCCGCCCTCGACCAGCACCGTCCCGTCAACCCCGGCGGTGGCCAGTTCGGCGCGCAGGTCCTCGGGGGTGAACGGCCGCCGGATCGGCGCCAGGCCCGGTTCGTCGAGCCAGCGGTAGCCCCGCTCGGGGCGCCACAGGTGGTGATGTGCGTCGATAATCATGTCGCCTCCGTCTCGGTCGGCGCACACCGCCGTCGGTGCCGCTCGGCCGGGCACCGCCGGCCGCCACGGCCCGTCCGGTGGGCGGCCGGCGGTCACGGGCGTTGCCGGCGCCGGTTGGCGCCCGCCGTTGCCGCGTACCGGTCCACGAGGTGCTCGTGCCGGTGGTCAAGGTACTCGATCGCCGGGCCCTGCGCGCTCCTGTGACGGCCACGAAGGCGCGGTGCGGTTCTTCGATGCCTGGTACGGCGCGGTCGGGGCGGGAGTCGGTGTGGGTCCGCGGTTGCGGCCGGTCGCCGGGTTGATCGGGGCGTAACCTGGGGCACTGTCACGGCGGGGAAGGCATCGCCGAACACGGCCGTCCACTCCTCCCGGGCGATCTGCTCCGCCCGCTCCCACGGCGGGACGTAGCGCATGCCCGTCGCGTAGTCGCACACCAGTCCACGGTGCTCCCACACCTTCTCGAAGGCGTCCGCGTACCGGTCGAGCAAGGGTCCGGCGTCGGGGTGAAGATGCGCCTTCTGGATGGTGAAGGTCTCCCCGAGCACCCGCAGGGTGTGCGGGAATGCCGCCGGATCGTACGGCGCCGGCGCTACCAGGTCTCGGTGTCCATCATCGAGTTCTTCCAACGGCCCACCGTGGCCGCGATGACCCAGGCGATCCGCCGACGGCGGGCGTCGTGAGCGGGCCGGACGGCGGTGCGTGTGGGGCGGCGCTGCTGCGTCACTACTTCTTCCACGCCGCCCGGCGGCATCCCGACACCCCCGCCCTGGAGTTGGCGGGCGTCCGGTTGAGCTACCGGGAACTGGCTGACCTCGCCGAGGCCGTCGCGGCGGACCTGCTGGCCCTGCCCGGCGGCCCACCACGTCGGGTGGCCCTGCTGGCTGGTCGCGGTCCGGCCGCCTACGCCGGGTACCTCGGTGTGCTGCGCGCCGGGGCGGCGGTCGTGCCGCTGGACCCCGGGGGGCCGGCCGGCCGCAACGGCTCGATGGCGGCGGCGGGGATCGACGCGCTGGTCAGCGACGGCACGGCCGCCGGTCAGGCGGAGGAGATCGGGTCCCGGACCGGCAGCCGCCGACTCGACCTGACCCCGGCCGGCGAGGTCACCGCACCGCGCGCCGCCGGTGCCCGCCCCGCTGCGCCCATACCGCCGGACGCGCTGGCCTACGTGCTGTTCACCTCCGGCTCGACGGGCGGCCGAAGGGGGTGCCGATCACCCACCGCAACGTCGTGCCGTACATCGGCCACCACCAAGGACGGTGCGGCGCGGGACCCGACAGCCGGTGGGCGCAGAGCGGTGAGCTGACCTTCGACGCCTCCCTGATCGCGATGTTCTGTGCCTGGGGGGCCGGCGGCACGCTGGTCGTCCCCCGTCCGCGGGAGCTGATGTCGCCACGCCGGTTCCTCGCCGAGCACGCCATTACGCACTGCGTGCTGGTGCCCTCGGTGATCTCGATCGCCACCGCGCTGCGCGGCCTGCCCGCCGGGTGTCTGCCGGACCTGCGCTGCACCGTCCTCGGGGCGGAGCGGGTGACCCTGGCCCAGGCGAGGGCCTGGCGGGCCGCGGCTCCCCGCAGCCGAATCGAGAACGCGTATGGTCCGACCGAGCTGACCATCTGCTGTACCGGATACTGGCTGCCCGACGACGAGTCGCGGTGGCCGGACACCTTGAACGGCAGCGTCCCGATCGGCCGGGTCTACCCGCACCTGGAAAGCGTCGTGATCGGCGACGACGGACGGCCGGCGGAGGAGGGCGAACTCGGCGTGCGGGGGGTGCAGCGGTTCGGGGGCTACCTGGACCCGGCCGACAACGTGGGCCGCTTCCTGACGTTCTCCGCTGGGCAGGCGTCGGTGCTGGGGCCGGGGGAGCCCCTGACGGACCGGCACTGGTACCGCACCGGCGACCGGGTCCGCGCCGAGCACGGCGAGCTCGTCTGCCTGGGCCGGCTGGACGACCAGGTGAAGATCGGCGGCCACCGGGTCGAGGTGGGTGAGGTCCAGGCGGTCCTGCGCGGGCACCCCGGGGTGGTCGACGTCCGCGTTCTGCTGCTGGACACCGGGGACGGCGCCCCCCGGTTGGTCGCCGCGTACACCGGCGCCCCGGAGGTGGCGGCGGACCTGACCGCGCTGGCGCGGGCCCAACTCCCGGCGTACATGCTGCCCGGACGGATCAGGTGGTTCGCCCGGCTGCCACTCGCGTCCAGCGGGAAGGTCGATCGCCGGGGCCTGATCCGCATGCTGGCCGACCGCGATGCGGCTCCGGCGGGAGGTGACCGGTGAACACCTCGACCGGCGGGATGCTGGCCCGGCTCACCGACCCGGCCACCGCCACGCTGGAGCTGGTGCTGTTCCCTGGCGCCGGGAACGGTCCCAGCGCGTTCAGCGGCTGGCAGCGGCTGGTCCCCGCGGTGTGGCGGGTCGCCGTGGTCTGCCTGCCGGGCCGGGAGAGCCGGGTCGGTGAGCCGTTCGCGCCATCGGTGCCGCGCGCGGTCGACGAGGTCGTCCCGGCGATCCGGTCCTGGCACCGCCCGGGCGCCCTACTGGTCTTCCTGGGGCACAGTCTGGGCGCGTGGTTCGCGCTGGAGGCGGCGTTGCGGATGGCGGCGGACCTGCTGGTGCCGGTCGGCTGCGGTCCGCGGGAGGGGCCGTTGACGCACGGCGATCCGGACCTGGCCCTGCTCCGGAAGGCGATTCACGAGCAGGTCGTCGCGGCCGGGATCGAACCCGATCTGCTGGACGAGGTGGTCGAGGCGACCGCGGCGGTGATGCGGGGCGACATCGCCGCGTGTCACGGGTACCTGCCGCCGCACGCGGGCCTGAGCTGTGACGTGGTCGCCTACCACGGGCGCGACGACCGGCCCGCCGCTGGATCCTGGGCCCGGTACACCCGGGGCCGGGCCGACGAGGTGGAGGTCGGCGGCGACCACCACTTCGTCAAGCGGACCCCGCAGGAACTGATCCGCGATCTGGACCGGCGGGTGCGCCGGGCCGGGCGGGTGCCGGACGGGAAGGGCGAGGTGCGGTGGTGAGTGGAACCGGCAGGCAAGACGCGACGCGGGCGGCCGATCGCGGTGCGGCGGGGCCTTTCGACCCGGCCGCCGTGAACCTCGTCGATCCCGAGCTGTACGCCAGCGGCGACCCGTACCGGATCTGGGCGGTGTTGCGGCGGCACGCACCGGTCTACCGGCACCCGGCCACCGAGATGCCCGCCTTCTGGGCGGTCACCCGCTACGACGACGTCAAGGAGGTGTACCGGGATCACGAGACGTACAGCTCAGCCCGGGGCATCCTGCTGCGCCCGGAGCGCGACGGACCGGACCCCGGAGGCGGCCGTACCCTTGCCCTCACCGACCCGCCGCGCCACCGCGAACTGCGCTCCCTCGTGGAGCGGTGGTTCGCCACCCGGGCCGTACGCGGGCTGGCGGACACCATGCGGCCGGCGGTGCGGGAGCACGAGATCGAGCCCGGCGACCGGGTCGTGCTCTGGATCCCGTCGGCCAACCGCGACGAACGGGTGTTCGACGAGCCCGATCGCTTCGACATCGGCCGGCGACCGAACCGGCATCTCGCCCTCGGCGCCGGCCGCCACTTCTGCCTCGGCTCCGTCCTGGCGCGCGCCGAACTGACGCTGCTGTTCACCGAGTTGCGCCGGCGGGCGGCGAGAATCGAGCCGGCGGGCCCGCCGGTCCGGTTGCGTTCCATCGTGGTCAACGGACTGGAACGGCTCCCGGTCCGGCTCATCCCCGCCGCCCTGTGACCGAACCGATCCCGGCACCCCCAATCCTTCCGGGTGAATTCCCGAACCGGCGGCATGACCGCAAAAACGACGGGTAGCGCCATTATTCGACGCATTCAGAATTGTTTACCGATCGGCCGTGACGGTGGGCAGTGTGGCGTATTCCGGTCCATGCTGCGGCCGTCAACCGGTGTGACACAAGGGATTCCTGCTCCGCAACGGTGGTCGGGCGCTCGGGTTACGAGCGGTTCGGACATATTTCTCGGACCGGTTCGTCGGGCGGGATTCCCGACGTTTCGGCGCGTTCTCTGCGGCCCCTTTAATACGCTCCCTGCGTGACTCCCGACGAAGCCGACCCGGGCATCTCCGCGCGCCCGGCGACCCCCGGTCCCGACCGTGCCGGCGAACCCGAGCACGCCACGATCCCGGTCTTTGTCGACGCGACCGGGCGGCGCAAGCGCGTGGTGCAGGCGGGGGTCGGCGTCCTGGCCGCGGTGGGCCTGACCTATACCGGGCTCGTCGCCCTGAGCCTGACCCACGGGCAGGGCAGCCCCCTCATCGCCGATCTGGCCAACCCGGTGCGCACCGTGGCGCCCACGCCGGCGCCGACGCGCACCCCGGGGCCGAAGGCGATGCCGCCGGTTCCCGCGCCGCGGCCCGAGCGGCCGGCGACCCGTACGGGGGTGTGGAGCCAGACCCCGCACACCAAGTCACCCGCGCGGCCGGTGCGCCCGTCCACGCCCGCGCCGACCCAGCCGAAGCCGAGCCCGCCGACGCAGAGTCCCCGGCCCTCCACGACGCCGACGCCCGGCCCGACCCGGTCCACCTCACCCACGCCCGTGCCGACCGCGCCGTCGAAGCGCCCGGCTCCGTCCGCGACGGACGGCAAGACTGATCCGCCGCCGACCACGGCCGGGGCGCGGGCCGAAGCCACCAAGACGTCCGGCGCCGGGAAGGCCGCCGGCGCCAAGAAGACCACCGCCGGGGCCACCACCGCAAAGGGATCCACTCGCTGATGAGCACCGCCATGCTGCCGGCGCCGCCCGGCCAGCCGGGCACGCCCCCGAAACTCCGCCGGCGCGTCCTGCCGCGCCCGCGGACCGTGGTCATCGCCCTGCTGCTGCTCGCGTTCGCCAGCCCGCTGGCGGTCGCCGCGTACACGAACTCGCAGCTGACCCCGGACATGGTGCACGAGGTCGGCGACCAGGACCGGGTGCCGGAGGCGGTCCACGACGGGGGACCGATCATCAACGCGACGGGACAGCAGCCCCGGTCGTACCGGCTGCCGCCGAAGACAATCGCCCTCACCTTCGACGACGGACCGGACCCGTCGTGGACCCCGCGGGTGCTGGACGTGCTGCGCCGGCAGGGAGTCAAGGGCACCTTCTTCGTGATCGGGTCGCACGTCGTGCGTCACCCGGCGCTGGCCCGCGCCGTCGTGGCCGGCGGGCACGAACTCGGCCTGCACACGTTCACCCACCCCGACCTCAGCACGCTGCCGGCCTGGCGGCGACGGATGGAGTACTCGCAGACCCAGATGGCGATCGCCAACGCGGCCGGGGTGAAGGCGTCCCTGCTGCGGTTCCCGTACTCGTCCGAGGCGCAGGCGGTGGACAACGCGGACTGGCCGGTGCTGCGGCAGGCGGGCGGGCTCGGCTACCTCGTCGTGATGGAGGACACCGACAGCCAGGACTGGTCCCGGCCGGGCGTGGACGCGATCCTGCGCAACATGACCCCGCCGGACGACCGTGGGGCGATCATCCTGATGCACGACGCCGGCGGTGACCGGTCGCAGACCGTGGCCGCGCTGGACCGGTTCATCCCGGCGATGAAGGCCCGCGGGTATCGCTTCACGACGGTGACCGAGGGGCTGAACCTGGCGCTGTCGCCGGGCGGCGGGGCGACCGCGAGGCAGCCGGTCGCGGAGAACCCGGCCGCGTCGCCGGCGGAGCGGCGGCGCGGCGCCTCGCTGGTCCAGGCGGTGCGGCTGGCCGACGCGACGATCCTCGTGCTCAAGGTGCTGTTCCTCGTGGTCGGGCTGCTGACGATCGCGCGTAGCCTGCTGCTGCTCGTGCTCGCCGGCCACCACGCCCGCCGCCGGCGGGCGCCGGACTGGTCCTGGGGGCCGCCGGTCACCGCGCCGGTGTCGGTGATCGTGCCGGCCTACAACGAGCACAAGGGCATCGCGCCGGCCGTCCGGTCGCTGGCCGGCGGCGACCATCCGGAGATCGAGGTGATCGTCGTCGACGACGGCTCCACCGACGGGACGGCGGAGATCGTCGAGGGACTCGACCTGCCGAACGTGCGCCTGCTGCGCCAGCACAACGGGGGCAAGGCCCACGCCCTCAACGCCGGACTGGCGGCGGCCCGGCACGACCTCATCGTGATGGTGGACGCGGACACCCAGGTCGCCGCCGACTCGATCCGCACGCTGGTGCAGCCGATGGCGGACCCGGCGGTCGGCGCGGTCGCCGGCAACGTCAAGGTCGGCAACCGGCGTAGCCTCATCGCCCGGTTCCAGCACATCGAGTACGTGATCGGGTTCAACCTCGACCGCCGTCTCTACGAGGTGCTGCGGTGCATGCCGACCGTGCCCGGCGCGCTGGGCGCCTTCCGTCGCGGGGCGCTGGCCGGCGTCGGCGGGATGAGTGACGACACCCTGGCCGAGGACACCGACGTCACCATGGCGCTGGGGCGGGCCGGCTGGAAGGTCGTCTACGAGGAGCAGGCGTACGCCTGGACCGAGGCCCCGGTGGCCCTGGAGCAGTTGTGGCGGCAGCGGTACCGGTGGAGCTACGGCACCATGCAGGCGATGTGGAAGCACCGCCGGGCGCTGTGGGAACGCGGCGCCTCCGGGCGCTTCGGCCGCCGCGGGCTGCCGCTGCTGGCCGTCTACGGGGTACTGCTGCCGCTGCTCGGCCCGGTCATCGACCTGATGGCGGTGTACGGGCTGCTGTTCTTCGGGTGGGGCCCGGCGGCCGGCGCCTGGCTGGCGATGCTCGCGGTGCAGTTGCTGACGGCGCTGGTCGCGTTCCGGCTCGACCGCGAGCCGCTGCGGCCGCTGCTCGTGATGCCGTTGCAGCAGTTCGCGTACCGCCAGGTGATGTACCTGGTGCTGGTGCAGTCGGCGCTGACCGCGCTGACCGGGGTCCGGCTGCGCTGGCAGAAGTTGCTGCGTACCGGCGATGCCACCCTGCCGCCCCAGCCGGGCCGGGACGCGGGCCGGGAGGTGCCCGCGAAGGTGGACGCCGAGGCGGGCTCCGGGGTGAGTCAGGAGGTGAGCCGAACATGATCGACACCGTCGGGACGGGGAGCCGATCCGCCACGCGCGACCGTTACATCGACACGCTGCGCGCCCTGGCGCTCGGCCGAGTGATCATCTACCACATGTTCGGCGTGGCCTGGCTCAGCTTCGCCTTCCCCGCGATGGGCGTCATGTTCGCGCTGGGCGGCTCCCTGATGGCCGGCTCGCTCGACCGGTCGCCGGAGGATGCCGTCACGAACCGGATCCGGCGGCTGCTGCCGGCGCTGTGGGTGCTCGGCCTGCTGCTGGTCCCCGCGATGCTCTGGCACGGCTGGCGGGACCACCCGACCTGGCAGACCCTGCTGCTGTGGGTGGTCCCGGTGGTCCAGCCGCCGGGCAACGAGTGGGCGGCGCCGGTGACCGAGGTGCTGTGGTACGTGGTCGCCTACCTGTGGTTGGTGGTGCTCTCCGCCCCCCTCCGCTGGCTGTACCGCCGCGCCCCGCTGCGCACCACACTGCTGCCGCTGGGCGCTCTCGCGCTGCTCGGGGTGCTGCCGCCCGTCGCCCACGAATCGGTGCAGTCCACACTGGTCGACCTGGCGACCTTCGGCGCCTGCTGGATCGTCGGCTTCGCCCACCGGGACGGCAGCCTGCGGCGCCTGTCGCTGCCGCTGCTCGCCGTCCTCGCCGTGGCCTGCCTCGGCGGCGGTGCCGGGTGGGCGGTGACGCACCCCGGTGACGAGGGGCTGGACCTCAACGACATCCCGCTGGCCCAGGGCCTGTACTCGCTCGGCTTCGTGCTGCTGGTGATGCGGGCCGCGCCGGCGATGGCCTGGCTGGCCCGGGTGCGGGTGCTGGACCGGTTGGTGGGGCTGCTCAACGCCCGCGCCGTCACCGTGTACCTGTGGCACAACGTGGCGATCGCGGCCTGCTTCATGGTCGGGGACGACGCCTTCCAGGTGTGGCGCCTTGACAACTCCGCCGCCGGGGCGGCCTACCTGGCCGTCGCGCTGGCGCTCCTGTTGGTCCCGGTGCTGGCGCTCGGCTGGGTGGAGGACGTGGCCGCGCGGCGGCGACCGCGCCTGTGGCCCTGGAAGCCCCAGGCGGGCCGCGGGGCGGGTCCGGTGCCGGCGCGAACGCGGAGGCAGACCACCGCGGTGGACAAGGCGCTCGCGGCGCCGGCCGAGGGGGCGACGGGCGCTTCGGGCGTCGCCGGGTGAGCCGGGGCCACGCTCAGCCGTCCGGCACCGGGACGGGTTCGGCCAGGGCGGGCGTGGATTCCAGCGGCAGGGCGGCGTAGCCGCGCCGGTACCGTTCGTCGGCCAGCACCCGCCGTACCGCCGCGTCCATCCGCTCCGCCAGCCGGTCGTCGAGGAACCGCTCCGGCTTGTCCTTGTCCACGCCGCCGGTCATCGGCAGCACGACCCCGATGCCCAACTGCTCGACCCGCGGCCCGATCAGCATCTGGTCGCCGAAGAACGGCACGACCACCATCGGCACCCGGTACAGGATGGCCTCGTGCAGGCTGTTGCTGCCGCCGTGGGTGACGAACACGTCGGCCTCGCTGAGCACCCGCTGCTGGTCCACCTTCGCCACCACGCGCCAGTTCGCCGGGTACCGCGGCAGCACGGGCCTGCCCTGCGTCGCGAAGACCACCGCGACCTCGGGTGCCGCCCACCGGCGGGCCAGCCCGGCCACGCACCGCCGGATTCCCCGCCGGGTCTCCTCCTGCGCGCACCACAGGTTGTCCATCACCTCGGTACCGAACGACAGGTAGACCAGGGCGGGGCCGGAGCGGTCCTGCCGCACCGGGTGCCCGTCGGACGGGTAGCCGGCGAACCGGTACCGGGCCGGGTGCCGGTTGGCCAGGAAGTCGGGCGGGGTCACCGCCGGGTAGGACCACAGCAGGTTCAGATCGCCCGGCAGGAACAGGCTGTTGGAGATGAGTTCCACCTGATCCGGCCGCACCGCGACCCCGTACCGCCGCGCGATGGCGGCCAGCGCCGCACGATTGTCCGGGGTGGACACGCTGCGGGCCAGGTACCCGTGCTCCACCAACGGCCCCATCAGCCCCGGAACCGAGCACCAGGACGGGATGCCGAGCACCCGTCCCACGAAGTAGCCCTCGATCGCGCAGAAGTCGTAGAGGATGAGGTCCGGCCGGAACGCCCGCGCCGCGGCCAGGCACTCGTCTAGCACGTCGCGGACCCGGGCGAAGACCCGCCCGGCCGCGGTGTTGGTGAAGGCGGCGGCCGCCTCGGGGGCGATGACGGTGGCGCCGAGGTCACCCAGATCGGGCGGGGTGTTGTTCCGGTCGACCAGCACGAACCGGAACTCGTACTCGGCGCGGTACTCACGCACCAGGCGCCGGAGGACGTTCAGGTGCCCCTCGTTCGGGATGGTGAAGACGAGTATCCGCCGGCCGCACCCCGGCACCGCTGACCGCACCGCGTGACCACCCCCGGGCGCAATTGTCGGCCGGCGTGCTGGCCCGCCGCTGGCGGTTCCGGCGTTACGGTGCGGTGGTGGGCGGCCGGACCGGCGTGGCGCGGCGGGTGGGTGACCTGCTGTCGCGGATGACCCTGCCGGAGAAGGCCGGGCTGCTGTTCCACCCGATGATCGCGATGGGGCCGGGCGGCCGGATCGCCCCCGCCGACCCGGACTACGGGCTGCTCTGCGCGCGGGAGATGATCCAGCGCTGGCACCTGAACCACTTCAACCTCGTCAACGGCGGTTCGCCCGGTGAGCTGGCCGAGTGGCACAACCGCGTGCAGGATCTGGCATCCGGTTCCCGGCTCGGCATCCCGGTCACGCTGTCCACCGATCCGCGGCACGGGCGGTCGGCGAACCCGAACACGGCCGTGCTCGCCGGCCCGTTCTCGGTGTGGCCCGAACCGCTGGGGCTGGCCGCGGCCCGGGATCCCGCGCTGGTGTACCGGTTCGCCGACACGGTCCGGCGCGAGTACCTCGCGGTCGGGCTGCGGGTGGCGCTGCACCCGCAGGTGGACCTCGCCACCGAGCCCCGCTGGCCGCGGGTCGTCGGGACCTTCGGCGCCGACCCCGCCCTGGTCGGCGCCCTGGCCGGCCCGTACGTCCGGGGCCTGCAGACGGACGTCCTGGGCCCGGACAGCGTCGCGGCGATGAGCAAGCACTTCCCCGGTGGCGGGCCGCAGCGCGACGGCGAGGACCCGCACTTCGCCCGGGGGCGGGAGCAGGTGTATCCGGGTGGCCGGTTCGACGACCACCTGCGCCCGTTCCGGGCGGCGATCGGGGCCGGCACGTCGCAGATCATGCCGTACTACGGGATGCCGGTCGGCACGCCGTACGAGCGGGTGGGCTTCGCCTTCAACGCGGGCGTCATCACCGGTCTGCTCCGCGGGGAACTGGGCTTCGACGGCATCGTCTGCACCGACTGGGGTGTGCTGACCGACGCGGCGTTCCACGGGGAGCCCCGGCCGGCGCGGGCCTGGGGCGTGGAGGGGCTGACCCCGCTGGAGCGCGCCGGCCGGGCGCTGGCGGCGGGCTGCGACCAGTTCGGCGGCGAGGCGTGCCCGGAGCTGGTCGTCGACCTGGTGCGCGGCGGAGCGCTCGACGAGCGGCGGCTGGACGCCTCGGTGCGCCGGTTGCTGCGGGAGAAGGTGACGCTCGGGCTGTTCGACCGCCGGCACGTCGACCCCGCGGCCGCCGAACGAACCGTGGGCCGCGCCGACTTCCGCGCCGCCGGCCTGGCCGCGCAGCGGGCCTGCGTCACGCTGCTGCGCAACGCCGACGTTCGATCGGCCGCGCGGCTGCCGTTGCGGCCGGGGCTGAGGGTGTTCTCGACCGGCGTGTCCCGCGAGGTGCTCGCCCGGTACGCGGTCGTCGTCGACCGCCCCGGGGATGCGGAGGTGGCGCTGCTGCGCATTCAGGCGCCCTACGAGCGGCGCGGTGGGGAGGTCGAGTCGTACTTCCACTCCGGGTCGCTGGCCTACCCGGCCGGGGAGTTGGCATCCGTGCTCCGGATCGCCGACGCGGTGCCCTCCATCGTGGACGTCTATCTGGACCGGCCGGCGGTGCTGACCGGTCTGATCGCGCACGCCGCCGCGCTGCTGGTCACGTTCGGGGTGAGCGACGAGGCGCTGCTCGACGTGCTCACCGGTCGGGACGCCCCGCGCGGCCGGCTGCCCTTCGACCTGCCCCGGTCGATGGCCGCCGTCGCGGCGGGCCGCCCCGACGTGCCGTTCGACGACCCCGACCCGCTGTTCGGCTACGGCCACGGGCTGGGCTACTGACTGAAGGTGGCCCGTGCCGGGAAGGGGGTACCCGGCCCGCGACCGCGGCCCGCCCGGGGAAAGGAGTCCGCCGTGCGCATCGGTCTGATTTCCACGCCGTGGACCGTGCTCCCGCCGCCCGCGTACGGCGGCATCGAGAGCGTGGTCGACGGGCTCGCGCGCGGGTTCGCGGCGGCCGGGCACGAGGTGCTGCTGGCCGCGTCCGGGGACAGCACCATGCCGGTACCGCTGGTGCCGGGCATGCCGCCGGCCGATCCCGGCGGAACGTGGCTGACGGAGGCCGAGCTGGGCCACGTGGTGCGCGCGTACCGGGCGATGGCCGGGATGGACGTCATCCACGATCACACCCTGGCCGGCCCGCTGTACCTGCACCGGCCGGCGGGCGTGCCGGTCGTGACGACCAACCACGGCCCGTTCCGCCCGGAGCTGTGGGACATCTACCGGGCGATGGATGGCCAGGCGGCGCTGGTCGCGCTCTCCCACCACCAGGCGTCCACGGCCAACGGCCTGCGCATCGCGCGGGTCATCCACAACGGCATTGATGTGGACGCGGTACCCGTGGGCGACGGCGCGGGCGGGTACTTCTGCTTCCTCGGCCGGATGAGCCCCCGCAAGGGTGTGCGGGAGGCCGCGCTGGTCGCCCGCGCGGCCGGCGTGCCGATGCGCATCGCGGCGAAGATACAGGACCGGAACGAGCAGGAGTACTACGAGAACGCGGTCGCGCCGCTGCTGACCTCCGATGTGGAGTTCGTCGGCGAGCTGGGCGCGCGGGAGAAGTACCGGTTGCTCGGCGGCGCCACCGCACTGGTGAACCCGATCCAGTGGCCCGAGCCCTTCGGGCTGGTGATGATCGAGGCGCTCGCCACGGGTACCCCGGTGGTGGCCACGCCGGCCGGTGCCGCACCCGAGATCGTCGACGACGGCGTCACCGGCTTCCTGCGCGCGGACGTGGCGGCGCTCGCCGCCAGCCTGGGTGAAGCGGGCGGCCTGGACCGGGCCCGGTGCCGCCGCGAGGTCCGCGGCCGCTTCACCGCGGCCCGCATGGTCGCCGACCACCTGGGCCTGTACGCCGACCTGCTGAACCGGTAACGCGGGCGGGTGCGGATTTCCGGGAATGTGCCACCCGTATACCGGAAGGTCTTTGAAAGTTTCGGCACCCTGGCTATATTGACGGTTATCCATTAGCCGACGAGCAGGGGGCGATGTGAGACCTGTCATGGGCCGAGCGGTGACGGCGGCCGCGGTCGCCGCGGTGTGCGCGGCGGCCACCTTCCTGGTATTCAGGGCGCAACCCGCGGGCGCCGCCGACGAACAGCCGTGGACGATGGGCGGCCAGAACATCAGCAACACCCGATCCAATCCGAGCGAGTCGATCCTCAGCACGTCGACCGTCGGGGGCCTGACGCTGAACTGGAGCTACACCACCCGGGGCGACGTGTCCGCGACCCCGGCCGTGGTGGACGGGGCGGTCTACTTCCCCGACTGGGGCGGCTACTTCCACAAGGTGGACGCGAGCACCGGCGCGGTGATCTGGTCCCGTGCCGTCTCGTCGTACGTGGGCGCCAGCGGCACGGTGGTGGCCCGCACCAGCCCGGTCGTGGTGGGCAACACCGTCTACATCGGTACCCAGACCGGGGCGCGGGTGCTGGCCATCGACACCGCCACCGGCAACCTGAAGTGGAACACCCAGGCCGACTCGCACCCGGACGCCATCCTCACCGGCGGCGCCGTCTACTACAACGGCGTGCTGTACGAGGGCGTCTCCTCACTGGAGTTCTCGCACGCCACGGAGCCCGGCTACGACTGCTGCACGTTCCGCGGCAGCCTGGTGGCCATCGACGCGGCGACCGGGGCGCTGAAGTGGAAGTCGTACACCCTGCCGGACCAGGGCCCGGGCGGCGACATCTACAGCGGGGCCTCCGTGTGGGGCACCACGCCGAGCATCGACCCGGCCAGCAACTCGATCTTCGTCGGTACCGGGCAGAACTACTCGGTCCCGCAGAGCGTGGAGCAGTGCCAGGCCAACGGCGGCACGCCGGCGCAGTGCCTGGCGTCGTGGAACCGCAAGGACTCCATCGTCGCGATGGACCTGACCACCGGCGCGATCAAGTGGGCCACCGGGCCGGCCCGCTTCGACGTGTGGAACTTCGCCTGCCTGCAGGGGCCGTCCCCGCAGAACTGCCCGAACCCCGGCCCCGACCATGACACGGGCGAGGGCACGCACCTGTTCGATCTGCCCGGCCCGAACGGGACGACCCGCCGCGCGGTCATGGCGGGCCAGAAGAGCGGCGACGTGTGGATGCTCGACGCGGCCACCGGCGAGATCATCTGGGGTACCTCGGTCGGCCCCGGCTCGACCCAGGGCGGCATCGAGTGGGGCACCGCCAACGACGGGCAGCGCATCTTCTTCACGGAGAGCAACGCCGGTAACGAGAGCCACCGGCTGCCGAACGGCCAGACGATCAACTACAGCTCGTTCGGCGCGCTGGACGCGCGGACCGGGCAGGTTCTCTGGCAGGTGCCCGAGCCGCACGGCGGGCGCTCGATCGGCCCGGTCACGTACGCCAACGGCGTGGTCTACGTGGGCTCGATGAACAACTGGATGTACGCGCTGGACGCCAACAACGGCCGGGTGCTGTGGCAGTACCAGGGCGCGGGCTCGTCCAACGCCGGGCCGGCGATCGTCGGCGGCAAGCTGTACTGGGGCAACGGGTACGCGCGTGGCGGCACCGCCAGCACGCGGTTCTACTCGTTCCGGGTCCCGGGCTCCCCGACGAACTCGCCGACCGCCACGCCCACCGCCACGCCGACCAGGACGCCGACCGCCTCCCCGACCGTCTCGCCGACGGTGTCACCGACGGTCTCCCCGACCGTCCCGCCGACGACGCCGCCGAACGGCGCGTGCGGCGCCACGTACGTCATCGTCAACCAGTGGCCGGGCGGGTTCCAGGCCGAGGTGACGGTGCGTGCCGGCAGCCGGGCGATCAACAACTGGACCGTCACGTGGACGTTCGCCAACGGCCAGACGGTCTCGCAGTTCTGGAGCGCCACCATGACCACCAGTGGCGCCAACGTCACCGCGCAGAACGTCTCCTACAACGGCGCGGTGCCGGCCAACGGCAGTACCTCGTTCGGCTTCCTCGGTGCCTTCACCGGGAGCAGCAACGCGGTTCCGACCCTCACCTGCGCCGGCTCGTAACGCCGCACGGATCGAGGCCGGGGGCGGTCGGTGCCGACCGCCCCCGTAGCCGGGGACCGCCTCGCCGGATCAGCCGATGAGCTGACCAGCCTCCGCGGCGGGTCCGGCGACGTGACTCGGGTCCAGCACCCGCGACAGGAACGAGCGGGTCCGCTCGTGCCGCGGCCTGCTGAGCACCTCCGCCGGTGGGCCCTGCTCGACGATGCCGCCGCCGTCCATGAACACCACCCGGTCGGCGACGTCGCGGGCGAAGGTCATCTCGTGCGTGACCACCATCATCGTCATGCCGTCCTCGGCGAGCCCGCGCATCACGGCCAGCACGTCACCGACCAGTTCCGGGTCGAGCGAGGAGGTGGGCTCGTCGAAGAGCATCAGTTGGGGGGCCATCGACAGCGACCGGGCGATCGCGACCCGCTGCTGCTGGCCGCCCGAGAGCTGGGCCGGGTACGCCGCCTCCTTCTCGAGCAGGCCGACGCGGGCCAGGTGCTCCCGGGCGATCCGCTCGGCGCCGGTGCGGTCCCGGCGCAGCACCCTGCGCTGGGCGACGGTGAGGTTGTCCAGCACGGTCAGGTGCGGGAACAGGTTGAACGCCTGGAAGACCATGCCGATGCCGCGGCGCACCGTGTCGATGTCGACGTCCGGGTCGGTGACCTCGACCCCGCCGACCCGGATCCGGCCGGCGGTCGGCTCCTCCAGCAGGTTGACGCAGCGCAGCAGGGTCGACTTGCCCGACCCGGAGGGCCCGATCACGCAGACCACCTCGCCGTGGCCCACGTCGAGGTCGATGCCCTTGAGCACCTCGATCCGGCCGAACGACTTGTGCAGCCCCCGGATCTCGATGGCGGGCTGGTGCGGGCGCGCGCTCATGGAGCAGATCACCTGGCCTTCGCGTAGCGCAGTTCGAGGCGGCGCACCACCTGCGACAGTGGCAGCGTGATGAGCAGGTAGGTCAGGCCGGCGACGAGCAGGGGAGTGGCGTTGACCATGTCGTTGAGGGTGTCCCGGCCCATCTTGGTGATCTCGATGGTCTGCGCGGTCACCCCGAGCAGGTAGGCCAGCGAGGAGTCCTTGGTCAGCAGGATCAGTTCGTTGGTCAGCGGTGGGATCACGATCCGGAACGCCTGCGGGATGATGATCGTGCGCATCGCGGTGAGGTACGACATGCCGAGCGTGCGCGCCGCCTCCATCTGCCCCTTCGGTACGGCCTGGATGCCGGCGCGGATGGTCTCGGCCATGTACGCCGCGGCGGTCAGTCCGAGGCCGATCGCGACCTGGCCGATGACCCCGCCGGGGATCTCCCGGTCCGGGAACGCGATCGGGATGCCGTACCCGACCAGGAACAGCACCAGCAGCGCGGGCAGCCCGCGGAACAGTTCGATGTACGCGGTGGCCACCCACCGGTACGGCGCGACCCGGGACAGCCGCATCAGCGCGAGGACCGTGCCGAGGATCAGGCCGAAGGCGAACGCGGCCACGGTGTAGACGACGGTGTTCCGCAGGGCCACGACGATGACCCTGGGGAACATCGAGGCGATGATGTCGGTGCGGAAGAACGCCTCCCGTAGCCGCCCCCAGTCCGCGGCGGAGAGCACCGCGGCGACGACGGCGGCGAAGACGGCGTACTGGAGCAGGAGGATCAGCCGCTCACGTTGGCGGCGTCGCAACTTCACTCGTCGGCGCTCCTGGCGGGAAGGAGGGGGTTAGCGGGCGGGCGCCTTGCCGATCCACCTCTCGTAGATCTGGTGGTAGGTGCCGTCCTGCCGGGCCCGGCCGAGCACCTCGTTGATCTTCTTGAGCAGTTCCGGGTTGTCGTCCTTCTTCACCGCGAAGCCGTACTGCTCGCCGGTGTCGAACTCGGCCGTGACCTCGAACCCGCCGGGCTGCTCCTTCAGGTACTCGGTCCACACGGGCAGGTCGCTGACGCCGGCCTCGACCTGGCCGTTGGCCACGCCCTGCTGGAGTGCGGCGAGATCCTCGAACTCGACGAGGATCAGGCCCTTCTCCTTCTCGAACTGGCGGACGTAGTCGCGCGCCGTGGTCGCGGACTGCACGCCGACCCGCTTGCCCCGCAGGTCGTCGAGCGACCGGTACGGCTTGCCGGCCTTGACCAGCATCGCCTGGTTGGCGGCGAAGTACGGGTCGGAGAAGTCCAGGACCTTCTTCCGGTCCTCGGTGATCGTCATGCCGGCCGCGGCCGCGTCACACTTGCCGGTGTTCAGATCCTGGCCCGACTTGATCCCCTCGAACGGCGTGTCGACGATCGCCTGCTCGACGCCGAGTTCCTTGGCGACCAGGTCCATCACGTCGATGTCGAACCCGATCACCTTGCCGCTGGTGTCCTTCGACTGGAAGGGCGCGTAGGGCAGGTGGGTGCAGACGGTGAGCTTGCCCTTCGCGACGAGCTTCACCCCGCTGGCCTGGGTCTCGCCCTGGTCCTTCTTCGCGCACCCGGTCAGGGCGAGGGCGGCGATGGCGATGACGAGGCCGGCCCTGCGCACGGTGGTAGCTAACCTCACGGCGGTTCCTTCCGGTTCGGCCGCTGGTGGGGGCCCGCGGCGGCGGCCAGGCTGTGCGGTCGACGGCCGGGCGCTGCCACCCGGTTTCGCGACGGTACATCTCGGCGTCGGACCGTACGCCATCGCCCCCTGTGGAACGTCCGCGACGCGCCGACGGCCGGCGCAGCTACCGACGCGCCGGTCGTCATCGGGCTGTTGACCTCGGAAAACAGGCTTGCCGTGACCGTCCCTTCCGGATCGCCCGCGACCGTCTCTTCCGGACTTTGCCCGCACGGCCGTCCCTTCCGAACCGTGGGCGTGGTCGTCCCGGCCGGGCCCGCGTGCCGAGCGGCGCGGCGCCGGGTCTCACTCCGTGCCGAGGGCCTCGACCACGGGGCGGCGGACGGCGCGGCGGGCCGGCAGCACCGACGCGGCGAGGGCGGCCACGATGGCCACGGCGAGGATGACCCCGAGCCGATCCCACGGCAGGACCACCGCGAACTCGCCGCCGATCGCGTTCAGCAGGCCCATTCCGCCCGCGCTCACGGCGGTGCCAAGGCCGATCCCGAGCAGCGCGCCGACCAGCGAGATCAACACCGCCTCGACGGCCAGCATGACCCGCATCCGGGTCCGGGTCAGGCCGACCGCGCGCAGCAGCGCGTTCTCCCGGGTGCGTTCCAGGACGGACAGCGTGAGCGTGTTGGCCACGCCCACCAGGGCGATCACGACCGCCAGGCCGAGCAGCGCGGTCACGAACCCGAGCAGCGTGTCGACCGTGCCGGTCAGCGACTTCTTGTACCCGGCCAGGTCCATGAAGGACACCGTCGGGTAGTCCGCGACCACCGCGTCGACGGCGGCCTGCCCGGCCTGCTCCGTGACCCCGGCCGCGAGGTCCAGGTCGGCCCGGTAGCCACGGGCGTCCGGGAACAGCGCGGCGAAGTCGGCGTCGGGCAGGGCCACGTTGTGCCCCGGGGGCACCGCGCCGGTCCGGTCGTCGGCGCCGCGCTTCATCACCACGACCGCCGCGACGGTGAACTCCCGGCCCCCGACGGCGAGCCGCGATCCCGCCCGCAGGCCGCGCTCCCGCGCCAGCGGCTCGTCGACAACCGCCGCGCCGGCGCGCAACCGGGCCACGTCGCCGTCCACCACCCGCTCCACCATCCGGGCCAGCAGCACCGGGTGCGCGGCGGCCACCCGCACCCCGCCGGACACCCGCGTCCGCTGCTCGTGCACGATGCTCAGCTGCGGCAGCGCCCGCAGCCGGGGCAGGAGCGTCGCCGGCAGGTGGTCGGCCGTCGAGGTGAGCACATAGTCCGCACCCACCTCGTTGTCCACGCTGCGCTCGATGCCCGCCTTGGTGCTCTGCGCGCCGACCACGAACGCGGCCACCAGCCCGACGCCGATGACCAGCGCGGTGGCGGTCGCGGAGACCCGGCGCGGGTTGCGCACCGCGTTGGCCACGGCCAGGCCGCCGGCGGCGCCGAACACCCGCCGGACCGGCCAGCCCAGCAGCCGCACCAGGGCGGGCACCAGCACCGGGCCGAACAGCACGATGCCCGCGAAGGCGAACACGCCGCCCGCGGCGACCGACAGCGGGCTGCCCGTGGCGCCGGCGGACACCAGCGCCGCGACGCCCAGGGCCAGGGCGGCGGCGCCGAGGCCGAGCCGCACCCATCCGGCACCCCGCGCGGGCTGGACCGCGGCGTCGGTGAGCGCGGCGACCGGGGGCACGCGGGTCCCCCGCCAGACCGGCGCCAGCGCGGCGCCGACCGTGATCGCCACGCCGGCCACCAGCGGCACCGCGAAGCCGGAGCCGGTCAGCGTCAGCCGGCCCGCGATCGGCGTGCCCATCGCCCGGAGCAGGGCGTGCACGCCGGCCGCGATGCCCACCCCGGCGGCCACCCCGGCCAGCGACGCGACCAGGCCGGTCAGCGCCGACTCGAGCAGTGCGGAGCGGAACACCTGCCCCCGGGTCGCACCCAGCAGGCGGAGGAGCGCCGTGCGCCGGGTCCGCTGGGCGAGCACGATCGTGAAGGTGTTGGCGATGACGAAGGCGGCCACCAGTACCGAGATCGCGGCGAAGGCCAGCAGCGCCGACTGGAAGCGGCCCACGTCGCGGACCGCCTCCCGCAGGCCGTCGTCCAGCAGTTGCCGGTGGGTGCGCACGACCGCCTCCGCGCCGACCACCGCCCGTACCCCGGCGGCCAGGTCCGTGTCGGAGACTCCGGGCCGCGCCGCCAGCAGGATGCGGCTGTACCCGTCGGCGCCGGTCACCGCCAGCGCGTCCGGGCCGGTCAGTCCGATGTAGGCGCCGCCGTAGTCGCGTACGCCGCCGGCCACGTCCACCACCCCCACCAGGGTGTACCTGCCGGCCGCGCCGCCCTCCCCGCCGATGCGCACCGGCTCGCCGAGGGTGAACCGCTGCCTCTCGACGGTCCGGGTGTCCAGCACGGCCTCCCCGGTGCGCTCCGGGAACCGGCCCGCGGCGAGATCGTACGACCGGAGACCGGCGTCGGCGGGCACGCTGGCCACCACGGAGAAGCCCGGCACCGGGCGGCCGTCCCGACCCACCACACCGCCGCCGCCCAGCACCTCGCCCTCGGCGGCGCGGACCCCTTCGACCGCCCGCACCCGGTCGACCACGGCCGGCGGGATCGTCGTGTCGTCCCCGTACCGGACGGCCACGTCGGTGTGTCGGTCGAACCCGCCGACCCGCTCGTACGAGGCCGCCCGCATCCCGTCCGTGACCATCAGGGTGCCGGCGATGAACGCCACGCCGAGCACGATCGCGATCGAGGGCAGGGCCAGCCGCAGCGCGTCCGCGCGCAGCGAGGACAGGGTCATCTTCACGACGTCGACGCTATGGGCGGCACGCCCCGGTGGCCTCCGCCCGCGCTCTCGATCCGTGTGCCTCGCCGGTCGCGACGCGCCGCCCGGCGCCTCCCCCTCAGGTCGCAGGCGCCGTGCGACCGGAGGCGGTCAGGGCCTGCTGGCGAGCTGGGTGAGGTTCCCGCGTCCTGGTCGTCGACGAAGACGCTGGCCAGGTTGATGCGGATCATGTTTCCTCCCGAGGAATGGGCCACCGGTCGGCGACCGCGCGCAGGGGGGCGAAGTCGGCGTGGTGGACCTTGTACCGGCCGCGCCGTTCGGCCGTGACCAGCCCGGCGGCAGCGAGGATGTCGAGGTGCTGGGAGACCGCCTGGCGGGAGGAGCCGATGCCGTGCCGGGCCGTCAGGCGCGCGCAGAGTTCGACGAGGGTCTGCCCGTCCCGCTCGGCCAGCTCGTCGAGGATCGCCCGGCGGGTGGGGTCGGCGATCGCGGCGAAGATGTCGGTCACGCCTGGGTGCGCGCGGATTCCGGCGCGGGCATCGTGGACTCCCTTCCCGGCCGGCGGGTGCCGGCACCACCGGCCACAATAGGCAAGTAGGAGCTTGCGTGTCCAGTCCGTGCGCCGACCCGACCCTCAGGCGCCCGGCCTGACCAGCCCCGTCTCGTACGCCAGCACCACCACCTGGACCCGGTCGCGCAGCTCCAGCTTCGTGAGGATCTTGCCGACGTGGGTCTTCACGGTCGCCTCGGCCACGTGCAGCCGCTGCCCGATCTCGGTGTTCGACAACCCCTGCGCGACCAGCAACAGCACCTCCCGCTCGCGCTCGGTCAGCTGGCCCAGCCGAGGGTCGGCGGCCGGGCCCGGCCCGAGCTGGCCGGCGAAACGCTCCAACAGCCGGCGGGTGATCGGCGGGGCGACCACCGAGTCGCCGCTGGCCACCACCCGGATCGCCGTCAACAGTTCCTCGGGCGGCACGTTCTTCAGCAGGAATCCGCTGGCGCCGGCGCGCAGTGCGGCGAACGCGTCGGCCTCGGTGTCGAACGTGGTGAGCACCAGCACCCGGGGCCGCTGGCCAGCGGTGGCGTCCGCCCCCTGGCACAGCCGCCGGGTCGCCTCCACGCCGTCCATGATCGGCATCCGGATGTCCATCACCACCACGTCGGCCGGCGTGGCGGCCAGCAGCCGCAGCGCGTCCGCCCCGTCGACCGCCTCGCCGACCACCTCCATGTCGGACTGCGCGCCCAGCACCATGCGGAACCCGGCGCGCACGAGGGCCTGGTCGTCGACGATCACCACCCGGATACTCACGCCACCTGTTCCTCCGCTCGTGGCGACGGCGGCCGGGGCAGGCGCGCCGTCACCTCCCAGCCCCCGCCCGGGCGCGGCCCGGCGTGGAAGCTGCCACCGTACACGGCCACCCGCTCCCGCATGCCGACCAGTCCGTGCCCGCCCGAGGGCGCCGCCCCGGCCGCCCGGCCCGCGCCGTCGTCGACCACGCGCAACACGACGGCGTCGCACGCCCGGCAGTCGAGCGTCAGGTCGACGCTCGCGCCCGCGCCGCTGTGTTTGAGCGCGTTGGTCAGCGCCTCCTGGGCCAGCCGGTACACCGTCAGCGCCAACCCCGTGGGCAGGTCGCCCGGCGATCCGCCGACCGTGCCGTGGACGGTGAGCCCGGCCGCTCGCGACCGCTCCAGCAGCGAATCCAACTCGTCCAATGCGGGCGGGCGGCGTCCGGTTCCGGCGGTCGCCGGCTCGGCCCGGTCCCCGTCCGGCGGCCCGGCCGCGCGCAGGACGCCGACCAGCAGGCGCATCTCCTCCAGCGCCTGCCGGCCGGTCTCCGCGATCGCCCGCACCGCGCCGCGGGCCGTGTCCCGGTCGCGGTCCAGCGTGTAGCCGGCGCCGTCCGCCTGCACGATCATGACTGCCAGGCTGTGCGCGACCACGTCGTGCAACTCCCGCGCGATCTGCGCCCGCTCCTCGACCACCGCCGCGCGGGCCCGCGCGTCCCGTTCCCGCTCCAGGGTCGCCGCCCGCTCCTCCAGGCTCAGCACGTACAGCCGCCGGGTCCGCACGTTCAGCGCGGCGAGCCAGACCGCCCCGCAGACCAGCGCCAGGTACAGCGCGTTGGCCCACCACAGGCCGACCGGCAGGGCCCACGCCCCGAGCACGGCCCCAACGGCGGCGCCGGCGCCGGCGATGAGCCCGTCCCGCAGCCGCCTCGCGTACTTCACGACGCTGTACATGGCGATCAGCACGGCCACGTCGTACGGGCGCGGGCCCGACCCGAACGCCGTCTGCAACAGCGCCAGGGCACCCACAGCGACGGCCGTCGCGGACGGGTGCGCCCGCCGGAACAGCAGCGAGGCCGCCATCGCGAGCCCGACCAGGGCCACCCACCACTGCTGGCCCGGCGCCAGGACGCCCAGCCCGGCCAGCACCGCCACCCACCCGGAGACGGCGGCGTCGAACAGGATGCCGCGCAGCGGGCGGCCGAAGGCGGTGCGTGCCACGGCCACCGAGCCTAACGGGCGCGTCGCGGGTCCGCGGGGCGCCGGCCGCGGGCGGCGGTCAGCCGCCACCACGCGAACGCCAGGGCACCGATGAGCACCTGCGGGACGAACGTGGCCGCGCGCCAGGTGATGTCCACCGCCAGCGCCTGGCTGGCGGTCGCCCCGAAGACGGCGAGCAGGCCGATGAGCGTGGCATCGACGGTGCCCAGTCCGCCGGTCGAGACCGGGATGAACGCCACGATCACCGAGAACGAGTAGGCCGCCAGCGACTCGGCCCAGCTCACCCGGAAGTCGGTGTGGCTGCCGCGCTCGAGCCCCTGCAACGCGACGAGCAGGATCGCCCACGAGGCGAGCAGGGGCAGGACGGACGAGCCGATGACTGCCGGCCACCGGTGGCGCATGACGTCCACGACGGTGGACCGGAAGTCCAGGATCCTGGCGGCGACGCGCACGCCGCGGCGGCGGATCAGACGCCCGGCCACCCGGTTGAGGAGCCGGTCCAGCGCGCCGCCGACCGCGCGGGCCCCGCGCTCGCTGTGCAGGACCACCGCGATGCCGGCCAGGGCGGCGCCGGCCACCAGGGCGACGGCCACCGCGATCGACACGTAGTGCCAGGTGGCCTCCCCGGTCAGCAGCAGCGCCAGGACGCCGACGGCCGGCATGACCAGGGTGGCCAGGACATTGAACACCGTGGAGATGGCGGACGCGCTGGCGGCCTTGCCGGGCCCGAACCCGTAGCTTTCCAGCATCCCGTACTCGACGCCGAGGCTGAGGGCGCTGCCGCCGGGCAGCGCGTTGCTCACGGCGAAGGACGACTGGTCCACGACGAAGGCGGGAAAATACCGCAGCCGGGGCAGCGCGGCCTGCATCGGCCACGCGCCGATCGCCACGTTGGCGGCGGCGGCCGCGGCGAGCGCGGCGACGAACGGTGCCGGCATCCGCCGGATCGCCGACCACGCCTGCGAGTAGTGGGCGAACCGCGGGAAGATGCCGGCGAAGACCGCCACGAGCACGCCCGCCGTCACCGCCGACGCGAGTGCGGCCCGCCACCGGTGACGGCGGCGCCTGGACGGGCCCCCGCGACCGGTCCCCTCACCCGCGGGATCCCCGGTCATCACCCCATCCTGGCCGACGCCCCCGCCGCCCGCGGCGCAAACGGCGGTGGCGAGCCGCTCGCGCGGCTCGCCACGGTGTCGGTGGTGCGGTTCGGGTCAGATCAGCCAGCGGTGCTTCTGGACGAGGGGCAGTTGGGCCCAGCGGCGGCCGAGGCCCCAGGTGTGCCCGGCGTAGGCGGCGGCGAGCAGGACCACGACGACCGCGTACACGAGGTGGTAGTCGGTCAGCGGGTTGGTCGAGCCGGTCGGGGCGCCGGCGCTGGTGTACTGGGCGAGCGGGAACTCGGTGAGCCACATCATGCCCATGATCAGGGCGCCGGAGGCGGCGGCGACCCGCAGGCCCACCCCGGTGATCAGCGCGATGCCGACCGCGGCCATGCCGACCATGAACAGCGTGTTGGCCCACCAGGTGCCGGCGATGGCGTGCGCCACCGACTGGGCGGGGCCGACGTCCACCGAGGCCAGGAAGCCCTTGGTGGGGGAGCCGCCGTTGATCCACGCCTTGGCGGCCGGGGTCGAGTAGCCGAGGCCGAACGTCTTGTCCAGGAACGCCCAGAGGAAGACGAAGCCGGTGGCGACCCGCAGCACGGCCAGCGCACGGGCGGCGGTCTTGGTCAGCATGTGCCCGGGCACCTCGGCGCGCTCGAGCGGGGTGGTGACGGTGCGGGTGGTGCTCTGGATGGTCATCGTGGCCCCTCCATCCCTCTCTTTCGACACCACAAGCATCAACCGGTTGCGCCCGGCGGCGCCCGGGTCGGAGCGCACCGAACGCCGGGACCAAAGTCCCCTCGATCCGGCCCCTGCGCCCGGGACGGGGCCGCCGCCAGGGCCGAACGACCCGGCGGGAGTCGTCCTCCGGCCCCTGCCCGCCGGGGTCCGCCCGGGTGATCATGGAGGCAGGTTCTTTCCATCGCTGGGAGGTAGCCATGACGCAGGTTTTCGCGATTCCGGTTCCCCAGATCCGCGTCCACGGCGGGGAGGCGGCGACGTGGCAGGAGTACGCGATCGAGAAGGTCGCCACCGTGCTGCGGCAGGCGCCCGGGCCGGTGCTGCACGTCCGCCTGCTGCTCGACGCGTTCGGGCGGGGCGGTCGCGCGGAGGCGCACGTGGACGTCAACGGGGTGACGGTGCACGCGCACGCGATGGGCGGGACCGTGCAGGAGGCCATCGACCTGATGCAGGACCGGCTGCGCGGCCAGGTGCGCCGGATGCGCCGCCGGCCCACCGACCGCTTGACGCGTTGAGCGTTTCTCCGGTGCGCGCCACGGTCTGCCCGCTCTACGGTGTCCTCAGCGCAGAGGGGTGTCCTCGGCGCTGAGGGCACGGGCGGGACGAAGCGGGGGTCGGCAGGCGTGTGTGGATCGGTTTCGGCGATCGGGCTGGAGGACCGCGAGCGGGAACTGTGGCCCTACCTGCGGGAGCGGCTGCGGCGACCGGGTCACCTCATGGCCATCATGCGGGGCGTGCTCGGGGACGTGGAGGTCGCGGCGGTCGTCGCGGTGACGCCCCAGGGCGCGGTGACGACGCTGGCCCTGTTGACCACCGCCGAGACGATCGCCCAGGAGATCCACCTGCCCCCGCAGGACCGGGACCGGCCGGGGGTGCGGCGGGGCCGGATCGGTGACTACGACGTCGACGTCCTGGTCGGCGCGGGCCCGGACGGCGTGACGCGGCCGTTGGCGGTCCTCGCCACGCCGTGGATCGAGCAGCACCTGCTGCTGTACGCCCGCACGCTCTGGCACCGGCGCCCCGCCCGGAGCACGGGTCCGGCGGCGGCTCAGCGGCCGGCCAGCAGCGGCACGGCGATCAGCGCGCCCACCACGGCGACGCCGAGGAACAGCCAGGCCACGTAGTCGCCGACGTGGCCGCTGTGCAGCCGGTGCAGCAGTTCCACCGGGGCGGGGGAGCGGACCGGCCCCCGCCACCCGGCCCGCCGGGGCCGGTACACGCCGAGCAGCGCGACCGCGACCGCGAGCGTCACCGAGACCAGGCCCAGTACGACACCGGTGGTGGTCCAGCCGAGCCCGGGGAGCGGGGCTACCGGGGTCGGCGGCGCGGCGTCCAGGGTCTGCCCGGCGTAGCCGGTGCGGTCCAGGAACATCCGGGCGGCCCGGCCGGCGGCCACCCACAGGGGCGGCACCACGCCGGGCAGGGCACCGGCGAGCAGCAGCAGCACGATCGCGGCCAGCATGGTCCGCGGTACCGCCCGCACCAGGGAGGGCGTCTCCGGCTGCTCGCCGCTGCCCTGCGTCTCGCTGGCCGGTGGCTGCGGCGGGTGGCCCAGCCCCAGGAAGACCCGCAGGCCGGCGCGGAGCACCGCCCCGCCGGTCACCGCCGAGCCGACGACGAACGCGGCCACCAGCCACGGGTAGCCGGCGCGGCCGGCGGCGTCCTCGGCGACCGCCTTGCCGATGCCCGGACCCAGCGGCGGCGCGCCGGCCAGCGCGACCCCGCCGGCGAGGAAGAACCAGCCGCCCGGGTCCCGGCGGCTGCCGCGCCCGAACAGGTCCCGCTCGTCGACGCTGCCGAACCGGTCCAGCAGCAGCCCGGTCACCAGGAACAGCGCGCCCTTGATGCCGGCGTGCCCGAGGACGTAGAGCGCGGCGCCGGCCACCGAGCCGGGGGTCAGCACGGCGAACGCGACGACGAACAGCCCGGTGTGCGCGATGGTCGAGTAGGCGAGCAGCCGCTTGATGTGCCGCTGGATCAGGCACATGCCGGAGCCGACCGTCACGGTGAGCAGCCCCGGGACGAGCAGCGCGGTGCGCAGTACCCCGCCCGGCAGAACCCCGGCGAAGGCCGTGGTGTAGACCCGGGCGACCGCGTACACGCCCAGTTCCACCATGACGCCGGACATGAGCACGCAGATCGGGGCCGGCGCGACGGCGTGGGCGTCGGCCAGCCAGAAGTGCATGGGTGCCACCGCGGCCTTGACCAGGAAACCGGTGACGACGAGCACGAACGCGACGATGACGAGCGCGTCGGCCCGCTGGCCGCCCAGCGCCCGGCCGATCCGGGCCAGCCCGAGTTCGCCGGTACGCGCGTAGATCAGGCCCACGCCCATCAGGGACAGGTACGCGCCGAGCGAGTTGATGACCGCGAACGTCAGGCCGCCCTGGACGGAGTCGGGCTCCTCGATCCGCAGGGCGGTCAGCGCGTACGCGGCGGCACCCATGAGTTCGAAGAAGACGAACATGTTGAACAGGTCGCCGGTGAGCGCGAACCCGACCAGTCCGGCGAGGAACAGCAGCACCAGGGTGTGGTAGTGCGCCTGGAGGGAGGCCAGGTACCGCCAGCTGTACAGCATCGCCACGGCGGTGAGCAGGCCGGCCAGGCAGGCCAGGCCGGCGCCGAGCGGGTCGGCCACCAGGACGACGCCGACCGAGCGCCCGCCCACCGGCGACCAGCCCCCCGACCAGGTCACGGCCCGGCCGCCGAGCGTGCTGGCGGCCAGGAACCCGGTGGTCGCGGCGACGCCGGCCGCGGTGGCCGTGGCCAGCACGTCGATCACGAGGCGGGGAGCCCGCCGCCCGGCCACCAGGACCACGCAGGCGGCGAGGATCGGCGCGACGACGGCCAGCGGCGCCAGCGCGGAGCGGGACATCAGCCCCTCAGGCGCGTCAGGGCGTCCGGGTCCACCGTGCGGTGCCGGGCGTGTACCTGGATGGACAGGGCCAGCAGCAGGGCGGTGACGGTGGCCGAGACCACGATGTCGGTCAGCGCCATCGCCTGCACCACCGGGTCGACGACCCGGGTGCTCGGCGCGGGCCCGCCGGCGAACACGGGTGCGGGGGCGCCGCTCTGGTACCCGACGGCGAGCAGCAGCACGTAGGTGCCGCTCTGGGCGACCGACAGCGACACCACGGCGTGCACCAGGTCCCGGCTGCGCACGATGCCGAACGAGCCGACCAGCATCAGCCAGCCGGCGACGGTGTAGGCGTACCAGTGCACCGCCGCCTCAGCCCTTCCCGTCCCGTTCGGACGCGATGCGCAGGGCCTGATCCAGGAACTGGGCCAGCAGCACCACCACGCCGCCGGCGACCGCGACGCCGACGGCGATGTTGAGCAGGGGCACCGTGCCGCCGGAGAGCAGGTCCGCGAACGACCCGTGCGGCAGCACGTTGGCGAGGAAGCCGGCGCCGGTGGCCAGCCCGCCCACGCCGATGCCGCCGAACGCGGCGGTGCTCAACCCCTCGGACCACCGGTACCAGTGCAGCGGGCGCAGGCGTTCCAGGGTCTCGTACCGGCTGGCCAGGTACAGCAGGTGCAGTCCGGTGGCCAGCACCACGCCACCCTGGAACCCGCCGCCCGGGGTGAGGTGGCCGTGCACGACGACGTCCAGCCCGATCAGCAGCGTCCCGGGCAGCACCGCCACGCTGACCAGCGTCACCGCCGCCAGCGCCCGGTCGTCGCCGGCCAGTTCCCGGCGGACGTCCCCGGTCGACGCCCGCAGCACGATGGTCGCCCCGACCACCGAGGCGAGCAGGATGGTCTCCTCGACCAGTGTGTCCAGGCCGCGCTGGTCGAAGTTGATCGACGAGACCACGTTCGCGGTGGCGTTGCGCAGGGCGGCCGCCACGGCGAGGTCCCGGTACGGGTGGCTGGCGGTGCCGAACGGCGGTGCCCCGGCGATCGCGAGCCCGAACAGCGGCGCCAGGACCGCCGCCGCGACGCCGAACATGACCAGCCGGACGGTGCGGCTCACGGCGGGTTCCGGTCGATCTTCCGGACGGCGAGCATCACCATCAGCGGCACGACCGCGGTGCCGACGGCGATCTGCGACAGCGCCACGTCCGGCGCCTGGAGGACGAAGAACAGCACCGCCAGCGCCAGCCCGAACAGCGACAGGGTCACCGCCTGGCGCCCCGGTTCGGCGGTACCGGCGACCGCGGCGCCGCCGAGGGCCACCAGGGTGAGCGCGGCGCCGATGAGGATGGTGTTCACCCCGGTCGCCCCTCGCCGTCCGGGCTCTGCTTCCGGGCCGCGTGCGCGGTCGCGGCGGCGAGGACCGGTCCGGTCACGGTGAGCACGAGCACGGTGAGCAGGGTCAGCGCCGAGGCGAGGTGCCAGCCGGCGTCCACGGCCAGCCCGACGCCGATCAGGGGCGCGCCGACGGAGGTCACCGGCGTGAGAAAGTGCAGGCGCGCGAGCAGGTCGCGGGGGCGTGCCGCACCGGCGGTGGCGGCGAGCGCGACCACCGTGCCGGCCCCCACCAGGACCTGGGCCACGAGGTGCCGCCCGCTCACCCGCGCAGGCCGATCAGGCGGACGAACACCAGGGTGCCGGCGAACGACAGGACCGCCAGGACGAGCGGCACGATCAGGTACGACGACGCCCCGTACCCGTGGGACAGTTCGAGCAGCACCAGCACCGTCAACGCGCTGCCCAGTTCGAGGCCGACCAGCCGGTCCAGGGCGCCGCGCCGCGACCCCAGCAGCAGGGCCGGGGCCAGGCCGCCCAGCATCAGCACCAGCGCGGCGAGCAGCCAGGAGGTCACCCGGTCACCGCCCGGCTGGCGTCGGGCGGGCCACTGCCGAGTGTGTGCAGCAGCACCGGGCCGCCGTCACGCGGCCAGTCCACCACCAGCGTCCCGGGCGACGCGCAGATGATGGGTGTGCCCCAGGCGCGGCGGGCGGCGGCGCGCGCCGGTGGCTCCGCGGCGGGCCGCCGCTCGACGAGGTGCCCGTCCCGCCGCCGGGGGGCGAGCGGCAGCAGCCGCGCGGTGTCGACCGGTATCGACACCGCCAGCCGGCCCAGCCACGCGGCCCACCGGGGATCGGGTCGCCAGCAGGCAGCGACGGCGCGCCGCCCGGCGATCGCGGCGGCGGCGCACAACCCGGCGCCGGCGGCGCCGGTGACCAGGTCGAGCAGGTCGAGGCCGGACAGGGTGGCCGTCCAGACCAGGGTCAGCCCGATCCACCACGCCGCCAGTTCGACGGCCGGTCCGCGACGCACGGCGCACACCGCCCGCCGGCCGTTACCGAACATCGGCACCTCCACACTCCCGGCCAGGGGCGGCTACCCGCGGTACCCGGGCCGAAACGTGTGGTTCGGGCGGTTCTATGCCGGTCCGTCCCTGGTGGGGTCTCCCGCTGCGGGAGGTGCCGGTGATGCCGCAAGGGCTACGCGTCCTCGGCGAACGGCGGAACGATCAGCCGAACTGCCGACCTCCCGGGCGATGTGTCAGCCGCCGCAGTCTATCCAGTGACCGCTGAGCCAGGCGCTGCCCGTCAGGGCGACCGGTGTGACGGTCCGGACCGTGATGGGCGCCGGGCCGGCGTTGACCACTGCCAGTTGCGCGGACAGGTGGATGACTCCCGTGGGGCCGACGCTGCCGGCCACCAGTGCTGCGGGGAAGGCGACGAGCTTGATGGAATCGGCCCGGCGGCCCGACCACCTCGCCGCCGCGTTCGCCCGCACCGGTGCCCGGCTGTTCTACTGCCAGCCGCTTCACGCCAACCCGCACGGCGCGACGCTGGCACCGCACCGCCGGTCCCACCTCGCCGCGTCCGTCCGCGACGCCGGCGCGTTCCTGATCGAGGACGACTACGCCCGGGACCTCACCATCGACGGGGACGCCCCGCCGCCGCTGGCCGCCGACGACCCCGACGGTCACGTCATCTATCTGCGCTCCCTGACCAAATCGACCGCTCCCGGCCTGCGCGTGGCCGCGATCGGCGCGCGCGGCCCGGCCGGCGCCCGGCTGCGCGCGGCCCGGCTGCTCGACGACTTCTTCGTCGCCGGCCCGCTGCAACAGGCCACGCTCGACTTCGTCACCGCCCCGGCGTGGACGCGTCACCGCCGCGCCCTGCGCACCGCGTTGCGCACCCGCCGCGAGGCGCTGCGGCCGCGCTCCAGCGGCACCTGCCTGAGCTCGCCCCGCAGCCGATCCCGCGCGGCGGCCTGCACCTGTGGGCCAGCCTGCCCGAGGGCACCGACGACGTCGCGCTGGCCGCCGCGGCGGCCGCCGAAGGCGTCATCGTCTTCCCCGGCCGTCCCTGGTACGCGTCCGAGCCGCCGGCGCCGCACCTGCGCCTCACCTACGCCGCGGCCCCGCCCGACCGCATGGACGAGGCCGTCCGCCGCCTCGCCCGCGCCCTCCGGAAGGCGCGGGAGTGATCACCGCCGCCGTACTCCCCGTCTCAAGGCGCGATGCCGCACCGCCGCCCCCTTCGCCGTCTCCCCGGGCCGCCGCATCCCGAGGGCGCCCGTCGCCGTACCCCCGGAGCTTCGCATGCGCATATTCAGATCACTCGCCGTCCTCTTGGCGCTCGCCGCCCTGCCCGCCGCGTGCGGCGGGAAAGCGATCTGCTCGGGTCGCTGGTCCGGTGCCGCCGCCGCGGCGTATGCGGCGAGCGCGGGTTCCGGCGCCCGGCGGCTGGAACCGGTCGGTGGGGCCGGCGCCCGGTCCGCATCTCCATCCACTGTGGATACCGCGGCAGTGGTCGCGACGGTGCAGCGGGAGACGCTGCCGCTGGAGGTCAGCTACTTCCGTTCGGTCGCCCGGTTGCGCCGTGCCCTGGCCGCCAAGGAGGAACTGTGGCCCGCCGTGCTGGGCCGGCCCGAGTCCGGCATCCGGGGCCGGGGCCGCTCCCGCGAGGCCGCCGCCCCGGTCGCCGCCGCCCGGTGGATGCACGTCGCGTCGCTGGCCCGGTCCCAGACGCGGGGCATGCACGTGCTCGCCGAACACCCGGAGGACGTGCCGGTCATCGCCCGGCAGAGCGACTGCCAGACCTGTTTCATGTGCGAGGCATACTGCCCCGCCGACGCGGCTCTACGTCTCCCCGGTTGCCGACGAGCCCGAGCAGGTCGACGAGGACGCGCTCGCGGCCGCGGGGCTGCTGGGCAGTTGGCGGTCGCGGCTGGGTTGGCACAAGGGGCAGACGCGGCTCGCCGCCATCGACACCACCCCGTTCCTGCACCGTATCGAGCCCGTCCCGCTGGACGGCTGAGCCTTCGAGGAGGCACCATGCCACCCGTGAACTCGCAACTCGTCCCGCCGGGCGCGCCCCTGCCGGAGTTCGTCCTGCCGGACGTGGCCGGCGCCACCGTCAAGTCCACCGACTTCGGCGGGCCCGCCCTGCTGGTCGCGTTCCTGTCCAACCACTGCCCGTTCGTGCGGCACATCGAGCGGCGCCTCGCCGAGGTGACCGGTGAACTGGCGGGCCGGGGTCTGGCCGTGGTCGGCATCGCCAGCAACGACACCGACATCAAGCCCGATGACGACGTCGCCGGCCTGCACGAGCAGGTCGACCGGGCCGGCTTCGCCTTCCCGTACCTGGTCGACGCGGCGCAGCAGACGGCGAAGGACTTCAACGCCGCCTGCACGCCCGACTTCTTCCTGTACGGCGTGGACCGCAGGCTCGCCTACCGGGGTGCCTTCGACGGTGCCTGCCCCGGCAACGGCATCCCGGTCACCGGCGAGCTGCTCGCGGCGGCGGTCGACCTGGTCCTGGCCGGCCGGCCGGTGCCCGAGCCGCACGTGCCCAGCCTGGGCTGCGGCATCAAGTGGTCGCCGGGCAACGAACCGGGCATCGTTGTCCACTGACGTCGCGACGGCCAGCGGCCGCGGCCTGGGGGCGCACGGCTCGCCCGGCCGCGGCCGCCTGCTCAGCATCGCCCTGATCGTCGGCGGCCAGAGCTTCCAGGCCCTCGCCTCCGGCGGTATCGCGCTGTTCCTGCCCCTGATCCGCACCGACCTGGGGCTGAGCTTCGCCCAGGCGGGCACCCTCGCCGCGGCCAGCACTTTCGTGTACGCGCTGATGCAGGTGCCGTCGGGCTTGCTCAGCGACCGGTTCGACCCGAAGCGGCTGTTCGTCGCCGGGCTGCTCGGCACGAACCTCGCCACGATGCTGCTCTCCGTCGTCCCCTCGTACCCCGGTCTGCTGGCCGTGCAGGCCGGCTCGGGGTTCTTCCGGGCGCTGGTCTTCGCCCCGGGCCTGATGCTCATCCGCACCCAGTTCCCCGACAACCGGCGCGCCACCGCGATGGGCCTGTTCGTCGCGGGCGGCTTCTCCTCCAGCATCGCGCTGAACCTGCTCGGTCCGCTGCTGGTCGGGCCGCTCGGCTGGCGGGCCCTGTTCGCGGTCTTCGGCGCCCTCGGCCTTGCCACCGCCATCGCCTACCACTGGGCCGGCACCGGCGTACCCCGCCGCTCCGGCCACGGCGCGACGCGGGTGCGGTGGCGTGTTCTCCGCCACCGTGTGGTGTGGCTGACCGGTCTCATCCAGTTCGTCCGGCTCGCGCTCGTCCAGGGCTCCGCCGCCTGGCTGCCCACGTACGTCGTGGTCGAGCGGGGGCAGTCGCTGTCGACGGCCGGCCTGGTGGTCGCCCTCGGCGCGGCCGTCACGGCGCCGGCGAACATGGTCGGCGGGTGGCTGTCCGACCGGCTGAACCGCCCCCTGGCGGTGATCGGCGGCTCCCTGGCCGTGTTGGCCGCCACGTTCGCCGCCCTGCCCGCGGTGCCCGGGCTGCCCGCCCTGCTGGCCGTGCTCGCGGTGCAGTCGGTGTTCATCCAGGTCTACTTCGGACCGTTGTTCGCCGTGCCGATGCAGTACGTCGACCCGCGGGGCGCCGGGCTGGTCACCGGCTTCGGCAACTTCTGCGCCAACCTGGGCGGCTTCGCCTGCACCTACCTGCTCGGCGCCCTGATGGACGCGACCGGTTCGTTCGCCACCGGCTTCGGCATCATGGCCGGCATGGCGGCCCTCGCGCTGGCCACCACGCTGGTACTGGCCCGCTGGGCGGCGGCCGCCGGCCGCCGGTGAGGACGGTGACCCGGGTGGTCACTTGACCCGCCACGCGACAAGCCCCAGCCCGTCGCGACGGGCTGGGGCTTGTCGAATCTCGATTGCCGGCCTACTACATGTAGACGCGCGCGCTGCAGCCCTCGTTGTCCTCGCAGACGACGAAGCTCGCGATCGCGTGGGACTCGCTGTACCTGGTGCAGCCCGTGGCACTGCCGTTCTTGTCCTCGAAGCTCATGACGATCAGCGGGGACCCGACGAGGTTGAACTTACCCCACACGCCATGGCCATCGGATTCGTTGTCGCAGACTTCCTGGGTCGAGGAGGTGCTGCTGTAGTTGGTGACGCAGGCCCGGTCGTAGCCGTGGTACGCGCACTTGGTCGTCGCCGCGTGCGCTACGCCTGGCAGTCCGGCGACCGCCAGGGCGATGCCGAGCGCGGAAGCTCCTATCGCGCGGCTGAGCATTCTCTTCATCTGTCCCCCGTGTCGGACGGCACCGTGCGGCGCACAGTGCGATGTGTACTGATCAACGGATCTTATGGAGGGTCATATCCAAGGTCAACTCTCTCCGGAAACGCAGCCCGCCCCCGAGCCTGTCTGGCGTTACCCGCTGTGGTTCGCCCGGTACTCGTCAGCGACTCTCCCGAGAGCGCCCTCGCAGCGATGCTCTTCGCGCGGCGATAGGCCGCCCGGCACGGACGGCGATCGCGGGGGAACCGCCGGGCCGCCAGCGGAGATGCCCACTGGGCGGCCCGGCGGGCGTTCTCAGCCGGCGGCCCGCACGAACTCGGTCGTGTAGGTCCTGCCCAGGTCGATCTGGTCGGCCTTCGCCTTGACCGCCTCGTTCGACGGCTTCAGGACATCGAGTACGGTCTGCGGGCCGTCGGCCGGCATCACGCCGTCGGCGGTGAACATGCCCTTGGAATCGTTGATCGACTGCTCGTAGAGCTTCGGGTCGGAGCCGGCGAAGTCGGCCGGCATCTCCGTGGCGATCTCCGCGGCGCTGTGCGTGTCGATGAACTTCAGTGTCTTGACGACGCGTTGACCATCTTCTGGATGGTCTGCTTGTGCTGGGCGACGAAGTCGCACGGCATGTAGAGGGAGGAGCCAGGGTAGAGGCCGCCGAGCGCGGCCCGGGTGCCCTCCTGCGTCCGCATCTCGATGAAGACCTTCCCCTTGCCGGAGCTGGTCAGCTTGGCGATCGTCGGGTCGGTGGTCATGCCGGCGTCGATACCGCCGTTGTCGAGGGAGGCGATGAACTGCGGACCGGCCCCCGCCTTGACCGTCGTGTACCGCGAGGGTTCCACGCCGTTGCGGACGGCCAGCGCGCGGGTGATCATGTCGGTCGAGGAGCCCATGCTGGTGACGCCGAGCTTCTTGCCGGCGAAGTCCTTCGCTGAGGTGATCGTGCCGGCCTTGCCGGTCGCGACGACCTCGGCTTCGCCGGGAACGTCGGCGAACTGCACGACGCTTTCCACACACTTGCCCCTGGCCTGCAGGTCGACGGTGTGGTCGTAGAAGCCCACGACGCCGTCGACCTGGCCGGCGAGCATGACGTTCTCCGCCTGGGCACCGGACGGCTCGCTGAGCAGTTGGACCTCGACGCCGGCCTCCTTGAAGTAGCCGAGCTGCTCGGTGAGCTTGGCCGGCAGGTAGATGACCTTGTCCAGGCCGCCGACCATGATCTTGATGGTGCTGTGCTGCTCGCCGCCGTCGCCGGCCGCGGGGGCCGGATCTCGTCGACGTCGCGGGGCCGGGGCAGGTCCACCGTGACGATCGTCTTGACGGTGGCCGGTGCCGCGGTCATCACGACGACCCGGTCGGCCAGGGCGATCGCCTCGGTCAGGTCGTGGGTGACGAAGACGACCGCCGCGCCGGTGCCGACCCACAGCCGCAGCAACTCGCCCTGCATCAGTTCGCGGGTCTGCACGTCGAGCGCGCCGAACGGCTCGTCCATGAGGATGATCTCGGGCTCGGTGATCAGGGTCTGCGCCATCGCCACGCGCTTGCGCATGCCGCCGGAGAGTTGGTGCGGGTAGTACCGCTCGAATCCGGCGAGGCCGACCGTGTGGATCCAGGTCTGCGCGCGGGCGCGGGCGTCGGTCTTGGCGATGCCCCGGTAGCGCAGGCCGAGGGCGATGTTGTCGCTGACCGTGCGCCACGGCAGCGTCGCGTCCTGCTGGAACATGTACCCGACGGTGCGCGGGATCCCGGTGACGGGCGTTCCGGCGACGGTCACGCTTCCCCCGCTGGTGGGTTCGAGGCCGGAGATCAGCGACAGGGTGGTCGACTTGCCGCAGCCGGTGGGACCGACCACGGCGACGAACTCGCCGTGTGCCACGTCGAACGTGACCTCCCGCATCGCGGTGAACGAGCCGCCGTTCGCGGATGGGAAGATCTTGGTGGCCCGATCCAGCCGGATGGCGGGTGTGTTCTGGGTCATAGCGGCCGACCGTAGCGGTGACGAAGAGATTTCCGCGCGGTTACGTCCATTGCGCGGCCAACTCGCGTACATCCCTTTCTGCGCGTTCTGCTCACCACGTTTATGCAGGTAGCGTGATGCCGTGAAGCGACGCCCGCTGCGCTTGGCCACGCAGACGATGCTGTTGCAGGTGGTTGTGGTCGCCGTGGTGGCCGGCGCCGGGTTCACGCTCGCCACCCTGCTGCTGCGCACCGAGTTGGAGCGGCAGTACGAGCAGCGGGCGCTGGCCATCGCCCGCTCGGTCGCCCAACGTCCCGGGCTCGGGGACGAGGTCGGCGCCGGCACGCCGGCGGCCACCGGTGAGGTGCAGCGGTACGCCGAACAGGTGCGCGGGGCCAACGACGCGTTGTTCGTCGTGATCGCCGACCGCGACGGGATCCGGTTCTCGCACACCGACCCGCGGCTGATCGGCGAACACGTCAGCACCGACCCGTCCGGGCCGCTGTCCGGCCGCGAGGTGGTCAGGGTCGAGCGCGGCACCCTCGGGCTGTCCGCCCGCGGGAAGGTCCCGCTGCGCGACTGGTCCGGGGCGGTCGTCGGCGAGGTCAGCGTTGGTATCGACGCCGAGGAGGTCGACAACCGCCTGCGGGAGTTGCTGCCGGCCGCGGAGATCTTCACGGCCCTGGCCCTGGCCGCCGGCGTCGGCGGGGCGGCGCTGCTGGCCGTCCGCCTCAAACGGCGCCCCTTCGGGCTGGAACCCACGGACCTCGCCGATCTGGTCCGCGAGCAGGTCGCCGTCCTGGAGGGCGTACGCGACGGGGTGCTCGCGGTGGACGCGGAGGGGCGGGTGAGCGTCGCACCGCAGGGAGATGTGATGACCAACGGGGCAAACAGCCCTCTGACACGGCGATCCGCCAGGAGCCGTCGGAGTGCTTCGTCGGTTGCGAGGTGTCGTGGCGACGATCCACATTGCCACTGACGACGCTGATGAGGCGCCCATCAGGTGCGGTGAGGTCTATTTTCCCCATCGGCTCACCGTGCTGCACGATCCGGCGCGGTTCCACATGGCGCTGTCCGCGATGCGCGTCGGACCGATCTCGGCCGGTCTGCTGTCTTACTCGGGCGAGGTGCGGCTTGTCTGCGGCGAGCTGGAGACCGGGTACGAGGTCAATGTTCCGATGAGCGGCTCGTTGCTCACGCGTACCGCCTACGGCGAGGTATGCGCCAGTCCCCACCTGGCTGCCGTCTACAACCCCGACAGTCCAGCGATGCTGCACGGCTGGGCGGACGGCGGTAGCCTGTTCGGGCTGAAGATCGACAGACCGGCGCTGGAATCGCACCTGGCGGACCTCGTCGATGTCCCCGTACGGACGGGGGTGCGGTTCGGCAGTGCCCTCGATCTGCGGCATGCTCCTGGCCGCCAGTGGTGGATGCTCGCCCGCTCGCTGGTCGAGCTGGCCCGTGACCCGGGCGGACCGCTGTCAGCGCCGATGATCGCGCGGCCGCTGAGCGAGAGCGTCATGACCGCGCTGCTGTATGCCGTAGACCACCCCTATCGCGACCAACTCGCCGAACCCCAGCGCCGAGCCGCCCCGGCGGCGATCCGCCGGGCGGTGCAGATGCTCGAAGACGATCCGGAACTGCCCTGGACGGTGGCCGACCTGGCCCGGCGGGCGGGCCTGAGCGTCCGGTCCTTGCAGGAGGGATTCCTACGTCATGTCGGGCCGCCGCCGATGACCTACCTGCGCGCCGTGCGCCTGCGCCATGTCCATGCCGACCTGCGGACCGCGGATCCGGCGCGGCAAACCGTGGCCCGGCTCGCCCTCCGATGGGGTTTTGGGCATCTCGGACGATTCGCGGCCGCTTATCGGAAGCGCTACGGGGAAACGCCATCCGCCACTCTGCATCGGACGGTGCACGGCCGGCCCACGCGAATCGGCCAGCGGCACCGCGCCGAGCGGATCGACCGCGAAGGGCCGTCGTCCTAACCTACGGGGCACGGACGACGTGACGGAGGCATGATGGTGCTTGGCGACAGTGACACGGCGTTCGACTTCAATCCCATGGTCGCCCCGCACCGGCAGGACCCACACCTGTTCTATCGCGCGGCACGTGAACGGCCGATTGCGTTCAGCCCATCGATCGGCGCTTACATGGTCAGCCGCTACGCCGACATCCGGACCGTCCTCGACGAACCGGACACCTTCTCCTCGGCCGCGGCGGTGCCGTTGATATACGACAACCCACCGGAGGTGGTGGCCGAGCTGAAGGCCGGCAACGTGCCGGAGACCACCGCGGTCGTCAACGAGGACGAACCGGGGCACCGACAGATGCGTGCCCTGTTCGACGCGGCGGTCCGTGGCGCCCGCGTCCGCGCGCTGCTGCCCCTGATGAACCAGCGCGCGGCGGACCTCATCGACGGCTTCACCGACGGCGCCGCGGATCTCGTCAGCGAGTACGCGATCCCGTACGTGCAGACGATAATCAGCGCGGTCATCGGTTTCCCGCCCGAGGACACCGAGCAGATCCAGGTGTGGACCGATGACGTCACTACACTCTGGAACCCGCTCGCCCCGCTCGACGACCGGATTGCCTCCGCCCGCCGGATGGGTGACTACACCCGCTATCTTCAGAACTTGATCGACGATCGCAAGGCACATCCGCGCGACGACATGATCTCGGTGCTCGTGCACGGCGCGAACGGATTCCCCGGTGTGTCCGACGACTACGTGCACAACATCGTCCGGGGCGCCGCCCGGGTCGCCGGGTTCGACACGACCCGCGACGCGATCACCGCGACCGTACTCGTCGCGCTGCAGAACCCGACCGTCCGAGCTGGAATCATCGCTGAACCGGTGCGGATGATCCCGAAGGTGACCGAGGAAGCCCTGCGCCGTGACGCCCCGCACCGGGGGCTCTTCCGAGTCACGACCCGAGCGGTCGAGCTCGGTGGCACCGTCCTGGCCCAGGGCTCCCTTGTACTGCTGTTGTTCGGCTCGGCAAACCGCGACGAGACGGTGTTTCCCGACGCGGACGCGGTCGACCCGAGCAGACCCAACGCTCACGACCACCTCGCCTTCGGCAGGGGCCTGCATGCCTGCCCCGGCGCACCGTTGGCCCGCGCCGAAATCAGGGTCGCGTTGCAGACGCTGTTCGACCGGCTACCCGGCCTGTACCTCGCGGAGGGCTACACACCGGCCTATATCGCAAGCTATTTCTTCCGCGGGCTGGAGTCCCTGCCCGTGCGCTGGTGAGGCGCCGGCGCATCGGCACGGCATCGCGGTGCGTCCGCCCCCGCGCCCGCCAGCAGCGGCCGCAGGTACGCGAGTTGGTGCCGTACCTGGTGGATGCCGCCGCCGTCGTGGTCGTTGAACTCCCACACCACGATGTCCTTCGGCCCGGCGTAATGGTTGTACGCGGCGTACACCGTCGAGGGCGGGCAGACCCGGTCCATCAGCGCGACGGAGAACAGCGCCGGGGACTGGCAGCGGGCCGCGAAGGACATGCCGTCGAAGTACCCGAGCGTCGCGAACACCTCCGCGACCGGCTGGCGGTGGTCGGCGCACCAGCGGGCGACCTCGGTGTACGGGCCGCGGTCGCTGATCCGTACCGCCCGGCTCCAGTGGCACAGGAACGGCAGGTCGCACAGCACCGCGGCGACCGGGCCGGCGAGCGCGGCGGCGGCGAGCGCGATGCCGCCGCCCTGGCTCACCCCGCCCACGGCCACTCGATCGGGGTCCACCATGGGTAGTGAACGGGCCGCCTCTACCGCGCAGGTCGCGTCCACGAACACCCGCCGGTAGTAGTACGCGGCCGGGTCGTGCAGGCCGCGTACCACCGGGGGTGCGGAGTCGCCGCAGCCGGGGTCGGGCGTGTCGCCACCCTGGCCGCGGGCGTCGACGACCAGGTGGGCGTACCCGGCGCTGGCCCAGAGCAGGTGCTCGATGGGTAGGCCGCGCCCGCCGCCGTACCCGACGAACTGCACGAAGCAGGGCAGTGGCTCGGGGTGGCCGGCGGGTAGCGTGAGCCAGGCCCGCACCGGCTCCCCGCCGTACCCGGGCACGACCACGTCGTAGGTGACCACTGTGGATAGTCCGGCGTCGACCTTCTCGAACCGGGCCGGTACCGGATCCCTGGTCCGGCCCAGGGCGAGCGTCTGCTTCCAGAACAGGTCGAAGTCCGGCGGCTCGGCGAGCGGCGGGCGGTAGCCGGCGAGCGCCGCGGGGTCCAGGTCGTACGCGGTCGGCGCCGGCGGATCGTCGGCGTAGGGCACGGCCGTCATGGGCCCTCACTTTCCCGATCCGGCCAGCAGGCCGCGGACGAAGGTGCGCTGGAGCGCGAAGAAGATCACCATGGGCACCGCCATCGCGACGAACGCGGCCGCGGTCAGCAGCTGCCAGCCCTGGCCGGTGGTGGCGCTGACCAGGTTGCTCACCGCGACGGTCAGCGGCGCCACCCCGGGGTCGCCGCCGAGGAAGATGAGCGCGATGAGCAGGTCGTTCCAGACCCAGATGAACTGGAAGATGGCCACCGACGCGAGGGCCGGCCCGGACAGCGGCAGGGTCAGGCGCAGGAACGCGGTCAGCGTCGACGCGCCGTCGAGCGCCGCGGCCTCGAACATCTCCTCCGGCAGCCCGGCGAAGAACGTGCGCAGCAGGTAGACCGTGAACGGCAGCCCGAAGCCCAGGTGCACCAGCCAGATCCCGGCGAATGTGCCGGTCAGGCCGGTGGCGTTGTAGAGGCGCAGCACGGGGACGAGGGTCATCTGCAGCGGCAGCGCGAGCAGCGCGATCATCGCGACGGTCACCGCGCGGCGGCCGGCGAACGACATCCGGGCCAGCGCGAACGCCGCCACCGCGCCGACCGCCACCATCGCGGCGACCGCCGGGACGGTGATCAGCAGGCTGTTGCCGAGCGCGGTGCCGAAGCCGCTGGTGGCCAGCACGTCCCGGTAGTTGTCCAGGGTGAGGATGCCCTCGCCGGCCCGCCACCAGCCGGTGGTGGAGATGTCGTACGCCGGGCGGAAGGAGCTGACCAGCAGCCCCAGCACTGGCACCGTCCACAATCCACAGAACAGCAGGAGCACGAGGTGGGTGGGGAGGCGGCGGGCCGCCCGGGTGCGCCCGTCGCGCCGGCTCCTGACCGGGGCCGGGCGGGTCGCGGCCGGTGCCTCGGGCCGGGGCAGGGTCTGGGTCATCGGTTCGGCCCCCCGGCCCGGGTGGCCCGGGCGTTGACGATGAGGATCGGCACGGCGAGCACCGTGAGAAGCACCGCGATCGCGCTCGCCCGGCCGTCGTGCTGGTCGACGAAGAGCTGCCGGTACATGAGGTTGGCGATGACGTCGGTGCGGTAGTTGCCGTTCGTCATCACGTACACGATGTCGAATGCCTTGAACGCGCTGACCGCGACGAGGGTCGCGGTGACCAGGATGGTCGGGCGCAGGTGCGGCAGCGTGACGTGGCGGAAGACCTGCCACGGTCCGGCGCCGTCGATCCGCGCCGCCTCGTGCAGTTCCGCCGGTACCGCCTTGAGCGCGGCGGAGAGGATGACGGTCGCGAAGCCGGCGGTCATCCACACGCCGACGCCGATGAGGGCGCCGTTGTTGGTGCGGGTGTCCACCAGCCACGCGACGGGGGCGGCGCCGGTGGCGGTCAGCACCGCGTTGAGCGTGCCGGTCTGGGGCAGGCCGGGCGGCCGGTACTGGTACATGAAGCGCCAGATCACCGCGCCGGCGACGAACGGGATCGCGGTCGGCAGGACGACGGCCGCCTTGGCCACCGCCTCGTACCGCACCCGGTCGGTCAGCACGGCGACCAGGAGCCCGGCGCCCAGGCAGCCGCCGGTGAGCAGGACGAGCCAGAGCAGGTTGTTGCGCAGCGCGGTGTGCACCTCGGCGCTGGTCGCCAGGTACCGGTAGTTGTCCAGCCCGGCCCAGCCGCGCGAGCCGGCGTCGCGCAGGGAGAGCCAGACGGTGTTGGCCAGCGGCCAGGCGAGGTAGACGCCGACCGGTACGAGCGCCGGGGCCAGCCACAGCCAGGGCACGAGCCGGCGGTGGAAGCGGTGCGGCAGCACCGCCTCCAGCCGGCCGACCACCCACAGCCAGCCCAGCACGAGCGCCGGCACGGCCACCGTGAAGGTGAGCGCGGCGAGGACGCGGGTCGTCGGGACCATGCCGGCCTTCAGCTCCGGTACGCGCTCGTGCGGGCCCGCTCCAGCCCCGCGAGTTGCGCGTCCAAGGTGGACGGATTGGCCACGTACGCCAGGACCGCCTTGTGGAAGGCCTGGGTCATGGCCGGCGGCATGGCGTTCTGGGCGGCGTACTGGACGGTGCGCGCGTCCGCGTAGACCTGAGCGGCCCGGCGGGACAGCGTGGACGTGTACGCCTCCGGCGGGGTGCGGCGGTTGGCGCCGATCCACTGCCCGGTGCCGGCCACGAGGGCGCTGAACTCGGGTGTCGCCGCGTACCGCATGAACGCCCGGCCCTGCGGGCTGTCCTTGAGCAGCGCGAGCGTCTCGCCGGAGATCTCGACGGAGCCGGCGCGCGCCGGGTCGACCGGTGGGAACGGGAAGAAGTCGATGTCGGTGCCGGGCACGACTCCGGGGACGCTCTGGGCCAGCGCGTTGCCGAGGAAGTCGGCCTGGACGTGCAGGTGGCAGGCGGGCGGCTTGGCGAACAGCCCCTGCGGGCTGGTGGTGAAGTCGGTGGTCAGCACGGCGGTGGCGCCCCCGCTGACCTGCTTGGCGTCGGTGGCGATGGCGCCGAAGCGCTGGAACGCCCGCTTGATCTCCGGTGCGGTCCAGGGCAGGTCGCCCTGCCACCACTTCGTGAAGACCTCCGGGCCGGCCTGCTGGAGCACGAACTCCTCGATCCACACGGCGCCCGGCCAGCCGCTGTTGGGCCCGGATTCCAGGCCGATGCACCACGGCGTGCCGCCGGCCGACGCCTGCTCGGCCCAGCCGGAGAGGTCGTCCCAGGTGGCGGGCGGCCGGGGGCCCCGGTACGTCTTCGGGTCGTACCAGACGAGGCCCTGCACGGCGGTGTTGTAGAAGATGCCGTGGAGCTTTCCGTCTACTGTAGAGAGTTTCAGTAGCCCGTCGGGATAGTCGGTGCGGACCGCGTCCATGTCCAGGAACGGGTCGAGCGCCACCAGCTTGCCCCGCTGCGCGAGCTGGGCCACCTGGCCGGCGCTGGAGTTGGAGACGACATCGGGTGGGTTGCCGCCGGCGATGCGGGTCTGTAGGACGGCGTAGACGTCGCCGGTGCTCTCGTACTTGATCTTTATGCCGGTCGCCTCCTCGAACGGGGCGAACGTGCCGAGGTACGCGTCGAGTTGGGGGCCGCTCAGGACGCCGAGCAGGTTGAGCGTGCCGCCGGGGCGGGTGCCGTCGGCGGCGCGGGTGGCGGCGGCGCGGGCGGCCTGGATCCGGTCCGCCGCCTGGGTGGGGGGTGCCTGGGTCCGCGATCCGGAGCCGCCGCAGCCGGTCGCCAGGACGGCTAACAGGGCGGTGCCGAGCGCGGCGAGGGTGCGCGTTCTCATCGGTTGCTCCCTCAGTCGGTGAGGTGTGGCGGTGATGACGTGTATGGAACGCCCGTGTTACAAAGTTGTCAACAGCTTCGCTCGAAGCACTTCGACAACTCGGCTACCCTTGCCGGGCGTTCTGGCTCGCCCGCCGGGCGCAGGGGTCGGGGAGGAGGCGCGGGTGACCGGCAAGATCACCATCTACGACGTGGCCGCGCGGGCGGGTGTGAGCATCTCGACGGTCTCGCTGGTGCTCAACTCGCCGGCCCGGGTGCGCCAGGCAACCCGCGAACGGGTCCTGTCCGCCGCCGACGAACTGGGCTTCGTGCCCAAGGCGGACGCGGTCACCCGGGCCCGCCGGGGCGTCGGCCGGATCGGCGTGATCGCGCCCTTCAGCTCGTACCCGTCATTCAGCCGCCGCCTGGCGGGGGTGTTCGCGGCGGTGGACGCGGAGGCCCTGGAAGTGGTGGTCTTCGACCAGCAGTCCGCGGCCTCGGCCACCTCACCGCTGCTGTCCAGCCTGCCCATCACCCGCCGCCTCGACGGGCTGATCATCATGGGGCTGCCGCTGGAGGAGTCGGTGATCGAGCGGCTGCGCGCCCAGCGGCTACCGACCGTGGTGATCGACTCGCCCCGGCCGCGCTTCGAGGCCGTGGTGACCGACGACGAGACCGGCGGCGAACTCGCCGCGCGGCACCTGATCGCCCGCGGTCACCGCCGGTTCGCGTACGTGGGGGAGGCGCAGCGGTCGCACGCCTACGTGTCGCCGTCCGAGAGCCGGCTCACCGGCTTCCGCCGGGTGCTCGCCGAGCACGGGATCGCGCTGGCCGACGAGGCGGTGCGGCTCGTCCCGCACGACGTGGACCGGGCCCGGGCGGCAAGCCACGAGGTGCTGGACCTGCCCGAGCCACCGACCGCGATCTTCGCGCACGACGACACCCTGGCGGGCGGGGTGCTGGCGGCGGCCCGCGACCGTGGCCTCGCGGTACCGGAAGGGCTGGCGGTGGTCGGCTTCGACGACTCGGACCTGGCCCGGGTCCTGGACCTGACGACCGTCCGGCAGCCGTTCGAGGAGTCGGGGCGGCTGGCGGCGCGCGCGCTGCTCGATCAGATGCAGGGCCACCCCACCGGCCGCCGCACCACGGTGCTCGACCTCGAATTGGTGGTCCGCGCGACGACGTGACGCCCGGCGCCGCCGGGCCCAGCCGGGTGCGGCGCCGACCGACCCCGCCCCGTGTGCGGCGCGGCCGGGCCCAGCCGGGTGCGGCGCCGCCCGGAGCGGTGTGTGGGCCGGCCCGGGCCGCAGCGGTCCGCGGCCCGGGCCCGGCTCAGGCGGCCACGCGGTAGAAGCGGCGCACCGCCGCGGGCACGGCCACCACCAGGATGCCGGCCGTCCAGGCCAGCGCGATGGCGGTCGCGCCGGCGGCGGGCCGGCCCTGCATCAGGGCCCGGACCGCGTCGATCACGGCGGTCAGCGGCTGGTGCGCGGCGACCGGGCGCAGCCAGCCCGGCATCGTCTCCACCGGCACCAGGGCGCTGGAGGCAAACATCAGCGGGAAGACCACCAGGATGCCCGCGGCCAGCGCCGCCTCGCCGCCCCTGGCCCGCAGGCCGAGGTACGCGAAGACCCACGTCAACGCGTACCCGAAGGCGACGGCGAGCGCGACGGCGCCGGCCGCCGCCAGCGGGCCGCCCGGCAGGCGCAGCCCCGCGAGCACGCCGGCGGCCAGCATCGCGAGCACGACGAAGAGGTTGCGCCCGGCGTCGGCGAGCGTGCGCCCGGCGAGCACGGCCGGCGCCGACATCGGTAGCGTCCGGAATCGTTCGATCGTGCTGCTGGCCAGGTCCTCGGCCACCCCGACCGCGGTCTTCGCGCTGTCCCAGGCGACGACCTGCACGAGCACGCCGGGCACCAGCCAGTCCACGTACCGCATGCCGGGCGTCGCCACCGCCCCGCCGAACACCTGCGTGAACAGCAGCACCAGCACGACCGGCTGCGCGGTGGACAGCAGGAGCAGTTCGGGCTGGCGGCGCCAGTGCCGCAGGCTGCGCCCGGCGAGGACGAGCGTGTCGGTGAGGCTCCACCGGACCGCACCCAGGGCGTCCGTTGTGGTCACGCCGCCCTCCCCGCCATGGCCGGTACCGCCGCGCCCGGCGCGGTGAGCGCCAGGAACGCGGCGTCCAGCGTCGGCCGGCCGGTGCGGTGCTTGAGCTGGTCGACCGTGCCCTCCGCGACCACCCGGCCGTGGTCGACGACCACCACCCGGTCGGCGAGGCGGTCGGCCTCCTCGAGGTACTGGGTGGTCAGCAGCACGCTCGTGCCGGCGGCGACGAAGTCGTCCACCACCGCCCAGAGCTGGTCCCGGCGCAGCGGGTCGAGGCCGGTGGTGGGCTCGTCGAGGAAGAGCACCGGCGCGTGCGCGACCAGGCTGGCCGCCAGGTCGAGGCGGCGGCGCATCCCCCCGGAGTACGTGCGGGCCAGCCGGTCCGCCACGCCGGTGAGGTCGAAGCGGTCGAGCAGTTCGGCCGCCCGGGCGCCCGCGGCCCGCCGGGACATCCGGTGCAACCGTCCGAACAGGATCAGGTTCTCGTGGCCGGTGAGCCGGCCGTCGACCGCCGCGTGCTGGCCCGCCACGCCGATCGCCGCCCGCACCCGGCGCGGCTGCCGCCGCACGTCGAAGCCGGCCACCTCGGCCCGGCCGCCGTCCGGCGCGACCAGCGTCGTCAGGATCCCGACGGTGGTGCTCTTGCCGGCGCCGTTCGGGCCGAGCAGCGCGAGCACGGCGCCGGCCGGTACCTCCAGGTCCACGCCGCGCAGCGCCTGGACGCCCGCGTACCGCTTGACCAGTCCCTCGGCGCGGATCGCGGCGGTCATGCCGGCCCCGGGTGCGGGCCGGCCGATGGCGTCAGCCGCGACTCCCGGCGGGGCGGGGCCAGCTCGTGCAGCAGCTCCAGCCGCTGCGGCGTGAGCGGCTCCCGGAACAGTGCGAGGTGCTCCCGGATCACCGCGGGCGGCCATTCCCACCAGCGCAGCTCGAGCAGGCTCTCGACCATCGCGGCGGGGAACCGTGGGCGCAGGTGGCGGGCCGGCACGCCGACCACCACCTCGTAGTCGGCGACGTCGCGGGTCACCACCGCCCCCGCGCCGATCACCGCGCCGACGCCGATCCGCACCCCCGCCCGGATCGTGGCGCCCGCGCCGATCCAGGCGTCCGCGCCGATCGAGGTGCGCCCCACCGCCGGCCAGGGGTCGTCGCAGAAGCCGAACTCGTGGTTGACCGGGAACACGTGCGTGGTCGGCAGCTGCGGCCAGTGCGGGCTGGCGCCCACGGTCACCTTCTCGGCGATGCCGGCGTACGGGCCGACGTCGGTGTTGAACAGCGAGGCGAACCGCCCCACGATCGAGTACGGGCGGATGCTGCTGCACCACAGCAGCGAGTACTCCATGATCAGTGCGTTGTGCTCGACGACCGTGTCCTTCAGCTTCACCTGGTTGAGGCTGACCGTCGCGCCGTTGCGCCGGGCCCGCAGCACGGTGAGCAGGTTTCCCAGCGAATACGTTCGCGGCCACGCATTGATGGTTCTCGGCATGATATCACCCGCTGGCGGCGCCGCGGTGGACACCAGCCCACCGGTGAGCGTGGCAGTACTACTCGTCATTTCCGCACCCCTCGCGATCGGATTCACCGTCCGGTCGCAACGATAGGGGCGCGGGCTCCCGCGCGTCGTCGGCCGCGGGACGGAATTCGCCATTCGGCCGGTCGGCGGAATGTGTAACCCGGGAATGTCGGTCAGGTTAATCCCTGACGATAGGCGAAGACGGCCAGCTGTACCCGGTCGCGCAGCTCCAGCTTGGTGAGCAGGCGGGAGACGTGCGTCTTCACGGTGGACTCGCCGAGCACCAGCTCGTGGGCGATCTCGGCGTTGGTGCGGCCGTGGGCGACGAGCCGCAGCACGCTGCGCTCCCGCTCGCTCAGCCGGCGGCCGCCGGCCGGGCGGGGTGCCGCGGGGGCCGCCCGGTAGAGGTCGAGCAGCCGCCGGGCGAACGGCGGCGACAGCCACGCCTGCCCGCGGGCCACCGCGCGGACCGCGGCGATCAGGCTGGTGCCCGCCTCGGCGGTGAGCACGTAGCCGTCCACGCCGGCGCGGGCGGCCGGATCGATCGGGACCTCGTCGACCGCGCCGGCCAGCAGGACGACCGGCCCCGCGCCACCGCGTCGCAGGTCGGCGGCGGTCGCCGGGCCGCCGGCGCCGGCCTCGACCAGGACCACGTCGGGCGCCAGGCGGGCCACCTCGGCCACCGCGCCCGGCCCGCCGGCGGTCGCCCCGACGAGCTCGAAATCGTCCACGCCGGCCAGCACCGCCCGCACGCCGTCGTGCAGCATGGACGGCTCCGCCACCAGCGCAATTCTGATCATCGACATGCGATTCCCCCCGGACGGCCGGCCAATTGTAGCCGGCCCCGCGGGCTCCGGCGGCCAGGCCGGAAACGCGTCTCAAGCCGGCCGTAAATTGCGTGTAAATTGGCTCGCCGTTACGTAACCCCCGCTTGATGTTTCCGGCTGGTTAGATGATCTCGCGCGCCCGATCTCATCGACCCCTCCCGGGAGAGGGCTTTCGTTTCGGCGCCGGCCGGGGTAACGATCGGGGTGGCCGGCGAGGTCCCATGCGGACGCCGCTTAAGCATGACTGCCGGCGAATTGCAATGTGTGGCGAGTGTGACGTGAGTCGCAGTATCGACGGGGGCGCCGGGCCCGGACCTGGCTGCCCCGTCGGGGAGAGTTGCCAGGGTGGCGACGCTGAACGATGAGGACGATGACCCGTACCTCTGGTTGGAAGACCTTGACGGTGCTGAGGCCACCGGGTGGGTGCGGGACCGCAACGCGGAGACCACCACCGCGGTGACCGGGAGCGGGCGGTTCGGCGCTCTGCGGCGGGGGATCCGGCAGGTGCTCGACGCCGAGGACCGCCTACCGTACCCGGACTGGATCGGCGATCGCTTCTCCTACAACTTCTGGAAGGACGCGGCGCACCCCCGTGGGCTCTGGCGCCGGACGACCCTGGAGCAGTACCGCCGGGCCGAGCCCGAGTGGGAGGTGCTGCTCGACGTCGACGCGCTGGCCGCCGAGGAGGGCGAGAACTGGGTCTGGAGCGGGGTCACCGTGTTGCGCCCCGGTTACCGGCGCTGCCTGGTCAGCCTGTCCCGGGGCGGAGCGGACGCGGTGGTGGTCCGCGAGTTCGACCTGAACCGCCGGGTCTTCGTGGCGGACGGCTTCACCCTTCCCGAGGCCAAGACCGACGTCTGCTGGATCGACGAGGACCACATCTACGTCGCCACCGACTTCGGGCCCGGGTCGCTGACCACCTCCGGGTACGCGCGGGTCGTCAAGCGGTGGCGGCGAGGCACGCCGCTGGCCGCGGCCGAGGTCGTCCACGAGGGACGCGCCCACGACATGACGGTCGGCGCCGTTCACGACCCCACGCCGGGGTTCGAGCGTGACTTCGTGCTCCGCTACCTGGACTTCTACCGGCACGAGAGCCACCTGCTGACGGCGGCCGGCGAGCGGATCAGGGTCGCCGTCCCGGACGACGCCCACTGGAGCGTCCACCGGGAATGGCTGGTGATCCGGCCCCGCTCGCCGTGGGTGGTCGAGGGCGTCACCTACCCCGCGGGCGCCCTGCTGGCGGCCCGCTTCGACGCGTTCCTCGCCGGCGCGCGGGAGCTGGCGATCCTCTTTCGGCCCGACGCCCGCACGGCGCTCGACAGCTACGCGTGGACCCGGAACCATCTGATCCTGGCCACCCTCGCCGACGTGCGCAGCCGGCTCGAGGTGCTGACACCGGCCGAGGGGCAGTGGCGGCGGGAGCCGCTGCCGGGAGTGCCGGAGGACGACTACAGCCGGGTCATGGACACCGACCCGGATCTCGGCGACGACTACCTGATCGCCTCGGACGGGTTCCTCCGGCCGGCGACGCTCCGCCTGGGGCAGGTCGGCGGCGCCGTCGAGACCCTCAAGCGGGAACCGGCGTTCTTCGACGCCGCGGGCCTGGCGGTCCGCCAGTTCTTCGCCACCTCGGCCGACGGTACGCGGGTGCCGTACTTCGTGGTGGGGGAGCCGGGCACACCGGGTGGGCCGACCCTGCTCACCGGGTACGGCGGGTTCGAGATCTCCCAGACCCCCTACTACAACGGGCCGATCGGCCGGGGATGGCTGGCCCGGGGCGGCACGTACGTCGTGGCGAACATCCGGGGCGGTGGGGAATACGGCCCGCAGTGGCACCGCGCCGCGATGCGGGAGAACCGGCCGAGGGCGTACGAGGACTTCGCCGCGGTGGCCGCCGACCTGGCCGCCCGGGAGATCACCACGCCGGGGCGGCTGGGTATCGAGGGCGGCAGCAACGGCGGGCTGCTGATGGGGGTCATGCTGACCCGCTACCCGGCGCTGTTCGGCGCGGTCGTCGCGCAGGTCCCGGTGCTGGACATGCGGCGCTACCACCGGCTGCTGGCCGGCGCCTCGTGGATGGCCGAGTACGGCGACCCGGACCGGGAGCGGGACTGGGCCTACCTGCGGGAGTACTCGCCCTACCACAACATCCGCCGCGAGCCGGGGTACCCGCCGGTCCTGCTGGTCACCTCGACGCGGGACGACCGGGTGCACCCGGGGCACGCCCGCAAGATGGCGGCCCGGCTGCGCGAGTACGGCCACGACGTGTCCTACTACGAGAACGTCGAAGGCGGCCACGGCGGCGCCGCCAACAACGAGCAGCGCGCCTTCCTCCGGGCGCTGGCGCTGGAGTTTCTCTGGCGGAAGTTGACCGCGCCGGTGAGCCGTGCCATACCGCGTCAGGTTTCCGCCGCCGAGGCGAGAGAGCAGGCGCAGACCGCCGAGAAGCCGTAGCGCCCGGCACGGCTCAGCGCGACGGGATCAACTCGATGATCGAGCGCGAGCCGGCCGGCGTGACCGAGGTGACGTGCAGGCCGGCCGAGCCGGCAAGTTCACCCAGCTCGTCGAGGGTGCGTTCCCGGCCACGGACGTAGCAGAGCATGCGCAGGTCGCCTTCGGTGTCCGGTGCGCCGCCCTCCGCACCGCCGATGACATCGCTGACGTGGTCGACGACGAACACCCTCCCCGCCGGCGCGGCCGCCTCGGCGCAGCGCCGCAGGATGCGCGCGGCGTCCTGGTCCGGCCAGTCGTGCAGGACGCCCGAGAGCAGGTAGCCGCCCGCGCCAGCGGGAAGGGCATCGAAGAAGCTGCCGACCCGGGCGTCGGCCCGGTGGGCCAGACCGGCGGCGGCGATGGCCTGTTCCGCGCGGGCCACCGGGCCGGCCAGGTCGAGCACCGTGCCGCGCAGGTCGGCATGGGCGCGAAGGATGGCGATCAGCAGGCTGGCGTTGCCGCCGCCCGCGTCGATGATGTGCCGCAGGGTGCCCCAGGGGTAGGCGGTGGCGACCGCGGGCGCGTCCGCCACGAGCCGGGCTCCCATCAGGGCGTCGAAGGACGCGGCGCGCCCGGCGTCGGCCGACAGGTCGTCCCAGAACGGGCGGCCGAACTGGCGCGGGAACGCCGGCTCGCCGGCCCGGACGCTGTGCAGCAGGTGGACGAGGCACAGGTCGGCGCGCCCGATGGCGCCGTCCAGATCGATCCAGGCGCGCACCCCACCGGGGTGATCGTCACGCAGTTGCTCGCCCCGGGTCGTCAGCCGGTAGGCGCCGCTCTCCGCGCGGGCCAGCACACCGGCGGTGACCAGGTGGCGCAACAGGCGCTCCAGGGCGTCGGGGTCGGCTTCCACGGCCGCGGCCAGCGCCTCGGTCGTCTGCGTGCCGGCGGCGATGCGGTCGGCCAACCGCAGGGTTGCCGCCACCCGGATCGCCATCGGCGTCACCAGGTCGGCGGCCGCCCACAGCCACCCACCCCAGCCGGTCGCCTCCTGCTCGGTCATGAACGCCTCCCCGTTCGGCGGTGGCCCGATTCGCCCGGTCGGCAAGCCTGCGGTCGTCGCCCTGGTAGTGCAACACAGCAACGTCGCCCGGCTGACCACCGAGGCGGTGGGGGCAGCGCGGTGTCGCGTCGTTCTGGCAGGATCGCCCGGGTGAGGAGGCTTGCGCCGCTGCTCGTCGTCGCCGTGCTGGTCGGGGCCGGTGGATGCGGCCCGGTCGACTCGCTGGGCGGGACCGAGCGGTTCACCCAGGGTGGCATCAGCATGGAACCCACGGTCAAGGCCGGGCAGGACATCACCGCCCGCGCGGTCAAGGGTGAGTACCGGCCGACGCGCGGCGACATCGTCCTGTTCCGCCAGGCCGGCGCGCAGGAGGGTGAGCGGGAGGTCACGTACCTCAAGCGGGTCATCGCGATCGGCGGCGAGACCGTTGCCTGCTGTGACGAGGCCGGGCGGGTGACGGTCAACGGCAAGCCGCTGGACGAGCCCTATGTGGCCGATGACTCGCCGCTGGACGAGCCGCCGAACCCGGAGCACTGCGGGCCGCGCCGCTTCGGCCCGGTGGCGGTGGCCAAGGGCACCGTCTTCGTCATGGGCGACAACCGCGCGAATTCGAACGACTCCCGTTGCTCCGGGCCGATACCGGCGGCGTCGGTGTTCGCCGTCATGACCACCTGACCGGTCCCGCGCTTCGCGCCGGAGTTCGGGAAACCCCCCGCTCCCCGAACTCCGGCGACTCCACCAGGGTCAGACCCTGGCCTCTGCGCCGGCCCTGGCCGGTGCGGCCGGGGCCGCCTTCGGCGTCCGGCGTCCGGGCATCCACCAGTTGGCCTTGCCGCACAGCTCCATCACCGCGGGGACGAGGACCATCCGGATGATGGTGGCGTCGACGAGCACGGCGACGGCCATGCCCAGGCCGATCTGCTTGACCGCGACGTCCGGCCCGAGCACGGCGGTCGCGAAGATGGCGATCATGATGGCGGCCGCGGCCGTGATGACCTTGGCCGTCCCCGCCAGGCCGCGGGTGACCGCCGTCCGGGTGTCGTCGGTGCGCTCGTACTCCTCACGGATCCGCGAGATCAGGAAGACCTCGTAGTCCATCGACAGGCCGAACAGCAGCGGGAACATCATCATCGGCACCCAGGTCGTGACCGGCATGTCGGTCGGGAAGCCGAGCGCCGAGCCGAGCCATCCCCACTGCACGATGGCTACCAGCACGCCGTAGGCGGCGCCGATCGACAGCAGGTTCAGCACGGCGGCCTGCAGCGCGATCGTGACCGACCGGACCAGCACGACCAGCAGCACCAGGGACAGCGCGATGACCACCGTGATCATCAGGGGCAGCCGGGAGCCGGTGTCCTCGGCGAAGTCGATCGCGCCGGCGTTCGGGCCGCCGACGTAGATCTTTTCGCCGCCGGCCGCCCCGGGCAGCACGTCGTCGCGGAGCTTGTGCACCAGGTCCGCGGTCGCCTCGTCCTGGAATCCGGTGGTGGGGAAGGCCATGAAGATGACGGCCTGCCCGTCCGTGCTGACCCGCGGCGGCGTGGCGTAGGCGATGCCGTCGGTCCTGCGGACCGCTGCGACGAGGGGACTCAGGTCGGTGCCCGCGGAGCCGACCTCGGTGGCGAAGATCAGCGGCGCGCTGTACCCGGGTCCGAAGCCCTCGGAGATGATCTTGTACGAGGTGTAGCTGCTCCGGTCGTGCGGCTGGACGCTGGCGTCGGGCAGGCTCAGCCGCATCGACAACACGGGTGCGGCCAGAATCAGCAGCGCCGCGCCGGCCAGGATCGCGGCGACCAGGGGCTTGCGCTGGATCACGCCGGCCCAGCGTTCGGCGGGGGTGCGGCGCTCCCGGGCCGGGCCGTCGCCGGCCCGGTGCCGGCGGGAGGTGCGCCGGGGCAGCCGCAGCGCATTGATCTTGTAGCCGGCGAAGCCCAGGAACGCCGGCAGCAGGGTCACCGCGGCGAGCATCGTCACCAGCACGGTCACCGACGCGCCGATGGCCACGCCGGTCATCATCTTCTGCCCCATGGTGACCAGGCCCAGCAGCGCGATCATGACGGTGGTGCCGGCGAACAGCACCGCGTGACCCGCGGTGGTGATCGCCCTGACCGTGGCGCTCTCCGGCTCGTCGCCGGCGCGCAGGTTGTCCTTATAGCGGGTCAGGATGAACAGTGCGTAGTCGATGCCGATGCCGAGCCCGATCAACACGGCGACGAGCACCGTGAAATCGGGCGACGGAACCAGGTGCCCGGCGAGCTTCATCAGGGCGACGCCGCCGAGGACCGCCATCAGCCCGGTCACGATCGGCAGGCCCATCGCCACCAGCGACCCGAAGGCGATGAACAGGATCACCGCCGCCGCCAGCAGGCCCACCCCCTCGATCGGGCCCTGCGGGGGTGTCTCCGCCTTCTCCGCCTTCTCTCCGCCCAGCCCCAGCGTCAGGCCGTCACCGGAGGCGTCCTTGACCAGGTCCACCAGCGGCTTGACCTCGGTCTTGGGCACGTCCTTGTCGGTCAGCGGGATGGTCGTGCGGGCGATGTGGCGGTCCTTCGTCACCAGGTTCTCGTCCTGGTACGGCGAGATCACCGGACCGGTGACGGGCGAGGCGTCCAGATCGGCGATGACCTTTTCGATCCGTTGCCGGGCGGTCGGGTCGTCGATCCCCTGGTCCGCCTTGATCGCGAGAGTCAGCGTGTCCCCCTGCTGCTCGGGGAAGTGCTTCGCGATCAGGCTCTGGGCCTGGGCGGAATCGGAGTCCCCACCGGCGTAGTCGTTGTCGGGCGTGGCGGGGTAGCCGAAGCCGACGAACGCCAGGGCGATGACGCCGACGATCCAGGCCAGCAGGACCGGGCGGCGGCGCCGGTAACAGAACCGGGCCAGCCTCGCCAGGGCGCCGTCGGCCCGGGGAGTCGCGCGCGCTCCTGAACGTGAGTCAGGGTGATCGTTCATGCCGTGATCGTCGCGCCGGTGCGGGTGTCCCGGCCTCGGACAGCGGATGTCGACGGCTACGCAATCGGGCGTAGTCGGTCGGTGCCCCGCTACGCCCGTCGCAGTACCGGGTCGCGCGGTTGAGCCGAGCGTTGTCCCTGCGTCACAACTATATGATCGCCGCATGAAACGCCCCGCCGTGCCGCCAGCCCTGCGCGCGGTGGCGTTGGACGTGGTGCTCGCGCTCTTCATCGCCGTGATGCAGGTGCAGGGCACGGTCGCCCGCGTCGCCGTCGACGGGGCGAAGCATCCGCTCAGCGACTTCGGCAACCTCGGGTACGTCCTGCTGGCGCTGAGCGGCCTGGTCCTGACCGTCCGCCGCCGCTGGCCGGTCGCGATGTTCGTCACCACCGCGCTCGCCAGCCTGGTGTACTACGGTCTCGACCTGCCGGACGGGCCCGGCTGGCTCGGGCTCTTCGTCGCCCTGTACACCCTGACCTCCTACGGGGACGGTCGCCGGTCGCTGGTGGTGGCCGGCGTGGGCACCGCCGTGCTCACCGTCGGGTGGCTGGTCGCCGCGACCGACATCGAACCGCGCGCCGCCATCGGCTGGGTGTTCTTCCGGATCGGCGCGTCGGTCATGAGCGCCGCCCTCGGCGAGTCCGTCCGGTCCCGGCGGGTCATCGCGGCCGAGGCCCAGCGGCGCGCCGACCTGGCCGAACGGACCCGCGAGGAGGAGGCGCGGGCGCGGGTCGACGCCGAGCGGCTGCGGATCGCGCGGGAGGTCCACGACACCGTCGCGCACGCCATAGCGATCATCAACGTGCAGGCCGGTGTCACCGCGCACGTGCTCGACAAGCGGCCGGAGGTGGCCCGCGAGGCGCTGGCCACCATCGAGCAGACCAGTTCCCGGGCGCTGCGGGAGATGCGGGCCATCCTCGGGGTGCTGCGCGACGACACCGACGGGCGGGTCCCGTACCCCGGGCTCGGGCAGATCGACGAACTCGCCGCCAAGGCGCGCGACGCCGGACTCGACATCAAGATCGAGGAGGTGTCGGCGGCGGCGCCGCTGCCGAGCGCGGTGGGCAGCGCCGCCTACCGGATCGTGCAGGAATCGATCACCAACGTGATCCGGCACGTCGGCCCGACCCGGGTGACGGTGGCGCTGAATCCCGGAATCGACGTTCTGGAGATCCGGGTGACCGATGAGGGCCGCCGGATCCGAGCCGGTGACGGCTTCGCGGTTCGACCGTCCGGCCACGGCGCGGAGAAGCCGGCCAAACCCGGTCGCGGGATCCTGGGCATGCGTGAGCGCTGCCGGCTGCTGGGTGGGGAACTCGACGCCGCGGCGACCCCGGAGGGCGGGTTCGAGGTCACGGCCCGGCTGCCGCTCGCGCCGATCGGATCGGTCCGGTGACCGCGCCGGCCGCGCCCTCGACCGGCGCCCCGATCAGGGTGCTGGTCGTCGACGACGAGGGTCTCGTGCGATCCGGGTTCAAGGTCCTGCTCGACCTGGAGGACGACATCACGGTGGTGGGGGAGGCCACCAACGGCGCCGAGGCCGTCGAGCGGGCCCGCGCCACCCGCCCCGATGTCATCCTCATGGACATCCGCATGCCGCGGCTGGACGGGATCCAGGCGACCGCCCGGATCGCCGGGACCCGCGGGCTGGAGCAGGTCCGCGTCCTCATCCTCACCACCTACGACACCGACGAGTACGTCTTCGAGGCGCTGCAGGCCGGCGCCAGCGGCTTCCTGCTCAAGGACGCCGGACCGGCCGAACTGCTGCACGCCATCCGGGTGGTCGCCGGCGGGGACGCGCTGCTCGCGCCGCGGATTACCCGGCGCCTCATCGGCCAGTTCACCGCGCGGCGGGCGGCCAGCCAGGTCGCCCAGGACCGGCTCGCGGTGCTGACCGGGCGCGAGCGCGAGGTGCTGGCCCTGGTGGGCCGGGGCCTGAGCAACGACGAGATCGGTGCCGAGTTGTTCCTCAGCCCGGCCACCGCGCGTACCCACGTCAGCCGCGCCATGGTCAAATTGGGGGCGCGGGACCGGGCGCAACTGGTCGTGATCGCATACCAGACCGGACTGGTCAGCCCGGACGAGGTATGACCGCGGATCATCGCGGGGGACGTGGGATGGCGGCAAGCCGGGCGGAGGGGAACGTGACCATCGACGAGGCGAACGGCTGGCTGCGCAGGATCGCCGAGAACCCGGGCCACTCGCGGTGGTACATCCAGCGGTTCCGCGACCTGGCGGCACGTGGCGAGGACCTGGCGGGCGAGGCGCGCCTGGTCGACGCGGTGGTGTCCCGCGGCTCCCGGATCCTCGACGCCGGCTGCGGCACCGGGCGGGTGGGCGGTTTCCTGGCCGCGGCCGGTCACGACGTCGTGGGCGTGGACCTGGACCCGGAACTGATCGCCGCCGCCCGCGAGGAGCACCCGGGGCCGCGCTGGCTGGTCGGTGACCTCGCCGGGTTGGACCTGCCGGCGGCGGGCATCCCGGCCGGCTTCGACGCCGTGGTCTGCGCCGGCAACGTGATGACCTTCGTGGCGCCGGCCACCCGGCGGGAGATCCTGCGCCGGTTCGGCGCGCACGTGCGGCCCGAGGGTCGGGTCGCCGTCGGGTTCGGCGCCGGCCGCGGCTACGAGTTCGACGCGTTCCTCGCCGACGCCGCGGCGGCCGGGCTGACCCCCGACCTGCTGCTGCGCAGCTGGGACCTGCGGCCGTTCACGCCCGGCTCGGACTTTCTGGTCGCCCTGCTCACTCCGCAGCCGCCGCGCTGACCCGCACGGGCCACCCCACTGCGGCCACCCGTCGAGTGACATGGCCCCCTCGCTGCCGGCGTGGGTTCAGGTCGGCGCCACGTCGCCGCGCCGCCGGGCGGCTTCCGCCTCGGCCGCCTCCGCCTCGGCGGCCTGCATGTCGGGCACGTAGCTGCGCCGCGCCCACAGGGTGATCAGCCCGTTGGCCAGCAGCGGCACGAGCATGAGCAGGAAGGCGTCGCGCAGGCCGGCGGCGTTGCCGGCCTTGCGCGACCCGCCCAGCCAGTCCGCCAGCAGGCCGAAACTGAGCGGGGCGATCGCCTCGGCGACCAGGCGCAGCACCGTGCGGGCGCTCTCGGCCCGCCCCCACAGCCACGGGGTCACGATGTCGAGCCGGGCGGCGTCCAGCGGCGGGTTGGCCGCGGCGAGCATCGTCGTGCCGAGCAGGAAGAACGGCAACGCCACCAGCACCGACCGGGTCAGCAGGCCCGGGGCGAACAGCAGCGCCGCCGCCGTGTAGGTCAACGCCGGCACGATGATCCGGGCGTTCGGGTGGCCGCGCGCGAGGAACTGGTCGGCCATCCGGCCGCCGAGCATCGTCCCGGCCAGGGCCGCCGCGCCGACCGCCAGGACGAGCAGGGTGATCTCGCGGGTGTTGACGCGGAACCACCCCTGGACGAACACGATCGTGAAGGTGCGCAGGCCGGCGAAGAAGAAGTAGCCGATCGAGGAGGAGACGACGAGGATGCGGACCGTGCGGATGCGCAGGATGAACACGAACGCCTCCCACAGCGCCCGCGACTCCCGCCGCAGGTCGCCGGAGCCGCGACCCTCCTCCCGGCGAAACGGGTTCCCGCGCAGCGACACCGGCGTCGAGTCGGGGACGGTCTGGGCGCCGGCGACCACCCGGCTGGCCCCGCCGCGCGCCGGCTCCGGCAGCCAGCGCAGCACCGCGGCGGCCAGTCCGAGCCCGAGGACCGCCAGCAACCAGAACCCGTACCGCCAGGGGAGCACCGTGGCGATGGCCCCGCCGGCCAGCAGCCCCAGGCCGGCGCCGACGAGTTCGCCGCTGAGGATCCACCCGTACACCTTGGCCCGCTCGTCGACCGGGATGTAGTCGCCGAGCAGCGAGGCGAGCAGCGGGCCGCTGGCGGCGATGGCGCCGCCCAGCGCGAGCCGGGAGGCCAGCAGCCACGCGTAGCTGCCCGCGGCGCCGCTGAACAGCAGCGCGATGCTCCACAGCACGATCGTGTAGATGAGCAGCCGGGTTCGCGGCACGTGGTCGGCCAGCGCGCCCATCGGGACGGTGACGAGCGCGCCGATCCCGGACGACGCGGTCGCCAGCAGCCCGAACTTGGCCTGGCTGATCTGGAACGCCGCCTCCAGTTCCCGGGCCAGGGCGCCGATCATGCCCATGTCCGCCGAACTGGTGGCGAGCACCGCGGCCAGCAGCACCACCACGCGGGTCCGGGCCGGGCCGCCCAGCGCCGACTCCAGCCGGGCCACCGGCGCGCGCAGGACGGTCACCGGTGGCCGCCGGTCCACGGGGGTGACGCGCGGGGCGCCGGACCGGCGGCCGCGCGGGCGCCGTCGGGGCGAAGTCGTGACATGTCCGATCTGGCTACCCGACCGTGTCGACTCGTAACGGCGGCCGGGGCCGGTGATCGTCACACAACCGCAGACTTCCCGTGCGTTGGTCGCCATGAACCGTTGGGAGATTGGTGGGGTACATGCCGCCAGGCCCTGCCGCAGGCGGTCGACCTCTTCCCTGTGCCGGTCGCCGCCGCCCGGCCCCACACCGCCGCACCGGTGCGGGGCCGGGCCAGGACGTGGTCCGGGGGCCGCGGGGGCCGCAGGTGACGACCCGGGGCGAGGATCAGAGGGGGCAGAGGCGATGCTGTGGCCGTACTTTGACGACTGGCTGGTCGACCTGGTCAACGCCAAGCGCGCCGCCGCGGCGCCGCGCCGAGGCGACGGGGAGGCCGACGAGGATCTGGCCCGGCGGGTGGCGGACCGGCTCGGCGGCGACGTGCGGACCTGCTACGAGCGCATCGACGTGCGGGCCCACCGGGGCGTCGTCATCCTGGACGGCACGGTGAGCTCGGCGGACGCCCGCAAGCTCGCCGGAACCTACGCCTGGAGCGTGCGGGGCACGTTCGACGTCTGCAACGCGCTGGTGGTCGAGGACCCGGACCGGTGAGGCGTCAGGGGTTGCCGGCCTCGTAGCTGGCCCGGCGCTGCAGGGACATCAGCGCCTGGCCCCGACTGTCGAACGTCGCGAACGTGGTGTGCAGGCGCATGGTGTGCAGCACGGTGAGCACGAACCGGGACGGCGCCGCCAGGTGCAGGCCGCCGCCGCGGTGCTTGGCCCGCTGGTACGCCCGCACGACCACACCCAGCGTGGCCGCGTCGACCGTGTGTACCCCGGCCAGGTCCAGCAGTACCGTGTGGCGTTCGGCGACGGCCCGCTCCAGCGCGTCGCGCAGCGGGCCGACGCTGCCGGCCGTGAGGTTGCCGTGCGGCGTCACGACCGCCACGACCGGCAGCACCTCCAGGCTCACGGCGACCGCGTCGACGGCACCGGGGGACCCGATCCGGCGGTCGTGGATCTTGGAGACCTGGTTCGGGCTGGTCTCCGGGGCGGCGATCACGGGTTCTCTCCTCGGCTCGACAGGCTCTGGTAGGTGCTGCCCTTCGGCGTCGACGGCGACGACGGCGTGGCCGGCAGGATGGCGAAGACGTGGCTGACCCGGGCGATGGCCAGGATCCGGCGCACCCGGGGCGTGAGCGAGCGCAGCGTCAGGGTGGCGTTGGCGCGCCACATCTGCCGGTGCACGTCCAGCAGCAGCCCGATTCCGGCGGCGTCGATCAGGTCACAGCCGGCGAGGTCGACCACCAGGTGCTGCGGCGCCAGCGCGAGCGCCGCGTCGAGATGCGGGCGGACCTGCGGTATCCCGGCCAGGTCGAGGTCCCGGCCGATCCGGATCTCGACCACCGGGACCGTGCACACCGGGGTCGTCGACTGCCCGCCTCGATCCACCGGCTCCCCCTCGGCGTCCGGTCCGCGCGCCTTCGCGCGCACTGCTCCCACCGGTCCGACCAGCCTGGACCCGGCCCATGGCGGCGCTTCCGCGGACGTGTGACAGTTGCGTGACAAACGTCCTGCCAGGGGCCGGCTGCGACGGTCGGTGCCGATGCGGCCGGACATGATGGGTGCGTGACGTCGGTTCTGGTGATCGAGGATGACGACCGCATCCGGCTGTCGCTGGTGCTGGCGCTGGAGGACGAGGGCTTCACCGCGCAGGGGGCGGCGACGGCGGAGGAGGGCCTGTTGACGCAGCGCCGCTCCCGCGCGGACACGGTCCTGGTCGACCTCATGCTGCCCGGCGTGGACGGCTTCGAGTGCATCCGGCGCCTGCGGCACCACGACGACGTGCCGATCATCGTGGTCAGCGCCCGGGACGACACCCACGACGTGGTCGCCGCGCTGGAGGCCGGCGCGGACGACTACGTGGTCAAGCCGGTCGCGGTCAAGGAGCTGTCGGCCCGGCTGCGGGCGCTGCTGCGCCGGGCCCGGGGCGCGGTGACCGTCGGCCGGGTGCCCGCGCTCGTCTTCGGCGATCTGGACATCCGCCCGGAGGCGGGCGAGGTGCGGGTGCGCGGTGAGCTGGTCAACGTCACCCGCACCGAGTTCCGGCTGCTGTGCGAGCTGGCCGAGCACGCGGGGCGGGTGCTGTCCCGCGAGCAGTTGCTGCGCCGGGTCTGGGAGTACGAGGTCGGCGACGAGCGGCTGGTGGACGTGCACGTGGGCCGGCTGCGCCAGAAGATCGAGGTCGACTCGGCCGAGCCCCGGCACCTGGTCACCGTGCGGGGACTCGGCTACAAACTTCAGCGATGAAACCGTTCAGCCTCCGCACCCGGGTCACCGCCGGATTCACCGCCGGTGCCCTGGCGCTGTCGGCGGGCATGGCGGTGACCTCGTACGAGCTGATCCGCCGGTCGCTGCTCAGCGAGCGGGAGCGGGGCGCCGTCCGGTCGGCCTACTACAACGCCACCATCGTCAACGGTGGGCTGGTCGGCGCCGAGCCGGACGTCGTGGACGTGCTCCGGTCGCTGGACACCGGTACCGAGCGCCGCCCGGTGCTGCGGCGCGACGACGCCTGGTTCTCCCGCAACGCCGACGCCGGGGTCACCGAGGCCATCCCGGCCCCGCTGCAGGCGCGGGTCGCCGCCGGCCTGCCCACCATGCAGCGCATCCGGGTCGACGGCGCGCCGGCCCTGGTCGTCGGCGTGCCGCTGGCCGGCGGCGCCGCCTTCTACCAGATCGACTCGCTGCGCGAACTGGACCGCACGTTCCAGATCGTGGCGCTGGCGCTGACCGCCGTCGCGGTGATCCTGGCCGGCGCGGGGGCGCTGCTGGGCTCGTCGATCAGCCGGTACATCCTGCGCCCGGTCGCCGGCGTCGCCTCGGCCGCGCGGGACATCGCCAGCGGCAACCTCGGCGCCCGCCTGGACCCGGCGACGGAACCGGACCTCGCCGTGCTGTCCGTCTCGTTCAACGACATGGTCGACCGGCTGGCCCAGCAGCTCGAGCGGGACCGGCGCTTCGCCGCCGACGTCGCGCACGAACTGCGCTCGCCGCTGCAGACGCTGGCGGCGGCCGGCAGCGTCGTGGCCGCCCGCCGGGGCGACCTGGACGCCCGCACCGCGACCGCGCTCGACCTGCTCACCGCGGAGATCGCCCGGTTCCAGACGCTGGTCAACGACCTGCTTGAACTGGCCCGGGCCGACCAGCCGGCCCGCCGCGAGCACGTGGACGTGGCGGAGTTGGCGCGGCAGGCGTGCCGCTCGCGGCGCATTCCCGACGGGATCGTCCAGGTCGAGGACGGCCTGCCGATCATCTGGCATGTGGACCGGCGCCGGATCCTCCAGTTGCTGGGCAACCTGCTCGACAACGCCGCGCGCCACGGCGGGGGAGCGACCGCGGTCCGGCTGGGCCGCAGCGGCGACCTGTGCTATCTGGAGGTCGACGACGAGGGCCCCGGCGTGGACCCGGCCGACAAGACCGTCATTTTCGACCGGTTCGTCCGCGGCCGCACCTCGGTGGCGCGGGCCGGGGGCGACGGCACCGGGCTCGGGCTCGCGCTCGTCGCCCAGCACGCCGCGGCGCACCATGGCACGGCCGTTGCCACGGCCAGGCCGGGCGGCGGCGCCCGGTTCCGTGTCGAGCTGGCCGGATGCCTGTCGTGAGCGGGTGCCTGCGGGTGAGTCGGGCGTCCGGGACGGTTTCTGAGGTGCGGAGGGCGGCATGAGCGTGATGTCCCGCGCCAGGGCCGGCTGCCTGTGGGCGGTGGCACTGGCGCTGCTCGGCGGCTGCGGCGTGCCGATCGACGACGAGCCCCGGGACGTGCAGCCACCGCGGGGGCCGTGGCCGTCCTTCACGGCCCCGCCGAGCGTCGCCGACACCCCGGTGGGTTCCTCTCCGGAGCGGCTGTGCTTCGTCCGGGACGGCCGGCTCGTCCCGGTCACCCGGCGGGTCGCGGACAGCCCGGACATCGCCGAGCAGATGCGGGACCTGCTGGCCGGCCCGGTCGACGTCGAACGCGACGAGGGCCTCACGACCGCGCTGACCGGAACCGGCGCCCTGACCGTGCTCGGCATCGCCGACGGCACCGCCCGCGTCGAGATCGGCGAGCCCGGCGAGGGCACCGGCCGCAGTGACGACGTGCTGGCCTTCGGGCAGCTCGTCTGCACCCTCACCGGCCGGCGGGAGATCACCGGGGTGGCCTTCGTCCGGCAGGGTGAACCGGTCCGGGTTCCTCGCGCCGACGGCTTCCTGTCGATCGGGCCGCTGAGCGCATTCGACTACGCCAGCATCACCCTGCCCGGGTAGCGAGCGCGCGGCCAACGGTGAGTTGACAGGCGAAGTAGTTAGGCACACTATGTAGCCGTGGACGGGATGACCGGCGGGAAGTGGCTCGGCGACTCCACGGTCGCCCTCCGACCCGGCCGTGGCCTCGGCTTCGTGTTGCTGAGTCGGCAGCGATGAACGCTGCCGAGCAGTGGCCAAGCGACTGGCTGCGGGCGACGCTCGGGCTCTGCGTGCTGCGGGCGCTGCAGCCCGGCCCGTCGTACGGCTACGCCATCATCACGGAACTTGCCCGCCGCGGCTTCGGCGAGATCAAGGGCGGAACGCTCTACCCGCTGCTGGCCCGGTACGAGGCGGCCGGCCTGGTCGAGACGCAATGGCGACCCGGAGCGGCCGGGCCGGGCCGGAAGTACTTCGCGCTGACCGACCAGGGGCGCAGTGAACTCACCAGGCTGCGCGCGGAATGGGCGCGCTTCGGCACGGTTCTCGACGATTTCCTCACCACCACAAAGGAGTGATCATGAGCGCGACCACCGATCGCACCTGGATCGACGACTTCGTGGTCGAACTACGGCTGCGCGGTGCCTCCGGCCGCGCCATCGGCGACGCCGTCGCGAGCGTGCGAGAGTTCTTGCGCGGCAGCGGCCAGAGCGCGACCGAGGCGTTCGGGTCACCGCGCGAGTATGCGGCCAGCCTCGACCTGACCAGCTCCGCGAAGCCGAAACAACAATTCCCGACGGTAGCGCGGTCCCTGGCCGGCCTCATCGCCTTCATCGGATTCAGCATGGCGACGACGTCCTGGCTTCGGGGCGACGAGAAGTTCCGCATCTCGGCGGGACAGCTTCTGGTCTTCGCTGTGCTTCTCGTCCTCGTGCTGCTGCTGCCGCTGTACCTGAACGTCCTGTTGCGATACCGGTGGCTGCTGGTGGCCGTCGTGATCGCGGGCGCCGGGATGGGCGCGTTCCTGACCCTGGCCGAGCCGCGCGGGCCGGCGAACACCACCCATGCGGTGTTCGCGGTGCCGCCGGTGCTCGCCGTCATCGTCACGGCGGCCGTACTGGTGGCGTTGTCGATCGAGCAGAGCATCGCCGCGCTGAGCGGCGCCGGCGTCGATCCGGTGCGCGAGCCACTCACCACGGCCGGATCGGTGCGGGGGCGCCGCGGCGCCGTCGGCATTGCCTTGGGCTTGGCCTGGATGTACCCGGCCGCTGCCCGCTTCTACCTCGGTGCCGTGCTCCTCCTCGCCCACTGATGGCGGCCTACCGGCGAGCGAGTACGCCCACGGGGCCAGATTCGTTCCACGAGCGGGAGGGATGATGTGACGATGGCGGACGAGGGCGGCTATCTCCTGGACAACCAGCAGAGCGAGGCAGGGGTCCGGTTCGATGCCCTGGCGACGCTGTTCAACCCCGCCACCTTCCGGCACATCGAGGCGCTCGGCATCGCGGCGGGCTGGCGGTGCTGGGAGGTCGGCGCGGGCGGGCCGACCGTGCCGGCCTGGCTGGCCGGGCGGGTCGGCCCGGCCGGGCGCGTGCTCGCCACCGACATCGACGTCACGTGGATGAGCGCATCGAGCGGCTACGAGGTCCGCCGCCACGACGTCGGTGCCGAGCCGGCGCCCGAGGGCGGGTTTGACCTGGTCCACGCGCGCCTGGTCCTCGTGCACGTACCCCAGCGCACCGCGGCGCTCGCCGCCATGGTCGCGGCGCTGCGGCCCGGCGGCTGGCTGCTGCTGGAGGAGGCCGACCCGATGCTGCAACCGCTGGCCTGCCCGGACGAGTCGGGCCCGGCGCAGCGGCTGGCGAACAAGCTCAAGCACAACTTCCGGACGCTGATGGCCCGGCGCGGCGTGGACCTGTCCTACGGGCGCACCCTGCCGCGACTGCTGCGCGGCGCGGGGCTGGCCCAGATCGGGGCCGACGCCTACTTCCCGGTCGGCGGAGTCGCCTGTGACTTGCTCGAACGGGCCACCGTGGCGCAGATCCGCGACCGGCTCGTCGCCGCCGGCCTGGCCACGAACGAGGAGATCGACCAGCATCTGGCTAATGTCACGGCGGGGCTTCTCGACGTGGCCACGTCACCGATGGTCTCCGCGTGGGGACGCAAGCCCGCGTGACCGGCTGCGGCAACCATCCATGCACGCCGTTGGGCGCCGCGGGCGTGAACCCGGTCACCGGCTCGGGATCAGGCCGGTGATCCGAAGAAGGGGGGACTGCCCAGGCATCATGCGCCGAAGAGCATCTTCCATGTTGGTCCACACTGGGGGTATCTTGAGGCCGCCAGCGTTGCTGCACTTGCTGGCCTCGCTGAGCGGAGGCTCACGCTTGCCGTCGAGGTGCCGACACGCGAGTTCCGTGTTGGCTGGACGAAATGTCTCGGGCTATGGCATCGCGACCTAGTATCCGCCGACCGTTGGTCGCGGTAGCCGCAGGAGGTGGTGAGGTGACAATGGGGGGCTCACGGCCGTGATCGGTCACCTTGGCGTCGCCCATCGGTTGGGTGTGCTAATGTGACACAAATCGAGAACCAATACTAAACAGCACATTCGGCGCAGCTTGGTCGAGCGCCGCACAGAGTTCCGTGTTTGGCGGACAGGGAGACCTTCGAACCTGGCCGGATCTGAGCGAGGGGCTCATGGTCACTGCTTTCATGTTTCCTGGCGCTGGCTCCTATTTCTCGACTCCCTTCGCGCACTACTCGGCGGGACGACGTATCGCCACGGAAGTCGCCGAGCGCATCGATCCGATCAGTGTCGCTTATGGCTGGTCGTCGGTACTCTCCGAATCGGGTCTAGATTCATGGGATCCGTTGAGTGAGTTGCGAACCTTTCATCTCCAGCTCTGTTGTTGGCGAATTCTTGAAGAGGAACTCGGACTCCGGGCCGACATAGTTTTCGGACATAGCCTCGGAGAGATTACATCCATGGTCGCCGCAGGGGGGTTCACTGTCGAAGACGGGGCGCGTCTTCTCTGCGAGCGGGCTCGCTCTCTCGAGTCCTACGCACAGCCGACCGCGGCGACGGCGGCGTTCATGCTCTCCCCGAACGAAGCGGAGGAATTTGCTCGGCAGGGAAATGATATCGTGGTCGCCGCGATAAACAGCCCGACACAGGTGATTCTCTCCGGGCCGGCCGAGCAGGTGCGACGATTGCTGCGTATCGCCGACTCCCGCGGCATATTGGCGACGAGGCTGCGCACCGGCCCGTATCCACAGCATCACCCCTGTCTCGATTCCGCTTTGCAGCATTATCTGGAATCGGTGCACGGAATCCAGACCGGGGTCATGCGGACGGCCGTGTATTCGACGATACTGGGGCGATGGCTTGCGCCGGATGATGACCTGCTCGCTGCGGTCGGGGCGCAGTTGGTGCATCCACTGAATTTCCCGCGGGCGGTGACAGAACTGCGCAAGGCGGGGGTCGACCGGTTTGTGGAATGCGGCCTCAGGGATAGCCTGTCGCGGTTTGTCGTCGAAATCGCAGGGGGCGACACCCGCGTTTTGACTCCATTTAGAACACGCCCAACCGATGCCAAGATTCAACAATACCGTAAGGAGTAGTCATGCTGCCCGACAACGACGCTCTCCTGGAGCGCCTGCAGAAGATGTACGCTACCGTACTGGAACTGCCCGAAGAAGTGGTGACGCCAGATGTGGACTTGGAGGCGGAACTCGGTCTGGACTCCCTGCAGCACCGGCTCGTGCTCGCGAATGCCGGGGAGTTGTGGGCAGTAGACACAGGAGCTTCCGAGTCTCCAGCGACGCTCACCCTTCGTTCGGTGGCCGATTTGTTGCAACGCCTCGACTCCGCAGCTAAGGCATAAGCGGTGCCCGCCGAACAGGTCTGCCTGGTCGGGGCAGGCGTGGTGCTCCCCGGGTGTGCGGGAATCGAGGATCTCTGGCATCGGGCGCAGCACGGACCACTCCTGTTTGGAAGACCTGACAGGTTCCGAGGGCATGAGGCGTTGGCCGTGGCGACCGAGGATGGGACCGGGCGGGTATACGACCTCCGCTTCGGTGCGGTACGCGAGGCTCCCGAACAGGGGGATGGGGATCTCCAGGCATCTTGGCTACGCCGTGCCCTGCGGCAGTGTCTGGCGGCGATGTCCGGGCCTTCGACCAGGCCCGGGCTCTTTCTCGCCGCGTCTACCGACACCAGCTATGAGATCGACATGGCTCTCACCGCCGACATGCTCGCCGCCGGTGCGGCGAGACACCTGCCGGTCGATGCGGACGACGCCGGGGCCAGCGAACGAATCCGGCACCGGTTGGCGCAGGCCGACCCGTGCGCCGGTTCGCATCACGGTGAGTTCCTTCCGTATGAGCTAGCCCGGAGGGCGATCGACGGTCTCCTGCCGCAGGACACCCCGATCCTGATCGTCGACAACATCTGCCCATCCTCGCTGTACTCGGTGGACCTCGGGGTCAAGCACCTGCTCGACGGCGCGGTGGACGTGGCCTTCTGCGGCGGGGTGAGCTCGCACGGACCGCTACGGCAGATCTATTTCTCAGAGATGGGAACGCTGTCCTCGTCAGGCGAGGTACGGGCGTTCGACTCGGCGGCGGACGGCACCGTCTTCTCAGAGGGCGCCGCACTCGTCACGCTCAAACGCCTCAGCGACGCGCTGCGCGACCACGACACCGTGCTCGCGGTTCTCGCCGGGTTCGGTGCCGCCGCCGACGGAAAGAGCAAGGCGATATTCGCGCCCAGCCAGGAGGGCCAGGTCCGGGCGATGATCCGGGCGAGGAGCGTCAACGACGTGCCCGGCGGCCAGGTAGCGTGGGTATTGGGACATGGCACGGCTACCCACGTGGGTGATGCCACCGAATTGCGTTCCATCGCCGCCGCGCATCCTGGCGGCACTCCCTGGGTGACCGGCAACAAGCCAATGCTCGGCCACAGCGGAATGGCGTGTGGGGCCGTCTCTCTTATCCAGGCAGCCCTTGGGTTGCATCGGTCTACCATTCCCCGGCAGCCCAATCACACGGCGTTGCCCGACTACGCTCGCTCGCTCTCAGTCCGGATTCCTTCCGCGCCGGTGAGACTCGACCAGTCGATGACGGACGGGCAACCGCCGTTTGTTGGTGTCTTCGCCTGCGGGCTGGGGGGTATCAACGGATACCAGCTCCTTGTCTCCCCGGACGCGGGTGAGCACACGGTGCGGTCCGCGCCTCCGTCGCTGTGTGACGAGCTGGTTCTCGTTCGCTGGAGCGCACTCCTCCCAGGACGGCCGGACGACGACGTCATCGCGGCGCGGATGTCCAGGGGAGAGGCGGGTGCCGAGGCGCTTCGCTTTGAGCGTCCCTACCCGGTCCCGGCATTCGAGAAGTCACTGATACCACCCAAGGTGGCGGCTCAGTTGGACATGAGCCAACTGCTGGTGGTCGAGCTCGTGAACCGCCTCGGGGCATCGGAGCCCGACCGGGGTTTGCTCTGGAACGGACTGGAAGAACGCACCGGCATCTTCGGCGCGCACTATGGTTTCACCCAATCGGCGGTCGACTCCACGCTCCGATCTTTGGGCACCGGTATCGCCCGATCGCTGGCTGGAGCGGATGCCCGAGCGGCGGCCGATTACCTGCGGGAACATCGATCGAGCACCAACCCGGTCGGGCCCTACAGTTTGGTGGGGCGTATGTCGTCCACCGCGCTCGGCTGGGTGGCGAACCGTCGAGACCTGCACGGGCCCACGATGATGGTCGACACTGGCCCGGCCTCCGGACTGGCGGTGTTGCACGCGGCGAGCAGCTACCTTCGACGCGGGGACATTGACCTCGCCCTTGTGATGGCGTGGAGCGCGGGCCCACTGGAGCAGAATGCGCAATCGCTCGGCCTCTGCCCGCAGGAGGTCGCCGAAGGCGCGTATGCGGTCGCGCTCGCGCGCCCCGAGACGGCCCGGGCACAGGGTTGGCAGGTGCTCGCGCGAGTGCGCACCGAACTTCGTGCGGATCCCCATGCGACAGACGAGCGGGGGACACCGAGCTATCTGGCTGGGGACGGGCTTGTCGGTGTGCTGCGTTCCATCCTCGAAGGCAGCCTGCCCCGACGCTTTTCGAGCACGGCGGGGCCGGCGGTCGACTTACTGCCGCCGTCGTGAGGCGGCTGTACCCAGGAGACTCGCCATGACACAGTTGTACTCGCTTCAGCTCGATCCCTGTCCAGGGGTGCCGGGGTTCGCGGAGCGCGAATCGCTGCCACCAGGCGCGCTGGTGCTCACCGATGATGGGGATATCGCGAACCAGCTGTCCAACTCAGCCGAGCCGAGCATCGTGGTCGTTCCACCCGAAGCGGCCACCTGGGACGAGGACGCGATGGTTAAGCTCATGACCGTCGGGGAAAGGGTCCCCGGTCACGTCCGCGTCATTACCTCCCTGCACGCGACCGGGTGGCCGGCGCCGCCTCAGCCGCAGTTGCTCGCCTTGCAAGAAGCGGCCTTCCTGGCCGCCAAACGGATAGCTCATTCGAACCCGCCGGACTCCTCATTCGCCGCTCTCGTCCTGGACCCCCTTGCGGGCGGGGCACCTCATCCGCACGGGGCGCTGCTCACCGGTCTGATCAAGGCCATCGTCTGGGAGTTGCCACGTACTCGCGTGTATGCCGTGGTGACTGACGCGGGCAGCCTGCCAACCGCACTGGCGCAACTGCGCCGCGAGTCCGTGTGTGTCCGGGGCCTACCCGTGGCCTACTACCGTGGGCAGTCGACGCCCGCCACGCGTCTGGAGGAACGGCTGCTGCCGGACAACGCCGCCACCGTCGGCGCACGCGATAGTGCTCCATCGTGGTCGACGGGTGAAGGGCCGGTCGTCCTCGCAGTGGGAGGAGCACGCGGCATCACAGCCCGATGCGTCGAAGGTCTGCGCACGTGGCCTTCGATGCTCTGGCTACTCGGCAGCACCGACCTGGAGACGATGGCGGAGCAGTCTCGCGAGATCGGTGAAACCACCAGCACGGAGTATGCGCGGAAACGCCGAGCAGCGGATCCCGGGGCCCATATCGCCCAGGTGCGGAGCTTCTATGACCGATGTCGTAAATCCCGCGAGTCTCTATCGCACCTGGCCGTCCTGCGGCAGCGGTTCGGTGCTACCCGGGTTCACTATCTGGGCTGTGACGTCACAGATGAGGCCGCCGTTCGCCGCGTCGCGGCAACAATCCGCAGCACGACACCCCGCCTCGACATGGTCATCAACGGTGCCGGAATCAGCGGCGCGCGACGGTTGGCGGCCAAGGACCTGACGACCTTTCGGAAGGTGCGGGACACCAAGGTAGCCGGGTACCACAATCTCAAGGCGGCTTTCAGCGATCCCGCACCTGGCCTGTGGTGCAACTTCAGCTCCGTAGCCGGAGCTTTCGGCCTGGCCGGGGAAAGTGACTACGGTCCGGCCAATGATGTTCTGAACTCCGCAGCCCGATACGAGACCGCGCACTCGGGGGTTGCCGAATACTCCATCTGCTGGAGCCTGTGGGGTGAATCAGGTCTCGGGCCACGGACCGGCTTCACAGAGTACACGGCGCGGACCGGGCAACTCGGCCTGCTCACAGACGCCGAAGGACAACGCCTGTTCAACGCCGAAATGGGGGCTCAGCGGTCGGGACGACGGGCAGTGCCCACGCCGTTGGGCACTGCGGAACTGCAAATGTTGCGTACCCGGTTCCCCGCGCTGGTGGACGCTACCCACCGGAGTCCCTATCTCGGGGATCCGTTGCGGGGGGACGATGGCGAACTCGTCTGGGAACTTGACCTTAGCCGGTACGTGCATCTCTATGGGCACATCCGAGAGTCACGGGCACTCGTGCCCGGAGCGCTGGCACTGGAACTCGCGGCGGAGGCGGCCGGTTACCTTGCCGGTGCGGCGCCCGTGAGCACCTTTCGAAACATCCGCTTCCAAGCTCCGATCGCAGTAGACCCTCAGGTGGTCAGGTACGTGCTCACCGCCTCATACACCCCGGCCGGGTTCGACTGTGGTGTGGTCCGGGTCGGTATCCACTCGCGGGTTCCCGGCGGGCCCCACGACCGGCGCGTCCAGCACTTCAACGTCCTGATCCCGATCGGTGACGCCGCCACGTCCGATCGGCGCGACAACCAGGGGGGCGCGACGACTGCGAAGCGGGCATCCGCCGCGATGTCGATGTCCGGGATCTTCGACCACGTTCGAGATGTGCGGCTTGGCGCGCGGCTGACCTCGGCCCGGTGGGAGCCACGCCTTTCCCAGGGGAACGACGACGAGTTCTTCTCTCGACACCGAATTCCGTGGCTATTGGCCGACGCCCTGTTGCAGACGGCCTGTTCCACCGGAGCACCGAACCGGTACGCGACACCGCATTCAATCGAAGAACTGAGACTGTTCACCACGGACAACGATTTCATGTTGTCGAAGGCGACGAATGGCATTCACCTGCGCGTCGACCACTCGGACGGGATTGCCGAAGGCGTTGCCAGCGGATCAGAAAATGGCGAGACGCTCCTTGCGATGAAGGACCTCGCGGTCAGCGGACGAGACCTGGCGAAGTGGTATGGATCATGAGTAGCCCGCAGGATGTCCTGCTGCGCCTGTTCAGCCCCGAAGGGCGCGCGAACCCTTATCCCTTCTACCGCGACCTGATGGCACGAGCTCCCGTCCTGCCGATCGGAAAAGATCGTGCGATAGTCATGGGATTTCGGGAAAGCGTCGACGTTCTGTTGCACTCGCAGCTGTTTCCGGTGCCCGATCCCGGCTATGCCGATCGCTCCTGGCCGGGCTGGCAGGTGCATCCGTCAACCATGCTCCTCTACAACAGCCTGCTCTTTCTCAATCCGCCGGAAAATCAGCCTGCGCGTCGTCTGGTTTCTCGTTTCTTCAACCCCAGACGAGTTAAGCTGATGCGTCCGATGATCGAACGTCACGTTGCCGCGCACATCGACATGCTTGTCGCCAGTGACGGCGGTGTTGACGCGACACAATCGTTCACCTCCATCCCGAACTCCGTGATGGGTGAGCTGCTCGACCTCCCGCACGACGACGTGAAGCAGTTGATGGCATGGCTCGACATGTTCCTGGAACGCAATGAGCTGCATCCCCCCGACAAGAGGCTCCGGGATGCTGATGAAGCCGCTTCCCACCTGATCTCCTACGTCAGGAGAAACCGCTCGGCGCGCCCGGCTGACGACGCCGGCCTAGCTGGATTGCTGACCCAGGATGGTTCCTTCGACGAGCAGGACATCATCAGCAACCTGGTATTCGTGCTCAGCGCGGGTACGGTGACCACGAGTTCTCTTCTCGGCAGCGGAATGCTCCAGCTCGCCCAGGACAATGATCTGCTACGCCAGGTGCGCACGGACGATGCCTTGCTGAGGTCGTTCGTGCTCGAAACCCTTCGCCACGACCCACCGATTCAGTATGCCGCCAGAGTCGTGGCCAAGGATACCGAGCTGGGCGGGCTGCCCATCGCCCGCGAGAGCCTGATACTCGTGTGCTTGGGCGCACTGGGCCGGGATTCCCGGCGATTTTCGAATCCGAGCGATTTCGTCGCGGACCGGTTCGTGGCGCCAGGTGCAGATCCCAGGGACATCTTGTCTTTTGGCCTGGGGGCACATCGCTGCGCCGGATCCGAGCTGGCCTTGGTCACGGCCGAAATCGCCTTCAGGCAACTCGCCCGGAGAGTCGAAGCGCTGGCCACGGTCAGCACACCGCAGCGGCAAAACCGCACGGTGGTCCGCAGATTCAGCAAGCTTGAGGTCCGGGTGTCCACGGTACCCGCGGTGGATCAGCAACGCACTCGGGATCGGCGGCCGGTGGCAGGGCAGCACGAATCACGGAGGCCAGATCAACCTCGGATGAGCTGAGGTAGAAGTGGCCGCCCGGGTACGTGCGCAGGTCGAAGGAGCCCGTGGTGTGCCGCCGCCACGCAACGGCCTCGTCCAGGAGGACCTCCGGATCGCTGTCGCCGAAGTAGACGTGGATCGGGGTGCGCAACGGCGCGGCATGGGACGAGAGCCGATAGGCGTCGATCGCTTCATAGTCGTTGCGCATCGCCGGTAGGGCCGCGCGGAGTGCCTGGCGGTTGTCGAGGAGGCGCGGGTCCGTGCCTCCCAGCCGTTTTAACTCGGCGAGGACGTCCTCCTCGTCACGCAGCCGTACGGCTCGTACCCGACGGCGCGACGGCGCGCGACACCCGGAGACGAACAGCCCCAGAGGGATGTGGCCATGCATCTCCAAGCGTCGGGCGACCTCGAAGGCGACTAATCCACCCATGCTGTGGCCAAACAGCGCGATGGGCCGGTCCAGACAGCGAGCCAGTTCGTCAGCCACCGCGTCCGCGAGTGCCTCGATCATGGGGACGCATGGCTCGCTGCGGCGGTCTCCGCGGCCCGGGTACTGGACGGCGAACACCCGGAGGTTGTCACTGAGGGCACGTGACATCGGCAGGAAAAAACTCGCCGATCCGCCGGCATGTGGAAAGCAGACCAACGTACTCGCTAGGCGTGGACCGGTGCGGTAGTTCCGGAGCCACCCCCTGTCGCCCCTGCTCATGCATGCCTCCGTAGTCACGATGCTCACTCGGTGCCGCGGCATGGAACCCTGCCGTTCAGTGCCGGAGGGGGCGCCGCTGCCTTCCCTCCAAGACTGTCTTACGTGGGCCACCAGCGTGGAAGGGGCACTCTCGGTGCAGTCGTGCTGTCCGTTCAGGTTGGCACCGAAACGAACGCAGAAAGTCCCCGCGCTGCGGACCTGTCGCTTCTTGGCCGGGCGTGGCTTCAGCGCTCGGGCATCACAGTAGTTTGCGCAGTCGCCGGCGGCGTTCGGCGTCGCGGGCGGCCAGCCAGGCGACGTCGGCGCCGGCGGCTTGATCGGTGCTTCCGGGCGGATCGACGATCGCCAGCCACTCTCCCAACGGTGTGGCCAACCGGTGTTTCAGTCCACAGTAGATCTCGTACGCTTCCCGCCACCGTACCCGGGCCGCGGCCAGGTCGGTGGTCAGCAGGCAGGAGGCGAGCAGGTCCAGGACGGCGGCCCCGCGCAGCGGGTCGCCGATCTCGGTGGCCAGGTGGAACTGCTGGTCAGCGTGCCGGCGGGCGGTGCGCAGGTCGTCGCCGCGCAGCGCCACCTCGGCCAGGTCGTGGTGGGCGTGGCAGGCATTCTGCAGGTCGCCGGCGCCGATGGCGAGGCTTAGGGCGTGGGTGAGCGCCTGGCGCGCGGCGGCGTGCCGTCCGAGGTCGAGCAGGGCGACCCCGAGGTTCAGGTAGGTGATGGTGGCGTAGCTCGGATCGCTGCCGTAGTCGGGGTCGGCCAGGGCCGCGCGCAGGTGGCGTACGCCGGACAGCGCGTCGCCCTCGGTGATGCACAACCCGCCGAGGTTGACGTGCATGCCCGCCGCCAGCCGGGTGTACCCGATCGTCTCGGCCAGCCGCAGAGCCTCCCGGTAGTGCTCCCGGGCGTCGAGGTATCGGCCCAGTTGCTTGTGGGCCACGCCCAGCGCGTTGTGCATCCGGGCCGCGGCGCGCGCGTCGCCCAGTTCTTCGGCGCAGCGCAGGCCCAGGCGTGCCGCGGTAATCCAGTCCGACCAGTGCCGGCGCAGGTGGAAAAGGCGAACATGCTGTCCGCGAGCTGCCAGGCGCTGCGCCGCCAGCCGTGCCGCTCGGCCTGGCGGATGGCTCCGATCAGGTTCTCCCGCTCCTCGTCGTGCCAGCGCAGGGCGGTTGTCCGGTCGGCGAATCGCAGCGACTCGGCGGGCGGGTACGCCAGGTCGCGGGGCCAGTCGTCGCGGCGGGGCAGCAGCTGCGGGTATGCCTCGTGAGCGGTCTGTACGTAGAAGTCGACCAGTCGGCGGCGGGCGCGGGCCACCTCGGCCGGGTCCGTGTCCGCCGCCCGCTTCCGGGCGGCGAAGCTGCGTAGCAGGTCGTGCATGGTGTAGCGGCCGGGCAGGTGCTCGGTCACCAGGTGCGCGGCACACGGCAAACCGAGCGGCTCGCGGACGTCCGCCTGCCGCAGGCCGGCCAGCGCGGCCGCCGCGGGCAGGCCGAAGTCGTGGCCGGGAACCAGGCCGAGGTACCTGAACAGCCGCCTGGCGCCGGAGGGCAGCGCGGTGTAGGACAGTTCGAACGCCGCCTGGACCGCTGCCTGCCCGTCCAGGCCCCCGTCGAGCGTGGCGAGCGGGTCCTCGCCAGCCAGTTCCCGGGCGTACCAGGCGATGCTGCTGTGCGGGTGGACGGCCAGGTTCGCCGCGGCGACGCGGAGCGCCAGCGGGGGGTAGGCGCAGCGGCGGGCCAGTTCGGTCGCCGCGACCGGCTCTGCCGCTACCGCCCGGTCGCCGAGGACACGCCGTAGGAGCGCATCCGCCTCGACGGCGGAGAGCACGTCCAGCGTCAGGCTGCGGGCGCCGTCCCGGGCGACCAGCCCGGTCAGGCGGTGTCGGCTGGTCACCAGGACCGCGCAACCGGGCCAGTCCGGCAGCAGTGGGCGGACCTGGTCGTCGCTGGCCGCGTTGTCCAGTACCACCAGGACCTGTCGCTCGGCGAGCAGGGAGCGGTACAGGGCGGACGCCTCGTCGACGTCCGGCGGGACGCTGTTCGGGTCCGCGCCGAGCGCGCGCAGGAACACCGGGACCGGGACGGAGGTCGGCACCTCTCGACGTACCCGCCAGCCCCGGCTGACCCCCCACGCCGCCACGCGCCGAGTCAGCTCAGCCGTCACCCACTCGGCAAGCCAATCGGTGAACGACAGAGGGAACAGACCACCGACAACGACTCGGCCGCCCGCGCTGACCGTTCCCCGAGATCCACCTTGGAGACCTTACGAGCAAGGTTCTCCCACCGGGAGCCAGCAGCGCGCAAGGCCCACTCCGGTGACAGCCGGCCGACAGCGGGGATCTGTCAGGGAGGCCGACTGGTACCCGCCGGGTCCTCCCTGACGACCATGGGTCGGTGGCTGCTGGCCGTGGAAGGCGCCTGTCGTTACCGTGGACAACGCGAGAACGCGCTGACGAGGGAGAACCATGGATCCGGTAACAGCGGGTGTCCTAGCGGCAACGGTAGTTCCCCTGGCCAGTGGGGCGGCGGGTGAGGCGGGTAAGCAGGCATGGAACTCGCTGCTCACCGCGTTCCGTCGGAGGTTCGGGCGGGACGCGGCCGCGTCGGTTGAAAACGCGATAACGGCCGGCGAAACGGCGGACGCCGAGTCGGTCATGGGCGAGGTCGTTCGTTCCGCAGAAAGTGATGCCGAGTTCGCCGGATGGCTCCAGGAGTGGATTCGTGACGCCGCACCGCTGGCGCAGCGGCACACCGCCGTGCGGAACGTGGTCGCGGGGCAGGCGGAGATCGGCGGCGGGCTCGTGCAGGCTCACACCATTAACGGCGCGGTGACTTTCGGCGCCCAACCCACTCCTCGAGAAATTCCACGAATCGATAGCTCTGTGGATTCCGTCCAGCCATCGAAAGTTTCGCCTACCTCCGGGAAACAGCCCAGGGATGCCGCCCTGTCTCACCGACGCCGAACGCAAGAAGGTTCAAACGAATATCCGCACGTTCAGTCACTCCTATCTGCACATCCCGGAGATTGAGATAAAGTAGTGCGAAAGCATCGAATAAGCCAAAATAGCCGGGAGCCGGGAGCCGGGAGCCGGGAGCCGGGAGCCGGGAGCCGGGAGCCGGGAGCCGGGAGCCGGGAGCCGGGAGCCGGGAGCCGGGAGCCGGGAGCCGGGAGCCGGGAGCCGGGAGCCGGGAGCCGGGAGCCGGGAGCCGGGAGCCGGGAGCCGGGAGCCGGGAGCCGGGAGCCGGGTAGCAGAACTCTGCTTGTCGGCTCACAATGGACTGATGTCCCGGTCGGTGGTTGGTCATCGTGTCGGGTGATTCGGGCGCCGGGGTACCGATGGGGTTGGATGCTCGGCGGTGGGCGACGGTGTCGGGTGCCCGGACGGTGTTGGCGGTTGGTCGGACGGTGACGTCGACGGTGCGCTTGCTGGAGGTCTTGGATCTGTTCCGGGACGACGTGCGGGTGCAGGTCCTCTTCGTGGTGGATCCGGGGTCGGTCTTTCGTGATGGTGTGCGGGAGTTGCTGGGGTCGGTCGGGGCGAAGATCGTTTCGTGGGATCTGGTGGCGACTCTCGATGTCGATCTTGTTCTGACGGCGAGTGAAAATGTGGAGCTTGCCGGGGTAGTGGCTCCGGTTGTGGTACTTCCTCACGGGGTGGGGTTCCACAAGCTGATTTCTGTCCGCGACGGTGGTGTCCGTGTTTCGGGGGTGGTCCCGGATCGGGTGGCGGCGCGGGATGATGTGGCGCTGGTGGTGTCGCATCCGGGGCAGATCGCGCAGTTGAAGCAGGTGTCGCCGCTGGCGGCGGAGCGGGCGGTGGTGGCCGGTGACCTGACCTATGACCGGTTCGTAGCGAGCGGGCGGTTGCGGGATCGGTACCGGCGCTTTCTGGGGGTTGAGGACGGCCGCCGGCTAGTGGTGTTGACCTCGACGTGGCGGGATCAGTCGTTGTGGGGGCGGTGGCGCAGCCTGCCGGAGCAGGTGCTGGCCGCGTTGCCGGCGGATGAGTACCGGGTGGCGATGATCCTGCATCCGAATGTGTGGTTCGGGCACGGCCCGTGGCAGGTCCGTACGTGGTTGACCCGGGCGCGGGAGGCGGGGCTGATGGTGGTGCCGCCGACCGCGGGCTGGCAGGCGACGGTGCTCGCCGCGGATGTCGTGGTGGGCGACCACGGATCGGTGACCTTCTACGCCGCCGCGATGGACACGCCGCTGCTGCTGGGTGCCTTCGGAGACGAGGCGGCTCCCGCGACGACGATGGCCGAGTTGGGTCGCCTGGCGAACCGGCTGGATCCGGAACAGCCGTTACGGCCGCAACTCGACGTCGCAATGGCAGGGCACCGACCCGGCCGTGTCGCTGCCCTGGCGGGGGAGGCGTTCGCGTTGGTGGGCCAGGCCAGCTCGACGTTACGGGACCTGCTATACGAGCGGTTGAACCTCACACCACTTCCCGGCCCGGCAGCGGTACACGCCTGGCCGGTTCCGGTCCCGGAACACACGCCCGCCGCCTCATTCGTCGTCTACACCACCGTGGATGTTCTCGGGGTGGTGGTACGGCGGTATCCGGCAACCGTGGAGCCGTATCCGGAGGAGGAGACGGGCCGGGTGCTCCGGCACCGCGCGGTCTATGACGACGAACCGGATCTGCGGTCGGTGGAGAACGCCTCGGTCATCGTCCGGCGCGGCACCTGCGACGAGGCGACCGCCACGGCCTGGGCAACAGCCGAGTTGCACCGGAACCCCGGTGTACGACTCACCGCCGCCTCCTCCGGCCGCACCTGCGTTGCCGTGTTGGACGACAACCGGCAGGTTACTGCGACGTCGGAATGGATCCATGATCCGATGCTGCCGGCGGCGGCCATCTACGCTCTTCTCCGTCTCCGACGCCTCACCGATGGTGCAGTTACGGTTCGCGTTGGAGGCTGCGAGACGCCCTTCGAGGTGCGCATACACGTGAGCTGAACGAGGCAGGAGCCTGCCCACTGAGCAGCGAGTGCACCTTACCGTTTCGCGGATCGCAGCGGTGAGTCACATCGGGTGAGCTGGTGTCGTGGGGTGGAAGTAGGCTCCCGCTCATGCGTCCTGCGACCGCTATCGACGAGTTGACCAAGCTGAAGACGGAGGCCGCGACGGCCGGTGGTTTCGTGCGCCGGTCGGGCGATTTCGAGTCGTGGAAGGGCCGGGTGCGCGGGTCTTCGTCCGAGCCTTGGGCGCAGAGAACAACCTCGTCGACCGGTTCGACAAGGTTCGGTACACACTCATGATGATGACGGATCTGACGCCGCAGTCGTCTTTCGACGACGCGCGGCGGCGGGGAGTGGAACGAGCGCTTGGGCTGATCGACGCCGCTGTCTACGAGCTGGGCTTGGCCGGTGGTGATGAGCCGGTGGACGAGCACGCGTACGACCCCGAGCTGTGGGCTCACGTGAAGACCCTGGTCGACGACGAACAGTGGGGAATGGTGGCGAGCCAGACCGCGATCTTCGTGGAGAACCAGATCCGGGGCTGGGCCGGCAACCCGCAGGGACGCGACGGCAACCTCGTCGGTAAAGCTCTTTACACCGACGTGTTCGGGGACGCGAGCGACTACCGGCTCGGCCGCCAGGCCAGCGAGCGTGAAGGCTGGCGGGCCCTTGGCGTCGGCTTCGCCCAAGCGCTGAGCAACGTCGACCGGCACCGGATCCAGGACCGCGATGACGCCAAGCGCTACGCCCTCGGCGTGCTCGGCTTGGGAAGCTTGCTGCTGACGCAGTTGCGGCACGAACATGGCGACATCCTCAAAACCGACACGTGATGCCCGTCAACCGTCCCTTTCCGTCCGGCTGAGCATGACTTCGTTTACGAGTCTGCCGAACCTGTTTGGGTTGGGAGTCTGGCCCGAAGTTCGTCCGCGTGGGGATTATGGGTTGCGTCCAGGATTTGCGCGGCGCGGGTGAGTGACTGTTCGGCGGCTTGCTGGTCGCCGAGCCGTTCCGCGACGGTGGCCAGCGTTTCCAGGGCTTGCGCTTCGTAGTGTGAGGCGCCTCGGGCGGCGAGGACCTGCACCGCTTCCACCAGCGCTTGGGCGGCCCGTTCATCCTGGCCGAGGTGGGCGTAGGCGGTGCCGAGGCTCGCCAATGCCCGCGCGGCCATCCGCCCGTCGTCCATGGCGCGTAGCTCGTTTAACGCCTGCGTCAGTGGGGTGATGGCCTGTTCGTGCTGGCCGGTCGCGTCGAGTGAGCAGCCGAGGAAGTACGTCGCGAGCGCCGCTCCGCGCCGTCCGTCGGGGCCGCCGGCCTGCTGGTTCGCCGCTATCGACTGTTGGTAGGCGGCGATGGCCTGTTGCGGGTCGGTCTTGTCCAGGTAGCGGCCTCGGAACTCCCACACCGAGGCCAGCAACACCGGGTTGCCGCAGCGTTCGGCGAGCGTCAGCGCCAGGTCCAGCTCGTCTCTGGCCCGGTCGAGCTGGTCCAAGTCCAACAGAGCCCGCGACGCCAACGTCCGCATCCGCGCTTCAACGTCGACCCGGCCGACCTGCTGCCCAGCCATGGCACCGAGGCGGCACACGTCGATCAGCTCGTGGGGTCGTCGTTCATTGAGGTATAGCGCGGCCAACGCCTCGGCCAACTGCCATACCCGCTGCGGCCAGCCCCGGTCCGCGCAGAGCCGCAGCACCGCCATCAGGCTGGCCCGCTCCCGCGACAACCACCCTTGCGCGCCAGCCGCACCACCGGTGAACGGGTCGCCTGTCTCGGTGCGGAGTTGCTCGTGATCGGCGAGGCGGAACCGCCGCACACCCATCACCGCGCGGTCGGCGTACGCCGCCCGTACCAGGTAGAAGTCCGCCAACGCCTCCAGCGCCCGCTCCGCGGTCTGTGGTGGTTCGTCGGTCCGGCCTCGGTCGGCGGCGTGCCGACTGACCAGACCGAAGAACCGGCACCGACCCTGCGGCAGCTCCTCGACCAGGTTCGCCGCCCGCAGCGCGCCCACCGCCGCCCGCGCCCTCGGCACAGGAACACCGAGCAGCGCGGCGGCTACCTCGGCGTCGAACTCCAGCCCTGGCACGAGGCCGCCGACCCGGTACACCCGCGCCGCGTCATCCGGTAGCGCTTGGTACGCGGCGGTGAACACCATCGACACCCCGGAGCTTCCGTCCAACGACAGCGCGTCCAGCCCCTCGCGTAGTTCCGCGACGAACTCCGCCACACTCAACGTCGGCTCCACGACCAGCCGCGCCGCCGCGACCCGCAACGCGATCGGCAACCCGGCACACAGCTCGACCAGCTCCGACACCAACGCCGGCTCACCGCCGAAACGATCCGTTCCGCAGACCGCTACGAGGGCTTCCCGGGCGCTTACCTCATCCAGAGGATCGATCATCAGCAGCTCCGCGCCGTCCAGTTGCAGCTCACCGACCCGGTACGCACTCGTGGCGACCACGACGCTGCCAGGGGCCTTCGGTAGCAGCGCGCGGACCTGCCGGGGCTCGGTCACGTCGTCGAGGACCACCAGCACCGCAAGTTCCGCCGTGCAGGTCCGGAACAGATTCACCCGCTCGGCAGCCCCGGCGGGGATGTGCTGGCCGTCCACGCCCAGGTCGCGCAGACAACCAGCCAGGGCCTCACCCACCGCAGCCTCGCCACCGACCTCCGAACGCAGCGCGGCGAAGTCGACGAACAACTCACCACCCGGGAACCGGGCACCGACGCGTTCGGCGATCCGCCGAGCCAACGCGGTCTTGCCGACCCCCGGCAGCCCACTCAGTACCGAAATCCGCAACAGTGCCCCGCCAGCGGGGGCGGGGAGGCCAAGACCGTCCAACCGGTCAAGCTCCCGGACCCGGTTGACGAAGTAGCGGTCTGACGCCGGGACCTGCCGAGGCACGCGCGCCACCCGAGGCAGTGCCGGTGGCAGCGACACGATCACGTCACCGAGGTGGTAGCCGGCCTGGACCACCGCGCCGGCGGACCCTGACCCGGAGAACTCGTTCGACACCGACGACAAGCCCACGAGCTGACCATCGGTGCTGGCACCGCGACCGCTGGCCTCGTCGGCACCGTCCACATTCACTCCCGATCAGTCCTCCACGACAGGTTTCGGCCCGCCTGTCGCAATTGAACCTCACCTTACGCGACCTGACAGCACCTGACCGCGAGGTCGCCGGCCTCCCGATCAGCCCCGGTCACCTACCAGGACTGGCCGACGTTGCTCGAACGGGACTGAGTCGACGCCGTCCTCCGACCAACAGAACCCCTGCCGCGCCAACTTGCCGATCATCGTGGGACTCGACAGCCGGCGCCGGCTGTCGGGCGTCGGTCAGGCAGCCGTTCGCCGGGCGATGTCGTCCGGATCAGCGAGGTCGGCGAGGCGTAGCCGGGCTCCGGGTCGGCGGTGGAGCCACCACACGTCGTCGGCGGGGCTGGCGGCCCGTTGTGTGGTGCTGTCGCGGGCTGCGGTGGCGACGGGTAGACCACGTCGGCGTCGGTGAGGCGGGCGTGTAGGTGGCGTTCCCGTACGGTCGAGTGGAGCCAGAACAGCACGGTCCAGATCCGGTTGGTGACTCGGGCCAGGTTCATGTAGCCGTCGATTTTGTCGACCACGACCGGGAGCGGTTCGGTGCCGGTGTCGATCTCGGCGAAGAACCGGAGGCTGGTGCGGTGTTCGGTCCAGATCCCGTGTCCGTCGGTGCGGACCCGTGGCCGGTAGATGTAGACCTGCGGCGGGTCGTCGGGTTCGGCGAACGCGCCGGGGCGTTGGAAGCGGGAGGCGGGCCACCACCGGTCCAGGCTCGCGCCGAGGTGGGTGCGGGCGTGGCCGGCGAGGTCGGTGAAGAACCCGTTGACCGCGAGAAGGTGCGGCAGGTTGGACGTGTTCGTCAGGTGCCAGCGCCGTTTACGGGCCTGGTCCTTACGCGGCAGGTCTTCGCCACGGTGCGCGGCGGTGCCGACGATCAGCGCCACCCGCGGAACCCATCCGGTCGCCCGCCCGGCGCGACGCTGCGCCACCAGGTACAGGGGTGCGACGATCTCTAGCCCGTCAGCGCTGATCGGGAACGTGGTTTTCGGGCAGCAGCAGCCGGTCCAGCTCGGCCAGTTGCTCGGCCCGAACGGTGAAGTCGGGTACGGCGGCGGGTAGCTGGGCCGGCGCGGGACGGCCGGCCGGGCGTGACAGCGACATCGCCGGGCGCTCCGGCGGGACAGTGACCTGCCCGCGCAGGACTCGCAGGTGCGCCTCCCGGACCTGCGCACCGGGCTCCACCCCCAACTCGACGCCGAGGCGCTTACCCAGGTCGGCGAAGACCGCCAGGGCCGCGGCCTGGTGGCTGCAGTTCCTCGTGGCGCAGACGGACGTCAGTGGCGTGTGGGCGGCTCCGCGCCGCACCCGGCTGACCGTCTACCTCGCCGGCACCGCGGTGAATCTGGTCATCGCCGCCGGCTGCCTCCTGGCGCGCGCCGCCATCCCCGCGGGCCACGCCCACGACCTGCTCGCCGCCGCCACCCTGCTGGCCCTGCTGGCCCTGCTGCTGATCCCCACCGAGCTGCTGGTCTTCATGCGCACCGACGCGTACTACGTGGTGCAGGACCTTGCCGGTTGCACGAACCTGTACGCCGACGGGTCGGCGTACGCCCGGTACCGGGCGAAGCTGCTGTGGCACGGGCTGTCCCGCGGGCGCGTCGACCGGCCGACCCCAGCCGCGCACTGCCCCGGCACGAACGCCGGGCGGTACGGGCGTACACCGCTCTGCTCGTCGGCGGCACCGTCGCCTGCCTGACCGTGGCCGTCACGGTCACCCTGCCGTTCGCCGTGACGCTGCTCGCTCGGGCCGTGGTCACCCTGGGCAGTGGCGCCTCGGTGACGAAGGTGGGCGACGCGGCCGCGATCCTCGCGGTGACCGGCGGCGTGGTGACCCTCTGGACCCGCGCCTGGTGGCGGCGGCACGGCCACCAGATCCACCGCCTCCTGGCCCGGCCACATTCGAGAGGGGAGGGGAGGTGACCCGCATGGCGACCATCGAGATCCGCAAGCTCGACAAGATCGAGACGACCGGCGCCTGCAACGACATCAACAACTGATGACCGGCGCACGCGGCACTCGGGAAGCGGGCGGCCACGGCCGGACACCCGCTTCCCGACATCCGCGTCCGCCCGCATCGACGAACCAGCCGTTCGGGGCCGAACACCACGTCGTCCAGCCGAACGGCGGCCCGTCCGTCTGTCCGCAGTACACGGCGCGTGCAGGTACAAGGAGAACTGGTCCTCGGGAAAGTTGCGGGCGCAGGCGGCGAGGTACGCCGTTTCGTAAGCTAGCGGCCATGCGGCCTGACGCCGGTAGAACTGCGTGCCCGGACGTGCGGCGAGGAAGAACGCGGTGCCACCGTTGGCGCGCAGTACCGGATCGTCGTCGTAGGTGACGAGTTCGTACTCGTCATGGCCGATCGGGTCCGCCCGGTCCCAAATCGGCAACCGCGGCCGCCCAGTGCCGTCGTCGAGAGGTTCACCGGGCCATTCGTGATCGGGGCTGTCGTAGTACCAATGGCCCGGATAGGTGAGCGCGAGTGTCTTGATGCCGAGCTTTCCCGCGAGGATCCTCGCGATGTTGTCGAGGAACCGGTGATCGCTCCCGCCGCCGTGGAGGAGCAGGGCCCCGACCGCCTTGCCGTCCGGGCCATGAAGCACGTGACCGGTCTTCGGCGTGTACAGCCACCCTGCGATGTCCCAAGCCATGCTCGCACAGTCGATTCGAAAGTACTCGTTGCGGCGCTCGTAGGGAATGTCGGGACGGTCCAGGACGTCGGCCGACAAGGCGGCGAGTTGCGCGGCGTCGATCTCGCGGATCTTGTCCATCATGATCTTCGCTCAAGCGGCCGTCGACGCGGTCGCGGCTAGGTAGTCGCCGGCAGCCGCAACGCCGACGACGTCTGCGTACTTCTGGTCCATGTCGAAGAGGTTGATCCAGTGCGACGCCTCGGTTCGGTCGAAGCACGCGTCGGAGACGACACCCACCTTGTAGCGATGTGTGGCGGCATCAACGACCGTTGCCCGGACACACCCGCTGGTCGACTCTCCGCACACGATCAAAGTGTCGATGCCCAAGGCGGTGAGGTGGAACTTGAGCGGGGTTCCCTGGAAAGCGCTCGGTGCTGTCTTCTCGACCACCAATTCGCCCGCACGCGGATACACCTCGTTGACGAGCTGGTAGGCACGCGCCCGCTCCTCGGCAGTCAGCTTGCTCAAAACGTTGCGAGTCTCACGTGCCCACGGGCTCGCGAAGCCTTCCAGCAGACCGATGTGGACGACCGGGACGCCGACGCTGCGGGCCTGATCAAGCAGTGTGGCGATGCGGTCGACGGCTTCCCAGCCCTGGCTCCCGCACGACATTGGCCACCGCTTGACCGACTCCAAGATGTCGGCACGCTCGGTTCCCAAGGCAGCGTAGTAGACATCGACAACCAACAGAGCAGGCTTCGAACCGAAACCGAACGGCTGCGTCTTCTCCCGGCCTGCACGCCGCAGAACTTCTCTGTCTCGATCGGTCAGGAACCTGTCCCATCCGGCTTGTTCCATCAGTCTTTCCTCTCATGCCGTCAACGCCGCGGACACATTGGTCTCGACGAGTTCGCTGCGGACCAGAAGCGCGCCGCCGTCCAGCGGAGTGACCCATACCTCGTCCTCGATCTCGAAGAGGTGGCTGCCGCGGTAGAGCCGCACCTTCATCGTCTGCTGGCCTGTCTGCACCGCATAGTCGGTGTGTTCGCCGCGATAGACGACCGCCTTGACAACCCCGCGCCACGCCGTGGAGTCGGGCCTGGTCGCGCGCAGCTTGAGACTTTCCGGGTGCAGGTAGACATCGACCGCGTCACCGGTCCTCAGCTCGACTCCGCAGGGAGCTGACAGCGGGCCCAGCGGCGACCCGACGGTCGCCGCCGCACGGTCAATCGTCTCGACGATGCCCTGCACGATGTTGCAGACACCCATGAAGCCCGCGGTGAAGGCGTCCTTTGGTGAAGAGTAGATGTCCCGCGGTGTACCTCGCTCAACGATCTTCCCGTCGCGCATGACGACGATCAGGTCGGACATCGCGAGGGCCTCGCCTTGGTCGTGTGTGACAAAGACCGTAGTGATACCGAGTCGGCGCTGCACCGAGCGCAGCTGGACGCCCATCTGGTCGCGCAGGCCGGCGTCGAGGTTGCTCAACGGCTCGTCCAGCAACAGCACCCGGGGCTCGCGGACGAGAGCGCGTGCCAGCGCGACCCGCTGCTGTTGTCCACCGGAGAGGTCGGGCGCGGGACGATCGGCGAGTGCGCTGAGTCCGACCAACTCCAAGACCTCCATCGCCTTCTCTTTGGCGTGGGCCTTCTTCGTGCCGCGTCGGATCATCAACGGGTAGGCGACGTTCCCGAGCACCGTCATATGCGGCCAGATCGCGTAGGACTGGAACACCATGCCGATCGGCCGTGCGTGCGCGGGAACGAAGTGACCGGACGACTGCGAATAGACGGTCTCATCATCGATCGAGATGCGACCGCCGGTCGGTCGCTCGAGGCCCGCGATCATCCGCAAGGTCGTGGTCTTCCCGCAACCGCTTGGGCCCAGCAAGGTCACGAACTGCCCCTCGGGGACATCGAGCGAAATCTCGTCGACGGCGAACTCACGCTCGATGCTGTTCCCCTTGGTCGGGAACCGCTTGGACAGGGCGCTAAGTGAGATCATTTCCGCATGGGACCCTTTGAGTCGGTGGGATAAATCGACAGCCCTTGGCCGCGACTGATGCGGTGCATCAGAAGCAGGAGGCAGACAAGCAGCAGGGTCATTAGGACGCCTAGAGCGGCCACAAGCGGGTAGGAGTTCCCGTTCGACCAGAGGTTGTAGACCGTGACCGCGAGAACCTGGTTGTCATTCGTGTAGAGCAGGATGATTCCCGAGACCTCACGGAACGTGAGCATGATCGCCCAGAGTGCGGAGGCAAGGAGAGCCGGTCGCAGCAGGGGCAGGTAGATCTTCCATATTGTTTTACCCCAGCTGCCACCGCTCGTCGAACTCGCGTCTTCCATGTCCTGGTGGATCTGGTTCATGCCCGCCACCATGTATTGCATCGAGTACGGCATGCTCACCGTGACGTAGGCGATCACGAGGATCGTCAACGTTCCGTACAGGTGGATCGGAAGTGGGATCACGAGGTACCAGAACAAGATCCCGACGCCGATGATGATGCTCGGCACGGCGATCGGCACCATCGCGAGGAAGTCGAGCACGCCGCGGCCTTGCGTCTTGGTCTTGACCGTGATGAATGCGACCACGGTGCTGACCGCTGTGACGATCAGTGCTGAAATCAGCGCGGCGAGCACGCTGTTTCGCGCTGACACCAACAGCGACGGCGTCTCGAAGATCCGCCGGTAATTGTCGAACGTGAGGTGGCTCAGCGCGTCGATGCTTGGCGAGCGATATCCGTCAGTGACCGAGGACCATAGCAGCATGAGCATCGGCAGCACCGCCGTGACTATGAAGAACACTGCCGCTACGCTCCTGCCGAGCAGACGCCAACGGCCCAGGGGCACCGTGGTCGGGCGGAATCCTTTGCCGGTGATCGTCTGGGCGCGCGACTTGCGCACGAAGTACTGCGAGACGAGCAAACCGGCGGTTGCGATAATCAGGACGTACAGGCCGATCGCGCCGATCGTGCCGTAGTCCGGTGGAAATTCCTTGGTAGCGGAGAAGATCTTCGTGACAAATACGTGGTTGCCACCTGGGACGCCGATCAGCTGCGGCACCTCGAACGTCGAGATGGCCAGCACGAACATCAAGAAGCCTGCCGAGATGATGCCTGGCCGCACCAGCGGCAGGGTGACGCTGCTGAACACCTTGAACGGTTTGGCACCGGACATCCGCGACGCTTCCTCCATGCTCGAGTCCAAGCCGGTAAACGTGGCCAGTCCCATGAGGAAAGCGAGCGGCGCGAGGTGGGTGGCCTCGACGAGAACCATGCCCGTTACGGTGTAGATGTCGAACGTGGGGAGCCCGATCACACGGAACAGCTTGTTGAGGGCTCCCGCGTCGGGAGACAACAGCAGGGTCCACGCCATCGTGCCGAGAATGCCGGGCAAGATGAGAGGGAACAACGAAGCCGCCCAGATCAACGGCTTCCACGGGCAGTCCGTACGTGCCACGAGCCAGGCGAGGCAAAAACCCAACGTGGTGGCGAGCGCGGCGGACGCCGCGGAGTAGCGGGCCGACGTGGCGACGAGATCGCCAAACCGGGGGTCGCGCGCGGTGTCCAGGACGTGATCGAGGGTCCAGGATGATGTCGCACTCGAGAGGAACGTCGTGCGAAGGCTGGCGTATAACATGGTCACTACCGGCACGACGGCCAGGTAGGCGACCACGAGGGCCGCGGCGATCAGGGCGATGCTGCGCGCCGAGATGCGCTTCAGACCTCGGTGATCCGACGGAGCCCGAGCCAGGGCCGGCGGCCCAGTCGCAGGGGTCTGGGAGGGTTGACGCGCCGCACCACGGAGACGGGTCATGGTTGCGAACGATCCATGAGTGCCGTGGGTGTGGGCCACGGGCGCGAACGCCCGTTCCCCACACTCGTTCGGTCAGGGGACACGAATGGCCTCCCGATACTCATTGAGCTTCGCGTTGTACTCGTCCATGCTGAGCATCGGAGCGAACACAGGCGACCACTTGCTCGGATCCCAGACCGTCGGGTTGTTCTCGACGTCGTCGCGCACCGAAGTGAACCCGGTGGCCTTGATCATTACGTTCTGGCCCTCCTGGGTGCCCCACCAGTTGATGAACAACCGAGCGGCAGCCGGATTGGGCGCATCCTTGGCAAGCACCTGGAAGTAGGGCACCGTCAGCAACGGATTCAGGTTGATGAAATCCACGGTGTCCGGGGTCGACGCCTTGGCCGGCGCTGCGTAGGTGCCGTAAGAGACCGCGGCAGCCGGCTCACCGGCCTGCACCTGCGTGATGCCTTGGCTGTTGCTCTCTACCAGCCGTGGATTGTTGGCCCCGAGCCGTTCCAGCAAGTCTTTCGCCTTGTCCGGCCCCATCGCTGCGATGAGGCTGGTGTAGAGGTCGGCGCCGTGCGGCGTCATAGAGAAGTTGCGCTTCCACTCGGGCTTGGTGAGGTCCTCGAGCGACGCCGGGGGATCAATGCCCTTCTTCTTGAGGGTCTGGGGATTGTAGGCGACTGCCCTTGTCGTCACGAACGCAATCGACTGGTAGCCCTCGGGAACTCCGTCCACACCCTCGGGAAGTTCGGGCATCGTTTTCGGCGTGTAGGGTTCGAGGGCGTTGATCGAGATCAACTGGCTCGTGTGGATGCCGTCCTCGGTGATGACGTCAGCGACGAACTTGCCGCCACGCTGTTCGGTGTTCACCCTCGCGACGAGGTCGTCAACGCCGAGCGTGATCGCCTGAACGTCAACGCCGGGGTACGTCTTGTTGAACGCCTTGGCGACTTCGGCCATCGCCTTTTCGTTGAGCGGCGTGTAGATGGTGACCTTGCCCTCGTCCTTGGCCTCCGTGTACAGGTCATCGACAGAAAGTGAGTTGAGGGAAGTGGATCCGCGACCGCCTCCGCCGTCCCCGCCACCATTTCCACACGCGACCAGAGTGAAGGGGAGAACCACGCTCGTCATCGCAAGCACCAGATAGTTGCGTCCTCGGACCGGACGCCGCTGGCTCGCCCTCGCGCCTACGGTCCTTCTGATTGCCATGTTCGTTCCTATCGTAGAATCGCGAGCGGCCACCGAGGTGGGACCAACGTCCTGAGCTCGCCGTCGCTCGTTGACGATCGTGCGATCAAACGCCCTGCGGCCACCGCCGACAACCGCCGTGTACCGATCACTGGAACGGCGAGCCCACGCCGTTCGCGGTCCGGATGCTGGATTGATGACACGGCCCCGACGGCGCAGCTCTCGCGATCCAACGCCACGAGCCGGGCGTCCTGGTAGCTGCCATCGCAGGCGCACTGGTCCACCACAACACGCCCAACCCGATCAGCCTGTGACGACCGCACGCCATTTGGCTACGGATCTCGGTCCGAGTACCTCACGTGCTGGTCCGTCACGCGCCCGGTGTGCACCTGGTCGAATACCGCCGCTCTGCTAACGGCTGCCGTGGCGGCCCAGCTGAGGCGACGGATAGACAATTAATGCGGCGCTCCGCCGAATGCTGCTGCTGGCGGGCGCCGGTGGAACGTGGCCGGAGGCGCTACCGCGAGCGCAGCCGGTCCAGCGCGATGTCGACGATCATGTCCTCCTGTCCGCCGACCAGCCGCCGGGCGCCCACCTCGACCAGCAGATCGCGCGCGGCCACGCCATACTCGCGGGCCGTCGTCTCCGCGTGCCGCAGGAAGCTGGAGTAGACGCCCGCGTAGCCGAGCGTCAGGGTTTCCCGGTCCACCTGCACCGGCCGGTCCTGCAACGGGCGGACCAGGTCGTCGGCGGCGTCCATGAGTGCGAAGAGGTCGCAGCTGTGCTGCCAGCCTTGCAGCGAGGCTACCGCCACGAACGCCTCGATCGGGCAGTTGCCGGCCCCGGCGCCCTGTCCGGCAAGCGAGGCGTCCACCCGCAGCGCACCGGCCTCCACCGCCACGACCGAGTTGGCTACCCCGAGCGCCAGGTTGTGGTGCGCGTGGATGCCGATCTCGGTGCCCTCGTCCAGCACGTCGCGGTACGCGCGCACCCGGTCCCGCACGTCGTCCATGGTCAGCCGCCCGCCTGAGTCGGTGATGTAGACGCAGTGAGCGCCGTAGGACTCCATCAGCTTGGCCTGTTCGGCCAGGCTGGACGGGTCGTTCATGTGCGACATCATCAGGAACCCGGCGACGTCCATGCCGTTCTCCCGTGCCCACGAGACGTGTTGCGCCGAGATGTCCGCCTCTGTGCAGTGGGTTGCGATCCGCACGCTGGTGACCCCGAGGTCGTGCGCTCGCCGCAGGTCGTCCACGGTGCCGATGCCGGGCAACAGCAGGGTTGTGAGCCGCGCGCGCCGGACCACCTCGCGCGCCGCCTGAATCCACTCCGTGTCGCTGTGGCTGCCCGGACCGTAGGTGAGGCTGCCGCCGCCGAGGCCGTCGCCGTGCGAGACCTCGATCGCGTCCACCCCAGCCGCGTCGAGCGCCGCAGCGATCTGCCGCACCTGGTCCAGCGTGTACCGGTGCCGGATGGCGTGCATGCCGTCCCGCAGGGTCACGTCCTGTACGTAAACGCTGGTCATCGGGTCACCTCCAGCTGGCGCTCGGCCATCCGCTCGGCGACACGGAGCGCTGCCGAGGTCATGATGTCGAGGTTGCCGGCGTACGACGGAAGGTAGTGCGCCGCCCCCTCGACCTCTAAGAAGACGCTGACCCGCATCAGTGGTTCGCCGGGCGGCACCTCGGCCAGCGTGCCCACCGGCTCGTCGACGGCGACCCGCGTGAACTGCACCTTCTGCTTGAGCCGGTACCCTGGGACGTACGCTTGGACGGCGGTCACGGCGGTGCGGACCGATTCGGTGATCGCCGCCTGGTCGGCCTCGCCGACCAGGCAGAGAACCGTATCCCGCATGATCATCGGCGGTTCGGCTGGATTCAGGATGATGATCGCCTTCCCGCGCGCCGCGCCGCCGACCCGCTCGATCGCGAGCCGGGTTGTTTCGGTGAACTCGTCGATGTTGGCGCGGGTTCCCGGACCGGCCGAGCGCGAGGCGATCGACGCGACGATCTCCGCGTAGAAGACCGGGGTGACCGCTGCGACGGCCGCGACGATCGGGATGGTCGCCTGGCCGCCGCAGGTAACCATATTGACGTTAGGCTCTGCCAGGTGGGCGTCGAGGTTGACAGTGGGCACCACGTACGGGCCGATGGCGGCCGGCGTCAGGTCGATCATCCGCTTGCCGTGTGGCCGCAGCGCCGCGGCATTGCCCCGGTGTGCGCCGGCCGACGTCGCGTCGAGCACCAGTTCGATCTCGTCGAAGGCGGGCATTCGGATCAGACCGGGCACCCCCTCGGCGGTGGCGGGTACGCCCAGCCGGGCTGCCCGGGCCAGGCCATCGGACTCCGGGTCGATGCCGACCATCGCGGCGATCTCGAGCGAGGGTGAGAGCCGGAGTAATTTTATCATCAGGTCACTGCCGATGTTGCCGGACCCGATGACCGCCACCTTGGTTCTACTCATTGGGTTACCTCCGTGAATCATCGCGGCGTCGCGGGCTCGGCGTCGCCGAAGCGCGCGGTCACCGTGCCCAGCCCGGCCAGCTCTGCGTGGAACACCGCGCCCGGCGCAACCGGCACCATCGCGCCCAGCGCGCCACTGAGCACCACCTCGCCAGCGCGTAGCGGGGCACCCATCTCGATCGCGGTCCGGGCCAACCAGGCGACCGAGTCCAGCGGGTTGCCGAGACAGGCCGCGCCTGTGCCGCTGGAGACCACCGTCCCGGCCGACGTCATGGTCATCTGGACCGCCGGCAGATCCAGGCTGGCGAGCGGGACGGGCATCGAGCCGAGCACGACCGCTCCGCTCGATGCGTTGTCCGCGATGGTGTCGACGATGCTGATGTCCCAGCCAGCGATCCGGCTGTCCACCACCTCGATGGCCGGGAGGACGGCGCGGGTCGCGATAGCCACCTCGGCCGCACCGATCGAGCGGCCGTCCAGGTCGGCCCCGAGGATCAAGGCTATCTCCGCCTCCACTCGGGGCTGCAGCAGCCGCTCGTACGGGATGAGCTCGCCGTGCTCGTACATCATGTCGTCGAACAGGGTCCCGAAGTCGGGCTGGTCCACGCCGAGTTGGCGCTGTACCACCTCGGCGGTCAACCCGATCTTGCGTCCGACCGGGCGGTAGCCGCGGGCGATCCGGTACTCGGTGAGCTTTCGCTGTACTGCGTAGCCGCCGGCGACATCGCCGGGAGCGAACAGGTCGCGGATGGGCGGGCAGGGCCGCCGCCGCTCCTGCGCGTCCCACAGGATGCCGGCTGCGGTGCGAACTCGGTCAGACATCGAGCACCAGCCGTTTTGATAGTGCGCGGGATACGCACGGCAGTAACACCTTGCCGCCCGCCCGCTCTTCCTCCGACAGCAGCGAGTCGCGGTGGTCCGGCACGCCGTCGATGACCCGGGTCTCGCAAGTGCCGCAGATGCCCTCCCGGCAGGCGCTCGGGATCCACACGTCCACGCTCTCCAGCGTGTCCACGATGCTGGCATCCGGCTCAACCAGGACGCTCGTACCGGAGCGCTGGCAGATCACCTCGAACGGCGCCCCTGGGTCCGGCTCACCCTCCTGGGGCTTGGGGGCGAACCGCTCCAGCCGCAGGCTGCCCGGCGGCCAGGCGGCGCAGCGTGCCTCCACCTCGGCCAGCAGCGGCTCCGGGCCGCAGCAGTAGATTAAGGTATCCGGCTGCGCCTCGCGGAGCAGCGTGTCGAGGTCGAGCAGCCCGCGTTCGTCCTGCGGGACCAGCTCCACCGCGTCGCCGTACTCGGCCAGCTCGACAAGGAACGGCATGCTGGCGCGGGTGCGGCCGCCATACACGAGATGCCATTTCCGCCCTTGCGCGGCCACCTGCCGCACCATGGGCAGCAGCGGGGTGATCCCGATGCCCCCGGCAAGGAACAGGTACCGGGGGGAGGTCTCCAGCCGGAAATGGTTGCGCGGCCCGCCCACGCGTACCGTCTGGCCAGGACGTAGCCGGTCGTGGACGAAGGCGGAGCCACCGCGGCTGCCGGTGGTTCGCCGGACCGCAATCCGATAGCGGCGCCGGTCGGCCGGATCGCCGCACAGCGAGTACTGCCGGATCAGGTCGCCGGTGCGCAGGTCCAGGTGCGCCCCCGGCTCCCAGGGCGGTAGATCACCCCCATCCGGGGTCGTCAGCACCACCGACAGCACCCCGTCCGACTCCCAGGTGAGCTGCCTGGCCAGCAACTCGATATCGGTCATTAGCGTTGTCCGGTCAGAAACGCGATGTTCAGCTCGTTGAACCGGTCGGCGTGCTCGTGCTGCGGCCAGTGCCCGCACTCGCCGAAGATCTCCAGCCGTGAGCCCGGGATCGACGTCTGCATGCGCTCGGCCTCGGGTATCTCGCCGAACGGGTTCTGCGCCCCCCAAATCACCAGGGTTGGTGCGGTGATCCGACCCATCTGCTCGACGGTCAGCAGGTCGGGTTGGCGGTTCTCCATCTCCTGTAGGCAAAGTAGGTTGTCGAGCGCTGCCTTGAATTCGGGCCGGTGGTAGATGGCGTGCCGCACCTCGACCAGCTCGTCGCTGACGTCGTGGGCCGGGTCGTACATGAGCAACTCCAGCCGCTTGCGGGTCAGGGCGATGTCATCGCTGTTCACCGCCGCTCGGGTGCTGTTCTTGATCCGCTCCATCACCGCTGGGTTCGCTACCGTGCCGCCCGGCGCCACCAGGGTGAGCCGGCCCACCCGGTCCGGGTGCTCGACGGCGAACCGGCCGGCGACCCAGCCGCCGAGCGACTCGCCAACCAGGTGCGCCCGGTCGACGCCCACCGCGTCGAGGTAGGCCAATAGGTGCGCGACGTAGCGAGGGATCCGGTATGGGTAGTCTGGCCCGTCGGTGTAGCCATGGCCGAGCATGTCGATCGCGTGGCAGGCGAACTGGCGGGCGTGCGCCGGGATGTTGCGGATAAAGGCCTCGAGGTGGCCGCTGGTGCCGTGGAGGAAAATAACAGCTTCGCCCTCGCCGGCCCGCAGGGTGCGGGTGCGTACCCCACCGGCGTCCACGTAGTCGAGAGAGAACGGCACCCCGGTCAGGTCGGTCCAGATAGTCATCTCAGCTCCAATCCGGGTCGGCGCTGGCTGCCGTTGGCCGCGGCTCGACCAGGGCCACCGCCATGCCCGTCAGCCACTGGGGGAGCGGAGCGTAGGCAAGTGTGCGGCCCTGCGAGGGCCCCACGGCTGCCGCCATCGCGATCCAGGATCTGATCTCCTGGCCGCCGTTGCCGGCCTCTGCCTCCACCTGATCGTTGGTGTACTCCGCGAGCTCGCCGAGCCGGCCAGCCGAGAGAAGGTCGAGGAACCGGCGGTCGAACGCCTGGTTGATGTCCGGCTCGGCGGACTGGATGATGTGCCGCCGCCGTACCTCGTACTCGCGCCACGACTGGCGGCCGTTGAGCCACGCCTTGACCAGGAACCGGTCGTCGTCCGAGAACGTCTCGAACCACTTGGGCCACGGCAGCCGGTGGGAGAGCCCACCCGAGGCGATGACCACCACGCGTTTCCCGGTGCCGTCTGCGTCGACGGCGCGGCGAATCGCCGCACCCAGCGAGTGGCACCGGCGCAGGGTCGGCAGTGGCGGTGCGAACATGTTCAGCACCACCGGCACGATCGGCACGTCCAGGTTCGGCACCAGGTATTGAAGGCTGTGGGTGATGCCGTGGTCGACCTGCAGCCGGAGCGAGAACGCGACGTCGAACTCGTCCGCTACGAGGGAGTCCACGATGTGCCGGGCCAGGTCCGTGTCGACCGGCAGCGGGCCACCAGGGGTACCCGCCTCGCCCGCGCCGGCCACCTCGGCCACCCCGATCGTGATCGCGGGCATCAGGTCGAGGAAGAAGCCCCGGAAGTGGTTCGAACCGATCACCACGACCGCATCCGGGCGAGCCGCGGCAATCACCGTGGCCGCCTCCTCGAGCCCCTGCCGGAACCGGAGCGCGGCTGGCACGTCCGCGACCGACTCCCAGTTCGTGTTCATCAGCGTGCTGTGCGATGCACCCACGCCGAGGGCGATCTTGCTCATCGGACCAGCCGCTGGTCACGTACCACGGTGCCGGTGGTGAGGACAAGCAGCCGGCGCAGGCCGCGGCGCACCGGCGGCAGGCTGGCCAGGGCCACGGCCGTTGCGGCGGCCAGGACGACAATCGACGGGCGACGGGTCATTTCGGGGAACCTTTCGGACTGGGGAGCGGCTGGACCACCGGGTCGGACTTCTCGACCAGCCGGCGCCAGGCCGTGATCGACACGTCCGGCCGGTACAGCCGCTCCGGCGGTGCATCGGTGACGTCCACCATCCACGCGTCCTGGCCGGTGAACTGACCGTGGAACAGCCACCTGATCGCGGCCAGGTACTTCACCTTGAACGCCGCAGCGGTGAGCCCGCGTTCAAAGCGCGCCATCAGCTGCACGTATCGAACGCGGTCTTCGTCCACCGGCACGTACCATTCGTAGTGGATGAACTGGGGATAGGCGACTCGCAGCAGGCCGGGCAGTCGGATCGAGACGAAGCCCGGAATGTCCAGCGAATCGATGACCGGGTTGACCTTGCTGCCCTTGCCCGGCCGGTCCGGCAGTGGCACCCGCTTCCACCAGCGCTTGTTGGTCCATACGCCGAGTCCAGGGAATTCGGCCTCCCAGTGCAGCTCCTCCTGGACGCGGATTAGCCACGGCCCGACTTTGGTAATCTCGGTCTTGTTCCAGGCCGGCATGACCTTGAACAGCCGCCACAGCGCGGTGTTGTGCAGATACTTGGCGTGCCCCTCGTCGAATCCGTTCTCGGCCGCGAACCGCCAGTTGCCGTTGCGTACGTTGCTGCGTCCGCCCATGACAAAGTCGTTGTCCAGCAGTTCGTCGGGGATCTCCCGCTCGACCGGCGGCACCGGTCCCGTACCCATATAGACCCACACCATCCCGAGTCGCTGCTCGGTGGGGTACGTGCGTACCTTCATCCGGCCGCAGATCGGCGAGCCGGGGCCGTCGGTGAGTACGGCGCACAGGTTCCCGTTCTTCAGGTCGAAGGTCCAGCCGTGGTACGCGCAGCTCACCGTCTCCGGGAACTGGCGGCGGCCGTGAGAGAGTGGCACCCCGCGGTGCGGGCACCGGTCGTGTAGGGCGTAGATCCGGTCGCCCTCCCGGACCAGCACGATCTCCTCACCGAGCAGCTTGATCGGTACCGGCTTGCGACCGATCCCATCCGCCCAGCCGACCGGGTACCAGTAATTGCGCAGGCCCAGCACGGCGTTGTCGTACCGCGGCCAGGTCGACCAGTCCTGACCCTCGCGGATCGGGGCCTGGCCTTCGGGCGTGTCGTTCTGCCACACCGGGTTTGCCGGCCGGTCCGAGGACCGTTCTGTTGTCATTTCGCGGGAACCTCCCCATGCGATGTGCCGGCCCGCTGGCTCGTCGCCCCGTACGAGGCCAACCAGTGGACCGCGTTGTCGAGTTGGATGACGTCGGCGTACTTCGCGTCCATCTCGTAGAGGCTGACCGCGGCCGACAGGTGGGATCGGTCGAAGACCGCCTGCTCCACGACGAACGGGGCGAAGCCGTGCGAGAAGGCGTCCACCACGCTGGCTCGTACGCAGCCGGAGGTGGTGGCGCCGGCGACGACGACGCTGTCGATGCCGCGTGAGCGCAGGTAGGTCGTGACCGGGGTATCGAAGAAGGCGCTCGCCCGGGGCTTGGCGACGACGAGTTCGCCGTCGGCCGGGGTGGCCTCGGGGGCGAAGTCCACCGCCCCGGGACGGCCGGTGACGAAGTCGCCCACCAGTTCGCCCTTGACGGTGGGCCCGAGAAGGCGGGCGGCCGGTCCGCTGGGCCGCAGGTGCACGATGGGCACGCCGCCCTCGCGGGCGGCGCCCAGCAGGGCGGCCACGGCGGGCAGGGCCTCGTATGCGGCGGGTCCGCAGGCGGTAGGCCATTCGGCGATAGAGGACTTCAGGTCCCGATCCGGTGCGCCGACGAACGCGGTGACGACGTCGATCACGAGCAGCGCCGGCCGCTCCCCGCGGGCTAGTCGGTGACTGAACGAGGAGTATGCGGTTCCGGCCTCCCCGGCGAAGATCTCCTGCCACCAGCGGGTCATCTGGCGACCACTCCTCGTGCTCCAGTTTCGATCTCATCCCGGGTCCGGCTGCACGCGTCAACGGCGGCGGCGACCAACAGCCGGGTGAGCTTGACCATGTTCGGCAGGGACACAGCGTTCATGCCCATGGGGAAGTCGACCTCGGTGCCATCCGGATTCGTTACCCGTGGCATCCCGATCCGGGCGGTTGGGATGCCACGGTTACGGAGGATGTTGCCGTCGGTGGCGCCGCTGGTGGTCCTTGCCGCCTCGTCAAGCACCTGTGGGGCGCCGGTCACCGTCGCGTACGCCCGCCGGCACGAATCGACGATCCAGGTCTCCGGTGGAGTCGAACTGCCCGGGATGGACAGCGTCATTTCCCATTCCGCGGACACGTCGCCGAGGCGCGCCAGAGCTTCGTCGATCGCCTGGGCAAACTGCCGGCGAGCGTCCACGGGCCGGGTGCGGGGGCTGATCCGCAGATCGACGGTGAATTCGCAGACCGCTGGGCTGGTGGCCGCCATCCGCTGCCAGCCGCCCCGGATCGAGGCCACATGGCCCTGTGGCGCGACCAAGCCGGAGGTGTTGCGAGCGGTGTATTCCGGGAACCAGCGCTCCAGCTCACCGATCAGCCGGCCGGCATCCACGATCGCGTTGCGGTACGGCAGTCGCTGCCGGCTGCCGACGTAGTTGTACGTGCCATAGACCCGCACGGTGAACCAGCAAAGCCCGACCTCCTCCCACGAGATGAACCAGCCGGGCTTGGCCAGAATCGCGTGGTCGGCCTGGACGCCCTGTTCAAGCATGAACGAGCATCCATTGCCCTGCCCGGTGTTGGCCCGCGTGACCGAGTTACGGCTGTTGGTCGGCATCCCGCCCGCGCCGAATCCGACCAGCAGCGAGCCGTGCAGCGGTAGGCCGGCCGCGGCGATCGCCGCCGCGGCGACCGCCGCGCAGGCGGCGTGCCCCTTTGGGTTGCTGGCGCCGAGGCCCACCACTCGGTCACCATCCAGGAACCCCACCGGGCGCATGTCCGGGCGCAGCGCCGGGCCCACGTACGGCACGTCCTCCTCGGCGGTCCCCACGGTCAGCGTGTCGATCGGGGCGTAGAGCAGCAGGTCCTTGCCGGTGTCGTCGCCGGCGAGCCTGCCGACCGCGTTGCCCTGCCGGTCGTCGATCTCCTGATACCACGAGTCCAGCCCGGCCTGTGCCAGGTATCCGGTCAGGAACTGGGCCAGCTCGCGCTCGTCGCCGGTCGGGCTGGGGATGGAGACCATGCGCAGGGCAAGATCGCGCAGCCTGTCCTCGTCGATCGCGGCCCAAGCGCGTTCAATCGCCGACCGAAGACTGCCCGAGTAGCTTTCCGCCATCGCCCCTCCCTATGCGCAGCACCACCTCGGTCCGCTCGCCGGTACCGGGATGCATAGGTTTGCCGAACGTGACCCCGCTGGCCACCTCGGCATCCCGGTGAGTGGACCGCATCTGTCCCGGGCCCTGCCGGGCCGGTTCTAGGCTGGTCGCATCCCACTCCCGCGACGGCGGTCCGGAGAATCGCGGATGCGTTTCGACGGCTCGGAACTCCCGGGACACCCCACCTACCAATGAGGACTAGTTACCGATGATCGCCCCCAGGTTCTCCCCAAACTATGTCCGCACCCGCAGCGGGCTACTCCACTACGTGGAGCTGGGTTCGGGGGACCCGCTCGTCCTGCTGCACCAGGCGCCGCGCTCGTGGGACGAGTTCCGTGAACTGATGCCACTGCTCGCCGACGGGCGTCGGGTCATCGCGCCGGACATCGTTGGTTTTGGTGCCTCCGAACTCATCCACGACCACTCCATCCAGCGGTACGCCGACTCCGTCCTGGCTCTACTCGAGGAACTCGGCCTGGAGCAGGCGGACCTGCTCGGCCATCACCTCGGCGGGATCGTGGCGGTCGAGGCATCCGCGCAGCAGCCGCAGCGGCTGCGCCGGCTGATCCTGTCCGGCACCCCGTACGTGGACGAGACGTTCCGCAAGCGCCGACCGCCGATGCACCCGCTGAGCCTGGTTGAGCAACAGGACGATGGGCGGCACCTGATGGAGCTGTGGGTCCGTCGCAGCGGCTTCTACCCACCGGCGCGGCCGGACCTGCTCGACCGGTACGTCCGCGACGTACTGCTCCAGGGGAGCCAGGCGGAGGAGGGCCACCGCGCGATCAGCGAGTACCGGATGGAGGGCCGCACCACGTACCAGGGCCCGATTCTGTGCATCGGCGACCGACGCGATGGCAGCGGGCCGCTCGGCCAGCACGAACCGCCGGTGCGCCAGGGCGCTGCCGGGCGGCGGCAGCGGCACTTCGATCCCTACGATGAGCTCGTCGGGCGCGAGCACGGTCTGGAACGGCTCGGCGAGCAGGTCTGCCGCTGGCACGGTGCGGGTCGCCCCGCCCGGCGCCTGGCAGGAAACCCACCCGTTGGTCGCGACCAGGAACGTGGCCGGGTCGGAGTGCGGCTCGCCAAACGCCAGATTCCCGCCGATCGTGCCGCTGGTGCGCACCCGTGGGTTCGCCACCTGCCGCTCCACCGCCGCGAGTGCGGGCAGCACCGCCGCCACCTCGGACGACCGCTCGATCTGCTGGTGTGTCGCGGTCGCCCCGATGCGCAAGGCCCCGCCGGCCACCGCGATGCCGGCCAGGCCCGGAACGCCCTTAAGGTCGACCAGCACCGGGTAGTCGGCTAGGCCGAGCTTCATCGCCACCACCAGTTCGGTGCCGCCGGCGTAGGCGACCGCGTCACCGTCGTACTCCGCGAGCAGGTCGCAAGCGTCCGCGATCGACTCCGGACGGCGGATGGTGAAGGCCGGCAGCATGACGCTCCAATCTCGACGAATCAGCCCGGGGCTGTATCGCTCGTGGTCTGCTGAATCCACCGCCACACCCGGTCCGGGGACATCGGCAGCTCCCGCACCGGCACGCCGGCATCGGTCACCGCACTTACCAGCGCGGCGGTCAGGCCGCCGAAGACGCCCTCCCCGCAGCCCTTGGCCCCGAACGGCCCAGGGCCGTCGCCGTTTTCAACGATGACGCAGATCATCTCGGCGGGCACATCCGTCAGTGTCGGCACCCGGTAGTCCAGCAGGCTGTCGTTGAGCAGCACGCCGTCCTCGCTGAACCGCATCTCCTCGAAGAACGCGTTGCCGATCACCTGAAGCGTGCAACCCTCGTCCTGGCGCTCGACGAGACTCGGGTTCACCGCTCGTCCAACGTCGGCCACGGTTACCACCCTCGGCACCTCGACCAGTCCCGTCTCCGGATCCACTGACACCTCCGCGCCAGCCACACAGACTTCCCAGAACAGGGCCGGCCCCGCCCCGGTGAGTTCGCTGGCGTCGCCGTCCGCCCCTATGGGCCCGGCTGCGGCGAGTTCGGCGATGTCCCAGGACCGCTTGCCCGTGCTGATCCGCCCGTCCCGCAAGGTGAGTTCGTCAACGGGCACACCCCCGTGCTCGGCGGCGGCGGCCAACAGCGCGGTCCGCAGCCGTTCGCTTGCCCGCTGCACCGCCAGCCCAGCGACGGTGGTCGAGCGGCTGGCGCCGGTGGAGCGGTCGTACGGCGTGTGGTCGGTATCGGTGGGCAACACCACCACCCGCTCCATGCCCAAGCCGAGCACCTCCGCCGCGATCTGAGCGTGCACAGTGCGGGCGCCCTGCCCGATCTCCTGCGACCCGACCAGCACCATCACCCGGCCGTCCGGCCGCAACTCGACCCGGGCCGCCGAGCGCGCCGACACCCCGGCAGGCGAAACGCCGACCGAGATGCCCCGCCCCCGCCACGCGGGCAACGCGCCGCCCCAGTCCAGTCGCTTGGCCACCTCTCGCAGGTCGCCCGCGAGGTCGGCGTCGAGCGGGCGCTGCCCAGGGATCAGCGTCTCGCCCCGGTCGAGCAGGTTACGCAGCCGCAACTCCAACCGGTCGATACCGAGCAGCGCCGCCACCTCGTCGACCTGCGACTCGCCGACCCACTGCAGATGGGCGGCACCGAAGCCGCGGTACGACCCGGACGGCGGCAGGTGGGTGTAGACGCAGGCGGCGTCGATGTCCACCCGATCCCAGCGGTAAGGCCCGACCGCGGCCATCCCGGCCACCATTGTGACCGTCGGGCCGTTGTCTGCGTACGCGCCGGTATCCATCCAGATCCACGCCTGGCGGGACACGAAGCGCCCATCCGGGCGCACGGCGGTGCGCATCCGGCAGCGCATCCCGTGCCGGCGGGTGGTCACCATCGCGTCCTCCACGCGGTTGACCAGCCGGACCGGGCGGCCAACGGCCCGTGCCACCGCGACCGCTACCGGTTCCATCTTCGTGTACGACTTGCTGCCGAAGCCGCCGCCGACGAACGGGACCCGCACCCGCACCCGCTCCAGCGGCAGCCCGAACACGGTGGCCAGTTCCTGCCGGACCAAGAACGGGTGCTGGCAGGAGGAGTGCACACTGATCCCGTCCGGCTCCCAGCTCGCGACCACCACATGCGGCTCCATCGCGTACTGATAGACGGCAGGGAAGATGTACTCGTGCTGGACCACCACAGCGCCGGCCTCGTCCACCTCAGCGACTCGCTCGTGCTGCAGTCCGTGGTGGTAGAAGGCATTGTCCATGCCCAGTTCGGTGCCGGGCGGGCAGGCGAACCCCGGCCGCGGTGCCCGGTCGTGCACCCGTGCCGCGCCCGGCGCCGCCGCAGCAGCCACGTCGAGCAGGGCGGGTAGCTCGTCGTACTCGACCTCGATAGTGGTCACTGCTGCTGCCGCTGCCTCCTCGGTCTCGGCCGCGACGGCGGCCACGATCTCGCCCGCGAAGCGCACCACGCCGTCAGCGAAGATCGGTCGGTCGCGCACGTAGTGGCCCCAGGTGGCGTCCAGGTCGACTAGATCGGCGGCGGTGACTACCGCGACCACGCCCGGCACCTCCAGCGCGGCAGCGGGGTCGACGGCAGCGATCCGGGCGTGTGCCACGACGCTACGCAGCAGCTTGACGTGCAACACTCCGGCGACCGGCAGGTCGGCGCCGTAGACGGCTGCACCGGACAGTTTGGCCGCCAGGTCGGGCCGAACCACCGACCGCCCGACGGCCGTTCCCGCGGGTATCACCGCTGCTGCCCAGTAGGCGCGCTCGCGGCGGCGTCCCGGCCCGGCGCCGGAGCGATCCCGGCGATCTCACAGATCGCATCCACGATTGCGCGGTAGCCGGTGCACCGGCACAGGTTGCCGGCGAACTCCCGCTGGACGTCCTCCCGTGAACGCAGGGTGCCCCGCGCCAAGAGCGGCTTGAGGGTCATCAGGAAGCCCGGCGTGCAGTAGCCGCACTGGAAAGCATTGTGCTCGGCGAAGGCGGCCCCGACGACGGCGAACCCGTCCGCGGCGGCGAAGCCCTCAATCGTCTGCACCTCGTCGTCACCAGCATCGTGCGCGAGGAAGCAGCACGAGCTAACCGGCTCCTCGCCGACCAGCACCGTACAGGTACCGCAGACCTGCATGTCGCACGACCGCTTCGCGCCGGTCAGCCCGAGCCGGTCGCGCAGCACATCCAGCAGCAGGGCGTTGTGTGCCAACTCGAGTTCGTGGATGGCACCGTTGACCTTCAGCCGTACCCCCAACGCGGGGCTCCTCTCCCAGGTTCGCCACCGGCGACGATCAGTACACCCGCTCGGCCCGCGGCCTGCCTACCGCGCCCGTCCGCCCAGCGGAACGGCCGGCTCCCCACCCGTCCATCCGATCGGCGAGGCTGGGGCCCGGCGGGCCGGCCGGCGGCCCGTGTCCTCACCGGGAGGGAACTCATCGCACCGTCAGGCCCGCGGCGCTGCGCAGACGGCCAGTGCGGTACGCAGGTAAATCCGAGCGCAGGCGTGCAGGTCCGCCTCGACGATCGCGACATTGCCCGCGCCGGTGCCCTGGCCAGGACCGAAGGTAACGGCCGGCATACCCATCTCGTTCCACACATTCAGGTCCCGCCACATGCTCGCCGGGGAATGGCCAGGCGGGGTACGCCGTACCGGATCCACCTCGGCGTCGGTGGCCGTCCACAGCGCATCCACGAGCGGCTCGGCGCCGGCCGCTTGGTAGCCGCGGCGGAACAGGTAGCACTCCACCTCGGCGTCCACGCCGACGGACCGGGCCAGTTCGCGCAACTCCTCCTGGACACCCAGCGGATGCTCACCAGGCGGCAACCGCACGTCCAGGTAAAAGATGCACGAGGCAGGGGAGAGGATGGGCTGGGTCGGGTGCCCCGCCCGGATCGCGCCAATATTCACCTTCGGCACCACCTCACCGGCGTCGCACACGATGCGCGAACGCTCCTGGTACTCGTACGCCCACCGCTCGATCGCAGGGATCAGCGGCGCCGCCCGGACGATCGCGTTGGGATGCGCGTCCGGGGCATACGGCCGCTGCAGGTACGGCGTGTAGACCGCCCGGTCCCGGCCCCGCACGGCGATCCGGAAGAACGCCTTGCCGGGCTCGATCCAGATCGGCGTGAACGACGTGGTCTCGGCCACCACGACATAGTCGGCGAGCGCGCCGTGGGTGGCGACGAACCGACTGCCGTAGTCCTTGCCGGCGAAGCGCGGCCCCTGGTACTCGTCCACCGGTTCGTGGCCGATCTCGCCGGTCACCATGGTGAGCACGAGGTCGCCGGGCAGCTGCACGCCGGACCGGCGCAGCGTCGCGGCGGCGACCAGCCAGCACGCCATCGGACCCTTGTCGTTGACCACGCCCGCCCCGACCAGGTCGGCACCGTCCCGCCAGGCGGTGTGGAACTCCGGCAGGTCCGGCTCCCGGAAGTAGGTGTAGTCGCCGGACGTGACCGCAGTGTCCATGTGGCTGTTGAACAGCAACGACCGGCCACCGCCGCGTCCCGGTATCCGGGCCACCACATTCGCCGCCTGGTCCGGCAACGCCCGCACGGGGCGCGGCGCCAACCCGGCATCGCCGCACCAGTCAAGCAGGAAGTCGCTGACCGCGTGCTCCTGGCCGCTCGGGCTGTCGATTCGCCCGAGTTCGAGGGCGAGTTCGGTCACCTCACCCGGTTCAATGCTGTCGGCTATATCCCACACATTCTTCATTGCCCTATTCACCCTTGCTTTGTCGAATCGAGGATTAACACCAGTGACTAAGATTTCTCACCTGTTCGCCGCCTGGGCCGGCCGGCTGCGCCCATCCGACCTGCCCGAGGAGGTCCGCGACCGGATAACGCTGCGGGTTGCCGACGCGGTCGGCCTGGTCGCTGCGGCGTGGGACACCCCGCCGGGCAAAGCGGTTCGGGACCTGGCTGCGGAGCTGTCCGGGTCCGGGAGGGCCCTGCTGTTCGACCCGCGTCCGCTGCACCCGGCGTCGTCCGCCCTGGCCCACGGCACGCTGGTACACGCCCTGGACTACGACGACACCTTTCCGGAGTCGGTGATCCATCCGATGAGCGTGCTGCTGCCCGCCGCGCTGGCCGCCGCGGACGACGAGCGTGCTGGCGGCGAGGTGGTCGCAGCGCTGGCCGCCGGCGATGAGTTGCTCGCCCGGCTCGGCGCCGCCGCCGGCCGCCGGCTGCACGCCCACGGGTTCCAGGCCACCAGCGTCTTCGGCCCGCTCGCCGCCGCCCTGGTCGTCGGCGTGCTGCGCGGGCGCTCGCCGGCGACCGTCGCCAGCGCGATGGGCCTTGCCGGCAGCTTTTCCGGCGGACTGTTGGAGTTCCTCAGCGATGGCACCTGGTCGAAACGGCTGCACCCGGGCTGGGCGGCACACGGCGGGGTGATCGCTGACGGGCTCGCCGCCCGCAATTTTCCCGGCCCAGCCTCGATTGTTGAGGGCAGGCACGGCCTGTTCACCGCGTTTCTTGGCGACGAGGTGGACCCAGCGCAGGTCACTGAAGGGTTGGGCGAGCGGTGGCTCTCCGCCACCGCACAGATCAAGCTGTACCCCTGCGCGCATGTGCTGCATCCGTTCATCGTGATGGCCCATGACCTGCGCCACCGCGACGTCCGGGTGTCCGACATTACCGAGATCGTCTGCGGTGTCGCGCCCTGGTATGTGCCGATCGTCTGCGAGCCGCTGGCGGAAAAGCTGAACCCGGTAGGCGAGTACCAGGCCCGCACCAGCCTTCCCCTCGTGGTCGCGCTCGGTCTGCTCGATGAGGACGTGGACAGCGACTCGTTTGAGCCGGTCAGCGTCGGCCGGCCGGAACTTCGCGCGCTCGCCGCCAAGGTCCGGTACGTCGCCGACCCGCAGCTCACCGAGGGCTTCGGCGCCCGCCTCCGGGTGGTCACCGCCGACCGGACGTTCGATGGTGATCCCTGGCTCACGGTGGACGTGCCGGACCGGGTCCGGCGGAAGTTTCTTGCCGCGACTGCCCGCGGCGCGGCGGCCGGCGTCACCCCTGCCGAGCCCGCAGAGGCGCTGTGGGCGGTTGCCCGGAGGTTGGACCAACATCCGATGGGCGTCCTGCGCCGGGCCGCACTGTCGCTCGCCGGGTACTGGGAGGGGAGGCATGGTTAGCGGTCGAACAGCGGCTGGATGCGTGCGGGGTCGCGGGAGTGGGTGAGCGCTAAGGCGAGCAACAGCCGGGTCTTCCACGGGTTGAGGTTGCCGCAGGTCACGAAGCCGTGCGGGACGGCCTCCGGGCGAGGCGTCACCCGGCCCGCCGCGACCCGGCTGGCCTGGCACACCACTACACCCGCCTCGGCGGCCCGTTCCAGCGCGGCCCGTTCGGCAGGCGTCGGATAGCCGGCCCCGGTGCCGGCGCTGACGATGCCGGCCGCGCCCGCCCGCACGCTCGCCTCAACCATCGCCCCATCCGCGCCCAGGTATGACACCACCACATCGACTCGGGGCAGCCCGGTCAGGCTGGATGGATCGAAGGCGCCCTGCGCGGGCCACCGCTCGAGGCGGTGGTGGAAGACTACGGTGCCGTCACTCTCCACAAACCCGAGCGGCCCCACCTCCCCGCCGCGGAACGCGGCGACCCGGTTCGTTGCCGCCTTCGTCGCGTCCCGGGCAGCATGGATGGTGTCGTCCAGCAGTACCAGGACCCCGCGCCCTCGCGCTCCCGGGGAGGCCGCCAGCCGTACCGCGTTGAGCAGGTTCAGCGGCCCGTCGGCGCTCAGCCCGGAGGCCGGACGCATCGCGCCGGTAACGACCACCGGCTTGCCGGGCGGGCACACCAGGTCCATGAAGAACGCGGTCTCCTCCAGCGTGTTGGTGCCGTACGTGACTACCACCCCCGCTATGTTCGGCTCGCCGGTTAGCCGCCGCACCAGCCGGCCGAGGTCGAGCAGGTCGGCCAGGCCCATGCCGTGGCTCGGCAGGGCGGGCCGGACCTCCGGGTGGATCTCGGCGACCGCGGCCAGCTCAGGGATCTCGTCCAGCAGGGCGCAGAGTTCCCGATGTCGATTCGTGTCGCCGTACCGGGACAGGTCCAACCGGTCCCGCCCGACCGCGCTGATCGTGCCCCCGGTGCTGACCAGCGTGATCCGGGGGAGCCGGGCGGTCAACGCCGGCGCCGGCGTCGGCAGAGCCCCACCGCGGCCAGCACCGCCACGCTGACCACGGCCGTTGGCACGAGGAGCCGCTTCAGCACTGGCAGCGCGCCGACGTCGAGCAGGTCGATGGCCTCATCCTGGGCCGGCCGGCCGGGCTGTGGGCCCATCGGAGTAAGCAGGGCTTCGGGCCGCGGTGCCACGGCGGGCGTCGGCGTGACGGTAGCAGCCGCCGGTGCGGGTGCTATGACTGGCCCGGCGGCCGCCTCCGCTGCGGGGTGGCGGGCCAGCTCCGCGGCGAGCGCCTCGGCGAACCGGCCGATCAGCTTTTGCCCGACCTCGTCCAGCACCCCTCGGCCGAGCTGCGCCGGCTTGCCAGTGATGGCCAGGTCGGTCAGCACCCGCACCCGGGTAGCGCTCTCGCCGTCGGGGGCCAGCGTCCCGGTCACCGTCGCCTTCGCCGTACCGGTGCCACGGTTCTCCTTGCCGCTGGCCACCACCACCACCCGCCTGGCCTCGTCGTCGCGCTCGGTGAACCTGGCCGCGCCCCGGTACATCACCTGCATCGGGCCGACCTTGACCTTGACGGTGCCGTCGATCTCGTCGCCCTCCACCCGGGTCACCGCCGCTCCCGGCATGCACGGCGCGACGCGCTCGACGTCGAGCAGCACCTGCCACGCTTCCTCGACACTGACCGGCACGGTGAACTCGTGTTCCAATTGCATTACTGCCTACCTTCCCCTTGCCCTTTGCCTACCAGCGGATGTCACCAGCAGGACTTCAGCAGCTCTTCGATTTCCGCCATGGTCACCTCGCGCGGGCAGTAGGCCATCATCGGCTCGGCGTAGGTCGCGTTCGCCAAGTCCGGCAGATCGCCCACCGCTACGCCGACCTCGCGGAGAGTGGCCGGCACCGGCAGCGGGGCGAGCATCTCCGTTAGCCGGTCGGTGACCTTGGCCGCTACCGCCTCGGGCGGCCCCGCCGGCGCGGGCAAACCCAACGCGTTCGCAACCAGGTACACAGTCGGCCCCGCAGCGGGCAGCAGCCGTCCGGCGACCGGAGCCAGGAAGATCCGGTGCGCCACACCATGCTGTAGGCCGTACCTGCCGCCCACCGCGTGTCCAATCGAGTGCACCAGCGAGACCATCGCGTTGTCCGCGGCGATGCCGGACAGCAACGCGCCTACCTGGGCATCGCCCCGCGCGGCCAGGTCGTCCGGTGCCTCGATCGACTGCGGCAGCGCGGCGGCCAACAGGTGCAGTGCCTGTATCGCGTACGCGTCCGCCATCGGTTGCCGGTTACGCGAATACGTCGTCTCGATGGCGCGTGCCAGGGCCGTCACCCCGCTGGTAGCGGTCAACTCCGGCCCGGTGTGCATCACCATCAGCGGGTCGAGCACCGCCACATCCGGTACCAGCAGTGGATCGCGGAACAGCAGCTTCTCCCCAAGCCGCTCGTCGCGGATGCCGGCCCACGGCATCACCTCGCTGGACGAGCCGGCGGTGGTCGGCACCGCGATGTGCGGGTAGGCGGCCTTGGTCAACGCGAGGGCCGGCCGGCCCTCGCGGCCCCGCCCCTTGGGCACCTGGTACTCGGCGAGCGGATGCCCTCCCTTGGAGAGCAGCAGGATCAGGTACTTCGCCGTGTCGATAGCGGCGCCGCCGCCGAGGCTGAGCACCGCGTCCGAGCCGGAGGCGAGCACCATCTGCGCTGCCGCCTCGATGTTTGTCATGCCGGCCTGCGGACGGATCCCGTCGAAGACCCCGACGATCGCGTCACCCAGCACGTCGCGCAGTGCCGCCATTTGCGGCCCAGCTCCCACTGTGCGGCCGCATACCACGAACACGGTGCGGGCACTTAGGTCGGACAGGAGTTCAGGCAGCCGGCGGTGGCTACCCTGGCCGGCGACCACCCGGGTCCGGGGATGAGTCTGCTCAAATCCGGCCCGATCCGGCATCGGCTGCGTCATGTGTACCTCCGTAGGTGTTCCCGTTGCGGCCAGGCCGCCGTCCGTGCGGTCCCAGTCGCCAGTAGGCCGGCAGCAGGTCGCCAACAGGCGACAGGTCGCTCGGTCACGAGGCCGGCACCCGGCCGGGCCATCGGTTCAGGGCCGGTGCGGCGGCGGTGGCGCCGACCAACGCCATGGCTGGCCCGAGCGGCCAGACCAGAAGTAACGCCGCGATGCCCAGCGGCGAGGTGAGCAGCGCCACCGCGCGGTACGTGCCCACCTCGGCCACCACCCGCCCGCGTTCGTCGGGCGGCGCCGAGCGCGCGGCCAGGAACGAACTCAACGTCTGCAACACACCCGCCCCGGCGCCGCTGATCAGCAGCAGCACGGCGACCACCGGCACGGCCGCCGGCCACAGTCCGGTTCCGGTGAGGCTGGCACCGGTGGCCAACGCCGCAGCCGGGCACAACAGGCGCAGTAACCGCCCGGAGACCAGGCCGACCAGCACCGAGCCAGCAATGCTGGTGGCCGACCCCAACCCCACGAGTAGCCCGACCGTCGAGGTGGAGTGCCCGGCTGTGGCGAGCACCACCGGGATGTACGAGCCGAGCAAACCACGCCAGGTGCCGGCGGAGACGGCGGCCAGCAGCGGGGTGCCGAGGCCCGGTCGGCGCCAGATGCGGCGGCGGGCCGTGCCGGCGGAAGCAGTCGGGGGCAGAAGTGGCAGCCGTGGCAGCCGCAACACCGGTAG